>CAVYNO010000014.1:0-52254 GCA_963769825.1 uncultured Acidimicrobiales bacterium
GTGAGGCCTCGGTACCCGAGCGACGAATTGGCTCCGGCTCCTGGGTGACGGGAAGTCGAAGGTTCTAGGCCGCGTTGACGCGGTCCGGTCTACCACCAGGGTTTCCGAGTGCACCGTGCTCCTTTCCTCGGTCGTGGCGTTTGGCGTGGGTGCGCAGGAGTTTCCCGTCGATGGAGATCTTGACGGTGTCGCGAGTGATGGTGAGCTCGACCGAGCGCCGGCGAAAGGCGTTCCCCACCCGGTACTGGGTGCCGGCGAAGCTCACCGAACCCTGGCCGTTGACCTTCCGGACCACCACCGCCCCCGTCGGGGTGGGGTCCGAGGCAGCGAGGGCGGCCCGGTGGAGACGCATTTCCTCGTCGGCCAGATGGCGCCGGGCGTGGGTGGCCACGAGCACCCCGTCGTGGAAGATCTCGAGGAGCCCGTGGCGGCTGAAGACCTCGACGGTCTGGCCGGTCAGGTGCCGGCCCACGTGATACCGGAAGCGCAAGACGTCGATCTTTCCGTTCTGATGCACGCGCCGAAGCAGGCGGGTCTCGCCGGGTCGGGTAGTGGGCGTCGGTTCATCGTCGGCATCCTCGACGGGCTCACGCCGCGTCTGGACGAAGCGGGCATTCGGCGGTCGGTTACCGAGGCTCTGGTGCTCCCGGGTGTGGTTGTAGTCGTGCACCCAGGTGTCGATAGCCGCCTGCGCCTCGTCGATGGAGGCAAAGACCTTTCCGCCCAGGAACTCGCGCTTCAAGGTCTTGTGGAAGCGCTCGATCTTGCCCGTGGTGGTGGGAGATCCGGGGGCGGTGAGCAAGTGGCGGATCCCGTGCTCCTGGCAGATGCGGTCGAAGCGCACGAGCCCCGTGCCCGGTCCGAAGCGCCCGGTGAAGACCTTGCCGTTGTCCGACAAGATCGCCTCGGGACGGCCATGGCGCTCCATGGCCTCGAGCAATGCGGCACACACCGGGGTCGCCGTGGCTCGGGCCACGACCTTGGCGCAGATGCAGAATCGGGAGTGGTCGTCGACGCCGGTCACGACCGACGGCCGGGAGCCGTCGGCGAGGCGCACGCCGAGGGTCACGTCCATCTGCCAGAGCTCCATTGGGCGAGAGCGCTCCCAGCGCTTGTAGTCGCTCGGCCGTCGCTTCCTCGGCTTGGGCTCGAGCAGCGTGTGTCGCACCAGGCAGCGATAGATCGCCGATCTGGAGGGCAACGGCTCGATACTCGCTCGCATGAGACGGTTGAGCAGGGTGCGGGGCCCCCACTCGGGGTGGGCTCGTCGCATCTCGAGGATCTTCGCCTCCACCGTGGGCGGCATCTGGTGAGGGCATGTGTCGGGCTTCGAGCTCTTGTCGACGAGCCCCGCCAAGCCGCCGGTGGCATAACGCACCAGCCACTTGTGCACGGTCTGCCGACTCACGCCATAGCGACGGGCGACCTCGGTCACAGTGGTCGCACCGTCGGTGACCTCGAGCACGGCCTTATAGCGCTGTTCCACGAGCCCCAGCTCCACCAGCACGACGCATCCCTCCTTGGTCGCGGACGTATTCGTCCACAGCCAAGAACCATCGAGCTGACCAGGCGCGGATGGAGTGTCGCCCACCTACCGGAGCCAGTGTCGCCCAGGAGCCGGAGCCGCGTCCGGAAAGTGTCGCCAAGGAGCCGAAGCCAGTGTGTCGCCCAGGTACCGGAACTTCACACGTCTACCAGGCGATTCTGGTGGAGATGACGGGACTCGAACCCGTGACCCCCTGCTTGCAAAGCAGGTGCTCTAGCCAACTGAGCTACATCCCCGAAAAAGAGTGTCTCTGAGCGGCCATAGTACGCTCATCCGCTGAAGACCCCTTCCCGGGCGGCGTTCCTCATCAGACGCCTTGCTGACTATGAGTCCGCGATGCTCCGACTACGCGGCTCACGAAGGTCGGACAGGACAATACCCTCCGGAGCCTTCGCCCGATGCCTCGCGGCCCCTTCCCCTAACCGCCCCTTCCGGCGATGAACGTCGCCGCGGACGCCAGTTGAATCACACGAGGCCCTCTGGCCAGCGCAATCGCCGACGGGCGCGTCGCCATACTGTTTGATGATTGCAAAGTCTGGGATCTGGCCAGAGGAGCACACCACCGGGACCGTTCAGGTAGGAGCACGCTTCCCGATCGGGCCTCTTTGCCATCCCCGTGGCCGCGACCGGTCTCGGCCATGAAAGGCACGAATGGACACGGCGCCATTTCCCGGCCCGAGCGATGAGCATGATTGCCGGTCCAGCTCCGGGCCATGAGCCGGGCGCCGGCGCGTCCAACGGCACTCCCCCGAGTCTCCCCAGGTCAGGGCTGGTGGCCACCCCGATCGATCCGGTAACGTGAAACAGAGGCAGCCTCGATCCGTACTGCCGAGTGTTTCGTCTGCACCCAGAGGTTGCGGGCGGTCGACGTGAAGGAGAGCACATGACAGTCTCAAGCGGAACGAGCGATGTCTTGATCGGGGTGGCCCAACACGACGCCAGTGCCCTCGAGGGCCTCTTCAAGGCACGGTTGGACAATCTGGAGGCCTCCGGGCTCGATCCCAAGACTTACTCGATGGCCAACATCGCCGCGCTGATCGCCGCCGACGCCGCACCGGCGTCCTACGTCTTTCAGGTGGCATTCGCCTTGGAGGCCGGAGTGACTCCGGAAGAGATCCTTGGGCTTCTGGTGGCCCTGAATCCGACAGTCGGCAATGTCCGCATCGTGTCGGCGGCGGCCGAGATCGCCTTCGCCCTCGGCATTGAGCTCGACACCGACCAGGACTAGGAGGTTCCGATGCCATTCGCACGCAGACGACCGTTGCTCCGGGCCGCCGCCGTCGGTGGTGTGGCCTACATGGGATCGAAGGCTGGAACGAACCGTGCCATCCAGCAACAGGCCACCCAGGAACAGGCCGCTCAAGCCCCACCTCCGGCGCCCCCGCCGCCCGCTCCTGCGGCACAGGCCGCGGGTGCGAGTGATCGCATCGCCCAGCTTCAGCAGCTCGCCTCCCTCCACGAGTCTGGGGCCCTGACCGACGAAGAGTTTGCGGCGGCAAAGGCGCAGGTCCTGGGCTAACTCGGATCAGAACGGCACCTGGACGCAGCCCCCGCACTTCGCCGGGAGGACTCGACCGGGCGCGACCTTCAGGAGCTCCCGTCCTCTTTGTCGGTAGAGGAATGCGAGTTGGCGCGTGCAAAGGAACGGTCGATCTCGTCCCAGGCTGCCTCCACGCCATCGAACCCCTTGATCTTGGTCAGCTTGCCTGGTTCGAGGTCCTTGTAGACGTCGAAGAAGTGGGCGATCTCGTGAGTGAGGAAGGGAGGGAGACCGTCGAGATCGTGGATGGGCTCCCACATGGGATCACCACAGGCCACCGCGATGATCTTGGCGTCGGGGCCCTTCTCGTCGGTCATCGAGAACACACCGATCGGCCGGCTCTCCACGAGGCACCCCGGAAAAGTTGGTTCGTCGAGCAGGACCAGCACGTCGAGCGGGTCGCCGTCCTCGGCCAGGGTGTCGGGCACGAATCCGTAATCAGCCGGATAGAAGGTGGCCGAGAAGAGGCGCCGATCCAGCCGGATGAGGCCCCGCTCGTGGTCGAACTCGTACTTGTTGCGGCTGCCCCGGGGTATCTCGACCATCACCTCGATCGTTCGGTCCGTGCTCACGTCCCCGCACCTTTCGCAGCCGTCCAGCCGGTCGTGGACCCTCCTGGGGTCCGGCACCAGCCATTGTGGCCCACCCTGCGACAGCCCTTAGCGAGCAGCATCCGTCGACCAGGCGTGGCGCATTCGCCTGGCCACCGCATCCGGAAGCCCCGATCAGCCGGTCGGTCGGAGCCACGAGGCCTGGTTGTATCGTTGCCCAATGAGCGTCGAGACCATCGCCGGGTGGCAGAGGGGCGCCGGGCAGGGCTCCGAGCCCCGCTTCTTCGCCCGCCAGCTCTCCGACCTCGACTTCAACGATCGCCTGCTGGATCTGGTCGCCGACCGGTCGATCCCCCTGCTCGAGCGAGTGAAGTTCCTCGTCCTGTTCAGCGAACGCATCGACGAGTTCTTCCAGGTGCAGGTGGCCGGGTTGCGGAGGCAGGTGGTCGCCGGCATCAAGTCGCTCGCCCTCAACGGGAGCACCCCCGACCAGCTGCTCCGGGATGTCCGGGCCTCGCTGGAGCGTATGGTCCGTCGGCAGGAGTCGCTCCTCGTCGATGAGCTGGTCCCCGCGCTGGCCGGGGAGGCGATCGAGCTCTGCGACTGGGACACGTTGGGCGAGAAGGATCGCGCCTACCTCCACGAGGTCTTCGACCGGCTGATCCTGCCGGTTGTGACCCCGCTCACGGTCGATCCCAGCCACCCCTTCCCCTACATCTCCAACCTCTCCCTGAATGTGGGGGTCGAGGTCCGCAGCCGCACCGACGAGACCTCCAGGTTCGCCCGCGTAAAGGTGCCCCCCAATGTCGACCGCCTGCTCCCGCTGGCCGACGGCGACCGGTTCATCCCCCTGGAGCAGATCGTGGTCGCCTTCCTCGACGAGCTCTTCCCGGGTATGGACGTGGGCGATCCGTGCGTCTTCCGGGTGACCCGCGACGCCGATCTCGCCCTCGACGATGACGCGGCCGACGACTTGTTGCTGGCGTTGCAGGAAGAGCTCCGGCGCCGGCGCTTCCTTCCCGTCGTGCGACTGGAGGTCGACACGCGGACGTCGGAAGGGCCGGTGGAGCGCCTGACCGAAGAGCTGGGGCTCGGCCCTGACGATGTCTACCGGTTCGCCGGGCCACTGGGGCTGGAGTGCCTGTGGTCGATCCATGCCCTCGATCGCCCCGAGCTGCACGACGAGCCGTGGACCCCGCTGATCCCGGTCGTCCTGACGTCCGTGGAGCGGGAGGAGGACTCGAGCATCTTCTCGGTGCTGGATCGCCAGGATGTCCTCGTCCACCATCCCTACGACTCGTTCTCCGCGTCGGTCGAGGAGCTGATGAACGAGGCTGCCGAGGATCCCCAGGTACTGGCCATCAAGCAGTGCCTGTACCGCACCTCCGGCGACAGCCCGGTGGTCGCCGCCCTGGTTCGAGCAGCCGAGCACGGCAAACAGGTCGCCGTCCTGGTGGAGGTGACGGCGCGCTTCGACGAGGAGGCCAACATCGGGTGGGCCCGGGCACTGGAGGAAGCCGGCGCCCACGTGATCTACGGCGTGATGGGTCTGAAGACCCATGCCAAGACCACCCTGGTGGTCCGCCAGGAGGGTGAGGCGGTACGGCTGTACTGCCACGTCGGGACGGGCAACTACAACCCCAAGACAGCGCGCATGTACGAAGATCTCGGCGTTCTGTCGTGCCGGGAAGCGCTTGGTGCCGATGTGACCCGGTTCTTCAACTACATCACAGGGTTCAGCCAACCGCCGCGCTATCAGGAGCTGGTCACCTCGCCGGGCGGGATCCGGCGGCGGGTGGTCGAGGCCATCGACGAACAGGCCGCGGCCGGGCCGGACGGGCGCATCGTGATCAAGGTCAACGGCCTGGACGACGTCCCTGTCGTCGAGGCCCTCTACCGGGCGTCCCAGGCCGGGGTACCCATCGACCTCATCGTCCGCGGCATCTGCTGTCTGCGTCCCGGCGTACCGGGACTGTCCGAGACGATCCGGGTCCGCTCGATCGTCGGACGGTTCCTGGAGCACTCCCGCATCCTCAGATTCGGGGGCGGTCCGGCCGGGCCGGCCGTCTACTACATCGGGTCAGCGGACCTCCGTCGCCGGAACCTCGACCGCCGAGTCGAGGCCATGATCCCGGTAGGCGATCCGGACTCGGTGGCCCAGCTCGAGCAGATCCTCCAGCTCAACCTGGCCGACGATGTCCAGTCCTGGTCGCTCGGTGCCGACGGCACCTGGACACGGGTCCCCAACCTCACGGGGGTCTCCGCCCAACGCTCTCTGCTGCTCGCGGCGCTCCAGCGGAGCCTGGCGCTGGAGGACCCCCTGGCGGCCACGAGGTAGCTCTTAGGCTGGGACTGTGGATGATCGGGCTGCGTCGAGCTCGCCGGCCAACCCTTCCGGCCCGCAACCGCCCGACGAGCGCCGGGCCCGGCGGATGGCCTGGCTGTACAGCGCGGCGGCCGTGGCGCTGCTGCCGTGGATCGTCTACCTGGCCGTCTCCCTGCCGAAGCGAAATCTCGACTTGCACTACCGGGCGGCATGGGTGGGGTTCGACCTCCTGCTGGGCTTCGCCATCGTCCGCACTGCCTACATGGCCCACAAGGTGGATCAACGCGTGCAGTTCCCCGCCGTGGCCACCGCCACCCTCTTGATCGTCGATGCCTGGTTCGACGTGACGACGTCGGGCAACCGGCAACAGTTCTTCCAAGCCCTGCTCCTGGCCGCCTTCTTCGAGCTTCCCGCTGCCGGTTTCTCCCTCTACCTGGCCCGCGAGGTGAACCGGCATATCTGGCAGCTGGCCGTGGCGAACCGTGCCCGCCACGACGAGGCCGGTCGCCTCGATTCACCGTCGGGGGGTGACCTGACCGCCTGATGGGGCGGACAAGGCGCGCGCCAGGCGACGATCGGCAGATCGGGGAGCCCGGAGCGATCAGATGGCCGGGCCCACCACGGTCACCAGGGTGCCGATGGGGGTGAGGGGCCAGAGTTGGGCCGCCTCGGCTATGGGCATCTCCACGCAGCCGTTGCTCTGGGGCGATCCATAGGAGGCCCGCACGAACCCGTGGAGCGCGTCGCCGCCGTTGAAGTAGCTGGCCCAGGGGACGTTCGGATCGTCGTAGGTAGAGCCATCGGGGTTGGTCCCCTTCATCTCCGAGCTGGTCACGTGCTCGAAGACCGGGTAGGTGCCGTCCACGGTGTCGGCCCCGGGGGCGCCCGTGTTCACCGCGATGTTCACCATCACCGGGGCGCCGTTCTCGTACAGGGTGAGCGCCTCGGGCAGCTGCTTCGAGACGAACACATACGTGTACGGGTCGGCCTTCACCCGGCCCGAGGCCAGATCGGCGAGGAGCGCCGACCACACCCGCCGCCCGGCCAGGCCGTCGGCAGTGAGGCCGTGCTGGGTCTCGAAGGACATCACCGCGCCCTTGGTGATCACGTTCTCCGATCCTTCGGTCCACAGCGAGGTCAGGGCGGTGGGCGTGCCGGGCCAACGCCAGTTGAAGGAACCGGTCTGCGCGGTGGCCGCCTCGATGGGGGAGGCCAACGGGACGGCCGGGGTGAAGGACAGCGGAAGGTAGTTGAGCTGGGCCAGGAGCTGCTGGAGCCGTTCCGTGCTCGCTTGGGCGACCGCAAAGGTGAGAGTCACCGGGGCGGCGAGCTCCGCTCCGCCCCGGCCGCGAAGGCCGGTGGCGCCTGCCGGGAAGGCGAGCGTCTCGGTCGAGGTCGGGATGAACGGGGCGGAGGCGGCGAAGGTGAAGGTCGACGGTCCGACCTGGGTCCAGGTGCCACTCACCGGGGGGCTGAAGGCCGGCAGGCCCGCCGTACTGGCCACCGGCGCCGACAAGTGGACGGTCACCACCTGGTCGGAGGCCACGTCGGTGGCGCCGTTGGCCGGCGTCGTGGACAGGATGGTGAGCGCCGCAGGCGCGATGCTGGTCGACGTGGTGCCCGGGTGTCCCGCGGGGCTCAGGCCGGACGAATGCCGGCCGGCGGCGAACGCGCCGAGTCCGATCCCCACGACGGCGAGGACGACGACTGCGGAGAAGACGCCGGCTCGGTGGCGCCGGGGTGGTGGCTTGAGGATCTGGTACTCGGCCATCGGGATGGGGTTCCGGGGAGGGCGGGGGCCAGAACGGCAGATGCCCTTCGTTGGAGCGTACCCAGTCGGGTGGCGGAATCTGCTTCACCGCCCCCGACCCGGTACGACCCATGTGACCGCCCGCCACCGGCACTAGCGTGACGTCGTGGACCTCGACTTCGTCACCGCCAGCGAGTTGGTCCGGGCCCTGCGTGGGCGGCGGGTGTCGAGTCGCGAAGTGCTCGAGCACGCCCTGGCCCGGGTGGAGAAGTACAACCCGGCGGTGAATGCAGTGGTGGCGCTTGATGTCGAGCGCGCCCGTGAGGCGGCAGATGCCGCCGACGCCGTGACGGCCTCCGGGGTCGCGGTTCCGCCGCTCCATGGCCTCCCGATGACGGTGAAGGACGTGTGGGAGACCGAGGGGTTGGTCACCACCTCCGGAGCACCCGAGCTCCGGGACTATGTACCCGAACGGGATGCCCTGGCCGTGAGCCGGCTCAAGGCCGCGGGGGCGATCGTCTTCGGCAAGACCAACACGCCTCTCTATGCGGGCGACCTCCAGACCTTCAATGAGGTGTACGGCGTGACCAACAACCCGTGGGACACCACGCGGACCGTGGGCGGATCATCGGGCGGCGCCGCCGCCGCGGTGGCCGCCGGGCTCACGCCGGTCGAGCTGGGCAGCGACATCGGCGGTTCCATTCGCAACCCGGCCCACTACAACGGCGTCTACGGACTGAAGCCGTCCTGGGGCGTCGTCCCCAGCCGCGGGCACATTCCTGGACCGCCGGGCAACCTGGTCGAAACCGATGTCAACTGCAACGGACCGCTGGCCCGCAGCATCGATGATCTGCGCCTGGTGCTCGGTACCGTCGCCGGCCCGGTACCCGAGGACGCCGCCGCCTGGCACCTGGAGCTGGAGGAGGGCGCGGTCCCCGAACCTGGCCAGCTGCGGGTGGCGACCGTGTTCGACCAAGGTGGCGAGCTCGTCCCGTTGTCCACGTCGGTGCGAGCAAGCCTCGATGACTTCGCCGTCCGTCTCACCCATGCGGGGGTGAACGTCGACACCGCGTCGCTGCCCGTCCCGTTGGCGGACGGGCTCCGCTCCTGGGAGGAGCTGGTCCTGCCCATCATCGGGTCCACCTTTCCCGACGACGTCTATGCCGCGTTTGCCGAGCTCGAGACTCTCGATGGTGACGATCTGACCGCGGTGGCGGCGCGGTCCCTCGGAGGTCGGTACCGGACCTGGGCCCGGGCCAACGGGCTACGGCAGCGCCAGCGGGCCGCCTGGGCCGGGTTCTTCGAGCACTACGACGTCGTGCTGGCACCGGTCATGCCGACCGCTGCCTACCCTCACGACGTCCAGGGCGAGATCACCGACCGCTCTGTGGACGTCGACGGCACCCCGGTGTCCCACATGCTGATGATGGCCTGGATGGGAGCGATCGGCTCGGTGCTGCTACCCGTGGTCACGCTTCCGGTGCGGCCGACGCCCGAGAGCCTCCCGGTGGGCGTGCAGGTCATCGGTCCGTTCCTGTCCGATCTTCGCCTGTTGCGGATCGCCGCCCTGCTCGACGGGCTGGCCGGCGCCGGGTTCACGCCCCCGCCGGGATTCGGCTGAGGGTCACAGCGAGCCCCGGCGGTGCACCCGGGGCCGGGTGAAGGCGGCCATGCCCTCGACGCCCATCTCGACCCCCAGGCCCGATTCCCCCCAGCCTCCCATCGGGGCGAGGTGGTCCATGGCGGTCATGCCGTGGGCGTTGGTCCACACCGTGCCGGCCCGCAGTCGGGCAGCCACGCCCTCGGCCAGATCGGCATCGCCGCTCCAGATCGAGGCGCACAGCCCGAAGCCGGTGTCGTTGGCCGCGGCGACGGCCTCGTCGAGCCGGCGGTAGGGCAGCAGCGGGAGCGCGGGAGCGAACTGCTCCTCGCGCACGAGGTCGGCGTCGGGATCGGGCGCGACGACGAGCGCCGGTGACACGGTCCATCCACCGGCTGTCCCCATGACGGCGGCCGGCCGGACGACCTCGGTGGCGCTAGTGCCGGCCGCGGCGATCATGGCCTCGACCCGGTCCCGGGCCCGTTCGGTGTGAACCGGGCCCATGGTCACCTCTTCCTCCAGGCCGTCGCCCACGACGGTGCGGGAAAGGCTCTCGACCAGCGCGTCGCGCCAGTCGTCCAGACGTCCGGCCGGCAGGTAGAGGCGTTTGATCGCCATACATACCTGTCCGGAGGTGGCGAAGGCGGCCTCGAGGAGGCGGTCCGCCAGTTTGGCGTCGGGCTCCAGGTCCGGGCCGATGATGGCGGGGTCGTTGCCGCCGAGCTCCAGCACAACCGGCCGGAGATGGGGAGCGCAGGCCGATAGCACCGAGCGCCCGGCTGCCACCCCGCCGGTGAACGAGACCATGTCGAGCCCGGGATGGGCCACGACCGCGGCGGCGAACTCCGGGGTCGGGCCGTTCAGAGAGTTGAGCACCCCGGCGGGAAGGCCGGTGGCGATGGCGGCGGCCAATTCGAGGACCGCTCCCGGACAGGTCGGCGGGGTCTTCACCACTGCCGTGTTGCCGGCCAGGAGGGCGGGCAGGATCTTGTTCCCCATCACCGCGGCCGGCCAGTTGAAGGGCAGGATCGCCCCGACCACCCCGTGCGGTACGGGCTGCACCGTGGAGGGGCCGGCCGCGTGCGGCTCGAGGGCTTCGGCCACCAGTGGGGACAGTGCCTCGAGCATGCCTCCGGTCGTGGCCAAATCGAAGAGCGCTTCGATCCGGGTCTTTCCGTGCTCCCGGGTGAGACGGGCGGCGGCGGCGTCCAGGTCGAGCAGCTCCTGGGCCCGTGTGCAGGCGCGGCGCAGGTGGGCGAGGCGGCCCTCGAAGCCCAGGGCTTCCCACTCGGGCTGGGCGCGTCGGGCGGCGGCCATGGCTTGGTCGACCTGCGCCAGCGAGGCGGACGGGGCCTCCAATGCGACCTCCTCGGGATGGGCCGGATTGCGGACCGGGTAGGTCCCCTCCGACCCCGAGACCGGTGCGCCCCCGATCACCAGAAGTGCCTCGTATGTCGCCTGATCCGTCATGTGATGGTCCCCCTGCTCGTCGCTCGCACCTCTGACCGAGCGATCCTCCCGCTGTGTCCGAGCTCACCGGTCCGAACCCCGAGGTGACGGCAGCGGTGGCGGTCTGGCGAGATCGTACTCCGGCAACGTCTGACGGAGCCCTGGATCAGAGGAGCGGGACCGATCGACCGAGGAGGCCGGCGACCGTCGGCAATCCCGATGACGCCGACCGCTCGTAGTACCGGCAGACCAGCGGAAGGAACGACAACATGCATTTCACCGACCAGAGAGACGGCTCGCCGCGCCGGAACAACCGGTTCCGGCGGTGGGTGGTCATCGGATCACTCGGCACGATCGTCTTCTTGGCCGCGGCCTGTAGCTCGAGCGCGTCATCTCCGACATCGACCGTCCTCAAGCAACGTGCGACCAGCTCGCGCTCGGCTGCCGCCGTCGTGTCCGCCGCACCGGCTGGGGCCCTGGGTACCATCCTGGTCGATCAGTCCGGGATCACCCTCTACCGGTTCTCGCCGGACGGCACCGGCAAGTCGACCTGCACCGGAGCCTGCGCCATGGCCTGGCCGCCATTGACCGTCCCGACCCCACGAGTGGCCGCCGGGACCGGGATCACCGCCTCGGAGCTCGGGACCCTGACCCGGCCCGACGGAACCCTGCAGGTCACCTTCAACGGAATGCCGCTCTATCGTTTCAGCGGTGACAAGAAGGCCGGCGACACCATGGGGCAGGGTGTTGCCGGCGCCTGGTCCGTGGTCCCCGCTTCAGCGTCTGCGGCTCCCCCCACCACGACCAGCGCACCGCCACCACCTTCTTCGACCACACCACCGATCTCACCGACGACCACACCTCACGCCGTGATGCCGGCACCCGCGGCGACCGCTCCGCCGGCCACCGCGCCGCCGGCCACCGCCCCGCCGGTCACATCGCCCCCGGTCACGTCCCCCCCACCTACTTCACCGCCCACCACCCAATCGGGCGGAGGCGGGTACGGCTACTGACCGCGTCCTGGGCATGAACGCCGGGACGGTCGTCGACGCGGCACCCCTGGAGGTGATGGGGGACCGGCAACTACGGGGCACCCGAGGGAGACCTTCGGTCCCGATCGGGTCGCTGGCGCTCGCCGTCGCCGCTACCGCGGTGGTCTGGATCGGGGTGAGCGCCCTTCAGCGATCGGGTGGCGTGGCGGCTGGACTGTCGGCCGGGCGGGCCGAGCTGCTCGCACCCCCGGTCCTTCTGGTGGTCGCCGTGGGCATGGTCGCAGAGCGGCTCTGGCCGGCCGAGCGCCGGCCGTTCCTGGCCCGCGGTCATCTCCACGATGCAGGGTTCTTCCTCCTCCACGTGACGGTGGTCGTCGCGCTCATGACGCTGTTCAGCGTGGCCTTTGCCTCCCTCCTCGACCACCGGGCGAATTGGCTGGCGGGCCCATGGACCGCCAGGTTGCCGACCGTGCTCGTCGTCGGTCTCACCTTCGTGCTCATGGATGGCGCCAACTGGGTCGCCCACTGGGCCGACCATCGGGTGACGGCGTTGTGGCGGCTGCATGCCCTCCACCACTCCCAGGAGGAGCTGAGCGTGCTCACGTCCTTCCGAGCCCATCCACTCAGCCACCTGCCCGGCTTCCTGCTCGCCTCGATCCCTGCCTTCGTGCTCACCGGACATCGGGGACTCGCCCCCCAGCTGGTCATCACGTACGTGTGCCTCGGTACCATTCCGCATGCCAACGTGCGGTGGGCCTACGGGCCGCTCGGGTGGCTGCTCGTCAGCCCCTCGTACCATCGCCTGCACCATGCAGTCGACGGTTCGGAGGGGATGAACCTCGGGGTGGTCCTCACCGTGTGGGATGTGCTCGCCGGGCGCGCCCGGTTCCCCGGCCGGGGGAGACCGGTCCCGCGCACCGGGCTTGCCGGCCGGCCCGTGCGGGTGGAACAGGAGCTCGGTGCACCCTCCCGTGTGCGGCTGCTGGCCGAACAGCTGTGCGATCCCTTCCGGCCGCGGCGCCGTGACCGAGCGCTCCTGACCGCTTCGATCGCCGGCCCCGGCCTCCAACCACAAGCGAAGCAGTGGCAGCGCGCTGCCCTTGAGCCGGTTCCACGGCATTGCGCTACCGTCTCGCCCGGTGCCCGTCGTCCCGACCCCCACAGTCGTACTGGTGCACGGGGCGTGGCACGGGGCGTGGTGCTGGGAGCGAGTCCTGGACGGCCTCGCCGCCCGCCGGGTGCCGGCGGTCGCCATCGACCTCCCGGGCCATGGCGACGACCCCGGCCCGATGGGTGACCTCCACACCGACGCCGAGCGGGTTCGCCGGGAGCTCGGGGGATTGGCAGCACCCGGTGGTGCTCGTGGGCCACTCCTATGGCGGGGCGGTCATCTGCGAGGCGGGCGACCATCCCTCCGTCGGACACCTCGTCTTTCTCTGCGCCATGGCCCTCGACGAGGGCGAGTCCTGCATGGCCGCGGCCGTTGACATGCCGGATGTGGCCGGGATCTCCCACGAAGGCCGGCCGGACCACGGGTCGGGCCTGATCATCTCGGACGACGGTTTCATCACCATGGAACCCTCGCTGGCTGCAGCTGCCCTCTTCAACCAGTGCGATGCCGACACGGCCTCATGGGCACAGTCGCGGCTCGGTCGCCAGCCCCTCGTCACCCTCCAGCAGTCTCCCGAATCCGTCTCGTGGCGGCTCAGACCCTCGACGTACGTCGTCTGCACGGACGACCAGATCGTCCATCCTGAGTTGCAACGGCTGATGGCCAAGCGATGCGCCGGCAGGACAGTGGAATGGGACAGCGACCATTCGCCCTTCCTGTCCCACCCCGATCTGGTCGTCGACCTCCTCGCTGAATTGACCGGTCGACCCGCCGGGCGTCGACTGTCGCGTCACTGAGGTCGGTGGCCCAGACGATGTCGCCGCCGCCCCCGTCCCGCCTGCTGGGTGATTGACTAGCCTCACTGCCGATGATGTTCACCGGGGAAGAGCAGCGGGAGATGGACGCCATTCCCTGGTTCCATTCGATCGACCTCGGTGACGGCGTGGTGACCAAAGGCGCCTCCGAGTTCCAGATACCCGAGGATCGCTTTCCGTCGTTCGCCGGCCGAACCGTGCTCGACATCGGCGCTTGGGACGGGTACTACTCATTCATGGCCGAGCGGCTCGGTGCCCCGCACGTGACGGCGCTCGACCACTACGCCTGGGGAGTGGATATCGACGCCCGCGGCGAGTACTGGACCGAGTGTGCCGCCCAGGGCACGTTGCCCGACCTGTCCCTCGACCTGACCGAGTTCTGGCGGCCCGACCTGCCCGGGCGGAAGGGCTTCGAGTTCGCCGCGGCCAGACTCAACTCCTCGGTGGAGCCGCGAGTGGCCGACTTCACCACCGTCGACCTCGCCGAGCTCGGGACCTTCGACGTCGTGCTCTACCTCGGCGTCCTGTACCACATGAAGGAGCCCCTGACCTGCCTGGAACGCCTCCGGACCGTGACCGGCCAGGTCGCCGTCATCGAGACCCTGGCCGTGCACCTGCAGGACCTCGAGCACGCAAGCCTGCTCCAGTTCCACGATTCGCGGGACCTCAACTACGACTTCGGGAATTGGTACGTACCCACGTTGGCCGGCCTCACTTCGCTGTGCCGGGCGGCCGGGTTCTCGTCCGTCGAGACCGTGGCCGGCCCGCCGGGGCCGACCGATCCGCCTCGGGAGTCCCTGTCGACCCGGATCGGGCGCCGGCTGGCCAAGCCGGAGCGTGGCCCCACCGGCTCGGCTCCGAGCACCTTCTACCGTGCCATCGTCCACGCCACGGCATGAGGCAGTCCCCCATGAATTTCGGCGCGACGTCGATGAATTCCGGTGCTCCCGGGCGTCCAACCAGCATGAAGGCAACCAATCTCGCCGATCTCTACGGGCTTCCCCTGATCGACTGGTCCCGGATCGAAGCACGTCTCGAGCGGGGCGTCACCCAAGGACCCGGTACGGGTGGCCCGGATCGCCACACCTGCTGGCTGGCGACGATCAACGACGACGGTAGCCCCCACGTCACCGGTGTCGGCGCCCTCTGGGTCGATGGAGCCTTCTGGTTCGAGACCGGCACCGGCACCCGTAAGGGGCGGAACCTGGCCCGCGACCCCCGTTGCACGTTGAGCGTGGCCACCAGCCAGTTCGACCTGATCGTCGAAGGCGAGGCGCAGAGGGTCACCGACGCGGCCACTGTGGCGGCCATGGCCGAGCACTGGGTGTCTGCCGGTTGGCCGGCCCGGGTGGACAACTCGGGCACCGCCCTCACCGCCGAATACAGCGCGCCATCCGCCGGGCCACCGCCGTGGTCCGTCTACCGCATCGATGCGCGCGCCGCCACCGCGCTCGAGACCGTCGAGCCTGGGGGAGCGACGCGCTGGCGGATGCCGTGACCAGTCGGCACGGAGGCCAGATCCAATCTGTCACGGCGACGCTCTCAGAAGTTTCCAGAAAGTTGACGAAGAGGTAGCCGACCGGGTCATCCCGCCGATTTACCTTGTTCATATGGCAACCGGCTCTATCCCGGTCCGGGCGACAACGCCTTCATCGACCGTGACCCGACGATCCCCAGCCTCATCCTCGGCGGCCGCGGCACACCCCCAACGACTGAGCATGAGAGGCGACCCGAGCAGAACAAGGGGCGCGATCGACCGTCCACGTCAGGCGACCTGTTCAGGTGGCCTCGGACCAGCTGTGAAGGGGTTGAAGGAGCGGGGCCTTCTTGCGTTGATGCCGGGACATGCGTCGAAGGATGTCGTCAAGAACGACGATGGCACGATCGATGTGGGGACCTTTGTTGAGCATGACGCATTCGGCCCGTTGCCCCATGGCGGCATCGGTCACCTCGGCTCTAGATGGTTGTCCCGTTTGGGCGAGTCGGTCCAGGACCTCGGTGGCCCAGATGACCGGGAGGTGTGCCGCTTCGCACAGCCAGAGGATCTCTTCCTGTACTTCGGCCAGTCGCTCGTAGCCGACCTCGACGGCCAGGTCGCCGCGGGCGATCATGACCCCAACAAGCGGTGAGCGCATTGCGTGCAACAGGATCTCGGGAAGTCGAGCGAACCCCGGGGTGGTCTCGATCTTCAAGACGAGCCCCAGGTGCTGGGCTCGGACTCGTGTGAGGTATCGGTGTACTTCATCGACGTCGTCTTCATGGCGCAAGAAGGACACAGCCACCATGTCGGCGTGCGCCGCCGCCACTTCGAACAATGGAAGGTCGGTCTCGCTCACTGCCGTGGCTGACAGATCGGTATCAGGGAGGTTGATCCCCTTCTTCGCCCGGAGCCGCGAACCTCTTGCTGCGGCGGACCCGATTCGCACGAGGAGCTCGTCGTGGCTGACATCCTCGATGACGCCGGCCATCTTTCCGTCGTCGAGGATCACCCGCTGACCGACCTCGGCGGTGTCGAAGGCGGCGGCAAAGCGGCATCCGATCTCGGCATGGCCGGGCTGTCCATGGTGCCAGGCCACGGCCGGGTCGAGAGCTCGGGTCAGCACGAGAGTGTCTCCGACACAAAGCACATGAAACGGGGGGACGCTCGGCAAATCTCCTACTCGAGTCATGTCACCATGGCATGACAGCACGGTGCCCGTCTCGATGTAGGTGGTGTCCCATACCTCCGCCTCGCACCTTCCGGGTGTCGCTTCCACAATCCTCAGCTCGCGCCGGGACCCTCGCGTATCGGCCAAAATGACCGTGTCTCCGGGCCGGCGCCGGTCGATCCACGAAGGATCCACGGGTAGTACCGGCCCAGGAAGGCCAGGCCTCGGTTCATCGCCAATGAGTGTTGCCACTGCCGGGGCTATCGGCATGCCTCGGAGATCCCGCTCGGGTCGCAGCTTTGCCACATGGGGTCCCTCGGCGAGCGGCCCGGTCCGCAGTTTGGGTCCTGGGAGATCAATCGACACTCGGCACGGCCGACCGACGTCGGAGGACGCCCTTCGCACGTGGCGCGCCATGCGCTCCCACCGTCCGGGATCGTCATGGGCGCCGTTGATGCGGGCAACGTCCATACCCTTTGCCACGAAGTGCTGCACCAAGGAGTAGTCGTCGGCAGCTTCGGTAGGAAGCGTGACCATGATCCGGGGTACCCGGCCCGGTGGTCTGGGACCAAGCAGGGAGTCAGTGTTGTTGTCGAGGGCGGCGCGTCCTTCGTCGAAGCTCTGGATCGCCGGTCCGAAACGTGGCGCCGACCCTTCGACGGCGGCACGGACGCTCTCGACGGTCGCCAGAACATGGGGCTCGCATCTCCCGAGTGAGGAGAGGCCTCGTGCGCCTAGCCAGCGCTGTAGGTGACGGACATCACTTTGCCGGAGCGCCAAATAGTGCACGAGATTGACAGCATCATGGCGGTGGGTAGGGTCCACCGCCATGATGTCAGCCTCGCGGAGTTTCTCGAGTCGATGCATGAGGTCTTCCAGCCCGGCAAGATCTGCGCCGATCGAGGCCCTATCAATGTGAACGTCGCCTGTGGCCACCAACTCAGACGATAAGGATGATCCTGAGCGTCCGGTAGGGCCAGAAGACTCACCATGCCACCAGACAGGGGCCGGCGGTGGGTCATCAGGTCGCCATCGGTCAATCGGAGCCGGGGCCATCGAACCAGGGGTCTGAGTTGGCTTGGTCGTCCGAGGCCATCATTGAGACGAGTTCCCCTTCGTCCCATCGGATCGTCGTCGTCGTCGGCGTCGGCGTGATCGGATCCTTCGATGCCAAAGCGACAGGTTGCCGGAATGGGAATTGGCTGCCGACCTGCACATGTTTGGTCGGGCTGGCCGGATTTGAACCGGCGACCTCTGCGTCCCGAACGCAGCGCGCTAACCAAGCTGCGCCACAGCCCGCGGCACGACACGGGGTTGGTGGGCTCCCGTGCCGGACCTGGAGATGCTACCCGACTGTCGTGTGCTCACTCTGGGCGGCATCGGCGGAAGCTCCCGTGTCGGACGGCTCCGACGCAGGTTCGGGGCGCTTGGCCACGACTTTGGCGATGCGTCGCTTGTCCATCTCGGTTACCCGCAACTTCCACCCGTCGACCGACAGCTCCTCTCCCTCGCTGGGAATGTGCCCGAATGCGTCGAAGAGGAATCCTCCCAGGGTGACGTACTCGCCCTCGGGGAGGCCGATGTCGAGGCGGCCCCGAACGTCATCGACGCTCATCCGCCCATCCAGCAGCCACCGCCTGGAGTCGACTCGGACCACCTCCTGCTCGTCGCCGGGGTCGAACTCGTCGGGAAGGTCGCCGACCAGGGCACCGAGCAGGTCCTTCACCGTCAGGACGCCCTCGACCCCGCCATGTTCGTCGACCACAACGGCGAAGGCCCGGTGCTGACGGCGCATCTCGGCCAGCACTTCGAGCACCAACTGGGACTCCGGGACGAGGAAGGGTTGTCGCAGGCGCCGCGAGAGGTCGAGGGGTGAGGGCGTCGGCGGACCGGCCCGGCCGTCCGAGGGGGTCTCGTCCCCGGCCGGGCGTTCCGTTGACGTCCCCGTGCCCGTCCCGGCGCCACCGACCTTCCAGCCGGCCCGGAAGAGGTCGTTGACGAAGAGGATGCCGATCAGGTCGTCGAGGTTGTCACCGCAGACCGGGAAGCAGCTGTGGCCTGACTCACGTACCGCCCGGGTCACCGCCTCAGCGGTCAGCGGGATGGACAGGGCCACCACGTCCACCCTCGGCGTCATAACGTCGCGCACCGCCGTGTCGTGCAGGTCGTGAAGGGCGTCGAGGATCGATTGTTCCTGAGCGTCGGCTCCACTCCTGGCCCGGCCCCGATGCTCAGCCCGCCGGTGGCGCTGACCGTCGGCGGAACGCTCCTTCCGACCGGTCCGTGGCGGCCCACCTTCTGGTGGAGGTTCGTCCTTCTGGCGCCGGAAGAGAGACATGGTGGTGACGAATCCTTTGCGGAAGACCGTCAGGTGGCGCCGACAGCGGCGGTGGGCACGACAGAGAGGGGAGCGTAGGACTCGTCGTGGTAGGTGCTCCCCTCCAGCAACGCGGTGATGGCTTGCCGTAGCCGAATGGGGTCGAGCGGCTTGACCACCCAACCCTCGGCACTGGAGCGTCGGGCCAGAAAGACATCGGGACGGCGGTCGAGCAGCATGAGCACGGGCACGTGACCGAGCTTCCCGTACGATTCCTCCAGGCGGAGCTCGAGGCACACGGCCATCCCGCCCATGTTCCCCATCTGCAGATCGACCACGACGAGGTCGGGGAGGGACTCTGCGCACTCCCTCATGACGTCGGGTCCCGACCGAGCTTCACGGATGGCCACCTCGGGTCGGTCGGCGATCGACACCACCTCGGCGCGCACCGTGGGGGCGTCGCTGGCCACGAGGATGGTCGGCACCTGACCAGGTTAGCGCCCTGGGTGGTCCCCACTCTTCGACGAGGACGGGGCCTGGGTTTCGCCCGGTCGCTCGGGGAACAGGAGCCCGGCCACCGTGGCCAGGCCGTCGAGGTCGTGCACGTCGCTGTTCAAGAGGGGGATCCGGTAGACCGGGGCCGGTGCAACGGTGGCCACGAGGTCGGCGTAGGCCTGTTCTTCCCGATCCGATGCGGCCGTGTAGCCGCGGAGGTTCTCGACCAGCAGCCCGAGCGAGCTGTCGGGGCTCACGTCCGACCGCGCCTCGAGGAAGGCGAGTTCGGCGTCGTCGGCGAAACGGGGCTGCACGCGGTTGACGATGAGCCCCGCCACCGACATCCGCGACTCGGTCAGCTTGCCGGCGAAGTGCACCGCCTCGTCGACCGAGTCGGCGCGGGGCGAGGCGACCAGGACGAAGGCGGTGTCCTCCTGGGTCAGCAGTTGCCGTACCCGTGCCGCCGCGGGTGCGGAAGCCCTCCTCCATCCCTTCGAAGGCCTGGAAGAAGGCCACCGCGTCGTGCACGATGTCGGCCCCGGCCACGCGGGAGATGGTGCGGAGCAGGGCCTGGGCCGCCACTCCCATGAACTTGAGGCCGACCCGGGTCGGCCTCATCAACGCTTGGAACACCCGGTTCTCCAGGAAGCGGGTGAGCCGGCGGGGGGCGTCGAGAAAATCAAGGGCGTTGCGTGTCGGGGGTGTGTCCACCACCACCAGGTCGAACCCGCCTTCCTCCACCAGCTCGTAGAGCTTCTCCATGGCCATGTACTCCTGGGTGCCCGAGAGCGAGCCGGTGAGATTGCGGTAGATGCGGTTGACCTTGATGTCCTCCGCCTGCTCGGCCGTGTCCGAATAGCGCTGGACCAGGTCGTCAAAGGTGCTCTTGGGGTCGAGCATCAGCGCGTAGAGCCGGCCGGGCCAGGGGCCGTTGATCGCCGTGGGTTCGTTGGCCAGCGTGCTGACACCCAGCGCATCGGCCAGCCTGCGGGCCGGGTCGATGGTGACCACGCAGGCGGAGCGGCCCAACCGGGCCGCCTCCAGCGCCAGGACCGCGGCCGTGGTCGTCTTCCCGACGCCGCCGGAACCGCAGCAGATGATGATGGACCGCTGGAGGACCAGCTCCTCGATGCCCGACGCGTTGCCGTTCGTCGTCACGCCGCCAGGGGGCCGGGCGCGGTCACGAGGGGACGCCGGCGGGGTCGTGCAACGCCTCCACGCCCTGGGCCAGGGCGTCGCTCAACGTCTCGAGCTCGGCTGGGCCGATCGAGTCGGTGAAGAGGAACGGCACCCTCAACTGGGGCAGCGGCAACTGCTGGGCCAGCCGTTCGATCTGCTCGCGTTGGAGCTCCTGGCGGGTGAAGCGGAACCGCCGGGCCTTCTCCAGCGAGACGATGAGGTCGTCGGGGAGCACGACGCCGGCCGCTTCGGCTGCCCGGCGGGCCGGCGTGGCCAACGCCTCCAGGTCCGGGTAGCACCCATTGACGATCACCGGGCCAAGGGCGATCCCGACCTTGTCCTCGAGCTGGTAGGCGGCCTCGACCGCCTCGTTGACCGGCATCTCCTCGGGCAGCGTGACCAGCGCCACCTGGCACCGCGCCGGGTCGGACAGAAGGGCCACCACGTCGGCGGCCTGCGCTCGGATGGGGCCACTCCTGGCGGCATCGAGGAGTCCGGTGGCCGATGACAGGAACGTCATGGTGTGGCCGGTGGCCGGGGCGTCGACCAAGACCAGATCGGCGAGGCGGCTCCGCTCGATCTGCTTGATCTTGCCGAGGACCAGGATGTCCCTGATCCCGGGGATGGCTCCGGCGACCAGGTCGACGATCCCCGAGGCCATGAGCCGCTTGGACACCCGGCGCAGGCCGTGCTCGGCCAGGTACTCGAGGAGGGCGTCGTCGGGGGTGATGACCCGGGCGCGGACCGTCCCGGCCGGAACGGGGTCGGAGCTCCCGGTGTCGCCCGCCCCCTCGTTCTCGGCACCGGCCGCGGCCAGGACCGCCCCGTCGTAGTCGAGTGGTTCGGCATGCCCGAAGGCATTGGCCACCCCGGGGCGCCCCTCGAGCTCGACGACCAGCACCGAGAGCCCGGCCCGGGCCGCGACGTGGGCGAGGGCCGCCACCATGGTCGTCTTCCCCACCCCGCCCTTGCCGGCGACGATCAGGACCCGGCTCTGGGTGCAGAAGGCGCTGACGTCCATGACCCTCAGGAGCGTAGTGTCCACCCCGTCAGCACCTCTTCACGGTCGGTACTAACGGGCTGGCGGCGCCTGTCATCGGCCGGGAATCACGGCGGGAAACGCCTAGGAATCCTGCTCACGCCCCTTGTTTCGCGGAACCGCGGCGAGTACCTTCCGGGGCGGGAGGAACCCGAGGGGCGCGAAGGGGGAGTTGGGGAAGGTGGAGCAGACGCCTGAGACGTGGCAGCTCAAAGCGTCGTGTCGTGGGCCGCAGGCGGAGGCCTTCTTCCCGCCTGCCCACGCTGAGCGCAAGGACGAGAAGATCCAGCGGGAGGACCGGGCCAAGTCGATCTGCCAGACGTGTGTGGTCCGGCGCCAGTGCCTCGATTACGCCATCCGCATCCACGAGCCACACGGCATCTGGGGTGGCCTGAACGAGATGGAACGCAAACAGCTGGTGGACCGCCGCGCCGGTTGACCGGCGGAGCCGGCCCGACGGGCCCGTTCATCCGATGCCCAGGGCGGCAGCGGCGGCGCGGACACCCCGGTCGGTGCAGGTCGCGGCCGGGTGCCCGCCGGTGGCGACGCAGATCCCCGCCGTCAGATAGTTGGCCGAGGCCACCACGGCCTGGCCGATGGGATCGGACGGCTGGCTGAGGGCGCCGACGATGGTGCCCTGAGACTGGCCCACGATGACCCCCGGGCTGAACCCCGACGTCGATGTGACCATGACGTTGCCGATGTCGACGAAGGGGAATGCCCCTGCCTCCGATCCTCGCTTCACCGGGGGCGTGCCGTAGCGGGCGACAAGGAGCGACTGCGCCGGGTTGAGCATGGCGATCTGGGTGTAGACGCCTTGGGCGTCGACCGCCCCCGAGTAGACCTCGATTCCTGTGAACGACACGTAGCGACTGGTGTACGAGGACCCGACGAAGCTGAAGGTCTGCACGGCGGGGAAGACCGATGACTGTGACGACTGCATGTTGTTCAGGCGCGAGAAATGACCGAAGCGGGACAGGGCGACGATGAGCGGCCATCGTTCGGCGGCGCAGAACGGGCAGAACTCCGCCCCGACGTAGAGCACTTCCGGCTTGCCATGGGCCTCCAGCAGCGGCTGCCCCGCAAGCATGGTCGGCACCGTCAGCCGCGTGGTCGGCACGGTGACGCCGACCGAGTCGAACACCGAGGGGGGAATCTGGCCGAGCGCCGCCACCACGTCGCTCGCAGTGGGCGGACGGTGGACGGTCCGCGGTGTGGAAGGTGGTCGGGTGAGCGCATAGGTCACCAGGACGATCACACCGACGAGGATGACGACGACTGCGATCCAGGCGATGCGGACGGTGCGGCTCCTCGGAGTCACCTCCGGCGCGAGCACGCCGTCGTCGGCGGGGAGAGCGCCCGCACCGACCGGGTCCCGACCAACCGTATCCGGGCCGGTCACGAGTCGGTCGATCGTCCGATGCGCCTAGTCCTCGCCACCGGCGCGGCTGTACGCCCTGTCAGCCAGGGTGCGGTCTGAGGTGAGCAACAACGGTGAGGCAGTCACGATGATCACGAATAGGAGAAACGTGACCACGTGGACGGAAGAGCACCACAGGCAGATGGCCTTGATGATGAACAGCTCGGCGACGAGGAGGTAGAGGATCATGCCGACGCCCACGATGGCCAGGGCCAGCCGGGCCAAGTGGACCCGGCGGTCGGTCGAGCGCCACGCCGCCGGCAGGCAGAGCAGCAGCATCGGCACGAAGTAGGCCAGGCCGAGCATGGCTACCGGGATCCCGAGGATCACCGATTGTGGGCTGGTGGTGACCTTGGCGCAGTTGATCGTCCCCGAGTCCGAGCAGACGAGGGCCACCTTGTCGAAATGGGTGATGGTCAGGTACACGGACACACCCAGCCCGAAGGCGGCCAGCAGCGGCGTGGCGATGGGCTGCCATCGGAATGAGGACACGGTGATCTCCCGTGCTGGTCAGCCCAGCTTGAGGGCCCGGGTCGCCGCCTGGACCCCGGGGCTCTGGCAGACCGACGCCGGTGCACCCTTGCTGGAGGCGCAGATAGCCGCACTCATGTAGTTGGCGGTGGCCACGATGGCCTGGGTCGCCGGGTTGGTGGGATCGTCGAGCCCGTTGGCGATCTCCGACCACGTCTGCCCGGCCAGGATCCCGGGGCTGTAGCTCGCTCCGGAGATGAGAGCCACGTTGTTGATGTCCACAAAGGGGAAGGAGATGCCGTTCTGGGTGGTGGCGTTGGGGTTGTATTTGGCGCTGCTGTACTTGGTGAGGATCGCCTGCTCTTCGGACGTCGGGGTCTGCAACGTCGTGAACCCGTTCGAGCCGCTCGTCGATGGGATGTTGGAGAACTGCTCGATTCCGCTGAAGGTGATGTAGGGGCTGGTGAACGTGGCCCCGTGGTAGCTGAAGGTGTTGGTCGCCGGGAAGACGTCGCTGTGGGACGAGGCGGTCACTTGCAGACCGGACCAGGTACCGAAGCGAGAAAGGGCCGCGGTCATGGCCCAGCGCTCGGCTGCACAGAACGGGCAGTACTCTGCGCCGTAGTAGAGCATGGCCGGCGTCTTACCGGCCAACGTCATCGGCGGCTGATTGCTCAGGATGGTGGGGGCGGTCACCGGCACCGTCGGCGAGTTGACCCCCACGGTGTTGTAGACGGACGCCGGGATGTTGGTCACCTTGTCGACCACCGAAGCCGGCGCCGAGACGGTCGGGGTGTAGGAGTTGTCAGTCCCGCTGGTCGCTTTCACCACGACCAGCACGATGACGATGACGACCACCAGGCCCACCGCACCCCAGGCCATCATGGCCCCGGAGATGCGGCGACCGACGGGAGCGGCCGGCGCCGGACGGGAGGACTGCCGGGGCGGCCGGGGCGTATTCCCCCCGCGGCCGGACGACGATGCCTTTGGTGACTCCTTGGTCTGGCCGGACTTCCCCGACGGTGACTTGGTGGCCTTTCCCCCCGGAGACTTGGTCGTGACGGCGCGGCTCTGGGCGCGGCTGCGGTCCTTGGCACTTTGACCTGCTGCGCCCGAGCCGCTCTGCGGCTTGGGCCGGTTCCCACCGGTCTTGGTCTTGTCCTGGTCGGGTGCCATCAGTGCGGGGTCCTCGATCCGATCTTCTGGGTCGACCGAGCGTAACGTGTCGGCCGGGGCCACCGTGGTCGGCCGGCGGCGGCCGGCGACAAGTCCGTCTTGCTGGGCCGGCCACCGTTGGCGGCGGCTCGGCGTCGGGCCGTGGCAAAGCAGTCCTGCGGCGGTGGGTCGGGCCTACACTGACCGCCCATGTCGAGCCGAGGGTTGACATATGGCGTAGGGGAGGCCGGCAACGGCGCAGGGGAGGTCCCGGCCACCACTCCGATCGGTGTCGGGTCGACCCACACGTCCGTCGGCGGCCATCGGGTCGGCTATGTCGTTGCCGGTTCCGGGCCGGCGGCCCTGTTCTTCCACGGATGGGGGCTGAGCCCCAACGCCTATCGGCGTCCTATCGAGGCCATGAGCCGCGCCGGTTGCAGGGTGTACGCCCCGGCCCTACCCGGCTTCGGCGGGACCCCGGAGCTCGCGCCGGAGCTGCGGACCTTCGACGGATACGCCGCCTGGGTGGGCGAGTTCCTCGATGCTGTCGGCCAGGACGAGGTGGCGCTGGTGGCCGGTCACTCGTTCGGCGGCGGTGTCGCCACCGCCTTCACCCATCAGCAGTCCGGCCGGGTGGCCGCGCTGCTGCTGGCCAACGCCATCGGCAGCCCGACGTGGGCGCTCTTCCCCAACGAGGCCCGCACCATGATCCAGCGTCCGGTGTGGGACTGGGGTCGGAACTTCAGCACCGACCTGTTGCAGTCACCGAGGCTCCTCCGTCTGGCGGCGACGCTGCTCGAGGATTTCATTCCCAACTTGATCACCAATCCGCTCGGGATGTTCCGGACCGGTGAGTTCATCCGGCGGGCCGACCTGGTCCGCGAGGTACGGATCATCGCCGAGCGCGGCATCCCGGTCACCGTGGCGTGGTCCGATCGCGATCGGCTGGTACCCCGGTCGGCCTTCGACGACCTCCGCCGGGCGGCCGGGGAGGAGGGGGTGGTGGTCGAGGGGGCGCACACCTGGCTCATCGGCGACCCGGACCGTTTCGGGGAGCTCGCCATCAGCGCGCTGGTCGACTCGGGCGCCCTGACCCGTCGTTCGGTGGCCTCCACCACCTGACACCTTGCCTTCGGGGGCCCCTCCGGCCCGGCGGTAGGGTGCATCGGATGAGCGCACACCCTCGCGGACGCGGCCACCGTCATCCTGGTGCGCGACACGGTCGACGAGGGGGGCGAGCCCGACATCGAGGTGTGCATGCTCCGCCGGAACCTCGCCGCCGAGTTCTCGGCCGGGGCCTATGTCTTCCCCGGGGGCTCGGTGGACGCCGAAGACCGGAGCCCGGCGGCAACCGCCCTGTGCCGTGGCCGCACCGATGCCGACGCCAGTGCCATCCTCGGTGTCGACTCGGGGGGCCTGGCCTTCTGGGTGGCGGCTCTGCGGGAGTGCTTCGAGGAGGCAGGGGTCATGTTGGCGGGCACCGCGGACGGTCCGGATGGGCCCACCCCGCCGGATCTGAGCGACCGACAGTTGGCCGAACGATTCGCCGCCCACCGGCGTGCCCTCAATGAGGGGTCCATCGGGTTGGTCGAGGTGTGCAAGCGGGAGAACCTGGTGCTGGCGGCCGACACGCTGCACTACGTGAGCCACTGGATCACGCCCCAGCTCTCGCCCAGACGCTACGACACACGATTCTTCGTCACCGCCGTCCCGCCCGGACAGGAAGCCGAGCACGACGAGGGCGAGACGATCGCCACCGTTTGGGTGCGGCCCCGGGCCGCCCTGGCGGCCAGCACCGGGGCGGAGGTGGACCTCCTCCCTCCGACCATGGCCAATCTGAGGAATCTGGCACCGTTCCGGACCACTGACGAGGCGATGGCGTGGGCCCGGCAGGTCACCGACGTGCCCACGGTGCTCCCGATCGTCCTCATCGAGGACGGCCATGTGCTCATCCTGCGGCCGGGTGACGCCGGCTACGAGGAGGCAGTCGCCGATCTGGAGGCGTCTGGCCAGGAGGTCGACGAGCAACTGTCCGCCGCCGCCCGCCAGATCTGGGGCCCGAAGGCCGAGGGCGGCTGAGCTCTGTCGGCCCGCAAGGTCCGGCGGGTTAGCGCGTGCCGGTCTCCGTCGGGGCCAAAGGCCCCGTTTCATCCGAGCCGGCGGCCACGGCAGCGTTGACCCGTTCGAGCAATCGCACGCTGCAGCCGTCCATCGACACAACCGGCGCGATGGTGGTGATGACCGAGTCGGCGATGTCGGCGAACACCTCGGCCAGCGGGTGCCCCTCTTCTAGGGCGACGGGGGCGCCCGCGTCTCCGCCGGCCGCCACCGCCGGATGGAGCGGGATCCGGCCGATGAGGGGGACACCGATCTCGGCGGCCAACCGGGTGCCGCCGCCGGAGCCGAACAAGGCATATGAGGTTCCGTGCTCGCAGACGAAGTCGCTCATGTTCTCGATGACCCCGGCCACCCGGAGGTAGCCCTTGCGGGCCATGTCGGCCGTTCGGGCCGCCACCTTCTGGGCGGCCACGGGGGGAGTGGTGACCACCACCACCTCGGTGCGCGGCAGCATGCGGGCCAGGCCCATCTGGATGTCACCGGTCCCGGGCGGCATGTCGATCAGGAGGTAGTCGAGGTCGCCCCAGTGGACGTCCTCGAGGAACTGCTGGACGGCTCGGTTGAGGATCAGGCCCCGCCACATGATGGCGTTGTCCTCGTCAGTGAGGAAGCCCATCGACAGGACCCGCAGCACCCCGTCCCCGACGCGGCGCTCGAGCGGGACCATCTTCTTGTCGCGGGCCATGATCTCGCCCTGAATTCCCAGCAGACGCGGTACCGAGAACCCCCAGATGTCGGCATCGAGGACCCCGATGGTCAGGCCCCGCCTGGCCATGGCGACCGCCAGGTTGACTGTCACCGAGCTCTTGCCCACGCCACCTTTGCCCGAGGCCACGGCGATGACGCGGGCGCTCTCGGGGATGTCGGTGGCCGGGGCCGGGTCCCGGGCCAGCAGGCGGGCGCGGGCCATGACCGCCTTGCGCTGTTCGGCGTCCATCACGCCCGTGCGGACGCTCACCGATGTGACGCCGGGCAACCCCCCCACGTGGGTCTCGACGTCGTTCTGGATCTGGGTCCGGAGCGGGCACCCGGCAACCGTGAGGGCGACCTCGACGTCGACCGCTCCTCCGTCGACCCGGACTTCGTTGACCATGCCGAGCTCTACGATGTCGCCCCCGAGCTCGGGGTCGACGACCCCGGTCAGTGCGGCGCGCACGGCCTCCTCTGTCGGGCGGGCTCCCGCCGATGCGGCGGGGTCGGACCTGGTCACGTCGGCAATTCTACCCGGGGGGCCCTCACCACCACCCCGATGCCGGTCCAACGCCCGCCGGACGCGGGTACCATTGGAGGAAACACGCCGCACCGGGCACGCTCCGGTCGGGCGTCGGTGTCGCAGTTCGAACCTGGTCATCCTCCGGAGGAACGCCATGAGTGTCACCATGCAGAGCATCAGTATCGGCAAGCGTCCGAACCCGGTCACCCTGACCGATGTCGCCGCCAGCAAGGTCGCCGAGCTCCTGGCGGAAGAGGACGTAGACGGGCTGGCCCTGCGGGTGGCGGTCCGCCCGGGCGGTTGCTCGGGCTTCAGCTACGAGATGTTCTTCGACGCCGACGTGGCCGACGACGATGTGGTCCGCGAGTTCGGAGAGGTCAAGGTGGTGGTCGATCCGGCCAGCGCCGACCTGCTCAAGGGCTCGACCCTGGACTACAGCGACGGGCTGCAGGGAGCGGGCTTCCACGTCACCAACCCCAACGCCACCCGCACCTGTGGCTGCGGCTCCTCCTTCAGCTGAGCCGCTGATCCCCTGATCCGGCTCCGGATCGACGGCGCCGACGTCGAGGTCGCCGACGATGGGTCCACCCTGCTCGAGGTCTTGCGCGAACAGTTCGGCGTCCGCTCGGCCAAGGACGGGTGCAGTCCCCAGGGCCAGTGCGGGTGTTGCACGGTGTGGGTCGACGGGGCTCCCCGGGTGGCATGTGTCACGCCCGTCCGACGGCTCGCCGGGCGGGAGGTGACGACGCTCGAGGGCCTGCCCTCCGACGTGCTGGACCGCTGGGTCGGCGCGCTGGTGCGACTGCGGTGGCAGCCAGTGCGGGTTCTGCACCCCGGGCATCGTGATGCGACTGGCCGCCCTCGAACCGGGAACGTCCGGCGATCGGATCGGCCGGGCCCTTCGTCGCCCACCTCTGCCGGTGCACCGGCTGGCAGACGATCGGCGAAGCGGCCCACCGTGTCCTCGGAGGGGGCGGAGCACCGGGCGCGTCCGGCTTCGATGCCGCCGAGCCCGCCTCCCGGGATCTCGAAGCGGGCGCGGTGCGTGCTGCGCTGGAGGGTGGCACCGCCCAGCAGGTCGGGCCGTCGGTCGTGCTCGGCCGGGCCGGGTTCGCCGACGACACCGGGCCGGCGAGGGCCCTGGTGGCGGTGCCCGACTGGTCGGGAGGGTACGCCGTCGCCGAGTCGCTCGGCGCGGCCCGCGCCCTGGCCGGCAAGGTGCAGGGCCGGAGCAGTGGTCTCCCCCTGCTGCACCCGGTCGAGGTGCCGCCGGGGGACTGGGACCTGACCCTGGCCACCACGTACGTCGAGCCGGCCTACCTCGAGCCCGACGCGTCATGGTGCGAACCCGGAGGCGACCCGGTGTCGCCGTGCGCCAACGGGGGCGCGTTCGGGGGGAAGGTGTGCTCGCCGGTGGCCGGCGATGCCCGTCGTCTGGCCGACGAGTACGACCGGCCGGTCCGGGTCATCTGGTCGCGGGAGGATGTGGTGAGGCGCGGGCCCAAACGGCCGCCCGTGGCCGGCGGTGTCGACCGGGCCGGCTCTGGCGTGCTCCGGGTAGCGGTCCCCTCCGCCGGGCCGGGCCAGGCCTGGGCTGTGGTCGAGGAGGCGGTGGCCGCGGTGGCTCCGGGGATCAGCCTCGAGCCCGTCCCCCTGGCCGGCCCCGCTGTCTCATTCGACTTGCGGGGAGCGGTGTGGGTCGAGGCGGCGGTCCTCGCCACGTGTGCGGCGCTGCGCCGGCGGCGTCCGGACCGGGCCCGTCACCGACCTGCCTGTGACGATCCGCGCCCCGGGAGGCGGTCGCGCCGAGGCGCTCGTGAGCTCGGACGGCTCGATCGAGGTGACCGTCGAAGCCGGCCCTGTCCTCGACGAGGTCGTGCTCCGCTCCTACTGCATCGGGGCCGCCCACCAGGCCCTCGGGTGGGTCCGCTCGGAGGGGATCGCCGTGGAACCGGGCGGGGAGATCCGCGACCTCACCCTACGGTCGTTCGGCATCCTCGACGCCCGGGCCATGCCGCCCGTGACGGTGCGAATCAGATCGGGGCAGAAGGGCGGCTCGCCGGTCAACGGCTCCGACGCGGTGTTCGCCGCGGTGGCCGCTGCCGCCTGGCTGGCCGAGGGGCTCCCCGATCGGTGGCCGACTGGGCGCGTGGCGAGCACGCGCTGATCGGCCGCCCGACCCTGGACGACCCCCTAGGCTGACCGTCGACCCGGCCACCTCGAGCCCGGAGGAGCCCTCGATGAGCACGCCCGTCGGTCCTTACAGCCCCATCGTCTCGGCCGGGCCCTGGCTCATCTGCTCGGGCCAGTTGGGCCTGGTGGCCCCGTCGGCCGGCGGGCCCTCCGAGCCACCGGCCCTGGTCTCCGGCGGGGCAGCGGCCGAGCTGGCCCAGGCCCTGGCCAACGGGGCGCGGCTGCTCGGCCGGGAGGGGGCCTCGCCCGACGATGTGGTGAAGACGACCGTCTTTGTCACCGACATGGGCGCTTACGGTGGGCTGAACGAGGCGTACGCGGCCTTCTTCGGTGACCACCGGCCCGCCCGCTCGATGGTCGGCGTTGCCGCTCTGCCCATGGGAGCGGCCGTCGAGGTCGAGCTCTGGGCCTACCGCGACCGCTGAGCCACGGGACGGGAAGAAGGCAGGTCGGTCACGGCAGGTCGGTCAGGGCATCCAGGCGGTCTGGCCGAAGCGGTAACCGACCGAGCGCACCGTCTGGATCAGGTGGGCATGCTCCTCGCCGAGCTTGGCTCGCAATCGCCGAACGTGGACGTCGACCGTGCGCGCCCCGCCGTAGTACTCGTAGCCCCAGACCCGACTGAGCAGGGTTTCACGGGTGAACACCTTGCCCGGCCGGGCCGCCAGGAAGCGCAGCAGCTCGTACTCCATGTAGGTCAGGTCGAGGACCCGCCCGGCCACCGCCGCCTGGTAGGTCTCGAGGTTGAGCACCAGTGGGCCGTGCTCGAGCAGGTCCGGGCGCAAGCCCCGCCCGGCGCGCCAGAACAGGTGAGCCAGCCGCGCCGTCAGCTCCCCGGGGTTGACCGGTTCCAGGCAGAGATCGTCGAAGAGGTCCTCACGCAGCTCGAGCTCGCCGAGCTGGTCGGGCGGGACGATCACGATCACCGGGGAGAGGGGGACTTCGCGCTTGCGCAGGTGCCGGCAGAGCAGGAAGGCGCCGATCGGGTCGGCGCCGCTCGAGATCACCGCCCCCGACCAACCGTCTTCGGGCTCCTCCGAATCGGCGGCGTCGGGCTTGTCCACGCCGCGCCAGGGGTAGCCTGCCCGGTCCAGCACGGCGGTGACCGCGCCCGGCGGGATGCCGGGGAAACACAGCAATGGCTCCAAGGCTGGACTCTCCCCTTCCTGTCGGTGCCGGTTCATGGTGCCCGGGGTGTCCGGGTGCCAATTAGAGCAGTGGCAGGTACCGGTTCAGCTCGAACTGGGTCACGTGGGACTTGTACTCGGCCCATTCCGCTCGCTTGTTGCGGATGAACCACTCGAAGACATGTTCACCGAGGGTGGTGGCCAGGAGCTCCGAGGACTCCATGAGACCGAGCGCCTCGTTGAGACTCCCGGGCAGGTGGAGGATGCCCTTGTTGGCCAGTTCCTCGGCGCTGAGGGTGAACAGGTTGGCGTCTGCCTCGGGTGGGAGGTCGTAGCCGTGCTCGATGCCGGCCAGGCCGGCGGCCAGGATGACGGCAAAGGCCAAGTAGGGGTTGCAGGCGCTGTCGGGGGAGCGGAACTCCACCCTGGTCGAGTCGACCTTGCCCGGCTTGACCACCGGCACCCGCACCAGGGCGGAGCGGTTGTTACGCGCCCACGAGACGTGGATGGGCGCCTCGTACCCGCCGACCAGCCGCTTGTAGGAATTGACCCACTGGTTGGTCAGGGCGGTGATCTCCGGGGCGTGGCGCAGCAACCCGGCGATGAACCCTTCGGCCACCTCGGACAGGCCGCCGGGCCGGTCGAGGTCGACGAAGGCATTGGTGTTGCCCCGGAACAGCGACATGTGGGTGTGCATACCCGAGCCCTGTACGCCGGCCACCGGCTTGGGCATGAAACTGGCGAACACGCCTTGCTGGCGGGCCATCTCCTTGACCACCAGGCGCACCGTCATGACGGTGTCGGCCATCGTCAGGGCGTCGGTATAGCGCAGGTCGATCTCGTGCTGGCTCGGCGCGTCCTCATGTTGGGCGTGCTCGACGGGGATGCCCATCTCCTCCAAGGTCAGCACGGTGCGCTGTCGGATATCGCTGGCCCGGTCCGCCACCGTCAACTCGAAGTAGGAGCCGCTGTCGAGCCCCGCCGGTGGGCGCGACGGATCGGCGTCGGCGAAGTAGAAGAACTCGATCTCCGGCGCGGCGAAGAAGGTGAACCCGAGGGCGTGGGCCCGGTCGAGCGCCCGGCGCAGGACGTGGCGGGGGTCGCCCTGGAACGGGGAGCCGTCGATGTCGACGATGTCGCAGAACACCCGGGCCACCTGGGCCACGTGCCCCTCCGACGCGCCACCACCCGGGCCCGCCGGCCCCCCATGGCCGTGCCATGGCAGCAGTTGGAAGGTGTTGGCGTCGGGCCGGGCCAGCACGTCGCTCTCCTGGACGCGGCTGAACCCGTCGATGGCCGAGCCGTCGAAGGTCATCCCTTCGTCGAGGGCGTTCTCCAGCTCGGCCGGGGTGATGCTGAAGCTCTTCGGCGTACCGAGGACGTCGGTGAACCACAGCTGCACGAACCGGATCCCGCGTTCCTCCACCGTCCGGAGGACGTACTCCTCCTGGCTCCTCAAGGCGTCGGGCACCTCGGCGATCGGGGCAGCCGCGGCGAAGGGGTCTTCGGGTCCGATGCGGCCATTGTCGCAGGCGGGTGAAGGCCCGGTCGACCCGGGAACGCGCCGACTACCCGGGTGACGTCTCCGGCTCACCGTCGGGCCCGGCCTGCGGCGGAGCCATATCCGGGCGGGCCGGCTGCGGCGTGGGCCCGTCGGGTCAGCTACCCGCGGCGTCGCCGCACACCGTCTCGACGAGGACGGCGGTCACCTGGTAGGGGTCCATGTTGGCATTGGGCCGGCGGTCCTCGAGCCAGCCCTTCTTGGCCTTGGCCACGGCCCACGGGATGCGGATGGAGGCTCCCCGGTCCGACGTGCCGTAGCTGAACTTGGTGTAGTGGGCTGTCTCGTGGGCGCCGGTCAGCCGGTTCTCGATCCCGATCCCGTAGACGGCGATGTGCTCGTCCACCCGCTTCCCGATGGCCTCGCAGGCAGCGATGATGGCGTCCCAGCCACCTTCCTCGCGCATGGCCTTGGTCGAGAAGTTGGTGTGGGCCCCGGCGCCGTTCCAGTCACCCAGGATGGGCTTCGGCTCGAGCGTGGCGTAGACGTCGAAGTCCTCGGCGATGCGGAAGAGCAACCAGCGTGCCACCCACAACTGGTCGGAGATCCCGAGGGGCGGGAGAACGCCGACTTGGAACTCCCACTGGCCCATCATGACTTCGGCGTTGGTGCCCTCGATGGCGATCCCGGCATCGATGCAGGCCGCGGTGTGGAGCTCCACGATCTCGCGGCCGGGCATCTTGTCGCCGCCCACGCCGCAGTAGTACGGGCCCTGGGGGGCGGGATAGCCGGCGGTGGGCCAGCCGAGGGGACGACCGTCCTTGAAGAAGGTGTACTCCTGCTCGATACCGAAGAGCGGCTCCTGGGCGGCGTAGGTTTCGACCATCTCTCGCAGGTGGGCCCGGGTGTTGGACGGGTGGGGGGTGAAGTCGGTGAGCTCGACCTCGCACATCACCAGCTTGTCGTCGGGCCCGCGCAGGGGGTCCTTGCACGTGAAGACGGGACGGAGCACGCAGTCGGAATCGTGCCCGAGGGCCTGGTTGGTGCTCGAGCCGTCGAAGCCCCAGATGCCCGGTTCCTGGCCGTCGGCGATGACCTTGGTCTTGCTCCGCAGCAGCGGGGAAGGCTCGGTCCCGTCGATCCAGATGTACTCAGCTTGGTAAGGCACGTGCGCTCCTCGCTCGTCAATGTCGTGCTGCCCTACGTGCCGTTCCCTGCGGACACCGGGCCGTTGCTGCAGGGGATTGTGCCACCGGTCGTGCCCGCGGCACCCGTCAACACCGGACGCCTCAGTATCGCAGCGAGCCGTTTCCCCTGGATTACCCGACTGTGAACGGCGGATGAACAGCCCCATCGGACGGGCGTTGGCCCGGGCGTGCGGGCTCAGTCGGCCCGGGGGTCGCCACGAAAGGCCAGGCAGCAGGGCCGGTAGGCTGGGCGCATGGGTCGCGTGCGAGTGGCCGCCTGCCAGATCAACACCGTGGTCGGCGACCTCTGGGGGAACGCCGGGCGGGTGCGCGCCGCCCTGGAGCGGGCCGAGGGGTCCGGAGCCGACCTCGCCGTCTTCCCGGAGTTGACCGTGACCGGGTACCCGCCCGAGGACCTGCTCGGACGGCCGGCCTTCATCGCTGACAACCTGGCGGTGCTGTCCGAGATCGCCGCGGCCACCGGCCCGTGCGCCGCGGTGGTCGGTTTCGTCGACATCGACGACCGCGGCCGGCTGCTCAACGCCGCCGCCGTCTGTGCCGGCGGCCGGGTGGTCGGCCGCTACCACAAGCGTCTCCTTCCCAACTACGGGGTCTTCGACGAGCGGCGCTGGTTCAGCCCCGGTGAGGGCCCGTCCGGGCGCTACCTGGTGGCCGGCGTCGCGGTCGGGGTGACCATCTGTGAGGACATGTGGTCCGCCGGCGGGCCCATGGCCGACCAGGCGGCGGCGGGAGCCGAGGTCCTGGTCAACCTCAACGCCTCGCCGTACTCCCGCGGCCGCCGTGAGGAACGTCTGGCCGTGCTCACCGAGCGCGTGGCCGAGACGGGACGGCCCATCGTCTACGTGAACCAGGTCGGCGGCCAGGACGAGCTGGTATTCGACGGCGCGTCCCTCGTCGTCGACCACCGGGGCCAGATCGTGGCCTCTGCGCCGCAATTCGACGAGGCCGTGCTGGTGGCGGACATCAGCACGGTGACGGCGCAACCGGCCGGGCCCGAGCGACCGCCGCCCGGCCGAGGCTCGCCACCGGTTCCGGTCAGCCGGACCACCCGGGCCCTGGCATCGGAGCCGGCGCGTGGCGCGTTGGCGCCCGTGCTCGGCCCCGAGGCGGAGGTCTACGAGGCGCTCGTGCTCGGGACGCGCGACTACGTGGCGAAAAACGAATTCCCCGGGGCGCTGATCGGGCTCTCGGGGGGTATCGACTCGTCGCTGGTGGCGGCGGTCGCGGTCGACGCCCTCGGGCCCGACCGGGTGCACGGGGTGACCATGCCCTCCCGCTACTCGAGCGAAGGCTCCGTGGCCGACGCGGTGACGCTCTCGGCCAACCTCGGCATCCTTGTCGCCACCGTGCCCATCGAGAAGGCCCACCGGGCCCTGGCTGCCACCTTGGCACCACTCCTCGGGGGCGATCCGGCCGGGCTGACCGACGAGAACCTCCAGTCGCGCATTCGGGGGGTGCTGCTCATGGCGGTCTCCAACGCCAAGGGCTGGATCGTGCTGACCACCGGCAACAAGAGCGAGATGGCAACGGGGTATTCGACGCTGTACGGCGACTCGGCGGGTGGGTTCGCCGTGATCAAGGACGTTCCGAAGACGCTGGTCTACGAGCTGTGCCGGTACCGCAACCGTGTCGCGGGGTTCGACCTGATCCCCGACCCGGTGCTTACCAAGGCGCCCTCTGCCGAGCTGCGTCCCGACCAACGCGACGACGAGTCGCTACCCCCCTATGGGGTCCTCGACCCGGTGGTCGACGGGTACGTGGTGGGGGACCGGTCGACCGAGGAGCTGGTGGCCGCAGGATTCGATCCCGAGGCGGTGGCCCGGGTGGTGGGCTTGGTCGACCGGGCCGAGTACAAGCGCCGCCAGATGCCCCCGGGCGTCCGGATCTCCGGGAAGGCCTTCGGCAAGGATCGCCGCATGCCCATCACCAATCACTACCGGTCGGGTGAGGGAACGGCGCGACCGGACGAGCAACCCGCAGTCTCCGGAGAGCAATCCAGCGGCGAGGCACCCGTCGTTGTCTGAGCCCGCCGCTCTCCCCGGCAGTGCGCCCGACGGGTCTGTTGTCACCGATGAGGTGCTGCCCCTCCCGCTGGCTGACGCGGCCGCGCTGATCGGCGAGTACCGCTGGATCGAGGACGCGCTCTACCGGTTGCTCGGCCAATGGGTCGTCGACATGCCGCTTGCCGCCGTGCAGGTCCATCTCGACGCCCAGAGCATGCGCCATGCCTGGCACGCCGAGTTGTGGGGCGACCGGCTGCCCGTCCGCGACGGCGTCGATCCGGACGCCCTCACCGTGCCCTCTGCGCCCAGCGCCGTGCTGGTGCGGGCCCTGTCCGGTGCGGACCCCGGCGACGACAGGGGCGCCGCACCCCAGTGGAGCCCGGACCAACCTTCCGGTCACCCCGGGGCGCTCCCCCAGCTGGCCGGGCTCTACCGGGTGGCGCTGCCCCGGCTGGTCGTCAGCTACGAGCGTCATCTCCGTGCGATCGCGCCGGTGACCGATGCCCCAGTGCGCCGAGCCCTCCGCCTCGTGCTCAACGACGAGATCGAGGACTGGCGGGCCGGCGAGCACCTGGTCCAGCGCCTGGTCACCCGACCACACGACGTGGTCGCCGTGCACGAATTCCTCCAGCACCTCGAATCGGCCGTGGTCGGGGCCGGCGCCGTCTCGGGTCTCGTGACGTTCCCCGCCTCGGTTTCTGGAGATTGAGGGGCCGGGAAGGGCCGGGGAACAGGCCCGTTCCCACTCTGTGCGCTCGGAGGGGTTGACGGGTCCGGTAAACTTCGTGAAGCAGCAATCGTTGCGCCCGAACACGCCACACCTGGTTCAGCGACCCTGAGGGTGCGCTGGGATGGTTGGCCTCCCCCACCATCGTGGGGAAAACGAAGGACCCGGTGAAGTTGGCAAAGGAGCGCCTCGAACGAGACGACGAGGACCTGGTCCGGTTGTACCTGACCGACATCGGTCAGTATCCCTTGCTCACCAAAGATGACGAGGTCCGGTTGGCCCAGGCCATCGAGGCCGGGCGTGAGGCGGATGCGCAGCTGGCCGTGGCGCCGAAGGGCCTGACCCCGGCCAAACGGCGGGAGCTGCGGCGTACCATCCTCCAGGGTGAGGGGGCCCAGCAGACCTTCGTCCAGTCGAACCTGCGGCTGGTGGTGTCCATCGCCAAGAAGTACCAGGCTTCGGGACTGCCCCTTCTCGACCTTATCCAGGAGGGGAACCTCGGGCTGATGCACGCCGTCGAGAAGTTCGACTGGCGCAAGGGCTTCAAGTTCTCGACGTACGCCACCTGGTGGATCCGCCAGGCCATCACGCGCGGCATCGCCAACACCGGGCGGACCATCCGGTTGCCGGTGCACGCCGGAGACACCCTGGCCCGCGTGCAGAAGGCCCAGGCCCGGCTCGAGCTCAAGTACGGACGCCCGGCCACCCTCGCCGAGCTCGGTGCCGAGGTGGAGATGCCCGAGGACAAATTGGTAGAGGCCTTGCGCTTCCGAGCCGAGCCGCTCTCGCTTTCGGAGCCGTTCCGCGAGGACGGCGACGCTGAGCTCGGCGACGTGGTCGAGGACCGATCCGCCGAATCGCCCTTCGAAGTGGCGGCCGTGTCGCTCCTGCCGGAGGAGATCGGGCGCCTGCTCTCACCGCTCGACGAGCGCGAGCGGGAGATCCTGCGTCTGCGCTTCGGGCTCGACCGGGGCGAGCCTCGCACACTGGAAGAGGTGGGTGAGCACTTCAACCTCACCCGGGAGCGCATCCGTCAGATCGAGGCCCGGGCCATGTCCAAGCTCCGCCATCCCTCCTCCGACACCGGTGCGCGGGACCTCCTGACCGTCTAGCCCCTGCGACCGGCCCACCCCCGGCACCGTCGGACGCGTCCCCAGCCGAACGGGTAGCATCACGGGCTATGAAGAAGCTTCTGATTCTCGCCATCATCGTGGCTCTCGGGGTTGTGGCCGCCAAGCGGCTCCGTCCTTCCTGAGCAACCAGACGCCGTAGCCGCAGAGCGCTGACCGTCTTCGGGCGGTCAGCCTCGGCGCGTCTGGGCCCGAATCGCCGACCGCGAGGTTCCTTCGAGGCTGTCTCTGTTCAGACCTGGGGCCGCCGGGTTCAGACCTGGGGCCGCCGGGTTCAGACCTGGGGCCGCCGGGCCAGGCGCCAGGCCACCAGGGCGCCGACCGAGGCGGCGGCGGTGAGGCCGGCGGCGGTGGCCGTGACCGGCAGGTTGGGGACGCCCACCCGGTCTCGCAACCGGACCGGCTTGGAGAACTGCATCACGTCCCATTCGCGCTCCCGCACGACTTTGGCCAGCACCCGGTCGGGATTGATGGCCACCGGGTGCCCCACCGCCTCGAGCATCGGCAGGTCGGTATAGGAGTCCGAGTAGGCGGACGACTGCTCGAGGTCGAGTCCCAGCCGGTCGGCGAGCTCCTGCATGGCCTCGGCCTTGAAGATTCCGTAGGCGTAGAACTCCATCTCGCCGGTGTAGCGGCCGTTCTCGTCCACGACCGCCCGGCTGGCGATGGCACCGTCCACCCCGAGGTGCTCGGCCAGCGGCTGCACGATCTCCTCGGGAGCGGCCGACACGAGGAAGACCTTGTGCCCGGCGGCCCGGTGCGCCTCGATGAGGTCGAGGGCCTCTGCGTAGATGATGGGCTCGACGATCTCCTCCAGCGCTTCGCGCACGATCTCCCTGATCTGCTCGCGGTCCCAGCCTTTGGTCAGCATCAACATCGACTCCCGCACCCGGGCCAGCTTCTGCTCGCTCGCCCCGAGGTGCAGGTAGATGATCTGGGAGACCAGGGCCCGGGCCACCAGTCGTCGATTGATCAGCCCGCCGCGGTAGAACGGTCGCCCGAAGGCGGCGATGGACGCCTTGGCGATGACCGTCTTGTCCAGATCGAAGAAGGCCGCCCGCATGCTCAGCCCGCCACCACGTCAGTGCCCGACCAACAGTTGCTGCACGAGGTCCTCGGCGTCCGAGGTCACGAGAACCAGGACCTCGTCACCGACGGCCAGACGGGTGTCGCCCCGTGGCACGATGAGGCGGTCGTCGCGGACCACCGCCACCACTGTCGCCTCGCGCGGCACACCCAGGTCGACCAACGAGACACCGCTCGCCGGCGAGTCCTCGGCCAGGGTGACCTCGACCAGGTGGGCGTTGCCCCCTTCGAAACGGAGAAGCCGGACGAGGCTGCCCACCGACACCGCCTCCTCGACCAGGGCGGTGAGGAGCTGAGGGGTGGAGACCGAGACGTCCACGCCCCAGCTCTCGGTGAAGAGCCACTGGTTCTTCGGATGGTTGACCCGGGCCACCACCCGCGGCACGGCGAACTCCTGCTTGGCCAACAGCGAGACGACCAGATTGTCCTCGTCGTCCCCAGTGGCCGCCACCACCACGTCCACCGTGGCGAGCCCGGCCGAGTCGAGGGAGGCCACCTCGCAGGCGTCGGCCACCACCCAGGTGATGTCGAGGTCAGCGCAGACTCGGGCCACCACATCGGGGTCCTGCTCGATGACCAGGACGTCGTGTCCGCCATGGTGGAGGTCGGCGGCGATGGCGGTCCCGACACTGCCGGCCCCGGCGATGGCCACCTTCATGCCCGGCCACCGGCTTCGGAGCGCGGCGTTGCGGCGCCGTCGGGTGCGGCCGGCCGCCTCGGGCCGCCGTCGGAGCTTCCGGTCAGGCGGGCGTGGAACCGGTCCAGCGCACCGGTGGTGACCATCAGGTGCACGATGTCCCCCTCCTGGCCCACCAGCTGCCCGACGTCGAGCCGCGGCACGCCGGCCCGGGTGAGGGCGACCACCCGGACCTCACCGGGAATGCCGAGGTCGGCCAGCCGTTTGCCGGCCCATCGCTCGGGGAGGTCCCGCTCGACCAGGGAGAGTGTCCCGGTCGGGTCGGACCAGTCGGATTCGGCCTCTCCGGGGATGAGCCGTCGGCGCACCTGGTCGATGGTCCACGACACCGTGGCCACCGTCGGGATACCGAGGCGCTGGTAGATCTGGGCCCGTCGCGGGTCGTAGATGCGGGCCACGACGTTCGGGATCTCGTAGGTCTCCCGGGCGATGCGGGCGGTCAGGATGTTCGAGTTGTCGCCGCTCGTCACCGCGGCCAGCGCGGTCGCCTCCCCGGCCCCGGCCCGATCAAGGTCGTCGCGGTCGAATCCCGAGCCGACCACCGTGGTCCCGGGCCAATCGGCCGGGAGTCGGCGGAACGCCTTGGCATTTCGGTCGATGATGGCGACGGTATGGACCTGGGCCGCCAGGTCGATCCCCAGGCCAGAGCCGACTCGGCCGCAGCCGACGATGACGACATGCACCCGACCATGCAACACGCATCCCCACCGGATCACAACTCACCCCCTGGTCCCCGGGCGCAAGCCGTTGGCCACCGGCAACGGGGCGGCCATGCCTGGCCGGCCCGTCAAAGGCCCAGTCCGGTGCCCATGGTTTACTGAGGGGGTGGACCCATCGGTAGCCGGCGGCGTCGACCCGGCTGAGCCGACGGTGGAGGGGCCGGGAATGACTCGCGCCCCGATCCGGGCGCCGATCGGATCCCGCATGATGCCGACGGCGACGCCGGTGGGGCGGGTGGACCTCCCTGAGACCCTCCGCTACCGGCTCAAGAACGCCTTGCTCGGGCCGCCCATCGCGTCGGACCGCCAGGCGACCGAGCGCCTGGGCAAGCCCACCGCCCTCGCCGTCCTGTCCTCGGACGTGATCTCTTCGTCGGCATACGCCACCGAGCAGATGCTGATCCCTCTCGTGGCCGCGGTCGGGGTGGCCGCCTTCTCGTTGGTCATCCCGGTCAGCATCGCCGTCATCTTCGTCCTGCTCTTCGTGACCCTCTCCTACCTCGAGGTGGTGAAGGTGTACACCAAGGCGGGCGGCGCCTACGTCGTGGCCCGGGAGAACTTCGGGCTCACCGTGGCCCAGGTGGCGGCCATGTCGCTGCTCATCGACTACACCCTGACCGTCGCCGTGTCGGTAGCCGCCGGTGTCGCTGCGGTCACCTCGGTCTTTCCGGGGCTCACCTCCGAAACCACCTGGATCGCCATCGTCTTCGTGCTGGGCATCGCCTACGGCAACCTCCGGGGCATCCGCGAGGCGGGTCGGACGTTCGCCATCCCCACCTACTTCTTCATCGCCAACATGGTCGTCCTGTTGGGGGTCGGGGCCTACAAGGCGTTCAGCGGGACACTGCACGCCCAGTCTGTCTACGGACACCCCGGTGCCCAGCACATCGGGTCGGGCGGGAGCGGCCTCCTCTACGGGGCCGGGATCTTCGTCATCCTGAGAGCCTTCGCGTCGGGCGGCTCCGCCCTCACCGGCACCGAGGCCATCTCGAACGGGGTGAGCGTCTTCCGGAGGCCCGAGTCACGAAACGCTCGCATCACCATGGTCCTGATGGCGCTCATCCTGGGCTCGCTGGTGCTCGGCGTCTCCTCGCTGGCCGCCGTCACCCACCCCGTGCCCTACCTGTCGGGGACGCCCACGGTCATCTCCCAGATCGCCAAGGACGTCTACGGCGCCCACGGCCTCGGCAACTTCCTCTACGTCCTGCTGCAGGTCGGAACCACGCTCATCCTCATCCTGGCGGCCAACACCAGCTTCACCGGATTCCCCTTCCTGGCCAGCTTCGCCGCGGAGGACTCCTACCTCCCCCGTCAGTTGACCAAGCGAGGCCACCGGCTGGTGTTCTCGACCGGGATCATCGTGCTCACGGTGGCGTCGGTGGTGCTGCTGGCGGTCACCGGAGCGAAGGTCGACAAGCTCATTCCGCTCTACGCCATCGGCGTGTTCACGGGCTTCACCATGGCCGGCGCCGGCATGGCCAAGTACCACTTGAGCCACCGAGAGGACCACTGGCGTCGGCGGCTGGCCATCAACGGCACCGCCTCGGTCCTGTCCGCCATCGTCCTGGTGATCATCGCCGTGGCCAAGTTCACCGAGGGCGCCTGGGTCATCCTGGTGATCCTCCCGCTCGGCGTGGCCGTCCTGCTCGGGCTGCACCGGCAGTACGTCGACGAGGAGCACCAGCTGGAGGAGGGTGCGGCCGAGGCGGCCGAGGCGCCGGTGCTCAACCGGCACGTGGTGGTGGTCCTGGTCGACCGGCTGGACATGGCCACCGCCCGCGCTCTCCAGTACGCCCGGACCCTCCACCCCGATGAGCTGCGGGCGGTGCACTTCACGCTCGACAGCCGGGTGGCGGCCGAGCTCGAGTCCGAGTGGAGTCGTCTCGGCCTGACCCGCCTCCCCCTCGACGTCGAGGAGTGCGAGGACCGCCGCCTCACCCGTGCCACCCTCGAGCTGGCCGCCGAGACGGTGGCCGACGGCCAGACCGAGCTGACCATCCTGCTGCCCCGCCGCGGCTTCGCGGCCGGGTGGCACCGGGTCCTCCATGACGCCACGGCCGACCAGATCGCCGCCGCCGTGGCCCAACTGCCTCACGTCAACGCCACCGTGGTTCCCTACCAGCTGACCGGCGGATGGCTGGGCGAGCGTCGCCGGTGGCTGCGCCGGCTCGACACGGCCGCCCCGCCCGGCTCCCGCGCCGGGCGGGCCTCGGCCCGGTCTGCCGCCCGAGCGGGCGACCGGGAGATGGCGAGGGCCGCCTTCGACCGGGCCGCCTTCGGCGATCGGGTCGAAGGCACCATCCCGATCAGCGATGCCGAGTGGCGCCACCGGGTCCGAGTGGCCGGGCGGGTCAAGTCGGTGCGCGTCCAACCCCGGGCCGGCACGTCCAACCTGGAGTGCGTCCTCGCCGACGACACCGGCCGGCTCCTGCTCGTGTTCCAGGGACGCCGCCGCATCCCGGGCATCCAGCCCGGGGCGCGTCTGGTCGTCGAGGGGATGGTGGGGGACTGGGCCCGGCGCCAGGCCATCCTCAACCCCGACTACGAGCTGATCGCCGGCCCCGAGGCCCAGCTGGAGCCGACATGACCCTCGGGCCGGGCCGCCCGGCGGTACCCCCTCGGACCTCCGGGCGGGCGACCCTACCTTGCCTGGCCCACCCTTTTGTCGGTATCTTCTGGCCCCGTTGCCGGATTTCGGCGCTCTGTTACGGCGCGCCTCGGCCCAGGCCATATGGCTGCTGCTCGCAGGGGGACGATGTCTCTGGTCGTAGGCGGCCGCGGGGACCGGCATGTCCGAAGCAAGCACGCCGGCAATCGAACTGACGCAGTGAACCGAAGGGAGCCCCACCGATGACCCACCTCCTGGCTGAAGGGGGGTACCAGGCGTTTCTCCTCTCCAACTCCGAGCGGGTCTGGCTGTACTTCGCGCTGGTCTGTGCCCTGGCCTCCATCACCGCCGGGTTGCTGCTGGTGCGGGGGGTCCTCGCCGCCGATCAGGGGACAGCGTCGATGAAGGACATCGCCAAGGCCATCCAGGAGGGGGCCGAGGCATTTCTCTCACGCCAGTTCAAGACCATCGGGATCATCATCGTCCCGCTGGCCGTGCTCATCTTCTTCACCGCCACCAAGGTCACCCACACCGTCACCCACGTGGTGTTCTTGGGCGGAGTTCCGGTGGGGGTGGTGCATCAGACGGTCACCGACCTCACGTTCGCCCAGGCCGGCATCTACCGGGTGATCTGCTTTCTGGCCGGCGCCCTGTGCTCGGGGCTCACCGGGTTCATCGGCATGAGCCTGGCCGTCAGGGGCAACGTCCGCACCGCGGCAGCGGCGCGGGAGGGGAAGATGCCCCCGGCTTTGAAAGTGGCCTTCCGCACCGGCGCCATCACCGGGCTCCTCTGTGTGGGCCTGGGCCTGCTCGGTGCCACGGTGATCGTGCTCATCTTCCAGAACACGGCGACCTCGGTGCTCATCGGATTCGGATTCGGCGCCTCGCTGCTCGCACTGTTCATGCGGGTCGGGGGCGGCATCTTCACCAAGGCGGCAGACGTAGGCGCCGATCTCGTCGGCAAGGTGGAGGCGGGCATCCCCGAGGACGATCCGCGCAACGCCGCCACCATCGCCGACAACGTCGGTGACAACGTGGGCGACTGCGCCGGCATGGCCGCCGACCTCTTCGAGTCGTACGTCATCACCATCATCGCCTCCATCATTCTCGGCGTGACCGCCTTCTCGTCGATCCACCGAAGCGCCGACGCGGCCAAGACCGTCATCTTCCCCATCGCCGTGCCGGCCATCGGGATCCTGGCCACCATCATCGGCGTGCTGGTCGTGCGGGCCGGCCCCCGCGACCGCAACGCCATGGCCCCGATCAATCGCGGGGTGTGGACGGCCGGACTGCTCACCATCGGCGGTAGCGCCGTGGTGGCCGGCGCCTATCTCCATTACTGGAAGGCGTTCTATGCCGTGCTCACCGGGGTGGTCCTCATGCTGGTGGCTAGCCAGATCACGGAGCACTTCACCTCGACGGAGCGGAGTCCGGTCAAAGAGGTTGCCGAAACAGCCAGGACCGGGCCCGCCACCCTCACCCTGGCCGGCCTGTCACTAGGGCTCGAATCCTCGGTGTGGGCCATCATCGCCATCGTCCTGGCCATCGCCGTGTCCATCGGTCTGGCCGGTGGAAACATCGAGCTGTCGCTCTACCTCGTCTCCCTCACCGGTATCGGCCTGCTGTCGACGGCCGGCATGATCGTGTCGGAGGACAGCTTCGGCCCCGTATCGGACAACGCGGCCGGCGTGGCCGAGATGTCCGGGGAGTTCACGGGGGACGCCGAACGCGTCATGGTGAGCCTCGACGCGGTGGGCAACACCACCAAGGCGGTCACCAAGGGGGTCGCAATCGGCTCGGCCGTGCTGGCCTCGATCGCCCTGTTCGCCTCCTTCATCGAGACCATAGGCTCCCAGCTCGGGCTGCATGCGCCCCCCCTCGCTCCGGTCAACTGGCTCTTCGACCTCCCGCAGACGTCGATCAATGTCTCGCATCCGACCATCTTCATCGGCGTGCTCATCGGCGGCTCGATCGCCTTCATCTTCTCGGCGCTGGCCATCCGGGCCGTCGGCCGCTCGGCGGGCACGGTGGTCCAGGAGGTGCGCCGCCAGTTCCGCGAGCACCCCGGGATCATGGACTACACCGAAAAGCCCCAGTACGGGAAAGTCATTGCCATCTGCACCACCGCCGCCCAGCGGGAGCTGGCCACACCGGCGCTGCTCGCCGTGCTCTCGCCGGTCATCGTCGGGTTCGGAATCAGCTACTTCGCCCTGGGAGCGTTCCTGGTGGGTGCCATCCTGACCGGGCAGCTGATGGCCAACTTCCTCTCCAACTCCGGCGGGGCGTGGGACAACGCCAAGAAGTACATCGAAGACGGCAATGAGGGGGGCAAGGGATCCGACGCCCACAAGGCCGCCGTCATCGGCGACACCATCGGCGACCCGTTCAAGGACACGGCCGGTCCCGCCCTCAACCCGCTGATCAAGGTGATGAACCTGGTCTCCCTGCTCATCCTGCCGGCGGTGATCACCCTGCGGGTCCATACCGGGGCGCGTCTCGCCATCGCCGGGGTGGCCCTCGTCGTGCTGCTGGGGGCCATCGCCTTCTCCAAGCGAAAGACCGAGGCCATGGACAGCGATCTCCCGGCCGCGGCGCCCGAGGCCGCGACCTTCGACCGGCCCGCTACGGTGGCGGTGGACGCCGTCCACGACTGACGGCGATCGCCCAGCTCACCGGCCTGCGGGGCCGGCGGGCTGAACCGACAGGGTTGACAATGGCGCGTACCACCATTCACCCTGTGCCCCACGAGCATGGCATCGACCGACGTCACCCCGACCACCGCCGGCACGGGCACCTCCAATGGTGCCCGGGAAGGTGGAACGCGGCGCGGTGACGGGGCAAAACCCCTGGTCATCGTGGAATCCCCGGCCAAGGCCAAGACCATCGCCGGCTTGCTCGGGTCGGAGTACGTGGTCGAGTCCTCGATCGGCCACATCCGGGACCTCCCCCGCCGGGCCGACGAGGTCCCGGCCGCCTACAAGGGCGAGGCCTGGTCCCGGCTCGGGGTCGACGTCGACAACGGGTTCAAGCCCCTCTATGTGATCTCCGCCGACAAGAAGTCCCAGGTGGCCAAGCTCAAGCAGCTGGTCAAGCAGGCCAGCGAGGTCTATCTCGCCTCCGACGAGGACCGGGAGGGCGAGTCCATCGCCTGGCATCTCCTGGAGGTCCTGGCCCCCCGGGTGCCGGTCAAGCGGATGGTCTTCCACGAGATCACCCGCCCGGCCATCGAGCGCGCCGTCAACGAGTGGCGTGACCTCGACCGGCGCCTGGTGGACGCCCAGGAGGCCCGGCGCATCCTCGACCGCCTCTACGGGTACGAGGTGTCGCCCGTCCTGTGGAAGAAGATCATGCCGCGGCTCTCGGCCGGCCGGGTGCAGAGCGTGGCCACCCGGATGGTGGTCGAGCGGGAACGAGGTCGGATGGAATTCCGCCCGGCCGGATGGTGGGGCATCGACGCCACCTTCACCACCGCCACTCCGGCCGCCCAGGGCTCCCCGAACTCGTTCACCGCCTCGCTGGCCGCGGTCGACGGGGTGGCTCTGGCCTCGGGACGGGACTTCGGGCAGACCGGCACTCTCACGGCGCCCGGTTCGGTGGTCGTCCTCGACGAGCAGGAGGCCCGTTCGCTGGCGAGTGGCCTCCAGGGCGCGGGCTTCACGGTCAAGTCCCTCACCGAGAAGCCCTTCCGGCGTTCTCCGGCGGCGCCGTTCATGACCTCGACCTTGCAGCAGGAGGCCGGGCGCAAGCTCCGCTTCAGCTCCCGGCGGGCCATGCAGGTGGCCCAGCGCCTCTATGAGGACGGCTGGATCACCTACATGCGGACCGATTCGACCACCCTCTCGGATGAGGCACTGCGCGCCGCCCGGGCCCAGGCGTCCACCCTGTACGGGTCGGCGTACGTGCCCGACCAGCCGCGTCGCTACGAGCGCAAGGTGAAGAACGCCCAGGAGGCACATGAAGCCATCCGGCCGGCGGGCGACACGCTTCCGCACCCCGGACCAGGCGGCCCGCTCGCTGTCCGGCGACGAACTTCGCCTCTACGACCTCATCTGGAAGCGCACCGTGGCATCGCAGATGAACGACGCCACCGGGACGAGTGCCCAGGTGCGGTTGGTGGGCACGTCGGTCGGCACCGGCGATCGGCCCGGCCGCCAGGCGGAGTTCTCCGCTTCGGGCAAGGTCATCCAGTTCCCGGGCTTTCTCCGGGCTTACGTCGAAGGCGAGGACGACCCCGAGGCCGAGCTGGCCGACCGCGAGGTCCACCTGCCGCCCATGGCCGAGGGCGATCCGGTGTCGGTATCCGACCTCGAGCCTGGGTCGCACACCACCCAACCTCCGGCCCGGTACACCGAGGCGTCCCTGGTGAAGGCCATGGAGGAGCTGGGCGTGGGCCGGCCGTCGACCTATGCCAGCGTCATCGCCACCATCCTCGACCGCGGCTATGTCTGGAAGAAGGGCACCGCCCTCGTCCCGTCCTTCACCGCCTTCGCCGTGATCGGGTTGCTCGAACGGTACTTCTCCGACCTGGTGGACTACGGGTTCACAGCCTCCATGGAGGACGACCTCGACGCCATCGCCTCCGGGGACGAGGAGTCCCTCCCCTGGCTCACCCGCTTCTACTTCGGCGAGGGGAACGGGGAGGCCGGGCGAGGTGCCCGGGGCCGGAGCGACCGGTGACGGCCAGGGACTCGGTCTCAAGCGGGAGGTGAGCACCTACCTCGGGGAGATCGATGCCCGCGAGATCAACTCCATCCCCATCGGCACCGGGTCCGACGGCAGCGAGATCGTGGCCCGGGTGGGTCGGTACGGACCGTACCTCCAGCGTGGCGATGACCGGGTGTCGGTGCCCGAGGACCTGGCTCCCGACGAGCTGACCGTCGAGCGGGCCGAGGAGCTCCTCGCCGCCCCCTCGTCCGACCGGGTGCTCGGTGAGGACCCGGAGACCGGGCTCGCCGGTACAGGTGCGGGCCGGCCGGTTCGGGCCCTATGTCCAGCTCGGGGAGCTCGTCGAGGGTGGCCCGAAACCCCGAACCTCGTCGCTGTTCGCCTCGATGTCGCCCTCCACACTCACCTTGGAGCAGGCACTCGATCTTCTGCGCATCCCCCGGGTGGTCGGCACCGACCCGACGACCGGCGAGGAGATCGCGGCCCACAACGGGCGGTTCGGGCCCTACCTCAAGCGGGGATCCGATACCAGGAGCCTGCTGACCGAGGATCAGATCCTGACCGTGGGCCTCGACGAGGCGCTCGAGCTCTTCGCCCAGCCCAAGACCCGCGGCCGCAACGCCAAGGGCCCGCTGCGCCAGCTGGGCGGCGACCCAGACACCGGGCGCCCCATGGTCGTCAAGGATGGTCGCTTCGGGCCGTACGTGACCGACGGCACCACCAACGCCTCCCTGCGGCGGGGCGACGATGTGGAGGGCCTCACCGACGAGCGGGCCGCCGAGCTGTTGGCCGAGCGCCGCGCCGCCGGACCGTCCACCGGCAAACGGGCCGCCAAAAAGGCTCCGGCCAAGAAGACCGGAGCCAAGAAGGCTCCGGCCAAGCGGGCCGCGGCCAAGAAGAAGGGGGCCACAAAGGCCACGGCGACGAAGACGGGGGCTCCGGCCAAGAAGACTGGGCCCAAGAATTCGGTGGCCAAGGAGACGGTCGCGAGGCTGCCTGCCGGCAGGGAGACGGGCCCCGCCGCCACGGCTGGTGTATCGAGGCCCGACTCGACGCCGGGAGCCGACGAGCCCGAGTGAACCGTCGGGAGCGGGGGCGTCTGATCGCGCTGGAGGGGATCGACGGATGCGGCAAGTCCACCCAGGCCCGCCGGTTGGCTGATCGTCTCGGCGCCCTCCTCACGTTCGAGCCGGGGGCCACCGAGCTCGGCGTGTGGCTCCGGCGCCTCCTGCTCGACACGGCGGCGAGCCCCGTTTCAGAACGGGCCGAGGCGTTGCTGATGGCGGCCGACCGGGCCCAGCACGTGACCGAAGTCGTGGTGCCCGCCCTGGAGTCGGGAACGTGGGTGGTGTCCGACCGCTACGCCGCCTCGACCCTCGCCTATCAGGGCTACGGACGCGGACTCGACCTCGATCGACTGGAGCGACTGGTCCAGTGGGCCACCGCTGGGCTCGCTCCCGACGTCACCCTGCTGATCGACGTGCCGGTGGCGGTGGCAGCCGGCCGGCGACAGGGATCGCTCGACCGCCTCGAGCGCCAGGGCGGTGGGTTCCAACAGCGGGTGGCCGACGGGTACCGCCGGCTGGCGGCCGAGGCCGCCACGCCGTGGGCGGTGGTCGACGGCTCGGGGACCGTCGAGGAGGTCGAGGCCTCGGTCTGGTCGAGCGTTTCGTGGCGAACGAGGAGGTTCTTGGTCATGCGGTCGCCGCGCTCTGATAGCGGCTGCGCCGAGCCATGTCGGCGAGCACAGTCGCGAGGATGAGGAGGCCGAGTACGGCGCGCAGCCAATAGGCCGAGACGTTGAGAAACACCATCGCCGAACCGAGACAGCCGAACAGGATCGAAGCCTAGGTCGAGCCGATCACGGTTCCGGTCCCGCCGAGGATCGACACGCCGCCGATGACCGAAGCCGTGATCACGGTCAGTTCGAGACCGGGCGGCACCGTCGACTGGATCACCTGCAACTGGGTGGAAAACAGCACGGCGGCAACGCCGGCGAACAGGCCGTGCAGCGTGAAGGCGAGCACGCAGGTGCGCCGCGGATCGATGCCGGCGGCGCGCGCCGCCTCGGCGTTGCCGCCGACCGCGTAGAAAGTGCGGCCCGAGCGGGAAGACGCGCATCCAATAGGCGGCGATGACGGTCAGGATGACCATGAACCAGATCGGCGCCGGCACGCCAAACCAGCGCTGGCGGGCGAGGAAGAAACCTCCGGCATGCCGGTGATCCATTTGCCGCCGGTCGCGGTGATGAGTTCGCCCTTGAGGATCGACAACATGCCGAGCGAGGCGACGATGGCGGGAATTCTGAGATAGGCGACCAGCAGCCCGAGCACCGTGTTGATCGCCATGCCGACGATGACAGGAACAAGCCAGGAGACCCAGATTGGCGCGCCGTTCACCACCAGCGTGCCGGCGACAGTCGCCAGCACGCCGATCAACGAGCCGACCGAAACGTCGATATTGCCGGTGATGATCACCAGCGACATGCCGATCGCCGCCACCGCAATGTAGGCGTTGCCGGAAAAGATGGTGACGAGATTGGTGTTGTTGAGGAAGCGCGGGTTGTAGGTTCCCACAACGACAAACATCACGACGATGCAGCCAAGGACCACCAGTTCCTGGCCATAAGCGGAAATGAAGCCGGACCAGAACCGGCCGGAGCCTTGCGTCGCGGCCATCACGCCGCCTCCCGCGAACCGGCGAGCGTCATCGCCGCGCCCACCGCTTCCGGCGTCGCTTCAGACCGATCGAATTCGCCAACGATCTTGCCGCCGTGCATCACCAGGACGCGATCGCTCATGCCCAGCACCTCCGGCAACTCGGAGGAGATCATCATAATCGAATGCCCTCGCGGCGAGCTGCGACATCAGCGCGTAGATCTCGGACTTCGCGCCGACGTCGATGCCGCGCGTCGGCTCGTCGAGGATCAGGATGCGCGGCTTGGTCGCCAGCCATTTGGCGATGACGACCTTCTGCTGGTTGCCGCCGGAGAGCTGGCTGACGAACTGTTCGGGGCCGCGCGCGCGAATGCCGAGCCGCGCGATGAGATCGACCGACAGGCGCCTGCTCGCGCGCGATCGACCATCAGCCAGCGGGTGATCCGCGACAAATGGCGTGGGTGACGTTCTCGGCGACGCTCTGCGGCTGACCAGGCCTTGCAGGCCGCGGTCTTCCGGCACGTACGCGATGCCGAGATCGCGCGCCTGCGCCGGATTGCGGAAACGGACGGGCTTGCCGTCGACCAGGATTTCGCCGCCGCTCGCCGGCGTGACGCCGAAAACGGTCAGCGCCAACTCGGTGCGGCCCGAGCCGATCAATCCGGCGAGGCCGAGGATCTCGCCGGCGCGCAGCGAAAGGGAAATCCCCTGGGTGAGCGGCCCCGAGTCAGACTTTCAATTCCAGCAACGTGCGGCCGATATCGCATGGGCTGCTTGGGAAACATCTGGTCGATCGAGCGGCCGACCATCATCGAGACCAGTTTGCGCTCGTCGACGTTGGCGATCTCCTCGGTCCCGACCAGGGCGCCGTCGCGCAGGACGGTGACCCGGTCGGCGATCTCGAAGATCTCCGGAAGCTGTGGCTGACGAAGACGATGCCGACGCGCGCTCGCGCAGCCGCCTGACGATATTCAACAGCCGGCGCACGTCGGCGTCGGTGAGAGAAGCCGTCGGCTCGTCCATGATCACGCACGCGCGCGTCCTGCGACAGCGCCTTGGCGATTTCGACCCGCTGGCGATTGGCGACCGACAGTGTCGCGACTTTGGCGTCGACGTCGATATGCGGGCTGTCGAGATCGTCGAGCAGCACGCGCGACTTGGCGCGCATCTCGCCCCAGTCCATGCCGCCGAACGCCGTGCGCGGCGCATGGCCGATGAAGACGTTCTCAGCGACGCTCAGCTCCGGAAAAAGCAGCAGCTCCTGATAGACGATCGCAATGCCCTTGGCGCGCGCGTCGCCGGCGCGGCAAAATGAACGACCTCGTCGCCGACGCGAATTTCGCCCGAATCAGGGCGATGAACCCCGGCCATGACCTTGATCAGCGTCGACTTGCCGCGCCGTTTTCGCCGAGCAGGGCGTGGACCTCGCCGGGGCGCACATCGAACGACACATCGCGCAGCACGGGGATGCCGACGAAGGACTTCGAAACCCCACTGAGCGCTATCAGTGGACCCATCTGAGCGCCCTCCCGGCGCGTCGCTCGGAGAAAATCTTGTTGCTTTCGCGTCGAGCGTGATTAAGGATGTACACAAGTGATTGAAGATGGTCAATGGCGCGTGCGGTGCACAAAAATAGTCGCTGTGTCGCACAAATTGATCAAAGATAATCGAGCATTCGCCGATGAATGAAGCGGACCGCCATCGCCGCGTCCTCGATTTCCTCAAGGGGCGTCCTTTCGCCACAGTGCGTGAACTCGGCGAGGTGGTGGACGCCTCCCCGGCCACGATCCGGCGCGACATCGGCAAGCTACACATCGAAGGCAGCGTCAGAAAGGTGTTCGGCGGCATCGCGTCGACTGAGTCCCCCAACGTCGACCGGCTTGCGGCGCGGCCCTTCCAAGAAAATCAGATGCTTGGCGTCGCCGCCAAGCTCGCCATCGCGGCGGAAGCGGAAAAACTGGTCAGCGACGGCGACAGTCTGATAATCAACGGCGGCTCGACCTGCTACCTGTTCGCCGAGCGGTGGCTCATCGCAACGTCCGCGTCTACACCCATTCGATGCCGCTCGCCGCGGAGCTCGGCCAACACGGGTCGTGTCATCTCACGATCGCCGGCGGCGACCTCTATCGCGAGCCGGGCGTGATCTATTCCGCTCATTCGCCGCCGCCAGAGTTCTACGCCTCCAAGTTTTCGTCGGC
>CAVYNO010000015.1:0-7504 GCA_963769825.1 uncultured Acidimicrobiales bacterium
GCGGTCGTGATGTCGCGAGACATCGGAGACAGATGTCGCGAGACATTGTAGACAGCGTGCGACCCCGTCACGGGATCGGTTGATAGTCCGTGGCGGGGTCGAGCACGAGGTGTCGCACCGGTGAACCGTCGAGGCCGAGAATGCGGATGTCCCGGCCGGCGACCAGCAGAATGACCCGCCAACCGCGGTAGGGCCGGCCCACCCCGATGTGGTGCAGCCGGCCTCGGTACCGGACGGTCACGGTTCCGTTCGTGTCGACCTTGTCGTGGCGGACCCGGTAGCCGGCGGCTTCGATCCTCGGACCGGTCGGGGTGGCCTTCTCTCGAGGCCCGTCTCGCCTTCCCGGCGGTAGCGAGCCAGGAGCTTGTAGAGCCAGCTCCGGTGCACCCCGTGGGCCCGGGCCAGCTCGGCGATCGGCCGCCCGGTCCGCAGATGCGTCTCGATCAGGAATCGACCCTTGTCCATAGGAGACCCTCCTCAAACGGTGTCTCCTATGTCTTGACACAGATGTCGCCTATGTCATGGATTCACACACCACTCCCTCCGCGGGCTGCGGTTTACCCCATTCCCAACGGATGGTTCAGAAGTCCGGAAGATCGGGCCCCTCGTCGTGGGATCGTCCTGACTCGACGCCGAAACCTCGTTCTCTAGCGATCTCCTGGCCAAGATCGCTGGCCCACACGAGAGTCCAGCGGTCCATCTTGTCGCAAGTATCGTCGTCGACCTCAAAGAGATCCGATGACGCGGTTCGTCGTTATGCCGACCGACTGCAGCGCCGCCTCGACGCTCCCGACGACGCGACCAACGGCCTCGGGCTCACGAGCGAAGAAGTCGAGATCCTGCGTTCGACGATCGACCAGACCCTTTACGATCAGGGCCGCGCCGCCTGCGAGAGCGAATTGTTCGTGTGCGGTTGACTCAACGACAATTGCGATGACTTCTTGCTGGAAGTCGCTCAGCACGCGAGGCGGAGCCCCCGAAGGCGGTAGAGGTGGTCTGACCAGGCAGCCCTTACATGAGGTGGGAGCCAGAGGTCGCGCCACAGGTCGATGAGTTCATCGACGTCGATGAAGAGTTTCACGTCTTCGGGGGTGCCCTCCGCGAGGACCATTTCGTAGACCTGGATCCGCTGACGCCGATCCGACAGGTCCCAGGTCCGCTTGGGTCCGCTCCAAAGTACATGTTGGGGCAAAGTGACCGTCCCCCGCGCCTTCGCGATTCCGGGGTCGTCCACGTCATCGGGCAGTGCCACGGGTCGGGACCACCCTCGCCGCCTTGCTTTGCTGCTTCCCGTCGTCATTCCACAATCATGGCGCACTCATGGCACATCCGGTCCTACCGGGGGGATTCGACCTGCCGGACCGAGTTGGCCGCAATTCGGGCCAAACGTTCAGCGGACTGTGGTCAAACAGAGTCGAACCGGTGGAGGGCGCCGAGAAAACTCCAGGTCAGACGCATTCAGTCGCGCTCGGCCGACGGTCAGGGTCGCACTTGGAAGGTTGTGAGCCGCTAGTTCTCTTGGTTCGAATCCCACACCCTCCGCCAGGCTGTTGGTATCCCTGGCGATTACCAATGCGTCAAAGTCATGAAGGGCCATACCCCGGGCCACAGCCGACCCAGCGAGATCGGCACGTTTCGATCGGGGACACCATCCCAACCCGCCGGGAGGTTACGCGTCGATGCGATCGTTGCCCCTCGCATCGGCGGTGACGTTCCACCCGGGTGCAGGTGAGTAGCGGCAGGTGATTCCGGTAACCAGGCTCGTTCGCAGGTGGAGGCCGAGGTCGGGTTCGACGGCTTCGATCGCAGTCAGGGCTCGCATGAGCGCCTTGCGCACTGCAGTTCGAGCCCGCTCGTTGTCATGGGGAAATGTCCGTGCCCTGCCGCCCAGCCCGACAGAGGATCGGAGAACGTCCGTGAGGGTGGCGAGCTCCCGGCGGTAACGATTGGCAACCGAAGCCTCGAGGTCGTCGCGGCCGAGCAACGTGTTCAGCTCCCGGGAGCGACGGCGGTAGCTCGAAAGGGCGCGCTCGTCAGTGAGCGCGTCCGAACGGGATGCTCGCAGAAGGCCACCGGAGGCAAGACTCAACACATCGAGGTCCTGGCCAGGTCGGACGATCAGCTCGACGAGGTACGAGAACCCAACTCGATCGGGTAAAAGCGTCGCCCGACCGTCGACTGCGATCCGGAAGCCCCCTGGGCATGACCGTAGCGACGCTTCCCGGGAGCGCCCCGCTATCGGAGATGCCAGCTTGCCGGCGACCAACCAGGAAGGGGGCGCAGGAAGCACCATGCCGATTCGCCTAGCCCGGTCTTCGGCGCGACTGGGCCAGTTGTTCGGCTCGAGTCTGATCACTTTGACTTCCCCCGGCACGCAAGATGCCGGCAAGGGTGTGCTCGGTGAGCACCGCCATCGGCCGGTTCCCAAGTCGACGGTCGGCACGAATTGCGGCGTCGAGGTGGTGCACGGCGGCGTCTATGCGACCGGTCGTGGCGGCACACAGCCCGAGGGCTCGTTCGGCCGATCCGAGGCACACCACCGCCAAAGAGGGCATGACCGGAAGATGGGCGTATGGGGCCAAGAGCTCAGCCTGCACTCGCGGCAACCTGTGCGTCACCGAGGAGATAGGCGGTCTCGGCCACCAGGAACTCGGTCGTCAGCCAGCTGCTTGAGTGCGGCAGCCTCTCGAGGCCGATTCCACTCAGGCGAGCGAGTGCCTCCTCCGAGGAGTCGAAGTCACCGATAGCCGCAGACAGCAAGGCATAGGCTGACACGTACACGTGATCGTTGAATCCCAGACGAGGTGACATCGAGATGGTCCGAACGAGCTCGATGACCTCTTTCTCTCGGCCTTGCCACCATCGCAAGGCGGCGAGCATGGCCCCGTAGTAGGCCGGCGCATCGGGATCGCCGGCTGCCGTGCCTCGCTCCAATGCCTTCGTCGCGGCCTCCTCAGCCTTTTCGAAACGCCCGGCCCGGGCCAAGACCATCGCCCCGAGCACGTCTGAGACGAAGCAGAGCGCCTCGCAGGCCTCCGCGGCGGATCGCTCGCGTAGCTCTTCGAGGGACTGGCCGGCACGCATGTCTCCGAGCAGGAAAAGATCCACCGTCCGCCAACAAAGGCCCATGAGGGTGAGGAGTGGATCTCCCGCTCTCGCGCCGAGACGAACCACCTCTTCGGCCAATCCGAGACGCACCTCGGCATATCGCGGGCTGAGTAGCACGTGGTGGAGTGACGAGAGTGCCTCGGCGGTCGCGGCCTCGTCGCCGAAGGCGCGGACGGCCTCTACACCAGCCATCACCGCTTCCACCGGTGCCCCCTGGTAGACGGCTTCGGCCGCTTGGCGGACGGCCAGTCGGGCTTCCTCGACCGAGCCGGCCGGAGCCAGGGAGCGAGCCCGCTGCCAGAGAGAATCGACGGCCACTCGGGCGACGACGTCGCGGTGCTCGTTGACCCAGATGCCGCCGACACCCAACGCGGCGCTCACGAATGAAGAGGGATGCCCTCCCACCTCGGCAGCCTTCGCCGCCTCCATGAACCCAGATCGGGCTTCGGCCAGGAGCCCGGCCCGACGCTTTGCTTCTGCATTCTCCAAGAGGGAGGTGACCGTCTGCCCGTCGCCCCCGGCGCCCGCCATCCCCCAAGTTTACCCCGGCACCCGGCACCGTCCAGGGGCCTGTGCCATCTGATGGCACAGGGGCGTCACGCCTTAAGTACGAATCGTCGGTAGCGGGGACGAGGTCGAGGAGAATTGCCATGTTGTGGATCGCCCTGGCACCGCTCTTGCTCTTGCTCCTGGGCCTGCGAGTCGGATTGTTCGCGGTGAGGCGCACCGATTGCCGTGGGCGTGCTTCGGCGCGACGACGGCTCGGCGTGGGCCTGTCGATCCTCCTGTGCGCGACGGCCATCGGGGCCGCGACACCCGGGACGGCGCAGTCATTGTCACTCCAACGCCCGGCGTCCGGCGTGTCTGACGGCGTCCTGGGCGCGCCGGCCCTAGGAGCCGCGACCCCCGGGGCGACGCAGGCGTTGTCACTCCCAGCCCCGACGACCGGCGGGCTGAACGGCATCCTGGGCGGACTCGGCGGCCTCCTAGGGGGACTGGGCGGGATCCTCGGCGGGGTTAACGGCATCCTGGGCGCGACCGGACTGCCGGGCACGACGGCCCCCAGCCTGAGCTCCGTGTTCAATACCCCGAACCTGGGAAACCTGCTGGCTGGGGCCGGCTGTCCGATCGCCAAATCGCTGCCCAGCCCGCCGGTGCCGAACCAGATCCCGCAGGTGATCTGCGCGCTGGGCGAGCTCAACTACGCCTACCGGACCGTGTACATGGAGCCGAACGGCACCACGCTGACACGCATCACCCGCGCCCTGCTCGGCGTGCCCACCCCGATCAACGTCGACGGCAGCGGCCTGCCCGACTTCCTCGGCACGGTGCTCCCCAGCCTGTCGGGTGGTCAGGTGGGGCTCAGCCTGGACATCTCCCGGGTGGGCTTGCTCCCGGCCAGCGGACGGGTCTCGGTGGAGGCGATCGCGCTCGATCCGGCGGCCCCGGGGACGTACGTGGGCGCCGGGGAGGACGGGCTGGCCGCGGGAACCGACTCGGACTGGTCGGCGACCCTGACCCTGGTGTCGGACAGCACCGCCGGGAGTGAGATTCAGCTCACCCAGAGGAACTCCGGGGCGCCCTCGATCGTGGGCGTCTTGGGCGAGCTCTTCTCGGGCTCCAATCCCGATTCCCCGACGGACGTGTCGCGGGGCGACGTCTCGTTCACGCCCGTGCCGTCCACCCTGACCACGGACGTCAAGCTGGGGCAGTCCAGCCAGGAGGCCTCGGTCACCTCGTCCGCCCCGACCACGGTGGGGGCGGACGTGAGCCTGATCAGCTCGGGCGATGACAAGGAGATAGCCGCTACCGTCAACAAGCTGAACAAGTCGCTCGACCTGGCCTACACGCACCCCAATGGCGACACCAAGGTGAGCTACGCCTCGGACGCGGCGGTGGGCGCGCTGGGTGCGCGGTATTACGACACGGTCGACGGCGTGTTGGCCACCGCCGCCGCCCTCGACGCCCGCGGCGTACCCACCGGGCTGTCGGTGGATCAGGCGGGCGCCCAGACCGCGGTCACCACCTCGGGTGGGGCGATCGGTCTGGTCGAAGCGCGTTACGGCGCCGGGCGTGACGTGCCGGCCTCGGCCCCGGGTGGCGCCTACGCCGCCTACCACGCCTACACCGACGGCTCCTCGACGGCCGGCGTGCGGCTGCCCAACCTCCAGGCCCTGACCCTGAACGCGGCCGAGCCGTTCAGCGGAGATCTGATGCTGACCAGCCCGCTGGGATACGTGGCGCTATCCGCCCAGGACGACACCCGGGGCTACGTGGTGAGCGGCCATATGAGCAACCTCCCCGAACACAGCACCGTAGGCATCAACCTGAGCAGCAGCGGCGGCGGCACCGTTACCTTCGACGGCCACGGCACGGGGATCGATGAGATTGCGGTGGACGCCACCAACAGCAAGGGCACCTTCTTCAGCCGGGCCAGCCGGATCGACGCCGATATCCTTCAGATCCCGGCCTCGGACACGATCACGTTCGCCGACGGCAGCAGTGACGCTCAGACCACCGAGTCGTCGGCGTCGGCGACCGCGCCGATCGGCACGATCTCTCTGCTGGCCAGCGACGGGTCCGATGCTCCGGCCGTGACCGGCTCGGGCGTCTGGTACACGGACACCCAGTCGAGCTTCAACGCCTTCGCCCGGATCGACGGGCTGAGCGGGTTCAACGTGTCGATGACCAGTGTTGGTGACTCGCTCCAGTCCCTGAGCGGTTCGATCCAGACCGCCAGCCAGGATCCAGGCTGCCAGGGGTCCGGCGGCCAAGATCTCACCCTCAACGCCCAGGTCGACTCGGGCACGTTCGACAGCACGATCGACGCCTTGCCCTCATCGGTCAGCTTCAGCATGGCGCCCGACTCCGCCGGCAATACGATCTTCGACTACAAGGCAAGCGCGCCGATCAGCAAGATCACCGCCGACGCCAGCGGATTCGCGGCGCTGGCCGCCCTCGGCGTCGGTGGCGACATCGCCCCGACGCTGGACAGCTTCCACTCCGAGGTTGATTGCCTGCCTGCGCACCTGACGATGGCCATGGACACGAGTGGCGAGACGAACCTGAACACTTACGGCGACCACATCGGCGAGGTGATCGCCCAGGTGTACAACCATCAGCTCGGACCGGCAACCCCGGCCGACGTCGGCTACGCCGACTCAACCGACACGATCGTCCCGGCGCCGAGCGGCGACCAGCTCGCCTACTACGACCCGGCCACCAAGGGGATCAGCATCGACCTCAAGAGCGTCGGCGGGTTCGACTTCCTGGACGACAGCACGACGAACGTGCTCAAGCTCCAATACGACCTCGCCTCGAGCACACCGCTCGCCTTCCACTACATCAGCCAGTCGCTGACCTCGCCACTGGGCCTGTCGGGAACTGTCGAGAAGCCCCAGCCGGGCATGCTGACCGTGGACACCAACACCGACGGCACCATGACCATGCAGTTCGCCGCCAACAGCCAGAGCAGCAACCTGACTGGCGACGGGGGCCTCGGAACCGTCAACTTCGACGGCTTCGTCAAGAGCAACTACCTGCAGGGCGCGCTCGGCAACGTGCCCGCCAACCTGAACATCTGCCTCGACTATTCGACCGGCGTCGAGGACTGTGGCCCGCCGTGGGTCTACCAGGACGCGCTCGGCAACCCCTTGATCGACAATCCTCCGCAGCTGTTTGCCGTCCACGTCGTCCCGACCGACCTGAACGGCAACGTGACGAGTACGCCGCTCACCCTCAGCGGCGAGTTCTGCTTCGGCAGCGCGCTCAAGAGCGATTGTGACAAGACCGGCGCCAGCCAGGGCGGGGGGCCGGCCGGCCTGTTCATCCCCGCCGGACAGCCGCTCGGGTTCGACACCCTCTGGCTCGGGTTCGGCCAGCACACCGACGACTGCCACCTGTCGTTCACTTGCGGCCGGGCCTGGGCGGGCCTGGACACCACCAACGAGGGTTCCGACCCGGGCGGAACGCTCACCGGTAAGGCCGAGTACTACCAGAACCACGACAACGACGTGACGATCACGTTCGACACCAACGGGGCCGGCTACGTGAAGACGAACCAGCTCTACGTCTACGCCAGCTACAACATCGGGGCGGACTTCAGCTTCGAGGAGCTCTCCCAGGGGTCGATCAGCTGCGGGGCCAGCGGACACCAGGGACTGCTGCTCAACGAGGGCCCGGGCATCGACCTGTTGACCAACTCCGTTCTCGGACTCTGCCCGTAGTGCCATAACCGAGGCCCCTCAGTCTGTCGAGGCGAGCCAGTATGCGGTCGGCCACGGGTCACCCAGGCACCCACCGGGGCCATCCGACTCGCCAGCGCCTGGAACTCGGCCCCGCAACAATTTGGGCCATAAGTTCGGCGGCTTCGCCGGACGATGGTTGGCCGCGAGAG
>CAVYNO010000016.1:0-8745 GCA_963769825.1 uncultured Acidimicrobiales bacterium
CCCCGAACCGGCAGCGTTTGGGGCAGCCTGGAACCTCCTCCGAGCATGCAACACTCAGATGGATGGACCAGTGGCAGGAGCTCGGCGCTGAGAACAACGCCCAATGGTGCGATCGTGTCGTAGCGTCTCACGGCGGAAAGGGTGTCTTCGCTCGGGACGCATGGACGAGTTCGGCGCGGACCCCTCCTTTGTTCCCTGATGCCGTCACGCTGATTCCATCACCGCGGGTTCCCGACCTGCTCGCTCGTGTGGACTACTCGCCCGGCTGCACAATCAAAGACAGCTTCGCCTGCCTCGATCTGACCACCGAAGGATTTCGCGTCCTCTTCGATGCCCAGTGGATCATCTCACCAACTCCGCGAGCCAAGGCGCGGGGTGTCCCTTCGGATTGGACCGCGATCACGGAACCGGACGGCTTGGACCTCTGGGAAGCGGCCTGGTCCCACCACGATGGGCCCTGGGGTCTCTTTCGGCCGGGATTGCTTTCCGAGTCCATTGTCGTCCTCGGTCGAATAGCGGACGGCCGAGTCGTGGCCGGCGGGATCGTGAACCGAAGCGCCACTGCCGCAGGAATCTCCAATGTCTTCGCCGAGCCAGGTCATGGACCAGAGACATGGTTGGCCCTGGCGCAGTGCGCCCGGACATTCTTCCCCGATCGACCCTTGATCGGCTACGAGCGGGATGAGCAGCAGGCTGACGCTCAGGTCAGCGGGTTCCAAGCTGTTGGATCACTCCGGGTGTGGATCGCAGATACCTGATCGCAGTGCGACCCTCAACCGGCGAACTCGGGCAGTTACGTGTGTCGGCTCTTCTCAACCCTGATAGCCCTCTATCCTTTGATTGTGAGTCGGGAACACCCGATGAGACGACTCCTTGGGAGTCTTGTTTTGCCTGTGGTGCTGGCTGTCTTTCTCGCTGGGTGTTCGAACAGCGGACTAGGAGTGGCATTGTCGGGTGACACCAATCAGGCAAATGCCTCGGCAGTATCGTGCGAACCCGGGTACAACTCCGTGACCGTCAGCGGGTCGTTTACTGCAGCGCCCGGATCATTCGGTAGTGGTCGGGGGCCGCCGATGACGCTGCCCGATGGCAGTCGGATCAAGCCTTCGCTAGTCGTCTCCATAGGTCCATCGGCCACCATTTTTGACGGTTCAGACCATCAAATCGGAGCATTCGATGGTCCGGATGTAACTCTTCGACCGAATAGGGCTACGCCTTTTAGGTTCGTCGTCCCAGTGGAGGCTGGCAGCCCGGCTTCATGCTCCCTGTCGTGGTCGTCGGGTCCCGCTCCTGTAATCGGGGAGTAGCGGCGTCCCCAACGAACTCAGCGCCGCAATCCCGGCGATAGGGGGCAGTCACTCGGAGTCATCGAGCCAGTGGTAACCGGCATCAAAGAGACTCGTTGTCTCCTCGACTTCAAAACCGCACCGGCGCAGAGCGTGGACAATCGAACCAAAGCTCAGAGTGGACTGCTTGGGGACGCTGGCGCCCGACTTCGTCGAGAGTCCAGATCAAAAGGTCGGATCATGGTCCTGGTTGAAGAAGACCTTGGCGAAAGCCAGACCCTCAGTTTCCGCGCCCAGAATTGCCACGACCAGGGTCTTCCCATTGGGGCTCAGGGCAACAGGGCTGGGAGCCCCTCCGACCTGAATGGTGCCGACCGTGGATCCTGTGGACGTGTCGATAGCAGACATGGAGCCGGAGCCCTCGTTGACCACGAGGGCCTTTTTCCCGTTGGGCGCCAGGACGATCGACTCTGGGTTCTTGCCGACCTTCGCGGTCGCTCTTACGACATTGGTGGGCACCGTGATGAGTGAGACGGTGCCGGATTGGTAGTTCACGGCCAGCACGGTTTTGCCGTCCGGTGTGACGGCTAGCGCCTGTGGCTCGCTCCCGACTGCAATCGGCGCACCAGCCTGACCCGTCGCCGTCGCGATCGGGACCACGGTGTTCGAGGAAAGGTTGGCGACGTACGCCGTCTGGCCGTCCGGTGTGAAGACGATGGCGTTGGGTTGGTGGCCAGTTGCGATCGGCGACCCCGCGGTGTTCGCGGTGAGGTTGACAGGGCTGACGGTCCCCGCGATGAAGTTCGCCACGTAGGCGGACTTCCCATCGGGGCTGAGCGCGATGAGCCCTGGTCCCGAACCAACGGGGATCGGCGCCAAGGCCGTGTTCGTCGAGAGGTCGATGGGTGTGATCTCAGACGATCCGCTGTCCGCGACATAGGCCCGATTGGTCTGCGAAGAGATCACGATGGCAGAGGGCGCCATCCCCACGGGAATGGGTTGGCCGGCCTTGCCGGTGGCGGTCGTGATTGGCGTCACCGTCGAAGAACCGCTGTTGGTGATGTAGGCGGTCTGTCCGTTGGGACTCACGGCGATGGCGTCGGGATCAGAGCCGACGCGGATGGCGGTACCCGCCTTCCTGGCACTCGTGCTGATGGGCGTCACGGTCCCAGAGTTCGAGTTCACGACGTAGACGGCCTTGGAGTTGGGGGTGAAGGCCACCGCGACCGGGTCACTCCCGACCTTGATGTCGACCGGTTCCTTCCCATGGGCCGCCGCGCTCGTGGCTGATGCGACCGATGTCAGCAAAAGGCATGCCGTCAGCCCGCATACTCCGCCGCGCACTATGGAGAATGGGTTTCGCGGCCTGCCCACCGAAATGAGCGTAAAGGTTCAGCAACCGAATGGCAATAGGGGTCGCAGGCAGGCGCAGTTCGAAGTTTGGAGAGGTAACGCGGATGCTCGTCAGACCTGAATCAGCACGACCACTTCCCCGTGATGGTCACCGTGCCCGAGGCCGACCCCGGATCAGCTTGGCTCGGCGAGAGCACCATCTTGTTCAGGCTGCCGCCCTTTGCTTTCGGGGCGAGAGTGAAAGAGCCCGATCCACTCGGTGTGTTCGATCCGCCGGCGCTCCACGTCGCCAGCGGCGCGCCGCTCGAAGACGTTGCGGCAAGGGTGACCTCGTTGGGATAGACCGCCGGGTAGGGCGTCTGACCGACCTTCGCCTCGATGACGAGCGCCCACGTTGCCTTCGCGGGTTGGACATTGTGGCCGCTCAGGTACACACGGAGCGTGTAGAGACCTGCCGCCTCCGAGGCGTTGTCCGCCTGGCAACTCATCGACTTGTTGAAGCTGAGCGTTCCGCTGACTTGGCCCGAGACAGTGAAGGAGGAGGACGCCTTGTTCTTGGGCTTCTTGGTTGTGCCTTGCGCGGTGCCCGACGTTGCGAGAACGAGTGCAAGCGCCAGGGCGGCACCACCGGCCAGGAAAGAGCGAGGGGTCATGCCCAGATGATGCACCACTGGGGTTGCCTCGATCCACTGCTCAGTTTCGTGAATTCAGCCTCGGGTTAATGTTGGTCCTGATCGGTGCCTTCATCGGCCACTGAGGGACGGTGCTCTGACCGTGCGGCACGGCGTTGTTTGCCGACCCGTCCGTGTCCCACCGATCCGGCGGTCGGGGGCAGGGTTCAGTTTTCGGTTAGAGCTGCCCGGCAGAGTTCGATCATCTCTGCGAACTGGCGACTTTGGACGGCGGGATCGACCCTCCGGTAGCGCAATCGACCACCGAAGGTTCCACCTGTGACGACATGCTTGTGTAGCGAAATCACCTCGGTGGAACCATCGGGCCTGGGGACGAACTCCATCCGACCTTGGCATGTGCGGGTGGCCTCATGACCTCCTGGCCCTTCTCTCGTCATGACCTCGGTTGATTCTGCAATAAACCGACTTCCGTTAGGCGGAGCCGTACCCTCGGACGTCAGACGCCGTTCCTGACGTTCGCGAACCTGGTGACCCCCCTTGTTTACGAACGTCGTCGTAGTAACAGTCAGATCACCTTCCATCGAAGCAACGACCGAGACATCTCGACCGCCAGATCGCTCGATTCGATCGCGAAACTCTTGCCTTCGATCTGGATGAAACCACCAGACCATGACCGCCTGGGGACTGGCATTGACAACCCCGGTGTTTCGGATGGTCTTGTCGGCCATGCCCTTGATTATGCGTTTTCACGGGAACAACTGGCTGACACATACCCGGCGAGCTCCTATTACTTGTCAACCCCTCTTTGGGGGTTCGGGAGTGAAAACAGCGGACACGACATTGATGAGTCACTCGAGGTCGAGGACAAGCTCCTATTAGGTCACGCGTTTTCGAGAACGTAAACCCGAGCTGAAGGTCGGCGAGTCGCTGGCAAGTCAGCTCCCAAGAGCGACAGTACGGGGCAAAGCCAGACCCGCAGCCCGAGGATCTAGCCGCGAGGTAGGTAGCGATAGACCTCGCGGGCGACGTAGCGCTTCAGGATGCGGATGACCTCGTGTTTGGTCTTGCCGTCCTTGACTCGACGTTCGAAGTAGACGCGGGTGTCAGGGTCGTGGGCGATGCGGACCATGACGATGCGCCAGAGCGCGCTGTTGGCCTGGCGATCGCCGCCGTCGTGGGCCTTGACCCTGCCGCTGGTCTTGCCCGAACCGTCGGGCACCGGAGCCACCCCGCAGAGGTGGGCCCACGCCGCTTCTGAATGGAGCCGCTCGGGGTTGTCGCCGGCAGCCATCACGAGAGCCGCAGCGGTGTCGGGACCGACGCCGAAGAGGTCGAGCAGATCGGGCACGGTGGCGACGAGGAGTGCGTCAATCCGCTGGTCGAGCTCTGCCAACTCGCGGTCCAGCCCTTCGATGCGATGCGCCAACGAGGACAGCGATGCCTTGGTGGCAGCGGTCACCGGGTCGGGTGATCGTGTCGGCCGGAGTTTGGATCCTTCGGCGACCAGCGCTGGCACCGAGAGGCCCTTCAGTCGACAACGGAGCTGCTCGGGTGCGCTGTAGCCGAGGTGGCGCATCTGGATGAGCGCCTTGACCCGGGCCTGGCGGCCCGAGCGCTTGGCCACGACGAGGACCCGGATTGCCTCGACGGCACCGTCGCGCGACTTCGGACTTCCGGTCGCCCGGCCACCGAGGGCGGCCCGTGCCGCTTCGACGGCATCGAGCGGGTCGGACTTGCCGCTGCTGCGGCGCTTTTGGCGATTCGGTCGGTCGACATCGATGACCTCGACACCCGAGCGGCGCAGATGGCGGGCCAGGCCGGCCCCGTAGGAACCGGTTCCTTCGACGCCGATCTTGGTGACGTTGCCGAAGCCCTCAAGCCACGACAGCAGCGCCTTGTAGCCGGCCGAGTCGGTGGCGAAGCTCTCGGTTCCGAGCAACCCACCGAGGGGATCGAGTGCAGCAGCGACGTGCACGTCGCGGTGTGTGTCGACACCACCGGTAATCCCGCGCGCGGCTTCTACGATGGTCATGGTCATCCCTTTCTCTCAAAGTTGGAGGGATGGCACGGCCGTCCCGGATCGGAGCGACGGGCGGTCTGGGTTGTTCTAGCAACCCGGGCCAATCACCCCACCTCTGAGACGGGACGTGCCGGTTTCAATGTGCGGCTGGGAGGTCTCGGTCGACGACGTTTTGCAACGTCACGGAACTCCAAGTCAGACCGGCCCCGCCAGCACTCCCGAAGCTATTCAGGACCAGCAATCAAGCGGTGGACCCTCAGAGAAGTATCAATGTATGGGGGCAGTTAGGTCAGAGATTCTCAGCGATCGGGTAGTTCTCTGAGGAACTTCTCGTACTCACTCTTTCCGAGGACCAGCTCCAGCTGTTCCAACAACGCAAATACGACGTTGATCAAATCGAGGGCGGAACTGTCGGGAATCGTCTCGTGGGCGGCATTCAGGACGGAGTGTTCCATCCGAGCACTGAGGGTTTCGATTGGTGTGTCACCGATCACGATGCCGGTCTGCATCTGGCCTCCCCTCGATTCCGTCAATCCCAGCATGCCCCACCGTCCCGGCGAACTGGGACACCCTTACGTTCCCGGCTAGACACTGTCGTCCCATCGTGCCTTGTGCGTGTCGGCATCCCAACGAAGCAACCAATGACCGCCGTGCGACGAATAGTCCAGAATCTCGATGAGCACTTCTGCTCCCGTTGGAAACGCTTGCAGCCGATGCGACTTCACCAACCCACCCTCGCCTTGAGCTGTGCGGATTTTCGCATACAGGTCTTGCGCAACTTTTCCGGTCCTGGAATCGATGACGGCCTTGGTGCTCTTGTGGGCCCCCAAACTCGTGATGCCTGGTGCCCCATGGAGCGAACCATCGCCAGTCCAGCAAACTGGCTGCCACATGTGCCATGTGAGCACGGGCACACGAATAGGGCGTCTCACGATTCCGACGCCAGCTATCTCTGAGAGCGGCAAACGAACCTGGATCTTTGAATCTTCCAAGAGGAGTTCGTCGTCGCTCAGCACCGTCCTCATTGGGAACAGATAGCGCTTGTACAACTCCCAGCCGGGCCAAAGGATGCCGAAGAGTGTGACGACCCAATACTGGCCTCGCAGCGAACTCTCTGTTCCGGTTGCGTAGAACAACAGCCCGTAAAGACCGAACGCGAAGGCGCCCACCCCGACGATCAGCCGGATGACGAAGAAGGTCCGAGAGGGGCGATAGAAGATCTTCCGAGTGGACTGAGTGACCTGCTGATCCCACGCCATGCGGCCATTATCGACCTAGAACTTCGGCGGCTGGAGCTTCAGCGGAGAAATCGGCCGACTCAGGAATCCATCCCACCATCCCGGCGATAGGAGACTGGAGTTGACCCGCTCTCGTGGACACCTCATTCTGGGGGAGACCCCGGAGGAAGGAGCCCGCAGTGGGTCGTCCATCGATTTATCCCGAGGAGTTCCGTCGCGAGGCCGTTGAACTAGTGCGTCGGGGCGACCGGTCGATGCGCCAAGTGGCTGCCGGTCTCGGCATTCCTGACCAGACGTTGCACAACTGGGTCAAGGCAGCCGACAAGGCGAGGGCTCGAGCATCAGATCCCGGTGCGCTCTCTGAGTCCGAACGTGCCGAGCTCAAGCGATTGCGCAAAGAGAACGCCGATCTCAAACAGGACCGGGAGATCCTCCTCAAGGCGTCGGCTTTTTTCGCCAAGGAGACGAGCCGCTAAACCGCTTCCGCTTCGTCTCCGCTCACCGAGACCAGTATCCGGTCAAATCATTGTGCCGGGTGGCCAAGGTCTCACGAAGCGGTTACTACGCCTGGGCCAGCCGGCCACCATCGCAGCGTTGCATCGAAGACGCCTATCTGACCGAGGCCATCCGCGACATCTACCAGCGCTCGAGGTCCACCTATGGAGCGCCGCGCATCCATGGCCAGCTCTGTCGCATCGGCACCCGAATCGGCCGCAAGCGGGTGGCTCGCTTGATGGCCGACGCCGAGCTGGTGGGCGTGCATTCACGCAAGAAGTGGCGTCGTGGTCGCCTCGACACCGCCCCTGCACCCGATCTTCTCAAGCGTGTCTTCAGCGCCAGTGGGCCCAATGAGCGCTGGGTGGCCGACATCACCGAGTTCATGACCGGGGAAGGCAAGCTCTTCTTGGCCGGCGTGCGCGACCTCTATGGTCGGAACCTCGTTGGCTGGTCGATGGGCACCCGACAGACCTCAGAACTGGTCATCGAAGCGGTGTCGATGGCCGTGGCTCGACGAGATCCCGACGAGGACCTCGTGCACCACAGCGACAAGGGATGCCAATACACCTCACTCGACTTCACCAATCGATTGCGGGAGCTCGGCTTGGTGCCGTCCTATGGATCAACCGGCGATTGCTACGACAACGCGGCCATGGAAACCTTCTGGGCCACGCTCAAGCGAGAGCTCAGCTGGATCTACGGCCCCTTGATCTACATGAACCGAGCCAGACTGCGCAGCGTCTTGTTCGACTACATCGAAATCTTCTACAACCGAGAACGGGCCCAAGCCGGACTCGGTCATCTCAGCCCGCTTGACTACGAAGCCGCCCTCGTGGTGGCCTGATCCCCATAAACCCGTGTCCATCGAAGCGGGTCAACTCCAGACATAGCCCGGGCGATCTCGGGCACTTATGGCCGAGTGAGGACCGGGGCTGAACGCATGTCATCACGAGGGTCGTCTACGACAAGGTGACCGATCGCAATGGTCACGTCACGCCAACGGGGCGAGTCTGGCCGGCCCGGCATGGACAACCCCGGAGTCCCGAACCCCGTGGAGCGAGAGGTTTCCGTCAGAAGCATCCGATATGCGTGGTCTGGCGTGCCGAGTTGGTCTAGAAGGGGTAAGCCGCCAACCATCAGCTGGTGTGTGGCGTCCTCAACGCAGTCGGTGAGATTCGACCCATCTGGACGCACGTACCAGACATCCGGGCGGTCCCCGACAGCTGCCATCATCGGCCCCTGCGGCTCAAACCAGGGCTGTTGAAGCGCCTTTCCGAGGTCGCCCCGGAACGTCAAGTTGTAGTCCTGGGGGGTTTCAAAGTCGGGGTCCAGGCACCGGTAGAAAACCCCGATCGTGACGGCGAAGCTGAATGTCGTACACCCCACGCCGGTCGCCACGTAGCTGGTAAATGACCGGAAATCCACGAGGTCGATTGTCTGGTCGGAATAGCGCCATGCCTTCCGGGCCGTGAACTTCGCGAAGCCTGCTTCCTTTAGGACTGGCCTCGCGATTCGAGTGATCTCCTTGCCCACGGTTCGGCCATCCACCTTGGGTCGATTCACGAGAGCACAGTACCGGGATCGCAAAGTGCCTCATATTTCGGTTGCGGGAGTCATCGCCGACTGCCCCACTCGTGCCGTACGTGGGCACCCTCTCTTTGCGCTCGGGCGCAGGTCGGACTCTCCACCTCAACACAACATCTTGTGGCTCGCGTAGT
>CAVYNO010000017.1:0-18664 GCA_963769825.1 uncultured Acidimicrobiales bacterium
AGCTAGGCGTGGCCACCTCCTTCATAAAATCGAAGGTAATCGTTCGTTCGATCATAACGCCGATGACTGCGGCTTCGTTGAGCCACACGGCACGGCCAATGATAATTACTCCCTTGATCTCTTGATAAGACGGGTAGGTGTCCACTGCCACGCACACGTCGGGATGTCTAGCAAAGTCAAAGGTGCATAGCGGAGGGCGCAACGTCAACTTCAGTCTGACGCCGTCATGGTGCAAGCCGCACCTTCGCGCCGTGAGCACGCCATTACGGTCGTGGCCACACACCACACCGATACGATGCTCGGCGAGAAACCCTCGTATCTCATCAGGTGACATTGCCAGCGACGTACGGCCCCTCATGTATCTCCTGTTACCAGTGCCACTGGGTGATGACACCGGAAGTTTAGAAAGACCCGTTTACCGAGCAGGAGTCGATCTGCGACGCGAGGCACTGGCGTTGGCAGTTTTCTGCCAGTCCAACCCATATATCGGCTCACCAATTCGAGGCTGGGCTCGATGACATCTACCGTTCCTTCGAGTACGCCATACGGGTACGGGCTGTCCTCACTGTTGAACAGGACGCAGGCAGCTTGGTCGGCCGCCTGGATTCGAGTCGTCTTCGGGGCGGTTCGGTAGGAGGTGGCCCAGAGAGAGTCATCAAGAACCTTGAAATCCAGTGGCCATCCCATAGGAGGACCTCCGTCTCGGCTCACAAACAGACAGCCCCGGCACCGTCCACCGATTCCCAGAAGCGGCGCGGCGGGATCCAGATACTCGGTCACTTAAGCGACTACGCCAGCATCGAGTAGCTCTGTAATGCGACTGGGGGAGTACCCAATCTCGAGGAGTATGTCATCTGTGTGCTCACCTACTTCTGGAGCAGGCCTGCCTTTCCGCTGTCCCGCCGTGCTGAGTCGCACCATGACGGCGATGTCCCTGACCTCCCCCCAACGGGGATGCTGGTATGTCTCCACCCGACCAATCTGCTCCTGCTCAGGATCGCGCAGAAACCGTTCGGCCGCCCCAGGCCCTACGGGTATCTCGAAACGCACAGCCTTCTCTTGTAATCGGTTAGCCCATTCCGCGGTGTCGTCTGCCGCGAATGCTTCCTCGAGGATGCCGCATAACTCAGTGTCCGCGTCCCGGCGGGCAGATATCGAGGAAAAGCGGGTGTCTCGGAGTCGCCCCAATGCTTCCACCTCTGCGAGGGCGCCATACTCGTGATCCAGCCGGGCTGAGATGCAAACCCAGCCATCGCTAGTCCGGTAGATTCCGTCGAGCGCTGACAGGCGAAGTCGACGCTCATCAGGAGAGCGAGATCCGATCACCGCGCCTTCGGCGTTTCGCATGAGATGCATGCCCATCAGTAGCGTGGCGCCCAGTTGCGGATTCTCCAGATATTGACCCTCCCCGGTGCGGCGGCGATGGAAGAGGGCCATGAGGATCGCAGCAGCCCCAACGAGTCCGTTGCCGTTGTCTTCGTTGCCCACCGGTGGGGTTGGGTCGGCTCCGTGGCCAGCCGCTTCATGGTGCAAGCCGCAGTAGCCTCCGAATAGCGGCGCAAATCCTGGTAGTTGGGCGTCAGGTCCACTACTGCCCCAACCGGGTGCGTATGCGTAAATCAACTGCGGGTTCAACTGCCGGAGGGTGTTGTAGTCGATACCGAGCCGTTCGGCTACCCCGGGCCGCATGTTGTGGGTGACGACATCGACCGTTTTGGCGAGGTCGTGGGCGACGGCTCGTCCGGCCGGGTCCTTGAGGTTGACAGCGATCGAACGTTTGCCGCGGGCCGCGGCGTTGAAGGGTTTCGTGGTGGGCCGGAGGAGGTCGCCGTCCAATGATTCAAGCTTGATCACGTCGGCGCCGAGATCGGCCAACAATCTGGGTCCATAGGGTCCGGCGAAATAGATCCCGAAGTCGAGGATCTTCACGCCCTCGAGCGTGGTCAGCATCGGTCGGCCGCTCCTTGCAAGATCGAGGCAAATTGGTGTTTTGTGCGAGACTCCCGCACCGCCCGCACCACAACACTGGTATGTTCTCCGGGTCTTGGTGCCCGGCCGCGAACCCCACCTGGTGAGCCTGACAGACGAGCGGGAATCCCGACCTGCTCAACTGGGCCTAGGTCGTTGTCGCATAGCTCAAGGACCATCCCGAGGTGGCGAGTCTGGTCGGTGTGGAAAGCCTCGGTCTGTCTGAGGACTGGGATCGCGGTCACGTCTGCGTGTCTGAGTAGTTTCAGCCAGTGGTCCCGATCCCGGCTGGCGAAAAGTCTGGGCACCTCCGCTTCAACCACGGCTGCTTCCTCTTCTGTGAGCGGCACCAGCTTTTCGCGACTACCTGCCGCCGGCCGTACCCGATCTGATAGGCCCAAGGCGTCCATGAGGCGGGCGTGCGACCCGCCGGCGCCGGTGTGGATACCAAGAAACTCGCCGTCGGCACACCGGAAGCTGGTGACCAAGAGCCGATAGCGTCGCCGATCGGTTGAGTCGACCGTTGGTCCGCTTACAGGAGCGGCTTCGAGGTCCTCCCAGAACATATTGAGAAAGGCGAGAGCCCCGTCCACGAGTGACGTTTCGACCTCGCAGCCCCTTCCCGATCCCTCCCGGTCGTACAAGGCGGCTACGATTCCAATTACGGCCAGCATGGCGGCGCCGATGCTAGCGATCGGAACAGCCAGGTAGACCGGAGTGAATCCCAGGGTCGTCTGCTGTTCGGCCATCGCCCCGATCCTGGCGCTGACCAAGGCGTCGTAGCCGGGACGGTCCCAATCCGCCGTGTTCGATCCGTACCCGGACAGGGCACAGTAGATCAGCTCGGGATTCCGTTCCCGGAGCGTCGCCGAACCGAGTCCGAAGCGGTCAGCCACGCCCGGCTGCCACGCCTCAACGATCACGTCCGACCTATCGGCGAGGGCAATTGCGGCCTCCTGCCCCTCGCGGGTTCGCAGGTCGAGGCTGACCGACAGCTTGCCTCGGTTGTACGCCCCGCCAGAAACGAACGGGCTATAGGGATCTCCTGTCGAAGGCTCCACCCGGATGACCGTCGCGCCGTGGTCGGCGAGCTGCCCCGTCGCCATCGGCCCCGCGATACCCCAGCTGAAGTCCAGCACAATGATGCCGGCCAAGCTGCCGGCCGCAGTGGACCCCTGAATCTGTGCTGCTTGCTCGACGCTCATAGGACCCTCCAGTTCGCGGCTTCCCGGGCTTGCTCCAGATCGAGATGCGACCCATCGGTGGCGTTGCCGTACAGTCTCTCTTCCATATCGTCAAGTCATCTGGGTGATCCATGACCTCACAGATGTACTTTGCTCTTGCGACGTGTCATTACTCGGTCATCGTTCGAAGGCACGGCGGTCATCGAATTTCTCCGCCGCCTGGCGTCTTGGCATTGGGTACAGACCGATGGCTTTTGCCAGTCGCACAAGACCTGACCGGACCGTGGCCGACGCGAGATGCGCCAGGCGAGCGTCCGGCTGGTCTCCTTCGTAGAGAACCCGGGCCGAATGGAGGCCAACCAGGATCATCTCGAAGACGTAGATCAGCTGGTAGTACTCGATCGCGTCGTCGGACACCTCATGGCCCGAGAGCGTCGTGTAGTAGTCGAGTATGCGCCGACGATCCCAGCGTCCCGGGATCTCGACGATGTAACCCTGACAGCGAGCCCAGTCGTTGGCGGGGTCGCCTATCGACGCGAGCTCCCAGTCTGACAATCCCACAATCGTCAACCCGCTCCAAATTTCCTGCATGGCCCCATTGCTCCCCTTGCATAGGACCGCATCCGAAGCTGGGGGTGAATGCTGGCGCAACCACAGTGTGATCATCTCGAGCAGGGGCATCGCTTCTATGGCGACGTCACGCAGGCCCGCTGCTATCCGGTCGACGGTAGCGATGGCGCAGTCCGCCGGTGACCGGGGCACGGTAAGAACGCGGTCGAAACCGAGCGCACGCCAGTCCAGCGCGTGCACCATGGCGAGCCTGCGGGCGTGCTCTTTCGACACTTCGACCCGAACGTCGTCATATCTGGGATCGGGGTCGTCGAAGTGGTCCGGGCTTTGCGTACCTTCTACGTACTCACGTAGGTAGAAGGGTGCCCCCAGGATCGAGGGATCAGCTTCGAACCAGAGCGTCTTGGCGACGGGCAGGGAAGTCTCGCCCAACCGTCGGTACAGGTCGTACTCATGTTCCAGCGATCCCGGAACCGCGGCGATGCCGCCCGGGTTATCGGCGCGCAGGACCAGCCGACGGTGTCCGAGGTCCAGGAACCAGGTCTGGCGGGAGAGACCGATCGGCGCCCGGCGCATCTGGCGGATGCTCGTCGACGGGGCCAGACGCTTGCGCAGGTAGCCCTCGACGCTCTCGGCAGTAATGGCGGTCAAAACGCCGGTCCGACTGGGTCCGCCGAGCAGCGTAGATAGCGCTCAACCTGATGCGAAAGATAGTCCTTTAGGGCGGCGGGAGCCGGTTCGCCGTCTCGAATGGCTCGTGCGACGGGCTCCCGCAGGCGTGCGACGGTGCTGGCCAGGTCGCCCAAGGAGGCAGGAGTCCAGTCGGAAGCGTTCTCCAGACCTCGCAAATCAGCTTGGACGGGATCGCCCAAGAGTGCATTGAGAGCTATCAGCTCATCGCGCTCTTCGCACAGCACCGCCCACTCAAATCGGCTTCGCACTTCCGCCTCGGCGAGCAGCGCGACGATAGCGCGCAGGTAGCTAGCTGCCACAGGATCCTGTACGACCGGCTGCACGTACTGTTCGAGGGTCCAGCGGGCGCTGCGGATCAGGTCGTCACCGAGGGGGCGCATCCGTCTACCTCGTCCGATGCTCACCGACGAGGCGAGTGCCGATTATCGCGTCCCTTTCGAGAACATCCAGTTCAGTCTGCGACAGTCCGACTATTCCGCCCAGCACCGCTTCATTGTCCTGGCCGAGAGTCGGCGCAGGAGACCGGTGAAGCGACGATGGGCCCCCCGACAATCGGGCCGGGTAGCCGATATGGAGTTCCCGACCGACGAGGGGATGACCGACCGCCTCGAACAGCCCCCTGGCTTGGTGGTGCGCGAGACTATCCGTGGCGTCGGCTGGCATAACCTTGGCCACCGGGACACCACGCGCCCAGAGAGCGTCAACGACCTCATCGCCACTGTGCGCACTACACCACCCGCCGAGATCCGCATCGATCTCGTCCTCTCGGCCCCGTCGGCCCTCGGATGTACGCAAGGTCTTGTCGTGGGCCCAGCAGTCCTGGCCGATCGCCTCGCACAGGTCGAGCCACTGTTCGTCGGTCTCCACCGCAATCGCTACCCAGCAGTCGGGACGCCCGAAGCGGTCGACGCCGCGCACCCGGTACAGGTTGTGCGGCACACCCAACCCGTGGTTGCCGGTTCGCTCAATCAAGCGCCCCGAGGTTTGATATTCGATGGCTTGCTGAGCAGCGACATTGAGGGCACCGCCGACCATGGCCACCTCGACCTGCATTCCTTCACCGGTTCTTCGCCGATGCTCCAGGGCGAGCAGCAACGCGAAAGTGGCGTGGGTGCCGGCGAGCGGATCACAGGCGCCGTTAGGGACATGGGGGGGTCCTTCGGGGAACCCGGTGACCCATGCCATCCCCGACACCTGCTCCATGGTTTGAGCGTAGCCGGTCCGTTCCTTCCACGGTCCTCTTAGACCAAAAGCGGGCATTCGAACAAAGATTATGTCAGGCCGGATGTGGCGAACAGCTTCGTACTCGAGACCCCATTGCTCCATGACCCGAGGCGAGTAGTTCTCCAGCATGATGTCGCAAGCAGATATCAGACGGCGAGCGACCTGTCTGCCGCGATCTGTCCCCATGTCGATGGTCACGCCGCGTTTGTTCGTATTCGGACCGTGGAACATCGGGGTGTACTCCCACCATCGCTCATCGGCGGTGCTCTTGATCGAATGACCCCGGATGCCGTCGGGGTGCCGAGGTGATTCCACGTGGATCACCTCGGCACCCATCATGGCCAGGTAATGCCCCACAATCGGACCAGCCCAGAAAGCCGTAAAGTCCGCGACGCGGAGACCGGAGAACGGCAATGCCCGAGCCCGTCGAGCCCCGCTTCGCGTGCGCGCCGGCCGCCGGTTACCCCGCTCGCTGTCCGTGTGCGCGCCCAGCCTGGGCGCGGCTGTCGGAGGGCGTCGGCCATCAGACTTCCCCAGCGTGTAGGGCACATCAGGCTGCAGAAAGCGACCTGCAGGATTTGCCAGATAGAATCCCCGGGACCGGAAATGGTCGAAGTCCGTGACATTCTGCCCGTTCCCGACCGGGGCAACCGGTACCCTTAATGCAGCGGCGTTCTCCAGCACCTCTTCGACGGTTCGCTCGCCCACCCATTCCCGAGTGGCTGTTTCGATCTCCTCACGCCGCTGCTGCCGCCCAGCGTAGGAATAGAGACTGGAGTCGTCGAGCCATTCCGGATGCTCCACCAGGACACAAAATGACTCCCACATCCAAGCGGTGGCAACCATGAATCCCACCCAGCCGTCAAGCCCCGCCTCTATGGCAGGAATCCCGATCGACCGGGTTGGGGTGAGGGGAGCGGGGAGCCCCTGGCTCTCGCGGGCCGTCCGGATGGTGACGGGATACATCTGGAGCATCAACGTCAACGTGTCCAGTACTGACACATCCACTAGCTCACCGACACCAACAGCTGCGCTTCGGTAATGGGCTGTCAGGATACCAACGGCCGCTGTGATACCCGCCAGCCACTGACCGGGCTGTCCGCCACAGTGGACCGGCGGCCATCGCGGGTCGCCCCGACCGGAGATGCCACCTGACCAGGCTTGGAGGGTGAGCTCATTGGCGGCTCGCCCTGACCACGGTCCGTCCAATCCGAACGGGGTGATACTCGCCACGATCGCGGCTGGCGCCAGCGCCCGGATCGCAACAGGCTTGAACTCATCGAGGTCGGCAACCTCAGACCCCGGCGACCACACAACGATATCCGCGGCTCGAAGAAGCGTGCGCGCCAACGCCAAGTCGGCCGCGTCGTGCGGCGCGACGACCACGCTTCGCTTGGAGCAGCCCAGGAACTCGAACAAGCCGCTGTCCAAGCCTTCGCCTGCCGACGTCGCCCACTCCAACCCTCGCAGAGCGTCCCCACCGGGCCCCTCGACCTTTACCACCTCGGCGCCACCGTCCACCAGCGCCTTGGTGCAATAGCCACCGGCGATTCCGCTGGAGAGGTCGACCACCACAAGTCCGGCGAGCGGTGTAGTCATCCTCCGTCCTCCCCTTGCCTCCGGCCACGCGGTCAAGTAAGCCTACCATACGTAGGAATCGCAGAAAAGATCGGCACAGGACTCGAGAGGACAGACCGGTGGAAAATAGGACTGGACACGACCCGGACGCCCAGAGCCACATCATGGACGATGCCAGCCGGCCGCCGGAGATGGAAGAATCGCTGCTCACACCGACCGACGACGGCTTCCACCGGGATCTCAGTGTGACCTGGCAGACAGAGGGCTCTTGGTGGTGCTTCTTCCACGAGGAGCGCCGCCTGGCCGGGTGGATCTACCACCTGACGAGAACCACCCTCGGGGTGGCGTCAGGTGGCGTGTGGATTTGGGACGACCAGGCCACCCAATGGTACGAAGCGCCGTACTTCATGATCCAGAACACCCAGCCCATCACCAGCGCCGCCGACCTCCGAAGCATGCGCTGGCCGGACGGGGTGGCATTGACCGCTCTCAAACCTCTTCAACGGTACCGCCTGACCTACGACGACAGCCCGGCCGTGGCATTCGACCTGGAATACCAGTCCATGATGTCCCCCTATGAAACAACCGTAGGCTTCCCCCCAGCCGTCGTCCGGTTCGAACAGCCCAGCACGGTTACAGGACACCTGCGGCTTCGGAACGAAGTCCTGGCCATCGATTGCATGGCGATGTGGGACCACTCATGGGGCGACCGACCGGAACCGCGAACCAACCCGACAAGGGGCGGGACGTCACCGGAGCAACTCGCGAACCGTCCCGCCCCTTACCTATGGGGGACGGCATCAGCCAGCCAGGCCTTCTTCGTCATGGGGAACAAGGGATACTTCGTCGCCGATGGCGCCCGCTCCGCACTCCTGAACGTCGAGCAGTTGACGGTCCGGCGGCCGGGCGACGGGATGATCGAGTCGATGACCGTAACGGGCGTGGATGAGATTGGACGCACGCTGAAGGCGACCGGCCATCCCGTAAACCTGCTGATCCGGCCCTCCGCCGGCTCGTCTGTCGGGTTCATCTACACCATGAAATGGCACATCAACGGAGTCGACGCCGTCGGCGACGTCCAGGATGCCTGGCCGGTCGAGGACTGGTCCGCGTATCGATCATACGAGCGACGTGCCCTCAGGGGCTGAACCGGTCTAGAGGTCACGCGGCGTGACCTCTATCTCGAGCGCCATCGGACCCCGCAGCACGAAATCGTCCACAAGGGTCAATGGCTCGGACGAGACCACCCGGAAGTCGGAAACGGCATCGAGGAACTCCTCCAGGAACACTCTTCCTTCCATGCGAGCGAGATTGCTGCCAAGACAGTGGTGATCACCGAACCCGAACGCCACATGATGGCTCTCCGTTCGGGTCACGTCAAAGCGCATCGGATCACGGAACCGTCCCGGATCGAGATTGGCCGCTTGCATCCAGCCCAAACCAACAGCCCCTTCCGGGATGATGCCTCCGGCCACTTGCACCGGTTTCGCCGCGATCCTCGGGCGGGACTGCAGAGGCCCGCACAATCGAACCGTCTCTTCGACCGCCATCGGCACGAGGGGCCTACTCTGGCGCACCAGCTCCAGCTGGTCCGGAGAATGGTAGAGCAGGTACAGCATGCTGCCGAGGAGGTGGGTAGTGGTGCTCTGACCAGCTCCGAGCTGCTCGACGAGCAGCGCCCCGACATCCAGTTTGCCCTCCATCTCCCGCTCCGGGATCCGAGCCAGATCACTGACCAAGTCGTCTCGAGGACGGCCTCGCCGACGGGCGATCAGTTCACCGAAGAACGCGCCTGCCTTTTGATGCGCCTGCGGGTCCGAGCCTCCCATGCTCAGAACGGGACATTGGCCATCGTCGACGACCGGGCCGAGCGTGGCACCTCCCGTCGCCTGTCCCGATACCAGAAACTGCGGTCGGTCGTCTGCTTCCACGCCGATGAGCTCCGCGATCAGTTGCGAGGTCAGCGGTGTCGCTAGGTCGTGAGTGAAGTCGAACGTACCCCGATCTACGCACTCCTGTATCAAGGCGCGGCACACAGATCGAATGTGCTCCTCCAAGGATGCCACCCGCCGAGGGCGGTAGGCGTGCGCAAAATGCTTCCGGAGCGACACATGCAGGGGCGGATCGCTCGTGAGTAACCGGATGACGCGCTCCTCCTCAGGCACCCGCTCCATCCTCTTGGCCGTCGACCAGTGCTCCCAGTCCTTGAGGAAGGCATGAACCTCGGAGTAGCCACAGAAATGCCAGAGGTCAGTCTCCCGGTCGTAGGAAACCGGACGGTGGCTGACCATGTGCTGGAACCAGGGGTACGGATCGGAATGACCCGACCTGGTCCACGGTGGGGCCAAGCCGGGCGGGAAGGGATCCGGGACGACGGGCGGCAAAGCCGTGCTAACCACGGGTGCCTAGCGTAGACGGCCCACGGCGGAGCGTCAACGAGGACTGACAATAAACCGCAGAATTCACTACCACACCTTGTCGATGCGGCATCCCGGGGGTTCTGTTTTGAGGCCGCGAGGGTAACGTAGCTTCCAGCTGGGCCCCTCTTTTGCCTCGGATGCGAGTCGCTGCGTAGTATGGTTCATGCGACTCAGGATAAGTGTACGCATAATTCGCCTATAGTTAGGTTAACATCCATGACATGGCACGGTCGGGGTCCGTCGACGCCAAGGCTGCCCCGAAACAACAGGCCGAGGACTCCAGTCCCGTACCCACCAGTTCCGCCGAGGAGGTAGCCGGATATGGCCACCACGAACGTCGATGTCGCCATGGCCGTGCAGGAACTCCTGGCTCGCTATGCCCGACTCATCGACGACCGCAGGCTGGACGACTGCGCGGCCCTCTTCAGCGACGAGGCCGTCCTCGTCGTCAACGGCCAGAAGCACGAAGGCCGGTCCGCCATCCGAACCTGGATGGCCGAGATCGGCCGGAATCCGGGAGGCCGGCACCTCACCATGAACACGGTCCTTGACGAGGCCAGCCCGGACCGGGCTAGCGGTGTGTCCGATCTCGCTCACCTGCGCCGAGGCCCGGCCGGGAGATGGGAACTGTCCGCCGTGGGCCGCTACATCGACGACATGGCGGCAATCAACGATACCTGGGTCTTCACACGACGGCAAATCGACATCGACTGAGTGCAGTTCAATCTTGACGCCACCCGAGCAAACCGTCTCGCCGACTAAGAACGATGTAGGAGCACCGACATGCCAAGAAACTACCGTATCGTCTCAGCGGATGGACACACTCTCGAACCACCCGACATGTGGGCCCGATATCTGCCGGCCGACCTGCACAAGGAACACCTTCCCAGAGTCACGAAAGACGAAGAAGGAGGCGACGCCTGGCAGGTACCGGGCAGCGACTATAAGGCGGTGATCGGACTGACCGCTACCGGTGGTCAACGATATGAGGATTATCGTTGGGCTGGCCTGACCTACGATCGCATGAAACCGGGCGCCTATGACGGCAAGGCGCGTCTGGTCGAACAGGACGAGGATGGCGTCGACGCCGAGATCCTCTTCCCGACCAGTTCACCCCGCACCATCGCCTACTTCGCCAACCATCCCGATCCAACCGTGCACGAAGCAGGCATCGAAGCCTACAATACGTGGCAGCTGGAGGAGTTCGCTGCCGCTGACCCGGACCGGCTGATAGCCCAGGCGATGATCCCCCAACTCGGTATCGACAAGGCCGTAGAAGCGGTTCACCGGGCCAAAGCCCGCGGGTACCGAGGCATCTACCTACAGACCTACCCGTCCGGCAGCGCCCAACTGTCGCGCGACGACGATCCCTTCTTCGCGGCCTGCGAAGAGCTTGAGCTCCCCATCAACCTTCACAACGGCATCTCGGCCTCGGTCCGCAACCTGACCGGAGAAGCCCGGCAGGCCGGCAGCGCCCGAACTATGGCGGACCGACCAGGGCTGGCGCAGATGGGCGGCGCCGTCGGTCAGTTTTCTGGGATCACCGCCGAGTGGATCTACTCCGGCCTATTCGACCGGTTCCCGAAGCTGAATGTTATAGGGGCGGAATGGGGCGCAAGTTGGGTCCCAGCGCTGCTGGAGCACATGGATGACCACTACTGGCGCAACCGGACCTGGACTCACACGTCGCTCGAGCTTCTGCCCTCGGAATACTTCCATCGGAACTGGGCCATGACCTTCATCCGCGAACCCTTTGCGGTACGGGTTAGGCATTCCATAGGCGTGAGCAATATGATGTGGTCAACCGATTACCCCCACCACCGGCATGACGTTCCGTACAGCCGACGCTTGATCGAGGACATGTTCCTGGATGTGCCCCAATCAGAAAAGTGGCAGATCGTGGCCGGCAATGCGGTGGAGCTGTACAAGCTTCCCCACGACCCAAACGCCTGAGGGACCCAACCCGGTGGTCGCCCAGCCGAGCCTTCTCACACCGAGATCGGCGATCCGAGGGAAGGAGTACGTGTGACCGATCGAGCCCTGTGGGGGCAGACGGCAATCGTCGGCATCGGAGAGACCGACTATGGAACCCTGTACCGCGGCAGCCCTGGTCACCGGGAGGACTACGCCATAGAGGCGATCGGAAACGCACTCGCCGACGCCAGCTTGACCAAGGACCAGATCGACGGCCTGATCGTATCCGGGCTGGCCTCCTACGAGCCGGTGATGTTCCGGGCGGGCCTGGAGAATGTGCGGTTCCTGGCCCACTACCCCCAGGGAGGACGACTATGCCCTCATGCCCTCGGGCATGCAGCCATGGCCGTGCACCACCATATGGCCGAGTACGTGGTGCTTTTCAACGCCGTAGGCTTTCGATCCGCCGGAAGTCGCTTCGGTGGAGACATCGACGAGAAAGCCCAAACCGAGCGCCCTCTCGCACCGGGTATGGACGGACTCTATGACAGCGCCTATGGCATGGTGTCACCCGGAGCGCAGTACGCCCTGCTGTTCTCACGCTACCTGGCGCTGTCAGGGGGACGAGAGGAGGACTTGGCCGCGGTTGCACTCGCGACCCGTATGTGGGCAGCGATGAACCCACGCGCCATTTTCCAGGAGCCGCTAACCATTGATGACTACATGAACTCACGCTACGTGGCGCGACCTCTGCGAATCTTCGACTACTGCCTCGTCAACGATGGGTGCGCGGCTTACATCGTCACCAGCGCGGAGCGAGCAGCAGACTGTCCCCATCGGCCCGCCTTCATCGGAAGTGTCGCCTCGCGTGCCAACGTACGCCCCTACTACGCGGCGGAGGATTTCTGGGAAGCAGCATGCGCATCGTTAAAGACCGACGTACTGGACCAAGTGGGGGTAGGTACTACCGACATCGACCTTCTTGAGGTGTATGACAACTTCTCGCCCGCAGTTCTGTGGATCCTCGAAGGATTCGGTTTCTGTGGTCGGGGTGAGGCCCTCGAGTGGCTGCGGGGTGGGCGCACCGCCCCCGGCGGCGAACTGCCCGTGAACACAGGTGGAGGAATGCTCAGCGAAGCGTACCTGCAGGGCTGGAACGCCCACGTCGAGGCGGTCCGCCAACTACGCGGCGAAGCCGGACCGCGACAGGTCGACGGATGCCGTCGCATTCTGTACGCCGGCCTGTCCGCGGTGCCCGGGGCCAGCCTACTCTTTCGCGACGACCCATGATCTACGAGAAGCCCCTCCCCGTGCCCGGAGTCGAGGACGGACCGTTCTGGGAGGCGACGCGCCAGCACAGCCTGCGACTGCCGCAGTGCCAGAGTTGTGGTCACATCTGGTTCCCGCCCTATGCGACGTGCCCCCGCTGCCTCAGCGTCGAACGTGATTGGGTCACCGCCACCGGACGGGGTCAGATCTTCGCTTTTACGATCTTCGATCGGGTCTATCTGAGGTCATTCCAGAACGACATCCCCTATCATGTCGCTCTGATCCGTCTCCGCGAAGGTCCCATGCTCTATGGCAACATCGTTGATCTCGGAGAGCAACAGATCCGCATCGGTTTGGAAGTGGAGGTCGTTTTCGATGACGTGACGGACAGCATCACACTGCCTCGTTTCCGCACGGCGGAGGCCAGTGGGCCCTAGCCCCTTGGAGTTCATGGTGTCGATACTGTCGGGGACCTCGCTCAGCCTCGTCCTCGTGAGCATGACTAGTTGCGAGAGTCCTCGGCAGCCGAGCGGCGGCATTCTTCGGGGCGAGGACCGACGGCGCTAGCGTGGGCGCCATGTCGGACGCTGAGCCCATGAATGTCGTACCCGAGAGCGGACTCTACCGGCGGCCGCGGAACCGCCCGGCGAAGGTCTCCGAACTGTTGGCCCGCGACATTGTCGCCGAGATTGCGAGCCGCCGGGCCCGCCCTGGCGACACCCTGCCTTCTGAGGCGTCCTTGATCACTCGCTTCGGCGTCGGCCGCGGATCGTTACGGGAGGCGCTCCGCATCCTCGAGGTCGAGGGCATCATCACCATGAAGACCGGGCCCGGCGGCGGCGCGGTTGTGGCGACCCACGATCCCGGCGGGCTGGCCCGAATGATGTCGCTTCACCTTCAGGTACGCCGAGTCACCTATCTCGAGTTGCTCCACGCGAGACGTACTCTCGAACCGATGATGGCACGCTTAGCCGCAGAGGGCACAACGGGTGAGATGGCCGCCCAGCTGCGAGAAAATCTAGCCCAGACCCGAACCATCGGCGACGACGACTACGACGGGCTCGCTGACGTCTGGGCGGACTTTCATGAGCTGATAGGCCGATTCTCAGGCAATCGAATTATGGACCTGTTCCGCGTCCACGCTGCAGGAGATCTACCGGGACAGAGTTGTCTATCGAGAAGAACTGGGGGCTAGGACTGTCGTCCCCGCGAAACGGCTCCAGAGCGATCGTGAGCACCAAGCCATCGCAAACGCGATCATCGCTGGAAAGGGCGCTCGAGCGGAGAAACTCATGGATGAGCACATGGCTAGGATCGCAATTGCCGCCGAAACCGAAACCCCGGCGCTTATGAGCGAGCTCATAACCTGGCAGTAACGTTCACGGTCTTTCGGTACTCCCAGACAGCGGTGCTAACCTCAGAGATCGCCAACCGACCCCGACCGGTCCAGGGCCGGCAACACCGACTCCCCTACATAGGAGATCTGATCGAGGATTTCCTGATTACTGGCGGTCGGGAGTCCGAACCTGAAGACGATATTCGAAACACCAAGTTCCTGCAGTCGCTGAACGTCGTCGACCACTTGTTGAACCGAGCCGCTCAGTGGCACTCTCTGCGGCACGCCGGACGCGTCTCCAACAAGCCCGAAGCCGCCGCTATATGACAAGGTCAGCGGTCGATCCCGTTCGGCCTCTCGACAGGCGCGCTCGAGGTAGTCGAGACGGCCCTGGTAGTCCGCCAAAGAGAGGCTGATCGGATGCCAGCCGTCGGCGATACGGGCGGCACGTCGGAGTACCGCAGGAGCGCCGCCCCCCAACCACACGGGCGGCCCAGGACGCTGTATTGGCTTGGGGTCGGCTACGACGTCTTGGAGCGTGAAGAATCTTCCTGTGAAATTGGCGTTGCCGTCGGACCAGACGGCCTTCCATACCGCGATGCACTCCTCGCTGAGCTCAGCTCTCTCGTGGAACGGGACTCCCAACTGTTTGAACTCCTCTTCGAGATACCCGACTCCTGTGGCCACTATGAGCTTGCCACCGGACACGATGTCGAGCGTGGCCAGCATTTTCGCGGCCAAGAGCGGGGGTCGCAACGCGGTGACGAGGATATCGGTACCAACCGTCAGCGATGGTGCGTGACACGACACTGCGGCGAGCAGGGTCACGACCTCGTGCCAGACGGTTGCCCCGTAGGGCGTCGGACCGGTGAGGTGGTCCGCCATCCAGACGGAGTCGAACCCAGCCAGTTCCACTCGCTCGGCCACTTCCAGGATCGTAGAATACGCGGATTGATGGTCGTTGAAGGGGATGGTCACACCGACACGCAGAGGTTCGCCATCCCCCAGTATCCCGGGCTCGCTCATGCTGGCCTCCCTTTCGAGTCGCAGTCGATATTCCGTCGAATCCTAGCGCCGAGTAGGATGTTGATACGCATTAATCGGAGCCAGAGAGCGAGGATGTACTCCATGACATCGGCGTCATCGCACCATGATCTACCTCTGTCGGAACTCGGTCGCTTCGACGGTCGCGTCGCCGTGGTGACCGGAGGTGGCAGCGGCATGGGAGAGGCGACCGCGCATCGCCTGGCCCAGGGTGGCGCCAAGGTGGTTGTCGTTGACATCGACAAACCAGCGGCCCAGGCCGTCGCAGCCAAGCTGCCAAGTGCCATTAGCGTGGAGGCCGACGTCAGCAACGAGGAGTCCGTCCGGCACTATGTTCGACGCGCGGTTGAGGAGTTCGGCAAGATTGACCTCTTTTTCAACAACGCCGGGCTGTTGGGGCGTCCCGGTCCGTTGATCGACTCCGCGACCGAAGATTTCCAGCTGGTCTTCGGCGTCAACACCTTCGGGGTCTACCTAGGGCTGCGAGAAGTGGGAAGACAGATGGTCTCGCAAGGGATAGGAGGAGCCATAGTATGCACCGCCTCCATAGCCGGCCTGCGTTCATCGCCGGGAGTCGGCCTGTACTCCGCCTCCAAATGGGCAGTGCTAGGATTGACCCGGACTGCGGCCAAAGAGCTGGCACCAGTCGGCATCCGGGTCAATGCCATATGCCCCGGCGTGTCGAGCACCAACTTCGGCGCCTTGGGCGGCCCGCCAGCCGTGGCCGACCCAACCCGAGCCCAGACGATGATCGCCAGGATCCCCCTCGGTCGTCTGGCCGAAGCCGATGACCAGGCCCGCGCCGCGATCTGGTTGCTGAGCGACGCCGCCGCATTCGTGAGCGGCGTAATGCTTCCCGTCGACGGAGGACAGGAAGCCTAAGAGGCCCCACAGGAAAAACGCATTAGGAAGAAGGACTAGAAGGCCGTCCAAGCCGGCTGACGGTCCCGTAATCTTAGGCTACGCCTCAGTTGGACGCCGCCATCACCTTGCGCAGAAGGATATTTATATGTAGAGTTATGCGGCCGCTTCGAGTGTCCGGAACGGCCTTACGCCAAGGGGGAGAGATGGACCTCATCCGAGCGACCGGGCGACTCACGACAGTGCGAATCGCGGTCACGGCAGCGCTGCTAGCGCTCGCGCTAACAGCTTGTGGTAGCTCCAGCAAGAGCTCCGCCTCAAGCACTAGCGCCACCTCCAACTCGAGCGGCGCTACGAACACGAGCGCAACTGGAGCTGCGACCAAGTCGACCTACGTGATTGGCAGCGTCAGCGACGCGTCGGGGCCAGCCAGCACCGGTACGACCCTGTCGACGGAGATCCCCGCCGTTATCCACGCCTGGCAGCAATGGACGAACACCCACGGCGGGATCAACGGTCACCCGGTGAAGGTCATCTACATGGACAGCGCGGGTGACCCGGGACGGGCATTGGCCGATATCGAGACGCTGGTTCACAACGACCACGTCCTGGCATTAGTCGCCAACAACGGGTCAGCCACAGAATCCGCGTATGCTTCCTACCTCGAGAAAGCGCACGTCGCTAACATCGGCGGGGCCGACTACACACCGCTGTGGACCTCGAATCCCGTCTTCTTCCCGACCGCCACCACGCTCCTCGGGAACCTGGCCAGCGAAGCGCTGATCGCCCAGAAAGCGGGCAAACACAACCTCGGGATCATCTACTGCAGCACACAAGCCGCCTGCTCCGAGACGATCGCCATGTATCAAGCCATCGCCCCGTTGGCAGGCGTAAACTTCGTCTCTCACGTTGCCGCGAACCCCACTTCGCCGAACTACACCGCGCAATGCCTGGCTTCCAAGAGCAACGGCGCAGACGCCATATTCAACGAGGGGCTACCTCCGACCCTCTTCCAGGACTGCGCCCGCCAGGGATACAATCCAATGTGGCTCCTCTATCAGGCCATACCGTCCTTGCTGGCATACTCCAAATACATCCAAGGCGCCCAGGGTGACGACCTCGATCTCCCCTACTTCGCCAACGCCCCCGGCTACACAGCCTTTCATCAAGCCATGACCCAATATGCCAAAGGTGTCACCTACTCCAGCATCTCCTCCCGGATGTGGATAGCCTTCCAGGTCTTCGCGGCAGCAATGGCCAACGCCGGGGACAACCCAACGGCTCAAACCGTGTTCGACGGCATCTACTCGCTACCGGCCAACTACACCGTCGGCGGCGTGGCCCCGCCGCTCAACTATGTGCGCAACCAGCCAACACCGTCGGTCAACTGCTTCTTCGTCTTTGGTCAGCAGAATGCGAACTGGACCCTCCCATACGGTACGAGTGACGTTTGCCTACCGCCATCCATCACCTCCTCACCGCTCTCCAAAGCCCTCACCGGATAGCCGCGCTCTCGTACCAGTGCAGAGATGGCCGGTGACCACCATGCGCATGAAGCGGGCCTCCCCCTTCATGCGATCGAGCGCAGCCAGGCAAGAACCAATGATGTCGTCATTTCCAGGGTTGTCCGGCAAGTGATCGACCGACTTTTGGTATCGTCGCCGCGACGCTCCTCTACCCGGCGCGGCTCAGACCTACCAGTTGGTGCTGCGTCCCGTTGTCAACGAGGTCCCCCCGTCGACCATCAGCGCCTGGCCGGTCACCCATTCCATGCGCATCAGCCCGACGATAGCTTCGGCGACGCGATCGGGGGTGCCAATGTCGCCAAGTGGCGACCGGCGCATCGCTTCTGCCCGAAATGCCGGTCGATTTAGTAGCTTCTGGAGCATCGGTGTGTCGGTGGGTCCGGGGCCAACGGCGTTGACCCGAATTCCGAGCGGTCCTAGTTCGCGCCCCGCCACCCGCACGAGATGGAATACGGCCGCCTTGGACGCGCTGTAGGCCCCGATGCCAGGGTCGGCGACGATTCCATGAACGCTCGAAACCGCCACTATCGAGCCTCCTTCGCGGGTGGTGGCGACCCCACGTGCCACCGCTTGCATCTCCAGCATTACTCCGCGTAGGTTTATACTGGGTACCCGATCCCACTCGTCGACTTCCATGTCAATGATGGAGCCGACGCCGCTCACTCCGGCCGAGGCCACCAGCAGCGAAGGTGGACCTGCGTGATCCCGGGTCCGGTTCGATGCTCGGCACGCTGCGGCTGCGTCGCTGACGTCACAACGCACGTCGACGTCGCCTTGGACGTCCCAGGTCACGACCCGCGCCCCTTCCTTCTTGAGCGCTTGGGCTGAAGCGTTTCCGATCCCTGACGCGCCTCCAGTCACGACGGCCACCACGCCGTTCAAGTGTCAACACGGGAATCGCTCCCTTCGGTTAGGTTGGCGGCACCGGACCGGGCAGTACGATCTCTCGGGCGGCCAGAGATTTGCTAGCCCGTCGTCTGGAACGATGGCACTCATCGGCAGGTGAAGCCCTCGTATTCAGTCGCGATGATTTCTCTGACCTTCGTCACATAAGCGGAGAGACCGCCTGGGTACGGG
>CAVYNO010000018.1:0-13855 GCA_963769825.1 uncultured Acidimicrobiales bacterium
GTGTGAGGGTGCATCGGAGTGCCCGTTGCGTGAAGCCGCGCCGGTCATTCCGCGGAACAGCCAAGGACTCAGAACCTGGTACTGAAATGCATTGTGAAGACATGAAATGCCCGGTCCAGAGGTTCATTCAAAATGCCAACGGAAGCAGGATCGGCGTCGATCGTGCTCAATGCAACAGCGCCCCTCCCGCACTCGATCCGGATCGATCGCGCTCGGCTTCGGAGGCTGCGTGTCCTGAGCGTGATCATCCAGCGTACCGGCCGCCGCGAAGCACGTCATCGTTGCCAGCTGTCCGCTGCTCGAAGACAGGGGCCTGGCTGGTTTGGCGGGATCCGATCCTTCCGATCGCGATGAAGAGAACCACGGTCGGGCCCCTGTGGCGGCATCGGGCTGGTACCGGAACCTGGATCACGGTCGAGCCATTGGCGGGGGCGCCGGTTCGAACACGTCGCAGCACCCCGGATCAACCCAGCGGAATCGTTTTCGGGGGACGACTCGCGGCCCGTGTGCGCACCCGCGGGTCCTTCCGGGAGGTGGATCCGTGTGAAGGACCAAATGCCCTGGCCAACAGGTCCGACGAATGAGAAGTTGGCGAGGTGGAGAGGGGTTCCAAGAGGGGAGCGTCGACAGTGGAATTCCCGCTTTGACCGGCGAAGGCGACCCTTCCAATGGCCGCGGTCCGGCCACGGACATTGGCGGGAAGACGAGATCGGACAGCGCACCGACGCGTCTCACAGGAGGGCCGAGTCTGTTCGAATCCAGCACTCCTGCCGCTGTTGGCCGGCCTGATTTCCTTCTGGGTCGGCTACGGGGTCGTCCATCAGCCAGGGCTGGCTGCGTCGGCATCTGTTTTCGTGACCCTGGCCCTCGGCATTCCGCTCGTCTACGGGCGCGGCGTCCGGGCAAGAGTGATTTCTTCAACTGGGAACCCATCGCCTTCGACGCCGCAGTCGAGACTCGAGCGAGTCGACGCCCTCTCGTGGCATCAGCGAGTTCAGCGCACCTTCATGTGGGCGTTCACTCGCGCGCCGCACCGTCGCAGTGAATGCGGGGATCGCCATGCAAAGAGTGGAGTCGTGACTGACTGTGCCCGCTGAAAGTCCACCCGGGACAACCATCACAACTGATTCCCCAGTCGTTCCGTCGATCGAAGATGCGGGGACGATGGCGCCCGAGCAGGTCCTCGTCCAGTTGAACTCGCGCCGGAACGGGCTCAACTCGGCGGAGGTGGCCGAGCGCACCCGACGATTCGGTCCGAACGCTGTCCGGTCACACCATGCCAGTGCCCTCCAGGTACTGCTGAGCCAGCTGAGGAGTCCGCTGTTGTGGCTGCTGCTGGGCGCAGCGGCCGTGTCAGCCTTCGTCGGCGAGGCTACGGACGCCCTGATCATCGGTGTGATCATCGCCGCTTCCGTGGGCATGGGCTTCTTCAACGAATATCGGGCCGAGAAGGCCGCCGAAGCAATGCACGACCAGATCCGCCACATGGTGACGGTCCTTCGCGACGGCCAGCCTTGCACCACCGAGGTGACCCATCTCGTGCCCGGTGACGTCGTTCGGCTGGGTGTTGGCGCCATCGTTCCCGCTGACGTCCGGCTCCTGTCGGCCACCAACCTGGAGTGCGACGAATCCGTCCTGACCGGTGAGTCGATACCGACGACCAAGTCACCCGAACCGGTGGCTGCCGGTTCGGCGATCGCCGACCTGTCGCCCTGCCTGTTCATGGGAACGGTCGTGCACGAAGGTTCCGCGGAGGCCGTCGTCGTGGCGACGGGTCGATTCACCGAGTTCGGGCGGATCGCCGTGGGCCTGGGCGAGCGTCAACCGCAGACAGAGTTCCAACGCGGCCTGACCAGCTTCTCGGGGTTCCTCGCCAAGGTCGCCGGAGTGCTGAGTGCTGTCATCTTCGTGGTGAACGTTGCGCTGGGCCGGCCGGTCATCGAGGCAGTGCTGTTCTCGCTGGCCGTCGCGGTCGGCATTACGCCGCAGTTGCTCCCTGCCGTCGTGTCGACGAGCCTGGCCACCGGCTCGCGGCGCTTGGCCCGGAAGAAGGTGCTGGTCAAGCGCATGGTCTGCATCGAGGACCTGGGCGACATCGATGTTCTGTTCACAGACAAGACGGGAACCCTCACCGACGGCCGGATCCGGTTCGCCAAGGCCGTCAACGCTCACGGTGAGCCCGATCAGGACGTGTTGCTCCTGGGCCTGGTGTGCAATGAGGCAGTACCCACCGGCCAGACGGCAGTTGGTGGCAACCCTCTGGACATCGCCCTGTGGGAGGCGCCTGGCGTCGACTCGCTCCAGGTGGGTGAATTCCGTCGCCTGGGCATTGCCCCGTTCGACCACGAACGCCGGTGCGTCTCGGTGCTGGTCGACCACGGGGACCAGCGGCTCCTCGTGACCAAGGGCGCCCCTGAGTCCGTGCTCGAGCGCTGTGTCGACGTCCCCGAAAAGGTCCGTCGGGCGCTCGACGAGGAGTTCCGAATGGGGAGCCGGGTGGTGGCCATCGCAACCAAGGACGCCTGGGACCTCACGTCGGTGTCGGCTGGAGACGAGCAGGGGCTTCGCTTCTCCGGATACCTCACCTTCCTCGATCAGCCGAAGGAGTCGGCAGTCGGATCGATCGCCCGCCTCGCCGAGCTCGGCGTGAACGTGAAGATCGTCACGGGTGATAATCCCGTTGTGGCCGAGACGGTCTGTCAGGGTCTCGGCATGTCCTCCGACGGGACAATGACCGGGTCTGAACTCGAGGCGCTCGACGACGACGCATTGACCGAGGCAGTCACCCGGACCTCCATCTTCGCTCGGGTGAGCCCAGAACAAAAGGCCCGCATCTTGCGCGCCCAGCGGCGGGCGGGCTCGGCGGTGGCGTTTCTCGGCGACGGTGTCAATGACGCCCTGGCTCTCCACCACGCCGACGTGGGGATCTCCGTCGACTCGGCTGTCGATGTCGCCAAGGACGCCGCCGATATCATCCTGCTCGAACGCGACCTGGGCGTCCTCGCGGACGGCGTGTCGGAGGGGCGGGGGATCTTCGCCAATACCATCAAGTACGTCTTGATGGGGACGTCATCGAACTTCGGCAACATGTTCAGTGTCACGGTGGCAGCCGCGTTCTTGCCCTTCTTGCCGATGCTTCCGTCGCAGATCCTGCTCAACAACCTGCTGTACGACAGCAGCCAGATGGCGATTCCCACCGATCGGGTGGACGAGGAACAGCTCGCGCGACCGTCGCATTGGGACATCAACTTCATTCGCCGCTTCATGATCCGCTTCGGGCCCATCAGCTCGCTTTTCGACTTCGCCACCTTTGCCGTCATGCTCTGGGGCTTCCATGCGACGGCACCCTTGTTTCGTTCGGGCTGGTTCGTCGAATCCCTCGCCACGCAAACTCTCATCGTGTTCGTGATCAGGACCAGGCGAGTTCCATTCTTCCGCAGTCGACCCTCGCGGCCACTTTTCGTCGCGGTCGTCGTCGTGGTCCTCGTGGGTGCACTGATCCCCGAGAGCCCGGTGAACCACCTGCTCGGGTTTGCCCCCCTGCCGGTTGCGTACTTCGCCGTGCTCGCCGCATTCGTGGTTGCATATCTGGCCTGTGTGGAGGTTGCCAAGATCTACTTCTTCAGGCGGTACGAGATCACCTCCCAGCAAATGCTGCAGCGGAGCCATCACCACCGGATCCACCGCATTGCGTCCCGCTGGAGCCATCACGCAGCGCTCCGCAACTGAACCGGCCGAGGTTCATTGCTATTGCGGGCCGAGGCGCGAGCAGCGGCTCCGAGCAATCCCCCAGTAGTGCCAGGCCCCTGTCTTGATGAACGACTCGAAGGCCGTGAGAATCTGCTGCTGCTTCGGACAGATGTACGCGTCGTGGCAATGCCAGACTCGACCGCCCAGACACGGCCGGACGGTGCGCTCCCAGGGATCACGATGGTTTGACTGCCTCTACGTACCAGTCGTAGATCTCGTGCGGCGCGTCGTTGTACACAGCAAAGCTGGCGGGATCCTTGGTATCGGCAAAGTGTCCGTAGCCGGCCTTGAGAGCTTCTGGCCACGGATAGAAGCTCTCCCTCGGGCCATCCACGAGATGAAAACCTGCTCGCTTCAACTTGCGTGCGACTTCTCGTCGTGTAATGAACCGCTGAACGTCGGCGTAGTTGTCCGCGAATTGAGCCGGACCGACCGTCCGTACGAAGAGCTTTCTCCACAGATGACGGATAGGCCGAACTCGGCCGAAGGAATTACCGAAGGCCCCACTCATTCGTTGCCTGCGGTTGAACACGTACCAACAGTCCCATCGGCCAAGCGCACGATCGATGAAGGTTGGCGTTCTCTTTTTCTGATGCCGACGGTGGCACCTGTGAGTGACGAACAACCCACGCTCCCATCGCTTGAGCTGTTTCACCGTGTCGAACGCGGGCAGAATGGCAACGAAGCGTCCACCAGGCTTGAGTGACGCCCGGACCTCACGCAGTATTCGGCCGGTGTCGCTGGGTTCCCGCGGCAGCACCGAGTTGGTTGAAAAGACAATGTCAAATCGATTCTGGAACCGAGTCAGGTCCAGCATGTTGGCTTGGACCGAACAGACCGCTGCGCGTCCCCGGTCATCCAAACGGCGTTCGAGCTTGTCCAGCATGGATTGCGAGTTGTCGAGTGCGTAGATGTGCTCAAAACCGGCAACAACCAGTTTGTCCACGAGCTCGCCTGGCCCACACCCGACATCGGCCACGACCATGGAGCATTTGTTGGTGACCCCGTCCAAGAATGCATCGATGTAGCGAGGTTGTCCGCGAAGGGGGTTGAGCACGTCTGACGCGTAGCCGTCAGCGGCGTTCTCCCACCGGACCTGATCTGCAAGTCTCGGCTTCAAGTAGTCGCGCCAGCGACATTGCAACAGAAACTGCAGTGTGCTCGCATTGACCAAGAACGTCTGGTGGTCCACGAGCCACTGGCGATGGAGGCGGTGGTACTCCTCGAATTCGTTGGAGTACTGACGTCGGAATCGGCGGCGGAAGAAGAAGAGGAGGACTCGCGCCTCTACGATCTCTTCGGCGTGGGACCAACAGAGTCGAGCAAACGTGTCGTATTGCCGGTACTGGTCGCCGTGAAACTTGTACTTGTAGAAATTGCTGTTCGTCCAGTCCTGGAACTTGGGATTCCTCTGAGCGGAATCGAGCACCTGTGAATAGCGATCGGCGAGTCTGTCGTCGAAGTGGTTCATTCGAGCGCCAACAAAGCCCAAGAAGGCCACGAAGGCCGCAACAGTCCCGACGGTTGCCGCGACAGTCCAGTGGATGTCTACAGCGAGAAGGAAGGGATTCACTGGTCAGAGAGCGATGATCGGCAAGTTGAGTCCGCTGACACTTGGAAGGCGAACGGCGCTCCGCTGGCATCCTTGCCGCTGACCTCTTGGCACTGTGAGCATCCATCAATCATTGGACCGTAGCGTCATCCGCTTCTGTCACGTTGGTGACAGACAGAGAGCGACGTGCCGTCCAGACTGAGTGCATTGGTCGGCGGTCCGCCGCACCTGGGAGAACCCCCGTCAACAGTGCGGTGGTCGCCCAAAGTTGCTGTGCGAGGAAGAAGCGGAGCGGAAGGAGATCCGATGCCACAAGTTGAGATTCCCGGAAAGGTGGTCGACGCCTCGGGTGAGGACCTTCTCGTTCCACTGCAACGCATGCTCACTGGGATCAATGTGCTCGGAAGCTCCAGCGACGCGACCGGTGGAGCCTTTCAGAGCCCACCCCAGAGCGTTGCGATTATTGAGTCTGGAGCGACGGCTCTCACAAAATGGTGGTCGGGTGCCATCGCCGCGTTGGGAGGGACGACGGCAATCGCTGCCGCGGCCACTCGGTTCTGGAATGGCCAACAGGGGGGATCGCGAATTGCGTTGTTAGCCACAACGGGCGCGGTGATCGCGGCGGTCATCCTCGCCCTGGCCTGGATTGTCAGTTCCGATGTTCGCGGTCGGGCTTCGGGAGCCTGCTGCATCTATGAAGCCCGCTCCGGTGTGGCTCAGAAGTTCCTCGACGTGGCTCTCGCTGCCAGCTCCCAGGCATCTGGAGGAGCCGACGCTGGCAGCCATGGAGCATCCGCAGCTGCCGCAGTGAGCGAGAGTGCCGCCGCGGCCACCTTGCACGATCTCGTGGCATCTGCGGCAGAGAGTGCGGTCGCTCCGGTCAACGAGGGAATCTCGTCCCTCCAGCAATCGATCGCTTCAATCGACAAGAGCACGGCTTTGGTCGTACTTGCGGCACTGCAACAAGAGCGACTCGCCCCCCCGCCAACGATCACCGTCGATAGGACGGACACAGGACTGACTGGGACGTTGAACCGGATCTTCGTCAGCTCGTCGGGAGATGCCAATTCCGACGTTCAGGTCAGCGTGATCGACGCGGCTGGGGCATCGATTGGGATTCCTCTCAACAAGGTCCAAGAGTTTCACTGACCGAGAGCGAAGCCACTCGCACTCCGGATAGAGGTCTCGTGAGCTTTGTCCATACGACCTGCCCAGTGTCGTCGACACCTCCCGAGTCGACCTCAGGGGACAGCTCTTGAACCCCACAATCGAATGCCTGCTCGCTGAGCTGCACCGGAATCTGCAGACGTAGCTCCTGGTCAGCTTCAGGTTCTCGGCACGAACCTGTGATCACCCACCCTTCCGCCACCTTCGCATCGTGCTTTCATCCGACGTCTTGAGCGCACCCATCAGAGCTGCAGCCTCCGAGCCCGAAAGCGTCTCAGCAAATCGACTGAGTGCTCCTGCTGGGTCGTGGGTCGCCTCGAGCATCTTGTGCATCATTGCCGCGGCATGCGCGGCGCCGGTGCCAATAGGGGAGTATCGATTCGTCCGATTCACCATCCGCCGCTCGAGGAGTCCCTTGCTCACCAGTCGATCCAGGACAGTCGCGATCGTCGTGTAGGCATACTCGGGAGCAGCATCGGCAATGTCTCGACCGGTCAGCTCGGACCCGTTGGCCTCCCAGATCATGTCCATCACCCGCTGCTCGAGCTCACCGAGTCTTGCGGCGCCGCATTTGCAGTCTCCGCAGGTACAGGGATCGCAGGAGCACAAGGGGTTCGTGCAGGTCGAGATGGCTTCCATCGAAATGTCCCTTCAGACCATCAGGATCAGCATGTAACCCATGGTGAGGCACATGGCGACGTGACAGCAAGTCTCCAAACGCGGCGCGAGCCAGGGACGGTCGTCGCCGTCTTGGCCGAGGCGGACCTCACCGCTTCCGACGGCGCCGCCACCAACCGCGCTCAGCGCGAGCTGCCGCGAGGCAGTGACCTGGCTGGCGGCGTCGGTCTGCCAGATGGCGGAGGCGAGGAGCACCACGATGATGAAGAGCGTCAGACCCGGATCGCCGGCCCCGACAGGTGGACCGGACATCGCCATGCCGGTGCCCGAGGGTGGACTGATGGGCATGCCCAGCCAGTACATGTAGAGCATCGCACAGGCCATGACCATGTGGATCAGGTAGTGGGAGACGTGGTGACGCTCGTCCCCCTCAGTCCCGCGGATGCCGCGCCGAACGATGAAGCTGGCAGCCAGCCCCAAGAAATAGATGGCCATGATCCCGAACACGACCTCCCACAACGCGACAGGGACCGGGCTCCACCTCGGAACGAGCATCCCGATCATGGCGAGCCCCATCAGGAGGTGCGAAACGCTGACGTCGTAGTGGTTCCGTCGACCCATGGCATTCGCCAGGGCACATCGCCCGATGCAGTACACCGAGACGGCGACCATGAGCACCGCGAAGCCGTAGGCGAGCCAGGTGGGGGTCGCCATGCTCACACCGCCTCCATCGCTGCCCTCGCATGGACCCGAGGAATCGCGTCAGGAGTCGCGACAGGCAGGCGCTGCCGCGTCGGCCAGTAGGCGAGAGCGAGCAAGGCCACCTCGGGCCCCGAGTTCGGATCGGTCGCTCCGCCGGCGAGGATCATGCCGAAGTCTTCACCCACGAGCCAAATGGCAACGGCCGTCACGATGGCGAGGATCAGCGTCGCCCTCGTCGCGGCCACCGGCAGAAATGGCCCGAGCGCAACGACGACGCAGATCGCAGCGAAGACCAGGGCGATCGTCAGTCCCCGGCCGGCAACGAGCGCCGCAGCGTGCTTGTCGATCCCCGACAGCCACCCGGGCTGACCGGCGTTGAGCGTGTTGATCGTTGTGTGGAGACCTTGCGGGGAGCGCCCAGCGCCGAGCAGGGAGAGGAGCGCGAGCCCCACCCACACCACGACCCAGATCACCTTCGCAGCCGTCGCGTCGACTGCGCGGGCGGCAATGAACCCTGGCGACGTGTCGACTCGGTCCGTCGGCCACAACAGCACCGCGAGGAGAGCGTAGAAGAGGACGGCGCCCGGTCCACCTGCGACGGGTGAGCCTGCACCGTGGAGGACACCGCCCAACCCTTCACCGAACCACCAGACACCGACGGACCAGACGATGGAAAGGCCCAATGCGGGCTTCAGAGTGGGTCGCCAGGCAATGCCGAGTCCGATGAGGATCTGAACGACGGCGAACACGGCATCCATGCTCACCGCGTGATGGTTGACGACCGACGAGTTCCAAGTGATGGTCCGCGACACCCATGCGGGATTTCCTGCGGCAGTCCCGGCGAGCATCCCGCTGAACCCCTTGGAACCGGGGGTGAACATGAAGGGTTGCAACTGGAGCACCCCGTCGAGCAGCCATACCGTGGCCAGCACCAGCTGCAAGCGCCGCCGACCGTCGAATCGGCTCTCCATCGACGCGGTGCCGATCCTTCCGTCCTTCGTGTCCGGAGAGCCGAGGCTCACCTGTCCCGACATCGGTCAACTCCTCTCTGGAATGGGCCGTCGGCGAGTGGTCCAATACCCATCCGGCAACGCCCAGGGCCAAGGGGATCTTGCCTCACTTCTACAAGTCGTAGTAACGATGCATCATCATGCGGACAGCGTGCAACTCCTCACTGCGCGGTGCATCACTTCGCCTTCGCCCAGACGGCGGTTGCGGCACTACCTTTTGAACTGTGACCAGCGCAGGGCGACCCAAGGAGGACCTTGCGTGACGAGCTGGCCACCACGCGGGCTCCCGACCTTTGGGGCGAGTGCTGTCCCGAACCACCAGCGACGTTGTCATCGTCACAACTGCCCACCGGCACGAGAGCCGCAGAGACCGTCCTTCGTGCGCACGTACCCGGTTCAAGGGGCACGATCGTGACTTCCCCGGTGCTCACCGATCGACAAGGGGATCGCCGCACCGTTGAGCTGTCAATCACCGGCATGAACTGCGCGGCGTGCGCCGCTCGCATCACGAAGAAGTTGAACGACCTCGGTGACGTCTCCGCCTCTGTCAATCTCGCGACTGACACCGCGGTGGTCACGGCCCCACCCGAGGTGTCGGTCGCTGACCTGCTCGACGCGGTCGAAAGGATCGGGTATCGGGCGGAAGAGCGACGTAGTTCGGGTGCTGCAGGGGACGGTGCGGACGAGAACGACCGTCAGGTCAGACGGCTGGGTCAAAGGCTGATCGTGGCCGCAGTCCTGTTCATGCCCCTGTGCGACGCTTCCCTGGCATTCTCGCTGGTGCCGTCCGTGCGCTTCGCACACTGGCAGTGGGTCACCGTTCTCCTCGCGGCTCCCGTCGTCGTGTGGGCAGCATGGCCGATTCACCAGGGAGCGATCCGCGCTGCGCGGCACGGCACCTCAACGATGGACACATTGGTGTCGTTGGGCATCCTGGCATCGACCGGCTGGTCGCTCTACGTGATGTTCGGTCCGAGCCACGTGTCCTCGACGACAGGGCTGGCGGTCCTGACCCATCCGACCAGCGGCGCCCTCTACCTGGATGTTGCCGCCGGAGTCACCACCTTCCTTCTTGCGGGTCGCTTCTACGAGGCCGTCGCCAAGCGAAGAGCGGGCGATGTACTCCGCACCCTGGCAGCACGAGGAGCACGCAATGCAATGGTCGTCGTGGCCGACGGCTCAGAAGTGTCGATGCCGGTCGAACGCCTTTGCGTAGGCGACGTCTTCGTGGTGCGCTCGGGCGAGAAGATCGCCTGCGACGGCGTCGTCCTTTCCGGACACGGGTGCGTGGATCGAAGCCTCGTCACCGGTGAGTCGCTGCCGGTGGACGCGGATATCGGCGATCAGGTCATTGGGGGGACGATCCTGGCAGCGGGGCACCTGACGATTCGCCGCGTCGGCGGTCGGAACTGAGACGCAGCTCGCACACATGGTCCAGCTGGTGGAGCGAGCCCAAGACGAGAAGGCCGCAGTCCAGCGACTTGCAGATCGCATTGCGCAGGTCTTCGTGCCGACGGTGATCTCCCTGGCACTGCTCACCGGACTTTCGTGGGTGCTGATCTCCGGCTCGACGGAACGAGCGTGGAGCGCGGCCCTGGCCGTCTTGATCGTCGCCTGCCCGTGCGCTCTCGGCCTTGCGACACCGACCGCGCTCTTCGTCTCGTCAGGGCGTGGCGCGCAACTGGGCATCTTCATCAAGGGCTACGAGGCCCTCGAACAGTCGCGGGCCATCGACACCGTGCTCATCGACAAGACGGGGACGGTGACCGAGGGTCGGTCGGAAGTGGTCGAGGTCTGTACCGCTCGCGGAATGAGTTCCGAGGTGCTCCTCGGTTATGCGGGCGCCGTCGAGCACACGTCGGAACACGTCATCGCCCAGGCCATCGCCTCGGCCGCCCGTGGCCGCCGACCGCTGCGACCGGTCGAGGGGTTTCAGCCTCTTCCGGGCCTCGGCGCAGAAGGGACCGTGGAGAGGCACCTGGTGGTTCTGGGCAACCGTTCGCTGATGGACGACCGCGGCATGCCGATCCCGGACGACGTGGTCGCTGTCGTCGAAGGGTGGAGTGACGCTGGCTTCACGGTCGTCTTTGCCGCGGTCGACGGCCGGGTGATGGGGGCCCTGGCGATCGCGGATGTGGTGAAGGCGTCTGCCCGGCTGGCTGTCGATCATCTGCGTGAACTGGGTCTGACCTGCATCCTTCTGACCGGAGACAGTCGAGCCGCCGCTGGGCCGGTGGCCACGGCGATCGGTGCCGACCAGGTGATCGCCGAGGCAGGCCCCGAGGCCAAGGTGGGTGAGGTGAGACGCCTCCAGAGCGAGGGTCGGACGGTGGCCTTCGTGGGGGACGGAGTCAACGACGGACCGGCGCTGTCCGCCGCGGACCTCGGGCTCGCCATCGGGTCCGGCACGGATGTCGCGCTGCAGGCAGCGGACATGATCCTGGTCAGAGACACCCTTGAGACGATCCCGCTCGCCATCACCCTCGCGCGGCGGACGCTCAGGACGATCAACGGCAATCTTATGTGGGCCTTCGTCTACAACCTGGCGGCGATTCCTCTTGCCGTGTCGGGTCTTCTCAATCCGCTGATTGCCGGGGCGTCCATGGCGCTTTCGTCTTCGTTCGTCGTCTGGAACAGCTCGCGGCTTCGACGCGTTGGAGATGAGCCATCAGGGACGCCCATCGCGTCGGAAGTGAACGATGCTCCAGTGCCGGTGGGGTAGAAGCTCGATCTTCGTGAAACCGTCGAATGCCAGACGACGAATGATTCAGGGACGAGGTGGGGGTCGACTTCAATCAGGACCCACGATCGTCGTACTGGCGATGGCGGTCCTGCTCGCTGGCTGCGGGGGCACGGCCATCGCAGCCCCGTCACCCACGATGGGCCTCGTCTTGAATCGACCGGTGCCTGACACCTCGCTCACGGACATGTTCGGCCGGACGGTGCAGTTGAGCAGCTTCAGGGGCGAGGACGTCGTGTTGGCACCGTTTCTCACCCTCTGTCACGACGAGTGCCCGCTCATCACGGCCGTGCTTCTCGTGTTGGAGCGCGATGTTCAGGCAGCAGGACTCGGCGACAAGGTGAAGTTCGTCACCGTGTCAGTCGATCCGTGGCGCGACACCCCGGCCCGCCTGGCTGCCTACCGCCACCGATATGGCGCCAACTGGCTGATGCTCACAGGATCGCTTCCGACGCTCGAATCGTTCTGGAGACCATTCGGAGTCTTCTTCGAGAAGGTGCCCGCCGACGCATCTCCCACGAGGGACTGGTGGACCGGGCAGCTCTCGACGATGGACGTACTGCATACGAACGGCTACATCCTGATTGACGCTCGCGGCAGGGAGAGGTTCATCGACGCGAACGAACCGCAGCTCCCCGCTCTGCGGCCGGATCTGAAGGCGCTCTTGGACGAGGGTGGTCTCCGACATCTTGAGCATCCTGGTCCCAACTCCTGGTCGATCGGGGATGCCCTCGACGCACTTTCATGGTTGGTGGGCCGCACGATCTCCCAACAGGGAGGCTCGTGAGTCAGGATGAAGCTACTGCTGGCGCTCGCAGGCCGGACGTGTCCGACCATCGTCCGAACCTCGAGGCAGGGTCCGACGGCGGGCGCGGGCGAGGTTCAGCTGAGAGCCTCAGGTGGGTCGGCAAGGCGGACATCCGATCCATATGTCCACCAGGGGAAGCGTTGTGATTTCGTCAACGAGTGGGCTACCGGCAAGACCCAACTACCCAGGGGTGACGGGCGAGGCTGCGGAGGTATTTCCCACGCTATTGCTCTCGATTTCCCACATTGTTGTCGGTGCAACTAGTGGTGGAGATCACCTGGTCAAAACATCCGGATGAGATTGTCGGCACCCACAGGGCCTGAACGCAGAGATGGCAACCGATCGGGTCCACCTCAGCCACTAGTTCGGATGCTTGGGCGAATACCATCGCCGGCAGGTGTGGCCCCTTCCGGCCAGAGCAACATTCGACGGGGAAATCAGATGACGTCCGAGTCGGTGGCCACTAGCGGTACTCGGGATTGACGAAGTCAAAGCGGCAACCAGCGTCCCATTGCGATCGCTGGTTCCCATGTGCCGGAATGCCCCCGACATCTTTGAGCATCCGGGCAGCGTGTAGGAGATTCCACGTCATGAAAGTGGTATTTCGATTGGTGAAATCGTTGTCGGGCCCGCCCGAACCGGGATCGAGGTAGGACGGACCCGGACCGGCTTCACCGATCCATCCGGCGTCAGCCTGGGGTGGAATGACGTAGCCCAGATGCTGAAGGGAGTACAGAATGTTCATGGCACAGTGCTTCACCCCATCCTCATTTCCCGTGACCAGGCATCCACCCACTCGGCCGTAGTAGGCGTACTGTCCTTCGTCGTTGAGGAGGTGGGAGTTGCCGTAGAGGCGCTCGATCACCTGCGTGCATTGTGACGACTTCTCGCCCAGCCAGATCGGCGTGCAGAGGACCAAGATGTCCGACGCCATGACCTGCGCGAAGATCTCGGGCCATTCGTCTCGATCCCATCCGTGCTCACTCATGTCAGGCCACACACCGGTCGCGATGTCACGGTCGATGGCTCGTATGGCGTCGACGTGGACACCTTGACGCCGCATGATCTCCATCGAGATGGAGGCCAGCCCCTCCGTGTTGGAGATCTCTGGTGACCGTTTCAGAGTGCAGTTGATGAACAAAGCCCGCAGGTCTGAAAAATCCCACCGACTCTGCTCGCAAAGTTCATCCTGCATTGCATTGAGTTTCATTGGCCCTCCCAAGGGTCAGCTCCTAGATGTTTCAGTCCGTTCACTGTCCTGCCGCGTTACGGTGTTTCGGCATCAGGGTCAGCATCGATGATGCCTGGGAACGGAGGAACTCCGCTCAGGTGGGACCACTCGGCATCGGTCCTGACGTCCGGCCCGTCAGGGGCGGTACCACGCCACGTGTGGAGCTGAACGCGCAACAGCTCCAGGAAATTCGCGATTTCCCCGCCGAGAACCGACAGGTCCGACAGCTGGCTGAGTTTTGTCGGTGTGACCTGCCCAGTTTTGTCGACACCCCTGA
>CAVYNO010000019.1:0-102835 GCA_963769825.1 uncultured Acidimicrobiales bacterium
ACTGAGGATGACCTGCCCTTGGCATCACTCGACCTCGGGCTCGAGACCTACGACCGCAACCGGGTGCACCATGCGGTCCTTTCAGCCGGTGCCGTCGAGCGCTGGTACCGCATGCTGGCCGCCGAGGACCACCGGCGCACCTGCACCAGGGCCGGCATGGTTCGCGGACGTGAGGACGTGATCGTGGCCGGCACCATGATCCTGACCGTCGTGATGGCCCGGTTCGGCTTCGACCGGTGCCTGGTATCCGAAGGCCGACATCCTCGATGGGGTGGCGGCCGCCTGGCGGGTGGCTAGCCCGCCGCGGGCGACGGAATGGCCACCGAGCCGCATACCGTTGTACCTCGACGCCAGCTTGGCTAGCCTTCGGGCGGTGGGGCCCCTGTGGAAAACAGACGTCACGGTCCTGGGCGGCTGCGGTCATGTCGGGCTGCCCCTCGGTCTGGCGTTGGCCGACTCGGGGCTGCGGGTCACCCTCTACGACACAACCTGACCGCGGTCGATACCGTCCGGTCCGGCGAAGATGCCCCACCTCGAGCCCGGAGCTCCGGAGGTGCTCACCAGGACGCTGGCCGACGGCACCCTGTCGTCCTCGTCGGAACCCGCGACGGTCGGGTCGAGCGAGTACGTGGTCGTCGTGGTCGGCACTCCGGTCGACGAACACCTGAACCCCGATCCTCAGGCGGTGGTGGCCGCCCTCGAGGGGGTCGCCGACCAACTGCGTGATGGCCAGGTTCTGATCCTGCGCTCGACCGTCTTTCCCGGGCGTCACCCGCATGGTCGAGCGCCTGATCGAACGGCTCGGGCAGGCCGATCGACGTCGCCTTCTGTCCCGAGCGGATCGCCGAGGGCAAGGCGATGGAGGAGCTCCGCTCGCTTCCCCAGATCGTCGCCGCCCGCACCGAGACCGCCTACCGGAGGCGGCCGAGCACTGTTCGGCCATCTGACCGAGACGATCGTCCGGGTCGAGCCCGAAGAGGCCGAGCTGGCCAAGCTCTTCACCAACTCGTACCGTTACATCAAGTTCGCCGCGGCCAACCAGCTGTTCATGATGGCGAACGACTTCGGCCTCGACTACGAGCGGATCCGCGGCGCGGTGAGTCGAGGACTACCCGCGGGCGGCCGATCTTCCCGGACCGGGGTTCGCGGCGGGCCCGTGCCTCCTCAAGGACACGATGCAGCTCGCGGCGTTCAACAACAACAACTTCGCGCTCGGGTCAGGCGAGCATGCAGATCAACGAGGGGCTGCCGCTGTACCTGGTGTCGCGGATGGCACCCGCTACGACCTCGACGCCATGACGGTCGGGATCCTCGGCATGGCGTTCAAAGGCGGATCCGACGACAACCGCTCGAGCCTGGCCTACAAGTTGAAGCGGGTGCTCAAGGTGCGGGCCAAGGAGGTCCTCACGCACGGATCCGTTCGTGACGGTGGACGACGACCTGTCCCCGTTGGATCAGGTGCTCGACCGGTCGGACATGCTCGTCATCGGTGCGCCTCACGCCGTCTACGCCGACATCGCCGTGACCCAGCCCGTCGTGGACATCTGGAACCTTCGCGGCAACGGGGTGGTGGTGTGAAACCACGCGTGTCGGTGGTGATCCCCGCCTACAACGAGGGCTCCGATATCGAGGACGTGCTGGGACGGCTGCTCGAAGCCGTGAAGCTCCCGTCGGAGATCGTCGTGGTGGTCGATACGCCCGACGACTCGACCGTCCCGTACGTCGAGAAGTATTCCGCCAAGAACCCCATATCCGAGTGGTGGTCAACGACGTGCGAGCCCGGGCCTGCGCAGGCGATCCGCTACGGGATCGACCGGGCGGTCGCCGACGTGGTGGTCGTGACGATGGCCGACGGATGTGACGATCCACAGCAGATCGACCAGCTGGTCCGGCTGGTGGAACGCGGCGTCGTGGTGGCCGCCGCATCGCGGTATTCGCGCGGCGGCCAACAGGTCGGCGGGCCGTTCCTCAAAGGGATTCCTGTCGCGGATGGCCGGGCTCTCGCTCTGGCTCCTGGCCCGGGTCGGGACCCGGGACGCCACCAACTCGTTCAAGGCGTACAACGCCGATTTCGTCCGCAGAGGTGGGGATCACCTCGACGTCCGGGTTCGAGATCGGCATCGAACTGGTGGCCAAGGCCCGGCGGCGCCGCCTGCCCGGTGGCAGAGCTCCCCACGATCTGGCTGGAGCGGCACCAGGGCATGTCGAATTTCAAGATTGCGAGCTGGCTTCCGCACTACATGCGCTGGTGGCTGCTTCGCCTTCGGGCCCCGGCTGACGCACTCGACGCAGATCCGGTGCCGCAAGCTGTCCGAAAGGAACTACATGAGCACTGTCCTGGTCACAGGATCCGCCGGCTTTATCGGGGGCTATGTCGTCAAGGAGCTCTTGGACCGGGGCCACAGGTCGTCGGCGTCGACAACTACTCGAAGTACGGGCCGGTCAAGCGCTCCTATGACGACAACGAGCGGTACCGGTTCGTCGAGGGGGACGTTCGGGACGTCGAGCTGCTGGCGTCAGAACTGATGGACTGCGACCACTTCATCGCCGGCGCGGCGCTCATCGGAGGCATCTCCTACTTCCACACCTACGCCTACGACCTGCTGGCCGCCAACGAGCGGATCATCGCTTCGTCGTGCGACGCCGCCATCAAGGCTCATGAGCAGGGCAGGTTGCAGAAGGTGACCTACATGAGCTCGTCGATGGTCTTCGAATCGGCCGACTCCTGGCCTTCCTACGAAGGCCAGGAGCACGAGATCCCGCCGCCGGTTTCCTCGTACGGATTCCAGAAGCTGGCCGTCGAGTACTTCGCCCGGGCCGCCTACGACCAGTACAAGCTTCCCTACACGATCGTGCGGCCGTTCAACTGCGTGGGCATCGGGGAGCGGCGGGCCATCGGGCGACGTCGAGATCCTCAGCGGGAACGTGAGCCTGGCCATGAGCCACGTGGTTCCCGATCTGGTGCAGAAGGTGCTGAAGGGACAGGATCCGCTGCACCTCCTCGGCGATGGCACCCAGGTCCGGCACTACACCTACGGCGCCGATCTGGCCGAGGGAATCGTGACCGCCATGGAGCACCCCGACGCGCTCAACGAGGACTTCAACCTCTCCACCGCCCAGTCGACAACCGTGCTGGAACTGGCCCAGGCCATCTGGGCGGCTGTGAAGGGCCCCGACGTTCCGTTCAACTGGGTGTCGGATCCCCCCTTCGAGCACGATGTCCAGCGGCGGGTGCCATCAGTCGACAAGGCCAAGCGGATCCTGGGGTTCGAAGCGACGACCGGGCTCGAAACGATCCTGCAGGAAGTGGTGCCCTGGATCGAACGGGCGGTCGCCGAGGGCACCATCTGACGAGAAGGCGCGGCTGGTGACCGAGGCCTGGATCCGCTGCGAACCCTCGCCTAGTTGCCGGTTGGTGGTGCGGCAAAATGAACCGCGTAAAACGAAACCTTGGCACCAGCGTCCGACGAGTTGCCTGGGAGCGAAAGAGCAAGCCGCCCAATCGCTTCGGGTGTGAAACCAGGGTCGTATCCGAGAGTAGAAGCGGGACGCAGCACGTGCAGGTCAGGCGCCGTCGCTGTCACGAATCGCCAATCATGTCCCATCGTGTTGTCATTCAGGAAGACATTGGAGGGTTTGAAGAGAATGCTCTCAAGGCTCGATTTCCAGCCCTGATACAGCTGGAAACTGGCGACGACGGCGTCGGTGGTCGGAGCATTCGGTAGTGGGATCCAATGGTCAAACCTCGTTGTGACGCTACCAATGAACCGAATTGGACCGCATCGGTCTGCACGACGTTGGAGGAGCTGCCACGAGGTATCGGCTGCTACCTGGCGGTAGCGGCACTCGATGGTGAGTTGGGTGGCTGGGGGCTCGAACGCAGGGTTGCGCCCGTCGAGTGCCGGTCCGGACTGGCGCAGGATGAAGCTAGGTGCATCCCGCGACTCGACATAGCTGCGGTCGAGTCCATCGAGCGAGGGGGTGTAAGCGCTGTAGTCTTGGATGACTGGCAACGGGTCGAAGCGGATCTCGGGATAGGCCCAGGCCACGTTTTGTTCCCAGGGTGAGATATCGACCGTTTGCCCCCGCATGATTGCCAGGATCTGCGGTGGGATTGCGTAGGTCGCTCGCAGGGAGTTCCGAGACTGTTCGATCATCGCGGCGCGTCGGTTTGCGGAAGCGAGGGTCGTGATCTCATGGCCAAAGTTCCGAGCCGACAGTATCGGGTGAATTGCCGAGGCAGGAGCGATTCCGGCCACGCCGATGGTGACAGCCGTCAAGCCAAGTGCGCCAAGCACCAGCGCCCAGGCTTGCCGCCACGGGGCGAACGCCATCAGCGCTATCGGCGCCGCGGCGAGGAAGATCAGATCATGGCCATCGTGGCGGACGAACCCCTCCTTGAACAGAAACCAGAGAACCAAAATGGTCATGAGTCCAATTCCGATACGGGCACGCATGGGCAACCATTGGGTACCGAACCACATGAAGAGGACGATGAGCCCGACGACGCCGGCTGCCCACCAGTAGACATATCCACGGCCGGGTACTTCGATCGCCATCGCTGGTCCGTACCCAATGACGATGGAGAACGATGCCCTGACGAAGTCGTCAAGGTTCCCCAGTCCGTTCCCCGTCCCGAACCACCCCAGGCAAAACGCAGGCAACGCTCCGAGCGTCAGTCCACCGACCGCCCGGAGCCGGCCAGAAGGTAGGGAGACCACGGTAATGAGCAGGACGGCACTGATACCTACGCTGAGACTGATCTTGACCAGGGAAAAGGTGCTGAGAAGGACGCCTAGCCCCGCCCACACCCAGAGGGGAGCGGAGGAGCTGTTGGTTCGAGTGAGGATGGCCACACAGACAAGAAGGACCAAGGGAAGGACATCTTCCGGTCCAGGATTGATCGAGAGGGAGACGTCGCCGACAATGAAGGCCACGGGTATGGCCAACCACAAAGGGATGCTGCACCGCAGCCCCCACAACAACGCGGCGAAGATCGTTGTCGAGAAGACGAGGGTGAACGCGAAGGAAAATAGGGCTGGCCACGCGTAGTTGAGCTGTGTGACGTCGAGGAAACCCAACGGTCCATAGGTGAAGATGACATGAGTTCCAAACGCCGTTCCGTTGTGCGCCGCCGTCTCGAGCGTGGTTTTCCAGGATGGATCAAGCCCGGGGGCGACCAGCAAGCTCTGCGCCGAGAAGTGCCAGGAGAGAATGCTCAGGACGAGCCCGAGGACGAAGTTTGAGACGCCGGTTCGACGTCGTTCCTGAGCGTGCGAACGGACCGGAGTTCGGCGCCGCGTGTGGCGTGGTGGCGGCCTGCTACTTGGAGCGTTTGGTGAATCGGAAGAGCTCGTGACCAGCTGTTCTGCACGAGCGGCGTCGATGCTCATCTGGTTGCCCGGGGCCCTTTCCACGCACACGGCATCAGGCAGAGTTGGAGTGGCGCCAGTGATCGCGTGGTGGCCCGGAGCCCGTGCTCAGTGGTACAGATCAACTTGCCGCATGGGCAACAACGGCATATTGCCCCACGACCCATCGATCGACTTCGAGATCCCCTGTCCCTCCCGGAAAGACGATTTCCGCCCGAGGGAATCCGGCATCTCGACAGTGCGCGATCAACACCTCGGGGAAGATCGGTACTCGGTGTGTCATGTCGACCCAGAAGGTCTTGAAACCGTGCACCGCGTGCGGATTGACGGTCTCGGCCACGAAGAGCCCACTCGGCTCGAGAACGCGGAGTGCTTGCCGGATCATCTCGAGGAAATCGTGATATGTGAGATGTTCGATCAGTTGGGCAGAGAACACCGCCCCAATCGATTGGTCTTTCTGGCGGGCCAAGTAGGTGATGGCGTCCTCTTGGCACACCTCGTGTCCTTTTCGTTGGCACCGTTGAATCATCGACTCGTCGGTGTCGATACCTGTCACCGCCGTCCCGGCGGCCACCAACAGGTCAAGCATCTCTCCTCGGCCGCAGCCGATGTCGAGCACCGATGAACAATCGGCGAGCAGGGGCAGGTAGTAACGGAGGAGCTCACGAACAACCTCTTCGGTACCGCGGAACACGTCTTCGAATCCGGCATACCCCTCTTCACCGGTCCCATTTGCCAGCGAGTACCCGATACTCGTTTTGCCGTCGGGACCCGAAAGCAGGAACGGCGGCTTCGCGCCCATGTAAGGAATCGCCAAAAGCCCGGACACGGCTCGGTGAATGTCCACCGGGGAGATCCGTTCCCAGGGTCCGCCGGTAAGTTCTTGCTCAAAGTGCTCGTATCTGCCGAGCAGGGTCTCGATGCGCCGCTGGAGTTGACCCACCTGTGCCTGGGCGACCGCCGATACCCGCTTGAGGGCGAGTTCCTGACTCCGGTCTCTCTGCTCGGCCTGTTCCTGGGCGACGGAGAGTCGCTCCAGAGCAGCGGTGACGGCCCTGTTCTCCGCCTTGTGGAGGTCCTCATGGCGTTGACGTATTCGGCGCACAAAGGGCCGCGCCACAGCGCGGACGACGGAGTGGGAACGAGGAGCCGACGGCTCGTCAGCCGGTGAGAGGTCGATCGACACTCGTGCATCTGGTTCAGCGCGAACGGACCGTTCCCTCTGGATCTGGGCGTATCTCTGCCGCACAAACGCCACTGCCTGGTCGATTCCGTGCTCGTCGGTGATCGACTGACGGGCTCGACGGCCCTTGTCGGCCGCTTCCTCAGGGCGAGAAGCAACGTGGCGCATCACTTCTGCCGCCGCGTCGAGATCTGGGTCGGCCCAGGTGGCACCCACCGGATACGGATCGCAGCCTGCGGGAACAGAGGTGGGTTTCCACGGAACGAGGTAGGCGGTCTGAGGAGTCATGAAGTCAAGATTGCCCGAGTAACCCGTGGCGATGACAGGCTTACCGAGCGCCATGGCCTCTCCCATCGTGAGTCCCAGTCCCTCGCTCCGATGGAGGGAGATATAGCAGTCGGCCAAGGCAAGAAGAGCGCCGTATTCGTCGAATCCAAGGTAGTCATCGATGACCACGATGTCCTTCCGAGGGTTGCACGCCCATCGGATCAGCTCGAGGTCATCGATCCTCTGGTCCCCGTTGATGATCTTGAGCACGAGAACGGGCCCTTCACCGGGGGAAAATGCACGCTGGAACGCATCGATCAGCCCCAACGGATTCTTTCTCTCGAGGACACTGAGCAAGTCGAAGCAGTACAGGAACATTGGCCCGGCGGGGATTCCAAATGATGTCCTCGTTCGTCCGCGTGCCACGGTCGGCTCCAGTATCGGAAGCGGAACCGTGAAGACGGGCTTGTCGGTTACGGCCGCGATCGATGCCCGGTTGAACTCGGAGAGCGCCCAGACCTCATCGACAAGGTCCAGGGCTGGCCAATACTTTTTGGGAAACTCGTCCAACTCCCACGCCCATTGCCCAATCGTGTACCGACCCGAGAAAAACCCCTGGCCAATATCCGACGCAAAATAGGGAAGCTGATCGGCATTTACTGCGATGATGTTCGTGTCAAAATCGCGTTTGGGCTCCCCGTGCATCTCGAAGGGATACTCCTGGCGGCTCTTGGAGGAAGTCGTCGTCACCGTCTTGAAGTCGATTCCCGTTGCCTCGACAACTCGAGCCGTCAGGCGACCACCTTCCCCGACCCCCAACTCCGCATTGAAGTACCCCGCCACCGTGAGACCTGGCTCGAGGCCGTCAGGCGACGCCCATGAGATTGGGCTTTGGCGTGTAGGGACATCCCACGGCTCGCCCGTGCCCGGCGGCACAGTGACGAGGGCGCGGGGTATCCGGCCGGCCTCTGCCTCTTCATGCGCCCATTTCAAAAACGCGGGCCGACCCGTGATCTGCGGATCCGGAAACAAATCGGCGAGTTCGGGTTGTGATGCGTAGAGGGTTCCCAAGTACAGCGTCAGATGTCCGAGATCCCCTTCCTTCTTTGGGGGTTCGTTGAGCAGTGCGATCAACTCGGTGACCTCGGCTGGATCAAAGGGATCCGGGGGCGGCACCGCGTCGTGCTCATCTGCGTCCTCGACCCATTGACGATAGAGAAACCGAATAGGTTGATCGATTGGCGAGCCATCAGCCATGTGGTCGAATCCGTATCGGATCTCTCGATGGGCACCATAACCGTGGCGCAGAAGCGCCTTCCCGTACTCGCCACAGATTCGCGCGAGGTCGGGATGCTCGCTCATCAGGATTCGGGGATCCGCACCCTGGTGCTTGCTCAAGCGATGAGGTACATCCGGGGAGTAACCGCTGAAGTGGAAGAAGGCGAGGGGGTGTCCGTCCACTTCGTAACGCTCGCCTGTCCATTGGAACGAACGGGAGTGGAGGTTCCAATATGCGACGTTGTACTCAGGGTCCCGTACGATCGCGGTGTCGAACATTCCAGGTACGAAGTCCACCCAGCGTTGGTCGACGAATCGCGCCTCATGTTGATTATTGACGCATTCTCGTCGGAGACGCTCTTGCCAGAAGGAGAGGAATGGTCGCGAGCCCTGGCCCACCCCGATGAATCCGAGGTTATAGATCCCGGCAAACAGAATTGCGTTCTCGACGATCGTCCTTCCGTCACGCGGATAGGGGGCGGTTGCGTGCGGGATCAAGACGATTCCATGTCCGACCGCAAGCTCCCCGAGTCGATCTAGCGAGCCGTACACCTGGATATCTGGATCGAGGTAGAGCGCGTGGGACGCTCCTGAATCGAGGATTGACTTGAGGAGCCAAGGTTTGAGCGATGTGGCGAACTCCATGATGTCGTAGATCATCGCCATCCGATGGAACTCCGAGACGTCGATCCCAAGGTCATCAAGCCAGAGCACTTCGAATGGCTCGGCTGTCGGATCCACCTCCCGATGGAGGTCGTCGAAGACCAACACCACCATCCGGCCGTCAGGATGGATCGAGCCGAAGGACTCGGCAAGTACCCGCGCCTGGGGTAGATAATTGCGGGCGACGATTGTGCAAATGGTGAGGTCCACGAATATTCCTCCGTTGAATCTGCAACCGTCCGGAACCCTACTTGACGGGGTTGCGTAGGATCGGCCAATGGCGTCCGATGTCGGCTCACCTCGGTCGACTAGCGTTCCTCAGATCTTGGAGACTCGAAACGAAGGTGAATCAGTCATGCTGAGTGACCAAGAGGCAGCTGACGTGGTTGCCAGGTCCAAGTTCATTTGGCACCAACGCTTTCATCTGTCGGAGAACGTCCTCACTCCGGGAGTCAACGACATCGAATGGCTGCTGGACGAGGCGGGCGTTCCTGCATCCCTAGAGGGTGCTTCCGTGCTGGACATCGGTACGACCAACGGCGGTGCGGCGTTCATCGCCGAGTCGAGAGGCGCCAAACGTGTCGTAGCCGTCGACATCTACGATGCTGATCGCTTCGGTTTCGACGAGATCCGCACCGCTTTGGGTTCCCACGCCGAGTTCGTCAACGGATCGGTGTACCAGCTGCCGGAACTTCTGGATGAGCAGTTCGACGTGGTGCTCTTCCTCGGCGTCTTGTACCATCTACGTCATCCACTGCTGGCGATTGACGCCCTCCGCCGGCTGACCCGCGGTGTGCTGTATCTCGAGACAGCCGTGAGTGGGGACCCCTCGGATCCACCGCGAGCCCAGTTCTATCGTCGTGATGAGCTGAACGCCGACGGTTCCAATTGGTTTGCTCCCACCATCACCTGTCTCATCGATTGGGTGGAATCCGGGGGGTTCATAGTGCCCGATGTCAGTCACTGGCCAGGGCAACGTCCTGAGCGAGCGTGCTTGGCTGCGCACCTGGCCGACGGCGAACCGGAGTACACCCAGATCAGCACCGAGGTCCCACTGCGCGTCCGGGTGGCAACATAATTCTGATCGGCGACGGCAGCTCAGCCGCCTCCCACCTGGGTCTCGGCCGCTTGGCCGCATTGCCACTTGGCGCATGGCCGCTAGGCCGCAAGACCTCTCGAGGAGCTGTTCACCACGGGGTCGCGGACGTGGCCGCACCTCCTACCTAGTGCATTGACGTGTTCGTCCACAGCAGGAACATCTGGGACGACACGGTCGGAGGTCCGAGCGATCGGGTGAAGAGGTCGACAGCCGGAGCGGCTCCCGTCGCCGTTCGGTCCACGATGACGACATGGACATGGTACTTGTGCAGCGTGGTCCTGGTGGCCTGCACCAGGGCGGAGCTGACCACTTGAGGTGTCAGGTGAGGGTTGAACGCTCGCAGGTACGGGCTGAACGCCTCCAACCTCTCGAGAAAGACCGTGAGGTCCGGGGGATTGAGAGGATTGGGATCGATGGTCGTGCCACCTAGTGGATCCGGATGCAGTGCATAGCCACCGACGAGTCGAAAGCCGAAATCGTCCTCTGCCTGCCAGACCATGGGCTCCGTGAAGGGCCAGACTCCGTAGGGATACGTAATCGCGAGGGGATTGCCGGACGGAATTGAAGATCGAATGGCTGGAGGAAGCGCCTGGACGGGCTGTGATGCATACGGCCACCGAGGGAATTGGGTGACGACGAGCGCCGCGAGGACAAGAGCGCAGACGGCTGCCCCGATACCGGTCCACGAGGACGAACCGTGCCGACGAGATCGGAAGGGGGACTTTTGGACATCGTCCACTCCGAACGCAAGAATTGCGGCGAGGCAAGCTTCAACCTCGAGCGAGAATCGTCCCGCTACCACGTTGTCCAGCACGGGTAGGTGCGCGAAGAGCTCGAACGGGAGCGGCATCGGGGTGGTCCTGCCGTCGACAACGAGGTGCGGTCCCAGGGAGAGAACCAGCGCACCAAGGAGTGTCGCTGCCGCTATCTGCATCCGTGGGGAGCGTCGGGATCTCCAGACGAAGAACACAGCGACAAGCAAGACGGGAATGCCGATGTAGGCGCCGGCTTCTGACGTGTCCACGATCTGGATACCGGAGAGATGGATGCCGAGGGAGATCCTCTGGAGTGGCCCGGGGTTCACGAAGCTGAGCAGGTCGTTGTAGTGAGATTCCAAGACCGACGTGTAGTGCTGCGGTCCCACCAGCATCATCCAGATGGGATAGGCGAGCACCACCGCGGCGACCGCCAGCGCGACACCGAAAGCCTCTGCAACCGGACGCGCCGCACTTGCAACCTGCGAGGGAAGGCAAATCGCGGCGCAGAGAACACCCCAACCCGCCACGATGACAAGCGATGCCATGATCTCCGGCTCGCAGAGGAACTGAGCTGCCGCAAGGAGACCAAGCTGCACCCCGAGCCTGAAGGGACGATGCTCCCGCTTCAGAATGGAGACGAACGTCATCGCGATGAGCGGGGGGAAGGGGAGAACAATGAATTGCAGGTGCCCAAGCCCATGTCCGATGGAATAGGCGGAGAAGCCGTAGACGAGTCCACCCAAGGCTGCTGCCGGACCCCAGACCTGCCACTTCCGCAAGACGAAGAAGCCTGCCGAAGCCGACAGTGGCATCGCCAGAACCATGAGAAGGTTTGCCCTCGCGATTGGTCCCATGAAGAGCGACAATGGGACGGTCGCCAAGCCCAGGAGCGGGGCCTCGGTGTTCTGCGCCAAGTTGATCCCGATGGGTTCGAACATCGCGTGGCTGAAGAAGGGGTTGGTTCCGGCGCTCAGCGCGTGGGGGAGCCAGGCGAGATACCACATGGCTTGCACCGAGTCCGGGCTGACCCCGAAAAGGCGCTGTGAGGTGCCAAGAAAAAGGGGCCAGAATGCGAGAATACCGAGACACACATAGATCGAAACCACCACGAGGGCGGCCGCCGCGCCCTGTGGCCATTTTCGCCCCGCCACCGGACTTGGGGAACGGGATGGTGCGGACGCCTTTTCGAGGGTGGTCATGGAGTCAAAGTGGTGGCTCGGCGGCCCGGCAGGGTGAGAAGAGATCCGAACCAGAGGTCCCTGGAGCATGCGACACCGATGGTCGGAGGATAGCCCCGCAACTCCGCCGCACCCTTGCACCCTGCGCCGCTCGGGACGCCGTCGAACACCTCGGACCGGACGCGGCGAAATGACCGAGCTGCTTCCCATTGGTCTTCCCGCTCGCCGTACGGCGCCCGGTCCAGACAGCATCGTGTGCAGCCCAACTACTGTCGCGCCACCCGGCCCGAAGATGGCCTGGTCGACGTACGAAGCCCACCCGATGGGTCGAGAGGAGAGACCAGGTGCGAGTGTATTATTCCCCCTGATGGCACAGGCTCGGACGTTTCAGACGGCGTGAGGATGCAGATGCTTGACGTCGACGGACACGTCATTTCGGCCGATGTCCTCATCCAGAGGATCCAGGACCTGCTCGCCACCGGAATTGCAGAGGCATCGCAATCCAGCAACGCCGCAGAGCCAACCCCATCGACGGGCGCAGCCGAGCCGTCGCTGGTCACCCCGATTCATGCAATGAGGCTCGCGCATCGCGAAATGAACCCGCCGGTCCTCGGCAGCGGGGGAGGGCTGCGGAGCAGGCTGGGTCGGTCGGTCAAACGGCTGGTCCGGAAGTTGACCAGCTGGTACGTAGAACCTCGCTGGACACTCCAGCAAGAACTGGATGCACGCAGCATCGAGTTTGCATCCCTTGCCTATAACTCCATGTACCACCAGACAACACGCATGGACCTCGAGTTAGAGGATCTCCGCAATCAGAACGCTCGACTCAAGCTGCAGTTGGTGGACGTGAGCGAGCGGTTCAGCCGATACAAGAATGATTTGGGTGACTATCAGCGCGAGTTGAATGGACTTCGAGACGACCTAGCTGGGACGACCGAGATCGCTTCCATGCAACTGAAGAAGTTGCTCCTCGAGCTGGCGCAGGAACCAGAGCGAGGATACGCGTTCGCCGAGGAACTTGCGTATGACTTTCGCGTGGCGGGAACGGAATCGTCTCAGACGAACATCGACAGCATCGAGTTTCAACGGCGCTTCCGCGGAAGCGATGAGGAGATTCAACGATCCCAGGCGTCGTATGTGACGTACTTCCCGCCATCATCTGACCCCGGTGTCATCGTTGACATCGGCTGTGGCCGTGGAGAAATGATGGAGCTCCTGAAGAAGGAAGGTCATGAGGTCCTCGGGATCGACACCGATCCGCGGATGGTCCGGTTCTGCGAGTCACGGGGACTCACCGCGCTGGTGGACGACGGGAACCACTATCTGGCCGGCCTGGCGGAAGGCGAGTTGAAAGGGATCTTCTGCGCCCAGGTCGTGGAGCACATGACGACGCACCGATTGGAGCAGTTCATTCGGCTTTCCTGGCGCGCCCTGCGGCCTTCCGGAGTGCTTGTCATCGAGACCATCAATCCGCGGAGTTCATTTGCGCTTGGTAACCACTTCTACGCGGACACGACTCACGTACGACCGGTTCATCCTGAGACCTTGCGATTCCTGTGCGAGCAGTTCGGGTTTGCCTCGGTCCAGCTCACGGAACGGTCGCCGCATCCATCATTGGAATTGGCCTCGGATCTACCGGAAGACTCGATCGGCGAAGCAGTCGGCACGCTGCTCAAGAGTGTCTTCGGGTACCAGGACTACGTGATCGTCGCCACAAAGTGAGTCGCTACGAAGCTGTTCATCAGTTCCATTCTGGGACAGCGCTCGGTGATGCCATCACCAATCAGATGCTCCAGCTCCAGCAAGTGCTGCTGGAGATGGGATTCGACTCCAAGGTCTTCGGCGAGTACATCCCGGAGGCACTCCGGGAGCAGGTCCGCCCCATCGGTGGCTACGCCGGATCGGAGGGCGAGCTCCTGCTCGTGCACCACTCCGCCGGGACCGACGTCTTCGACGACGTGATCGCCCTGCCGAACCGGATCGTCGCCGTGTACCACAACCTGACCCCCGAGCGGTACTTCGAGGACGAGCGGACACGCCGTTACATCCGGCTCGGTCGCCAGCAACTTGCGCTCCTGGCGCGCCGTGCTCTCTTCGGCGTGGCAGTCTCCAATTACAACCGTCGGGAGATGCTGGCCGCGGGCTTCCGGAAGGTCGACGTGCTTCCGGTCCGGACCGATTTCGGGGAGTTCGCTCCCTCGGGGCGCCGCCGGCGAGGGGATTCGGCCGATTGGCTCTATGTCGGACGGATCGTCGGCAACAAGTGCCAACACGAGCTTGTTCAGGCGTTTGCCCTGTACAGCAAGAGCTTCAATCGCGACGCCCGTCTGCTGCTCGTGGGCGACACGGCGGACGGGGACTACGTGACCCGGGTGGAAGACGAAGCCGATCGGTTGGGCGTGGCCAACCGGGTGGCCCTTCTCGGCAAGATCACCGACCGTCAGCTCCGATCGGCATTCGCCGGAGCCGGGGTCTTCGTGTCCATGAGCGAACACGAGGGCTTCGGGGTCCCCATCCTCGAGGCGATGGCGGCCGGCGTGCCGGTGGTTGCCTTCGGCGCAGCCGCCGTCCCTGAGACGATGAACGGTGCTGGCGTACTGCTCCGGAGCAAGGAGCCCGCCGTCGTCGCCGCCACCGTACAGAGCATCCAGGCCGACCCCGAGCTGCGGAAGCGTCTCGTCGAGCGTCAGTTCGCCCGGGTCCGGCAAGTAGCTGCCTTCGACACCCGCAAGACCCTCGGGCGGATCATCGATCGGGCGTCGGGCGTCGACCTCCCCACCGAGATCCAGGTCCAAGGACCGTTCGAGACGAGCTACAGCCTGGCCGTACTGAACCGTCACCTGGCCTTGGGACTGGAGAAGGCGCCCGGTCAAGCCGTGTCGATCTACGCCACGGAAGGGCCCGGGGACTACGTGCCGGACCCATCGGACGTTGCCAAGGAACCGGAAGCGGCGGTGCTGTACCGGCGCGCGGGGCAGGTTCCCTTCCCCGACATCGTCATCCGCCAGATGTACCCACCTCGAGTCATCGACACGCCCGGCGGCATCACGTGCGAGTACTTCGGATGGGAGGAGAGCCGAATCCCGAAGGCCATGGCCGAGGACTTCAACCAGTATCTGGACGGGGTCGGCGTGATGTCAGCCTTCGTCCGCGACGTCCTCCGTGACTCGGGTGTGGACGTCCCGATCAAGGTCGTGGGGGTAGGTGTCGAACCTCCCGATGCGAGCGCCACGGTCGACGCCCCCGAACTCGAGGACCTCCGCTCGTTCCGGTTCCTGCACATCAGCTCGGCCTTTCCCCGCAAGGGAGTCGATGCGCTCTTGGAGGCCTACTTTTCGGTCTTCGACGGGTCGGATGACGTCTCGCTCATCCTCAAGACATTTCCCAACCCGCACAACCGGGTCGGTGACCTCCTGGACCAGCTGGCTCGAGGCCATCCCAACCCACCGGACGTCCGCTGGATCGATCGCGACCTCGATGACCGCGACGTCCACGCCTTCTATCGGCGGGCCCAGTGTTACGTGCACCCGGCGAGGGGTGAAGGGTTCGGGCTGCCGGTTGCAGAAGCCATGGCTGCCCGCGTCCCGGTCATCAGCCTGGCGTACTCCGGCCTCGCCGAGTTCGTGTCCGACGAGACGGCAGTCACCGTTCCGTTCACCATCCGCCCGGCTGAGACCCATCTCGATATTCCCGATTCGGTCTGGGCGGACCCGGATGTGGACGCCCTCGGCGCGGCGATGAGGCGGATGGCTGACGACCCGGAGGACCGAGCCGTGCGCGACCGTGTGGACCGGGCGAGCCAAGTGATCGCCGATCGGTTCTCGTGGGACGCGGTGGTCGAGCGGTGGACTTCCTTCCTCGGCGAGCTCGAAGAGGGCGTCGGCCCCATTCGGGTGGGCATGGTCTCAACCTGGAACACACGCTGTGGGATCGCCGAGAACACTCGGTACCTCGTCGAGCACTCCCGCGGCCTCGTCGACTACGAGCTCTTCGCCGATGTGGAGGTGCAGCCCATCGATCCCCTCGTCGAGTTCGGGGTGGTCCGGACGTGGAAGAACCGGTGGCAGCCGGACCTCTCCGCACTCGAGGAGGCCCTGCGTCTGTCGGAAGCGCCCGTGGTCCACATCCAGTTTAACTTCGGCTTCTTCGAGTTCCACCGGATGGCCGACCTCATGGAGCGCCAGCTGGAGCGGCGCGGCGTGGTGGTCACCCTCCACCGGACGCGGGATTACCTCGACCAGGGTGAGCTACTGAGCCTGCGCCAGATCTGCCCGACCCTCGAGCGAGTGGATCGCCTGATCGTGCACCAGGAGTCCGACGCGCAGTACCTGGCTGAGCTCGGGCTGGTCGACAACGTCTCGCTGGTCCCTCTGGGAACGGCGTCCCCACCGGGCTTCTCCCCGAAGGAAGCACGCGACGCGCTCGAAGCTGGGGTCCCGGCCGCTGGTGGGCACCTTCGGGTTCCTGCTTCCCCACAAGGGGACCCTCGAGCTCCTCCGGGCGGTCGACACGCTGCGCGAGGAATTCCCAGACATCCTCCTGCTCGCACTGTGCGCCCGCTATCCGGACATCATCTCCGAGGACTATGAAGACCAGATCCGCAAGGAGATCGCCGGCCGGGGTCTGGACGAACATGTCGTGCTCATCACTGACTACCTTGCCGACGAGGAGGCCCGAGGCCTTCTCCGGGCCACCGATACCATCGTGCTTCCGTACCGGGAGACCGGTGAGTCATCGAGCGCCGCGCTCCGGTTCCTACTACCCCTCGGACGGCCCATCGTCGTCACCGACGAACCGATCTTCGCCGACACCCGCGAGGCCCTGCTTCCGGTCGACCCAGACGACCCCGTAGCGCTCGAGAGCGCCATCCGGCGGGTCCTGCTCGATGATGAGCTGCAACGCGACCTGGCGGGCCGGGCCGCGGAGCGGTCCCACCGGTTCCGCTGGGAGCGGGTGATCGCCGACCACCGGGAGATCTACCTGGCGGCCATCCGCGCCGGCAAGGAGCGAAACTCCCGGCGCGCCGCGTTGGCCCGCGCCTGAAGGGGCGCAGATGCCCGGGCGAGACAAGGTCTTTGTTCCTGGTCGTCGCCGGGTTCCGAGCAGGCGCTGCGCCTCCGAGCAGTGACTGCGGCATTCCACGGGCGCACCCGTTCATATCGTGGCCGATGGCGCCGGTGGCATACCATGCGTGACGTGGGAGGGCCGCCGGTGATGGTGACGGGGCAGAGCGAGACGGCGCCGAGCCGCTGCCATGTGGTGGAGCCGTCTCCGGCTCGTGCCGCCGGGTCGGACACGAGGGCCGACCGGTGAGCCCCAGCCTGCGGGCCCCCGCCGTGCGGTCTCTCGAGCTGCCCGGCTGGCGCGTGCGCCTGGCCACGATGGTCGAGAGCGACTACGAAGCGTGGCTGGCTGTCCGCACGCGGTGTCGCACGTGGCTGGTGCCCTGGGAGCCGAGGTCGAAGGGCGCACCACTCGCTCCGGAGGACCCGGCGAGCTTCTCCGCCCGCTGCGCCATGCGGGAGCGGGAGCGACAGCTGGGGAGCGGCTTCGGGTTCGGGATCTTCGTCGAAGGGCGATTCGCCGGCGAGATCACGCTCTCGTCGATCCAACGCGGCCCCTTCCAGAGCGGTTCGATCGGTTACTGGATCGATGAGGAGATGGCCGGGTCCGGACTGATCCCCGAGGCAGTCGTCGTCGTGCTGGAGTACGCCTTCGAATCACTGCGTCTTCACCGGATCGAAGTGGCGATCATCCCCCGGAACGTCGCCAGCCGGAGAGTCGTCGAGAAGCTCGGGCTCCGGAGCGAAGGCGTGGCCCTCGGGTTCCTCGAGATCAACGGGGAGTGGGAGGACCACGTGCGGTACGCCATCACGGCGGACGAGTGGGCAGTGCGTGGTCCAGCGCTCAAGACCACCTGGCTGAAGAGGGCCTGAGCCCCGGGGACCTCAGCCGTCGACACCCCTGACGACCGCAGGGGAGTGCCGGAAGAACTGCTCCACGTCTTGCTCGTAGCGGTAGGCGGGACCGTTCGAACCGGTGGATCGGCGCAGGTTGTTGGCCCGGGCGAAGCTTTCGACCGCCCCGGCACTGGTGTAGCGGTAGCGGAAGCCGGTATCGACGAGCTTCGAGATGTCCACTCCTCGCCCGTAGCGCATGAGACCCTCCATTTCGGGGGGCAATTGCAGCAGGCCGAGTCGGCGGAGCGGAGCGGCGAAGAAGCGGGGGCGGAAGGGTGAGAGCGGAAACAGGAAGGCTCCGCTGATCGAGGCCACCTCGCTCCACGGAAGCTTGCCCGCGCCGGCCACGTTGAACACCCCGGGTATCCGGTTCTGGGTGACGTACTCGAGCGCCCGCACGACGTCGTCCTCTTCGATGAATTGGACCAACGGATCGAACCCGGTAATGCAGGGGAGCAGCCGGCGCCTGAGGTTCTGGCTGACCGGGGTGACGATATCCGTTCCCAACACGTTGGCGAACCGGAGCACGGACACCACCAGATGGGGGTTGTCGTCGGTGAAATCACGCACGAGCGACTCCACCTCGATGAGCGAACGCTCGAGGCGGGTGCGCACCGGGCTCTGGCGCCGGGTGTCCTCACGGAACCAGGCCGGGTCGTCCTCGGCGGCACCGTAGACATGCGTGGAGGACTTGACCACCACCTGACGGACCGACGACCCACCGGAGCCGGCCGCGGCCAGCAGGTTGAGCGTTCCGATGACGTTGATCTCGTGGAGCACCCGGCTCGGGACGTTGACGGAGTTGGTCTCGAGGAAGGTGTGGACGATGGTGTCCACCTGGGTGGCCCGCACGATCCGGCTCAGAATCGAGTACTTCTGGTCGGAGCGCACGAATTCGGTGCGCTCGAGAGGGACCCTCGGCTCGTCGGCCCCGAGGCCGAGGATCATCTCGACGCCGGGCTCGTTCTCGAGCGCCTGGGCCATGCGCCCACCCCAGAAGGTGTCGAGCCCGGTGATCAACACCCGCCGTCCCATCGGCTCAGCCGAACCAGATGCTGCGACGCTCGCGCAGCATGTCGTGGAGCGTGTCCTGGAGCCTGGCCCGGATGGTCTCGGCCTCGTCCATGACCTTGCTCCGTGAGTAGCGGCCTTGTCCGGGCGGCACGTCGAACGTAACGGGATCGAGCACCCTCAACTTGATCTTCACCGGAAAGTACGTCACGTACCCGATCGGACCCATCAACAGGGCATTGGCGGTCACCGGGAAGTACGGGAGGTTCAGCACCTTGGCCACGCCCCCCAGCCGGAACAGGATGGGCATGGACTCCTCGGCCCCGACCACGGCGATGGGGACGATCGGTACCCCGGCCCGCATGGCGATCTCCACGAATCCTCCCCGGCCGAACCGGCGTAGCCGGTAGCGGTCGGTGTAGGTCTTGGAGGTTGCCTTGGTGCCTTCGGGGAACACCAGGGCCAACTGCTGCTGGTCGTGCAGGATCCGGTAGGCATTGTCGGGGTGGGCGGGCACGCCCCCTGTCCTCGACCACATGGTGCCGACGAAGGGTATGGTCCGGAAGAAATAGTCGGCCAGCCCATAGACGGGCCGCCCCAGCTCCTCCTCGATCCCGTGCATGATGGCCGGCGCGTCCGAGGGGATGGCACCACCATGGTTGGCGATCAGCAGCGCCCCGCCGGTGCGGGGGATCTTCTCCAGACCGTCCCACTCGACCCGGAACCAGTAGCGGTAGACCGGGTCGTAGAGGCGGCGCACGATGGAGCGCATGTGCTCGGAACGGCCCCATTCGTCCACGTCGGACCGTCTCGGGTCGTCCGGGGCGCCGTCGCCTGTCACGACGGCCACCGGAAGAGTCGACGGTGGCGCCACCGTTCCGGCCTCCCCGGTCCCGGCATGGCGCTCCGGTTCGTGCTGGTCCCGTTCGTGGTGGCCGGCGGGTCCGACCGGCCTGCTCGCCGCGGTGGCGTCGATCGATCCGCCATCGGCCGTGCCGTCCCGGCGGGGCGCCGCCCGGGTCGTGTCCGGCTGATCATCGGTCATCGGTGCATCGTACCGGCCGCCGCGCTCGAGGACCACCGGCCGGCCCCTCTCAGTCGGAGTGGTCCAACATAATCCGAGCTCGTCCCCGCTCACACCGTCCCATCCGGATCCGAAGCAGCCCGGAGCCGGCCCGACAGTGGTCCGAGGGAGACCAGACGGTCGAGGGTGAGCGACTGACGGAGCACCTGCAGTTCGGCGAACTCGGCTCGCAGAGCGGAGTGCACGGTCGCCGCCGCCTCGTCGCCGACCAGGGGGAGGAGGGTGGTGACCGTCGAGCCGTCGACCAGCACGGGCACGGGCGCTCCTTCGAGCGACTCCGAGACCACGTTGCACACCTGCTTGGCGAGATCGTCTGGCAGGGCAAACGACGAGCGGTCGGCGACGGCCACACCCGGCACCGGGGGAGCGGGAAGCAGCCCGAGGCGCGAGCGATAGACGTCGACCAGCATGCCGACCGAGTCTTCCAACGGATGGATGGTGCTGCCGGGAACGTGCTTCCACTGCACGGGCACCTCGGTCACCCGTAGCCCGAGACGCCGAGCCCGGGCCAGGATCTCGACGTCGAAGGCGAATCGGTCGATGGACACCAGGTGGAACAGCAGACGGGCGACGGGCGTGCGAAAGGCCTTGAACCCGCACTGGGTGTCGTGCAGGCCGAGGCCGGTCCCGGTCGTCACCATCCAGTTGAACAGCCGGCCCATCACCGCCCGGACGGCGTAGGTGCCGTCGACCATCGACTCGGGCAGGGCGCGTGAACCGATGGCGGCGTCGTGGGTACGGAGGCCGTCGAGGAGCTCGGGGACCGCCCGCGGGTCGATGGCCATGTCGGCATCCATAAAGGCGGTGTACGCCCCCCGGGCCACAGCCACCCCGGTGCGCACGGCCGCGCCCTTGCCCTGATTGACCGGCAGGCTGACAACCCGGTGGTGGGGCAGGTGGGCGAGCAGAGAGTGGGCCGTACGGGCGGTGGTGTCGGTGCTGCCGTCGTCGACCACCACCACCTCGGTGCGTTTCACGTCCACGGCCCCCTCCGCCACGGCCGCCTCGAAGCGCTCCATCCCACCGGGAAGCCGGTGGGCCTCGTTGAAGGCGGGGAGGATGATCGTGAGATCCAGAGTCATGGGCTTGTCGATGGCCGGGTTGAGCGGCTTCGGATGGGGACCCTACCGGTGGAGGATCCGCCGTTCGGGTCGGCGCCGAGCTTCCGAGAGGCCGGCTACGGTCGGGCCGCCCCGACCAGTCCCTCGTACCAGACCGGGTCGAAGGTCACGACCGTCCCGGTGTGGGCGGCCTGGATGATGGTCCCGTTGCCGTACGCGGTGGATTGGCCGTCGAGGACCGGTCCGACGTACATGACGACATGATCGATGCCGGTGCCGTCGAAGTCGTAGAAGAGCAGATCGCCCGGCTCGAGCTGGTTGAGCGGCACGTGCCTCGAGATGGCGTACTGGTCGGCGGCGGAATGGGGCAGGGACACCCCGGCGTTGGCCCAGGCCAGCGCGGTGAGCCCGGAGCAGTCGACGCCGGCCGAGCTCTCGCCGCCCCATACGTAGGGCACCCCGAGGTAGTGCATGGCACCGTGCACGGCGGCCAGTCCCGCCGCCTGGGGGCTGCCACCGCTCGACAGGGTGGGCCCGCCGCCGGTTCCGGCCGCCGACCCGGCCGCCGCGTTGGCCGCGGTGGTGGCGCCGACCGCGGCTGCGCTGCCGCCGCTCACGGTGCTGGCCACCTGGGCCGCCTGGGCCGCCTGGGCCGCCGCCGCCTGGGCCGCCGCCGGTGAGGAGCTGCTCGCCGCCGCCTGAGCAGCCGCGGCCGCCTGGGATGCCGCCTGCTGGGCGACCTCCTGGGCCAAGGTCCCCTTGACCTGGGCCAGCGTGGCTTCGGACTGGGCGTTAGCCGCGGACGCGCTCTGTTGGGCCTGGCGTTCAGCGGCCAGCTGTTGTGTCTCGGCCTGCTGCTCGCTCACCAGTTTGGCCTGGGTGGTGCTGAGCTGCCGCTGCCCGGCCTGTACCCGGGCCACGTCGGCAGCCAGGTTGCCGGCGCCGATCCGCTGGTAGACACCGCGGGTCTGCTCCGTGCTGTCGGGGGCGGCGAAGAGCGAGGCCACCGCCGACGCCGCCGAGTCGTTCTCGTAGGCCCCGATCGCCTCGACCCGGAGTCGCGCCCGGGCACCGGCCAGCTCGGACTTGGTCGCGCTCAGGGAGGAGGTGGTGGCCTGGAGCGAAATCTGCGTCTGGGTCAGGTTCACGACCGCCTGGTTGTACTGCTCGTCGGTCTGGTCGAGGACCTGCTGCTGTTGGGAGATCTGGGTCTCCAGGTTGGCCACCAGTGCCTCGGTGGCATTGATCGTGGACTGCTGCGACCCGTCAGGGCCGGTCGTCGAGGTGGACGGGCCGGAGGACGGCGTGGTCCCCGCCGCGCGTGTCGTAGCGTTTGCCGATGTGGTGGCGGTCGTGGTCGGTCCGGAGGGCGGGGTCGAGCCGGGGCTGGGCGAGGCTCCGGCCCCGGCTGGCGGGAGGACGAGGGCGACCACCAAGCCGAGGAGGAGGCAGACGCCGCCGATCAGTGGCAGCGACGATCTCGACTGGATCAGGGAGGTTCTCATCGCCCGGTTGGTCCCAGTGTTCGGCTGGCGGCCCGCCGTGCGACGGGCTGAGTGACAGGGGCGCAGACGCGCCCGCCCGGCCGTGGCCGATCGCCCCTTCTCCACCTCGGCCACTCCCTTCACGCTACTGTCCGCCCCCGCCGGTTCCAAGGGCGGTTTCGGCGGCGCCGACCGGAACCGGCGTCGTCCGGGGCCCGCGGACGGTGCCCACCCCGGCACAGACGATGGGTGCACCCGCCCGAGTCGGTAAGTTGCCAGTCTGTATCGGCAGCTCGTGCTGGCAACTGGAGGTCTCAATCATGGACGGCGTAGTCGAGGTCCGGAGTGGCCGCCTCCAGGGGGTGCACCGGAACGGCGTGTGGTCCTTCTCGGGCATCCCCTATGCCGCACCGCCTGCCGGCCGGCGCCGCTGGCAGCCTCCTCAGGACCCGACCCCGTGGGCGGGGGTGCGCCCGTGTGACCAGTTCGGGCCCATTGCACCTCAGATGCCCGGCGTTCTCGAGCTCTCGCTCGGCGGCGAGGCCGGCGAGCACTCGGAGGACTGCCTCAGCCTCAACATCTGGACGCCCGCCCCCGACAGCGGCCGGCGCCCGGTCATGGTGTGGATCCACGGCGGCTCCTTCCTCTCCGGCTCGGGATCGCTCGGTCTCTACCGGGGCGGCATGCTGGCGCGTGAAGGCGACGTGGTGGTGGTGACCATCAATTACCGCTTGGGACTGCTCGGGTTCCTGGCGCACCCGGCCCTCGGTGAGACCGGACACACCTGGCTCGACGGCCGCGACTGGACCGGGTTCGGCAACTGGGGCCTCGCCGATCAGGTTGCCGCCCTGCACTGGGTGCGCGAGCACATCTCCTTGTTCGGGGGCGATCCCGACAACGTGACGGTCTTCGGTGAGTCGGCGGGCGCTATGAGCATCTCGACGCTGCTCGGGGTGCCGGCCGCCTGCGGCCTGTTCCGGCGGGCCATCGTGGAGAGCGGCCCGCCCTACACGCTCTCGGCTGAGCAGGCGGTGGGTCGGGCCGAGGAGCTGGCCGCGCATCTCGGTGTGGGCATGAGCCGGGGTGCGCTCGAAAGGGTCCCGGCCGACGCGCTGGTCGGGGCCGCGGCTGGGCTCGGGAGCCGGATGAACGGTCGCGGGCAGTCGGGCCTGCTCATGATGCCGGTGGTCGACGGCGGACTGCTGTCCTCGGCGCCGGAGGAGGCGGTGGCCGCCGGCTCCGCATCGGACGTGGCCCTGCTCATCGGCACCAACCGTGACGAAACGTCCTTTTTCACACTGGGGAGCCCGAGGTTCGCCTCCCTGGACGAGCAGGGCTTGCGCGACTGGGTCATGGCCCTCTTCCCCGATCGCTCGGAAGCGGACGCGGTCACCGCCGGCGTGCGCCAGGCCCGTCGAGAGCGGGGTGAAGCGGTCAGCCCCCGTGAGATCTGGACGGCCGTCTCCACTGAGTACCTCTTCCGCTGGCCCAGCGCCCGGTTCGCCGCCGCCCATGCTTCCGCCGCCGAGGACAGCGCCCGCACCTATTGCTACCTGTTCACCTGGGCATCACCTGCGTTCGGCGGCATCCTCGGCTCGTGCCACGCCCTGGAGATCCCGTTTGTCTTCGGCACCGTTCACCTGCCCGGTGTCCAGACGTTCTCCGGTGGTGGTGACGAGGCATTCGCCCTCTCGGCCGCCATGCGACGGGCATGGGTCGCCTTTGCCCGGACGGGCTCGCCCGATCCCGCCGAATCGGATGGCTGGGCTGGCATGGTCTCGTCGGCTGGTCCGGTCGGCTCGGTCGGGCCGGCAGGGGACTGGGCCATATGGGATCCCGCTCGGCGCCCTACCACGGTGCTGGGACCCTGGCCGCGTAGCGAGGGATTGCAACGCCTGGTCGACGCGCCGAGGGATGAGGAGCTCGAGACGGTGGCGGCGGCGTGTGATCCGGACGGGGTCAGCGGGCTTGCGGGTGCTCGGGGACGGACTTGAGCGATCTCCTCGATCGCGGCGGGGAGTCAGCCGGCGCCGGCAGCCACGGCGGCGGCCCAGCTGTACTGCAAAGACGGGAGGGGGCCTGACGCCAGCACCATGAGGGTGGCGTCCGACTCCCACTGGTTGTTGAAGGTGCCGTAGGCCTCACCGGCTCCCATCAGCAGGGTGCCGCCGTAGAGAGCCTGGTAGTTGCTCAGCGAGAGGATGTTGTCCCGGTGTCCCCAGCAACCGGACTGGTCGCTCGGGGTGCAGTTGATGTTGCCACTGTTGAGCCCGTCGTCGTACATCCAGAAGTAGTTGGAGCCGAGCGGGTTGCCGTTCTCGGCCCAGTTGCCACCCCAGGCGATGACGTGCATCCCGGGAGGAACCTGGCCCGGGCTGGGGTCGGTGTTCGCCTGGGCAGCCGCCTGCGCGTCCGCGTTGTAGGCGTCGACCAGGCCGACGAAGGGTGGAAGACCGCGGTCGACGCGTTCGACATCCGTGATCACGAACAGCTGCTCCGCCGGCGTCAACGATCCGAAGTTGCTCGGTAGGCTCATTGGCCCGAGTCCTTCAGCCGCCCGCGCCCCGGTGGTAGCCTGCTTCACCTCTGCCATACAGGTCGGACCGGTGTTGTGCGGGTAGCAGGCGGAGAGGAAGTTCGGGCTTGGCGGGAGGTTCTGTGGCGGGTTGGCCGTGTTGGGACTGCCCGGTGACGCATTCACCATCGAGCCGAGCGAGGGAGCCCCGCCGAAGTTCGACACCTGGCCGTTGGCGGTCACGGTCCAGTAGCCGGAGCCGGGGTAGGCGGTGGAAATTGCCATGGTGGACGAGCCGAGTGGCGCTCCACCGGTCGACCCGTCGAACGGGGCGTCACCGAAGGTGAAGATGCCCCCGTCGGAGGCGACCAGCCAGTACCCATGGCCGTCCGGGGTCGCCGCCATGCCCGTCACCGGCCGGTTGAGGACGATCGCCCCGGTCGACCCGTAGAACTGGGCGTCACCGAAGCTGAAGATGCCCCCGTCGGAAGCGACCAGCCAGTAGCCGTGGCCGCTGGAGGTGGTGCCCATCCCGACCACGGGCCGGTTGAGGACGATCGCCCCGGTCGACCCGTAGAACTGGGCGTCACCGAAACTGAAGATGCCCCCGTCGGAGGCGACCAGCCAGTAGCCGTGGCCGTCCGGGGTCGCCGCCATCCCGACCACGGGCCGGTTGAGGACGATCGCCCCGGTCGACCCGTAGAACTGGGCGTCACCGAAGCTGAAGATGCCCCCGTCGCTCGCCACCAGCCAGTAGCCGTGGCCGTCCGGCGTTGCGGCCATGCCCACGATCGGCCGGTTGAGGTGCATGGCCCCGGTCGACCCGTAGAACTGGGCGTCACCGAAGCTGAAGATGCCCCCGTCGCTCGCCACCAGCCAGTAGCCGTGGCCGCCGGCTGTGCGGTCCATGCCCACGATCGGGTTGACCCGCTGAGCGCTCGTGTGGTGAACCGGGGTCGAGGCGCGCGACGAGGCCACCGCGCCCATCGAGAGCCCGCTGACCAACCCGGCCGCAACCAACAGAGCGGCCATGACCGCGGTCACCGATCGACGGACGACCGTGATCACCTCGGGCGATGGTGCGGGCTCGTTCGGATCGGCGTCTTCGTGATGTGTCGAGCCGCTGGGCGGGATCGACACCGTCCGTTGCTGTACTCGTGATGCCGATTCGTTCACCGCGTCGTGCCCTCGCGCCCTTCGAAGTCCTCCGATGGCTATCGACCGATCGCCGTCGCGCCTTTAGCCCGACGCGGCAGAGTTCTCCCTGGTCGTCCCTCATTTCGGTGCTACTCACGCGGAGCGTCTTGGTTGAAACGAGCTGGATGCGGACCTGCATCACCTCGGAGGACCCGGAGTGACGGATGCTCGTGCCTCGGGTTGAGCAGAGCCGGCCGGTGGAGCAGAGACGGCGGATGGAGCAGAGCCGGCGGCTGGAGCGGAGCCGGCGGCTGGAGCGGAGCCGCAGGTGGCCCATTCGGCGCCCGGGGGCCGACGTCGACGTAGTCTCTGGATCGAGCTGACTCGCCGCTTCAGCGAGAGCTCGCCGGTCAGGGGACGTAGCCCAATCGGTAGAGGCAAGGCGCTTAAACCGCCTCCAGTGAGGGTTCGACCCCCTCCGTCCCCACCGCCTTGACACCAGGGAAAGCGTGGAACGACGAACACGGATGGCTGACAATGGTCTGGCGGATATCGCCAGTCCTGCGGACTCGCCGAAGTGGGCAAGGAATCCATTCCAGTCGGTGCCATAGGTAGTCGCAGCGACGAAGGACACAAGTTCCCGAGGTACCGAGACATCCTTGCGGCGGACTCCATGATCAGAACCTTGGACGCGACGAGCTGCGGCGGTTTGTCATCGAAAATGCACGGTAGATGTTCGATCCTCTGAGCATGTCCGCCTCTGAGGCATTATGTAGGCTTCCTTCACGACCTACTGGCTAACGCCCGCCGAACGTGACTCTCGTCGCACGTCGGATCCTGTAGCGGTGATCCCATCCCCGGCGACCTCGATGCCCGAAACCCCGGATGGCATCGCAGATCCCGCTCGCGTCCAACAACGGTCATCGGAAGGATTGGGGCGCTGGCAGGGGTCTGTACTGTCGAGCTTGGCGATTGGCCTGGTAATCGGCGTGCTGACCTGGCCATCTTCGACGGCTTCCCTGACGGTACGTGGTGGGCTGGACCCGTCGTGGCACACGACACTGGCGATGGCGGCGCACGATGGGATGCCCTTTGGAACTCACATCGTGTTCACGTTCGGGCCATTGGGGTTTCTGGTCGACCAGGGGCTCCGGTACCAGTGGACCACGATCGCCAGCATCATCTTCAACTTGGCGATGTCCACCGCTGTCCTGGGGGTCTTGGTGTGGTCATTGCGGCGGACAGTTCCGCTGATCGTGGCTGTTGTGGTGACATACGCAGTCGCCGCTGCCACTTTTCGGGCTGGAAATCCAATTGAGGTCGGGCTCGCCCTCGTGCTCTTCGCTTGTGTCGCCCTACTCAATCGGAACGGCGATCCCACACCTCGTTGGGCCTGGGTGGTGTTGGGTGGCGCTTTCAGTGTCCTCTCGATGGTCAAGGTGAGCCTTGGTATCGGGATCGCGGCAGCTTTGATCGTCACCGTCGCCTGTCTGCCGGGCGATCGGTTCCGGGCAATCGGGGGCATCGCAATCGGAGCGATCCCAGCCTTTTGCCTGGGTTGGTTCGGTACCGGAAACGGGTTCGTGAACGTCGTTCCATTCGCTCAAAATTCGGCTGCCATCATTGGCGGCTACGCCTCGGCGATGTCGAGCGAAGTGTCCTCGCGCTTCTTTGCCTACGGCCTTGCTGCGATCGTCCTGGTCCTTCTGGCCATCTTTTCCCTGGTCCGAGTGAATGAACTGCCCCGGCGGTCGGCCATCGGAGTCTTGCTCGTGACGTTGATCATCGTGTGGTTGCTCCTCAAAGAGGGGTTTGTCCGGCATGACACTCACGATCTGGTGTTCTTCGCTGCTGCCCCGGTGGTGCTGGCAGCGTTGGCCCCCAAGCGGTGGTCGTGGATCCTGGTGCCGGGGATTCTCGCCTTGGCAGGAGTGTTCCTCATCGCCGCGAACGGCGTGTTGTGGCCCATCCCTAGACCGGATCTGGCCAGTCGGAACTTGGTCGCAGAGGTGGCAGCCGTCGTTTCACCGAGCCGAGCTGCCGCGATCATCGACAAATCGCGTCAATCGCTGCGTCGGACGTACGCGCTCCCCAACAGGATGGTGGCGATGATGCAGGGCCATACTGTCGACGTCTCGCCCTGGGACCAAACCGTGGCTTGGGCCTATCCCCGGATCCGCTTTGATCCCTTGCCGGTCATCCAGGACTACAGCGCCTACACGCTGTCGCTCGACCAGCTGGATGCCAACTACCTGAGGTCTCCTGGTGCTCCCCGTTTCATCCTGCGTCAGCCCGGGTTGGCGGTGGACGGACGGTTTCCGGCCTTCGAGCCGCCGACAACGCAGTTCGAAATCGAGTGCCGATACCGCCAGGTGGCGGGCAACCTGGCGTGGCAGCTCCTCGAACGTGGGGCCGATCGCTGTGGACCGCTCCGACCGCTCGGCGTCGCCACCTCGGGGTTCGACCACTGGGTCGCTGTGCCAACAGCGCCGACCGGCAACGCCCTCGTGGCCCGCATCCAACTGTCCCAGGGGTGGTCGTCCAAACTGGAGAACGTCATCTTCAAACCCCCGAGCGTGTACGTCATGTTCAACAGAGACGAACGGTTCTCCAGGGCCTTCCGGTTCGTGGCCGCAACGGCCCCTGACTTGCACCTGCTGCGGACTGCCTCGACCCTCGGCTATTTCCGTGTGTTCGTGCCCGCCCCGATAACGAGCCTTAGATTCTCGATTCAGGGGGGCTACCCAACCCCAACTGGGGTGAGGATCGCCTTTTACCAGGTTCGCGTATCGGCGGTGGCCGGTGGGAACGGTGAAGTGCTTCCGGAGCTGCACACGAACATGCTCGTGCCTGCGAACGGTGCCAACCTGTCGGGAGCAGTGCCGATCGATGCTGAAACGACTGACGATACGAGTGTGACCAGCGTCTCGTTTTACCTGACCGACCCTTCGCGGAGCGACATATTGATTGGTACGGGCACCAAGACGTTGATCGGGTGGATCGGGTCGTGGAACACCACCAAGGTCGCCAACGGCACATACGCGCTGCACAGTGTGGCCTACGATGTGGCCGGGCAAAGTAGCCGAAGCCCCGATGTCACCGTCACTGTCGGTAACAAGGGGAGCCATAGGGTCAGGACGATGCTCGCTCCGGACGGCTGAGGTTATGGACGGGGCACTGTACCGTCTACCCGCCGGTGTCAGGCCGGCTCGCGGCACCGGAGAAGCTCCGATCGTGCACGCGTGGGCTCTAGAGTGCAGCATGACGCCGCCGACGCAACGCGGCAAAGAGGCCACACGGGAACCATGAGACGCGAGGACGATTACCGAACGCTGCATCTCCGGCTGAGTCGACCCGCCGACATGTTCGAGATGCCCCAGACCGATCTGTTCTCCGAGTACCGCAACTTCCTTACCGGGGTGGACTTCTGCATCAGCGAGCTTCGCAGCTATCCCAAGCACGCGCCTGTACGGCTACAACTGGAGCTGCCGAGCTCGGAGATCGACGATGAGACCGAGGCCAAGCTGCAACGAACCCTTCGGCGCTACTGCGATCACCGGCTGACATACAACGAGCGCGAGCGTCGGGCTGTCCGGCTCGACGGGCTGTCGTCGTTGAAGCTGGGGATTCCGGTCGCCGTCATCGGGCTGTTGGTGGCGGTTCTCGGTGCCCGAGCCGCAGGTACGAGCGGCAACAGCAATGTGCTGCTCGACACGGGCGGCTGGGTTCTGACCTGGGTGGGGTTGTGGTACCCCCTGGACACCCTGCTGTTCACCCCCTTGGGCTACGGACGGGAGAACCGGGTGCTGCTCCTACTGCGGGACGCCGCCGTCGAGGTCCAGCCGCGGGTCGGCGAGCTGGCTGGTTGAGGCAGGCGTCCGACCTGGACTCGACCGCACCCTCACCGGCTCGGCGTCGGCACACTGGACGGATGCAGGACGTTGAGAACCTGGCCCCGATGGTGACGGAGCGGCTGGCCGCGGCCGGTTGCATCGCCGCCGACGAGGAGGCGGCTGAGCTCATGGCTGCCGCACCCGACGCCGCCGATCTCGAATCCTGGCTTTGCCGCCGCGAGCAGGGTGAACCGCTGGCTTGGATCACGGGCTCCGTCCGGTTCTGCGGTCACGAGATCCGCGTCGAGGCGGGCGTATTCGTGCCGAGGCCCCAGAGCGAGGAGTTGGCCCGGCGGGCAACTCGACTCCTGGCCCTCGGACGCCCCGAGGACAGCGATCGAAGCGGTCGGATCGATCGGGGCGATCGAACCCTGCGGGCGGTCGACCTGTGCACCGGTACCGGCGCGGTGGCTGTGCACCTCAAGTCCGTCCGACCCGATGCTGCGGTGATCGGCGTGGACGTGGATCCCCAGGCCGTCGCCTGCGCTCGGGCCAATGGCGTCCCGGCCGTGCTGGCCGATCTGGCCGATCCGGTCGAGCTGGACCCACCGTTGCGGTCCGGCTGTTTCGACGTCGTGACCGCCGTGCCGCCCTACGTGCCGACCGGCGAGCTTCACCTGCTGCCTGCCGACGTCCAGCGCTACGAGCCATGGCGCTCGCTCGACGGGGGTAGTGACGGCCTGGGAGTGGTGCGGCGGCTCGTGGCCTCGGCCGCCGGCCTGCTCCGGCCCGGAGGCTGGCTGATGGTTGAGCTGGGCGCCGACCAGGACGTGGAATTGGCGCCGACGTTGGCCGCGTCGGGCTTCGCCGTCGCAGACCGCTGGACCGACGACGAAGGCGACCTGCGCGGGATCGCCGCCCGGCTCGATGCGAGTCCCCCTGGAACGCCATCCGCTCGGTAGAGTCGATCATCCGGCGAGCATGCGAGGGCCCGTGATCAGACGTGTCATGTCAGTGGTGGCTTCTGGGGCGGGCAGCGTCCTCGCCGTGTCTCTGATGCTGGCAGCGGTAGGACCGCCTGGCCCGGCTGCCAATGCGGCGTCGCCTCGGGCTTCGACCGTTGCCGTCAGGCCGTCGTTGGTCGAGCCCACCACATGGACCACCGCTCCCACGCCCGCCACCGACCCGACCTCGTTCACCTTCCTCAACGGCGTTTCCTGCGTCGGCCCGGCGTTCTGCGTGGCGGCCGGCCAGACTCAGGTCAGTGGAAACGACGCCCCTCTCGTCGAGCGCTACAACGGGACCACGTGGTCGATCGTGCCCGTCCCGATGCCCTCGGGCGGGAACGGTGCCTACTTCACCGGCATCTCATGCACCGGGCCGGCGTTCTGCGCCGCCGTCGGTGTGCAGTTCCCAGGTGCCTTCCAGCAGAACTTCGCCGAGGTATGGAACGGGACGGTCTGGTCGATCACTGCCACTCCCGACCGGTCGGCCACGGCCAACGGATCTCTTGCCGGCGTCTCCTGTGTGAGCGCCGCGTACTGCCTGGCCGTCGGAGGCGACGCCGCGTCCGGCGTCGACGAAACGGTAGTGCAGCGGTGGAACGGTTCCTCCTGGTCCTTGGTCGCCGACGCCCCTTCGTCCGCTCTGCATCCCGAGCTCAACAGCGTGTCGTGTCTGTCCACCTCGTTCTGCGTCGCCGTCGGCGCCAGCTTTGCCGGAACCGAGGTCCCCTTCACCGAGCTGTGGGACGGAATTTCGTGGACGATCGCCAACACACCGGTCATTGCAGGTGCCACTCAGACATTGTTCTCGACGGTCAGCTGCACGCTCCCGACCATGTGCGAGGCTGCGGGCTACCAGGACAACGGGAGCTCCAGCGGCAATCTCGTCGAGCTATGGCACGGCTCGGCCTGGACCGTGCAAGCGGCTCCCAACCCTTCGGCCCCCGGCCTGGGTTCGCCCGCCACGATTGACTGCTTCGGCCCGACCTCCTGCGTTCTCGGCGGGCAGGCCAGCCAGGGACTCGGGAGCGGGCCGACCATGGTGCTCACCTACAACGGGGCGACCTGGCGGCTGGGTAGCACACCCCAACCGGGCAATCAGAGCTCGCTCGCGGATTCCATCCACGGGGTGTCCTGTGCAGCCGGCTTCTTCTGCTTGGCGGTGGGCGAGGAGGCGGACGGCGCTGGGTTCCCCCAACCGATGGTGCTCACCAGCCCCATCACCCGACCCGGCTATGACGAGGTGGCGAGCGACGGCGGCATCTTCACCTTCGGGAGCACCGGGTTCTTCGGCTCGACGGGTGGGCTGACCCTCAACAAGCCGGTCGTGGGCATGGCTCAGACGCCGGACGGCGGTGGCTACTGGCTGGTGGCGAGCGACGGCGGCATCTTCACCTTCGGCGACGCCCGCTTCTACGGCTCGACCGGGGCCATCGCCCTCAACCGGCCCATCGTGGGCATGGCCGCCACCCCGAGCGGACGGTGGCTACTGGCTGGTGGCGACCGACGGCGGCATCTTCACCTTCGGCGACGCCAGCTTCTACGGCTCGACCGGCGCCATGCGGCTCAACCAGCCCATCGTCGGCATGGCGTCACGCCCGACGGCGGTGGCTACTGGCTGGTGGCCTCCGACGGCGGCATCTTCACCTTCGGCGACGCCAGCTTCTACGGCTCGACCGGCGCCATGCGGCTCAACCAGCCCATCGTCGGCATGGCCGCCACGCCCGACGGCGGTGGCTACTGGCTGGTGGCGAGCGACGGCGGCATCTTCACCTTCGGCGACGCCAGCTTCTACGGCTCGACCGGAGCCATGCGGCTCAACCAGCCCATCGTCGGCATGGCCGCCACGCCCGACGGCGGCGGCTACTGGCTGGTGGCGACCGACGGCGGCATCTTCACCTTCGGCGACGCCCACTTCTACGGATCGATGGGCGCCGTCCGGTTGAACAAGCCGGTGGTCGCCATCGGGGCGTAGCCGGTTGGACCGGACCCCGTCCCCAGGTGGGACTTCGGACCATGACGGTCCTCCGGGTGTCCCGGTGGCCGACCTGCGGAGAGTCGCCGAAGCCAACGACCGGTTCCTGGCAGCGACTGCCGGACTTTCGGATCTTGACATGGCCCGGGAATCGCTCCTACCCGGCTGGACGGTGGGCCATGTGCTCACCCACGTGGCGAGGAACGCCGACAGCCATATACGGCGTGCCGAGGCCGCCATGCGCGGCGAGATCATCGACCAATACCCCGGCGGGTTCGAGGGACGGGCAGCCGAAATCGAGGAGGGCGCCACACGCACCGCCGTTGTCATCCTCGACGACCTCAGGAGGTCGTCCGTCGCGCTTGCCTCGATGTGGGGTGGCGTGTCCCCGGATGCCTGGGATGGCGTGTCCCGGGACGTCGGTGGCCGGGAGCGGCGGTTGTCCGCGTTGCCCGCCCGCAGGTGGCAGGAGCTCGAGGTGCATCTGGTCGACCTCGGGATCGGGGTGACGTTCCGCGATTGGCCGGACGCGTTCGTGGCCGTCTGGTTGCCGCGTCTGGAGGCGCACCTGTCGGATCGGCTCCCGACCGGCCACGATGGGTCCGGAACCGAGCGTGCTGTCCGACCGCGAGCAGCTGGCGTGGCTCTACGGGCGCCTGGTCCCTCCCGGCTTCCCCGAGCTCGCCCCGTGGTGAGTCCGACGCCTCGGTGTCCGAAACTCAACTGTCCGAACCTCAACTGTCCGAAGCTCAACTGTCCGCCCCTCCGACCCGACGAGTCGGCTTGATTAGCATCGGCGCGCTCATGGGGAGCGAAATGAGTAGGAAGAGAGCCAGATGGCGCATGACCCGGTGGTAGCGGAGACGACACGGCGACACGACAGCCTGGAGCCGAGTTTCATTCTCTCGCCGCAGGAGGAGCGGGCTGCCGCCGCGCTGGCTCGATTCCGCGGGAACGGCGACAAGCAACCAAATGTGTTGTTGATCCTGTTCGACGACGTCGGCTGGGGAGACTTCGGCTGCTACGGCGGGGGCGTGGCCGTGGGCGCGCCCACCCCCAACATCGACGCACTGGCCCGGCGGGGGTTGCTCCTCACCTCCTGCTATTCGGAGCCGTCCTGCACTCCGTCCAGGGCATCATTGATGACCGGTCGCCTCCCCATGCGCCATGGCCTGCTCCGCCCACCCATGTACGGACAACCGGGTGGGCTGGAGGGGGAGATCACGCTGCCCGAGCTGCTGTCCGGCGCGGGGTACGTGACCCAAGCGGTCGGCAAGTGGCACATGGGCGAGAACGTGCAGTCGCAACCACAGAACGTCGGGTTCGACGACTTCTACGGGTTCCTCTCGGTCTCCGACATGTACACCGAATGGCGGGATCCCAACTTCTTCCCGGAGATCGTCTACAGCGAGGAACGCACCCGGTGGGTGGAGAACCTCCCGTTCAACAAGTGCTTCGTCCATGCCGTGCGAGGCGGCGAGACGGAGAACGTCGAGGAGGTCACCATCCCGGTGCTCTCCCTGCTGGACGACAGATGGGCGACGTACTCGCTCGAGTTCATCCGGCGGATGGGCGAACCGGTCGGACGAAGCACGCCGCCCTTGGTTCCTCTACCACTGCACCCGTGGGGCCCATTTCGACAACTACCCCCACGAACGGTTCCTCGGCTCCTCTCCGGCCAAGCACCCCTACAAGGACACGATCATCGAGCTCGACGACATCGTCGGCCGGCTCGTGGCCGAGCTCGAGTCCACCGGCCAGATGGATGACACGCTCGTCTTCATCTCGTCCGACAACGGCCCTGAGATGGAGACGTGGCCCGACGCCGCCTACTCGCCGTTCCGGAGTGCCAAGGGGTCGACCTGGGAGGGGGGCCAGCGGGTGCCGGCCATCTTCAGCTGGCCCGGCATGGTCCCCGCTGACCGGGCCTCCGACGGTCTCTTCTCGCAGATGGACCTGTTCAACACCATCCTCACGCTGGCCGGCGCCGGCGCGGCTGTTCCCGAAGACCGGTTCATCGACGGTGTCGACCAGAGCTCGTTCCTGCTCGATCCCGACTCGTTCTCCAACCGGAAGTATCTGTACTACTGGCTGACCAATGTGTTCTCGGCCCTCCGAGTGGGCGAGTGGAAGTTCATGGTTGCCTCGACGTCCGATGACGACCGCGACTGTCTGAATCTGGGTGGGTTCACAGGTGTGACGCAGAAGTACTCGCATGGTCGTCTCTACAACCTCTATCTCGACCCGAAGGAGAGTCGCAGCTACATGATCCGCAAGCTGGCCTACATCGACAGCTTCACAAGCGGCATCGCCCGGCACTTGGGCACATTTGGTGCCTTCCCGCCGAAGCACCCCATCGCCGCCATGAGTTGATCCTGGTTCGCAGAGCGGTGAGCGAGTGGTGCCAGCGGGGTCGGCGGGAGCTCACCGGGACGAGGGCTTCGGTCGGACAACTGAAAACGGAAAGTGACACGGAAAAGTGACACGGAAAAGTGACACGGAAAAGTGACACGGAGAAGTGAACGCATGAGACGAAGGGGTAGGAAGCCGATGATGTCTGAGCATGCCAGGATCGAACGTGCCGGCATTCAACGATCCGCCGTACCGCCCACCAGCACGGCCGGATGGGTGTTCGCCACCCTGACGGTGATGGCCGCCATGGTGCTGTCGGCCTGCGGCGGTCCGGCTTCGAGCTCTGGCCCTTCGACGACTCGTCGGGCCGAAGTCTCCACCACGTCGGTCTCACCGGCCGGCTCCGCGCCGGCTTCGCCGAGTGCTGGATGCGGGACCTCCGCGAGTCCCGGCACTGTCACCCTCACCCCAGTCGTGGACGGGCGCAGTCGGACGGCAATCGTGCACGTACCGTCGGGTTACCAGTCCCGAACCCCGGTCGCCCTTGTCGTCAACATGCACGGCAGCCAGTCGACCGCGCAGCAGCAGGTCGGGTTCACCGGGATGGATGCCACCGCCGACGCCGACACCTTCATCGTCGTGTATCCGCAAGCCGACATCGCCGCCGGTGCCGGGTTCGAATGGAACATTCCTGGCCAGCCTCTCTTCGGTGGGGCAACGGTCCCGTCGACGGCACCGGACGACGTCTCGTTCATCGAGCATCTGGTGGCCAATCTCGAAGCGACGTACTGCATCGACCGGAATCGAGTCTTCGCCACCGGGTTCTCGGGCGGTGCCCGGATGGCCAGCCAACTCGGGTGCGATGCCTCAACGGTCTTCGCCGCCATCGCACCGGTGAGCGGGCTCCGGTTCCCAGTGCCGTGTGATTCCAGCCGGCCCATGCCGGTGCTCTCGTTCCACGGTACGGCTGATCCGGTCGATCCCTATAACGGCAACGGGCAGGCCTACTGGACTTACAGCGTCCCTTCGGCCGCGCAGCGCTGGGCCACCCACGACCAGTGCGGCTCGGGACCGGTGAAGTCCCAACCGGTAGCCGGGGTGATGCTCTCGGCGTTCAGCGGCTGTTCGGGCGGGGCGACGGTGCAGCTCTACTCCATCAGCGGCGAAGGCCACGAATGGCCTGGCGGCCCGAGCCTGCCACCGGCCCTCACCGCGACGCTCGGGCCCTCAGAGCACGGCGATCAACGCGAATTCCACCATGTGGTCGTTCTTCGTGGCGCATCCGTTGTAGCGCCTGGCCAGGGCACGGCGCCGCCGCTCGGGCCCGGAGGCGTAGAGTCGGTGGGCGTGGTACACCTCAGCGGGGGCGAATGGGTGGTGGCCGGCATCATCGCTGTGGTCGGCTCGGTCATCGGATATCGCCTATCAGAGAACGACCGTCGCACTCTCGGCAGGACACCCTGGGGGCTCCCGTCGCTGGTGTGGGCGCTGTTCTGGTTCCTCTCCTTGGTTCTGGGTCTGGTGCTCTACCTCATCGCCCACTCGAGCGAGGTGCGTCGCGCCCAGCACGGTTCGCCGGCCGCCTACCCGGGGGCGGGAAGGGCCGCCGTGGGCGGAGCGGCGGGACCACGGACCTTGAGCGTTGCCGACCAGTTCCCGGCCTATCCCCGGCCTGCGAATCTCCAGCCCGAGCGGGCCGAGCCGGAGGCAGTGGCTCGGCAAGAGGGCGAGCAAATCGAGTCAGTCGAGCAAAGCGGACAGGCCACGCCGGTAGGACCGCCACCGGCTCCCGGGTCGCCCCCAGCCCGGACCCTCTCGCCGCCTGCCTGGCACCCAGATCCGAGCGGCAGGTTCCACTACCGATGGTGGGACGGCCACGAATGGACCTCGCAGGTCTCGATCGACGGACGCCACCTGATCGATACCAATCCCGACCAGCGCATCGGCCCATACCACTGAGAGCACCGGTGCCGGTCGGGGAGCCCGGTTCCACCCGGATCCGATTGGTGCCGGACCGAGGCCATCTGGCCATGGATATGACTGCCCCGAGGGAGGAACCGCGATGACGCCCGCGGACGTCGACGATCTGGCCGACCTGACCGCACCCTTGGCCGACCCCGAGTTCTATGCTGGCGATCCCTTCCCGCTCTATGCCCGGCTGCGGTCCGAGGCGCCCCTGGCGTACAACGAGTCGGTCGGCTTCTGGGTGGCCAGCCGGCACGCCGAGGTCGTGACCATCTCCCGCGATCCCGAGACGTTCTGTTCGGGCCGGGGGATCATGGTGTTCGAGATCGGTAGCGAGTACGCCTCGCCGCCGACCATGATGCACACCGACCCGCCGGACCACACTCGTTACCGCGGCCTGGTGCAACCCGGGTTCCGGCCATCGTTCATGCGTGCGCTGGAGGACGGCGTGCGCCGACGCACCGTCGCCCTGGTGGACCGCATCGATCCGGGTGTGCCGTTCGACGTCGTCAGTGAGCTGACCGTGCCGCTGCCACTGCAGGTCATCAGCGACCTGCTCGGCGTCCCCGAGGAGGAGTGGCCGCGTTTCTTCCGCTGGTCCGAGGCGGTCATCCCCGGCGCCACCGATTGGCCCGAGGAGGAGCGGGCCGCCCTCAGCGGCGAAATGGTCGCCTACCTCCTGGCCGCGGCAGCCGATCGGCGGGCTAACCCGCGTGACGACATCATCTCGGAGCTCGGCGCGGCCGAGGTGGAGGGGGACAGACTGAGCGATGACGAGCTGGCCATGTTCTTGGTGCAGTTGCTCGTGGCAGGGAACGAGACGACCCGGAACATGATGTCCGGTGGGCTTCTCGCCTTCGCCCATGACCCGGCGCAGTGGGCGACGCTGCGGCAGAAGGTGGGGGGCGGTGCGGCCGGTGACGGCGGCCCGGGTGGCGACGGCGGCGCGGGCGGGTCGGGCGGGCCCGGTCGGGTCATCCCCATCGCCGTGGAGGAGATGCTCCGGTGGACGACCCCTGTGGTGTCGTTCATGCGTACCACCACCCGACCGGTGCAGCTGGCCGGTCAACAGCTGGGGGCGGGTCAGCCGATTCTGATGCTCTATGCCTCGGCCAACCGGGACGAGGCGGTATTCGGTCCCACCGCCGAGCAGTTCGACGCATCCCGTGACCCCAATCCCCATGTCGCCTTCGGGTTCGGTCCCCACTTCTGCATCGGGGCGGTCCTCGCCCGGCTCGAGGGCCGGATCCTCCTCGAAGAGCTGCTCGGGCGGTTCGACTCGATCGAGGCGACCGGGCCCGTGGTACGCACCTCCTCGCCGGTCATCGCCGGCATCCGCTCCGCTCCGATGGTGTTCGGGGCGGGCTGATCCGGACCCGGCTTGCAGCCGGCACTGGGTCAGGTGGCGTCGAGGGAGGCCAGCTGCTCGGCTGTCAGCTCGAGGGTTGCCGCCCGGCAGTTCTCCTCGACATGAGCCACGGACTTGGTACCGGGAATCGGCAGCATGGACGGCGAACGGTGGAGCAGCCATGCCAGCGCCACCGCAGCCGGCGTAGCCCCGGTCTCCTTCACGATGGCGTCGACCGGGCCGCCGGGGAGGGCCAGTTGCCCGGACGCAATCGGGTACCAGGGGATGAAACCCAGACCCTCCGCATCGCAGTGATCGAGGACGTCCTCGGAGGACCGGTCGTTGAGGTTGTAGAGGTTCTGCACGCTGGCGATGGGGACGTTGGCCCGCGCCGCCTCGATCTCCTCGATGCTCACCTGTGAGAGCCCCACCTGGTCGACCTTGCCTTCGGCGGTGAGGTCGGACAGGAGGCCGAACTGGTCCTCGGCTGGGACCTTCGGATCGATGCGGTGCAACTGGAACAGGTCGATCCGCTCGACGCCTAGACGCCGCAGGCTGAGCTCGCACTGCTGGCGCAGGTACTCGGGACGGCCGACCGGCATCCACCGCCCGGGGCCTTGGCGGGTCAGGCCGGCCTTGGTGGCGATGACCAGACCCTCGGGGTAGGGGTGGAGCGCCTCGAAGATGATCTCTTCGCTGACCTCGGGTCCGTACGAGTCGGCGGTGTCGATCAGGTCGACGCCGAGGTCGACGGCACGCCGCAACACGGCCACGCATTCCCGGCGGTCGGCCGGCTCACCCCAGACACCCTGGCCGGTCAGTTGCATGGCCCCGAAGCCGAGCCGGTGCACCTCCAAGTCGCCCAAGCGGAACGTGCCGCTGGCCAGCACCGGGCGGCTGGAGCGGTCGGTCGTCGTCGATGTCGTGGCCATGGTGCCTCCTCGGGAGGGTGGATGGGTCCTGTTCTACCCGGCACGCCGCCGCGACCCGGTCGTCATGACGGCTTCCCGCGACGGGCATCGACCTCTCCGAACGGAGGTCGTTCGAGCTGCTCCCGGATGGGGACGAACGGCGGCTGCAGGGCGTGGCGACGCTGCCAATTGGCCCCGTCCACCACCATGGTGTGGCCGCTGATGTAGGAGGCATAGGGCGAGCAGAGGTAGGTGGCGGCCCAACCCAGTTCCCGCGGGAAGCCGACCCGGCCGGCCGGCACCCGTGAATCCTGCCCCTCGTACTTTCCGGGCACCGCGGCGATGGCCGCCGTCTCGTCCTCGTGAGGCATCAATCCCGGCACCAGCCCGTTGACCCGGATCCCGTAGGGGGCCCACTCGACGGCCAGCGTCTCGGTGAGGTTCTTGACGCCCGCCTTGGCCGCCGCCGAGTGGGCGAAGCCGGGGCCCCCCGTCCACGCATACGAGGCGCCGACGTTGACGATCGCCCCGTCCCGCATGGTGGGGATGAGCCGGCGCGCCAGGTCCCGGCAGCACAGGTACGTGCCGTTGAGGACGATGTCGACGACCGTACGCCAGGCATTGGGGCTCATGTCCTCGGCCGGCACCGGAAAGTTGCCGGCGGCATTGTTGACCAGCACGTCGATGTGGCCCAAGGCCTGCTCGACCTCGTCGAAGGCCAGGGCGACGGATTCGGGTTGCCGAATATCACACGGCGAGCCAATGGCCCTCCCGCCGGCGGCTTCCACCGAGGCCACCCCCGCGGCCCGGTGTGCCTCGTCGCGGCTGAGAATCCCGACCGAAGCCCGGAGCCGGCCGAACTCGGTGGCGATGGCCTTGCCCAGCCCCGTGCCTCCTCCGGTCACGACGACCACCCGACCCTCGTAGGTCCCGTCCGGCAACGCCGATGCGCCGATCGGGGGCGGTGGTCGGAGGCCAGGCGGGGTCATGGCGGGAGAGCCTAGGCCTGAGGTCAGCGGGCTTGGTCGGGGTCAGCCGCCGGGGCTCGCGATGTCCGCGACGGGTTCGTGGTGGGGCCTCTCGGGGTTCGGAGCAGGGACCCCTCGGGCTCGGGCTGGGTCCGTCGGGGCTCGGAGCATGAGCCCCCGGGGCTCGGGACTGTGGACCCCGGGTAGCCTCGTCGACCGTGGACTTCGACCTATCACCCGAGCTCGCCGCTCTCCAGCAGAGTGTCAGGCGTCTGGCCCAGGACAAGGTCAAGCCGCGGGCCCGGGAGATCGACACCACCGGCGAATATCCGGCCGACATCTTCGACGCCTTCCGCCAGGCCGACCTGCTCGGGCTTTGCCTGCCGACCGAGCTCGGCGGCTCGGGCGCGGGGATTCTCGGTCTGACCATCGCCATCGAAGAGGTGGCCAAGTACTCGAACGCCGCCGCCCTGATGCTCCTGCTGACCCGACTGCCGGTGGGGCCCGTGCTCATCGCCGGCAGCGACCAGCAGAAGAAGCGCTACCTCCCGGGGATCGCCTCGGGCGAGCTGCGCGCCGGCTTCGGGCTGTCCGAGGCCCAGGCCGGGAGCGACGTGGCCGGCATGTCGACCAGGGCGGTTCCCGACACGACGGCGGGGGCCGAGGGCGGCTGGGTACTCAACGGGACCAAGTGCTGGATGTCCGGGGTGCGCGAGGCCGACTGGTACACGGTCTTCGCCAAGACGGGCGATCCCGCATCCCGGGCCCACGACTCGATCACCGCCTTCATCGTGGAGCGGTCCTGGGATGGGGTGTCGGTCGGCCGGACCGACCACAAGATGGGGGTCCGCGGGGTCGACACCGGTGAGCTCGTCCTGGAGGACGTGCATGTGCCGGCCGAGAACGTCATCGGTGAGGTAGGCGGGTTCCGCCTGGCCATGCTGGGGCTCAATGCCATGCGCCCGATCGTGGCCGCCCGGGGCATCGGCTTGGCCGAGGGCGCGCTCATGTACGCAACGGAATACGTGCGCCATCGCGAGGCGTTCGGAGGGACCATCTCCGACTTCCAGGGGATCCAGTGGGAGATTGCCAAGCTGGCCGTCGACATCGAAGCCGCCCGACTGCTCACGTACCGGTCCGCCTGGCTCGCCGACCAGGGAAAGTTCACCAAGGAGTACGTGCCGTTCCTGTCGATGGCCAAGTACCACGCCACCGAGCTGGCGGTGCGTGCCTCGGGGCTGGCGGTGCAGCTTCTCGGGGCGGCCGGTTACATGGAGGACCATCCGACCGAGCTCTGGTACCGCGACGCCCGGCAGTTGACCATCGTCGAGGGAACCTCCCAGGTCCAGCTCGGGCTCATCGCCCGGGGCGTGCTCGCCCACGATCTGTGGTGGGACTGATGGCCACGTCTTCGGGGACTGCTCCACAAGGGACTGCCCCGAAGGGCACCGCCCCGCCGCCCCCGTCAACCCCCTCCGACCGGCCGGCCTCCGGACCGGACTTCGATGCCCTGGGCGGCTGGCCCGGCTTGCTGACGGAGTTGCTGGCCGGGAACTCCCTGACTGCGCAGCAGGCGGAGGCGGTCTTCGGCGAAGTCCTGTCGGGCCAGGCCTCGCCGGCCCAGATCGCCGCCCTCGCCGTGGCGCTACGGGCCAAGGGGGAGTCGGTCGAGGAGATGACCGGGTTCGTCCGGGCCATGGTGGGCCATGCCGTTCCCCTCGGGCTGCCGGCCGGAACCGAGGTCATCGACACCTGCGGCACGGGTGGCGACCGGTTGCGGAGCATCAACGTCTCGACCATCGCGGCCCTAGTGGTGGCGGCCACCGGCGCAAAGGTCTGCAAGCACGGCGGGCGGGCGTCGTCATCCGCAGTAGGCGCGGCCGACGTGCTCGAGGCCCTGGGCGTGGTGGCCGATCTCGGTCCCGAGGGCGTGGTCCGGTGCATCGACGACGTGGGCATGGGATTCTGCTTCGCCCCCCGTTTCCATCCGGCCATGCGGTTCGCCGCACCAGTGCGGAAGGAGCTCGGGATCCCGACGGTCTTCAACTTCCTCGGGCCGCTGGCCAACCCCGGCCGGGCGCGATTCCAGGTGCTGGGTGTCAGCAACCCGGCGATGGCCGAGACCATGCTCGGAGTGCTCGCTGCCAATGGGGCGAAGCGGGCCATGATCGTCTACGGCGACGACGGCCTCGACGAGCTCAGCACCACCGGGCCCTCGACGGTGCACGAGCTCGTTCTCGACCAGTCCGGCGGCTACCAGACCACTCGCTACCGGGTCGACCCCGTCGAGCTCGGCCTGGCGCCGGCCAGCATCGAAGAGCTCCGGGGCGGAGATGCGGCCGTCAACGCCGAGGCCATCCGTCGGGTGATCGGCGGACAGCCTTCACCGCACCGTGACATCGCAGTGCTCAACGCCGCCGCCGCACTGGTGGTCATCGGTCAGGCGGCTGATCTGGCGGCCGGCGTCTCGTTGGCGTGCCAGGTGATCGACAACGGTCGGGCTCAGCGCGTGCTCGACGAACTGATCCGAGTGTCGGTGTCCGCCGCGGCGGAGGAATCGGGAGCGTAGGCAACCGTCGGATCTTGCCGGTCGGCGGCCGGCCGATCGTCCCGGAGCTCGCCGGCGGGCCCTTTCTGGCGACGCCGGCGGCGTCTCCTCTTCGTCCGGGCGTTGAAGGGAGGGGACCAGGTCTCGATCAGGCGTGCCTGTTCGATCGATGCGGTGAGTGGTCCTGAGCAGACGCCATGGTGCACTGAGTGCAGCTGACGGAGCAGGCGAGCCGAGAGGGATCGCCGCTCTGCGGCGAAATGGGACCGAACGCCGGCACGCAGGTCGTCGGCGCGACCTACGTAGAGGACCTCGCCGACCGCGTTGGCGAACCAGTAGACGCCGGGAGCGTGCGGGAGCCGGGCGGTGAGCCGGAGCTTGCGTGCCTGGGGGTGGCCGACGAGTCGCGGCAGGTCGAGGAGCTCGGCGAGCTCCACGATCCCGTAGGAACCGGCCCGCTCGAGCAGGACATGGAGGAGGTCGCCGGTGGCGAGGACATCGTCGAGTGCCCGGTGCGTGGGGCGGTGGGGAAGGCCGAGGGCGCTGGCGAGCGTGGCTAGCTTGCAGTTGGCCACGGAGTCGCGGACCAAGCGACGGGCCAGGGCCAGGGTGTCCACTGTGTAGTTGGGCAGTGGATCGCGGGCCGTCGACGCCATGGCGTGGTCGAGGAAGGACACGTCGAAGCGGATGTTGTGGCCGACCAGCACGGCACCGCCGATGAACTCCAGGAACGAGGGAAGCATGGCGCCGGACGTCGGAGCGCCGGACACCATGGCGTCCGTGATGCCGGTGAGCGCGCTGATGAAGGGCGGGATCCGTTGGTCAGGGCGGACCAGGGTCTGGAAGGTGCCGAGCATCTCGCCGCCCCGGAACCGAGCGGCGGCGACCTCGGTCAACGAGGAGGACTGAGGTGAGCCACCGGTGGTCTCGACGTCGACCACCACGAAGGTCACCTCGAACAGCGAAGCCTCGAGTCCGTCGAACGATCCCCGGAGCGCGAGCGCCATGGCCGACACTTTAGCGAACACCTGTTCGTTATCCGGTGGATGACGCCCCCGTTCCCCGACTACGTTGTACCTGGTGGCCGCCGAATCCTCCTCGATCAGGACGTCAGCCGGGGACCCAGCCGTGATGACCGCTCCGACCCGCTACCGGTGCGGGGCCTGCGGCAATCTGACTCGTTTCGACGTGATCGCGAACCGACGGACCAAGGCATTCCATCACTACTCGGTGGGTGGGGACCTGACCATCGAGGACGTGGAGGTCCTGGACGAGTCCGTGGAGGAGGTGTCGTGCCGGTGGTGTGGCCATGGCGACGCGATCGAAGTCCTCGCGGAGGGGCCCCCGCCGGCGTAGTCCCGACCGATCGCCAGCGGTCGGGGGCGGCGTCCGAGGCTAACGACCGGGGCGCACCGAACCCGCTCGCGGACCCGCACTTCGTCAGCGGCCTGCGGCCCATTCCGACCCGAGTCGGCTCCGATGCCATCAAGACATCGGCCGGGCTGCCCGCTTCCGACCTCAGAGGGGTGAGCCCGGCTGGGGATGCGGTCGAGGTTGCCATCGGTGGGTATGGGCGGGTCCTCCTGGCCTTCTTGGCGACGAAGTGCGACGGGTGCGACGCGTTCTGGAAGGGCCTGGCCGGCGCCGGAGAGGCCGAGGGGCAGGAGCGGCCGCGACTGCCGCCGGACGTGACGCCGGTCATCGTGACCAGGGGTCCCGGCACGGTGGCGCCCGGGGCGGTGGCCGGGCTGGCTGCTCCTGGTGGCAGCCTGGTGGTGATGAGCGACCAGGCCTGGGCCGACTACCAGGTGTCGGGGTACCCGTTCTTCGTGTTGGTCAACGGTTCGACCCGCACCATCGTCGCCGAGACCGTGGGGTTCGGTTGGGACGACCTCGTCGAGCTCGTGCTCGGCTCAGATCGATGAGGTGCGCCGATCACCGCCTGACGAGCGTCGGTTACCGGCGGTTAAATGGAGCCGAGGGCCATCCTCGAACGGGCTGTGTCCTCAAGCGGTCATCGCAACGGCTTCGGCGAACGCCTTTGATGGTGTCATCCATCTCGCGACCCGTTAGTCACCAAGAGTGGAAGTCGCTATTCGAGAATCGTTCGACAGGCATCTGGAGTTCAATCACGTTGAGTCCTGGATCTTCATCGTGGAGCTCGTGGTACAGCTCTCGACTTCGTCCGGCCAGTTGGTAGCCACTCTCATCGATCCAGCGGACAAGACTCTCGTACACGGGTACCACTGAGTCCATGGGTCCGCGGTAGATCACAGAGGCGACTTCGACCACTGGAAGGTCAACCACGCGAACCTGGTCACCATTCACCACGGGCTGGTCCCCGATATCGAACCCCCCGTGGATCACAACAGTTCCTTCGTCGGAGGGCTCGTCGTACCATGCGACGCACAATCCGGGTCGAACCCGCTGCCGTCCGAGGTAGGCGGCGACTTCGGGGTAGAGCCGAGCGAATATCGGGCCAAGTTCAGGACCGAAGCCCGGCGCGGTGTCGAACGCTTCGGCGACCCGAAGAGGTTCGGTGCGTTTGACCACGATGTCCTGTGTGTCCATAGGACTCCCTTCCAGGGCACGAAGGTGCCCCTCAACTCGGCGAAGTTTCTCTAGCTCCTCAGCGACGGTCTTTTCGATTTGGGCCCGTCGTAGTCGCAGCATTCCGTGAAGTTGATCCTTTGTGGGTTCATCTTCGAAGAGATCGCGGATCTGATCGAGGGAGAAACCGAGATCTCGCAGGGCCACAAGCCGATGGAGACGAGAAAGCTGGCCCACCGAGTAGGACCGGTAACCCGTAGTGGGATCGACTCGCTCCGGTGCCAGAAGCCCGAGTTCGTGGTAATGGCGCAGCATTCGGGGCGAGACCTGGCCGAGCTGGGCGAACTCTCCGATACTTAACATGACCTGACCAGTAATACAGCTTCACACTGTGTGAGGGTCAAGACCTCGGTGTGGGCCGGAATGGAAGTCGGGATGGACCTTCGGGGACGGTCGATAGCCGCCCCGTTCCCGGCGAAGCTGGCTATCCAGCGCACATCGCTTTGTCGGGATTTGGAGACACCGTTTCAGAGTCGCGTCGGAACTCCACGGGGCAGGTTCGGCACGATTTGATGCGCAGGCCATGGTCGGCAGAAAGCGGATGCGGCTGTGGTCGTGCGAAGGACAGGCTAAGTGCGTTGAGGACACGCAGCGAATCCTCAGTCGCTCAAAACGCGGCAGCTATGGGGATAGCAACGTCCGACGGCTGGATGACGATATTCGAGACCTCTAGTCATCATTTTTGATGATTGTGATCGCCTCTGACCTTACCTATCGTCCTACGTAGAGACCGTTGCCTCCGGCAATGGAAGTTGGTGCGCGCAAGATCGCCAAGCGGTACCTGATAACACAAGGGCCATCCAGCTGGCCGAGCCGCCGCCCAGCTGTGAAGGATGGAGGCGGCATGCTGTTTGGGGATAGGCACCATCACCACCATTTGTGAAGACCGCGATCGCAAGCAATCGGTCTGCTCGCGCGCACTTACTACGTCGATCCGACCGTTAGCACCGCGATCCACGGTACCGGCCGAGATCCCTATCGGCGGTATAGCTACGCCACCGACGCAGACCGACGGACCTCGTTCCGAGGACAAGCCTAAGGAGCCGGCATGAGACGACTCGCCAGACTGGCAGCGGCCGTCGCGGTCGCCCTGACGGCCTTTACCGCTATCGGCGTGGGCATCGATCAGCACACGCCTGCCGGAGCCGATCCGGGAACCGCCTGCAAGCAGGAGTCGGACACGCCCGGCCTGAACTTCACGCACGGCAACCCACTAACGGGTATCTCCTCGCCGTCCGGCTACTACTACCTCGGTGTCACGAGCGGACCAGCCTGCCGGGTCGGGACCACCGTCACCCTTGCCGCGACCATCCGCGTGACCTCGATGACCAATGCAGCCGGACCGCTACCCCCTCCGGGCCGCATCCAGCAATGGTTCGCCCTGTTCCACCGGGGGACCAGCGCAGCCGGCACGGGCTTCGGCCTGAGCAACGATCCGGCCAACGTTCATATCCTCTGGGACACGGCCACGACGACGACCTGTCACCCGCCGACTAACTCAGCGCCGCAGCTCTGCCTTAACGCTCCGGGCGACCACACCATCGTGCTCATCTATCACGGTCCCGACGTGTGGAACCTGGCCCACGGCGGCACGGCCGGGTTCCGCATCGACAACATGGCGGCGGACCGAAGGACCGTCTGCGACTACGCCGAGCTATGGATCGTCACGTGAGCCAGACGACCCTGGCTTCCTGGTCGACCTCTCTTCGAACAGCGGCAACCCAATCGACTACAGAGCGGCCAAACGGGCCAGCGTGATCGCCGCGTTCGTCAAGGCGAACCTCGTTCGATGGATGGGCAGTGCCGGGGTGGGCAAGAGGCGGATGCGGCTGTGGTTGTGCGAGGAACACGCTGAGGGTCTGGAGGACCTGCGGCGAATCGCTGGTGGCCCCTAACGAATCCTCTTTGAGTCAAGAGGGCGTTTCCAGGCACATCCGGGCGTGTGGATAACTGCCTACCGATTGATGGTGAGCGTCGCCGCCCTGATTGATCTGAGGGCCTTCACCAACCACCGAAGCGCATCTACGGCCTGCGGTTTGAAAAGCGTGAGAAGAATCTGACCGACCCCAGTGCGAGAGCCGGGGCAATACACATCTTCAAGCACCTGAAACACCATGGGTACCCCTTCCCTCCCGACGAGGTCAGAGCCTGGGCAGTGGCTAATCGGTGGCGACCACGGGACGCCCAGGAGTTAGGCCACTATGCGGAAGGCATCCTGGAGGGAAAGCGGTACCACACGGCCCCCGATCCCTTTGGCCAATTGGCCATTGAATGGTGGCGAGCCACAGCAGCGGAGACTGCTTCATGACCGCCGGACCCTGCCCCAGCGTCGCCGGGTAGGTGGGACAGTCAGGGTGCTCCGACCGACACGTCAGGGCTAGTGCAGGCTGCGCTGGGAGTCCCACTTGGCAACCGGTGTTCCCCGGAGGACGGACCCGGAGGACCAATGAACCCCGGTCGCACAACCGTGGAACAATCCCTGGCATGGACGAGCCGCCGGAGCTTCAATGCAACGGACACTGGAGAATGGCTGTCTGGACCCTCCGAGCGGGGTACGTCGGCCTGGCCGTCGCCATCGCCGGCCTCATCGTGATGTCGTTGGGATCCACGCCGTGGGTCCTGGCGCTCGGGGTAATCATCTGGCTCGCCGCCGCCGCCGTCACGTTGGCGGGCGTCTACTGGTCCCGGCACGAGCTTCCCGAGCCGCGACCTGGGTACTGGTCGATGCGGTTCATGCTCATCCACGATACGGTCCACGCCCGGTCGTCGGCTCAGCGGTCCTGACGCTCCTCCCGTCGCGGCTGCGTCCGCCGTGCGGCAGTCTCCAGTCTTGTCGACCCGACCGGGATGTGCCGATCCCGACGGATGATCTGGGTCCCTATCGCCGGTCATGTGCGTAGTGAGCCGGACCCCAATGCAAGGAAATTGATCTCAATCCGGATGCAGATGTCACACCGGTGACAGCAAAGTGCTTCACTCGCCGTTCAGACTGGACTTACCGACAAAGCGATCCTGGGCACGACGCCCGCAAAGGCTCTCGACTTTGTGAGATCCATCGAGCCCAGCGAGGTGGTCATGAACAGAACGGATCGCAAGGCACGATTCTCCAGGTCGCTGGGGATGGGAGTGGCAGGAGCTGCGGCCTTTCTTCTTCTCGCCAGTGACCCCGCATGGGCTCCGCCGCATGGCCCCCCCTCACCACCCAAGCCACCCACAGGTGTCTCAGTTTCTACAGGGAACACTGTGGCAACGGTCTCATGGAACCCGGCTGCATTCAGTGTCTACGGCTACATTCCGACTGGATACATCGCAACGGCTTTTCAGCGGCGTTCACCAGTCCAAACATGCATAGCGTCAAACGCGGTATTGAAGTGCCCCTTGACCGGACTGACCAACGGACAGCTCTACAAGGTTGACGTGAGGACGACCTACCTGGGTAGGCACTTTGTGCCGAGGGTGTCGAGGCCGTCACTGCGGGTTGAGTTCACTCCCAAGCCTTAGCTCCCGTGCCCGTCAAGGTCTGCAGGATCGCAGGCCCGGTTTATCGCACAGACCCGAAGTCCCTGTGCCACGACCACACTCTGACTCGGCGAACTCCATCGATTGCAGCATTGTCCTGACGGTGAACCAAGGGAATCGTGGGCTGGCCTGCGTCGGCGGGTTGTCTGGTGTATTGAGCCTGTCAGGACCCCGTGGCACTCCGCCTCCCGACGGACCGGGCGTCAGGGATAATGGATCGTGCAGCTGAGGAGGGACAAATGGGAATCTATGGTGAACGTGTCCTGCCGCAGGTCCTCAACGTCGCTTGCGGCACGAAGGCAGTCGAACCGCTGCGACGCCGGGTTTGCGAAGGCCTCGCCGGGGACGTCGTCGAGATCGGCTTCGGCTCGGGTCTCAATGTCCCCTTCTACCCGACGGCGGTCGCCCGGGTGGCCGCCGTCGAGCCTTCCGAAGGGGTCTGGAAGCTGGCAGAAAAGCGCCTGGTGGCCACCAGTGTCCCGGTGGAGCGTTCCGGTCTGGACGGCCAGTCGCTGCCGTTCGCGGACGACAGCTATGACGCCGCCGTGTCCACCTGGACGCTGTGCACCATCCCCGACGTCGTTGCCGCTCTGGGCGAGCTGCGACGGGTTCTCAAGCCTGGGGGGACCCTGCATTTTCTCGAGCATGGGTTGGCCCCAGACGAGCGGGTACGCCGCTGGCAACACCGCGTCGAGCCAGTGCAGAAGCGGGTCTTCGGGGGGTGCCATCTCACCCGGCCGATCGTTGACCTGCTGACCGCCGCGGGCTTCACCATCACCGAACTCGACGTGTTCTACCAGAAGGCCACCCCAAAGTTCGAGGCCGCTTACTCCCTCGGCACCGCCCTATCTCCTTAGCCGTCCCCGAATGACCACCCCTGGCTTCCAGTGGTCCGCGCCCCACCACGGGAGCAGAGGCCCGCTCCTTCATGCCATCACTCAGGTGGCAGACCCCGCAGGGACCGTGGATGGAACCCGTCACGAGCCCACCTCGTGCGTGCAAGCCACTTCACCCACTAGCAGTCGGAGGTAATGCACCATCGGGATTATCCCTGGCCGGGTCGAGCCCTGCCCTGGTTGGAGTATGGATCGGCCCCCGGTTTCAGCGGGGGCCGATCCATAGTTCCTTGATTGGGTCGGAGGGGTTAGAAGTCCACCGTCCCCGAACCCATGACCGAGCCATACTGCGCTAGCGGAACTGCGCTGTTGCTCGTATCGCACTTTCCATGGGTTGATGGAAACACGATGGCGAATGAAACGGTGACCTTCAAGGTGCCATCGATTCCGACGTAGAGGCCCGTGCCGCTCACGACCGGGTCTGTTGCGGTGTTCACGAAAGTGGCGGAACAGGTCTTCGAGTTGAACGTCGTCGGCGGTCCATTGTTGACCTCCGCTTTGGTGTTGACGAGGATGGTCCCCTTACTGAGCGTCAGAAGCTTGTACCCACCATTGGTATCGGGCTTGCCAGCGGCGTTCACGCTCGTTGCCGTTCCGAAGTCGCCGACCGCACCGGTAAGCACGACTGAGGCGCTGCCGTCACTATTAGGCGTGCCGAACAGCTGGACGGGACCATCCGCGGGGGACGAGCCACCGAAGGCGGCAGTTCCAGCAAAGACCAGCCCCCCAAGAAGGACAGCGGAGGCCGCTGCCATTTTGACGATTCGATTCATGATTCCTCCATTGATGTTGAAGTGCATTCAAGAGGAGAACGCCAAAAACCGTCGCCAGCGTCCGCCGCACTCACCCTGACACGCCGCCCACGCCGGCGCATCGTCAAGATTGACAATCATCCGTGGATTAGAGAACCCACACGAGTGGAAGCCGTTTCGCAAAGTGACGCTCGAAAAGCCCCTCGAATCCGCCGCCAGGGGCGGCCCGGCAGTGCTCGGGGCTGCCTCGAGCTAAGGCGTTGAGCCCTCCTGCATCGCCCGCATGTTCTCGGTCATGGCCGATTCAGCTGTCCGCAGCTCTTCGCTGGGGCTGAACCACAAGAACTCGGTGCCGGGCTCGTTCTTCACCGGGACGTGGCCGGGCGGCGTGTAGAAGGCATCGCCGGCCTCGAAGACCTCTTCATGGTCGGCGTACCGAGCGGTCATCTTGCCCTTGAAGACGTAGCCCCAGTGCGGGCACTGGCAGCGGTTGTCCGGAAGTCCCTTCATCAACGGCGTTGCATCGATGTCTTCGAGGAGCGACGTGAAGCTCACGGTGTAGCCGTCGAACTCGCCGCGAAGATCTACCACCGGGCCGGCATCCTGTTGCCGTGGACCGGTGTCCTTTGAGAGCTTCGGCATTGCCATCGCCTCCTTCGTTTGGGTCGTGGCGCAAGTGGATGCCGAGAGGCTAGGCCGTTATCCGGCGTTCGGCCCTCACAGCGGACGAGGTGATCCCGACAGGCTGACGGACCGGACTCGGGGAACTCGCCGTTCCAGTCCGACAACCTCCAACTCCGAGGATGCCGTTCCTGGTTCGCCCATATCGGTTGGGCATCCGAATAAGGTGGGCTGCCGTGCCAGCGTGGAATGCGGTCGAGCAGGCGGAACCAGAGTTCGCCCACCGGGTGCGCGCGCTGTTCGACGCTGGCCGCCACAAGACGATAGCGACGCTGCGCGCCGACGGCTCGCCCCGTATCTCGGGCATCGAATGCGAGTTCGCGGAAGGCGATCTCCGCTTTGGTTCGATGACTGGCGCCCGCAAGGGGGCAGACCTTAGGCAGGACCCCCGCTTCGCCCTGCACGGGCCAACCTTCCACCCCGAGGATGGTAAGGAGAGCGACTGGCCGGGCGAGGCGAAGGTCGCCGGACGAGCCATTCCCGCGGGTCCTGGGACCACGGAGGAGACACTCGAGCAGCCTGACGGGGAGATGTTCGTTGCCGACATCACCGAGGTCGTGATCACCGGACTCAACGCCAAGGCCAACAGGCTCGTCGTTGAGTCATGGACTCCCGAGCGAGGACTTCGAAGGGTCGAGCGGGACTAGTAGGCGAACCTGCCCCGTTTTCGTCGGGTCTTGGACCGCTCTGGTTCCGACCTGCGGCTCCCCTTAGATTCACTACCAGGATCGTTCGGAGAATGAGCTGTAGCAAACCCGGCAGAACGATTCCGGCTCCTTTGCTTGCCGACGGCTGGCATCCTCCATCTACCGGCGAATGTAAGGCGGCGACGGTGTAAGTTCCTTCTGCGAGCAGGAGGTGTCGACATGTCCGGCGAGATCTTTGGTCTAGACGGTTTGGTCATTGCGTTTCTCATGCTTGCAACCCTCGTGCTGCCAATCTGGGCGGTCGTTGATGCGGCGTCAAGACCATATGGCGCATTCAGTGCAGCCGGATCGTCCAAGGTGCTATGGATCGTGCTGATCATTGTGTTCTGGCTATTTACTTGGATCATCGGCGTGGTGCTCTCCATCGTGTACTTGGCCGCCATCCGACCGCGGGTCAGAGCCATGATGCCGGATCGAGGCAGGCTCGGACCCACGTGACCACCTACTCTGGGTCCGATGACGGAACCAGGACCCTTGTTGGCCGCCGGTCGAGATGCCGACATCTTTGAGTACGGTCCTCGGCTCGTGCTTCGACGTTCTCGTGCCGGGCGCCCTCTGACCCAAGAGGCCCATGTCATGGAGTACGTCCGATCGCAGGGATACCCAGTTCCTGCTGTCGAGGAAGTGAGCGACGATGGCGTCGACATGGTCATGGAGCGCATTGAAGGCACCACGATGGTAGCCACAATGACCAAGCGCCCATGGACGATTCCCAGGCAGGGCAGCGTTTTGGCCGATCTCCATCGGAGGCTTCACGAGCTGAGCGCACCAGCCTGGCTTCACGATGCCCCGGTCGGACGTGGAGATCGCATGCTCCATCTCGATTTGCACCCTCTGAATGTGATGATCGGCAAACAAGGCCCGGTGGTCATCGACTGGACTGGTGCGTGCCGAGGTGATCCAGCCGTCGATGTGGCGTTGGCCTGGGTCCTGATGATGGCTGGTGAGGTACCGACCGGACGATTGCTCCTCACGATCATGAGCCATGCCCGTTCGATTCTGGTGAAGAGCTTCCTTCGCTCATTCGATCTCGATGTCGTGAAGCAGAGCCTTGGTGACGTCGTGGCGTGGAAAGCCTTGGATCCCCACATGTCGGTCAGCGAGCAAGACCGGATGTGGCAGGTTGTCAAAGATGTCGGTGGTGTTACTCCGACGTAGCCTCAGATGTCCGATAAGACGACCCGCCCAACGAACAGGGTCCTAGACCCGTTGCGCGCCCGACTACCCGGGGTGGCGGCATGGAAGATGGCCGAGCCGACATGACCGAGGCCGAGCGGCTCGCCATACGGGTCTCCGCCCACCGGGAGGGGCGATCCGCGGATCCGACCAGGTCGAGCTCCATTGGTCCTGGATCGGACGGCTCAAGTGGTGGAAGGCCGCCGTCGATACTCTTGGTGTGGAGGCGCCGCCGGTCCCCAAGAACGACCTGACACGGGTCGGATCGCTCCGACGCCTCGGCCTCCTCGACACCGCCCCCGAGGAGCGGTTCGATCGGATCACTCGCATTGCCCGCCGACTTTTCGGTGTGGACACAGCGCTAGTGAGCCTGGTCGACATCGATCGCCAATGGGCGAAGTCCCGGCAGGGTCCTGCCCCATCTGAGATCACCGAGATTCGGCAGGCTGCCGAGCATCACCAGGCCTTCGCAATCACAGACCTCCCGAGAGAGCTCTCATTCTGCGCCCATGCCATCGTGGGCGGGGACGTGCTCCAGGTCCACGACGCGTCCACCGACGATCGATTCTCCGACAACCCTTTGGTGACCGCCGATCCTCCGATCCGGTTCTACGCCGGGTGCCCTATCGCCAGCCCCGACGGAGCGGTGATCGGGACCCTCTGCCTGCTCGACGAATGGCCACGGAGCCTTGATGAGGTAGAGCTGGCCTCGCTTCGCGACCTGGCCGCAGTCGTCGAACAGGAGATCGCGGCGACCCGGCTCGAAGTCGACGACGAGCTCACCGGGCTGGCAAACCGAAGGGGATTCACCATGGTGGGCTCGCAGGCACTGGCCTTCTGTGAGCGCCAGGAAGTCGACGCCCTCGTGATCGTTGGCTCGGTGGACGGGCTCGACCTGGTCAACGAGCGCGGAGGGATGACTGCCGGTGATCAGTTGCTCCGATTGGCGGCCTCGGCGATGGCCGACTCCTTCCGGTCCTCCGACGTCGTAGGCCGGGTCGGTGGAAACCAGTTTGCCGCCTTGCTCACCGGCTATCAGGGCAGCGAGGTGCAGGTTGTGGAGCGGCTGCGTTCGACCGTGGCTGCCAGCAACCTCGAGTTGGAGAGGACCACCTTCGCGTTGTCAATGGCCGTTGGCACCGCCCACTTCAATCATCGCGAACCCGAGATGATCGAGGTGATGATGCACCGGGCCGCCACTTCGCAGTCTGCTGGGTGGCGGGACCGTGGCCGGACCGCCCAGGCAGAAGGCGCCTGATCTCCCGAGGCTGCAAGCCCGGACCCGCGATCGGACCGGCATTCTGTCGTTGCCAGGCCTCACGACTCTTAGCTCCCATCGGTAAGGCGCACAGCCGGCTCACACCCGCGTGCTCGATGCTCGGCCTTGGCAGCATCCACCGATCAAGGAGAAGAGACATGACCACACGCAACGGGCCGATGCCCAAGTTGAACCCCGGGAAGCTTCACCCTCCGAAGTACCCCGGCCCCGGCACGGAGTGCGGGTGACCAGTGCGGCGGCCGTAGCGTTGGGGCTCGCCCTGGCCGGGGGCTCGGTGGCCGCCGCAACCTCCACCGCTGCGCCCTCAACCGCTGCACCCTCTACCGCTGCGCCCTCCCCATCAACCGCGTCCAGCTCGGCACCACGGGGCGGGCGACCCCCCGGTGGCGGCAGCCCGCCGGCCGCGTTCGGGACGGTGAAGTCGGTGGGCGACGCCAGCTTCACGATCGCCACCTCCGGCGGCACGACGGTCACGGTCGACGTGTCCGACTCGACCAAGTACCTCGACCATGACGCGACCACACCGTCCTTCGCCAACGTGACCGTGGGCCAGCACGTGGCGGTGTTCGGAACCGACACCTCCAACGTGGTCGCGGCCACATCGGTGGCCATCGGTGCACCGCCGGCCGGCGGCCCCGGTGGCATGCCAGGCGGCCCCGGTGGCGGCAGCCCGCCGGCCGCGGTCGGGACGGTGAAGTCGGTGGGCGACGCCAGCTTCACGATCACCACCTCCGGCGGCACGACGGTCATTGTCGACGTGTCCGACTCGACCAAGTACCTCGACCATGACGCGACCACACCGTCCTTCGCCAACGTGACCGTGGGCCAGCACGTGGCGGTGTTCGGAACCGACACCTCCGACGTGGTCGCGGCCACATCGGTCGCCATCGGTGCACCGCCGAGCGACGCCCCGCCCCCTGCTGCTGGTGGGACGACCGGCGGCCAGCCTCAGGCTGGGTCGGGAAGCGGCTCTTCCTTCTAGCCGCTCCAGCCCGCCCGCCCCGGCGCCTGTGGTTTGGGTGCCGGGGCGGGGTCCCTCGGCCGGTCTTCGTTCCGGGCCGCGGCTCAAGTCGATAACCACGGGAAACGAGGAGTACTCCGCCGTCGGCGCCTTCCGATGGCGGCCGCTCGGCCTGGGAGGCAGAGTGGGAGCCCATGAACCAAGGCCACATGGAGTTCTGCACGAGCGAGGAGTGGCGGTCCATCCTTCGGGACATGATCCTGCCGGAGGCACTGGGCCGCGTAAGCCTTGGGCCGAACGTGCTCGAGGTGGGCCCCGGTCCCGGATTCACGACCGAGGTTCTCCTTCAATCGTGCGAGCACGTGACGGCAGTGGAACTCGACCCGGTTCTCGCCGATCAGCTGCGGTCGCGGCTGGGAAGTGGTGATGTCGACGTCGTTGTCGGCGATGCGAGGACGACCGGCCTCCCGGGCGGGTCATTCACGGGGGCGGCGTCGTTCCATATGTTCCACCACATCCCGACCGATGCCGAGCAGAACCAGGTCTTCTCCGAGCTGGCCCGCCTCCTGAAGCCAAGTGGGGCGGTCCTCCTGGCTGATGGCTTCGACGGTGAGGAGGTCCGCCGGTTCCACCAGGGGGACACCTACCATCCCATCGATCCCGACACCCTCCCGGGCCGCCTGGCGGCCGCAGGATTGGAGGACGCGGAGATCATCACCTACGAGCTCGGGTGGATCTGCACGGCAGTGAGGCCCCTTGACGCCCGCGACCGCTAGCCCGGCGCGTCTCGGGAGGGCGACCCATGGACCTCGGTAGGGTCGGTGTCTGGTGGTCCGGTTCGTGGACCGCGAGGGCCGATCCATCCGTCAATGTGGCTGCCGAGCTGGAGAAGCTGGGCTACGGGGCGCTGTGGTCCTCTGGTGGCTTCGATCCGGGCCTGTCGTCCCACTTCGGTCGTCTGCTGGACGCGGCGTCGCACATCAAGGTCGTCAGCGGCATCGTGAGCATCTGGGTGTCGTCGCCGCAAGAGATTGCGATCGCAGTAGCTGACCTCGAAGACAAGTACCCCGGCCGGTTCCTCCTCGGACTGGGTGCGAGCCATGCCTTTGCCGTGGAGAATTACACCCGACCCAGGCACCGCATGGTGGAGTACCTCGACGTTCTCGATGCCTCGGCTCCATCCGTCCCAGTCGATCGGAGAGTCCTTGGGGCGCTGGGACCCCGGATGCTGGCGCTTGCCGCGGCACGCGCCACCGGGGCGCATCCGTACTTCGTCCCCGTCGAACACACGGCCCGTGCCAGAGTGATCCTTGGACCTGGTGCGCTTCTGGCCCCTGAGGTGACCGTGGTGCTCGAGCGAGATCCGGCCAAGGCGCGGTCGGTGGCGAGGAGGTTCACCGCCGGATACCTCACGTTGCCGAACTACGTCCAGAACCTTCGGACGCTCGGATTTGGTGAGGAGGACTTCGCCGGGGGTGGCAGCGATCGGCTGGTCGACGCCATTGTCGCGTGGGGAGACGCCGATGCCATTGCTGCCCGGGTCAAGGAGCACCACGAAGCCGGCGCCGACCACGTGTGCATTCAGGTCGTCTCCGACGAGGACGGGTTTCCGCTGGCCCGCTATCGCGCGTTGGCCGAGGCATCGTTGACAGGTTGATTGTCCGACCCGGCCGACGCCGGAAAGCGCTGCCGCGGCTGCTCCCCTAGCCTGGCGCCTGATGCCCGACCTCTCCGAGCTGCTGGTCGATCTCGATGACGAATACGCCGAGACGCGTGGCCTGGTCGCAGAGCTCGCTCCAGACGACCCGAGGTGGGATCGTCCGACACCGGCAGCCGGGTGGGCCGTCCGTGACCAGATCAGTCATCTGGCGTTCTTCGACGGTGCGGGTCGTCGCGCCGTAGAGGAGCCGGAGGACTTCGCCCGGGAGGCGGAACTGGCCATGGCCCAACCGGGTGACCCGATGGAGGCCCACCTGACCCGCGGGCGATCGATGACCGGTGACCAACTCCTGGCGTGGTGGGGCGAGGCGCATGCCGGTCTGATCCGAGCGTTGTCGTGGGCGGAGCCCGGCCTCCGGTTGCCCTGGTACGGGCCTCCTATGGGGGCCCTCTCCTTCGTGTCGGCCCGACTGATGGAGACGTGGGCCCACGGACAGGATGTGGCCGATGCGCTGGACGTCGAGCACCCGGCCAACGATCGCCTCCGCCATGTCGCCCACCTCGGAGTACGGGCCAGGCCGTTCTCCTACGCGGTGCGCGGCCGGGAGGTGCCCCCCGGCCGGATCGATGTGAGGCTGGTGGGACCCTCAGGAGTCTCCTGGGATTGGCGGGTCGGGGAGCCGGTGGCGCAGGAGCGCATCGAGGACGGAGTCGTCGAAGGCAAGCCGAAGGGCACCCGATCCGCTTCCAGCGTGCGCGGTGCCGCCCTCGATTTCTGCCTCGTGGTCACCCAGCGGCGCAACGTCGCGGACACCGCCCTCGTCATCGAAGGGGAGGAGGCGGCGGACTGGATGTCCCTGGCGCAGGCGTTCGCCGGTCCTCCCGGTCCGGGTCGGCCGCCATTGCACCCGGACAAGCACATCGACAACTGAAGCGAACCACCGGCTGCGCTCGACCCGGGTCTACCGGTTGGCAGCCACCGTCTCCGCCACCAGGGCGGCGAAGGCGTCGACGTCCTCCTCGGTGGTGTCGAACGAGGTCATCCAGCGTGCGACCCCACCTCGCTCGTCCCAGAGATAGAAGGGGAAGTGCTCCTGCAAGGCCTCCGTCGCCTTCGGAGGAAGGGCGACGAACACTCCGTTGGCCTCGACGGGATGGATCGGTGAGATGCCGGCCGAGCGGATTCCCCGGGAAAGACGCTGCGCCATGGCATTGGCCCGCTCGGCGTTCGATCGCCACAGGCCGTCGGAGAGGAGAGCGACGAACTGCGCGGAGATGAAGCGCATCTTCGAGGCCAACTGCATCGACTGCTTGCGGATGTAGCGGAGAGACCCATCGCCGGGCGGCCGGAAGGAGACGACCGCCTCCGCTCCGATGGCGCCGTTCTTGGTCCCCCCGAAGGACAGCACGTCGATCCCGGAGCGGGCTCCGAAGGCGTCGAGACCGACGCCCAGGAACGCTGCCGCGTTGGCCAGTCGGGCGCCGTCGAGGTGCAGATACATCGACCGGTCGTGGGCCCAGCGAGACAGCGCAGCGATATCCTCGAGGCGGTAGCAGGTGCCGAGCTCGGTCGCTTCGGTGATCGACAGCACGCGCGGGCTGCACGTGGTGCTCGTCCCCGATGCCCCGATAGGCATCCTCCACCGACTCCGGGGTCAGCTTGCCGTCGGGTGTCCGGACAGGGATGAGCTTGCTCCCGAGGAAGCGCTCCGGAGCCCCGCACTCGTCGGTGTAGATGTGCGCGTCGGCGGCGCAGATCACCGCTTCGAATGGTCGGAGGAGGGACTGAAGACCGACCACATTGGCCCCCGTCCCGTTGAAGGCGAGGAAGACCTGGGCCTCAGGGCCGAACTGTTTCCGGAAAAGACCGATGGCCTCCTCGGTGACCCGATCGTCGCCGTAGGCCGGCGCGTGGTCCTCGTTGCAGGCGACGACGGCAGCCAGGACGTCAGGGTGGACACCCGACCAGTTGTCACTGGCGAAGGTGCGCGGCGGGATCCTCGACACGCTCGACATGGCCTTCAGCTGCGGACCAAGGGCTTGTAGCGGATGCGGTGGGGTTGGTCCGCATTCACGCCGAGCCGCTTCTTGCGGTCCGCCTCGTAGTCGCTGAAGTTCCCCTCGAACCAGCGGACCTCCGAGTCTCCCTCGAAGGCGAGGACATGGGTGGCGATACGGTCGAGGAACCACCGGTCGTGGCTGATGACGACCGCGCACCCCGGGAACTCAACCAGGGCGTCCTCCAGGGCCCGGAGCGTGTCGACGTCGAGATCGTTGGTCGGCTCGTCGAGCAGCAGCACGTTTCCACCGCTCTTCAGTACCTTGGCCAGGTGGACCCGGTTCCGCTCGCCGCCGGAGAGCTGTCCGACCTTCTTCTGCTGGTCACTGCCGGTGAACCCGAAGCTTGCCACGTAGGCCCGGGCGTTCAGCTCGCGGTTTCCCACGACGATCCGCTCGACGCCGCCGCTGATCTCGTCGAAGGCGGTCGCGTCCCGCGTCGAGCTCCTCCCTCGACTGGTCGACGTAGGCCAACTGCACGGTGGCGCCGACCTCCAGAGTTCCAGCGTCCGGACTCTCGTCCCCGACGATCATGCGGAAGAGGGTGGTCTTGCCCGCGCCGTTCGGCCCGATGACTCCCACGATGCCACCCGGCGGCAGGAGGAAGGAGAGACCGTCGATGAGCAACCGGTCGCGGTAGCCCTTGGTCAGCCCTTCGGCTCCGACCACGCGGTCGCCGAGGCGGGGTCCGGGGGGAATGGCGATGACCAGGGCGTCGGCGCGGCGATCGGCGGCATCGGACTCCGCCTTTGCCACCAGGTCGTTGTAGGCGTTGATCCGGGCCTTGCCCTTGCTCTGGCGAGCTCTGGGGGACATGCGGATCCACTCGAGCTCGCGCTCGAGGGCCTGCTGGCGGGCCCGGTCCGCCTTCTCCTCCCCGGCCAGCCGGGCCTGTTTCTGCTCCAGCCAGGAGGAGTAGTTCCCCTCCCAGGGGATGCCCGCGCCCCGGTCGAACTCGAGGATCCATCCGGCCACGTTGTCGAGGAAGTAGCGATCGTGGGTGACCGCCACCACCGTGCCTGGGTACTCCTTCAGCGTTCGCTCGAGCCAGGCCACTGACTCGGCGTCCAGGTGATTGGTGGGCTCATCGAGGAGCAGGAGGTCGGGCTTGTACAGGAGAAGCCGACAGAGGGCCACTCGACGCCGTTCGCCGCCCGAGAGGGTTGCTACCTCGGCCTCCGGCGGCGGAAGCCTGAGGGCGTCCATGGCGATGTCGAAGGTCCGCTCGAGGTCCCAGGCCCCGGCAGCGTCGATCTTGTCCTGCAGCTCGGCCTGCTCGGCCAGCAGCTTGTCGAAGTCGGCGTCGGGCTCGCCCATGGCTGCACAGACCTCGTTGAAGCGGTCCACCAGGGCCTTGGTCTCGGCGATGCCGTCGGCCACGTTGCCCAGTACGTCCTTGCTCGGATCGAGTTCCGGCTCCTGCGCCAGGTATCCGACGATGAACCCGGGGGTGAGCCTGGCCTCACCGCTGAAGCCGTCGTCAACGCCGGCCATGATCCGCAGCAACGAGGTCTTCCCGGAGCCGTTGGAGCCGATCACCCCGATCTTCGCCCCCGGATAGAAGGAGAGGTTGATGCCTCTCAACACTTCCCGGTCAGGTGGATAGAAGCGTCGCAGGTCACGCATGGTGTAGATGAACTGGGCTGCCATGCCGACCAGTGTGTCATGGTCAGCACTCGTCCCTCAGCCGTGTCGCTGGCTGAGAAGTGGTCGACCCTCCATCCGTGCCGCCCATCGAGGGTCGGAGGCTTCCGACACCAGCGGCTCCAATGGGTTGCTTTTTTGGATTCCTCGCCACGACACCGGCATCACGATTGGCGCGGCCGGAGTTGATCGGGTTCTCCATCTTCGGCCTGGTTGCTCGGTGTTCGGTCAACTCGTTCAATGGGTGACGACTGGTCGGTCGTCCTGCTCGCCCCAGCCCTCCACTCTTTGCGGCTGGGGCCATCACTAGGCCGCCGCCGGCTTCGGGGCTGTTCGCATTCACTGGCCGGGCTATGGATGCTTCGAACCCCATGGAAACGGCAGCCGCGAACCTGACCCTACCGTCGAGCTCTGAGGCGACTTTCCCCGTCTGTCCCTGAGGTACCGGGCGTCCAGGGTCCCAAGGGGGTCAGGCTATGGGTTTGAGCCGCGACCGGCCCTGTGCCGGAATCTTCTGGCGACGGGGGAGAGTGAACGACGCGGCGGGCTTACTGCCGGCTTCGAGGAGGTCGGCTGTCGTGCACTCACCATCCTGGCCAGGCGGCGAGGCGGTGATCAAGGGACCGACTGGTGGTCCGCTGGTGCTGTCAGAGGTGCTCGGCAACCTCGGGATCTTCGTGATCGGCGCCCCGAGCGACGCGAGCGAGGAGGCGAGGTCGCCGGTCTGAGAGCGTCGCCAGGCGGAGATGTTGGGGGCGGTGACGCTGAACAATGTCTCCAGGAACCGCAACTGGGAGGTGTGGTCGAACGTCTCCGAGCTGACGTAGCCGCCGGCCGAGAATGGCGACACGACCAGCATGGGTACCCGGACGCCGAGCCCCAGCGGTCCCGTGATCCCACCGACTCCGGCCGGGAGAGGATTGACGGTCAGGTATTCGCCTGCAGTACCGGCCGGCGCTAAGGGCGGTGGGAGGTGGTCGAAGAACCCGTCGTTCTCGTCGTACATGATGAACAGAACGGTGCTGGCCCACACCTGGGGGTTCGAGAGAAGCGTGTCGAGGATCTGCTGGGTGTACCACTCGCCCAAAGCGGGCGGAGCCGGCGGGTGCTCGTCGTAAGTATCCGGAGACATGATCCACGAGACCTGGGGCAGGGTGTTGTTGGCCACGTCGGCGGCGAAGTCGCTCTGGTTGGGGTTGGTGCTGGTGAGACCGCCCGTGACATTGGGACCGTAGTAGTTGAAGGCGTTCTGGTAGAGCGGCGACGACGGGTTGGAGACGTATTGATTGAAGTAGAGCAGGACGTTCTTGTTGATGAACAGCGGGCTGCCCGGCTGGTAGAGCGATCCATACGGGTTGTAGCACTTCCAGGTGATCCCATTGGCCTGCAGCACCTCAGGCATGGTTTCCCACGAGCATGTGCCTTGCACCGGGCCCTGTTCCGAAGCGGTATCCCAGACCGGACCTCCGGCGACACCTGCCGGATCCATCGTTCCGGTCAATGACATGAGCCGGTTGGGATGGGTGGGGCCGAGGATCGAGCAGTAGTAGTGGTCGCAGATGGTGAACTTCTCAGCGAGGTCGTGGTAGAAGGGCAGGTCGCCCTTTTTGTAGTAACCCATGGTGTCGATACCGAGGGCGCCTTCATATCGGCTCGAGGTATGGGTGGACACGAAACTGTCCATGGCTCCGTTGTTGACGGAGTCGTGCTCGGCAACCCATGAGTGATCGAGGTCGTAGGTGCACTCGGCTTGCTTGCGGGTGTCCATGTGAAACGGGAGCAGCGTCGATTGCTGGCCTCCCGGCCACGACTGGGTGAAGGCACCGCGATTGGTGGCATCGTCATAACCGGCCACGCCACCCAAGGTCCCGAAGTAGTGGTCGAACGACCGGTTCTCCTGCATCAGGAAGACCACGTGCTTGACCGCTCCCAGATCACTGCCGGCAGCTTTCACCGCCGCTGCCCGCTCGACAGTGGTGGGCCCGGTGGAGCGCACGTGGCCCAGTCGCGCCATGCCGAGGGCAGCCGCACCTCCGATGCCACCGGCCAGTATCTGCCTGCGGTTGAACACTGCGTCTGACATGGTCCCCCAAATGCGACGGCTCGGAGTCGCCTGCACCAACCCTAATCAACTGTCAGGAATGGTGCCGATTCTGGATCGTCTCCGATTCTGAACCAGCTCTCGAGGTCCTTCCTCTGACGACATCAGCGCCTGGGCCGAGGAGCGCCGGGCCGAGGAGCGCGGGGCCGAGGAAGCGCCGGGCCGAGGAAGCGCCGGGCCGAGGCGCGCCGGGCCGAGGGTGGCAATTCGGGCCAACGCGCCCGCAGAACTCCGACCACGCATCGTGGTCGGACTGGTGCTCTATGTCACCGGGAATCCTCCGGGAAGCGGACCTTGGTTTCGTCGCTCCGCGAACGTGGAGCAAGGGGGAACCGGTGACCGTGCCGGTGTCAACACCGTGGGCAACAGCCTGGTATGCGGCACGACGGCCCATCTGGGCTCTCACTGATCGCAGAGCCGGAAATCTCAGTCGTACCAACGAGAAATTGGGTAGCCGCCGGAAGCGCTGAAGAGTGAGACATGTCGACAAACGGTTCGGTGCAAGGTATTGACCAAGGCCCCGGCAAGGTCGTGGCTTCACACTGGACCGGTGCTCGTTGGACCGCGTTGTGACGGCGACGATCGCCGCGTCGTGCACCCGACCGCGGCGAGAAATGAACAAAGTAGTTGCACAGGGTGTGCAATCAATCTTGCGTCGAATCTAGGTCGCTCTTATCGTCCGCCCCTCATGATTCGGCACCGCATCGATGGGCCCGTCACGTATGGGCAGGGAGTGTGAGGCGATCAGTGCGGCGCGGCGTGAGGATTGCGGCCATGGTGGCAGGGGTGGGGCCACTCCTCGTTCTCACCGCAGGCCCTTCGTCGGGCTCGGCCTCGGGCGGAGAAGGTCCTGGTGGCACCGTCACTGTCGGGGCTTCCGCGGGAGCATCATCGGGCGGTAGTCCCGGCAACCCCGCTGGACCAGGTGGGTCCAGCGGCGCCAATAGCGGGTCGGGTGGTTCTCCGTGGTCTTGCACGTACATGCCGCTCGGGCTCAACGATCAAGCTCTTCCACCCGGTGGTCCGACGCCCGGGGGCTGGTACTCGATGACCTGCAACGAAACCGATACGGGTGCTTCTTTTAACCGGACGCTGTGGATCTCCGCCCAGACACCCTCGCCGTCCTTGCCGACCGTCGATCCGCGTGCGCTCGCCCTCCAAGCGGAGCGATCGCTCCAACTCCCGAGGCCGGCGGTTCACTTCAATCCGCCGGGTTCGTCGGTCGTGAATCTCCCGACCTGGCTCTGGATCGACGGTTCGATATGGCACCCGTATTCGGTCACCGCTACTGCGGGGTCTGTAACCGCCACCGCGGTAGCCACGCCGACCTTCGTCACCTGGACGATGGGGGACGGCAGCGTCGTGAACTGCGATGGTCCCGGAATGCCGTTCGATGTCTCAAGGCCGGCGGCTCAGCAGACGTCCTCGTGTGACTACGTCTATCGAATTACGTCGGCGGATCAGCGCACACCTGATGACAACCCCGACGACGCGGCATTTGGCGTGCTGGCATCGGTCTCCTGGGCCGTGGAGTGGTCAGCTCAGGGTGCACCGGGCGGTGGTGCCCTCCCCACGTTGACCACGTCGACGTTGACCGGGCTTCGGGTCGAGCAGGTGGAGAGCATCTTCGGGGCCGCTCTCGGTCCGACCTTCACTGGAACAGCAGAGCAGTGACGTCAATCCTTGACCGGTCGTCGCCTCATGACCAACCTCGCCTGGACCTGGCGAATACGGCCCGGCTGCCACTCGTGCCCAGTGGTAGGAGGCCACTGATGATGGTCCTGTCCGCATTGCTGGTCTTCGTCAGCATCGCCGCATTCGCCAGCATCTATGTCAGGGCAAACCACAAACAATCGGTCCTGATCGTCACGCAGACGATCGAGCAGGGTCAGCAAATCAATGGAGCCGATCTCGGATCGGTCAGCGTGTCGGCCTCCGGAGGGGCTCACCTGATCCCGGTTACCGATGCTCAACTGCTCTCCGGACGGCGGGCTGCGGTCACCATCCCGTCCGGCTCACTGCTGGTGATGGCTGACACGACGACTGCACGAGCCATCTCCCCAGGCGATGCCGTCGTCGGGGTGGCCTTGAAGGCAGGTCAACTTCCGTCGAGCGGTGTGGTTTCGGGGGAAACGGTGATGATCGTCGAGACCGGCGCTCCCGGGAGCCCTGTGACATCACCTGTCCAATCCTCGAGTGGCTCAGTGGGCGCAAGCTCGGGCTCGAGCTCACTGAGTGCCGGCGTCCCCGTACTCGTACCCCGCGCAACGGTGTTCGATGTTCAACCCGGATCCGGCGGGTCGAGCGGGTCCTCCGGGCTGGTCGCTCCGAGCGCGGCCCCCGACGCCGTACTGGTGTCCGTCGAAGTGTCGGACACGGACGCCCCCCTGGTGGCAACCGCTGCTGCCGTGGGTCAGGTCAGCCTGGTGCTCCTTACAGCCGGGTCGGGCGGTGGCGGCAGCACCACGGGGAACGGGCCGTCATGACCGTTGTCTCGTTCACTTCGGTAAAGGGGGCTCCGGGAGTCACCACCCTTTCCTGCCTTGTGTCGGCGGCTTGGCCAAGCGACCGGCGCGCGCTGCTCGTCGAAGGTGATCCGAGCGGTGGGGACCTGGCTGCGCGATTCCGGCTGTCTGCCAAGCGAGGGTGGCCCTCGTACGCCGCAGTATCCCGTCGGCTCGAGGGGCTGGAACCCATCTCCGCACACGTCCAGCAGCTCCCCGGGGGCCTGGACGTCATGGTGCGTGGGAGCTCCGACGAGCCGACTGAGAACCGTGAGGTTGTTCTGTCGCTGTTGGCGAGTGCCGAGCGCGACGAGGCAGGGAGGCGGGACGTGATCGCCGACATCGGCCGGTTGCTGCCAGGACAGCGAGGCGCCGAGCCGTGGCTCGAGCGGTCGACCACGGTCGCAGTCGTAGTGCGCCGCGACGCGGCCTCGATCCTCCATCTCCGTGACCGCGCGATTGTGCTCCAATCCGGCTGTCGCGGCTGTGTTGGAATCGTGGTCGTTGGATCGGGACCGTTCTCTGCCCGGGACATCGAAGCGTTCACCGGGCTTCCTGTATTGGGTGAACTGCCCGACGATCCCAAGGCTGCGGAGATCGTTGGCGGTCGGGCTGGTTGCGGCTCTCGGTTGTCGCGGTCGCGGCTTGTCATGTCCGCCTACCGGCTCGCCAACGTTCTCAGCGGCGAAGACCCGCTACTAGGGCAGTGCCCGGAGCAACCGGGCGGCGCCTCTCGAGCCTCGGCACCGCCGAGAACTGCAGAGGGGACTCTCTCGCAGGAGAATCCGAAAGATCGGTGGGAGCCGAGTGGGTCCGAGCGGACTAAGCAGCGTAAGGGGATGAGCCGGACCATCCGCCGATCTCTCGACCGCTCGATCGCAGCAGGCCGATGGGTTCACGAGGCCGGAGGGAGGGCGCTCCGGTGACGGACATCATCGCTATGGCCATCCGGGAGCGTGTGGCCGAAGATCTGGCCTCGCCGGCAGCAGCCGCCCTTATTGGCGACGACCGCCGCGAATACGCGCGCCGGCAGATCTTCGCCCACCTCGACATGCTCACTGCTGAAGCCGAGCACGGGTGGGGCAGGTCCGAAAGCGGCGACGAGCAGCTGGCCCAGGAGGCCGAGCAGCACCTGGCTCAAGGGGTGCTGGATGCCTTGTTCGGGATGGGGCGGCTCCAGTCGTTGATCGATGACCCCGACATCGAGAACATCGATATCAATGGGTGCGACCGGGTATGGGCAACATTTGCCGATGGTTCGAAACGGATGATGCCCGCCGTGGCCGACAGCGACGAGGAGCTGATCGGTCTGGTGCGCTCCGCTGCCAGCCGGTTCGGCCTTTCCGAGCGGCGATTCGATTTGGCCCGACCCGAGTTGGACCTCCGCCTCAATGACGGCAGTCGCCTCTCGGCACTGATGGCGGTCACGGCGCGACCGGCCATTTCCATCCGCCGCCACCGGCTCTCGGACCTCTCGCTGTCCGATCTCAGGGCATTGGGCTCAATCGACCACGGCCTCGAATCCCTGCTCCATTCGGCCGTCCTCGCCCGGAAGAACATCATCGTCTCGGGGGCGATGAATTCTGGGAAGACAACCCTGCTCCGGGCACTCGCGTCCGAGATCCCACCCCGCGAGCGGTTGGTAACGATCGAGCAGGCGTTTGAACTCGGACTGGACACCCCTGCACACCGCCACCCGGACATGGTTGCACTCGAGGCTCGGCAGGCCAACATGGAGGGTGCCGGCATGATCTCCGTGGCTGATCTGGTCCGGCGCTCACTTCGCATGAATGCCGATCGGGTGATCGTGGGTGAGGTCCTTGGCGACGAGGTGCTACCCATGCTCAATGCCATGAGCCAGGGTCGATCGGGCTCGATGTGCACCATCCATGCCGATTCGTCCGCTGGTGTCTTCCGACGGATCGCCTCGTACGCGGTCCAAGCACCGGAGGGATTGCCTCTCGAGGCGAGCAACCTGTTGGTTGCCGGCGCCGTCCACTTTGTCGTGCATCTCGATTCCGATCTGCACGGATCGATGGATCGGACCGAATTTCACGTTCAGGACTCGATCCATGATGAGGACTCCTTCGAGAGAGTCGACGATCGGGTGCAACGTGGGGAGCAGCGCTTCGGGGCGGGGGCGGCCCGGGCCAGATACATCGCGTCCGTTCGCGAGGTGGTCGACGCCGAGGGGATGCACGTCATCTCCAATGAGATCTATAGACCTGGTCCTGACGGCCGAGCTCGGGCTGCCTCGCCATTACAGCCCGCGACGCTCCGAGAGTTGACCACGTTCGGCTACGAACCGGCCGGCCCCGGCTTCCTCGACACTCGGGCATGATTTCCGCTCCTGCCCTGTTGTGGAGCATTTGCTTCGGGCTCGGTGTTGTCGGGATAGCGGCCTCGTGGTCGAAGCCGTCCTCACGGCCACCGCCCGGACAGGCTGGCTCCCGCGTCGGCGCGCACGTTCGGACGAGGCTTCCGCGCCTCGGACTTGGGGTTGCCACCGGCGCGGTGGCCCTGCTGGTCACCGGCTGGCCCGCCGCCCTCCTGGTGGGCGGGGTGGCCGCGTACGGGGTTCCCATTCTCGTCAGCCGGACCTCGGGGTCGGTCTCGATCACCAAGATTGAAGCCATCGCCACCTGGACCGAGATGCTCCAGGGCACGCTTGCCGCTTCGGCGGGGCTGGGGGAGGCGATCATCGCCACTTCCTCCCTGAGTCCCCCGGTGATCAGGGGCGCGACTGTACGACTCGCTGCCCGGCTGCGCTCGGGCATGCACCCTGGTGAGGCCTTGGTCCAGTACGCCGACGAACTAGACGACCCGTGTGCCGACCGTGTGGTGTGCGCGCTGGTGTTGGCCGTCTCCTCGCGTGTCCAACGGTTGGGCGATCTGCTAATGGCGTTGGCCGACTCGACCAGGGAGGAGGTGGCACTGCGACTGCGCGTTGAGGCCTCTCGAGCTTCGGTACGGAGCAGCGTGCGTACCGTTGTCGTGTTTTCGATCACGTTCGGCGCCGGGCTGACCCTCCTTGGTCACCGCTATCTGGCACCGTTCGGCACAGGCCGAGGACAGCTCGTACTGCTCCTGGTCGGAGCGCTGTACGCGGCGGGCCTGAGTCTGATGACCTCGTTAGCCCGACCGCCGGCGCCCATCCGCTTGATCGGCGATGGGGCGGCGAGACGATGAGCGTCGCCATCGCCATCGGGGCCCTGGTCGGGGTCGGTTGCATCGGAATGCTCCGGGGCCTCAGGACGGAGAGGCCCACGCTTGAGGCCATCGCCGCCGCCCTCGATCGTTGGTCGGATGCAGGTACTGAGCCCCATGGTCAATCCGATTCACCGAGTTCACCCGGCTTCCTCCTTGCAACCAGCTCTCCGGTTTTGACTGGTCGGCTCGGTTTGCCACGTCCGTCCATTCGGTCCGGGAGTGTGGCGATCGTGGAGCTCATGAACCGGTCGGCGGTCACCAAACGGTGGTGGCGGTCGCTGGGTCCCAGCTTCGCCATCACCGGGGTCTCACCCGAGCAAGTCGCCGCGAAGATGCTCGTCTTGGGCGGGACCGGTCTGCTCGCCCCGCCGTCAGCCTGGCTTATTTCAGAGATCGCCGGACTATTCCCGGTTCCTCTCGGGATACCGGCTCTCATCTCGCTCGTGGCGACCCCGTTCCTTGTGGCATTGCCCGTCATCCGCCTCGTGAGCCAAGCCCGAGAGCGACAGCACCACGCGTGCGTGGTCGTCAGCTCCTTTGTCGACTTGGTCGTTCTCAACCTGGCGGGGGGGATGGGTATCGAGAGCGCGCTGCTCGACTGCCGCTCAGGTGAGCTCGGATTGGATGGCAGAGCGAATCTCGAGATCGCTGCTGATTGCGCGGGAGGGTGGCCGACCGTCTTGGTTGGCGCTGAGCCAGTTGGGCGACGAGATCGGGGTGCCCGAGTTGGTCGAGCTATCGGCGACACTTCAACTTGCTGGCACGGAGGGATCGCGCATCCGCCAGTCGTTGAGTGCTCGTGCTATGGCCCTTCGGAGACATGAGCAGGCTGACGCCGAAACCGCAGCCAACACGACGACCGAGCGGCTCTTCCTGCCGGGAGCGCTCCTTCTCGTCGGCTTCCTCCTCTTCGTGGGGTACCCCGCGTTCAGCCGAATTGTCGGGGGGTTCTAAGCATCCCGCTGAATCACTTCATCGACCAGCAAGACCAATCAACAATCAAGAAGAAAGGAATTCCCAATGCCCAACCAGATCGTGGCCCTCTGGACCTACCTCCGATCCCGAGCCGGAGTGTCGGGTGGATGGGATGAGACGGGAACTGTCGTCGAGAAGGTCATCCTCACTGCCATCTTCGCCGCGTTGGCCATCGCTATCGGCGCCATCATCGTAGCCAAGGTCACCGCCAAGGCGAACTCGATCAACCTCAACTGATGATTGGCTTTGGTGACGCTCACCTTCGCAGTGAAGTCGACCGTCGCCGAGGGGAGTGCGGCTCCGCAGCCGTCGAAACCGTCATCATCGTGCCAGTGGTCATGCTCGTCCTGGTGATCATGATCCAAATGGTCCTGTGGGCGCACGCCGCCCAGGTCGCCCACCTTGCGGCATCAGAGGGAGCCAGGGCGGCGGTATCGGTGGGAGGTGGGGTGACCGTCGGTGCGAACCGGGCACAGGCAGTGCTGGCGTCTTCCGGTTCGGACGTCGAGTCCCCAAACGCCTTGGCGCAGATGCTGCCCGGCGATCAGATCAGTGTGACGGTGACCGGAAGGGCTCTGTCGCTGGTCCCCTGGCTGTCGCTCCCGGTATCTGCTACCCAAGAGGGCCCGATTCAGGAATTTCGCTCGTCCGAATGAAGAGGCTGGAACAAAAGGACGACCGCGGGAGCTTGACGGTTGAGCTGGTGCTACTGACGCCAGCATTGCTCATTGTCGTTCTGACCATCGTCGCGTTTGGTCGGGTCTCGGAATCGCGACAGCAGGTAGCTGAGGCGGCCGGTGCCGGCGCCGACGCTGCTGCCGTGGGTTCGGACGCCCCTCGTGCCGTCTCCGGTGCTGAGCTCGATGCGAGAGCCGAAGTCGCCGGCCATCTACACACCTGCGGAAATCCCCAAATCGACACGGATACCAGTCACTTCTACCCCGGTGGGTTCGTGACTGTGACGGTGATCTGCCACATCGCTCTCTCGGACCTGCTCGTTCCCGGCATGCCGGGGAGCACCACCATCCAGGCGTCCTCGACCGCGCCCATCGATCCGTTCCGAGCGGTCGGATGAGGGCTTTCTTCTCGTGGACCAGATCGGGCCCCATGTGGACCGCGACATGGTGCCTGGCCCGAAGGTCGGTCGGACTGATCGGCCTTCTACGCCAGAGTCCGAAGTCCGACGACGGCTCCGTGACAGCGTTCGTCGCCCTGCTCTTGGTGGCGATGTTCGTACTCATGGGATTGGTACTCGACGGGGGAACCGCCCTCAGCGCCCAACAGGCAGCGACCGACGAGGCCGAACAGGCAGCTCGGGCTGGAGCGGGCTCCTTGTCCGTCGATGCGCTGCGGGCCGGTTCGATCAAGATTGATCAGCAAGCAGCCGTCGCTGCCGCGGAGGCGTTCACCCTGGCGGCTGGTCACCCGGGTACGGCGACCGTCTCCGGGGACGTCATCAGGGTTGAGGTCCACTACCGCGTTCCCACCGACATCCTCAGCATGGTGGGCATCAAGTCGCTTCCGGTGTCGGCAGAGGCGACCGCATTCGACGTCGCCGGCGTCACCTCGGGGTCTCCATGAGATCGGGCGTTCCCACACAAAAGAACAGCCTCCGCCTGCGAGCCTGGATCTCCATTGCGGTCCTGGCACTGGTGGTCGCGGGCGTGCCTGCAATCTTGTTCGCAGTCGGAGGTTCGCCGTTCCGCCTGCTCGGACATTCGGTGGCTGGCAAAACGTTCACGTCTGCCCATCAGGCTGACGGCCTGCGACTGGCGACCCAGTGGCTGCTGCGGGGGGCGCTCGTGCTGGCGTGGCTTTCGTGGGCATGGGTGGCGGTATGCGTGGTTCTCGAGGCCCGATCATGGATGACCGGGCATACTCCCGCTCGTCTGCCAGCGAGTCGGACCCTGCAGTCGGCGGTGGCCTGCCTGGTGGGAACGGCCTTGGCCGTGTCGTTGATGAGCCGCGGTCTGTCCGCGACCGAGAGCGTTGGGTCAACTGAGCGTGCCGTTGCGTCCTTGGGTCAGCTCCGGGTCCTCGAGGATCCGATGCCCTTCGGCGCACACTCGCACGTTCCGGATCCACCGATGAGGTCTGACCACGGAACGATCGGCGTTGGTCACGGAGACGAGAAGACTTCCAGGCATGCGTCCTGGTCGCCGGCTGATCCAGGCCGATCCCCAGCTGAGGCCACCCGCATTCGAGACGATGTCGGTCCGGTGGCGCCAGATCCGCCCCGATCCCAAGGAGGGTCCGATCCGGGGCCCATTGTTTCGAATCCCGAGCTCCACCGGGTCGGCCCGAGGGAGACGCTTTGGTCTATCGCTATCGAGCGCCTTGGCACCGCTCGGCGTTGGAGAGAACTGGCACAACTGAATTATGGGGTCGTACAGCCGGACGGTGGCTCGTTGGATCTCGACCATTGGATCAAACCGGGCTGGACATTGCGGCTGCCGGGTGTGGAGGTCGCACACCGGGGGGCGGCGTTGGACGCAACAGCCCCGCAACGCAAGCGAGGACTCCGAGCCGGTCAGGCTGGCTACCTACTCCGAACGGATGCCGCGATCGTGCCGGTAGCTGGCTCTGACTCCGGCAACGTCGTTCGGTCGAGTTCTGCCCGAGCTCTTGCCCGAGTCCCTGTTGTCCCCGTTGTCCCTGTTGTCCCTGTTGTCCCCGTTGTCCCCGTTGTCCCCGTCGTCCACCGATCGTCGGAGGATTCGGAGACGAAATCACCGGGTGCCTCGGACAAGGGAGACGGGGTCCACGTGTCTGACGATCCCGATGCACCGGCCAATCCCAGACAACCCGTTGTACCTGTCGGAGCCGGCGTAGTTGGCGCGGGCGTGGCAAATCTCCTGGACCGAATGAGACGGGCGCAGCAGCGTCACCGTCAGGGAGGTATGTACATCCCGCTGCCCGGTCCCGATCATCGGCGATTCGAGCAGCGGCTCCGCATCGGCGATGCGCAGAGCATCCCGAGGGACGTGGACCTGTCCCTGCGTCTTTTGGCCCAGTGGTGGCGTGAGACTGGTCAACGGACATCAGAGATCTCAGGAGTGATCGTCAATCCCGAGTCCATTGCAGTGATCGTTGCCGATATTGACGCCTCGGCCGATCGTCCCCCATATGTGTCCACAGGTGAGGACGGACGATCGTTGTTGCTCGACCGGGCAGGGTTATCCGACCTCACGAATGAACCTCCTGACCTGACCCACGCAGCCGGAATGCGCGCGCCAGTACCTGCATTGGTGACCGCCGGCCACGGCGAGTCTGGAATCGTCATGATCAATCTGGAGACCGTCGGCTCACTCGCGATACGTGGGGATCAGGAGGCCTGCGACGGCTTTGTCCGGGCACTGGCATTGGAACTCGCTACCTCTTGGTGGTCAGACCAATTCGAGCTGCTGCTGGTTGGGTTCGGGGCTGAACTCGAGCGCTTCGATCGGGTGAGCGCCGAGAAGGACGTGTCGGGGCTGGTCAGGAAGCTGTGCGTCCGCCGTGTGCAGGGAAGCGAGCAATTGGAGTCATTCGGCCTCGACCGGTTCTACGAAGCACGCGGCACCACCGGATCCGACGAATGGGACCCGATCGTGGTGGTCTGCGGCCCGGCAATGGATCCGGCCGATCTGGCGGCCCTGGTAGATGCCGCCTCGGACTCCAGGACGGGAGCCGCCATCGTCGTCTGCGGGGACGTGTCGGGTGCCACCCACCAGGTGACGCTCGACGGAGCGCAGCGCGGGGTTTGGCTCTCTGTTCTGGGCTCGATGTTCCTGCCCCAACAGGTCGGGCCCAACGAGTTGACTTCCGCATCTTCGTTGGTGGAGACAGCGGTGAGGCGCGAGTCGGTGCTCTCGTCAGACGAGCCCTATGTCAGCCTTCCAATCGCCATGCCGGCTCCAGTCGGCAGTCAGACGGTCTCGCTACCTGCCGGCAATGGAACCCGCGATACCGACGTCAGCCGAACCAGACCCGTCAGCACCGACCGGTCGCCCGCGAACACCGGTGTCGAGGTGGCTGTCCTTGGGCCCGTCGAGATTCGGGGTGCAGATCGAGAGTTCACCAGAGCCTGGGCCAGGGAGCTGGTCGTCTACTTGGCCATGCATCCCAACGGCGCGTCGAACGACTCATGGGCCACCGCGCTGTGGCCGGACCGGGCCATGGCTCCTTCCAGTCTTCATTCCACTGCTTCGGTGGCACGCCGCGCACTTGGTCAAGCAGTTGGCGGCCAGGACCATCTACCTCGGTCGCACGGCCGGCTGCAGCTCTCGAATTCGGTGACAACCGATTGGGACCGCTTCGTGCGGCTGGCTGACTCCCCCGACCCGGAAGAGTGGCGATCGGCGCTCCAGCTGATCAGGGGTCGACCGTTTGAAGGATTGCGGTCGACCGACTGGCCCATCCTCGAAGGAATCGGGCCGGCGATCGAAGCGGCCGTCGTCGACCTGAGCGGCCGGTTGGCCGGCGCATACCTAGCTGCTAATCGGCCGCAGGACGCGCAGTGGGCCGCTCGCAAGGGATTGTTGGTGAGCCCGTATGACGAACGGCTGTACCGGATGCTGATGCGAACGGCCGATCTCGCCGGTCATCCCGCCGGCGTCGAGTCAGTTATGGGCGAGCTCATCAGACTGGTAGCGGCCGAGGTCGAGCCGTTCGATTCGATTCATCCGGCCACGGTCGACCTGTACCGATCACTCAGCCGGCGGCGCAGTCTGGATCCGGCTGCCCGCCACGGTGGCGACCGATGAAAGTCCAAGAGCCTCGTGAACCAGTGAGGCAAGGCGCCTGGTGAGGCAACGCGCGCCAGTATCAGACGCGGTCAAAAGTCGTGGGCGGCGGTCCAAACAGGCCGGGCAGAAGGCGAGAGGCCGGGCAGAAGGCGAGAGGCCGGGCCGTGCTCGGCCCCCTCGGTCATGGACTGGGTGCCGGCGGTGGTCGTTGGTTCCGCAGCCGGTTGTGGAAGGCGCAGAGCACGCGCCCGTTCTCCTGGACGGTGAGGCCACCGGCGGCGTGGGGCAGGATGTGGTCGACGTCGCAGTCGCAGGCCGGCCTGTCGCAGTAGGGGTGGGTGCACTCCCGATCCCGTAGTTCGATGGCCCGGCGGGTGGCCCCGGTGAACAGGCGGGCGGTGGCGCTGACCTCGACCCGGCGGTCGGGCTTGAACACGGCCCGCTCCAGATAGGCCGCATCCAGCCAGGGGAGGAGGGACCCCGGCGAGATGGCCAGGCCTTGGGCCAGCTCACAGATCCGTCCCTGGGCCGTCGACGGCCAGTCCACCAGCACGCTGAACAACGGGGCGGGGCGGCGCCCACCCTCGGGGGCGGTCCGGGAGCGGGTGGCCATCTCGACCAGGGCGTCGGCCCGGCGCTGGCCCGGGGTCCGGCTGAGCTCGCCGAGCGTCGGGTCCCGTCCGAGCGAGGTGCGGGCCGCCGCCCAGTCGGCCTCGAACAGCTCGCCCTCCAGGCGCTCGAGCTCCCCGCTGACGATGGCCCCGGCGATGGGATCGAGGGTCATCTTGCCCAGCCACAGGCCGGCGAAGCTGGCCTCGAGGTAGACCTGGCGCCGGGAGCGGCGGGCCTCGGCCTCCTCCTCGGTGCCGTCCGGGTCGGCCAGCTGCTCCCAGTAGGCGACGGCCCGGACGAAGGACTCGTAGCGCAGCGTGCGGGCCTGGTCGACCAACAGGGCCTCGTCCCGGTCGAGGGCCGCCTCGGTGGCCGGCCGACGCAGGGCGGCGATGGTGTCGACGTGGGCCCCGCTGATCTCCCCGGCCGACCAGGCCCTCGCACAGGCCGGGAGGTGGGACAGGACCCGGCCCCGGCGCACCAGCCGCCGGGCCTGGGCCTTGGGCAGCCGGCACCGGGTGGCCAACCAGGCCGCCGAGTTGCGTGCCCCGTCGGGGGCCCACCCCTCCGAGGCGTCGAAGGCGGCAGTGGCGTTGGTGACGAAGGACTCGAGGCGGGCCAGCTCATGCTGGAGGACCTCCATCGACTCGGCATCGCCATAGGCCGACGGGTCCATCCCGACCAGCCCATCGATTGCCGAAGAAAGGGCTTCGAGTTCCACGAGGCCCAGTCCACACCCCCGGTGTGACACCGTCGGGCAGACGGTGACGATGCGGAACGGCCACGGCAACTGCGATCCAACACCGCCAACCGATGACCGATCACAGCCGACCGTTGCACTGGTCATCGTGCCATGCCGGGCTGAGACTCGAGATCGAGTCTTTCGGACCTTCGGGCGAGTGTCGGACCCCGGGCGGAGCCCGAGAGGTCAGAGAACCAATTCGGCCATCATCTGAAGTGTCTCGGAATTGCCTGCTACGAGCAGTGTGGTGGCGATGGATTCGCGCCAACCCTCGAGATCGTCGCGGATCTTCTCCTTTGGGCCGATGAGGGCGGTGTCCTCGATGAGTGAGGTGGGGACGGCCGCGGTGGCCTCGTGCTTGTGACCGGCCAGGTATAGCTCCTGGATCTTGCTCGCCTCGGCCTCGTAGCCCATGCGGGCGAAGACGTCGAAGTGGAAGTTCATCGACTTTGCGCCCATGCCCCCGATGTAGAGGGCGATGGACGGTCGCATCATGTCGGCCGCCCGTTCGACGTCGTCATCGACGATGGTCGGGGCGAATGCGATCACCTCGAAGTCCTCGGCCGTGTGCCGGGCCCCGGGCCGGCTGAATCCTTCGGCCAGGGCGGGCTCGAACGCCTTGACCGCGTTGGGAGAGAAGAAGATCGGGAACCACCCGTCGGCGATCTCGGCAGCCAGGGCGACGTTCTTCGGGCCCTCGGCGCCCAGGATGATCGGGACGTCCTTTCGAAGGGGGTGCACGATCGACTTGAGAGGCTTTCCCAGTCCAGTGCCGCCCGGGTAGGGGAGCGGGTAGTGGGGACCGTCGTTGGTTACCGGCCCTTCCCGAGCCAGAACCTGGCGGACGATGTCGACGTACTCGACGGTCCGGGCCAACGGCTTCTCGAAAGACCGGCCGTACCAGCCCTCTACGACCTGAGGGCCAGACACCCCGAGACCAAGGACGAACCGTCCGCCCGATAGGTGGTCGAGGGTGAGGGCAGCCATGGCCATCGCCGTCGGTGTCCGTGCCGACAGCTGGCAGAGGGCGGTACCCAGCCGGACCCGACTGGTTGCCGATCCCAGCCAGCTGAGGGGGGTGAGCGCGTCCGAGCCGTAGGCCTCGGCCGTCCAGATGGAATCGAAGCCCAGCCTCTCGGCTTCGGCGACAAGTTCGGGTGCGTTGGCCGGCGGGCCCGAGCCCCAGTAGCCGAGTTGCAGCCCGAGCAACATGTCCTTCATGCCGTCCTCCCTAGAACCAGACCCCGACCCTAGCTTCGGCTCTCTGTCTCACCCCAGTCGGGAACACCCAACCCCAGTTCCGCCAGCGGAGCAGCATCTCAGGCGATCCCGATCGCCTACTGTGAGTCACGGAGGGCCGTGCCGGCGCCGCCTCGCCGCCGAACCACCAAACGACCGATCGGCAGCGTGCGATGAGCGGAGGCAACGAATAGCTAGGGGTGTATGCACTAAGGGTCCCTTGCCACGAAGAACTAGCAATCGGGGAACTAACAACGGGAACTGGCCTAGTTGGCAACCCAGGCCATTGCCAACTAGGGCAATTGGCAACCAGGCAATTGCCAACTAGGGCAATTAGTAAGGTCAGCGTCTAGAAGGTCGGCGTCAACAAGAAGCGTCCAGGAGGAGTTGACCGAAGCACCATGACCACGACGATGCCAGAGCTCAGGGTGTTCGACGGCAACCGGCCCTCGCGGACGGGCGACCTGACCCTGGAGACGGCCGGGATGGTCCCGATCCCCGAGGACGCCCGTTACGGCGCCAGCTGGCGCAACTTCACGGTGTGGTTCGCCCCGAACATGGAGTTGTCGGGGGTCTTCACCGGCACCCTGGCCGCCACGCTGGGGTTGGGATTGTGGGCCGGCCTGGCCGCCATCGTCATCGGCGTGTTGTTGGGCGCCGCCCCGGTTGCCGGTCTGGCGCTGTGGGGCCCGAGGACCGGGATGGCCCAGCTTCCGCTGGCACGCCTGCCCTTCGGGAAGTCCATCGCCGTTCCAGCCCTGGTGCAGTGGCTCTCGGCGGTGGCCTGGGACGGGTTGGTCGGCCTCTTCGGCGGGGAGGCGGCACAGCTCCTCTTCCACGTTCCCTTCGCCGTCGGGGTCCTGGTGGTGCTCGCCCTCGAAGGGCTGATCGGGTTCCTCGGCTACGAGTTCGTCCACGGGCTCCAAGCCTGGGGAGCCGGGATCCTCGCCGTGCTGTTCGCACTCCTCACGTACAAGGTGGTCGAGCGGGGGAACTTCCCGGTGCACGGAACGGTCCACGGAGGGGCCGCGGTCGGGACCTTCATTCTCATGACGACGATCGCCTTCAGTGGCGGGTTCAGCTGGGCCACCTACGCGGCCGACTACAGCCGCTACATGGCGACTGATACTCCACGCGCGCCGGTGTTCTGCTTCACGTTCGCGGGGATGGCCGGCTCATTCCTCTGGGTGTACACCATCGGTCTTCTGGGAGCGCGTTCCCTCACTGACCAGACGGCAGCCGGAGTGAAGGCCCTCATGGGTGGCGGGGCGCTCGGGTACCTGTCCCTGGTGGCCGTGGCGTTCGGCGCCGTGACCAGCAATGCCATGAACGACTACTCGGGCTCATTGGCCGCCCAAGCCGGAGGGGTACGGATCAGGCGGCACATCTCGGCTGCGTTCGGGACATTCATCGCCTTCTTCCTCATTCTCTGGCTCCACACCGGGAACCTCTCGGCCAAGTTCCAGAACGTGCTGCTGTTCACCGCCTACTGGATCGCACCGTTCCTGGCCGTGGTAGTCATCGACTGGCACGATCGGAGGAAAGGCGTGGACCGCCGCACACTGGTCCACATGCTCCAGTGGCGGAACCTGGCCTCGGGGTGGCCCGCCCTGGTCGCTTTGGTGCTCGGCTTCGGTGCCATGGTCCCCTTCATGAACACGGGGCTTTTGGTCGGGCCGGCAGCCAATGCCCTTGACGGCGCCGACATCTCGTTCGTCGTGGGGTTCGTGGTGGCCGCCGCCGTCTACTACCCGATGCGCAGGCTCGCTGCCCAGCCGGCTGTTTCCCCACGGGACGCCGCCCTGACGCCGGCCGACCCCATCGCGCCGTCAGCTCCCGCAGCCGCTGCGGCCGGCGCCACCCCCCCAGCGACTGCCAACCCAGCGACCGCCACCCCCGCCACCCCCGCCACCCCCGCCACCCCCGCCACCGGCTGAGGTTCAGGCCATCTTGGCGATGAAGTGCTCGGCGAAGCCTTCGCAGGCGGCGAGCCGGGCGCTCTGGACCAAGTCGGGCGAATCGCCCTCCCCGGCGGGAACGGCCATCCACGGCGCACAGAGCAGGTCGGTAATCCCGGCAGCCTCGAGACGACGGTAGAGATCGAGGTCGGGTGCAGCCCGCACGGCCACATACACCGAGAAGGGCTCTTGAGCCCGCCCGGCCCGTTCCACCGCCTCACGGATCCTCGCCACCTGCGAGAACGCCTCGTCGGGCGCCACTGCCCCGGTGTTGACCCACCCGTCGCACAGCGTCGACGCCCGCCGGATGGCGGCCGGTGAGTCGCCGCCGCCGATGATGGGGACCGGGCGAGACGGCGAGGGGTTCATCTGGCAGGCCGGCACGTCGTAGTAGGGACCGTGGTACTCGACCCAGCCCCCCTGCCAGAGGGCGCGCAGGGCGGGGATCATGTCGTCCAGACGCTTGCCGCGGGTGTGGAAGTCCTGCCCGGTCTGGATGTACTCCTCCTCGCACCAGCCCACCCCCACGCCGAGGCGGACCCGGTCGTGGGTGAGCACGGCCGCAGTTCCCACCGACTTGGCCACGGTGATGAGGTCACGCACCGGGGCGATATAGACCCCGGTGGTGAAGGTGAGCTCCGTGGTCACGGTGGAGAGGGCGGAGATCAGGCACATCGGATCGGGCCAGGCCGTCTCCTTGGCCCAGAAGGGCGAGCCGTCGGGTGCCTTCGAATAGGTGTAGCGCGACCCGAGCTGGCGCGGGTTGAACAAGTGGTCAGACAGGTAGATCCCCGAATAGCCGAGGCCGTCGGCGGCCACCGACAGGTCGACGGCCGACTCGAGGGGAAGGAAGGTAACCGCCATGTGGAACCGCATGGCTACCGCCAATCCGCTCGGTGGGCGGCGGTCGACGAGACGGTCGACAGGACCGCGGACGAGACGGTCAACGTCCGAGGGGCGCCGACGGAGCGAACGCCACCGGAAGGTGCTTGACACCATTGATGAAGTTCGAGCGCAGCCGCTGGACCTCCCCGTCCAGCCGGATGTCGGGCAGGTGGTCGAGGAGCCGGTCGAACATGACCTTGATCTCCATGCGGGCCAGGTTGGCCCCCAAGCAGAAATGGGGCCCACCGCCGCCAAAGGCCATGTGGTTGTTGGGGGAGCGGCCGATGTCGAATCGATCCGGTTCCGGGAAGGCCGTCTCGTCCCGGTTGGCCGAGATGTGCCAGAACACCACCTTGTCGCCCTCGGCTACCGGCTGGTTGCCGATGACGACATCTGCAGTGGCCTGGCGTCGGAAGTGCATGACCGGGGAGACGAAGCGCAGCATCTCCTCGACGGCTGAGGGGAGCAGCGAACGGTCGGCCCGGAGGCGCGCCCACTGGTCGGGGTTGTCGAAGAAGGCCACCATCGCCCCCGAGATGAGGTTGCGGGTGGTCTCATTGCCGGCCACGGCCAGCAGCAGGAAGAAGAGGTCGAGCTCGAGCTGGGAAAGCTGGTCGCCGTCGATCTCGGCTTGGGTCAGCACACTGAAGAGGTCCTCGTGGGGGTCGAGGCGCTTCTTGGCGCACAGCTCGTCGGCGTAGGCGAACAGTTCCATAGCCGCCTGGCCCGGCGCATCGGCACCCGACTGGTATTCGGGGTCCTCCGAGCCGACCATCGTGTTGGACCAGTCGAACACCAAGTGACGGTCCTCCTGGGGCACGCCCATCAGGTCGGCGATCACCTGGAGGGGGAGCTCGGCCGAGATCTGCTCGACGAAGTCGGCGTGGCCTTGTTCGCAGATGCCATCGACGATGGAGTCGGTGGCCCGCACCACCTTTTCCTCGAGGTCGCGGATCATCCGGGGTGTGAACCCCTTGTTGACCAGCCGGCGGTACCGGGTATGCATGGGCGGGTCCATGTTGAGCATCATCATCCGCTGCTGGGCCAGAGCCTCGTCATCCATGTCGGTGAAGAGGGCGGCGGAGCGGTAGGAGGAGAAGTGCTCGTAGTCGCGGTTCACCGTGACGCAGTCGTCGTAGCGGGTCACCGACCAGAACCCCTCGCCGAAACCCTGTGGGTCGGGGTGCCACTGGACCGGGTTCTCACGCCGCAGGTGGGCGAACCAGTCGTGGGGAACGGCCTGGACGAAGTTGTCAGGGTCACACAGGTCGATGTCGGTTGTTCGCATGGTGTCTCCCCCCGGGAGTCCGTGGCCTGTGCCGCAGCTTCCGACCGGTGCCCCGTAGCGGGCCCGGTCGTCGAGCCGGGCAGCCCACCGAGCCCCGAGTTTCTAGAACGCGTATCAGTTATCATAGGGCAGCCGCACCCCGGGCCTCTACAGCTGTGCCGGTGCGTCAAGGATCGCCGGTGAGTGCCAGGCAGTGAGAGAGGCAGTGAAGAGGCAGTGAAAGGGAATGCTGAGTCATGCACTTGGAGGAGACCTCGGAGCAACAGGCGCTTCGTCACGAGCTTCGGGCCTACTTTGCCGACCTGCTGACCCCGGAGGCCCGCCAAGCCCTCGACTCCGAGAACGAGGGCGGGGAGGTCTCCCGCACCCTGGTCCGGCGGATGGGAAAGGACGGTTGGCTCGGGATCGGCTGGCCCAAGGAGTACGGCGGGCAGGGACGGCCGACCTCCGATCAGTTCATCTTCTTCACCGAGGTCCAGCGGGCCCGCGCTCCGTTCCCCTTCGTGACCCTCAACACGGTGGGCCCGATGCTCATGCGGTTCGGGACCGACGAGCAGAAGAGCTTCTTCCTCTCGGGGATCCTGGCCGGTGAGATCCATTTCGCCATCGGCTACACCGAGCCGGGAGCGGGGACCGATCTGGCCTCATTGCGCACCCGGGCGGAGCGTGACGGGGACGAGTGGATCATCAACGGCAACAAGATCTTCACCAGCGGAGCCGACCAGGCCGACTACATCTGGCTGGCCACCCGGACCGACCCCGACGCTCCCAAGCACAAGGGCATCTCCATCTTCCTGGTGCCCACCGCCGCCCCCGGGTTCTCGTGCACACCGCTGGTCACCGTTGGCGGCGTGGCCACCACGGCCTCCTACTACGACAACGTCCGGGTTCCCACCTCTGCGCTGGTGGGGGAGCTCAACGAGGGATGGCGCCTCATCACCGGACAGCTCAACCACGAACGGGTGGGGCTGGCTGCGGTCAGCGCGCTGGCCCAGCGGCTGTGGGTGGAGACGGCGGCGTGGGCCATCGACCAGGGAGTCGCCGAGGTGGGTTGGGTCCAGGCCGATCTTGGCCGCACCTATGCCCTGCTCGAAGCCCAGAAGCTCCTCAATTGGCGGATGACGGCGGCGGTGGCCGCCGACACGCTCGGTCCGGCTGACTCCTCGGCGGTCAAGGTGTTCGGCACCGAGTCGACGGTCGAGATCTACCGGCGGCTGCTCGGTGTGGTCGGCGCCGGCGGTTACCTCAGCCCGGCATCGCCCGGGGCAGTCCTCCACGGCGAGCTCGAGCGGGCCGGCCGGCAGTCGCAGATCAACACCTTCGGGGGCGGGGTCAACGAGGTACAGCGCGAGATCCTGGCCACGGCCGGACTGGGCATGAAGCGGGCGGCCCGGTGAGCGCTCCGGCCACCGGGGTGGAGACGGCCGCGCAGGGTTCCACCCTCGACGAAGAGTTGCGATCCTTCGTCGGGCAACCGTCGGGACCGCCCACCGGTGCTCCCGACGCCGTCAATCTGCCCATGATCCGCCACTGGGTGGAGGCCATGGGTGACCGAAATCCCGTCTACGTCGACGACGAGGCGGCAAGGGCGGCGGGCTTTCCGGGGATCATCGCCCCGCCCACCATGCTCCAGGCCTGGATCATGCGCGGTCTGCGTGCCTCGCTCGAGCTCGAGCTGGCCCGGGCGACCGGTGAGGCTCGCGGGGACTCGCCCGTGACCGCCTGATGGGCCTGCTCGATTCGGCCGGCTACACCTCGGTGGTCGCCACCAATTGCGACCAGCACTACGTCCGACCCCTGGTGCTCGGGGACGTGATCGAGGTCTCCTCGGTCATCGACGATGTCTCACCGGAGAAGGAGACCGGCCTCGGCGTCGGCCGCTTCGTCACCACCCGGCTCGAGTTCACCGACCAGAACGGCGAGCCGGTCGCCACCATGCGCTTCCGCATCCTCAAGTTCCGGCCCCGTCCGCAGGCCGGCGCGCCCGCACGTCCGACGCGTCCGACGAGTCCGATCCGCGGGGCCTCGCAGCCCCGACCGAAGCGGCCCCGCCCGGCCCTCACCCAGGACAACCGGTTCTTCTTCGAGGGGGCAAAGGAGCACAAGCTCCTCATCCAGCGATGTGCCAACTGCGGCACGCTCCGGCATCCACCCCGGCCGGCCTGTGCCGTCTGCCGGTCGTTCGAGTGGGACACGGTGAGGGCGTCCGGCAGGGGGACCATCTACAGCTACGTGGTCAACTACTACCCGCAGGTCCCGGCCTTCGACTATCCGCTGGTGATCGCGTTGGTGGAGCTGGAGGAGGGCACACGCCTCGTGGCCAACGTGGCCGGCATCACGCCCGACGACGTCTCCATCGGCATGCCGGTGGTCGCCGGGTTCGAGGACTTCGACGACGATCTGACGCTGCCCGTCTTCCATCCCGTATCCGGGACGGGCCCGGCCCAGCCGGCGACCGCCGATACCGGGGGCTGATGATGGATTTCACCTTCAACGAGGAGCAGCGGGCCGTCCAGCAGGCGGCCGACGGTCTGTTCACCGGTCTGGTCACTCCGGACCGGGTGCACGACGTGGAGTCGGGCGACGAACGTTTCGACCGCCAGCTGTGGGGCGAGCTGGCCAAGGCCGACCTTCTCGGGCTGCCCGTACCCGAAGCCCTGGGTGGAGCCGGGTACGGCATGGTGGAGGTGGCGCTCGTGCTCGAGGCGCAGGGACGGGTGGTGGCGCCGGTGCCGTTGCTGCCCACCCTGGTGCTCGGGGCCATGCCGGTGGCCGAGTTCGGGAGCGAGTCGCTGCAGGCCGATCTCCTGACCGGGGTCACCTCGCGGGCGGACGGTGCTGTCGGCCGCACTCACCGAAGTGGCCGGCGACATCGCCGGCGGTGGCCCGGGCCGTCCGGCCCTTCGTGCCGAGCCGATCACCGGGGGCGTCACCCTGTCCGGCACGGCGTTCGCCGTGCCTTCCGGCCACGTGGCCGATCGAGTCCTGGTCCCCGCCTCGCTCGACGGCGGTGTCATCGTGGCAGCCATCGACCCCCGGGCTGCCGGGGTGACCATCGAGCGGGCCGTCACCACCAACCGGGAGGTCCATCCTCACCTCCACCTCGACGGCGTGCACGCCGGGACCGACGAGTTGCTGGCCGGTGGTGATCCCGGCCACGGTCCCGAGGTCCTCGACTGGATGCTGCAGCGGGCGTGGACGGCGTTGTGCGCCGTACAGGTCGGGGTCACCGAGGCGGCCGTGGCCCAGACCGCGGCGTACCTCAATACGAGGGAGCAGTTCGGTCGGCCGCTCTCGACCTTCCAGGGCACCATGCTCCGCTCGGCCGACGCAGCCATCGACACCGAGTCGATCCGGGTGACCATGTGGCAGGCGGCCTGGCGCCTCGACCAGGGGCTGGACGCGGCGCTGGCGGTCAGCGTGGCCTCGTGGTTCGCGGCCGAAGCCGGTCAGCGAGCCGTCTTCGCCACCCAGCACCTCCATGGCGGCATCGGGGCCGACATCTCCTATCCCATCCACCGCTACTTCCTGTGGGGTAAGCAGATCGAGCTCATGCTCGGAGCGGCCAGCGCCCACCTGGCCCGACTCGGCCGGCAGGTCGTCGACGAGCTCGAGGCGGGCCGGACGGTGGTGGCATGAGCGCGGGATCCACCGAGACCTGGGCGGCACCAGCACCGGCACCGGCTCCTGCGCCTCCAACGCCGAACACACTGCGCTTCGAGCAGGTGGCGGTGGGGGACGAGCTCCCCGAGCTGGCGCTGCCCCTCACCCGGACCCTCATCGTGTCGACGGCCATCGCCTCGCGCGACTACCAGGACGTCCACCACGACTCTGTGCTGGCCGTCGAGCGGGGTCGAAGGACATCTTCATGAACATCCTCTCGACCAACGGAATCGTGGGGCGTTACGTGACCGACTGGTCCGGTCCCGGCGGGATCCTCACCGACGTGAAGATCCGCCTCGGTGCGCCCAACTATCCCGACGACACCATGACCTTGACCGGCTCGGTGACCGCCAAGGACGGAGCCCCCGGGGCTGACGGGTACGGAGCCGTCGAGGTCACCCTCCGGGGACGCAACCAACTGGGTGACCACGTCACCGGCACGGTGCAGCTGCGCCTTCCGTCCGGGGCGACGACCGGGCGATGAACGGAGAGCACCACGCCTACGCTGGCAACACGGCCATCGCCGGCATCGGGGCCACAGAATTCTCCAAGGAGTCGGGCCGGAGCGACCTCCGCCTGGCCGTGGAGGCGGTCGACCTGGCATTGCGCGACGCCGGCATCGAACCGGCCGACGTCGACGGGATGGTCACCTTCAGTGCGGACACGAATCCGGAGATCGAGATCGCCCGCAGCCTGGGCATGGGCGAGCTGTCCTTCTTCAGCCGCATCCATTACGGCGGAGGCGCGGCATGCGCCACCATCCAGCAGGCGGCGATGGCCGTCCAGTCGGGCGTGGCCGATGTCGTGGTCTGCTACCGGGCCTTCAACGAGCGGTCGGGCCATCGCTTCGGCACCGGGGTCCAGGACCGAGCTCCGGTTCCCAACGCGGAGACCGCCCATTTCGCCTGGTATGCACCGGTTGGGCTGCTCACGCCGGCCCAGTGGGTGGCCATGGCGGCCCAGCGCTACCTGCATCTGTCGGGTGCCACCTCCGAGGACCTGGGGCGGGTGGCCGTGGCCGACCGGCGCCATGCAGCGACCAACCCGAAGGCCTGGTTCTACGGGAAGCCGATCACCCTCGAGGAACACCAGGCGTCCCGGTGGATCGTCGAGCCGCTCCACCTCCTCGACTGCTGCCAAGAGACCGACGGCGGCCAGGCTCTGGTGGTCACCTCCCTCGAGCGGGCGCGCGATCTGCCCACCACGCCGGTGGTCATCGAGGCGGCCGCCCAGGGAGCGGGGCCCGGGCAGGAGATGATGACCTCCTACTACGTGGGCGATCTCTGTGGGCTGGGCGAGATGGAGTCGGTGGCCCGCCAGCTGTGGCAGACGTCAGGTCTCACCCCGGCCCAAATGCAGACGGCCGTCCTCTATGACCACTTCACGCCCTACGTGCTGTACCAGTTGGAGGAGCTCGGCTTCTGCGCCAAGGGCGAGGCCAAGGAGTTCGTCCGTGACGGCAACATCGAGCTCGGCGGGGGACTGCCCGTGAACCCCCATGGCGGCCAGCTGGGCGAGGCCTACTTGCACGGCATGAACGGGATCGCCGAAGGGGTGCGCCAGGTGCGGGGCACCTCCGTGAACCAGGTCCCCGATGTGCACCATGTCCTGGTCACCGCCGGCACCGGCGTGCCGACCAGCGGCCTCATTCTCGGGGTCGACGGCTGAGCCGGCCCACGGCCGGCATCGACGGGCCGGCCGGCCACGCCCATTCTGGGTTGTTCGGCGTCCATCGAATTCGGCGTTGTCTGGCCGGGAGATGAGGACCCCTGTTCCCGGTCCTTCCGCCGGGCCAGACGACGTGGGACTTCTCCCGCAGTCCCGGTGAATTCGACGCCTCGGAGTCGTCTACCTATCGATGGAAATGGAAGACGCCGCCCTCCCGCGGGGAGAACCCGAGCTGTTGGCCAGGGTGGTGCTCGTCGGGTCAGATGGAAGCGTGGCGGTCACCCGGCTGACCAGCGATCGCGGCCCGGATCTGTCCACGGTCAACGAGGTGGCCCGACTGGCACTGGCCGCCCGGCGGGCACATGGCTGGGTGCGCCTCGAGGATGTTTGCCCCACGCTCGCAGGGCTGCTCGAGCTGACGGGTCTGCTCGGACAGGTGGGGCGCGGCAGAAGTACCGGCACAAGTACCGGCCCGACCGATGATTCTCCTTCGTATCGAACGTCGTACCTTGCGACAGGAGGAGAGCCGATGCCGGCACCCACGCCCACCATCCAGATCAGCCAGGTCCACACCGTCGGCGTCCCGGTGGCCGACCAGGACCGAGCCGTTCGGTTCTACGTCGAGACGCTCGGGTTCAGGCCGGTTCGCGACGTGCCCATCGGCCCGGGGAAGCGCTGGATCGAGGTGGCCCCACCACAGGGCACGACCACCGTCGCGCTGGTGGCCCCGAGCCCGGACGTCCCGGTCGGGGTCGAGACCGGGATCCGGCTCGTCAGCGCGGATGTGGCCAGCGACCATGCTGCTTTGGCCGCCGACGGCGTCGACGTGGGCGATCTTCTGCGCTGGGATGGCGTCCCGCCCATGTTCGCCTTCTACGACCCGGACGGCAACCGCCTCGAGCTCGTCGGGGAGGCGTGACGTGGCGGCCGCTGCGGTGGGCTGCGCCACCGCGCCACTAGCATCGCCAACGATGACCGTCAGCACCCACGGCATCAGCACGGAGGACCTCGAACAGTACCGGCGAGAGCTGACCGGGTACTGCTATCGGATGCTCGGATCCGGGTTCGATGCCGAAGACGCCGTGCAGGAGACCATGCTCCGTGCCTGGCGCGCCGCCGACTCCTTCGAAGGTCGCTCGTCGGTTCGATCCTGGCTCTATCGGATCGCCACGAACGTCTGCCTCGATCAACTGCGGGGTAGCCAGCGCCGGGCCCGCCCCACCGAGCTCGGCCCGTCACAGCCACCGGTGCCCTCCTCCTTGGAGCGGGTCCTTCCCGAGGGCGCCTGGATCTCGCCCATCGCCGACGAGCGGGTATTGCCGGTCGAGGCCGACCCGGCCGAGGTGCTGGCGGCGCGTGACAGCGTACGCCTGGCCTTCGTGGCCGCTCTGCAGCACCTGCCCCCGCGCCAGCGGGCGTCGCTCATCCTGTGCGAGGTGCTTCGCTGGCCGGTGGCCGAGGCCGCCGAGCTGCTGGACACCACGGCCGCCGCGGTCAACAGCGCGCTGCAGAGAGCCAGGGCCACCTTGGCCTCACTCGACATCGCCGAGCAGTCGCCGGTCGTCGATGCCGAACAGGCCGATCTGCTGGCCCGCTACGTAGACGCATTCGAGCGGTACGACATCGAGCGTCTGGTGACGCTCCTGCACGACGACGCCATCCAGACCATGCCGCCCTACGCCATGTGGCTGCAGGGGTCGGCCGACATCGGCCGATTCATGCTCGGCCCCGGACACGCCTGTCGCGGCTCGCGCCTCATCTCCACCGCGGCCAACGGACTGCCGGCGTTCGGCCACTACAAGCCGGACCCGGGCGGCGGGTACTCGCCGTGGGCGCTGGTCGTCCTCGAGATCTCCGGATCGAAGGTCCAGGCCATCAACTCCTTCCTGGAGGCGGATCGCCTCTTTCCGACGTTCGGCCTGCCCCGACGCCTCATGGCGTAGTCGGTACCCCGAGGCGGCCGTGCGCCGCCCCGAACCCGGTGTCGGGCCGGGGCCGACCCCGATCCTCAAGCCACCACCGCGCTGGACCGCGGACGCCACCGACTTGTCGGCCCGAGCGCTTGAACGGCCTTCCCCACCGTGTCATGGTCTGGGCGATCGCAGTCTGATCACGAGACGAAGACCGCCGTCGGTCCCTCGACAGCTCGACAGCTCGACAGCTCGACAGCTCGACAGCTCGGTGCTCGGCGACCGGGGCGGCCCGAGAGGAGACCCAATGGCCCGAGAGGAGACCCAATGGTAGGACGGACGGTAGTCATCGCAGCAGGGCTCGCCACCGTGGCCCTGCTTGCCTCCAGCGGCACCGGCTCAGCTGTACCCACCTCCAACGTGGTGCCCGGACAGCAGTGGACGTTCGAGGTCGACAACGGTGGCGGTTGTGAGCTCTTCGACATCGGCACCAAGCACAGCTGGACCGACATTCACTTCCCGGACGACTTCGGCACCTACTCCGGCGGGGGGAACTCGATCACCATCCAATACGGAGACAAGGCCCTCAGCTTCCAGGGCCACTACTTCGCCGCACCCAACGAGTTCATCGGAAGGACCAACGGTGGCAACATCGCTCAGCTGGTCGAAGGCGCGGTGTCGACGTGGGATGGGGTTCCCTGCTGATCGTGATGGGGTTCCCTCCTGATCTTCTGTGACGGCCTGAGCGCTCGGATGCGTTGGGGCCCCCACGGGACCGGTGGCCAATCAGCGGGGCTTCCCACGTGTCGGGTCGCGCACCGCCGCTCCGTGGGGAAGGCCACGATCGGGCACCGATCGAAGGAGGGCCCCCGGCGGGCGCTTGCCAGATGACCCGCCGCACACCACGCTGGTGACATGGGTGACCTTGCCGCGGACACCGCCGTCCAGCCGAACGGTGACGGACGCTTCACGGCCTGTCTGCAGCCGGACTGGGAGATCTGGGGACCCATGGGTGGCTACGTGGCCGCCTGCGCGCTGCGGGCCGTGGGAGCCGCGAGCCAGCACGCCAGACCGGCGACGTTCTCCTGCCACTATCTGGGAATAGCTGACTTCGCCCCGGTCGACATCAGGGTCGAGCAGCGCAAAGGAGGCAGATCGGCCAGCTCGCACCGCGTGGAGATCGAACAAGGTGGGCGCCCGATCCTCGATGCCATGGTCTGGAGCGTGGGCGACGACCTCGAAGGGCTGGAGCACGACGAGACCGTCGCCCCACAGGTCCCAGGACCGGACGAGCTTCCCAGCGTGCGGGAGCTGTTGCCGGAGCAGCGTCGGGTGTCGTACCCGTTCTGGAACAACCTCGAGTCGAAGCCCCTGGACTTCGAGCCCGACTGGCCCCCGTCAGGACCGCGTCCGGCGCAGTGGCGCGAGTGGTTGCGATTCGTCCCTACGCCGTGCTTCTCGGACCCGTGGGTGGATGCAGTCCGCTCCGTGATCCTCGTGGATCTGCCCAGTTGGCCTTCGGCCCACCGGCCGCACGCGTGGCGTAACCCGACCTGGGTCGCGCCGACGCTCGATCTCAACGTCGCCTTTCACGCACCGACCGGGCAGCACGAGTGGCTCTTGTGCGACGGCCAGGCTCCGTTGTCGACCGACGGGCTGTTCGGCTGGACGGCGCGAATCTGGTCGGCCGGTGGCCAGTTGCATGCCTCAGGTGGTGGGCAGTGCCTCTATCGCAGGTTGCCCGGCTGAGAGAACACCTGCGTTACCGGGTACCTGGCGTGGGGCTCCGGACGGCCCGGTCGAGCGCCTCGGCGTCGGCTGGGAGCAGCCGTCGGTAGGCGGCGTCCTTCTCCGGGCGCCACCAGACGGGATCACCGGTGTTCCACCCCTCGGCCCGGAGCACCCGCTTGAGTACCTTGGTGGTAGCGGTCACCGGGAGCTCGTCGGCGATCCGCACATACCGGGGCGACCACTTGGTGCCCAGATCCGACTGGGCGGCCAGAAAGGCGTCGAAGCCGTCGGGGTCGAACGAGGTGCCCGGCCGCAGCAGGAGCGTGGCCATCACCTGGTCCCCGACCACGGTGTCCGGCACGGCGTAGACCGACGCCAGCACCACGCCGGGATGCCGCTGCAGGAGCTCCTCGACCGGGGCGGCTGCGAAGTTCTCGCCGTCCACCCGTAGCCAGTCGAAGTCCCGCCCCCCGAAGTAGAAGAAGTCCTCCTCGTCCCGGTAGCCCAGATCGCCCGTCCAGTACCAGCCGTTCCGGACCCGGGCCGCCTCGGCCTCGGCGTTGTGCCAGTAGCCCTCGAAGCCGGTCGCCCCGGTCTGGGAGACCATCTCGCCGATGGCCTCCTCTGCATTGAGCAGCCGGCCATCCTGGTCGAACGCGGCCCGGGGGCATTCCTCCCCCGTCTCCGGGTTGACGATGATGGTTCCCGGCAGTGCCCGCCCGAGCGCGCCCCGGGGAGTATCGGACGTGCGCTGCACAGTCGCGCCGCCCTCGGTGGATCCGTAGGCGTCTTGGACGGTGCAGCCGAACCGCTCGGCGAACCGGGCCACGTCGGCTTCGGCGGCCTCGTTGCCGAAGGCGCGCCGCAGGGTGTTGTCGGCGTCGTCGGGGCGCTCAGGGGTGGCTAGGATGTAGGAGAGCGGCTTGCCCACGTAGTTGAAGTAGGTCACCCCGTAGCGCCTGACGTCGGGGAGGAACTGTGAGGCACTGAATCGCTCACGCAGCGCGACCGTCGCCCCGGCGGCCAGGGCCGGCGCCCACCCGGCCATCAGGGCGTTGGAGTGGAAGAGCGGCATGGCCATGTAGCAGACGTCGTCGGAGGTCAGCTCGAACATCTGAGCCACGATCCCTCCGATGCGCGCCAGGCGACCTTGGCTGCAGAGACATGCCTTGGGCGCGCCTGACGTCCCGGAGGTGAACAGGAGAAGACCGAGGGTCTCCTCGGTCACCGCCGTCTGGGCCGGATCGGGGAGCGGGCCATGGGCCACGCCGAGCATCAGATCTCGATAAGGGGTGCCACCCTCGCCCTCCGACCCGTCCGTGGCGAGGTCGCCGGACGGGTCGTCGACCACCAGGATGCGGTCGGAGGGGAGGGCCTGACCGAGGTCGTGGCCGTCGACCAGGGGTCGGTAGTCCGAGCTGGTGATGAGCAGCTGGCACTCGGTGTGGGCCAGGTCGCGGGCCAGCTCGTCACCCCGGTGGGTCGGGTTGCCCCCGACCAGCACGGCTCCGGCGAGGGCGGCGCCACCCATCCAGAACACGAATTCGGGGACGTTGTCGAGCAGAAGTGCCACATGGAACGGTCCCGGGGTGCGGAGCGCGGCCAGGGCCGCGGCCCGATCGGACTGGGCCCGCAGTACCTGGTCGTGGGTCCATGCACGGTCGCCGAACAGGAGGCCTGTGCCGCGGGTTGTCGGCCTGGCTTCGGATCAGCTCATCGATGGTCTGCATAGCTCCTCAGGTCGGGTCCATCGGGTGGACTGCCGAGCCGGGTGATCGGCCGAAGGCCTCCTCGGGCTGCCGGCCGAGAGTACGCCGATCTGCATCTTTTCGGGCCCGCCACGCTCAAATCTGGAACACGTTGCAATTTAGCAAGCGTACTGTTACCGTGATCCCACGCCTGCCGTGATCCGGCGCCTGCGCCGACGGAGAGGAGCGCCCCGCATGGAGTTCGGAGTCTTTCTCAACGGGTACCTGCCCGGCCCGGCCGCTCACGATCCAACCTGCGAGCACGAGATGCTCAGGCGCGAGATGGCCTATGTCATCGAAGCCGACAAGTACAACTGGAAGTACGCCTGGCTGGGCGAGCACCACAGCCTCACCGAGTACAGCCACATGTCGGCGCCAGAGGTGATCATGGGATATCTCGCCCATGCCACGGACCGCATCCATGTCGGCACCGGCATCATGAACATCTCGCCCCGCGTCAACCACCCGGTGCGCTGTGCTGAGCGAGTCACCATGCTCGACCATGTCTTCGAGGGCCGGTTCGAGTGGGGGACCGGCCGGGGTGCCGGCAGCCACGAGATCGCCGCCTTCAACATCCTCGACAAGAACTCCACCAAGGCGGAGTGGAACGAGGTCATCCGCCAAATCCCGCGCATGTGGGAAGAGCAGGACTACATGTACGAAGGGGAGAGCTTCACCGTCCCGTACCCCCACAACATCCTGCCCAAGCCGTACAAGCGCCAGGGCCATCCGCCGATCTGGGTCGGCTGCGGCAATCCCGGAACCTTCACGCAGGCCGGCGAGCTCGGCATCGGGGCCATCGCCTTCAACTTCGAGCCTATCTACAACCTCCGGGGACGGATCGAGGCCTACAAGGAGGGCATCGCCAACTGCACTGAGCCTCTGGGCCAATTCAAGAACGACAACGTGATGATGACCAACGCGGTCATCTGCCTGAGCGACCGGAAGAAGGCACGAAAGGTGGCCCTGCGCCACGGCCGTGGCTACCTCTACTCCTTGGTGTGCAACTACCACGACACCATTCCCCACGAGGAGGGTGTCCCGGTCTGGCCCGAGCGTCCGCATACCATCACAGACGAGAGCATGCTCGACCACCTCATCGAGGGGGGCTGGCTCCTCTGCGGTGAGCCCGACGAGGTGGCCGAGCAGGTGGCCCGCTACCAGACGGTCGGCTGTGATCAGCTGGTCTTCGGGCTGCCGTCCGATTCCTTCATGGAGGACGAGGTCCACGAGATGCTCGAGGTCTTCGGGTCCAAGGTCATCCCGCAGTTCGACTCCGACCCGGTCCACTCGACCACCCGGTACCGCCAGACCGCGCAGCGCAAGTACAAGGAGCTCAACTTCCCCGTCCCCGACATCAAGGTGGAGGAGCTACCGACCAACGCCTTGATCCAGTTGGACGGGACCCGCACCCTTTGAGGGTCCCACCCTTTGGGTAGAGCGTCACCAGGTTCGTCTAGGACGAGCCCTCCGACAAGACCTCGTAGGCGGCCTCAAATCCGTACACGCTCGACGATGCCGGTAGGGGGACGCTCAGGACCTCGCCGGCCCCGGAACCGACGTCCCACCCAACTGACGAGGTAGGGGAGTCGTGAACGCCGATGGAATCTCGTAGTTGAGCCAGAGCTGTCAGGACTCTTCTGGATCAGTCCAGACTGGTCGGCCGTGCAGTGTGGATCGGCAAATGGCTGGTCAACTGAGTAGAAGTGTCAAAGTCGCCGGGGTGTGCCCCATTCGCTAGCGTCACAGATGTACCGCAGTGTCCCTGAGCGATAGAAGCGAGATACCTCCTGCCCATGAGCCGACGTCACGCCCACTCTCGACCCCGTCAGTTCGCTCGCCACCCATTCAGGCTGCTGACGGTGTCCGCTCTCATAGCCGGATCGTTTATGGCGGCTGGTCCCGCCGTCTTGTCCTCGCACGCAGCTTCAGCGCCGAATACATGCCAGTCGACCTCGGAGCAGCCCCGCGAGTATGACCACGGCTCGCCGCTAACCGGGCTGGTCCCGCCCAATGACTATTACTACCTCAGTGTCACTCCCGGCCCAGCATGCCCTGTCCCTCCCGGGAGCCTCGTCCACCTAGTGGCCACAATCCGTGTCAATCAGGTCGTCCCCACCGTCGGTGCCCCTGGCCTCGCTCCTGATCCCACCCGTGACCAGATGTGGTGGGTCCTCTTCCACCTGGGGTCCGGGCCATCCGGCGATGGTTTCGGTCTCACCTCGGCTGCAAACGCCGTCACCCAGAGCGGTGGGACGGTCATGCCATGTACCCCGCCCCCACAGTTCAATGTGCAGTCCTGCCTATGCGCGTTCGGAACCCAGACGATCACGATGCGCTACGACGGCCCTGATGTCTTCGGGCTGGCTCAAGGCGGCGCAGCCGGGTTCCGGATAAGCAATATGGCTGAGGACAATGCGATCGTCACCGATGTCGCCACCCTCACGATCGTCCCGAGCTAGACCGATCGGCGGCTGCCGGACTGGGAAGCATCTTCTCCTCGAAGACGATGGTTTCGGTTCCCGAAGTTGAGGGAACCCAATGACCGGGGTACTGGTCCGGAGTTCTCGAGAACAGGTGCCCTGAGCTGAATCAGGCTACATAAGCAGCTACGACGAAGCTGAAGGGGAGCTCCCAGCGTCGGTCCCCTCGCGTACGGGGCGCCTCAGGGACCTCGCCGGGCCCGACGCCGACATTCGCCAATCCGGGGGAAGCGGAGGTGCGCATGTGGCAGCGGGCCGGAACGTCTGACGGCGGACGCCCCAGCTATGACATCGGACCTATTCGTGACTTGATTGGAATATGCGCTAAGCGGTCCTGAGAAGTGAACGCGTTCCGACACGAGGGCTCAGCCGGACTGGTCGATCTCGAACCGGTGAAGCTCACGTCGGGCGATGCTCATCTTGTGCACCTCGTCGGGACCGTCGGCGATGCGCAGGGTGCGGGCAGCAGAGAACATCCGCGCCAGGGGAAAGTCTTGGCTGACTCCCGCGCCACCGTGCACCTGGATAGCCCGATCGATCACCTGGCACGCCACCCGGGGGGCAACAACTTTGATAGCCGAGATCTCGATGCGCGCTCCTCTATTGCCCACGGTGTCCATCAGCCATGCCGTCTTGAGCACGAGCAGGCGGGCCTGCTCTATCTCGATGCGTGACTCGGCAATCATGTCGCCAACGACACCCTGTTCGGCCAGCCGCTTGCCGAACGCCTGCCGTGCCTGGGCTCGCCGGCACATGAGATCGAACGCCTGTTCAGCCATACCAATGGCACGCATGCAGTGGTGGATGCGGCCCGGGCCAAGGCGGGCCTGAGCAAGGGCAAAGCCGCTACCCTCCTCTCCGAGCAGGTTGGTGGCTGGGACCCGCACATTCTCGAACAGGACCTCCGCATCGCCCCCGCCCTCCTCGTAGCCGAAGACGGACAGAGGTCGGAGAACCGTTACGCCAGGGGCATCGAGGGGGACCAGGATCATGCTCTGTCGGTGGTACGGGTCACGGTCAGGGTCAGTGACTCCCATGAGGACGCACAGCTTGCAGCGGCTGCTCATGGCCCCTGTCGTCCACCACTTGCGTCCGTTGATGACGTAATGGTTGCCATCACGCTCGATGCGACAGCGGATGTTCGTGGCGTCCGAGCTGGCCACATCGGGCTCGGTCATCCCAAAGCAGGAGCGGATCTCACCAGCGAGGAGAGGGACCAGCCATTGGTCCTGCTGTTCGGGGGTGCCGAATTCGGCCAGTAGCTCCATGTTGCCGGTGTCGGGCGCCGAGCAGTTGAGCGCTTCGGGAGCGAGGGCGGGGCTTCGCCCGCTGATTTCGGCCAATGGGGCGTACTCCAGGTTGGTCAGCCCCGCTCCCCACTTCTCATTGGGCAGAAAAAGGTTCCATAGCTCTAGGTTGCGGGCCTCCGCCTTCAGGTCCTCGATGATGGGCGGGTGGGAGTACGGACTGGCCGCCGCCGCCACCTGCTCCTCGAAAACCTGCTCCGCCGGGTAGACGTGGCTATCCATGAAGTCGAGCAGCCGCCGGCGCAGTTCCTCAACTTTGGGGGAGAAGGCGAAGTCCACACGGGATCCTTCCTACGACAACGGCCGAGCCTAAGAACACGGGATACAACCTCGTAGCTATCGTCAATTCGAGTCTCGTTAACATTCCCGCTGCATGGACAACAAACCTCGGGGTTCTGCACACGACCGGTACTGGAGCCGACATTGCATGAAGGAGAAACTAGGTGAGGGAGTGGCGAGTGGACGTGGCTCGGATCAACCTCGTGGCGATGTATATCCTGTGTCCCTAAGGACGTCTCCGCTGGTCGTCGGGGACACGCGACGAAGGTAGGTTGGGTCGGCGAAGAGTTTCGCAACGGTCGTCACGCGAGAGCCTCGGGCAGCCTGCGGGCAAGGTTTGAGTCTGCGCACTCCGTGTCGCTGGACTCGACGACAAGTGTTGGCCACTCAAGAGGCCTGGCGAGCCGCTTGGACCGAGGCCTGCAATAGACGAAAGCTGCGTTTGTCGCCCGTGGTACCGATCTCCATTTGGGTCATGACGTAGCCCATCGCCAGCTCAAGATCGGGGTCCGCCCAACCAACCGATCCTCCCATCCCAAAGTGCCCGAACGAGCGCGGACCACCGAATCCTGCCGAGCCCATGACCCCTCGGTTGAGCATGAAGCCGAGGCCCCATTGGATGTCCAACCCCATGAGCACCACGTCAGGCCCTTCAGTCTGTGGGAGAAGAGCCCGATCGAGCTGTTCTGGGGTGAGAATCCGGAATGTCTCGCCGGACGGGGTCGCCACTTCACTCACGCAAGCTGCGTAAAGACAGGCAAGGGATCGCGCGTCGCAGATCCCGTTGGCCGCCGGAATCTCGGCCGCATGCAGGCGGGGGTCGTCCCAGACGCCTGGGTCCGACAACGCCCCACCCGGCGCCCCAAGGGCCTTGAAGAGCGGTCCATCGGGAGCCAAGTAGAACGTGGCCTGTTCGGCGAATTCGCCTGCGTCGGAGCCGGCCCCTCCGAGTGAATCGAGCGACTGCAGAGTGAGTCCCGACTCCAGAGACTCGAGGAACGAGACCAAACGAGCTACGCGATGCTCTTCGGAAGCCGGGATGCCCACGAAGAACTCCGCGCCAAGGGGGCCGGCAATTTGCTCCCTCAAGTAGCTCCCGAGACTGCAGCCGCTGACACGGCGCACCACCTCGCCAACCAGCCAACCGTAGGTCGTGGCGTGGTAGCCATGGGCGGTCCCGGGCGGCCAGGAGGGTGCCTGGCACTCAAGGGCCTTGATGACGGGGTCCCATGCCAGTGCCTGTTCGAAGGACAGAGAGCCGTCTGTCCATGCAAGCCCGGCCCGGTGGGACAGCAGGTCGGCAACGATCACATTCTCCTTGCCGGCCTGCGCAAATTCGGGCCAGTAGGCCGCCACTGGCGCAGCCACGTCAATGGCACCTTCCTGAATGAGCTTGTTCGCGCACATCGCGGTGATCCCTTTGGTGGTCGAATAGACAAGAACGAGGCTGTCCTCATCCCATAAACGCCCCGTTCTCGTGTCGGCGACACCACCCCACAGGTCGACCACCTTCTTCCCGAGGTGATAGGCGCTGAAGGCGGCTCCAGCTTCCATGCCATCGTCAAAGTTGGCCTTGAACGCCTCGTGCACCGTTTCGAAGCCTGGTGCTACCCATCCGCTGGTCTTCGTCATGCCCTTATCTTCGCGGAGAGCGCCATTCATTGCGACCACAAGCCCAACTCGTGGCCAATTCCAAGGACGGCGGAGAATCTCGTGAAGGACTGCCAACTGGGGGCCCCATGATCGGTCGTCAGCGTCTGGAACTCTGGTGAGGGTCGGCCGGGGCAGAAGATAACCGCCCCAGCGTGGGAGCAGCCTCAGGGCTGGCTCGAACTGCAACTACGAACTGAACGGGAGGTCTAAACGTCAGTCCTGCCGCGACAAGGCGCCACAGGAACCTCGCCGGCGCCGGTACCGACGCCGAAGAAGAAGCAGCGAGTGGGGGACTGGCGAGTGGATCGGATCGACCTAGATGCGGTGCATATCCGGCAACTTGTTTGAATCCACCTTGGGAGTCCGGGGGTCTGAGATCCTCGGACGTTGAACTCAGCGGGCTCGCTCGCTATCCGGCTGCCGTCGTCCTTGGCGTTCTGGCTCACTAACGGCTTGCGACCCGTTGGGTTCACCCGGTGAGGAAGTGGCTCAAGAGAGGTTTGCACAGCCGGTAGTTGCATTGCCCTCCTCGCCACGCCAACCAGAGCGAAGGAGGAACCGTGCAGGACGTGTTGATAAGCGTGGACCCGCATAAGGCCAGCAACACCCTGGCCGTGCTCGACCCAGTGACCAAGACCCCGATCGACGGAGGTCGGTTCGCCAACACCTCGAAGGGCTATCGAGCGCTGATGGCCTTCGCGGGACGGTGGAACGATCGTCGATGGGCGGTCGAAGGATGCCACGGGGCGGGGAGGTCGTTAGCCCAACGCCTGGTGGTCTCCGGGGAGGTGGTCCTCGACGTGCCAGCCAAGCTGGCCGCCCGAGTGAGGGTGTTCTCGACCGGCCATGGTCGAAAGACCGATCGGGATGACGCCATCTCCGTCGGCTTGGCGGCCCTGGACGGTGAGGGTGTCGCCCCAGTGGTCGAGGATGGCGCCGCCACGAGCCTGCGACTCCTGAGCGACCGCCGCGAGGAGCTGGTGGCGCTTCGCACCCAGGCCGTCTGCCGGCTGCACCGTCTCTTGGTGGAGCTCACCCCCGGGGGGATGAGCAGCGAGCTGAGTGCCAAGAAGGCAGCATCGGTCCTGGTCAGATTGCGTCCCGACGGCGAGGTGGCCCAAGTCCGGTTCCAGCTGGCCACCGAACATCTGGCCGACATCGAGGCCATCGACGCCAAGCTCAAGACGAGCAACACCCAGATCACCGCCCTCGTGAAGGCCACCAGCACGAGCCTGGTCGACCTCTACGGGGTCGGGCCGGTGATCGCCGGACGGATCATGGCCGAGGTGGAGAACGTCGCCCGATTCCCGACCAAGGATCACTTCGCGTCTTATAACGGAACCGCGCCGATTGACGCATCCTCGGGCGACCAGGTCCGTCACCGCCTGTCACGGGCAGGGAACCGGCGGCTCAACCACGCCCTGCACATGATGGCGGTGACCCAGCTGCGTCAGACGGAGACGCTTGGCCGGGCCTACTACGAGCGCAAGCGCCTCGAGGGCAAGACTCCGAAGGAGGCCCTGCGCTGTCTGAAGCGCCGGCTATCAGACATCGTCTACTACCAACTCGTTGCCGACAGCCGAGGCAGAATCGAGGGGTGCGGATCACCTACAACCGCCACGCCGACGCCGTCTACGTCCACCTCACCGAAGAGGAGCTCCCACCCGGTCCGACGGCAAGCATCAAAGCCCAGCCGCCCGAAGGCATCCAAGCGTTCGTCGTGCTCGACTGGAAGGTCGACCGTCTCGTCGGCATCGAAGTCCTCGACGCCAGCACCCGGCTCCCGCAAGACCTCCTCGACGGTGCGGAGATCATCGACTGACAGGCGCAGTTCCCTCGTCTCTTGACAGAGAGGAGCCGTTCGGGGGCACCCTGCGTCCATCGCTGTGACACGGTCCTACCAGGTGAGGGTGATGGCCCGCCCCTTTATCGAAGTCGTGGACAGGTTGCCCGACACCGGATCGAACAGCGACAAGTCGGCGCTGGCGAGCGCCTTGTCACCCTTTCTGAAGGCGAACGCGCCGGACGCATTCACTTGTACGGTGACCTTCTCCGACACGCCAGTACACGGCACGCCCGGAAACGCGTTGGTAAAGGATCCGGTACCCTGCGCCAGCTTGTGGCCACTCACCTGAACCACGCTCACATCTCCGAACGCGACGTTCAACGTCGGGTCACAGGTGAACCGGAGGGGCACGAAAAGGGATATTCCAAACCGACCGAGTTCGGGTTGGCCAATCGACAGATGCGTCGGGATAAGGGCCGCCGTTGCAGTTCTTGCGGTTCCAGCCGACGCGGGCGATGACACTAGGGCAAGCGTAGTCAGCGCGATCGGTACTACCAATGCATAACGGAATAGTCGCAGTAATTCTCTCCCTGTTCTCGGAGGTGCCCACCCCTCACGCCCGCCTGTGAGTTGGCTTAACACGCTTCATCTTCGGTGGCAACCCATCAGGCCGAGAAACCCCATTCTCCCAAGGCCATTCAAGAGCGACCCCGGAAGGTGCTCTGAAAGCCAAGCCTTCTCAGACCCCCTGTCCAGTGGCCCGCCCGTGCCCCATGTGCCGTTTAGCCACGTTCGATAACCGCCACCTACTCGGGTGTGGCCTCAACCGGTCAACGCAACGGCATCGGCGAACGCCTTTGATGGTGTCATCCAGCCAAGGGTCTGTCGAGGTCGCGTATTGAGGGATCGTGCAATGGCATCGAGTTCCCGCTGTGTGCACTGGGAGAGGTCCGCCGACTTGGGCAGGTATTGACGGAGCAGTCCGTTGGTGTTCTCGTTGCTCCCGCGCTGCCAAGGGCTCTTCGGATCACAGAAGTAGATCTGCACGCCGGTGTCGACCGTGAACTGAACGTGCTGGGCCATTTCCTTGCCCTGGTCCCACGTGATGGACCGGCGGAGTTGGGCTGGAAGGGTGAGGATCCGCTTCGTCATGGCCTTGCGCACCGCCTCGGCCCCGATGCCGTTGGGCAGCTTCAGCAAGATGACGTAGCGGCTATATCGCTCGACGAGAGTCCCGATGGCGGTCATCCTCCTGCCGAAGATGAGGTCCCCTTCCCAGTGGCCCGGGACGGCCCGGTCGTCCACCTCGGCCGGCCGCTCGGAGATCATCACCATGTTGGTGAGCTGGCCTCCGCCGGTGCCGCCCTTCGTATAGGCCTTGGCCCGCCGCATGGCTCGGCCGGTCCGCAGGCACGAGTGCAGCTCTTTCTTCAGTGCCCCACGGCTCTGGACGAAGAGCGACTGGTAGATGGTCTCGTGGGACACCTGCATCTCCGGGACATCAGGGTAGGTCTCAGCCAACCACGCCGAGATCTGCTGCGGTGACCACAGACCTTCAAGCTTGCGTTCGACGGTTCTTCGCAGCCGCCGGCACTGCGAGAGCTTGGCTCGCTTCGGGCGCAGTGCCCGCTTTTGGGCACCACAGTCGGCCTGAAGGGCCCGGTACTTGGCCCGGCCTCCGTTGCCGTTCACCTCACGGCAGACAGTCGACGGGGAGCGGTCCAGCCCCTCGGCGATGGTCCGGATAGACAGACCGCCCGCCAGGCCCCGGGAGATTTCCTCACGCTCCTCAAGTGATAGGCGGAGCTCCGAGCGTTGTCGAAGAGTGGGCCTCCTGCCGCCATGGTCGGCGATGAACCTGCGAAGCGATGAATTTTGCCGATCCAGGTGCTTGGCGATGCGTTTGACGGGTACTCCTGCCTCCCGCATGTGCCAGATCGTTGCCCTGTCCTCCTCGGAGAACCGTGTCATACCCGCACCTCCTGATCGTCGAACTCAATGTTCGCCAATCAGACAGGTGTTGCGTTGACCGGTTGAGGACACAGGCGTTCGGGGACAGTCCCCGACCCGAAAGATGGTCAGGGAAAGAGGACCGCATCTTCAATGGTTGACGACTACGGGTCAAAAGGTTGAAGATGAGCCTACGGAGGCGTCCTCGGATTAGGGGGTTGTCATGATTCGTCGGTTGCTCGCCGGCGTTTTCGCGGCTTTCCCGGTTGTGGCGATTCCGATCGCAGTGACCTCGATTAGTACTCAGGCCGGAGCGGCCCCTCCAACCGCTGTGCAGCAGTGCAAAGATGGAAGGTGGCGCACGCTCACTGACGCATCGGGGCAGCCCTTTAGGAACCAAGGCCAGTGCATCAGCTATCTGATCCACCATCCCGTGAGCCTTTCGGACCTTGCCGGATCGCTCACCGGGACGGCTTCTCTAGTCGGTGTCGGGCCCGACGAATGCAGCTTCCTGGACATGATTTTTGACGCTACGTATCCTGGTGGCAGCGCTGTCGGCACTGTGACGCTCCAGATGCACGGCTGCGTCTCCCTAGTCTTTCCCCCGGCTCCAATTCCCTTCGGCCCGGGGGAATTCGCCTGACAACAAACGTCGGCACGCTGAGCGGCGCCGCTGCGGGTCCAATCACGACCGTATTTACTCCGTCCGGTATTCTTTTTCCGGCATCAGCAACGCTGACGCTCATGGCGACATCTGGGACTGGCGATTTCACGGGTATGACCGGCACCCTGAACGTCAGCCTTCAGTGGCCGGATCCCGGCTCCCTGTCGTTCATCGGGACTGTCACCCCTGCGTAAGGCATCGACGGATCTCTGAGCCCCGCCGCAATTTTTCAACACGCGAAACTTACTTGTGCCAAGCGTCCCAGTTGTGCCGTTCTCCCGTGAGCACCGGCAGACTCTCCGGACACCGTTAAAGGGCCCGGATCAGCCCTGCCTGTTCGTGGGCACGCGGGTGAGTCGAATGAGACGGGCGAACGTCAGTACGAGGGCCACTTCGCTAATCGCGAGACCAACCCAACGAACGCCATGGTGATATGGACCGATGGGTAGGAAGAAGAACAACACCCCGAGCGCCAATGCCAGCGGAACCACACTCCCTATCACGAGTCTCCGTGTTCTAGGCCTCGGTCGTGCCGGTAGCACGAGGGGGGTGTGCGGTACCTGCTGAACGGCAAGCTGATGGTAGTAGTCGATGGCTCTATTACCCAGTCGTCTCGTGGAGCGGGCATTGGCGAAGGCCCACACTGGCAAGCTCACCACCGGCACAAAGTACGACGCCACTTCTGCCCCGGTGATGATGACGTCGAAGAGCGATCGTCTCGCGAACTTGCGGACACGCAGCCCGATCATGGAGGGAAGTTGGCGCACGACACTGACCGTCGCACGAGCGCCACGGCCCGTTCGTCGAACATTGGAGTTTGAGCAAACACCTGGAACTGAACCAAGCAACAGGAACA
>CAVYNO010000020.1:0-36079 GCA_963769825.1 uncultured Acidimicrobiales bacterium
ACGATGCCACCGGCTCGAACATGTGGTCGTCGAGTGCGAAGTCCTTGGCGTAGGTCCAGTAGTTCGGGAGTCCGCCGCGGTGTGGTAGCCCATCACGTCGGGTGTCGCCGAGTTCGAGCACGCGGGATTGTCGACCGTGTTCGCTCCGCACCCCTTCTTTCCCTTGGTTGCCTGCGTGATAAATCCGTCCATCTTCCCCCCGTTGACGTCGACGCGGGCGCTGCCCGCGTTGTGCGGCCCACCCCCGTTCACGTCGGCCGTGTCGTGATAGGGCGCTTGGCACCCGCCTGTCGGGATCGGAACACAGGCCGTCGGCACGCCATTCTTCTGCGGAATGCCGTCGGCGCCTGAGTAGGTCCCGAAGTAGCTGTCGAACGATCGGTTCTCCTGCTCGATCACGATGATGTGCTTGATCTTGTGGATACCCGACGCCACCACGTAGTGACCCGTCGGGCCGCCGCTCACCCGTTTTGGAGACGCGGCTGCCTGCGAGGGCGCGCTGCTGCCGGCGCTGAGCGCAAGGGCTAGGAGAGCGACGCCGCCCGAGGCCATAGCGACTCCGACGCCGCGTCGCGGTGATCTCGTTGGTCGTCTCATGAGCGGGTTCCTTTCGACGAAGGGGAGAGGCGGAGAGAACTGAGCCTCGACGTTGCAACCCACGCCGTGCCGTCGGCAGGGTAGAAGTTGCAGTCGTAGCCGGCATAGTAGATCCGGCCGTCTGCAAAAGGCGAGGGCACGATGCTCCTGATGGAGACGAAGGCCTGCCCAGAGCGGATGGGCATCGATACCTGCGCCGAGGGGCTCAGCGTTGGCCCACTCAGACAGCGCAACGTGTAGGCCGGGGATTGACCGTTATCGGTGCGGACGGCGAAGCAGGCGCTGGCGTTGAAGTGCACCACGCCTGAGGCGATCGGTCCACACTTCTGCGGCGCTGGGCAGACTCCCTGGTAGCCCCACTCGAACCCGAATACCTGCCGGTCGACGCCTCCGATCTTGATGGTCTGGAAGTCGGCGTTGTTGTAGGCGGCGATCACGTAGGCGATCGAGCCTCGTCCCGTGGTCGGGATGATCGTTCCCTGAGCCGCCAGCATCTGACGGATGGCGGGGATGGGTTGGAACTCGAGCGTCTGCACCAGCCCGTCGGCGACCGAACCCGGGCCCGGGCGTGCCGTGGAATCGAGCTGGCCTCGTGGGAGATGGTCGAACCGGTACACGTTGCCGTTGCCCTCGGTCGAGATGAGCAGCGACAGCGACCCGTCGTGGTTGAGGCACGTGATGCCCCGGAGCCCGCTGTTGTGCGGCCCCACCGGTGGCGCTCGGTACACCGGGACCCAGCGAGGGATTCCCGAGGGCAGGGCGCCGTCGTTGCGCCGATAGAGCGTCGTGTTGATGGTGGTGTACATGGCTCCGCCACAATCGGCGAAGCCCGTGACCTTCTGCGTCACCGCACCCGGCGATCCTGGCGGGGCCACGGTGAGCTCGGGAATGGGATTGAAGACCAGGGTGCGCCGAGTCGACGACCAGACTCCCTGGAGAACCCCCGTCGGCCGGACCCCGGCGTAGACGGACCAGACCCCGCCCGACTCGTGCGCCCCGAACGCACGGACGTCGGCGCCCGCCGGGAGAACGTACGAATTGCGAAGGGAGAAGGAGTTGGCGCCGTCGAGCAACCACTGGATTCTCGACTGCCCGGCCACGATGGCTTGGGTGACGAGGAGGGAATGGCCGGGCCCGAGACCCTGAACGCTCGGGATCGAGAAGGAGTCCAACGCCTGGACCCGAAGCGGACTGCGTCTGCTCGAAGACGGTCCACGGACTGGACTTTGAGTTCTTGACCAGGACCTGACCGAACGCCGAAGGGCCGGGGTACTCCCATTGGCCCGTTGCTGCGAAGAGGCGGCCCGACTGCGCCACCAGTGCTTCGGTCTCAGTGTCGTGCGCCACTGGGGACTTGGCGTTCGTGGTCAGCGCCTGGCGCTGGGCCGCCACGGCGAACGACGCGCTGGGACCTCGGGCGACGGTCGCCTCCGACGCTGTGGCCGTCGCCGCTCCGGCCAGCGGCACGCCCACGATCATGACCATCGAAACCCCAAGGGCGCACGCAATCGGCCGCCCGCGGTGCGCTGTCATGGAGTCGGCGTCCACGAGTCGGCCACATCGGCGCGCAGCGCGGCCCCATAAATCGTGATGCCCGCTCGCCGCATGCTCAAAGTATCGGGCGCCGTGAACTAACTGTCAACTAAGTTCACAGTTTGCTAACATCTCCTCCGTGGTCCCCGACGTCAACCCATCGGGCGTTCCTTCGACATCACACGGCGTCGGTTCGGCGCTCCGGCGCGCTTGGCTCGGCTACCAGCTTCGTCTGGACCGTGCCATGGCCGACGCTGGGTTCGGCGAGCGCAGGTTCCCCGACGGCCGCGTGTTGCGTGTGTGCTCAGGTGAGGCTGGATCGACCATCTCAGCCATCGGACGAGAGCTTGGCATCACCAGACAGGGCGCCAGCAAGGTCGTGGCACACCTCCGTGATCGCGGCTATGTCGAGGTAGGCGACTCGACTACCAGCAAGAGGGAGAAGTCGGTCGTGCTTACTCCCCGGGGAGTTGACTACCTGGCGTACCAGCGCAACGCGGCCCGGGCGATCGAGGACGATCTGCGGGCTGAACTCGGGGACGCGGCACTCTCTGCGTTGGACGCGTTACTTGACGCGTTGGACGCTGGGGAGGACGTGCGCCTTCGCGCGTACCTTCGTCGCTCGTCCAGCATCTAGCCCGAGCTGGCACTGCACTGGAAGTCCGAGGCGTTGCACCGTCCGACCTGTGGCCACCCCGAAACGTCGCGCCGGTTGTATTCACGGCAGCCCGCTCCACGTGTAGAAGCTCTGCTTTCTGAGTATCGCGACCTCACGGTAAACGGCGCACAGTGAACGTCTCGTGATTCACGACTTAGGCCCTACCCGCGCGCCGTCGTCTCCAAGTCGCTCTTGAGGACACCACCTAGACTGCCGGGAGTGTGCGAGAGGCCAGGGGTCCCCAGCGAGGTCGTCTCGACGCGGAGTCGTCATAACCGGGCTGGTCGCGCATGAGGTGAGACGCACTGGATCGGCCCTTCTCCGGGGCCCAGTATCCGCCAACGTGTTCGGCCTTGAGCTCGATCGGAAAGTCGTGACGTGACCGTCACAATCATCTTCGCCCTGGCCGCCGCCCTGGCAAACGCGGTGCACCTCATGACCCAGCACGCCGCCAGCGTCGGTGTGTCCAACAAGCACCGTGGCTGGGATCTCGTCACCTTCCTGATCCACCAGCCCCTCTGGCTCCTCGGTTGGGCGGCGGCGGCAGCGGGATTAGCCTTCCAGGCGGTCGCACTCCACAGCGGGCAGCTATCGCTCGTCCAGCCCCTCCTCGTCACCGAATTGGTCTTCGCCCTGGTCCTGCGCCGGTTCTGGGTCCACCAGCACATCGCCAAGATGGCGTGGACCGCTGCACTGGTCACCTGTGCGGCTCTGGTGGTGTTCCTGACCGCGGCCGAACCTCATGGCGGCCACCTGCAGCCCGACGCGGCCGATTGGGCCTTCGCGTTGGCTGTGTTTGGCGGGGCCGTTGCGGTGTCGACAATTGTGGCGCGCTGGGGATCTCCCGTGCGTCGGGCCGCGCTCTACGCCACCGCGGCCTCGATCACGTGGGCCCTGATGGCCGCGTTCCTCAAGGCAACCACCAACGTGCTTGCGGCATCGGGCCCGGTGGGCATGTTGGCGCACTGGCCCATCTACGCGTTGATTGCCTCCGGAATCCTCGGGTCCGTGCTCCAACAGGCCGCCTTACAGGTCGGCCCGTTGAGCGTGTCCCAACCGCTGATTGTCGTGGTCGACCCCGCCGTCGCAATCGTGTTGAGCGTCTGGATCTTCGACGAGCGATTCACCGTGAGCCTGGCCCAGAAGACCGTCGCCGGCATGGCTTTCTGCGTCATGGCCGTGGGGGTTACCGTCTTGTCGCGAACAGCACCCACCGACCTCGATCCCTCGATGCCGGTCAGGCCATGAGGGCTCGGGGGGGCGCCGGTGACGACCCTGGTTCGTCCAGTTGGCCGAATATCACATTCGACCGGCAGAGTCAGGAATCGATGTAGCGACTTGGGCAGTCCAGCGCGTCATCCATACCCTGCAAATCGAAGCAGTGCAGGGCGCCGCGACCTTGGCCGATGTGGCCCTCTCCACCCTTCCGCGGGTGCGGATGCCCGCTCTCAAATTCTAGGGCTACTGGAGCCGTGTTCGGAGCGCTTACCAATGGAAACGGACGGTTCCGACGATCGCTTTCCGCTTATTGGTTCAAACTTAGGTCGCGTACTTCGTTCAAGGACAATAGGTCCCGACCACGCGGCACCGACTCCCTAGAGGACCTCGGAGGACCAATCCGCCGCGCCGGAGTCTGCCGTTGCCAACCCTCCCGCGTCCGGAGCGGGAATGGCCTTGTTGGGGAGCAGGAGTAGAACCAGCACGGCCGCCAATCCCACCACCACCGTGGCGATGATCAACGCCAGATCCATCCCTGACACGAACGCATGGCGAGCGACCGCAGTGAGAGCTGCGCCCTCCCGCTTGGGCGCGTGGTCGGCTACCGCAAGGGCCGCGCCGAGGGAGCTTTGGATCAGCTTCTGGATGGGAGCGGGCACACCGGCATGGGTGACCACTGGGGCCAACAGATGTTGGTAGCGCAGGGTGAGCGCGGTGCCGAGGACTCCCACCCCGAGCGCACCGCCAACCTGCATGGCGGTGTCGTTGGTCGCCGATCCGACGCCGGCTTCCTCAATGGGGAGTGATCCCATCACCGATTCCGTGCTGGGGGCGAGAGCCAGGGCAACCCCGACCCCGAGTATCGCGAACGGCCCGATGCAGTCGGCATAGGTGCCGGCCACTGTGGTCCTCGACAGCAGTCCAAGACCGACGGCGATCAAGGCCAGGCCCGATGCGACCACGAATTTCGTGCCGCCACGGCGGGCGAAGACGACAGAGAACGGGGCAACGACCAGCAGGACCAGGGCCACTGGGGCGATCCGCACCCCGGCTTCGAGCGGGGTGTACCCCAAAGCGAACTGGAGATACTGGGTCATGAGGAAGAACATGCCGAGCAGGGCGAACAGGACCAGGCCGAGTGCGGCGATGGCGACGCTGTAGCGGCGCTTGGAGAAGAACCGCAGGGGCAGCATGGGATGGTCGATGTGGCGTTCCCAGATGACAAAGGAGGCGATGACCGCCGAGGCTCCGATCAGCGCGCCCAGGATCAGCGGGGAGGACCAGCCCCGGCCCGGCGCCTCGATGATCCCCCACAGCAACAGACCCAGCCCCAGCATGGACAACCCGGCGCCCACCGGGTCGGGACGGGTCGGGACGGGATTCTTCGAGTTCGGCACCAGCCAGACCGAAGCCAGTAATCCGGCCATTGCCAGTGGCACGTTGACGAGAAAGACCGATCCCCACCAGAAGTGGGCCAGCAGCAACCCACCCAGAATCGGACCGAGAGCGACCCCGAGTCCCGAGGTGCCCGACCAGATCCCGATGGCCCGTGCCCGATCCTCCTCCTGGGTGAAGACGTTGGTGAGGATCGACAACGTGCACGGCATCAGGGCGGCTGCCCCGATTCCCATGACGGCGCGAGCCAGGGTGAGGCGGTCCGGGGATCCCGACCAGGCGGCGAAAGCCGATCCACCACCGAACACCGCCAGGCCGCCCATGAAGACCCATTTGCGTCCGACCCGGTCACCCAGGGCCCCGAGGGAGAGCAGAAGGCCGGCGAACACCACCGCATATGCGTCGACCATCCACTGCAACTGGCTCGAGCTCGCCCCGAGGCTCCGCACGATCGTGGGGAGCGCGACATTGAGAACGGTGTTGTCCAAGCTGATGAGGAGCAACGTGACGCACAACACCGCCAGCGTCGCCCATCTGCGGCGCTTCCGTGGTTGCCGTCAATGTCGGGATCGGGCCCACTGACGGAGCATCGTTGGCCGATCGGACCCGAGCAAATCCATCAACTTGGTGTGAGCCGGTCCTCATCAGGTCAGGTTGGAGCTATCGCTCGCTAGCGAGAACCTCGATGCAAGCGGCCCTATTCAAATCCGCGACCTGCTTCTGACACGGCTCAACGGAAGTCAAAGACCAGACGGATATTGACGTCGGCCTGCTCGATCTGCTCGAAGGAATCGTGGACCTGCTCGAGCTTTCACATGAATAACAGATCTGGCTGCGAGTGAGTTGCATGTTCGTCCGATCAGGCATGCGTGATGGAGCGTGCCATTTGTTTCGTCCTGGGCCCGATGATGACCAGCGGACATTGAGCATGGCGTGCGCAATCATGGCTCACCGAACCCAGCGTGAACTCCTTGAAGGGTCCGAGACCTCGTGATCCGACGACCAGGAGGTCAGCGTCCTTGCTCACGTCGGTCAGTACCTGGGCCGCCGGAGGATCGCCGAAGCGACCAACGAGTTTGAGGTCCGGCGCCATAGCCTTGGCCCTGGCGAGAGCCGCATCGAGGATGGATCGCTCACCCTCCTTGGCCCCCGGGAAGGAATCGAGAAATGCTTGGCGGAAGAACGAGGCGTGTACCACCTCGAGGGTGGCTCCCCTCAGTCGGGCTTCTCGAACCGCCCATTCGAGCGCTTCGAGCGACGTCGGTGAGCCATCGACACCGACCACGATTCTCGGCTTCCCCGGTTCATTCGTGCCTGAATTCTGAATGATTGTGGTCATCGGCCGTTTTCTTTGGATAGATCCCTTGTCCAGTGTGAGTGCTCGTGAGGAGGGTGAACAGGGCATTTGGTCCCTTGCCACACAGTTGCACCTGACGGGAACTTGTTCGACCGGGGACTTTGGGCCCTATTGCAGAGCCGAGATCACGTTGAGACTTGCTCTAGAGATCCAAAGGAGCAGGGCAATGGCCATCCACGACGTACTCCCGCCGCTCATCGACGATCGCGATGACATCGTTGGTGAGGGCCACGATCGGGTTCATCGGTTCGGGAGAAGTGAGCGGTTCTTGCACTGGTGGATCGTCGTCATGTTCGCCTCGGCTCTCCTAACCGGCATCGCTATGGGCGACGAAGCCGAGGCCGGTTCACTGCTGAAGCTTCACATCGGATCAGTGGTCCTCATCGGGGTCGGAATCGTCGTCGCCCTGGTCTTCGGCAACACAATGGCTATTCTCCGGTCGGCGAAGGATCTCTTCTTCTTCGACCGTACAGACATTGGCTTTGTAATGAACACGATCAAGCATCCTGGTCACCGGGACCACGTTCGATGGGGAAAGTTCAACATCGGCCAGAAGATTCTGGCCTGGTCGTTGGTCGGCTCGTTAGTTGCGGTAGTCGTGACCGGAATCAACTCTTGGTCTGCGGGAGAAGGCGCCGCTGGGCCTCACGCGGCCGCCGTCGTAGTGACTTTGGCCTTGTTGAGTGCTCATGTCTTTATGGCGGTGATCAACCCAAGCACCCGACCGGCGCTGCCGGGGATGGTCTTTGGCCATGTCCAGCGATCCTGGGCCGCTAAACACCATTCTGCTTGGCTCGAGGATGCGAGTCCGAGGCAGTCGATAAAGCTGTGACGGGTTCACGTCGGCAGTGGACCAGCGAGTGAGAGGGAGTTGTCGAATGGCTGATATCGACCCCGAAGGAACGACTAAACGAGCTGTCAGAAACAGCGGGGCCAGCGGAATCTGGTTTCTCGGCTTCATCGGGGCATTCGTCTACTACATCCACTTCCATTCCGGGACATTCTGGTTGGTAGTCCTTGCCCTCTTGAAAGCGCTCGTGTGGCCGGCGTTTGTCGTTTACCACGTACTGCAGCTTCCTTTGTGAGCTGGTCCTTCCTGATCGAAGTGGCGAACGAAGAAGTGGCATCACGTGGTGAGTGTGTTCGGGAGGGATCGCTGTGAAGAGATACTCCATGAGTGTGCTGGGTGGTGGGGTCATGGCTGGCGCCGTCGCCACCTATCTCAGGCTCGGACGCAAGCCCTGTCTGACGTGGGGTGCCACGCCGGAGGACGTGAACCGGACCATGCCAGGTGATGACCTCTTAAGCACTCCTGACTTCCTCTCAACTCGCGCGATCACTATCGACGCGCCGTCATCGTCGATCTGGCCATGGCTCGTGCAAATGGGTAGCGGCAAAGGGGGTGTCTACACCTACGACTGGATCGAGAACCTCTTCGGCCTCCATATGCACAGCGTCGACGAGATCCTGCCGCAGTTCCAGAACAGGAAAGTCGGTGACGTCGAGCAGCTCGGCAAGAACGGTCCCCGGCTCCGGGTGGAGGTTCTCGACGCTGAGCGGGCAATGGTGTTGCATTCTGAGGATGGCAATTGGGTCTGGGCTTTCTGCCTGTACCCGGTCGGTCAGGATCGCACCACACTGGTCAGCCGGAACCGCATCGCCACACCAGCGGCAGGACGGCTGCAGCGAGCCTTCGGCGTCTTGGTGATGGAACCCGGCAGCCTCGTCATGGAACGCAAGATGCTCTTGGGCATCAAACGACGGGCCGAACGTTTGGCCGGGCAGAAGCGAGCGGACCCCGAGGCGAGCATGGCCGAACACAGGCTGGACGCGGTCCGCTGGGAGAGCAACGGCGCAGGTCACCGCGGATGAGATCTTCAGCGGTTGAGGCTGCAACCCAAAAGTCAGACCACAAGCTTGTAGGGTCGAGCCCGACCGACCATTCCACCCTCTGTGCCGACGTACCACTTCGCGTAATTGCGGCGCTCGGCGCCGCCGGCCACTCGTTCGTCAGCGCCGGTGGGTCGTCCTGACGTGTCCGACCCGAACGGTCCCCAGGGCGAGGCGACGCCACCATTGGCAAGACTGTCCGGTCAACCACGGTTCAGATATCCGCGCCGAGGTCAGGGTAACCATGCCGTGCTCCTGTCGGCCATCGTCCTCATGATGACGATGGCCAGCTGCGCCTCCAACAGCCCGACAGCGCTGCCCAGTCTGGGGTCCCCAATCCGGTACCCGACTGGTGCAGCAATCGATGGTCAGATCCATTCGCCCGGCGGCCCGTTTCTGTACGACCAGCAGGGCCGGGTTGTGTTCTTCCACGGTGTGAACGCCGTTTACAAGCATCCCCCTTACGAGCTGTACCCAGCGCCAGGCAAGCCGTGGGACTTCTCCGCCACCGACGCGTCGCTGATGGCCCGGCTTGGGTTCAACGTGGTTCGGCTGGGGATGACGTGGAAGGGCCTCGAGCCGGGGAGCGCCCCCGCGAACGACCCGGCAATCTGTAGGCCGGGAACGCCTCATGACCCTGGCCAGTTCAACCAGGACATTCTCGACACCTATTTGGGCAAGGTCAAAGAGACGGTCGACCTCCTGGGTCGCTTCCACATCCACACCCTGCTCGACATGCACCAAGACGTCTACAACGAGCTCTTCGACGGCGAAGGGGCACCCAATTGGGCCGTGTGCACCAGTGGTGTACCGAACACTGATCCACCTGGGCGCTGGTCTCGCAACTATGGGACCACCGCCGCCGGAGCGGCCTTCGATCACTTCTGGACCAACGACGTGGTTGGTGATCTCCAGGGCGAGTACGACCGGGTTTGGGCAGCCGTCGCCACCTACTTCCGTGGCGATCCCTGGATCCTTGGCTACGACCCGTTCAACGAGCCCTTCTCGACGTCACTTATCCAGTCGGGCGACGAGAAGTTCGATGGACAGCTCGAATGCTTCTATACCGGCCGGTCCTTCATCGGCGTTGCGTCCCACGGCGCCCCGGCCATCAGGTGCCCCGCTGGCGACCCGGCGTCCGGTGTCATCCCGGCGATACAAGAAGCCGACCCCAGAACCTTGGTTTTCTACGAGCCGGATATCTTCAGCGGCCGAGGGTCCACGAATTTCGTGGGCCCCATGAACTTCGCCAACCTGGTCTTCAACGTGCACATCTACTGCGGTCAGCGCAGCGGCAAGACGGGGAATCCGACCAACATCGCGGCCTGCGCCGACCAGGAACAGCGTTCTTTCACGACGCGATCAGAAGACCGAGGCGATCTCGGGTCGTCAGCCCAACCAGGAGGGCCGGCCTGGTTCCTGAGCGAGTTCGGCGCCACCTCGAACCCAACCTTGCTAGACCGGCTCACCACCGAGGCGGACCGGGCCCTCGTCGGCTGGACCTACTGGTCGTGGAAGTTCTATGGCGACCCCACCGGTAGCTCCGCCGAGGGCCTCGTTACCTCGGCTGGACGGCTTCGCTCGACAGCCTCAGTGCTGTCCCGCACCTACCCCCAGGCGGTTGCCGGTCGACCGACATCAATGTCCTTTGATCCGACGACCGGAGCCTTTCGGCTCTCCTACGTGGCAAATCACGCCATCACGGCGCCAACGGTGGTGTTTGTCCCGACCGAGGTTCACTATCAAGGTGGGTACTGCGCGCGGGTCTCAGGGGGTGAGGTCGTCTCAAAACCTGGAAGTGAAGTGCTTCTCGTCAAGAACAACCGCACGGCCGGCTCCGTGACGGTGACCCTCACATCGGGATCGTGCTCCCGGACCTGACGGCTGGTCCGAGCCAACGTCGTACCAACTACCACCCTGGATTGTGTCGAGCAACGGGTTGCGGCCGACGGTTCGTTTGCGATATCGAGACGTCATGCCCGCGGTGGCGTCTGCCTCATGGATGGAGCTGGCATGCGCGCCACTAGGCAGTGGGGTTCGCGGCCTGGGATCGCCGGAGCCCCGACCCTCCTCCAAGCCACGAGCTGCCGTAGGGTCGCGACGTGCAGTACCTGGCTCTCTTCGCAATCGTCTTCGGGATCAACCTCCTGCCGGCCTTCGGGCCGCCGACCTGGGCCGTCCTCGTATTCACACGACTCCACTGGCACCTGAATCCGGTGGCGTTGGTCCTGCTCGGCGCGTTGGCCGCCATGAGCGGCAGGTACCTGCTGGCCCGGGGCGCCCGGCATTTCAAGGGACGACTCCCGGGCCGGATGAGGAACAATCTGGAGGACGCCCAGATCTTGCTCGAGCGCAAACGCGTCGGTGCCATCGCCCTTTTTGGGCTTTTCGTTGTCTCGCCGCTGCCGTCGGCCCAACTCTTCCTCGCAGCCGGCCTCCTCGATCTTCCGCTCGGCCTTCTGACCTTCGCCTTCTTCCTCGGTCGACTGGTCAGCTACTCGATTTACGTCACCGTGGCCACCCTGGCCGAAAAACAGCTGGGAAGTGTCGTGGGTCAGATCTTCGGCTCGCCCTGGTCGATCGCGCTCCAGGTCGTACTGTTGGTCGCAGTTTGCATCCTGCCGTTCATCAACTGGCGTCGGTTCCTGGACCGCTCACCGAAGACCTAACCACGTCGGGCCTCACCGCGCCTCGGCTGCACGTCGCTCATATCTCGGATCGTCGGCCAATGAGAGGTAGTTCTCATCCTCCTGGGCCGTGTGAAGCTTCAAGATGGCGTGCAGCCCGTAGAGCAGGCTGCGTAGCTCAGTGAGATCGACATCGTCGATCCCTTCCGGCCCGACGTCGTCGATGAGCTGGCCCAGGCGGCGGATCTGGTGGGTGATTTCGATGTGGGCCCGGCTCATCGTGGCCATCGGGTCGTTCCCACCGAAGAAGCGCCCAAGGGCGGGATAGAGCTCGTGTTCCTCGGCTTCCTCGTGAGGCTGCACCTCGTCGACCAACATTCGGTACACGCTCCGCAGTTGGGCCAGGGCTGTTTCGGGATCGAGCGAGCCGAGCGCATCGGCGACCTGGTGGAGACGATTGATGTCGCTCCGGATGGCCAAGTGCTCCTCTTTGAACCGCTGGGTTAGCCGCGAGTCTTCCTCGCCGAGCCGGCCTTCGGTTGCGCCCCCGCCCAAGGCGCGCAGGGCGTTGAGGATCACCGCCACGTCGATGACCTCTTGGACGATCGCCCCCCAGACAGCGGGAAGCAGGCCCGCCGCGGCAACGCCCATGGCGGTCAGGGAGAGGGCCATCCCAGCCACCATGCTCTCGATGGCGATTTGTCGGGTGCGTCGGGCAATGGCTGCCGCTTCACCCAGGCGATCGAGCCGATCGACGGTGAGCACCACGTCGGCGGCTTCGGAGGCCGCCGTGGATCCCCGAGCCCCCATGGCGACTCCGACGTCGGCCAGCGCGAGTGCGGGTGCGTCGTTGATCCCGTCACCGACCATGATGGTCGGAGCGCGGCGTGCCTCGAGTCTCACGACGTCGAGCTTCTCGGCCGGGGAGCGCTCGGCCAGCACCTCGTCGACCCCAATCACCGCCCCGACGGTCTCGGCCACCTCGGCGCGATCACCGGTGACCATCACAATGCGGGCGATCCCATTCTTCCGGAGCGATCGAAGCGTCCGAGCCGCGTCGGGTCGGAGAGGATCATCGAAGACCAAGACACCGGCCGGGGAGCCGTCGATTCCCACGAAGACGGTCAGGGCCCCATCGAGGCTGGCCTTTCGGCGTGCCGAGCGCGCCCACCGCGGCGCGCCGGTGACTCCCGTCCACGACGCCTTTCCCACCGCCACCTGGTGTCCAGACACTGTCCCTCTGATGCCCTGGCCGGCGATCTCTTCGACCTCGTCAGGCAGGGCGAGTTCGCACGCCTCATCGAGGGCTGATCGGACCACCGCGCTGGCCAGAATGTGGGGCGACACCTGGTCCAGCGAGGCGGCCAGCTGAAGGATCTCGACGGTCGAGCCCGCCCGCGCGCTCACAATTTCGGTCAGCACCGGGTGTCCCAGGGTCATGGTTCCGGTCTTGTCGATCAGGAGCGTCGAACATGTCGCGAGGCGCTCGAGGACTGCCCCACCCTTGACAATGACTCCCCGCTTAGCAGCGCGGGAGAGCCCAGAGACCAGGGCCACCGGTGCGGCCAAGATGAGCGGACAGGGGGTAGCCACGACCAGGACTGCCACGGCACGGGCCGCACCGCCCGTAGCCCAGGCGACCCCCGCAGCAACCAGGGTCACGGCGAGGAAGCCCAGCGCGTAGCGGTCGGCCAGCCGGACGACCGGCGCCTGTGAGCGCTCGGCCTCGGCGACCAGCCGAACGACGCCGGCGTAGGTGCTATCGGTTGCACTAGTCGTGGCCCGGAGATCCATCGGGGCCCCTGCGTTGACCGCCCCGCTTCGGACCCGCTCCCCCAGCAAGCGCTCGACGAAGAGCGACTCCCCCGTGAGCGCTGACTCGTCGAGGACAGCTGAAGCTGAGACGAGCGACCCGTCGACCGGCACGACCTCCCCAGACGCCACTAGCAGAAGGTCGCCGGGAACCACCTGGTCGAGGGCAACGATAACGAGACCACCGTCTTGATATCGACGCGCAGACTTGGGGGCTCGCTCAAGCAGCGCTTCGAGCTCGCGGCGGGCCTGGCCGGCAGCCCACCCTTCGAGGGCTCGGCCGCTGGCCAGCATCACGCTGATGACCACCCCGGCCAGGTACTCCCCGACGGCCACAGCACCTACCAGTGCCAAGAGGGCGATGACATCGACCCCGAGCCGACCATGCATGAGACTTTCGACCATCGAGAAGATGGACAAAGCGATGCCACAACTAGCGGCGAGGATCCAGACCAGGTTCCCTCCAGCTCCCAGCCCAGCCCAGTGGAGGAGGCCACCCCCGACTAATCCGCAGACAGTAAGCCCAAGCGGCACGAGCGTGCCCGCGCGCGACGCCATCCAACGCGACCCGAACCAAGAACTCCTGTCCACGAACCCATGGTGCAGCAGATCACTGCCTCGGCGTAGGGCCAAAGGTCAGCACCGCCTTGGTCCAACCGGGTGCTTGCCGCAGTGCCTGGCTCGTCCCGCTCGTCCCCTTGGCCGCGCGGCACGGAAGAAGCTCAACGATTGGGTTTCGGGAAGGCGAATCTGAAGGAATTCCGGGATTCGCGCGGTGGAGGGCCGGCCGGACGGTTTTCGGAAGGGCAAGGCTAACCCGAAGGATCAGTCGGGTCTCGACCCCCCGGGTGGCCTTGATCGCTGAACCTCGGTAGCAACGGACGCCACCGATGCTTTCACCTGTTGCTTTCAGCGACTCCGTTAGAACAACCATGCCGGAAGCAGGCCCTTCGATTGGGACTCTATGGCGCTCCGCACACAACAAACGGCTTCATGCTCATGGTCACACCTGCACCGAGTGGACCTGTGACGATGGCATCCGATTGCCATATCGATTCACTGAGCGGAAACGACGAGCTGAGAACGACATATTGGTTTGCGGCTGCGCTCGAAGCAGACACTTGAGCGCCCCCGCTCAAGAGAATCTTTCCGGTCGGGCACACTGTTTTGGCCACAAGTACCGTGCCCACCGGGGCGTCAGCCGCCGAGCTCAGCGTCGTGGCAGCCACGACCGAAGTCGTCGCGATGGTCCCCTTTGGACCGGGGGTTCCCGCGGCCCCAGCGGGTCCAGCGGGTCCAGCGGGTCCAGGCACACCCTGCTTGCCTGTCGCCCCGACCGCTCCCGTCGGACCCGAGGTCTTCGCAGGCATCTTGACCAGGGCGTAAGCGCCAACCCCGAGTCCCGCCAATCCAATCACCAGGGCCCCAATCACAGTGGGTACGACCCATCTCGGCACGGGTTTGACCGGTGACGACTCAGTGCCTGTGACGCCTTCGTCCCCCAATTGTGATGTTGACATGTGCCTTATCCTTCCGCTCGGTGTAAACGGGACTTGTGTGCTCGTGATGCATCATTCCTCATCGCCTGGCGCCCGGCCCGCTGGTGCTGGTCGGCGACACAACGGTTGGTTGACACCAATGGAGCCCGGGTCGGCAACGAGAGAATCTGGGCCTCATGAAGACGTCGGGGAGACGGACCGTCTCCGAGGAGCTCATGGAAAGTCGCCAACATGGTCAAGGCGATCCGGCGATAGAGCAAGAAGAAGAAGACCGCCAGAGGCAGTTCGCCTCCCACGGCCGTAAGCACGGTGACCCACTGATCCCGACGTCCAATCGAGGTAATGACGTCGAACCAGGCGTCGCACAGCAACAGAGTCCCTGCGATGAGAGTGGTGGACGCCAGAATCTGTCGGCGGAACCACGCCGCCCACGCCGCGTAACCGAGGACACAGACGAGTGCGACATCGAAACCGACCCAGACCAGGTTCCAGTGGCCTGCGTCATACCGAGGTGGGAGGGTTGCGCCGAGGAACGCCACCCAGAGGAGCATGCCCACGGCCATGGCCAGAAAGAGACCGGAAACGAAGCGACTGCTGCGTTCGGACAACAGCTCTAAGCGCAGTTTGATCCGACCTCTCGTCGGGGCCCTCTCGGGTTCAACTGAACTCATCCGAATGGCCATGCTGCCAGCGTTGCCCATTCCAATGGCGACCAACAGGGGCTTTGGTCACTTGAGCATTCCACCTCAACGGCATCAAGGCACGATGAGCTCTACGGTCCACCTCCGTGCCGTCCCTCGCACGACCCCTCTGCCGACAAGAATTATGACGAGCGCGGTGGGGGCCGATGCCCGATGACGGTGCGGAAGGCGTCTCCTGCAGCCGACAGTACCTACCGTGGCGGGTGACGACGCCACTCCGCCCAGTGGTCGACCTGTTCAGAGCACCATCGAGCGCGTGCTGTTCGCACTCTGGTCGGACCCGATCAGGTTGGACCGAGATTACCCCAGTTCACAGGGCTGATTGAGGTCGTGGTGCCCTTCAGCTCCGATAGGACCGTCTCGAATCGAATAAATGCACCCGACAGGTTTCCTCGCCCGCGAGAAGGGCCAGAATCACGCGATCCGCTTGCCTTGAGGTGTCTCGCATCGTGCCCAGGCTGGGCACGTGCCGCTGGTACAGCGGTGCGGGCACGCTCAACCGGAGGAACCCACGACGACGGGTGCAGTCACACGAGCCTGGAAATTGGAGCGATGGCCGCGATATCTCTGATTTTGGCCATGTTCATCGCCGGGTGGACCGCGTTGGGACTTTCGCCCCTCGTCGCTGGAGGTCAAATACCGGAGACTTGTGGTGCAGCGCTTGCAAACCTACCGACACGGAAGGAATTCCCATGGACCAGTCAAGAGACGTGCAGCAGCGGATAGATCGTTTAGTCGAACGAGCCCAGAGTGAGATTCTCAGTGCCAGTCGTCGCCTAGCGGCAGGCATTACCAAAGAGACGAAGCGGGTTGTCCCGCCGTTTTCGCAAGATATCGAGCGGGTGGTTGACGAGGTGTTCGACTTTGCCGAGCGAGTCATGAAGGGACAGCGAAAGATGGTCAGTGACATGGTGAAGACCATTGACCAGCAATCACGCCGCACGGTGAGGACCGGCCAAGGGACCGCCGCCCGAGCCGTCAAGAAGGCACCAGCCAAGAGGAGCGCACCGGCCAAGAAGGCATCAGGCAAGAAGCGGAGCGCCGCCGGCGTGTAGGCGCCTGTTTGCCGCGGGCGTCATCGGCTTGAGGCGAAGCCGAGTGCACGTGGTCAGTTCGCGCTACGGGATGCGCTAGCTTCGTGTGAAGCCAATCCTGTACGTTGGTCATGCTGTCGGGAGTTGGGTGTCGGGTCAAGGTTGGCCAGGAACTTCACGATTTCCTCCGTGAGACGCTTCGGACGGAGTCTCATTTCGAAAGGCGAGCGAGTTCGGACCAATACGCCGCTCGGCAGATCCTCCACGAGGCTGACGGCGTCGTTAAACGGATGGATCAGGTCGTTGCGGTGCGCGAGGACAAGTGTCGGCGCGTCGATCGCTCGGCGCTGCTCCAAGGTGGGTGCCACCGGACCGACCAGCACGCCATGGAGCACGGCCGCCACCGTCTCGGGAGAGAGTGACGCCGCGTTCATCGCGCTGGTGAGCGGACCGAATCGCGTCCGGGGGAGCCGGCTGAACAGGTCCGAGATCACGGTCATTTCTCGGCGTCCGTAGTGGGCTGCCAGAACCATCGGCACGAACACCAAAGCCGCTGCTGGAACGGCTCGCTCAAGCACCGGCATCTCGAGCACCAGAGCCCGAGTGCGCTCGGGGTACCGAGTGGCCGCGAACAGGCTGACGTTTGCGCCGAGCGAGATGCCACCGAGTACGGCGCTTCCCACCCCAAGGTGGTCGAGCAGGGCGACGACTTGGTCGGCATAGCTGTCGATGCGATACTCCGACGCGTGCATCGGTTTGTCGCTGCGCCCGTGCCCGAGGAGATCCAGTAACGCGACTCGGAAGCCCTGCTCGGCAAGCGCGTGGGCTATACCCCGGTTGAGCTCTGCATCGAGAAGAAGGCCGTGCAGATACACGACGAGTGGGGCGTCCGACGAGCCGTAGGTGTCATAGACAAGCCTATGGTCATGGTCGGTGAAGGATTGGTCAAACTCTACGGCGACCGCACTCATGATCAATCTGTCTCCTTCGCTCGAGTCCGCTTTGGACGCTGGTATCGCGTTTTCGGATACTTCGGGTCGTCTTGATGCAGCGAAGCTGTGGCCGTCCCTAGCGTCTGCCGCGTGATCCCCTCTCGATCCGTGCTGCCGGCGCGGGAAGCCGCTGACCTGTCACAAGAGCGCTGACTCAGTTGGAACCCCCGTACCGGTGAGTGCCATCTCCTTGTGGATCTTCGCCAGCTCGGCTGCAACCCGGCGCTCGTGGTCCTCGAAGTCACGTTTGGCCGCCCTCGGGCTCCAACGTCCTCTCATCGTGAAGACGAGGAGCCCGAACACAGCCTCACCACCAAGGCAAACAAGCCACCAGCGCTTCCATTGGTTCGGCGACGCCTTCTCCGCGGGGACCAACTTCTTCTCCGCCACCAGAAGGGAGGCGAGATTCTGTGAGTGGGTTCCCACCTTGGTGGCGATCTCGCCGTTGCTCACCGGCTGGCCCTTCTGGATGGCGACCGCCAATGGATTGTAGGCGAGGAGCCCCTGTACTTGCGGGTTGGAGAGACCGCCGGCGGCGTTTACGGCCGCCAGTAGGTTGTGGGATTGGTCACAGGCGGTGATCACCTTCACCAGAGTGTCGGGCCCCGACTCGTGGGTCGCGAGCAGACCGGCAAGAACCCCCGCTGGTGCGCTCTTCGAGGCGCACGCGGTGCTTGAAGGAGCGTACGGCACGGCCGCTTGAATCGCCTGCAACGTGGTGGCAGCCCCCTGGTTGTTGACCAGGGTCGTGGAGGTCGTGATTACCCATGGGAGAACGAGAAATGACAGCGCCACCACAATGCGCAGAATCCAACCCCATACCGCCAACCCTGTCGCCGCGAGCGCGGGGTTGTGCCACTCGACCTGCTCGGTATAGCCAGCCATCCAGGGTGCGTAGGCGCAACCGATAGCGACGGCGAGCAGTACCACCACCAGTACGTTCGAGTAGTAGCCGGTGTGCGGATGATTGACTTGCAATATGAGAAACACCGTCATCACGATGCACGCTGCCGCTCCGACGAGCATGAAGGGCTTTCGAACGCGCAACACGTCGGACAACACTCCGAAGAGGATGAGCGTCCCAGAGAGAACGGCGGCGTACCAGACGTTGATGCTGTTCGCGTCGGGGGTCGAGCGACCGAAGACGACCACCCAATAGAGGGTCAGCACGCTGACCGATGCGAAGTAGAAGAGCAGCAACAGGGAGACCGCCAACGACGATGAGATCAGGTCGAGCCGCAGCATCGAGCGAAACGGGCGCGCAACAGCTGTGCTCAAGTCCTCGTCCGAGAGACCCCGGGCCTTAGCTTCGATCAGTGCCTGGTCCTGTTCTGAGACCATGAGCTGGGCGCGAAGCTTCGGGGACAGCTCGCGTAGGAAAAAGAACGCGATCACCACGACGCCCATGCAGGCCAGTCCCGAGATGACGAATTGATCCTGCCACGGGTGAAGGTGTGTAAGGGTGTGCGTCGCAACGAGGCTTGCGACCAAAGCCCCCATGGTAGGACCAAGCGCCCAGAACCCCATGGCGGCACCCCGCCCCATCTGCGGTGAGAAGTCACGCATGAGCGCTGGAGTCGAAACGAGGATGATTCCTTCCACGAATCCGATGACGCAATAGGCCATGGCGAAACCAAACTTGGAATGGATGCCCGTGATGCCCAGCTGCACCACCCCGACAACCAATGTGCCGTAAATCGTCGAAATTGGCCCGACCGATTCTGTCCGAGAGTCCACCGACCAACGCGGAGAATGCGCCGATTGCATTCGACACCACCAACAGGTAGATGAAGTACTGGAACGACATGTGATAGTAGGGCAGCATCAACGGTGTGAGGGCGCCCTCCTCGTAGTAGAGGTAGTAGAGCATGATCGTGATGAGAACCACGATTCCCAGGTACCCGAGGCGCGGCGCTGTGGCGGGATAGCGGTAGAGTTGCCGCCTGCCTAAGACGTTCCGCAAGCCCCTGGGGCCCGAAACTGTTGCTGCTGGCATGACCATCGTCATGGTCGTCCTCCCCAATAATGTTGCAGAATGTCACCCTTAGGCCGTCACGCTCACATCCCCCCGTGGGCTATGAATCAAGTGGCGAACCTAGAACTACGATGAGAGTGTGTGGGCTGTTCCACTAGGGCCAAAAGGCACTTTCACCCGCGTTGTTCCGCCTCGCTGAGAGCGGAGAACGAGCCGGCAATACGTTCCTTGCGATCGGCGCCATGAATGGATGCTGAGCACAGTTCCCGAGACAGCGGCCTGACCAACCCAAACGGAGCAGTCTTCTCCGATTGGTGACATCAAGAAGAATAAATAGTTCAGGGGCGTCGTTCGATGAATACGCGAGCCTGATACACGTCTTCCGTGTCGATCGAACTGCAGACCGCTATCGACCGTAGTTGCCAACGGTGCGTGCGTTATTCGTGGTACGCAAACCACGAATCCTTGTACCACATGCACTACAGCGGACCCCAGGAATCGACTCTTCGCTGGCACGCAACACCCAACGGCGATGACTGATTAGCCGCTTCCCGCGTCCCGAGCGACGGTTCTCTATACTCAGGGCGCACGCATTGCCCAATGACACCCTTCAGCAGCACATGCACTACAGACCTTCTCTAGTTGGCATCCAACCTTTGACGAAACCATCTGATACTCGTGCGTCCCTGAGCTCTGGGGACGAGTGCGGGCGCGAGAACCGAGTTCGCATCATGTATTTCCGGAACTCATCAGCACCCCAGACGATGAACGGGAATGGGACCAGCAACAGCAGATCTCGCGCGGGCGGAACCGCTGTGCCCAGCAGCGCTTCACACGTCGGCGTGAATACGAACACGGCAGCAATAACAAGCTCTCCTACAATCGCCCATAGTAGGTAGCGGTTGCTGAACACTCCGATAGATCGCAGTGACGCCTGCTGGGTGCGGACCGCGAAGGCTGTGCCGATCTGCCCGAAGATGACCCCGAGAAAGGTCATGGTCGTTGCCTGTTGGTAGGCGTGGTGCAAGCGGGTGTGCGCACCAGTCGGATCGCCAGGGTGCCAGCCCGCCTGGGTCAGCACGTAGAAGAAACCAGCGAGCGAGAGGAGGGAGACGATCAAGCCCAGAAACAGCCAGGCGCGGATCAGCATTGGCCGGCGGATTAAGCCTTCCGAGTGGCGACGAGGGGGACGATCCATGATTCCGGGTTCGGCGGGATCACGGCTCAGCGCAACCGAGGGGAGCGTCTCAGTACCGACGTCGAAAGCGAGCAGGAGAAGCACTGGGAACGGCAGCGGAATGGCACCCCCGGTCAGCGCGAAGACAAGGAACGGGAGCGTCTCGGGCGTAGCGTGAGAGAAGATGTAGACAATGAACTTGCGGACATTGTCGTAGACGACGCGGCCTGCTTGGACGGCTGTCACGATCGAGGCGAAGTTGTCGTCGGTCAGAACCATCGTCGCTGCCTCGCGCGCCACGTCGGTGCCTGCCTTTCCCATCGCCACACCAATGTCGGCCTGCCGGAGCGCGGGAGCGTCGTTGACGCCGTCACCGGTCATCGCAACCACGTGACCGTCGCCCTGAAGCGCTTCGGCGATCAGCAGCTTGACCTCCGGTGAGGCGCGCGCGAACACCACCTCTCGGTCACCGGAGACAGCCCGCTTGATCTCTTGCTCGCTGCGATGGTCGAAGCGACTGGCATCGACCACCACCGGGTCCTCCCCGCCGATGCCGACTCGGCGCGAGATCGCCGCTGCCGTTAGTGGGTGATCGCCGGTGATGACGATCACGCGAATTCCCGCCATGTGGCACTGCGCGATCGCGTCTGTGACCTCGGGCCGCGGCGGATCAAGCATCGTCACCAAACCGACGAAGCACAGATCCCGCTCGGCTGCTTCGCGCGCTGGCGGTTCGCCCTTGAGCGGCAGTGGTCGTCGAGCGAACGCGAGCACGCGCTGTCCCTGGCTCGCGTAGTCTGAGACCCGCGCACCGATCTCCTCGCGGTGCGACCTCTCCAATGTGATCTCGGTCCCACCGCGGTCGAGAACCGTGGTGCAGGCCGGCAGCACGGACTCAGGCGCGCCCTTGGTGTGCAGCCAATCGGAGCCGTCGCCGCCGTCGAGCGTGCTCATTAACTTGCAATGGGCGTCGAAGTTGTATTCGTGACGGCGTAACCGTTCGCGCGGGTCCGCATGAACATCGCCACCCAGCGCCTGTGCGGCCTGCAACACCGCGATTTCGGTCGGGTCGCCAGACGGGTCTCCGTGGTCAAGGCGTGCGTTGCTACAGCGCGCCGCGGTCTCAATCAGCGCGCTCAGGGGCGCCGGCGCCGTGTCGGTTCGTAGCGTTCCTTCGCCGTCGAGGCTGATCTCTCCCGCGCAGGTCCATACGGCAATCGGGTGCATCTGGTTCTCGGTCAGCGTCCCGGTTTTGTCGGTGCAGATCACATCCGTGCTCCCGAGCGTCTCGACCGAGCTAATTCGCTTTACGACCGCCCCTCGTCGAGCCAGGAGCGTCACCGCCACCGCGAGTGACAGCGTGATCACAGGAAGCAAGCCCTCGGGAACCACCCCTGCCAAGAGCCCGACCGCAAAAATGACGGCGCTTCTCGGCGACAGTCCTGCGACGACGATCGCCAGCGGGACGAACGCGATCGCCAGGGCGACCGCCACCTTGGCGATCAGCCACGAGACCCCGCGCACCTGTTGGTCGAGCGGACTGGGCTCCTCTTTTACGCCCTGCGAGAGCGCCGCGATCCGACCTAGTTCCGTGTGCATGCCGGTTGCGAACACAACCGCACGCGCGTCACCACCCGTGCACATACTGCCGCTGAAGAGGAGTTCTCGCGCCTGCAGGCGCGGACGATCGCGGTCGTGGTAGTCCGCCGAGCGCATTGCCGGGACCGACTCGCCCGTGAGCGTCGAAAGATCGACCTCGACCGCGCCTGAAATCACCCGCATGTCGGCGGCGATCCGCTCCCCCTCTCGGACCAGCGCAATATCGCCGGGGACGAGGTCGGCTGCGTTGACCACCGTCCGGGCGCGGTCGCGCACGACGGTGACCTTCTGAGGTATGTACGCGGCAAGCGCCTCGACGGCCTTCTCCGCGTGCCGCTCCTGAACGAAGGCGACCGCGGCGTTCAGCACGATAATGAGCACGACCGCGACGCCGATCGTGATGCTGCCGACGATGAATGAAAGTAGCGCCGCCGACCACAGCAGCAGCGCCAGTGGGTGCGTGAATTGCCGTGCCAGTTCTCGCGGCCACCGAGCACCTCCACGGCGCTCGAGCTGGTTCGGACCGTACTGCGTGAGGCGCCTCTGCGCCTCGCGAGAGCTGAGCCCCTCCTGGTGGGTCCTTAGCGATCGAAGCAGATCATCGACAGCCTCGGTTGGATCCGGCGATGCCGAAGCCATCGAGATCTGCTCTATCGACCCGGCCATTACTTGTGGCCCGTCGCGACAGTGTCCGCGCGGTAGGACGAACACCGATGAGGCCGAGGCGACGTCGCATCAGGGTCTCGCTGATCCTGCCATTCCAGGATTGCGGCGTCGATCTCATCGGAGAGCACTGGGGTCGACGTCACCGTGGGCTAAACGGAAGATTCTCCTCCGCGGTGAGCTGGTCATCGAGCGTCTGTTCCTGGAAGACGAGCCCGATGTGACGGCGGACAGCCTTGGCTTGGGCGGCTACGTCGAATCCCGCTACGACGGCGTGTCCTGAGGTCGGATACGCCAAGGTGCAGAGCATTTTGATGGTTGTCGACTTCCCAGCGCCATTGGGTCCTAGAAACGCGAAGATCTCACCTTTGGCAACCGAGAAGCTGATCCCGTCGACGGCGATCAGTTCGCCATAACGCTTGGTGAGATCCTGGACCTCGACAGCTGACGATACGACTCGGTACGAGGTCTGAGTTCGCTCGGCGACGACGCTCACGACAAGTCCAACTTGCGCTCGGACGACGTTTCCCAAGAAGTACCTCGATGCTCCCTCTTACGTCCCATTCTTCAAGACTGGCGCCAATGCGCCGTCTCAACCAGGGTCGATGGTCCTAAGAACGGGCGCTACCCGTGCTCCTGCGCATGATCACCCTCCTTGACAGCCGTCACCTCGGGCCCCACGCGTGTGACCAAGAAGATGGCCTCGTGGCCGGAAATGAACGGCGGCTTGGGCTTGACGGGGCCAGTTCGCCGTGGGCGGCGAGTACTTCGTGTGGCAGAGAACCGGCCTTGCTCCTTATGGCCGGACATGCCCTCATGGACATGACCAACCGACCCGCTGTGCACACGAGTTGGGAGAAAATGCTCGAAGAGGCCTGACCATCCTGGCTCTGGGACGAGTGGCCGGAGCCAGCCGGCCAAGAATGGCAAGTTAGAACAACCCACGTCACATGGAGGAGACATGCAATGAGACCGTGCCTGCCGGCAAGTCAGTCGTCCCCACTTGTGGTCTGCTGCGAGCAGAGATCGCGCGCCAAGTGCGCTCGGTGACCCCTTTCTTCGACGGCCAGCCTCAGCAGGGACCTTCGGCCCTACTGGAGCCGGACACGATGCCTGATCATGGTTGGTGAGAGAAGGAGGGTGCCATGCAGGCGAGCAAAGGCGATCGCATCGTGATCCACGGACACCGTGTCGGTGAACCAGACCGCGACGCCGAGGTACTCGAAGTGCAGGGAGCGGACGGAGGGGCGCCGTATCTGGTGCGGTGGGGCGACAGCGGGCACGAGAGCCTCTTCTTCCCCGGATCTGACGCCACCGTCCAGCACTTCGAGCACCGCTCGAAGTGATCCAAACCGCACCCGTGAGCACGGTGCCAGACACGAGGAGTTTCCATGCGATCAATTGAAGCCATTCGACGTTCGGGCATCGGCATCGGGCCGGAACGCACGATCCACGACGCCGCCGTGGTCATGGAGCAGACCGGGGTCGGCTCCCTGGTGGTCATCGACGACGCCCGTATCGTCGGTATCGTCACCGACCGAGACCTGGTGCGGCGAGGTCTGGCCACCGGCTTGCCTGCCGATGCCAGGGTCGATGGCGTCATGAGCGCGCCGGTCGTGACTCTCGGTGCCGATGACGATCTCCACAATGCTTTCGCGCTGTTTCGTACCCATGCCGTCCGTCGGTTGGCCGTGGTCCGCGATGAGCAGTTCGTCGGCATGATCACCGTCGACGATCTTCTCATGGACCTCGCCGCTGACTTGGCCGACCTCAGCCGGCCGATCACGGGCGAGGTCCTCTTTGGCCACCACGACAGTCCCGTACCGGCTACTCGGTGACAGGACTGACCCCGAAGCGGGTCGAGGTCGTTATATGCAGGACGACACTCCGAACCCGCTCGATCGGGGCTCCGTCGGTAGTTTCGGCGACTGCTACCGAGAAGGGATCTCGGTAAGCGAAACGTGCCGGCAGACGAGTGGTTTCGTCAGGCCTGGCCGCATGAGTCGACGTGCGCGGCCCGAACGAGCGCCCGTGTGTGGGCGAACTTACTGCCCATGGATCAGTGCATAAGCCGTGCTCGGAACGCACCTCAGAGCGGGAGTAGCAGATGATCTCCATAAACGGTCGGAAGAAAGTTGCTCTAGTCGTCTGACCGCGCTCGACCTCACCGCGACGCCTCCCGGGTGGTTGCATGGAAACCTCCTTCTCCTTCCTGGCACCCATCGCCGAGAAACAGTTCTCGATTGGCATTGAAGCCGTCTCGGTGAACAAGTCATGTCGGGGTTATGACACACCCAGGCCGGGGACCTTTGGCCCTAGCAGCACCAGGGGCGTCGGCGCACGATGACCTTGAAACGTCGGTGGATCCGCATTAACTCGAGTCAGGAGAACGTCATGACCGACAGCCAATTGCTGATTGATGTGCAACAGGAACTTAAGTGGGATCCAAAGGTCGATGCACGTCGCATCGGCGTCACGGCGCACGACGGAGCGGTGACGCTAACAGGGTACGTTCCGTCCTATTTCGACAAGACCCGCGCGGTCACCGCCGCCGAGCATATCCACGGGGTGAAGGCTATCGTCGATGAGATCGAGGTTCGCCTTCACGAACGGTATACCAGAGACGACTCCGATATCGCCGAGTCCGTAGCGCACATTCTAGAGTGGAACGCCGCGCTTGCGGATCAAGATGTTCACGCAAAGGTCTCGCAAGGACACGTCACTCTGACCGGCAAGGTCGCCTGGAACTACCAGCGTGATGAGGCCGAGCTAACGGTGAATCGTGTCCTCAGCGTCAGGTCGGTCACCAACCGCATCACGGTTAAACCGCGTGTCGCTGCGTCTTCAGTGGAAAAGCAGATTACAAACGCACTCGCTCGACACGCTGCTCTCGACGCCCGCCAGATCCACGTCAGCATGTCCGGCACAAAGGCCGTGCTTACTGGTCATGTCCACTCATTCGACGAGGCTCGCATCGCGAAGACCGCAGCCTGGTCCGCACCGGGGGTCTTGGCCGTGGACGATCACCTCCTCGCTATCCATCCCTAAACAGAGTTACGCGGACCCAGCTTTCTCAGCCATCCGGTCGGTCCAGCGATACGTGAGCCTCGCTGGCGCTCATGCGACTCACCTCACAAGTCGTACCCCGACACAGTCGCCGAGTAGGTCTTGTGGTCGTCGGCAGCTACCGCCGCTGAGGCCGCTCAGAATCCACCGACCCGGATTGGAGCTCTCCCGACTGACCCCCGACAACATCGGCGAGTTGCTCTTCGATGACGTGATGTGGGCAAAGAAGGCCAAGGAGGAGCACGACGCCTTCGCCCAGGCCTTGCGAGACAAGGGTGTCGAGGTCCATTACTACGCCCAACTGCTGGCCGAGACGCTCGAAGTCCCCGACGGGCGAGACTTCGTCCTCGACCGCCTCTGCACGCCGGAGAACTTGGGACCTTCGCTCATCGAACCGATGAGGGCACTCTTCGAGCAGCTCGACGGGAAGTCCCTCGCCGAATACCTGGTCGGTGGCGTGCTCAAGGCGGACCTGCACCCGAAAGGGGCTCACAGCCTCAAATGGGACATGCTCCGTGCGGACGACTTTGTGCTCACACCCCTGCCCAACCATCTGTTCCAACACGACAATTCCTGCTGGATCTATGAGGGTGTGACAATCAACCCGATGGCCAAGCCGGCCCGTCAGCGAGAGACGTTGCACACTCGCGCCATCTATGGGTTTCACCCGATGTTCGATTCGAAATTCGAGATCTACTACGGGGACAGTGATCGCCAGCATCAACCGGCCACCCTCGAGGGAGGCGACGTTCACGTCATCGGTCACCGGACTGTGCTGATTGGCATGGGTGAACGGACTTCACCGATGGCCGTGGAAATAGTAGCCAAAGCACTGTTCGCCAGCGACCAGGCCGCCCAGGTCATTGCGATTGAGCTTCCCCATGGTCACGCCTTCATGCATCTCGACACGGTCATGTCGATGGTCGACGTCGGTACGTTTGTGCTCTACCCCTTCTTCGACCGACGCCTGCGGAGCTGGACATTGGAGTCCGGTGAGACTCCGGAATTGCTCAGCGTCACCAAGAACCACAGCCTGTGGAGGACGCTCGCCGACGCGCTGGAGATCGACGACCTTACGGTGCTCTCCACCGACGAGGACATTCGGGCCGCCGAACGCGAGCAGTGGGACGACGGCACCAACTATCTGGCGGTCGCCCCGGGCACAGTGTTCGGGTACGAGCGCAACGTTGCCACCAACACCATGCTCCGCAGACACGGTATCGAGGTCGTTACCATCGCTGGTGAAGAGCTTGGCCGGGGTCGGGGCGGCCCGCGATGCATGACCTGTCCCATCGAACGCGATCCGGCCTGATCACCGCCTGCTTCTGTTCGCCAGTGAAGAACGGAGACGTTCCAATGGATCTGAGCGGGAGAAGCTTCCTCAAGGAGATCGACTTCACCAAGCCCGAATTTCTTTCGCTCATCGACCTGGCGTCTGACCTGCGAGAAGACAAGCGCTACGCACGAGAGTCGCCGCGACTCAGGGGGCGAAACATTGCCCTCATCTTTGAGAAGACGTCCACCCGAACGCGGTCAGCCTTCGAGGTCGCGGCCCATGATCAAGGCGCCCACGTCAGCTATCTCGGCCCGGGCGAGACCCAGCTGGGCAAGAAGAAATCGGTCAAGGACACAGCCCGCGTGCTCGGGCGGATGTATGACGGCATCGAGTTCCGTGGCTTCGCCCAAGGGGACGTGGAGGAACTGGCCCGCCACGCCGGGGTGCCGGTGTGGAATGGGCTAACCGATCAGTGGCACCCAACTCAGATGTTGGCCGACGTGCTCACCATGTCTGACTACGCGGACAAGCCCCTTGAATCAACCTCCTACTGCTATATAGGCGAGGCTAGGAACAACACGGCCAATTCATTGTTGGTGACCGGGCGCTGCTCGGAATGGATGTTCGCATCTGCGCTCCCCAGTCCCTTTGGCCAAGCCTTGAAGTCCAGGGGATCGCCCGTGAGTTGGCGACGCACTCACGGGCTCGAATTATGATCTCCGAAGATGTGGCGGCGGCGGTTCCCGGCGTCGACTTCCTTTACACCGACGTGTGGGTCTCCATGGGTGAGCCGACCGATCAATGGTCCGAGCGGATCAAGAAGCTCGCCCGCTATCAAGTCACGGCACGCGTCATGGCCATGACAGCCAATCGAAATGCCCGCTTCATGCATTGCCTGCCCGCTATCCACAACCACGACACCGAGATAGGCCAGATGGTGGGCGACAAATATGAACTCGAGGCCCTCGAGGTCACCGATGAGGTCTTCGAATCCTCCGCCTCAATCGTGTTTGACCAAGCCGAGAACCGGTTGCACACCATCAAGGCGGTCATGGTTGCCACACTGGGCGACGATGAGATGGATCAAAACGAATTGAATCACGAGAGCAGTCAGTCGGAAGGATCGTCCTAGTGTTGGCAGTAGTGCTGTCCTCGAGCGCGGCGAAGTGCCGGCTGCCGAGATTTCAACAAGAGCACGTGGTAGCGGCCGTGGAAGCTCTGGCCCCGCTCGTCCTCGACCACGACCTGATCATCACGCACGGCAATGGATGTGCAGGTCCGTTCCACAAATCATCGAGGCATCAAACCGGACTGGCGCCTCCCGACCGAGCGGTTTCACTAGCTGACTGAGGCCGCGACGTCGCGCTTCAGGGTCTCACCGGTCACCGTCCCGTCGTGCATCTCCACGACACGGTGGGCGTGAGCGGCAACCTCACTATCGTGAGTAACCATCACGATGGTCATCCCCCGGCTGCTGAGACGACCGAGGAGGTCCAAGAACCGCTCCGTGGACGCTGAGTCGAGGCTCCCGGTGGGCTCGTCAGCGAGGAGGATCTCGGGTTCGTTGGCGAGGGCTCGAGCGATCGCCACGCGCTGGCGCTCGCCACCGGAGAGCTCCGTGGGCAGGCGACCTTCGCATTGACCAAGGTCGACCTCGGCAAGGAGCTCACGCGCCCGAGCTCGCCGCTGATGCTTCGACAGCCCCGCTCCGAACATGGGGAGCTCAACGTTGGACACCGCAGGAAGCTGCGGCAGAAGGTTGTGGAACTGGAACACCAAGCCGACGACTTGGCGGCGGTATCGGCTCAGGTCGTGGACGTGAGCCAGGTCTTGACCGGCTACTGATACCGAGCCCGAGGTCGGTGAATCGATGGCGGCCAGCAGATGAAGCAGCGTCGACTTCCCGCAGCCCGACGGGCCGGTGATGGCCACCATCTCCCCGTACGTCACGGTCAGGTCCAGCCCAGCCAACGCAGTGACCTGGCCGGGGTAGAGCCGGGTCACGCCGTGCACCTCCACGGCCAGACGGTCGTTGGCCCGTTCACTCATGGCTGAGGGCCTTCAATGGCGAGAGCACGGCGGCGCGGGTGATCGGATAGACCGCTCCGATCAACGTCATGACGAGCGCAGTGAGGAGCGCCCGCCAAAACGCGCCCTGCGTGAAGTCGGCACGCAGGATGCCCTTGAGGGCCGGCAGGTTCTCGAGCACGTTGACAGCGACGAAGGACAAAGAGACGCCCAGGGCAGCACCAAGGAAAGCAAGGATCAGGCTCTCGCTGAGCAAGAGAGTCACCGTCCGGCGCCTGGTCCAGCCGACAGCCCGCATCAGACCGAACTCCCGGATGCGCTCGAAGAGCGACAACAGCATCGTGTTGCCGATGATCACCGCTCCGATGAGGATGGCCAGCACCGTGCTCCCGTTCACCGCTGCCTGCAGATAGACCAGGGTGCGGTCCGCCCTTCCGAATTGAGCGGCAGTGCGGATCGTTGTCAGCTGAGGCTGGGCGTAGTCGACTCGAGCGGCGACGGCCTCTGGAGAAGCAGCAGGTGACACCTTGACGAAGGCCAGAGTAACGATTCCGGGGAGCCGGTTGTACCCTTGGATGGCCGGCAGCGGCAACATGGCGCCGGCGTCGCCGAAGGAGTTCCCGGTCGAGTAGATGCCCGTGACGGTGTTCGAGGTGCCGTTGGCGTTGAAGCGGTCCCCTACCTTCAGGCCCAAATTGGCGGCGGCTCGCCAGCCAAGCATGACCTCGTGGGTTGCCGCCGGCGCATACGGCTTTCCGGCAACGACCGAGACACCGAATGACGAGAGATCTCCGGGGTTGATCCCTATCTCTATGAAGACCGGGTTGTCGGCATTCAGGCGCTCCGTCTCGACTAAGACACCGACAACGCTACCGACGCCCGGCGTCTCCCGGAGACGGGCTATCTCCTGTTGGTCGATGGTGCTCGAGAGCGTGTCTGACGCCCCCTTCTGTGCCACAGTGAAGTCAGCCTTCCCCACCGAGATGATCGCAGCAGCTGACTTTTCGAGGCCGCTACTCGTGACATCGAGGGTGACGACCGCCATCACGGCGATGGCGACGGCGAAGGCCAAGCCGATCGAGCGGGCCTTCTTGGACCAGAGGTTGCGTAGGATGAAGTCGAAGAAGCTCACAGTCGCCTGCCACTGACCGACCGTCGCCCAACGTCGTCGGTGACCGTTGCCGTGTGGGCGGTCCTGGGTCCGATGATGACCAGCGGACATTGAGCGTGGCGTGCGCAGTCATGGCTCACCGAACCCAGTGCGAATTCCTTGAAGGGCCCGAGCCCACGTGATCCGACCACCAAGAGGTCAGCGTCCTTGCTCACGTCAACCAGGACCTCGGCCGCCGGGGGATCGCCCAACCGACCAACGAGTCTGATGTCCGGCGCCAAGGCCTTGGCCTTGGCGAGGGCCGCATCGAGGATGGATTGCTCGCGCTCCTTAGACTCAGCGAAGGATTCGAGCTCGAGCACGTCCTGGCGGAAGAACGAGGCGTGTACCACCTCGAGGGTGGCTCCCCTCAAACCGGCTTCTCCAACCGCCCATTCGAGCGCTTCAAGCGACGTCGGTGAACCATCGACACCGACCACGATCCTCGGTTGCTTCGATTCGTCTGTGCCTGAACTCTGATTCTCAATGGTCATCGGCCGTATCCTGGATGGGTCTCCCGTCCAGTGTGAGTCCTCATGAGGAGGGTGGCTAGGGCATTTAGTCCCTCGCCGCACAGCTGCACTGACGGGAATTTCCGATGTGAAGTTTCAGCAGTGAACCGGACTGGGCTTCGTCGCCCATAGTGATGCAAGAACAGCGGTGTTGGCGGAATCTGGTTCCTCAGCCTCGTCGGGGCATTCGTCTATAAAATCCACTTCCATTTCCAGGACATTCTGGCGGGTGAGTCCGGGGTGCTCGCCGCAGTGCCCGGCTCGTCCCGCTTATCCCCTGGCAGTACCAAAGACGCCCTCTAGGTTGTTCGTTCGAGGGATGCAGGCGCCCGTAGGTTGCCGCTGCGTTAGGTGCGGTGCCCGGCACGATCACGGCTAGGCACCGCCGCCGCAACGCTGCATCAGACTGAATTAGGACGACACGGTCGGGACGTTCGGCCCTACTGCTCCAGCCATTGCCCTGCCACAGTGCAAACAGGACACTGAGCGAGGAGACGAAGATGTCGACAACCAGCGCCACGGTTGATGAAACCATCGAATCGATGATCCGAGCGCTCGGCCAGTGCCGTTCCCGTGTCGACGAGATGCTGGTCCAGCTCGACCTCGCCAAACTCGATCTGCGTGAAGAGGTCGACCAGCACATGTCGGTAGCCCAAAACGCCTATTTGGCCGCTCGCTCAAAGCTCGCCGAAACCAAGCCCGACGTTAACTCGGCCTTCGCCGCATTGCACAAGAGTGTCGAGCGCGTCCTGCACGACCTCGCGCAGGCCTGCGTCGAGGTCGATGCTGTCGTCAAGCGGGAATCGTGATCCGTCGCCGCGCTAGTTAAAGGAGGCTCAACAATGACCATCTCACCACAGGCACCAACCTCGGAGACACCTCACCGAGTGGTGGTTGGCGTGGACGGCTCGGAGGGCAGCGACCGGGCCTTGGCCTGGGCGGCGGCAGAAGCCGAGCGGAGCGGTGCCATCCTTCAGGTGATCACCTCCTTCAAACCCGGCTACGAGTTCATCACCCCCGATGAGGTTCGGGAGTCCATGCTGCAGGTGATCGATCGGGCCACCAGCCAGGTCGCTGCGTTGGCCCCGACGGTCAAGGTCGAGGGCGACTATCACGAAGGTTCGCCGGCCCAGGTACTGATCAACGCCGGGCACCACGCCGACCTCCTCGTCGTTGGGTCCCGGGGACGAGGCGGTTTCCGCGGGCTGCTCCTCGGTTCGGTCAGCCAGCAGTGTTCGCTGCACGCCGACTGTCCCGTCGTGATTGTTCCGTAATGGCAGCTGACTTGGTTCATCAGACGAGCCAGAGGTCGGCACGAACAGTGGGGATGGCACCATGACTCCAGACATCGAGCACCAGACCGAGCCGAAGAGTAAGAACGCCGTTGTCGGCACTCATCGCATCGTCGCCGGCATCGATGGATCAGCTGCATCGCTCGGCGCGTTGCGCTGGGCGGCCAATGAGGCCCAACGCACACAGGCGACACTCGAGGTGGTCATGGCCTGGCATTGGCCCTTCGCTTATGACATCACACCCTGCTGCACGAGTCGGATCCGGTCACTGAGAGCCGCAAGGTCTTCAAGTCCGCCATGGCCGAGATCCGTCAGGAGTATCCCTGCCTAGACCTCGCGGGGCGCCTCGAGCACGGGCATCCGGCCAACATACTCATCGATGCTTCCCGCGGCGCCGATCTCCTGGTGGTCGGTAGCCGGGGCCATGGTGAATTCTCAGGCATGGTGTTGGGCTCGGTGAGCCAGCACTGTGCCCACAAGGCGGCCTGCCCGGTCCTAATCCATCGGGAGGTCGAGTAGCCACCGCGGACTCCTGGCGCAGCGAGCCTACGGTTTGACTGTGGGAACTATGGCGACGGCCTGCTGGGCAGTGTGGGTTGACCTCGATGATCAGCGGAGTCTTGGGTGGCGGCGGGCCCCGAGCTATACATCCCGGGTCGCAGACATCGAGATCCATTTAAGCCAATTTGGTGCAGGCCGGGTTGTTTCGTTCGCATAACGAGTCGTTGAATCGATCGGCAACTGGTCGCAAAATGAGGCTCTCCGCTCCAATAGAGGATTCGCCCATCTGGGACTTTTTACCCTGTCGTCTGGATGTCATTGACGCCACGATGGACTGGTGACAACTGAAATGATCTCCTATCGAAGATCCAAGCTTCCAAAGCGGCCGGCGCAGCGATCGCTGGTGGTCCAAGCTCTGCTGTGCGCGAAGCGGACCTTCGAGTTGCTGTTCCACAGGGAGCTCCACCTTCGGCGGGAACGAATCGGTACTGTCGTTACTTTGCCGGACGGCCGAGCATTTACCGTTTTCCGCGAATCGATCCGCGATGACGACGCTGAGCCTAGCCAGACCACGTTGGCGGTCTGGTTTCACCTTCGGGGAATACCCGCCGGTAGCCGAGTCCGTCGCTTCCTGTTCGAGCGCCTGTGCCTCGCGAACACCCTGCTGTTCGGCGGCATCGACGGATATCGAGTGAAGTTGTGGATGGTTAACCCTAAGACGGCAGACTATGCCGGGCTGTATCTATGGCGCTCCGACGAGGAGGCCGAGGTCTACGGGCGCTACATCGTTGGCATTCTCTCGCCCTTCTCCACAAGCGGATCTGTCGGTTATCTGGTACTTCCCCGTACGGCATTCGAGGATTCTCTGGCGTCGCAGGGCTCTTTGACAGGGCGAGCCGACGAACATGGCCCGCCGGTGCCTAGCCCGGCCGCGCTTCGAGTCCTTTCCTCCCAGCGGGATCCATGACTCCCAAGGTCGCAGTCACATGCCGAGTCACCGAATCAACGGGAAGTGAGCAGCGATCGGTCGACTCGAGGACGCCAGGGAAATGCTCATCAGTTCGCGGGGAACGATCGGGCCTGAGACATTGACCGAAAAAGGAGCACAAGCCATAAAGGAAAGAACGATCATGGAAACGAGTGCCAGTATGAACAAGGATGACACCACACATTGGATCGTCGTTGGTGTGGATGGATCAGAGCATTCGATGGCCGCGCTCGAGTGGGCGGCCGCTCAGGCCCAGCGGACTGACGTCGCTCTCGAGATCGTTGCCGCCTTCGGCCCGTGCTACCAGTACTTGAGCCGGAGCGAAGCGGACCAATGCATGCAAGACGACGTCGCCGAGGCGATAGTGCGAGCGGAGAAACTTGCGCCCGGGGTCGACATCACCAGTTCAACCTTCGAGGGTCCTCCTGGGATCGTTCTCATAAAGGAAGGCGCTGGGGCTGATCTCCTCGTCGTCGGTTCGCGGGGTCGCGGCGGGTTCAAATGCCTCCTGCTCGGCTCAGTGAGCCGAAAATGCGTCCATCGGGCCAGATGTCCCGTGGTCGTCGTCCCCCAGCCTGGACCAGGATCCAACGCCCTCATGACCAAACAAGAAACCGAACACCGGATCGTCGTCGGCATCGACGGTTCACCCTCCTCGATCGCCGGAATGGAGTGGGCCGCCAACCAGGCGGAACTCACCGGAGCCTCGCTTGAGGTTCTCATGGCGTGGGAATGGCTCACTGGCTATGGGCGGTCACCCATAAATCCCGAGTTCCAGCAGGAACGCTGTCTGCCAGACGGCATTGAGCGATCATCTCAAGCCAATACGTGACGCGCATCCCGGTATCTCCATCCAGCCCACTGCCATCGAGGGTCACCCCGCTCCCATGTTGGTCAAGGCGTCGGAGGGAGCCGACCTCCTCGTCGTGGGCAGCCGGGGTCATGGGGAATTCGTCGGCGTGCTGCTCGGATCAGTGAGTGAGCATTGTGTGACCAACGCTCACTGCCCGGTAGTCGTGCTACATGACGGGACTAGCTCAGGGGGGTGAGGAGGTTTTGGGGCTGGAGCCTGGTTGCTCTGCATCGCCAACGAAGGTCCACGCATGGAGCCCCCCGGACCGCTCTCGCTGCGAAAGAACGTCCTCACTACGGGACACCCAGGAGGATAGGCTTGGTTGCGAGGCCGCCTCCTATGAGCCACTCCCTCGGAGGGATCTCCATCCGGGCACATCACCGCTGTGGCGTTCCTCGCTTCACGACAACAAGGAACACCGGTCGATCCGCTCATGACCCCCAAGTTGTCGTGCTTCGAAAGCGGCGGAAATACGACCTAGCCCTCTGTCAGCTCCCTGACTTCACGCAACCGGCGCTCGAGGCTGCGGATCTCATCGTCGAGCACAGCCCGAGTGACGAGGCGATGCTCCAGTTCCACCCGCCGCTCGAGCTCGTCAACCCGGTTCACGAACTCTTGGTCATTTGTCATTGCCGATCTCCCTCTGTGCGGCTTCATGGGACTTCTTCCTACCACTGCATAATGACCACATTGGAGCTGGATTGGGACGCTGCGGTAAGCGAGGCGATCTGGCGATCCCCGACATTGGCTGGATGGTGGGCCCAGCTTGCGACGAAGGCACGGGCCCGCTCATACGCCTCGGCGACCGATGCGCCATCCGCATAATTGTTCAAAGCCATCGAGACGGCCATCTCGGCGACCCGCGGTTGATCAGGACAGCGCTGCCTGGCCCATTCTCGCACGGACCTTGATAGTGCATAGGCCATATCCACATCGACCACCTCCTTTAGGACCGTACGACGAAGGTGTGTCAGACGGCAGGGCCAAAGGTCCCGAATCCGCCCAGTCCGATCACACCGTCTCGGCCCCAACGTGATCCTTAGTGAAAACTACCCGAACCCCTACTGAAAGGTGGCTCCTTAGCATCACCCCAATCGCTTGAGCCATGGAGAGCCCGCCGTCCTGCTTTTCCTTCGGTCGACCGAGGTGGCTGCACTCGGCATCGTCGGCGCTCTGGTCGACGTTCCTAAAGTCATCACAACTGCTAGTTCTGATCTCGGAAACGGAAGGCACCGAGAATCTCACCAGACCCAGCCGGGACGAACTCACCTACTCCTGCCTCTCCGGCGTCCGTGTCATCGGAGTGTCCAAGAGGAGCCTGGTCGCCGTGGCGAGCGAGAGCACGCCCATTGGTTCGCCCGTCGCGGTCAGGACGAGGAGGTGCCGAATACCGTGACCGAGCATCATGTCCACAGCGTCGAGCAAGGTCGTGCTGTTCGTCGCCCACACGGGGGTCTTGGTGACGACCTGGTCGACAGGCGCCTCAGCGTCAAGGCCGGCAGCGAGCGCGCCGACCAGATCGTGGTCGGTGACCAGCCACGAGGGATTGACCCCGACCAGAACACATGAGGCTCGGGAATCTTCCATTGCTGCGGCAACTTCCCGAAGTGTCGCATTCCGGGCGACTCGAATTGGATTGTCGAGTTGCGCAGCATCGATCATCATGTTCAGGGTATTCATCGCGTC
>CAVYNO010000021.1:0-140672 GCA_963769825.1 uncultured Acidimicrobiales bacterium
ACCCCGTTGTCGGAATCTCAACGTTCTCCCTGGTAACAAGTAGTTTTCGATTGACATTCGCCGACCCAGGAAAATGGCGATGTTCGAACCCCTGGCCGTCGGCGTCGAACAAATACGCCGGCGAGCCGAAGTAGTTGTGCTGGGCGAGACACCGGGGATCAGCGAGAGTGGCGGACCGAACCTCGCGAATGCACACAATTGTTGCCTGCCCCACTCCGGTACTTCCGGGCTAGGCCCGGATGCCCCGGGGGATTCACGGCTCAATAACCGACATTCCCGAGCGGTCACGTCAAAGGCCGACACCCTCGTAGGTAGTCACGTCGGCTCCGGCGTCGTAGGCCGAATGCCAGTGCTCCGCCCACAATGGCAAGGGTTCATGTGCCGGGTCATGGCGTGGCATCTGGGCCATGGTTTCCCGCCAGAGCATCGTCCCGAGGTCACGGCCTCGGACGTGGCTCAGCATGGAGCGGTAGCCGCCCACACGACCTCCGTTCCCGAACCGATCTCGCAGTTCGGAGAGATAGAGGCCGCTCGGAGAGACGAGTTTGGTCGAAATGAGCCGGTCCTTCGGGGGAACGTGCTCCTCGAAGCCGGAAAGGATGAGTTTGTAAATCTGGGCGACATGGTCGAAGACCTTGGGCGCTTTTCGGACCCGATACAACCGGTCCGGTGTCACATCGTGGTGGATCACCAAAGCAGAGCTACGGTGCTCGATCTCCTCGACGAAGTGCCATAGGAACATCGTGCCTACCCGCTCGTCGCTCCCCTCGAACAGCCGATGACGGTGGTCGAGGACCATCTTGAACAATGGCGTGAACGTCGCTTCCAGGCAGGCGACATAGGCGAGGTGGAACTGCACATCCTCCTGCTCGAGCAACTCGTCGTAGGCGGCATGAGCGGCGGCGTAGGTCGCCTCCAGGCCCGGGTACTGGCTCATCATCGCCTTGGCATGGGCTCGATGGGCTCGGGCGTGTTGGGCCTCCTGGCGGATGAAGAGATCGGCTTCCTCGGCCACGCCGGCATCGGTGAAGCGGGGTTCTGCCTGCCGGGTGGCCGACACGATGTATCGCTCGAAGGCGACGGCCAGGAACGTGAAGACGTTGCCGAACAGCCCGAAGCTCGGGTTCTTCGGCTGCCATTGGAACGGCACCGTCTCGTCGATGTGGAACTTGGGGCTCCGCACCATCAGATCGCTGATGCACCTAGCGTTACAGTTCTGTGCCAAAGTGTAAAGCGTGACTCAGCTCGACACGGCGACGACCAGGGAGCGCATCCTGGAGGCGACCCTTGAAGTCCTGGCCCGTCCGGGCACCCGCCGGTTGTCGCTATCGGACGTGGCGGCGACCGCCGGGGTCTCCAGGCCGACTCTGTACCGGTGGTTCCCGTCGAAGGAGGCGCTGCTCGAAGCCTTCGGCGTATACGAGCAGCAGAGGTACGACACCGGGATCGCCGCTGCTGTCGCCGGACTCGAGGGCAAGGCCCGCCTCGATGCCATCCTCCGTTTCATTGTGGAGTTCCAGCACTCCTACTCACTGCGGCGGATCGTGGACGTCGAGCCGGAGCACGTCGTGTACCAGATGACCCGGGTGATGCCGATCATGCGTGATCGGCTCCTCCCGCACTTCCCCGGCCCAGACGGCCGCGTCGTGGCCTCGGTGGTGACGCGGATCGCTCTGAGCCACGCCATGATCCCCGACGACGACCCCAAGCTGTTCTACGCCGAGCTGCGACACGCCGCCGGTCTCGACCAAACACGAACCAATCCCCGCCACCGGCGCAGACCGGTGCGACCGACCCCTCGGGAGATGGTCCCATGAACCCGAGACGGCACCGCAGACTCACCCAGGCGTTCCTGGTGGCGAACTCACTGTTTTGGCTCCCCTGGGGCCTCGTCAACCTCATCAAACCGAAGGCGTGGTCCGGCGAGGTAATCCCAGGCATGGAGGTGTACGACCTGTCAAGCCCCGTCGCCCGTACCGAGGTCCGTGCGATGTACGGCGGCCTCCAGATGGCGATCGGGACCGCCGCGCTCGTGGGAGCGGCGCGGGAGAAGCACCGTGACTCAGCGCTCGGTTTCTTCGTCCTCGCGCTGAGCGGCCTCTCCCTTTGCCGCCTGGGAGGCATGGTCGCGGAGGGAGAGACCTCCTACCTGTCGTTCAGCACCAAGATCACCCCCGGCAAGTACAACCAGGTCGGGCTGGCCATGTATGAGCTGCCGAACATGATCCTGGCCGTGCTCCTCTGGCTGATCCGTCCACGACGCCGCGGCTGCGGGCGCAGAGTAGGTCGGAGCAACTGGCTGCACAGGAGGAGCGATTCGACCTATCCCACAACGCCGGTTGAGCGACCATCGCAGGGCGTGGATGACTGGTGGGAGACTTGCTCATGCCTTTGCAAGGTCTCAGGTCCGGTTACCGGTCAGTCTCCTCGCATCGTCGCGGATGACGTGGCTGCGCAGGTGGGTTTCCTTCGTGCAGTGTTCGGCGGCACTGGGGTCGTGGAAGGCGCTGTTCATGAAGTCGGCCGCATTGAGCTGCCCATAGAGCTTCCAAGCAGTCCCAGACTGAGCGCGGGTGATCAGCTTGTTGGTCTTGCCTCGTAGGCCATGGACCGGCACAGCGGACTCGGCTGGTGGTGAAACACTTTCATTCGACGTGGTCATGGCGTGACCTCCTGGACTCCTCTACTCGGAGCGGCGTTTTCGACCAACCTTGACGGCGAACGTAACCAGTCTCACGACGATCCCAATGAGCACCAGGTCCAAGACCATCTGACAAAGGACGATGGCTCGGGCTGGCGTGTGGACTCTGTCGTTAGGGGGCACTTTGATCCAACCCAGCTGCGGGGGACTACGCCTTAGTTAGAAGAGGTGAACTGCTGCCCCTATGGGTGCCGAGAATGTCATCCGGGTAATCCGAGTAGGAAGTCCTGCTGGGCAGGAAGAGGCAGGCGCCGTCAACCCTTGGGTGTTGATGAAAGGGGAATACGTCCGTACCAAAGCTGAACGGGTCCATTTCTGGAGTCACCCCATCCAACGTGGGCGTAGTGCGCATCAGTGATGATCCAGGAGAAGTCGTCTCCGGCGGCGTATCCCGACGGATATGGCGCAGCAACGCTGCTAACTCGGATAGGCGTGCCGAAAACGGCTCCGTTGCTGCTTTCAACATGTCCGAGGGCCGACCAGACGTCATACCCGCCGTTGGCGTATTGCGTCCTCCAGACGAGTGCAAGCTTGCCCGACGTGCCAAACGTGATCCAGGGTTTGAAGCGGGGGTTCGGGGGGCTCTCTCCGACGATCGCAGGTCCCTGCCACGTGGCACCCGAGTCCCCTGACAGGTAGACCTGGTTATCCGTGCCGGTCGAGTCGAGGACGGTCAACGCGAAGCGCCCCTTTACCTTCGGGTCGGCCGCAAGGAAAGGCTCAGGAGAACTTGAGCCATTGACGGTGGGAACAATATGGCGTGTGAACGTCGCACCATGGTCTGTGCTCGTCTCGAATATGAGACACGGACAGGTGTGACCGGGCGCTTGCGAGGATGCGTACGCCTCCGCCAGCACTCCATGAGCGGCGACGATGTTCGAACTACTGAAACCCACGCTCGGGGAGGTCGGCGAGTCGATCGGAAAGATCGGACCGAAGGATCGCGCTTTGTTGGTTGACGCGGTGACCTATGCCTCGTGGTCGGCGAGATTGTGACCAGCGGCATACACGGTGCCCGTCGACTGATCGACCGCGAGCCAAGGTCGGTCGAAGGTGTCAACAGGGTCGCCCGTTGCGAATCGTTGGCCGTCCGAACCCATGGTCTCGACGGGACGAGTCCAAGTTTGACCCCAGTTCGCCGAGCTGGTGACATAGTCCTGACCATGAATCGTCAGACCGAAGGGTCCAGATCCCCCGGCCGCCATGAAGGTGACTCCTATCCCGCCTGCATACAAGGTGCCATCTGGGCCCGCGGCCGCCACCGCATCGCCACATCCCTTCGTGTAGCGGACGTGGTTCGTCGGCACCTGAACAATGTGCCAATTCACACCACTATTGAGTGAGACCAAGCCACCGCATGGTCTCGGATGTTGGCACCCGCACCGCTGATTACGAGTGGGTGCGGGAAGGTGGTCCAGTCGACGAAGAGTTTCTTGGAGTTCTGAGGGTCGACTGCTATCTCCGGCTCCCCCATGGTCGTCGAAGAGCCATTTCGAGACAAGTTCAACTGCAGCTGGCCTGTGACAGACGGTGGGCTCTGGGCTGAGGCGCTAGTGGGAACCGCGGAAAGGGTAGTCACGATGATCGCGACAACAAGCGATGACCGCAGAATCCAGTCGTGAAGTCGTAGGCGCTTCACCCAAACTGGGTCCGCAAGCATTTGCCTCCGTACTTCGTCGGACACGGGTCTGCTCACACGGATGCGTGTTGTGAGGTGTTCGTCACTCTTCACGGTTCACCCGAGCCTCCCCCCGGAGACGTCCTGGCAACGCCTGGCAACGCTGGCAACTATGGCACGCCCTGTCAGTCGATGACGGGGTGTCGGTGCCAAATAGTTATCCGGGACGGTTGCCATCGTGTCAAGCAGAAACGAACATAGTCCCATCACTTCCACCTGCAGACGTTGCGGTGAACCCCGAAGAACCTGAGTTCGGTCATGTTCACACTTTTGCTGCCGCATCACCCCAGGTCAGCGGGCCAGGAGGGGTTCGAACATAGTCCCATCACCTCCACGACGTTGTCGGAATCACAACGTTTATCCTGTTCAGAAGCTGCATTTCATTTGGCATTTGCCGACCGAGGCAAGTGGCGATGTTCGAACCCCGAAACAGCCGGCCGGTTGCCTTATCGCTCTCGGTCACCGGGGCGTAACCCTGGCCGGATGAGGTTCCGAACGCCCATTGGTTCGGGGTTCAGTCGGTGGCACGGTCGGTCGGCCCACAGGCTAAAGACGGACGCAGCGTGACAAGCCCTGTGCTAGCTCTTTTTCATCCCAAGGTGGCGAGATCGAGACTCGCACGGCCCACCAGGTCAGAGCGGTTCGCTCACCGCCCCCTCCACACCGGCAACCGCCTCTCGGTAAAGGCATTAAGGCCTTCGGTGGCGTCTTCTGATTGAAGCAAGCGGTGTCCGATCCGAGCCTCGATCTCGTATGCGCCGGCAAGCCCGTCTGACGACGACAGTCCACGCAAAACAGCCTCCTTCGTTGCCTGCACGGCGAGCGGCGCATTACTGGCGATTTCCCAAGCCCATGTGGCTGCTCGATCTTCGAGCTCGTCTGAGGGCACCACGTCGTTGAGGAGTCCGAGCCCAAGAGCCCGCTCTGCACTGACCGTGTGGCCTGTGAGAAGCAGTTCCATTGCGCCAGGCCAGCCGATCTGTCGAGGGAGACGAGCGGTCGTGCCACCGTCGGCCATCAAGCCGCGCTTGATCTCCGGAAGCCCGAATGTCGCGTTCGGTGTTGCGACGCGGATGTCGGTGCCGCCGAGCAGATCCATCCCGCCCGCCAGGCACGGCCCGTCGATGGCGGCGACGATGGGTTTGTAGATGTCGAGAGTGAGGAGGACCCCGTCGGTCCCCACCGACATCGGGATGCCCTGATGTTCAGTACGCCCCTCGGCGGCCAGACGCTGGGCGAGAGGGATGAAGTCTCGAAGATCTGCACCAGAGCAGAAAGATCCCGGTACACCGGTGACGATGGCGACCCATGCGTCGGGATCGGCACTGAACCGCCGCCATGCCGCCGTCAGGTCGGCAAAGTGGGACAGGTCGAGCGCATTCCGTTTTTCGGGGCGATCAATGACGATACGGACCACGTGACGGTCGTCGAACTCGTAGTGGATGGGCACCGCACAAGTATGCAGGCTCTGCGTATCCAATATGTTCCGTGACCGGAGCCCCGTCGCCCGAACGTGTCACGAGTCTGCCGCGTTGGAACAACCCATCGTGACCCCGGCCGAACCACGTGTGTCTTATGACATCTCTATGGTGGACAACTAGCCGTATGAAGCTGCCCCGCACGGCCCGAGCTTGGACATGCCCGCTGCTCGCTCGCTATCTCCATCGAAGCGACAGCGTCAGTCGCTCAGAGCGAATCGTGGGAGTTGGGCAGCGACGACGTCTGCCACGTGACCCCCACGCACATCTCGTCGGATGATCCGTCGCCGAACGTGACGAAATGCGGCGGCGCCTTGCGGAGGATCGGCAACTCTTGTGCCAGCTGGGGGTCATAGCCGCAGTTGATCTGTATTTGCTCGCCGCGACTCACCGGGATGGGCGCCACGTTGTACGCCTTTTGGTAGTCGAAGTTGTAGTTCGGGACGTTCAGGATGGTCTTGGCTTGCGGCGTCCCCGGATTGAGCACCATCGTGAACTCGACCCCCAACAGGTGCATGTGCGGCTGGATCCTGTCGATGTAGCCGTTCGATCCGACCCGCCACGTGCACGTGGCCGTGTCACCGACGGGCGGGTCGTCCGGGTTTTCACCACATACCTGGTCGATGCCCTTGGCCATCTCGACGCCACCGGAGCCGAAGCGCTGGTTCAGGTAGTTGAGGGACGCCTGATAGTTGCACAGCGGCCCAGTCACACCGGCCGGGCATGGGATGTTCGGCGGGGCGATCAGGTATTGGGATTGCATCGGCAACAGCGGCGTGGACATCGGTACCGTGTGGAGCACGAGCCCGTTCGTGACCGGCTTGTCGCCCACCAGCAGGTTGTAGTGCACCTGCTCGATCACCAGACTCCCCTTGGGCAGGGAGATCCCCGTGCCCTTGGGGAGCACGTCTTCGCCGTGCCCAGGCGCCCACACGCTCAGGAAGGGGGTGCTGATGAAAGCGGCGAGCGACGCACCGGGCAGCGCTGGCGCGCCGAAGCACGTCCACCCCTTGCCACTGGTGGCCGCATTGGCGGCGATGGCCTGGGCCGTCATGGACGGAGGCACCAGGGCGAGCACGGCGTGGTGGACCTCGGGACTGCCCGGTTTGAACTGGCTCGAGATCACGTACGAGTTCTGGGTGATGTGCGGGTTGACCAAGCTGCAGTGGTAGTCGTCGGTCGCCCCCACGGCCGCCTGGGGCGTGTACCTCGGTGACGCCACCGACACGGTGGAAACAGGCGTTTGTGACGACGGGTTCGCCTCGGCCGACCCCGAGGTGGCCGCCAGCGCCACCGCGCCGAGCGCGCCCAGCCATGAGCACCACGCCGATGGCCACGATCACGGCCCGCGGCGTGCCCATGGACGCCTGCCCAGGCGGCGCCGCTTCGGCGGGACGGGCCCTCGTGACGCCCCCTCGTCCGCTCGGTCGGCAGAGTCGGCTGTCGGCGTGCTCGATGAGATCGGTCATGGTCTCCCGTCCCCGTCCTGGCACCGACTCGGCGTGTTACAGGACCCGCCCCAACCCGAGTGTGCCTGGTGCGAACGCTAACCCACGCCCGGCCCGAATGCCCTGGTAGCGGGGGACCCGCCCCGTGGAGCCCTAGGGGGCGGCGCGGCGCCTCCAATGAGGCACTGTCGGGGGTTCGAACTTGGTCCCATCACTTCGGACGCACCTGGCGGTGGACGGATCAATCCGCTGGATCCAGCCCAAATCCAGACATTCGGCGACCGTTCCCCCTGGTCAGAAGCTCCAAGACAGATTCGAATATAGTCCCATTACCTCCACTCACGATTCCTACTGGTGGGGGACAATCTGAGCCTCATCGCCTCTGCAGCGGGCTCAGGTTTCGTCGTCCATCGCACACCCATCGCGGACGACGGACCGGTGGTGGGCATAGCCCAGGGCTGACGGACGTCGACCGTCCCCGATCGCGGGGAGGGTGAGACAGGTCGAGCCAGTAGGGCAGAATCAGCAATGTGAGCATCGAGCAGTGCGGAGAGTGCGGTTTCGACTCTGACGATTGGAGCGATGTCAGTGCGATCGCAGCCATCGAGCGGCTGCCGTTGCAGTGGACTGCGGCTGTCGCTGGATTGACTCCTAGTGATCAGCTTCGGCGACCCATTCAGAGGACGTGGTCCATTGCGGAGTACACAGATCACGTCCGAGAAGTGCTCTTCGGGATGAGGTTCCTCCTCGATACCGCCATCGCACATCCCGGAACCGATCTTGGAGAGTCGCCGCCACCTCAGTTCGCATCTCAGCCTCGACAGATTGATGTTGAAGTCGCTCTGGATGGCATTGTCAACGAAGCCCGCTCGTTGAGCAAGCAGCTATCCGGACTCTCCCCCGACGACTGGTCCCTCACCGTGACATTCGACGGTACTTCGGTCGATCCGCATTGGATCGCCCGTCACATCGTTCACGATGCCACACATCATCTTCTCGACATTGACAGACTGCGCTCAGCACTCTGACGATGATGGTCTCCCGCCCCAGACCGTCGGATCGGGGGACAGAACTGGACAGGCTCAGTACCTGCAAGTATTCGACCAGTCCATGACCGACACCGTCGACAATCTGGTTCTCGATCTCCTGGAGTGGCTGGGCACGATCCCCCGCCCCTACGACGAGGTTCTCGAAGCTTGGCGCACATCCTGTCCAGGTCTGCCGGTGTGGGAAGAGGCCAACGTCCGAGGCTATATCGAGCGACATCATGCAACCGGACTGGGTCAGGTTGTTTCGGTGTCAAAGGCTGGTGCTGACCACCTCCGGACGTACCGCCGCCAAGCTCGAGGGGCGAAATAGGCCAGAGTCGTGGCATTGCTTCGGGGGATACCCGACGCTGGCGCACGTGTTGCTGCAACCAGACGCCGGGACCGACACAGGTCTTCGGTGAGTAAGTGCTCCTGTTGGTGCCGTCCGGGCAGAGGGTGTTCGATTCAGATGACACTGCTCAACTTGGCCCCTCCGAGGGAGCGACATGCTGAATGGACGACCAACCGAACTGCGAAGAGAACGGTACTTGCCCATAGAACGTCGATGCCAACCAGTCTCCGGCAAAGATCGGCTGAGCGATCTCAACCGGTGGCTGGGTGAGGGTCGGGTGCAGCCATAACCCGTCGTTGCTCACATAGAGAAGGCTCTGACCATTGGTTGACCAGAGCGGCACCGTCACTCCATCGGTCTGAGGCGCAACCACACTGGCTCCCGTCGTCGGGTCGTAGAGGTAGAGCTGATGCGCGTTGTACCAGTCGGCGACCGTTTGCGGTAGGAATCCCTCGGGAAGGGCCGAACCCTGAACGTAGGCCAGAGCCGATCCGGTTGGCGTCCAGACAGGATCGCCGGTGACCGTCCCCGCAGGGTGCGGAATCGCGGAGCACTCAGCGGTAACCGGAGAACAAACGACAACCTGCTTGCCTTGCCAGACGACTCGCCCACCGCCGTTCTGGTCGTCCTGTACGAACGCCAGCCACCCGGTTGAAGTGGCCGACGGCACGCCCGTTCCCTCGGTCTGAAGAGTCATTCCGAGTTGGACCGGAGTTGTCCCCGGCCGACGAATCGCATACATGGGAGACCCATCGGCTGTTGCCGACCCACCCGGAACCGCTCCACTGCCGACCGTGGTATACCCGATTCCCCAAACGGACCACCATCCCGCTGTCACGATGAAACCCGCCTGCGACAACCACGTCGTTGGAGAACCGCCGTTCACCGGATAGCTGGCCAACGTTCCGTCGATCGGAGGACCCGTCGGTTCCGAACCGGCTTCGGTCGACACGGCAATGGCCGATCCGTCGGGCGACCACACTGCGGACACAACGTGAGTGTTCCCCACCACTTGCCGGATTGATCCCGTGGGGCTCACCAGGTCGACACCCATGGCGGGTCGACGGCCAAATTTTGCCGTGCCGAAACTGGAAGCAAAGAGGTCGAGATGGGGATTCCAGCCGAATGTGGAGTTGTTCGGAGCATTTGAATTCGGTGGGATCTGTACCACGGGATGCGCATTTGTCCCGTTAGCTCGGGCAAACCAGAGCGTCGATGACAGGACCGTGGAAACCACATCGCCGCTGTAATCGCTGCTGATTTCCTTTGAAGCGACGAAGGCGAGCCACTTCCCGTCGGGAGAGAATGACGGATCGACTGGTACCAAACCCGGTGTGAGGATTCGACGGAGTGACTTAGTCGATCCGTCCAACACCCAAAAGGGTTCCCCGGGATACAAGAGCCAACTGACCGCGTCCAGCGAACGCCGTCCTGCTGACAACAGGTCCCGGCGAGTTGATCGGCCGGAGGGCGACCGTTGAAATCGGTCGAGTGTGGCTCGGCCGAGAGAGAAGGTATCCCCCGAGGGAAGTTGCCAGCAGCACCAGGATGAGACCGGTGACAAGAAGGTGGCGGCGGCGCCTACGCTGCCGTGCCTCCTTGAAGAGGGCATCCGCGTCCTGAGACTTCTGCGCCGATGATCGGTGATCAAGGAGTGCCGTCGACTCGGTGTCAGTAAATGACGGAATCACGGCAATCCCTCGATGATTTGGATCACTTCGTCTCGCCGGTAGCCCTGGGCTCGGCAGTACTCGATGAGGTCTCGCACCCGTCTCACAACGGCGCCCTGCTCTGCCGTTCCCGCCACGGTGATCCCTCGGCCTCGCTGGAAGTCGAGGAGCCCTTCGTCGCGCAGGATATGGAGCGCCCGCAGCACCGTGTTCTTGTTCACTCCCAGAATCGCGGCCATGTCCTTGGCCAACGGCAAGCGCTCCCCTGGATCGGCCTCGCCCTCGGCGATAGCCCGTCGGATTTCCGCCGCCACCTGATCATGCAGCGGAGTTGTCTCAGTACGGTCGACCTTGACTTTGAGCATGGTACTAGTAATAGTAGTCCTGTGGAGTCGAGGATGCGGGACCTGCGGTGACACTCATTGCGGGGCCGAAGGCAGAACCCACCATCGACGATGCCCACCTTCTGTTCATGGAGGCAAAGGCGCGCAGGAGACAGAGGTGGGTGCGTGCCGGCATCGTGGCATCGGTCGCGATCGTGGTCCTCGGCGTAGTAGTTGGATTCGTATCGCTGCGCGGTCCAGGAGGATCAGTGACTCCCGCCGTCATCCCCGGATCCGTCGTTGGCGCTGGTCATGCCAAGGCCAGCCTGAGCTTCCGTCCCGCCCTCTGTTATGCACCGCCATTGACACTGTCACCGGGAGAGCGTCCTTCCCCCGGTCCGTTGCCCACGTGCTCGCCAGCAAGTCAATTGTCGGCTTCCAACCTCCAGGTCAGTCCAAACCCCAACAAGATCGATGGCTATTCCAGCAACAGCAACATCCCACCCGACTCCCAGTTCGCCACCTACCCGTCGACCTCGCCGACCAGTGACAAGGAGAACACCACCGTTCTGCTGCCTGCCAGCCCATGGACAGGAGGAGGTCGTTACGTCCTCGGACCGGCCGGTCTCACCAACACCGCGATCAAGTCCGCCAGCGTCCAGCATGTGAACGGACAGTGGGCGATCAATCTTGATCTGACCGGTAGGGGCGCCGCACAGTGGGACGCTATGGCCCGTCAGCAGTTCCATGCGACCGTCGGTATTGACCTCAATGGCCAGGTGATCTCCGCCCCAATCACTCAACCCAGCCAGTCCTCGTTCACGCCCTTCAATGGACAGGTACAGATCTCGGGTGGATTCTCGGAGGTGCACGCAAAAGGCATTGCGGCGGAACTCCGACAATGGCAGTGACCGAGTAGACGACATGGATCGGCAGAGCGTCTCATCGTCGCATTCGACGAGCGCGGATGACCCACCTCTTCCCCAGCCCCCTACCCGATTGCGGCCATGAGGGGAGGACTGCTCGATCGGCAGGCTCCGGTCGATCGCGCCCCGGCTGACCAGACGACCTTCAACCCACAAGTCCTCTTCCGAGAAGCAAAGCAACGACGGCATCGGCGCTGGTTCGTCGCTGGCCTTTCCCTCCTCGTGGTGTTGGGGATGACACTGGGTATCGCGATCGTTGGCTTCGGCGGAACGGCCCGAACCACCAGCGCAACCCGGTCGGGCGGCAGTAGCCAGCCGAGTGCGCCCCCCGTTGGCAGGCCGAACTCGGCCGTTCCTCAGGTCACGCTCGGCATGGGTGCGACGTCCATCTATTTTGCGAGTGCCGAGCGCGGATGGATCGCCACCGGCTGCAATCGTTTCTGTCTGGAGTCGAGTCCGGCCTTGGTGACAACCGATAACAGCGGCCGGAGCTGGAGACAGCTGGCATCCCCGAACATCGGTTCGGTCTCTTCCTCGGGAGCGATCTGGTTCTATCTAGGCGGCAAGGTCGAGGTCCGATTTCTCGATCGTCAACGAGGTTGGTACTTACAAGCTGGCCAACTGTGGACGACCGGGGACGGAGGATCGACGTGGAGCCTGACGAAGACCACCGGTCTCGTCACCGACCTCACGACCGCCGGTGACACCGCCTGGATCCTCGTCACCCATTGTCCGAGCCCGGTCAAGTTGAGTTGTTCGAACCTCCAACTGTCCCGGTGGATGCTGACAGACCAAACATGGAGGCCCGTCATCAGGACTTTCTCTTCAGGACCTGCCAGTCCGACGGACATCGCCCTCACCCCAGCTGGCAGCTCTGTCTACATCTCAGCCCGGGGAGGTGAGTATCGGGTCGTCGCCAGTGGCGCGGTGACCTCGGTGAGCAACTCTTGTCGACCGATCCGAGGATTGACAGCCGGTCAACTGGTCGGGATCTGCAATGTGGGTGATGATGCCTCGCTGGTCAAGTTCGCGCTGTCAGCGGACCACGGCAGGCATTGGACGCCGACGGTCGGTGGCCCTCCTCACCTCCCAGGACGCCTCGACTGGTCGGGCGCAACCCTCACCAATGGAACCGGCACCATCTGGTATGTGGTCGGAGGTGCGACGCTCTGGCGAACGACCACCTCGGGGAAGGCTTGGCTTCCCGTGTACCAGACCCCAGCCGGCAGCACAGACGAGTTGTACCCTCTCCTATTCGCGAGCCAGACGACCGGGTACATGGCTGAGAGTGGGAGTACTGGAGCTCGCCTCCTCAAGACGACTGACGGTGGCCTGAACTGGACAACGGCGCCGGCGTCGTAGCGCTTGTGGCGGTACTCAGCTTTCCTCACTGTTTGGTCGCCTCACTGTTGGGGTCAAACTGCGTCGACTTCCTCGAAGAGGATCCCGTGCGGTGGGCGAACAGACTCACTCAGTCATCGGGGTCTGGGCCGACTCCACCGCTCGATGAATAGCTTTCTTTGCTAGCCGCAGATCCAAATCCACCAGGGTGATTTCCGGGTGTTTGCCAGTAGATCTCAACGCGGGAGATGAGACCATCATCGCCGATGTCAAATGAATAGGCCTCTTCAAGGCTGCGTTCTTGGTCTCCGTAGCGCAAATGCTCAGTCACCCTCGCGAATACTGCGCGACCGTCGGATGCAGCGGCAATCCGCCGTACATCGTTCCGGTACTCCGATGGCACGGTTCCCCGAAGGAACTCCAGATAGCGGTCTCTACCGGTGACCAGGTCGGCAAACGGACCGACCCGCTCGACATCCTGACTGAGGACGACGCTGAGGCCGTCCCAGTCTCTCGCCGTCAAGTACGCGAAGAATGCTTCAACGATGCTCGTCGACGGTGTCGGCACGGCGACCCCTTTACTCGCGACGAGCCTACTTTGCCCGTTGCGTCTGGACAGGGCTGGCGATGGAGTCAATCGTGCTGCACTTCTCTTGACCTCCCGCTCGGTATGCATCGGCGGCCCGATTCCGTATCCGTCAAAGGCTGGCGACATGGACGCCCGCCGGTGCATCTCAGGCCTATCGGGATCAGCAACGATCAGGCCAAAGGACGATTTTGAATGGACAGATCGGTATTCCCCTCACTACGCCCGAAAGGCTGGAGCTGTCTGCTTAGACTCCGACAATCAAGGCAAATCGATGGGCTTACCTTGCGCTTGCGGCGGTTTTCGCTTCGGGGTGCAGCGCATCACGAGCGACCGCTCCCGCAACCTCCTTCACAAGCCCAACAACCACGGATCCCCGGCCAATCAACATCGGAGGCGTGCCATTGGTGCCCATCTCCAGCAGCCAGCGAAAGGCCTGTCAGAAGGCGGCCGACCAGACACACACCCCAGTTCCGTGTCCAGGACTCGTACCCGTACCCACTCCGGGATCGACCTATGCCTGTGGACCACCAGGCAGTGAGACCTGCGGGCCGCCACAGATTCAAGGAGCCGACGGGGTATTCCTTTGGAACCAGTACGACTTCCAGGTTCCCGCCAACTATGTCGGTGTCTCACCAACAGCGCCGGGTGGATTGTCCTCCACAGGCGGCCCACTCGGCCACTTTGTCATCTATGCCGGAAGGCGCCTCACGCTCAGCCGGATTGGTGGACCGGTCCAGCCAGTTCCTTCGTACTGCATGGCGGTTCCAGAACAGACAGCAATCGTGGTCCATGGCGCCTCGGCCAAGCTCTACGAGTGCTCGGACGTCTGGAACCGGTCTTCCGGGGAGATCGACGTCGGTCACGAGCTTCTCATCTGGCAACAGTCCGGCATCACCTGTGAGGTGAGCTTTCATGGCCACAGCCAGCTGAATCAGCAGTTGGATGCTGTCATCGCCCGAGCTACCACGTTGGTCGAACCGGACTGACGGGGCGTCGGGTGGGGCGTCATCCTGCGTACCGGGAACAGATTCCTCGCTTGCAAAGGCCACTTCGGGAGTCTGGGAACATCGTCGCCTACCGCCGGGTCGCCAGTGTATGCAGCAGTTGTGCGAGCAGACGGTTCGTTTCACGCTGCTCTGTAATCAAGGTTTCGAGTCTCGCGTTTGTCTCCCCCTGGCCTTTCTTGGCCTGACCGAGGATCTCGTTCTCCTTGATGACACCCATTGCGTCCCCCTTGTTAGTGACCGCAACTTAGTGGGGTATCGGGCAACCTGCTGGACATGACATAGTTCTGACGTGATATCCGAGGAGCTCTCGGTTCGGGCAGCAGCGCGGCGGGGACGTCAATACAGCCTCAGACTGGCTCAGTTCGTCGGATGAGATCCCATCGGGCACAACGCGCAATGATCGTGATGGCAATTGTTGCCTCGGTAGTGGGTGCCAATGCCCGGAGCTCCGATGCCGGAGCCGCGACCTCGACGGGCAGGGCCTTTGCCTGGAGTGCTCCCATCCCACCCATCAACTCGACGTATGGGAGCGGGCACTTCGGTCAGTGGGCCGTCGACGGCTTTGGTCTCCCGTCCTACGACTACACGGTCGATCAGCAAACGGACCCGATCGCCCGTCAGGCGGAGCTGGCGGGGTCCGATGACGCGTGGAGCCAGGTCGGGAACGACCGGGTCAAGGCCGATGCGTTCAACCACGGCTACACGGAGCTTTGGAGCCAGGACCGACTGGCCCAGTGGATCAACAAACTCGATCCCTCGCACGACCACATGGGTGGCGGCTTTGGCTACCTGAACGTCGACGGCAATGTGACCAGCACCCTGTACGACGACCGTCCGCAGTCGGCGGCCACGCAACGAACCTTCGGGGTCGGCTACTTCGGGCATCTCGGTCGACAACATCCGAGTCGGTGTACGAGAGAACGTCTACGCACCATTCGGAAACGATCCTGTCCTCGTCCACGACATAACCATCACGAACACCTCGACCCATCCCGAGAACACATCGTGGTTCGAGTATTGGGACGTGAATCCCTTCGTCCAGAACCAGCGGCAGTACCGCGGGCATCGCCTCTCCCGTAGCACGAGACGCTGGTCGGACGCTGACCGTGGCCCAGGAGCCCTTGGACGGGGACAACGCACCCCTCTCCATCTTCCTGACCCAGCTAACGGGCGGTGCCAACCTCGTATACCACCTCGCAGTCATCGTTCTTCGGGGATGGCACCGTCGTCCCGACCCCAGGCCGTGGTGCACGACCAGCTGGAGGACAGCCGAGCTCCGGCCGTGTCCAACGGAACGGAGGGAACCACGCTGCTTTGCCTTGCAGAGCCGGCACCGTCTGGCCCCGGGACAGAAGCGTCACACTTCGCTACCTCTATGGGTACGCCGATCCGGGGGCCATCTCCGGCCTGGTCGCCCGGTACCGCCAGGTGGCCAACCCGTTCGCTGCGAGTGAGCACGGTGGGTGCCAAACACTGCCCAAAGCGTCCTTCGGCAACACCCTGCAATGGCTTTCCCGCGAATTCATCTGGGATGCCTACCTCTTGCGTTCAGCCACCGTCGACGAGCAGGAGTGCGGTCAGCACACGGTTACCCAGGGCGGCTACTACCAGTATGAGGAGGGCAACAACTGGGGGACGCGAAGTTGGCTGCAGTATGCGGTTCCTTTGTCCTACATGGCACCGGATCTGGCGCGCCAGATCCTGATCTACTCGGCCAATTCCAACCGCAATCGACGCTGCAGTTCCCTTACGGGTCGACCAGCCTCTGTACCGTCAGCCAACTTGGGACCTCCGACGACTTCGATTTCTGGTTCATGTGGGCGGCGGCGACCTACGGGCTGGCGACCAGGGACACCGGCTTCTTCGGCACCCCGGTCCATTTCTACCGCTCCGTCGGCGTCGACCAGTCTCTGGCAGCACGTGAAGCTGGCGTTCGCCCACCAGCAGTCCCTTCTCGGGCCTCATGGCGAGTACCAGGCGCTCTCCATCGGTGACTGGTCGGACCTCCTTCCCGCCTTCTCGGGGATGACGGAGTCCGATCTAGTGGTCGCGCAATGTGCCTATATGTATCCATTGCTTGCCAACGTCGCCGACCTGCGAGGCGACCGCGCCTTCGCCGGGCAACTGCGGACGGCGGCATCGAGCCTCCTCTCCACACTGAGGAGCCAGTGGACCGGGCAAGGGTGGTATGCGCGGGGCTTTGCCGGCAGCCGCCAACTCGGCTCGGGAGCGATCTGGTTGGAGCCCCAGCCGTGGGCCATCCTGGCCGGGGCTCCGAGCCCGGGGCAGGCAGCTACCCTCGTCGCCAACATCCGCCGGTACCTGGACGGCATCGGCGCGCCATCGGCGGTCCATGGTCCGGACCTCATCGGCACCTCCTTGAGCCCGGCCGCCGACGACCCGGGAGTCTCCGAGACCACGGCATTGCCCGGAACGGGCGAGGGCGACAACAACGCGGTGTACCCGGGCGGGACGTGGTACGAACCCGATGGCTGGCTCACCTGGGCCTATGCCTCGTTGGGCTCCGAGGTGCCGCTCTCGAGCTCGTTGGCACTCGACGAGTACGAGCGGTCGACACTCGCCGATCACGCTGCCTCCTTCCCGGACGAATGGGTCGGAACCACCTCCATCGACGACACCTGCTGGTCCTTCTATTCGAGCGACCCGGGCCGCTGTGGCGGTGTCCTCGGCATCACCGACTATGAGGGGCAGAACACTGAACAACCGGAATGGATGGTGATGGACGCCCTGACCCTGGCCGGCGTGACCCCGACCGAGCTGGGCTATCGGATCTCGCCCCATCTTCCGTCGTCGAGCTTCTCCGTGCGCTTCCCGACGATCGGCGTCGCCGGGAAGAACGGCGCGTTGGATGGCTACGTACACCCCCTGGCCACAGGTCGTCTGCTGCTGCAGGTCGCCGTACCGCATGGCGCAAGAGAAGTGGAGTGCCAGGTGAACGGTTCCGTAGTCCGGGGGAAGGCGTCCTCGGGGTGGGTCACCTTCTCGGTGGTGGGCCAGCGGAACGCGGTCGGTCGGTTGGTCGGTCAGCTGGCACTGATCTACTTCGCCACGTTGCCCGGACTGCGCGGATCTTCGGGGTCGAGTCAGCGGGACGGCTCGCAGGCGGGTCACTTCGCCATCCACGTGAAGGGCCCTGGATAGCGGGCCGGAGAAATCTTTGCGGCGGCGACCCACACTGCCCCGCTGCCAAATGGGCACGTACATTCGCCTTCAGTCCCTCGAGCCTGTGGTGATCCGACATACGCTCATGAGATGCCCACCATCTTGTACTCAGCGGCGAACAACTGTGTAAAGAGCTCCACGGCCGGCGCCGTGACCGGATTTGTGATCTTTGCTGCCATCATCGGTGGGATCGTGGTGCTGGCGATCGCCAACGGTCGAGCAAGACGTCAACTCAGTGTGGCCAACACCGAGCTCGCCTACCTCCGACCTGAGAATGCTCGGATGCAGCAATGGATCGTTCACCTAACCGGATCACCCATGGCTGCCCCTCCCGTGACCGGGAACCCAGGGGGCGCCACGGTGCCGCCTCAGTGGCATGCGGACCCCTCCGAGCGCCACGAACTGAGGTTCTGGGATGGAACGACATGGACCGAGCATGTCGCGGATGAGGGCATCGCCTCGGCCGATCCCCGGGGACTCGGCCCGCCCCGCTGACGATGCTCCCACCTTGATTCCCTGAACCGTCCCACCCTGACGGATGAGCACGCCCGCACCCAGGAAGAGCGCACCGACGCTCGAACCGGACGAACCCGCCGAGCACTAGCACCATCATGGGGCGCACGGTGAAGGCAAGCAGGTCCGTGGCTTGGGAGACGACCGTGAGCCGGATCGTCGCAATCTAGCGACTGTCCGCCCGGGGCTAATTACTGTGAGCCCGGGTGTAGTGGTGCGCTGTCAGCGAGTGCGGGTCGCTGTCGGCTTGCCGTTGTGGGCTGGTATGGATGGTGATGCGGGAGAGATGCTGCACCTGGTGGAGCAGCAGGTGGGTGGCGTGTTCGGCTACGTCATGAGCCTCGGCCAGGCTCAGTCGGCCGTCGGAGACGACCTCGGCCTCTCCGTAGAGCAGGTGGCCAACCCAGCGGAGCCGCACGGCTTCGACCTCCTCGATCCCAGTGACGCCTGCGAGCGTACGACGAACACCCTCGACGATTGAAGGGTCCACAGCGTCCATCAGGCGCCGGTACATGTCCCGTGCCGCGTTCTTGAGCACGAAGGCGATGGCCACGGTGATGATCAGCCCGACAATCGGATCGGCCAGCGGCCAGCCGAGGGCCACCGCGATCGCACCGACGACGACGGCCAGGCTGGTCAGGCCATCCGTGCGGGCGTGGTGTCCATCGGCCTCAAGCGCTGCCGAGCCAATCCGCCGGCCGGTGCGGACGCGATAGACGGCAACCGCCTCGTTGCCGATGCAGCCGACAACCCCGGCAGCGACTAGCCAACCGACGTGATGGATCGTCTGGGGATGTACGAGGCGCTCGATCGCCACCCAGGCCGTCACCACCGAAGACGTGGCGACCGCGAGAACGATGAAGACGCCGGCGAGATCCTCGGAGCGGCCATAGCCGTAGGTATAACGATGGTTGGGCGGACGCCGGCTGAGCCAGAATGCCGCGGCGAGCGGCACAGCGGTCAGGGCATCGGCGATGTTGTGGACCGTGTCCGCCAGGAGCGCCACCGACCCGCTCGACACGACGATGGCCGCTTGGATCAAAGCCGTGATCCCCAGTGCGATGAGTGAGATCTTGAGCGTGCGCATTCCCTCCGCGCTGGCCTCCAGGTCGGAGTCGAACGAGTCGGCCGGCGTGTGGCTGTGGGGACGGAGGACCGAAGAGCCCACAGCGCCTAAACGACTTCGATGTTCGTGGTCGAGCCGACCATTCCCGTTCCCCCACCGGTGGAGGCTCGAGCGGTCGTGACGGTGGTGCGACAGCGCGCTGTGACGGTCTGTTCGGGCCGGCTCGTCATGCCCGACGCCTCCCTCGTTCCGTCGACGAGCGCTCCGCATCACGGTGATCGGGTAGACCGCTGGTCACGTGATCGGTGTGGAACAGCGCCTCTTCGACCAAACGCCGGACATGGGCGTCCTCGGCATCGTAGAAGAGCTTGTTGCCTTCACGACGCACCTTCACCAGGCGTGACATGCGGAGCTTGGCCAAGTGTTGGGACACGGCCGGCGCATTGGCGCCGACATGATCGGCGAGTTCGCCCACCGAGTGCTCCGCATGGAGGAGTGCCCAGAGGATCCGCAAACGGGTGTTGTCGGCGAGGAGCTTGAATGTCTCGACCGCCAGCGCGAACTGGGCATCGTCAGGGTCCATATCTATCTGCGTAGTCACGCATATAGTTTAGGAGCTGGTGGATCAACAGGCAACCCCGGTCGTGTGCTGAGATCGCAAGCACCCCCGGGGTGGCCCGCCGATGCGTTGCCTTCGGGGCGGCTCACCGACCAGTGGTCGTGTGTGCCCGAGACATCTTGTGACAGTCCGGGGAGAAACGAGCGGTGGCAACCGGCTGCTGGCCGATGGGCACCTCGTTCCCCTTGTGGTCTGCGGTTCGTCCGGCTGCTGAACGCCGCGGTGTGCGGGGATGGGTTTCTTGCGCCGATCGGTTGCCAGGCCATCGCCGCCTTCGTGGAGCAGCGCTCGCCCATCACATCGTTCTCGTGCGGACCCCCCGTGCTTGGGTCGGAGCCATCCCGAGAACGAAAAATGGCCCTTCGAGCAGGTTGCCGCCTGCGACAAACCGTTCGGTCCGTGCCTGCTGGGGCCTCAAGAGAGTCCGCCGGATTGCCGAAATTTGGGCCTATGGAGCAGGGGGCAGATGCCACCCGGGCGGATCCAGACCCGGAGGACGCCACGGCGGGACAGCCGGTTGGCGCCGTACTTGCGTCGTTGCTCAACCGCTTTCCTCGGGCGATGGTCTCGGCCATCACCGAGTCCGGCGTAGCGATCCCGGTTCCCCCCGGCGTCCTTTTGGGCGAGCACCGTCCCCTCGATTCGACCTTTGACGCAGTGACTCCCGCCGACCGCGTTGTGATCGTCGATCTGTACGCACGGGCACGGACCAGCGCGTTCGCCAGCGCGCCCGTGCACCTGTTGGAGGATCCGAGCCACGCCATAACCATCTACATGGTCGACGCCCGCCCGCTCCATGGAGTCCTCTTGGCCATCTTCGGGGACGCACTCGATGACGGGACCGGCCTCTCGGAGCAATGGGCCTTCCCGCATCTACCGCCCCGCCTGGCGCGTGCCCACAAGGACGGCTCGGCCATCTACATCTCGATCGATGCGGCGCTGACCGAGATCCTCGGGTGGACGGACGATCAGCTCGTCGGTCGCCGAGCGCTCGAGATCATCCATCCAGACGACCGCGAGACGGCCATCGCCAACTGGATCGACATGCTGGCGACTCCGGGTCCCGGCCGCCGAGTCCGTCTCCGTCACGAGCACGCCGATGGCCGGTGGGTGTGGCTCGAGATCACCAACCACAACCGGCTCGATGACCAGGACCACGAAGATGTCATGGCCGACATGGTCGACATCTCCGAGGAGATGGCCGCGCACGAGGCTCTCCAGGCGCGTGAGCAGTTGCTCCACGAGCTCGCCCAGACCATCCCGCTCGGGTTGTTCCACTCCGACCCGTCGGGCGTCGTCCTGTTCGCGAATAGCCGCCTCTCCGACATCCTCGGGGTCGAGCGCCTTGTGACGACGGTCGATCTGGTCAACGCACTCCATCCGGCGGATCGCGATGCCGTCAACACGGCACTCCTTGCTATGTCGGCTGGTGAAGGTGGAGCCAATTTGGAGATCCGCATCGATTCGCCGGGCGATGTCCGCTACGGGGCACTGCGTCTCCGCCCCGTGGCGCACGCGGCAGGGAACCTGTCGGGAATCATCGGATGCATCGAGGACGTGACGGAGAGTGTCCACATGCGACGCCAGCTGGAGATCCAGGCCACGTTCGATGCGTTGACCCAGTGCTGCAACCGCCGTTCGGTCATGGCTGCGATGAGCACCCTCATCGAGGAGATCGATCCGCTGCGAACCTCCGGCCTGGCCGTTGTCTATGTCGACCTGGACCGGTTCAAGCCCGTCAACGACGTCTACGGTCACTCGATCGGCGATCAACTGCTGATGGTGGTAGGCGAGCGGCTGCGGCAAGCGGTTCGAAGCGGAGACGTGGTGGGCAGAATCGGTGGCGACGAATTCATTGTCGTCTGTCCGCACGTCGACTCTCCTGACGAGGCACTGGGAGTCAGCAAGGCGATCGCGGCGCGGTTGTGCGGACGTGCTCGAGTGGGAGAGATCGAGCTCGATATTCGGGCCAGCGTGGGCGTGGCCTGGACCGATGATGCTGAGCTCGATTCCGATCAACTGGTCGCGGCCGCCGACGCGGCGATGTACTCGTCCAAGCGAGAGGGCCTCTGCCGGACCGTGCTCGCCGACCCGCTCGATCGCCGGGTCACCGTCGGCTCGCCGAGCTGGTCATCCTCGAGACGCCAACGATAAACAGACCTGTATGTGAGGAGCCCCGTCGGGTCAGCGAAGCGCAGCTTGCACGACCAACCAGACCCCGAGGAGGCCGAGAACCATGCCGGCGACGCGCTCGGTCTGGTAGCGGAAATGAGCCGAGAGTCGCCCACCGATTCGGATGCCGAGTTGGGTGACCACGAAGGCCTGCCCGGCGATGAGCAGCAGGGCGGGGACCACTGGGACCCTGGACAAGCCCAGCGTAAATCCCACCGCCAGCTCGTCCAGAGAGACCGACAAACCGAGGAGGACGAGTGCCCACCCGTGGGACGCGGCCAATTGCCCGGCGGCATCGGTCTCGTCATGACCCTCGGGGCGCAGGACGACGTAGGCCGCATAGGCAATCAGGAGTCCTCCGGCCAGATAGTCGGCCAGGTCGCCGACGGCATGGCCGAGCATTCCACCCACCAGCAACCCGACAGCGGGTGTGAACCCTTCGAAGGCTGCGAAGACGAGGGAGATCCTGAGTCGTTGCCGTGGCGACAGTCCACTGAGCCCCAGAGCCGCCGACACGGCAAAGGTGTCCAGCCCGAGGGGAATGACGAAGGCAACAAGACGGACGATGGGCATGGATCTGGGATCTCGAGTTCACCCTAGGTCCGCACCGTTCGGGGGAACGATTCTGGTCAGTGTCGCGGTTCGACGCTCCCGGGCGGTGCAAGGGGCCGCGACCTGATCGCCGGCGTGCCCGGGCCGCGACTCTGCCGGGAGGCCCCGGCGCCGGGCCTGGCATGATGGGGTCAATGCCGAATGAGGACTTCTCAGCCAAGCCGGGCCCCGCCGGTACAGAGGCTTCCGATCTCCCGCGGGAACTGGAGGAGATCGACGAGGAGGAGTGCTTTGCCCTGCTCCAGAGCCAGGATCTGGGCCGATTGGCGATCGTCCGTGACGGCCGGCCGGAGATCTTCCCGGTGAACTACGCGCTGACCGATCACATCATCGTGATCAGGACGCAACCGGGCGTGAAGCTGACCTATGCCACCCTCGCGCACGTCGCCTTCGAGGTCGAGGACATCGACCGCGACACCCGCGAGGGCTGGGTCGTCGAGGTGCGAGGGCTGGCAGAGGAGATCACCGACTCGACCAGCCACTGGGCCGAGGAGGCACGCCGTACCGAGGTCCGACCCTGGGTGAGCGGACCTCATGAGCGCTATATCTCGATCACACGCTCAGCGGTATCGGGCCGCAGAATCCGCCGCCTCGGCGATCATTGACCGACCCTCGCCCGGCGCGGGCCGGTGGCATCTACCTCGCCGAGCCTGGCGCGCCAGCAGCGCCCGCCTCGGGCGTCACCGGATCGCTGGGGATCAGATAGCTGTCCAGGGTCCCAGGGAGTATCCGGTAGCCGACGGAGTCCGGCGCCGAGAGGGGTGTAAGGACATGGGTGATGTAGTCGGCATACGTCCCCGCCTCCTCGGCGCAGCGCCAGGAGTACAGCCCGGCATAGTCCGCAGTTCGGGGATCGACCATCCAGAGCTTCACCAGGTAGCCGGGGAACCCGGCGAAGAGAAACGTGTTGACGAGGCACAGCCGCTCAAACATGAAACGGCGGAATCGGCTTCCTGGAGGGATGCCCCGGAGGTGGAACCAGACGGCCAGCGTCACGAGTTCGGCTCCTGCTCTGGTGTCGCAACACGACTCCCGGAACACGGTAAAGGGCTGACGGCCCGGCAGGGCGACGGTGACCCCGACGCGCTCCCGCCGAAGGTGGAGCCTCCCCTCTGCCAGTAGCTGCACCGTCCGACCGCAGCTCAAAAGGGCCTGATGCAAGAGCGAAGGTGGTCGGGGCGCCCCTTCTTGCGAAGGGCCACGCCGACGCTCAGCCCGGGCCCACCGAGTCATGGTTCCATGGTGATTCCGGCAGGAGGCCACCGACAGGGTCGGAAGTCACATGTCCGTGGTGGCCATCGACCCCCATGCCCCGCCGGCTCGGTACGGGACGGCGAGATGCCGGGGGACTCGGCGCGACGCTTGATGCCGAAGGGCATCTTCCGCTCCATGACCAAGCTGCCCGGCTCCATGAGCAGCGTCCAGACGATCCGCGAGCGACTGGAATCGGGGAGGATGGTGTCGGCGCTGTGCATGTTGAGCCCGAACGCTTCCGCCCGATGGCCAGGTAGCCCGCCGCCGCCGATGCCAACAGGCGAGACCACCCAAGACGACACCTCGCAGCTCCACGCCGCCCGTCCTCGCCATGGGGCTCGAGCCGCCGACCGTGGGGTCATGCGGGTGCCAGACGACTGACACCGGCTCGGACGAGATGGCGCTACACGGCACCCTGTGCAACAGGCGCCGCCGGGTTCGTGGGCGGCGGCCCCCGGCCGTCTGCGGCCATGGCCAGCTCTCGATAATGCTGCCGCCAGATCAGGCGGTAGACACGGCTCCACCGAGGAATCGAACGCAGGCCCGGGATGAAGGGCAGCAATGCCAACCCCAGTGTCAAGACCATCATGATCACCCAGACCTGGAGATCGGCGTTGGTCGAGGTCTTCATCGGGGGCACCTGATACCAGAGCGTGTACAACCAGAGCCAGGCCTGGCCCGGGTAGTTGCCCGTCTCGTTCATCATTCCCCACTGGTCTCCCGAGAGATGCTGGTTCTGAGCCAGGTTGGCCAGGTAGGAGCCGTCGGCGATGAACAGGAGCGGCTTGGTGTAGTCCGTGCCGTAGAACTGGCGAGAGCTGATGAGGGCGCCGTCGAGTGCCCCGCTCCGGGCCATCGAGGTCAGGGACCCGATCATCCTTCCCACCGGGCCATATGAACCGGGCGGGACCCGAAGCGCACCCCGGGAGAACGTCGCATTGGCCACGGCCTTCTCGTAGGCGGTCGTCCAGCTGGCCTGCTGGGCAGCAGGAGCCGACGAGTACCGGGCCACTGCCGCGTCCAGAGCCGGCTGATCAGGCAGCGTCATCAGAGGTGCAATGACGAAGTCGTTGGCGGTGTCGATCGGATGATGGACACCCAACCATTGCGCCGGTGAGAACGGGCCGATTGATTGGGCCGTGCCTCCGGTGTTGTACGGCGGCCCGTAGGTAGCGACGCCGCTGGTCCCGTCGAGCTCGGTGATGGCTGTCTGGGCGAAATCGACCGGGTCGGAGGTAGACCATGTCTTCACCGTCACCGGCTTGTCGTCCGGGGAGGAGAAGATGGCGGCGAGACCGACCACGAGAATGGCCACGACGACCAGGGCGATGACGAATTCCTTCACCAGGTCGTAAGGGCGGTACTCCCCCGTCCATTCGTGGACGTCACGATCTGGGTTGAAGCGCCGGCGCCGTGCACCATGTCCCGATGCGGTAGTAGCGGTCATGGGCGCTCCTCGGCCGGGGTCGACGCTGCCGCCGGGGACGTTTCGAATCCGGCGTCATCGAGCGCACGCTCGGTTCCAGTCGGATTGCCGGTCGGTTCGAAGGGAGGCACCACGCCGCGCCTGCGGACGAGAAGCACGTGCACGCCGACGATGAGCACCACGACCAGAGGCAGGAGCATGATGTGCCACATGAGCATCTGGCCGAAGTTGGTGACGTTGAAGATGGCCCCCGCGCCAGTTGCGTTGATGCCGTCCTTGGCCTGGGTGCTGATCCACTGGGAGTCGAAATTCTGCTGGGACAGATAGCCGGTGAAGGCCGCCCCGACCGAGACGACGAACGAGACGATCCCGGTGATCCATGTGGCCCGGCGTCGGCCGCGCCATGCGGCCATGAAGAATTTGCCCCACAGGTGCACGACCATGGCGAAGAAGAACACCTCGACGCTCCACAGGTGCAGTGAGTTCACGAAGAGCCCGGTCGAGGACAGGTGCCACCAAGTCGGCCCGAAAACGGCCAGCACCATCCCGGTGACGATCACGACCACCAGCGCGGCGATGGTGACGACGCCGAACACGTAGATCCATGAAGCCACGTAGGCGGGCTGGCGATCGGGCAGCAACCGTTGCGGCGGCAGGGCCTCGACGGCCGCATGCCGCAGCTTCGCCGTCCACTGGTCGGCATCCTCCGGTCGATCGGCCGCCGCATCGGGTCCATGAACATCGGTCTGTGTGTCGATGCTCATCGGTCACCGCTGCCGTGTCGCCGGAACGGGATCAGGATGGCGCCGATGAAGACGACCACCATCAACCCGATGAGGACCAGGTTGGCCACCGATATCTGGATGAACCCCCAATGGACGTACCTACCCGGGCCGTTCAGATCGACCAAGCTCCCCAACAGACTCGATTTGACACTCAGCATGACGTCACCTCCTGCTAGGCAGGCTAGGAAGGGACCGGACGTTCTCCTAGGGTCCTAGGTCCCTATTTCGACCAGTGGCTGGGACGGGAACCGGGAGTTCCGGTGAATCAGTAGCCCGCGCCTGACCGCGACCGAGGCACGCCGCAAGAAGTGGCTAATTCGGCTCGCGAGCCAGCTCGAGCTGCCCGGACGACCCTCCCGCACCTGATTCCTCCGCAGTCGGGATGGTCGTCCCCCGGTTCGGCAGGGCCACGGCTACGACCAGGGCGGCCACGCCCGCCACCACGGTGGCGATCACCAGAGCGAGGTCCATCCCGGACACGAACGCGTGACGCGCCACCAGTGCCAGGGCGATGCCCTGGTTGGCCGGGGCTCGTTGGGCCACGGCCAGGGCGGCACCGACCGAGCTCTGAATGAGAGTCTGAATCGATGCCGGGATGCCCGTATGGGTGACTGCGCTGGCGATGAGGTGTTGGTAACGAAGGTTGAGCGCCGTGCCGAGCACCGCGACGCCGAGCGCTCCCCCAACCTGCATGGCGGTGTCATTGGTGGCCGATCCGACGCCGGCCTCTTCCTTGGGAACTGATCCCATCACTGACTCGGTGCACGGCGCGAGCGCCATGGCCACGCCCACGCCCACGATGAGAAAAGGACCGATGCAATCACGGTACGTATCGGAGGCGGTCGTGCCCGACAGGATCCCGAGCCCCAGCGCGATCAGGGCGAGTCCCACGGTGACCACGTATTTGGTGCCGATCCGGTGGGCGACGACCACCGACAGAGGCGAGATGACCAACAATGCCACTGCGACCGGCGCTATCCGTAAGCCTGCCTCGAGGGGGCTGTAGCCGAGGACGAATTGGAGGTACTGGGTCATGAGGAAGAACATGCCGAGCAGGGCGAACAGGACGAGAGCCAGAGCCCCGATCGCCGCGCTGTAACGGCGATGGGTGAAGAACCGCAGCGGAAGCATGGGGTGGTCGCAGTGGTGCTCCCATGCCGCAAACGAGCCGAGCACGACTGCCGATGCGACCAGCGCACCGATGATCGATGGCGAAGACCAACCACGTTGCGGCGCCTCGATGATTCCCCACAGGAGCAGGCCGAGCCCGAGGATCGAAAATCCGGCACCGACCGGGTCGGGTCGGGTCGACGAGGGATTCTTCGAATTGGGACTAGCCAGACCGCGGCCAGCCCTCCGACGACGGCGATGGGGACATTGACGAGGAATACCGAACCCCACCAGAAGTGAGCCAGCAGCAGCCCGCCGACGATGGGGCCGAGCGCGACCCCGATGCCGGCTGTTCCGGACCAGAGCCCGATGGCCCGCGCCCGATCACGCTCCATGGTGAAGACGTTGGTCAGAATCGACAAGGTGCAGGGCATCAGGCATGCCGCGCCGACGCCCATGATGGCGCGAGCCAGTGTCAAACGGTCGGGAGTGCCGGCCCACGCGGCGAAGGCCGAGCCGCCGCCGAACACCACCAAGCCGCCCAGGAAGATGGGCTTGCGGCCGACCCGGTCACCGAGTGCACCGAGGGACAACAGGAGACCAGCGAACACGACCGCATAGGCATCGACCATCCACTGCAGCTGACTCGAGCTCGCCCCGATGCCACGCACGATCGACGGCAACGCCACGTTGAGCACCGTATTGTCCAGACTGATCAGGAGGAGCGTGACGCATAGAACGGCGAGCGTGGCCCATCGCCGATTGTTGGTGGGAGCCGTGACCACATCCTCCTCCCCGCTGACCTCGCCCTGCCAATTACAATTAGCTGGTGATGCGATACTTAGCCGGTCACCCGATCTCGCACGACGGCCACTGAGCAACGGGCGTGCTGAGCGACGTGCTGGCTCACCGACCCGAGGAGCAACCCTCGAAAGGCCCCGAGCCCTCTCGATCCGAGCACCACGAGGTCGGACTTTCGGCTGGCTTCGACAAGCGCTGGTGCCGGTGGTTCCTCGGTGATCTCTCCCTGAACGACCAGCTCGTTGGTCAGTGTATTGACCTCCCGCAGCGCATCGCTCACCGCCTCACGCGCCGCGTCTGGGAAGGCCGCCGCCACAAGCAGATAGTCGGAAGGCCCTGGAAGGATCGCCGACCCCAGGATGTGGAGCTCTGCACCCGATCGGCGAGCACCAGCAGCGGCCCACCTAAGCGCCTCCGTCGAGGCGTCAGAACCGTCCACTCCCACCACGATCCGGCGAGGGTTAGTCCAGGCGTCGTCGGAAGCTTCCTCACCCGAGTGTCGGACGATCACCACCGAACACGAGGCGTGGGTCAGGCAGTGTTGCCCGACTGATCCGAGCAAGAGGCTGCGGAACCCCCCAAAGCCCCGGGATCCGACGACGAGGAGATCAGCACTACGGCTGGCGTCGATGAGAGCCTCGGCGCCCAGTCCTTGGTAGAGCTGATGTTTGATGTCCAGTTTCGGTCGCCGGGCCGCGACCCGCTCGGAGGCCTCTTCGAGCACATGCTTCATGGCTCGCTCGGAGGGAGTATCCCCACTGAGATCGTTGTACAGGAGGGCACCGACGATGAGGAGGGAGGCGCCGTCCCGCTCTGCCTCGGCGCCGGCCCAGTCGAGAGCGTTCTGGGCCCGGTCCGAGCCGTCCACACCGACCACGACGCGGCGAATCGCTACGACGTTGTCGAAGACCCGGTCATCTCGTTCGGAAGTTCTCGTCACCTGCCCGACCGTCATCATGCCTCCTTCTGACAGGGCAACAAGCGCCTCGATTGACCATGATGATCGGGAGTGGCTGACTCCCCCAGGGCCATAAGTCCCGTGCTGATCGCCCCGTCGGTGCAGCCGGCACAACGGGTCGAAAGCCTCTGTTTCCCGCCCCGGCTCGCGTGCCAAAGTGATCTCATGTGGATCGACGCCAAGGGCTCCACCGTCCTTCCCGAGCCGGAGTGCAGGCGGCTGCTGGCGGTGGCGGCCAAGGAGGACCAGATCGGCCGTCTGGGGATATCCAGAGATAGTGCACCCCTGGTGATTCCCGTCAACTTCATCCTTCACGACGGTCAAGTGCTGATCAGGGTGAGCGCAGGCACGCTCAGCCGGGCCGCAGCCGGCCACCTGGTGGCTTTCGAAGTGGATCAGGTCGACGGAGCCACCGACACGGCCTGGAGCGTCCTCGTGCGAGGGCTCGCCACGTTGATCGAGTCACCCAGCAAGACCCAGCTCGCCATGACTCGCTCGTTCGTACCCAAGCCCGGTGAGATGGTGCTCGTGGTCCGGCCCGACATCGTCACCGGTCGCCGGTTCGAGGTTCACCGGCGGGCTCGAGCGGATCCGGCACGGTCACCCAAACCCTCGACATCTGGTCGGTCTCAGAACGCTAGCTGACCAACTCCCGGACGCAACGAGCGATCTCGAGATCCTCGCGGGCGTTGACGACCAGCACGGCCGGGTCCCCGATGGCGGAGATCCGGCGATCCCCCGTTCCCATTCGGTTGGTCGAGTCGTCCAACCCGAGCCCCAGGAAAGCCAACCCTTCGCAGGCGTCGATTCGTAAGCGGGCATCGGCCTCGCCGGCACCGCCGGTGAACACCAGACCATCGAGCCCGTTCATGGCGGCACTCATGGCGCCGACGTTGGTCTGGATCCGGTAGACGTAAACCTCGTAGGCCAGACGGGCACGTTCGTCTCCTGCATCCATGGCGGCCCGGACCTCCCGGAGGTCGCCGGAACCCCCCGACAGGCCCGCCAGGCCCGAGTGGTGCTCGAGTAGTTCCTCCACCTCATCAGCCGAGAGACCGCCGTCGCGCTGGACCCACAACACCAGACCGGGATCGACGCTGCCCGGTCGCGTCGCCATCACCAGACCCTCCATCGGGGTGAATCCCATGGTGGTGTCGACCGAACGCCCGTGGTCGACAGCGGCAAGCGAGGCGCCCGAACCGAGATGGGCCGTCACCAGGCGGAGCTCCTCGCGCGGTTGTCCGATCAGCTCGGCGGCTCGGCGGCTCGCCCACGAATGGCTCAGCCCGTGAAAACCGAACCGCCGGATGCCCCATTGCTCCCGCCAGGTCCGGGGCACGGCGTAGGTGTGGGCCTTGGCCGGCATCTGGTTGTGAAAGGTCGTGTCGAAGCAGGCGACCTGGGGCAGGCCCGGTCGAAGGGACATGACCGCTCTGATGGCGGCCAGGCCGATCGGGTTGTGCAGTGGAGCGAGATCAGCCAGCAATGCCAGTGTGTCGTCCACACGGGCATCGAGGACCACCGGGCCCTCGAAGATCGATCCTCCGTGAACCACCCGGTGGCCGACGGCGTCGACCTTGGGATGCGCGTCCATGAATGCCCCGAGCGAGTCACCGAGCGCCGCTGCCTCTTGGCGGGGAAAGTCCCGCGACGCTACGAGGGCATCCCCGTCGTCCAGGATCCTCAGCTTCAGGCTGCTCGACCCGGCGTTGACAACCAGAATCAGCACATGACTACCTTGTCAGATCCGACCGTTCCACCCCGGGGACGGTTCGAGACGACCGAGAAGCCGAGGCCCTTGTGAGACGGATCGAACATGCACGCACTCCCGGGCCATCGAGTGCGGACCAGCTTTCCCGACTGGACGCGTACTTCCGGGCGACCAACTACCTGACCGCAGGGCAGATCTATCTCATGGACAACCCGCTGCTCCGGCGGGCACTTCGGCCGGAGGACATCAAGCCGCGGCTGCTCGGGCACTGGGGGACGAGCCCCGGCCTCAATTTCGTGTACGCCCACCTCAGCCGGGTGCTCAAGGAGCGGGACACCGATGCCCTCTTCGTGTGCGGCCCGGGCCATGGAGGACCGGCCGTCGTCGCCAATACCTGGCTCGAGGGAACCTATTCGGAGCGGTTTCGCCACATCGCTCGCGATGGCGTGGGGATGGCGCGCCTGTTCCGCCAGTTCTCCTTCCCCGGGCGGCATCCCCAGTCACTGCAGCCCCGGGACGCCGGGATCCATCCACGAGGGAGGTGAGCTGGGCTACGCCTTGAGCCACGCCTACGGCGCCGCTTTCGACAATCCGGGTCTGCTGGTCGCCTGTGTGGTGGGAGACGGCGAGGCGGAGACCGGACCGGCCGCGACCGGATGGCACTCGAACAAGTTCCTCGATCCACGCCGCGACGGGGCGGTCCTGCCCGTTCTGCACTTGAACGGGTACAAGATCGCCGCGCCCACGGTTCTCGCCCGAATACCCACGGACGAGCTGCTCTCGCTGTTCACCGGCTACGGGTACCGACCGGTGCTGGTGGAAGGCGGCTTCGACGGGGAGGACGTGATGGCCGTGCACCGGCGTATGGCCGCCGCCATGGACGGCATCTTCGACGAGGTCGCCGGCATCCAGGAGAGCGCACGATCGGGCCGGAGCCATGAGCGGCCGCCGTGGCCGATGCTGATCCTGCGGACCCCGAAGGGTTGGACGGGGCCGAAGGTGGTCGACGGACTGCCGGTCGAGGGGACCTTCCGTTCCCACCAGCTCCCGCTTCCCGAAGTTCGTACCAACCCGGAACACCTGGCCCAGCTCGAGGCGTGGCTCCGCAGCTACCGACCTGAGGAGCTGTTCGACGGGGAAGGCCGGCCGGTCGACCTCATCACCGGCTTTCCACCGGGCGGCGAGCGACGGATGAGTGCCAACCCGCACAGCAACGGGGGTCTCCTGCTTGCCGATCTCGAGATGCCCGACTTCCGTGACTACGCAGTCGATGTCGCTCGGCCCGGCTCAGTCGAACGTGAGGCGACACGGGTGTTGGGTGGCCTCCTGCGGGACGTCCTCACGGGCCAACCCGTCCAACTTCCGGATCTTCGGTCCGGATGAGACCGCCTCCAATCGCCTGCAGGATGTGTTCGATGCCACCGACAGGACCTGGGATGCCGAGCTACGGCGCGGTGACGTTCACCTGGCGCCCGATGGACGGGTGATGGAGATGCTGTCCGAGCACCAGTGCGAGGGATGGCTCGAGGGCTACCTGCTCACCGGCCGGCACGGGCTGTTCAACTGCTACGAAGCATTCATTCACATCATCGATTCGATGTTCAACCAGCATGCCAAGTGGTTGAAGGTCAGTGCCGAAATCCCCTGGCGACGGCCGATCGCATCCCTCAACTACCTGCTCTCCAGCCATGTCTGGCGTCAGGACCACAACGGGTTCTCCCATCAGGATCCCGGCTTCATCGATCACGTCGTCAACAAGAAGGCGGGCATCGTGCGCGTGTACTTCCCGCCTGACACCAACTGCCTCCTCTCGGTCGCCGACCACTGCCTGCGGAGTCGGAACTACGTGAACGTGGTCGTCGCCGGCAAGCAGCCCCAGCTGGACTGGCTGACCATGGAGGAGGCACTCGACCATTGCACCAACGGGCTCGGCATCTGGACGTTCGCGTCGAACGACGGCGATTCGCTGCCGGATGTGGTGATGGCCTGCTGTGGTGACATCCCGACCCTCGAGACATTGGCTGCGGTGCAATTGCTCCGCGAGCACCTGCCGGAGCTGAAGGTCCGGGTGGTCAACGTGGTGGACCTGATGCGCCTCGAGCCGGATACGGAGCACCCGCACGGCCTCCCTGACCGCGAGTTCGACACGCTGTTCACCGCCGACCGGCCGGTGATCTTCGCCTACCACGGCTACCCGCTCCTCATTCACCGACTGACCTATCGGCGCGCCAACCACCACAACATCCATGTCCGCGGCTACAAGGAGGAAGGGACCACCACCACTCCCTTCGACATGGTCATGCTCAACGACCTCGATCGTTTCCACCTGGTCATCGACGTCCTCGATCGGGTCCCGGGACTCGGACCTCGCACCGCCTCGTTGCGCCAGCAGATGAACGACGCCAGGCTCGACGCCCGGCGTTTCGGGCGCGAGCACGGTGAGGATCCCCCGGAGATCGCTGAGTGGCGCTGGAAGGAGCGCGCTGGCGACCTCGGGTAGTCGACCATCCTGCGATCAGCGCCGTTCCTCCATCGGCACGATGACGAGGGGAATGATGACGTGCTCGGCCAGCTCGTGGCTCGTGCTGCCAAGGAGCAGCCCCGAGTGCCCACCTCGTCCCCGTGTGCCCACCACGAGCAGGTCGGCCTTGATCGGCGGCAGGGCCGATCGAATGAGCGCAGAGCACGCATCTCCATCCTCGGGATACCACCGGAGACGCCGGGGTTCGATGCCCCGCTCCCGGCCAACGGCTCGAACTTCTTCTTCGAGCTCGGCCACGAGCCCGGGATCCGAGGCGTGCTCGAGCAGCCCGACGGCATGGACGACGGCCACGTCAGCCCCCACCGGCTTGGCCAGTTCAGCCGCCCAGACGAGGGCGTTCCGAGAATCGGCGGACCCGTCGAAGCCCACCGCGATGGTGCGGATCCGGTTCATCGGGCACCGCCGAGGCATGGTCGGCGCTGCGGGGGTTCGCCGTCCATCATGACGAGGGGTCGCCTCGCCCGAAGCCGATCTCCGGGTGGCGGTGCCGGCGAGCGGATCGGTAGGCATCATCGGGCTCGATGGGGAACCGCACGCGGATCGTCCCGTAATCCCTGGCGGTCGTCACGCGGAATCCCGATTTTGTGAACACGTCGAGCATGTCCTGATTGTCCGCCAGGGTTTGGGCGCAGAAGGTGGTGATGCCGTTGTCCAGGGCTACATCGGCCAGATGCTCCAACAGGATGGTGCCGATGCCGTGGTGCTGGAACGCGTCAGCGACCACAAAGGCGACTTCGGCTTCCTTCGGGTCGGGCAGCCGTTCATAGCGTCCGACCGCGAGGAGCCGACCGTCGAGCTCGACCACCAGGGCCAGGCGGTCCACATAGTCGACGTGGGTGAACCGCTCGACCTCGTCCCCGGACAACCTCGGGTGCACGAAGAAGAAGCGCCGGTACACCGACTCGGGCGACAGATGTTCATGGAATTCCGTCAGACGGGCACCGTCATCGGGCCGGATCGGCCGCAGATGGAGCTCAGATCCGTCCATCGTCTCGACTTCACATTCCAGCCCGCTCGGATACGGCCCGACTCGATCGGTCATCGTCCCGGGTTTCGCCTTGCTATCCACTTGTGGCCGTCCCGCGGATGCGACGACCGGTGACCTGCCGAGGTACCAGCCGCACGAACGTCCGACGCTCGCCCCCCGCCCACGGGGCAATGCCCAACGACCGGACCTGTTCGATCTCCTCCGGATCGACGATCTCCCGTGCACCACCGGTGAGCAGCACGCTCCAGCCCTCGGTGAGCGCCTCGTCGAGATGGTCGACCTCGAAGGAGACCTGGTCCCCGGACGATGCCGCCTGCACGGTCGCCATCGAGTCGGTACGAAACACGATGTCACCATCCAACACGCGGAAGTTGACCGGAACAGCCACCGGTCCCTCCCTGTCCATGTACACGAAACGACCCACACCTCCGGGAGCCACCAGTTTCTGACTTTCGTCGGCGCTCAAGCGTTCGAGACTCGGTCGCCCCGACGGCCCGGTCCGGCCCGGCGGGGCGTCCCAACCACTCCCCGAGATCACGTCGACCGACGTCTCGAGGGCCGCGGCCAGCCGCCAGAGCGCAGCCCGCGACAACTGAGGCGACGGAGACGACTCGACCATCCGCAGGTAGGCCGCGCTCATCCCGGTCCTGCTGGCCACATCCTCTGTTGTCAGCCCGAGTTGCTGACGGCGTTCGGCCACCCGGCGTCCGAGGTCTCCGGCGTTCATTGCGATCTCTCAGTCCTTCAACCGGTCCGAATTCGAAGATGCACCAGCCGTGGCCAGCATCGAAGTGGCGTCAGTGGGCTCGAGATGCGTCACGGCCACCGGACATACGGCGTGGCGGGCACATTGATGGGCCACCGATCCCAGGAGAGAGCCTTCGAATCCCCCGTGTCCCGTGGCTCCCACGACCAGGAGCTCCGCCTCCCGTGACTCGTCCAGGAGGGTTGGGACGGTGGCTCCGAATCGAGCTGCTGCCTCGAAGGGAACGCCCGGTGCCCGCTGGGCGGCGAACTCGGTGGCGGCGTTGAAGATCTCCTCCGCCGCCAGCTCATTTCCCTCTCGCGTGCCCACGGCGAAGGTGCCGATCGGCGGGTACTGCCAGGCTTGGATACCGAGCACGGATGCCGAACGAATCCCGGCCTCCGCCAGGGCCCAGCTGAGGGCTCGGGCCGATCCGAGAGAGCCGTCGATGCCCACCACGATTCGGGGCTCGACGGCGCGGAGCGGGGGCTCTTCAGGATCGGTATGGACGACGACGACGGGGCAGTGGGCGTACTGGATGCACTGGTCGGTGACCGAGCCGAGAAGCAGCTCGGCAAACCCGCCCTTACCGCGGGCTCCGACCACCAGCAGCTCGGCCGACCTGCTGGCCACGGTGAGCGCCGTGGCGGGCGGGCACTCGAGCACCTCGGCTCGTGCCAACACCGATGTGTGACGGGTCACCGCTAGCCCATATGCGTCATCAGCAATAGCCTCACCGGGGGACAGGTGGGAATTGCCGGCTTCGTACCATGCCGGTGTGTTCTCGGGCTCGGTGAAGTGGGCGTAGATGATCCGGAGCAGCGTGCCCCGGCGTTTCGCTTCGTCCGCGGCCCACTTGAGGGCCCACCGTGAGTTCTCCGACCCGTCGACTCCGACGACGATGCTGCGGTCAGCGATCTCAATGCCTCTGTGGTGGGTGCTGTCCATGGGTGCTCCCTTCGCGAAGCCCGATCGGCGCTTGCCGATCTATCGGGGCGTGACCGTCCACGTGTGGAAGAGGCGTGCCTGACCCAGCTCCCGAGCCGTCAGACCGATGTCCTCGATGAAGTAGGGGTTGAGCGCCACTCGGCTCGAGCGATTGGCCTCCGTTCCCTCACCACGATGACCGTTGAAGCATTTCATGGTCTCCTCCTTTGCCCGACTGCGGCATCCCGCCCGCCCTTCCATTGGACGTCACAATCAGGTCCCACGCATAGGGCCATAGGACCCGAAAGGCCGGCGGGCCGGAATACAGCGGCGGCCCAGCGCGTCGGGACGAGCGTCCTAGCGGCGGGCCCGGGCCGATTGACCAGAGACCATGACTGGAGGACTAGGTACCGGTGGCGTCAGTACGACGATCGTGCGCCGAGCGCTCGGCAACCCGAGTGGCATAGGTGGCCGCTTGCGTCCGGCGTTCCATGCCGAGCTTGGCCAACAGGTTCGACACGTAGTTCTTCACCGTCTTCTCGGCCAGATAGAGCGTGCCGGCGATCTGGCGGTTGGTCTGGCCCTCGGCCACGAGATCGAGGATCCGGCGTTCCTGCGGTGTCAGGCTCGCCAGCAGCGGGTCGTCGCCGGATTGGTCTTGCAGGCGTTCGAGAACCCGCTCGGTCAAGGCGGGATCGAGCAGTGACTGGCCTTCGGCCACCCGGCGGATGTCGTCCACCAGGCTCATAGCGCCCACCTGCTTCAACACATAGCCGGCGGCGCCGGCCATGATGGCGGCGAACAGAGCCTCGTCGTCCGCATAGGACGTGAGCATGACGCAGGCGATCTCGGGTGAATTCGACCGGATCTCGCGGCACACCTCGATGCCGCTCCCGTCGGGGAGCCGGACATCGAGAATGGCCACGTCAGGTCGGGTCGGAGGGATTCGGTCGAGTGCCTCACCGGCGGTCGCCGCCTCCCCCACCACCACGAAGCCCTCCTCCCCCTCGAGCAACGACCGGAGACCGGTTCGGACGATCTCGTGGTCGTCGAGGAGGAACACCCTGATGCTGCTCACCCACCCACCTTTATCGCTCGGAGTCGTCGCCAACTGGGAACCAAATGGCCGGCCTGGCATCGCTGCAGGTGCCCGGCAGCAGTCCAGATCCAGAGGTGTACAGTCTGAAAGGACAGGGCCGCTGGGGAGTGTACCTTGCCAATTCCGGCTGGAGATGACTTCATGCCCTACCACTCAATCGAGGACCCGGCCAAGCTCCGCCGAGTACTGGAAGCCGCCCTCCTCCTCGAGGCGGACCTGGACCTACCCTCCCTCCTCGGCCACATCGTCGAGGAAGCCCGCTCGATGACCAACGCCCGCTACGGCGCCCTCGGGGTGCTGAATGAGGACGGTTCGGCGCTGTCGGAATTCATCACGCGTGGGCTCGATACGGAGCAAGAGAAGGCGATCGGGAGCCGACCTACCGGATTGGGCGTGCTGGGCCTGCTCATCTCCGATGCCAGCTCTCTCCGGGTGACGCGGATCGGAGACCATCCCGAGACCTATGGCTTTCCCCCGAACCACCCCCCGATGACCTCGTTCCTGGGCGTGCCGTTGAAGGTGCGTGACGAGGTCTATGGCAATCTGTACCTCACCGACAAGATCGGGTGGACGGAATTCACGAGCGATGACGAGGCCCTGGTCGGAGCCCTCGCCCTCGCAGCCGGCATCGCCATCGAGAACGCCCGGCTTCACGCGCAGGTGCAGCGGGTCGCCATCTACGAGGAGCGGGACCGCCTGGCTCGGGACCTGCACGACACCGTCATCCAGCGCCTGTTTGCCGTCGGTCTCTCCTTGCAGAGCCTCGCCGGCAAGCCGCTGGCGCCCGAGATCACCGACCGGCTGCGGGCGACCATCTCCGACATCGACGACACCATCCGCCAGGTTCGGACCAGCATCTTCGAGCTCGCCTCCGGAGACTTCGATCGAGGCCTCCGAGCCGGTGTGCTCTCTTTGCTGCAAGAGCTCCGGCCGGTCGTCGGGTTCGAGATCCACGCATCGTTCGACGGGCCCATCGACTCGGCCGTTCCAGAGACGGTGAGCGAGCACGTCCTGGTCGTCGTCCGCGAGGCCGTGACCAATGTCGGACGCCACGCTCAAGCCAGCGAGGCCACGGTGGGTCTCGACGTGAACGACGGCCAACTCCGACTGTTGGTTGTCGACAACGGTTGTGGGATCGGCCGAGGAGGTCCGAGCGATGGCGGGCTTGGATTGAACAACCTGCGGCGCAGAGCAGAAAAGCTACATGGGGAATTCACCGCTGAGAACCGTGAATCCGGCGGTACCAAGCTGATCTGGCGGGTCCCCCTCGATCAGTAGTCAGGTAGTTTCCATCCGAGCTGTCCGCGATAGGACTTTGCCCCCTACGCATCACCAAGCCCGCTCCGTACCGTGCAAGGGTGCTGCGGGACGCGCAGGCGGAACGACACGAACCGTCAGGGAGCCTGGGGGACCGCGGTGGGGCGACCGTGATCCCGGAACCCGGCGCTACGATCGCATTGCCGAAAGGAGCGCTTGACGATGACGACTGAGCCACAAGCCGCCCACCGGATCGTGGTCGGAACCGACGGATCGCCGTCCTCCATCGAGGCGGTGGAGTGGGCAGCCCGCCAGGCAGAGTTGAGCGGTGCTGCCCTCGAGGTCCTGATGACCTGGGAGTGGCCGCTGAGCTTCGGCTGGTCGGTCGTGCCCAACGAGTACGACCCGGCACGCGATTGCGAGAAAGCCCTAGCTGAGATCGTCGCACAGATTCGAACGGGACACCCCGGTCTCTCCGTCAAGTCGAGCGTCCTCGAGGGCCACCCGGCCCCCCTCCTCGTGAAGGCATCCCGGGGGGCGGACCTGCTCGTCGTCGGAAGCCGCGGCCACGGTGAGTTCGCCGGCATGCTGCTCGGGTCGGTGAGCGAGCACTGCGTCTCCAATGCCCACTGCCCGGTGCTCGTGCTCCGTGACGGGAAGGAGCCCGCACCCTCGCCATGAGCCGGTCCTCACGAGACCTCTGGGCTGCGTCCACTCCGACGATACGCCGCGGCGCAGGGCGCAGCCTGGGTGACGGAAGGCAGGACACGAGAACCCGGCGATGACCACCGAGACGATGCAGGCCTGGGCCGTGGGACGTCCAGGGCCGATCGATTCCGGTCCCCTGCGGCGCGTCGATCGGGCGGTTCCCACGCCGGGGGTGGGCCAGCTCCGGGTGCACGTCCGCGTCTGCGGCGTCTGCCGCACCGACCTCCACCTGGCCGAAGGAGACCTCCGGCCCAGACACGCGCTGGTCGTTCCCGGCCATGAGGTCGTGGGTATCGTCGACGAGTTGGGGCACGGATGTAATCGCTTCAACGTGGGTGACCGGGTGGGCATCCCTTGGCTGGCCCACACCTGTGGGGTATGCCGGTTCTGCCTGGCCCACCGGGAGAACCTCTGCACCAACCCTCGGTTCACCGGATGGGACTTGGACGGAGGGTACGCCCCGTACGCAGTGGTCGACGACGGTTTCGCCTATCCCGTGCCCGACACCTTCAGCGACGAAGAGGCTGCACCGCTCCTCTGCGCCGGCATCATCGGCTATCGGGCGCTCCGGCGCTCGCAGCTACCTCCGGGGGGCCGGCTCGGGATCTACGGGTTCGGTGGTTCAGCCCACCTCACCGCGCAAATCGCCATGGCCGAGGGGGCTCGGGTGCACGTGATGACCCGGGCACCCGAGGCACGGGAACTGGCTCTGGCCCTCGGCGCCGCCAGCGTCGGTGACGCGGACGAACGACCACCGGAGGCACTGGACGCCGCCATCCTCTTCGCACCGGTGGGCACCCTCGTACTTCCGGCACTGGAAGCGCTGGACCGGGGAGGGACCCTGGCCATCGCCGGGATCCACCTGACCGATATCCCCGTCCTCAACTACGAACGGCACCTCTTCGAGGAGCGCAGCCTGTGCAGCGTGACCGCCAACACCCGGCAGGACGGCAACGAGTTCCTCGAGGCCGCCGCTCGGATTCCAGTGCGCGTCTCCACGGCACCGTTCGGGCTCGATGAGGCCGACCGGGCCCTCGCCGCCCTGGCCCATGACCGGGTGAACGGCGCCGCGGTGCTGGTCAACGTGTCTGGTTGGTGAACGGCTCGGTTCAGGGCGCCTTCAGGTTCTGGGCGCCCTCAATGGACGTTCGGCCCTACTCCGACGGGAGAAGAGCGGCACACGATGCTAGATGTGAGCCGCGAGGAGACACATGGGAGCCGGCCGGAGAGCCGGCCAGGAAGGGCCAGCCCGCACACACCCGTCCCCGGGCACGGGCACAGCCTCTCGGTCGGCCGGGTGGCTGGGATACCGATCCGTCTCCACTGGACCTTCTTCCTGCTGGTCGTGTTCGTGGCGGCCGTCGACTGGGGCTCCGGGGCGCGCACTGTCGTTTCCGGCCTGGCCTGGATCGTCGCCCTGTTCGCCTCGGTCGTGGTGCACGAGATCGCCCATTGCATGGTGGCCCGCCGGCGCGGTGCTCAGGTCCTCGGCATCGTGCTCTTTCCGTTGGGCGGTCTGTCGCAACTGGAGAGGATGCCCACGGCGCCCGGCGACGAGCTGGCCATCGCCATCGTCGGGCCGCTCACGAGCTTGGTCCTGGGCATGCTCCTCCTGGTCGCGGGAGTGGCGATCGGGGCCCATGTCTGGCCGCCGACCCTGTTCGCAGGCAGCATGTGGGCCCGGTTGGGCTGGCTCAACCTGTTGCTCGGCGCCTTCAACCTGCTCCCTGCGCTGCCCATGGACGGCGGCCGGGTGCTCCGCGCCTCGCTGGAACGCCATCACGATCACCTCGAGGCGACCCTGTTGGCCGGCCGGATTGCTCGATTCGTCGGTTTGGCTCTGGTCGTCGTCGGGTTCCTCCTCGACGTCTGGCTGCTCCTCATCGGGATCTTCGTGCTGTTGGGAGCGAGGGCCGAAGAGGAGGCTGCCCGGCACCCGCCGCCCACTCCGGGCGGTGACACGTCTGGGACCGCCATGCAGCCAGGCACTCGGGCCCGGGGGCAGCCTTGACCACTCCACGGCCAGGTCAGGACTTTCGGCCCTAGTGACGGGGTCTCGGATCCGTCACTGTCCTTCCGTGGGGCCGAGCGAGCAACCCGAAGCGGCAATTCTCACACGCCGAGAGTGCCTCGAGCTGTTGGGCCAGACGTCGGTCGGACGCATCGGCGTCAGCATCGACGCCCTGCCGGTCATCCTCCCCGTCTACTTCGCGCTCGTCGACGATTCCGTACTCGTTCGTACCATCCCCGGTACGAAGCTCGACGCGGCAACCATCGGCGCCGTGGTCGCCTTTCAGGCCGATGCCTGGGAGCCGTCGGATGAGACCTACTGGAGCGTGTTGCTCCAAGGAATGGCCTCGGAAGTCGACGACGAGTCAGGCTCACTATCGGATCTGACCACCATCAGGTCGTGGTCAGGCCTTGGGGGGGTGCACCGCTTGGTCCGCATCGATGCGACGAATGCAAGCGGGCGCCGATTCCGTATCACCGGCGAGGGACCGCAAGCCGGGTTTCCCGACCCGCCGGCCCTGTAACCGACATCGGTGACGCAGCCCGCTCTGTCCATCAGAGCTGCGCACAGGAACTCAGCTCTCCTTCACCACCGCGTACCAGACCCGATGGGCCACTCCCTCCATGTGATCGCCCATCCGGGCGCAGCGTCGATACAGCTCGCGTCGCCCGGTCACCTCGCGGAGGTCCTCCATGGCGAGGAGGGCTGACATGGCCCGGCGGTAGACGTGCTCGATGGCGCGCTGCTGCCGGATCGACGCGTCGGCGCATGCAGTCGCCCGATCCGGGATCGGATGCCAGGCTCGGGATCCCTTCGACCAGATGACGCACGCCGAGCGCCACCAGGTCCGCCATCTCGGCCATCGCCGGATCAGGGCCCATCGCCAGCAACTCCGATTCCCGGACCAGGTTCTTAGCCGCATTGAGCACGGCGTCGAGACGCTCCGAGATCTCGTAGATGTCCTCCGGGCTGATCGGAGTGACGAACGCGTCCTTCAGCGCCTTCAGTACCTCACGCCTGGCCGCATCCGCGAGGTGCTCGCCCTGGCGAACAGCCGTGCCCTGAAGGAGATCGCCTTTCGACCAGGCGGCGAGCGCATCCATGCCCTTGATCGTGACCTCGCCCTGCCGGGCCAACAGACCGAGTAGGTCCGCTGACTTCGGCAGGAACCACCGCCTCATCCGATCACCCTCCACACGATGAGAAACAATGCGCCCAGGAGCGCGCTCACGGGAAGTGTTACCAGCCAGGCCAGTCCGATCTCACCGACCACCGCCCAGCGCACGTGACGCCACCGCTCGCCCGAGCCCACCCCTACCACGGCCGGGGCGACCACGTCGGTGGTGCTGATGGGCGCGCCCACCAGAGATGCACCGAGCACGATGATGCCTGATGACCCCTGACTGACCAGACCACCCAACGATCGGATGGGATAGATGCGGCGCCCGAGCGTCCGAACCACGCGCCACCCTCCGAACAGCGTCCCGAGGGTCAAGAGAAGGGCAGCTGTGATCGCCACCCAGAGCGGCACGGCGAAGTGGGAGAGACGGCCATCGGCCACCAGCGCCGCGGTGATCAGGCCCATGGTCTTCTGGGCGTCGTTGGAGCCATGGGCGAAGGCCAGTCCGGCCGATGCCAGGAGCTCGCCCCGGCGGACAGGCGTCTCGACCGAGCGACGAGCTCGTCGAAGCGATCGCCGGGCCAGACGGATACCGAGCATGGCCAGGGGCAGAGCGATCGTGGTGGCGAAGAAGAGCCAGAGGAGCGAGCCGAGCACCCCGACCGGGCGCAGACCCTCGAGCCCTCCCCAGTGGACGGCATGGGCACCGCCCTCCGCCAGCGCCGCGCCGGCCAGGGCGCCTACGAGGCAGTGGCCCGAGCTGCAGGGGAGGCCCCTCCACAGCGTCAACAGATTCCACACCAAGGCGCCGAGCACTGCCGCAGCCAGCACCTCCAACGTCTTGTCCGTGGGAACGATGACGATGCCGGCGATGGTGGCGGCCACGGCAGTACCCAGGACAAGGGCACCGAGCACGTGGAAAACGGCGGCCCACACCACCGCCGAGGCGGGCCGCATGGCACCGGTGACGATGGGCGCGGCGATAGCATTCCCTGCGTCATGGACGCCGTTGGCCACTGCGAACGCCGCCGACAGCATCACGACCACGAGGAGCACCGGTCGATACTGTCATGGCGTTGACATTCTGGACATCCGGGTTGCCCGGGCGGTCGAACTTTATCCCTCCGTGAGCTCTCGGACCTCCCGTAAGCGACGCTCGAGGCTGCGGATCTCTTCATCGAGCACTTCCCGGCTCACCACACGGCGATCCAGGTCTTGCACCCGTCGCTCCAGCTCGTCGAGGCGGGCAGCCAAGGTCGGGTCTTCGGCCGTCATGCGTGGCTCCTCTTGTCGGTCTCCATCTGACGTCCCTTCTTCTGTAGTCCCAGCCCCGGGCTGCTCACGACGCCAGCGGGAGTTGGGAGCCCGACCGATACTCGCGGTGGGCAGGGTGGTGCTGTCCAACTCACTACAAAGGCTCGGGCCTCTACGCAAGCCTCGGCTGTGGATGCCCCGCCGGCATAGCTGTTCAACGCCATCGCCACGGCACCCGCGGCCACCGACGGCTCTCCGGGACAGTTCGCTCGCGCCCAGTCCCGCACCGTCTCTGCCAAGGCAACTTCCACGTCCACGACAACCACCTCCTGGTATGACGGTACGACGGAGGATGCCACCTGCGGCAGGGCCAAAGGTCCTAAGGGTGGCCCGGAGGCGGCTCTCTTGCTCCGTGCGTTCCGGTCGGGAGATGGACGACCGGGGCACCGTGGGTTCACGAGGACACGTCGAGGGTAAGGCTGGGGAGGTGCGCCGTACCCTGGGTCAGGCCGAAGGTGACGGTCGCCGCGCCGGGATTCGCCGCCGTGACTCGGAGCGCCGTAGTCGAACGGCCATCGACCACCCGTAACGTCCCCGAGCTCGGGGACACCGTGATCCCGGCCGAAGGCGACGCTCGCCAGGACACCACCGCCACCGATCTCTGACTCGCTTGTGCCTCTTGGACCCCCAGATGGACGATGGCCGAGCCCCGGGCGGGGACGGTGAGGGATCCCCCGGGTTCGGTGAAGGGCACCGCGGGGGCGGCACCCTGCGAGAACGAAGGGGGGGCAGCCGACAGAGACGGCTCCCCAGTTCCGGTCGGGAGCCGTGCCCAGTGCCACCGAGAGGTTCGCCCCCTCGGTCGAGGGCCGCGGCCGGCAGCCACGGCTCGTCCCACGTCGACGGATCCGCCGATCCGATGGCCAGGTGGGCGTGCTGGATGTACGCATCGGGCGCATGCGAGCCGGTGATGGTCAGGGTGTGGCCGTTTCCTTCGACCACCGCCACCCGGGGGAACAGGGGACTGGTCAGAGCCAGGTTGGCGACGCCCGGGGTCTCGGGGTAGAGGCCCAGCGCGGCCCAGACGTACCACGATGACAGGGCTCCGAGATCGTCCTCGCCCGGTTCGGCGACGGGGGCGAGCGGATAGAGCTGGGTCATGATGCGGCGGACCACCGCTTGGGTGCTCCACGGCGCACCGGCGTAGTCGTACTCGAAGGGGATCCACTCCCCCGGCTCGTTCCCGGCCCAGTCAAAGGGCTGGAACCGGGTGGCATTCAGCTGGGTGAAGAAGGTGTCGAGCTTGGTCACCGCCGCCCCGTCCCCGCCCATCAGCCCGAACAGCCCGGCCAGGTTCTGGGGAACTGCCCAGGTGTACTGGATGGCGTTGCCCTCCTCGAAACCCTGCTGGGCCACGCCTTGGGCCTGGTCGGCGGGACTCGCCGGTTGGAATGCCGGGCCGGACGGGAAACTTCCGTCGGCCTGTCGGGCCGCCAGGTAGCCGGTCGCCGGATTGAACAGGTTCTGCCAGTTCTGGCCCCGCTTGGCGAAGTCGGCGGCCTCGGCCGGCTCGCCGGCGGCCTGAGCGAGTTGTGAGATGGAGAAGTCGTCGATCGAGTACTCGAGGGTCTCCGATCCGCCGTCGGTATAGGGATAGGAGGTGAGGTCGTAGGTGAGCTGCGGGTACCCAGCCTTGGGATTGGTACTCCGTGAGGTTCTGCCGCTCGGACGAAGCCAGCTCTCGGGCACGGTGGCGCCGTGGACCATGGCCTTGAGCGCCCGCCCACATTGAACTGCGCGCGCTCCGTAGGCGTAGGCATCGGCGATGATCGGATCGGCCGAGTCGCCGTCCCATTGACCGGCGTCATTGTCGGCGATGCGCCCATTTGGGCAGGAAGCCCCCCTTGGTCTGGTCGGCGTCGTTCAGCAGTGACTGGACCATCTGGGAGGTGGGCCCCGGCAACAAGACGGCCAGCAGGGGGACCTCGGACCGGTAGATGTCGCTCTCGGAGATGTTGGCGTACTGGACGTGCCCGGGTGCCAGGGTGTGCACCCGGTGGTCGAAGCCCATGTATTGGCCGTCGTCGTCGCTGAAGACCGAAGGGAACAACAAGGAGTGGTACAGCGCCGTGTAGAAGGTGCGCTGCGCGGTCTGTGTGCCGCCCTGGACGGCCACCCGGTCCAGGAGGCCGTTCCAAACCGCGGTGGCCGCTCGGAGATCGACCGAGAAGTCCCAGCCCGGGTCCTCGGTCGTCAGGTTGGCGAGCGCACCGGCGGCGACACGAAGGAGATGCCCACTTTGGCCAGGACCTGGCTCCGGTTGGCCGCGACTCGGGTCACGAAAGCCGAGCCAGGCCCCGCAGGAGACGCTGGCCGTCCCGACACAGCTTCCACGCGGTCCCGACCACGCCGTCCTGCCAGGTGCCACTCGGCGCGAACGGCTCCGGAGAACTGAGCGGCGAAGTACAGGGTGTAGTTGCCGGGGATGCCGCAGAAGTCCCCGCTGGTGACCGAGCCCACCAGGCCGTCGGTCCCGACCACCTGGACCTGAGAGCTGCTCGAGCCGTTGGCCGAGTCGCTGACCTTGAACAGGAGACGGTCGTCAGCGGTGAAGCTGGCCCCGGTCACCGAGGCTGTCGGTGGGTTGGGAACGTGAAGGCACCCAGGGCGCTCCGGGTGGTGGCGGTGAGTTGAACGCCGATGCCTTCGTTGGCCCCCCGGGCCCAGGGTCACCGCGGTAGTTGCCCGCCGATGCCTGCTCGGTCGAGTGCGAGAAGGGTTGGGTGGTGGAGTCGGGGTCGGCCGGAACCGGGCCGGTCAACGGGAGGATGGGGATGTCGCCGTAGATGGCGCACCCCGGTCCGGAGAGATGCGTGAGGCTGAAGCCGGAGATCGCCGAATCCGCGTAGTCATACCCGGAACCGGTCGTCACCTGGCGGTGGGGTGAGGTGTCCGGGCTGAACTGGACCATGCCCAATGGGAACGGACGCACCCGGGTACTCACTCACGTTTCCCGGTGTGACGGTGCCGACCCCCGTGCCGGCCTAAGGGTCCACCAGAGCGGCCGGCCCGCCGAAGGATGGACCGAGGGAGAGCCCGATGGGTGACCCGGGCGGTTCCATCGTGGATGCCGACTCCCTCATGGCTCCAGCCGAGCTCACCGGAACGACCATCGCGGCAATGGCGACTCCCACCGACAACCCGAACCGCACCGGCATCGCGGACACTCCCGGCTTACGGGCGGGACCCTTGGCCATGAAGGCACCCTACCCAAGGGGCATCGTCGACATCCTGTGCTCTCGGCTGCTCGCTCGTGGTGGTCCAAGCCCGCCCTGGACGCCACGGGCTGCACCAGACGGGACTTTCGGCCCTGGTGGGACGGGTGGCGCTGACCGAGGATGGAACCGCGACGAAGAGCTTCAAGGAGAGCAGATATGCGGGCGAGCGTGGGAGATCGTGTCGTGGTCCACGGGCATGTGCACGGCGAGCCGAATCGGGACGGAGAGATTCTCGAGGTTCACGGTTCCGATGGAGCGCCGCCCTATGTCGTGCGCTGGGATGACAACGGCCACGAGACCGTCTTTTTTCCCGGAACAGACGTCACCATCGAGCACTTCGAGCACCCCCCGACCTGAGCCCTTTCGAGCACGCCCCGACCTGAGCCTTGGAGCCCGAGGTCTCCGCTGGTGCGTGATGGAGCGCCCAGTCGCTGATCCGAACAGTGTGGTCATTTCGGAAGCCAGCGTCGGAGTTGTTTGCGATCAAGTTCTCGCCACACTGATCGCCACCGGCGGCGCAGCTTCCGCCGCGAGCGAGCCTGTTCAGCGCCGAGGCGTCCAGAGGAATAGCTCGCCGCCAATGTGCCCTCCATCGCCCTGTTTCGGAGCCACTGCTCTGCGCATACCGCATCTTGATGTGCCCCGAGGACGTTTTGGGCTTCTTCCGCGGCCGCTGCCATCCGGCGCGCCGGCCTCCCCACGACCGGCGCGGCCGTTTCTGCCGCGTACCGGAGCTCTTTGGCCCGGATCCGCATGAGGTGAAGTTCATGATCGCCTGGATGACGTCCGGCCTCTCGTATCACCGTGCGAAGAGAACGCCAGCGCTGCCCGACCAACTCGGGGAGGATGTGTCTCGCCGGCCGGTAGGCAAGGGCTGGTCGGCGTCCCGCGTCGGACCGACGCCCATCGAGGGGGGGGTGTTGACCGGCCTCGTCGAGCTGGTCGAGCAAGATCAGGTACTGGTCACTGGCAAGTGCCGCAGCCAGGTTTCGGCAATGCACACGCCGTTGCTCGTCCAGCATTGATCGCAGGTCTCTCCGACCATCGCCGTCGAAGGCCGAGCCATCTCCGTCTCCCTCCAGCAGCGGGGCGAGCACGTCATCGTCGCGCACGCTCCCGAGCACCCCACCCAACCACTTGAGCTCGCCACGGATGCGGCGTACCCAGTGGTGATCGAGCGCCGGGCCCAACAGCTTGAGTTCGGAGCGCAAGCGGCGAGTGGCCACGCGTGCCTGGTGAACCGCTTCGACGGGCGGATCTGCAGGGTCGATGCGGAGGAGGTAGTCATTGTCGAGCAGGCGACACAACGCAGCAGTGATGGAGCTTCGCACGAGATCCCCGACCACGGATCCCCTGGCGCGAACAACCAGATCCGGCCTCGAACGGGGCGGCAGGTCCACCGCCTTGGCGAGCTTCTGCTCACCGCCTTGACGGGCACCGGCTCGAATGAGCGTCTCCAGCATCGGGCCGACCAGAGCTTCCCCGCCCGGTGCGAGCTCCAGCTCTATCTGGCGAAAGCGCAGCGTATTGCGAGCACCACCCACCACGGTGACCGTGTCGTCGTCGAGCTCTCCGAGCGCCACACCGGCCGAGTCCTGCACCATGAGGCGCCGCCTGGTCGTGTCCAGCTCCACGATCTGACGGAGCGGGGAGCGTCGCCTGACGCCCCTGAGCATGGCGACTGCCTCTTCCGGCAGGGAGTCGCTCGGTCCCGTCCAGACGAGCTCGGTTCGGTCGAGGACCGGTCCCTCACTCGGGGCCGGAAGCTTCAGCGTCCAGATACCCGCCCCCGATCCCTCGCCCAAGCGATGACGGAGGGTGATACCCGAGCGCCACAACCGGAACTCCCCCGTATCGAAGTAGATCGTCCGCAGGTGCTGCTCCGGCCGCCGTTCCACCCTGCCGAGCCCTCGGGGCGGATCAGGCAGTTCGAAGTCGAGCTCGACGGCGAGCTTGACCTCACGCTCGAGCGATCCCTTACGCGATACGGGAGCCGTCACAAGGGTCGCTGTCTATCGACTGGACAGGGCATCTCGCGCCTGCGACACCATCTCAACTGGCGACAGCCGCGAAGTGTCGATCACGATCGCCGACGGCCACGGATCCATCGACCGGCCCATCGCCCGGCCGATCTCGGGGGTGGCTTCCGAGATGTCCGTGTGGTCGGACAGTCGACGGGTGATTCGGGCCGCGGTCACCTCCGGGGAGGCCTGGCACTGCAGCTCCGCCAGGTTGCTACCGGTGCGGTCGGCTAGAGACCTGGCCTCTTCGCGCCAGTCCGCGTCGACCCACGAGGCGTCAAGGATGACCGACTGGCCGAGCCCGAGTGACCGCTCGGCCCGAACGAGCAGCTCCCGGTAGGCAGCTGCGGTGGCCTCCGGTCGGTAGCGACCCTCCCGGTAGCCGGAAGTTTCGGAAGGGGCGCCGGTTGGCTGTCCGAATGTCCCCCCGGCGATGTCCTGCCTTAGCTGGTCGGAGCGCATGACGTCCCAACCGGTCACCGCGGCCAGCCCGACAGCCAGGGTCGACTTCCCGCTGCCCGGGGGGCCACCGACGAGCACAAGCTGCACTCGCGCTCGGCGGAGGTGGTCAAGGGCGAGCGCCTGCAGTTGCCGCGCCTCCGAGCGAACGCCCTCACCGGCCTGATCGGATCGAAGGCAACTGACCATGGCCCGAACATAGGCATGTGACGCCGAGTAGTAGTGCATCAGGCTGGCAGGGAACGGACTGCCTGTCAGTTCCTCGTAGTCGGACAGAAGTCGGCTGGCCGCCTCCGGACGACCCAGCCGCTCGAGATCCATGCTCAGAAATGTGACATCGGAGCAGACATCACAATGGCGCAGCCGGTCGGAGAACTCGACACAATCGAGAATCCGGACCCCATCGTCGAGACAGAAGATGTCCTCGGCCTGGAGATCACCATGTCCGTCGCACACGCAACCTGAGGCGATCCGCGCGTCGAGCAGCGGTCCCCGCCCTTTGATCCACCTAGGAACCATCTGCCGGATCTCGTTCTCCGCATCCTCTGCAAGGACAGTCCCGACAAAGGGCTCTGTCTCTCGAAAGCTATCCTCCCAGATTCTCTTCAAAGCATCGGCCGTCGCGTCCGCCGAGATCAGCGGCGAGCGTGATGCGGCGCGATGGAATTTCACCAGCGCCTCTGTTACCTGATACAGCCACGGGTCAAGACCGGCCCCCCGTCGGGCCAGTTCGGCCAACCGGCGTCCGTCGGGCATCCTTCGCATCACGACCATGTGGTCGATCGGTTCCCCCTCCATCATCAGATCGGCCACGCCCAGATAGACGTCTGGTGCAAGCCTTCGATTGAGTGCGACTTCTCGGTGGCAGTCGTAGAGACGAGTCTCCCGCTCCCGAAAGTCGAGAAAGTCGTACTGGACAGGCTTGCGCAGCTTGTAGACGCGATCGCCCACGAAGAAGAGCAGCGAGACATGGGTCTCGATGACCTTGGCGGACGGCATCTGCAAGTCAGATAGCCCCATTGCCGGGGGCCCTCGCTCCGGAGGGTCCGAGCGCGCCCGAACTCACGGACTCCATACTCGCATCCTCACCCCGAGCAGGGGCGGGGTGCCAGGGTCGAAAGTCCCCGATCACCTTGCCGCTCGGCTTCCGGAACAACGGCGGTGAGAGCTCGGATCGACTCCGTCGGTCGGACGCACCGCAGCCTGCCATCGGTGCTCATCGAATAGTCTGGCCGGGAAGGCCGGTTTCCACGGATGAGGGTGGCGGCGTTCCCACCGGCTCAGCGAACTGGGCTTGATCGGAGGCAGAGGGTGGCGGTCCGGATCGATGAGCTCGATGCGTTCATCTTCGACATGGACGGCGTCGTCACCGACACCGCAAAGGTGCACGCCCGCTGCTGGAAGGAGGTCTTCGATCGATACCTTCGCGACACGTTCGAAACGCTCGGTGGAGCCATTTGCCGAGTTCACCGAGGACGACTACCTCCGCTACGTCGACGGCAAGCCCCGTTACGACGGGGCGGCCAGCTTTCTCCTGTCGCGTGGTGTCGGACCTCCGACGGGGTGGACCTTCGGACCCACCTGGCTACGGCTCCGTGTGCGGCATCGCCAACCTCAAGGACCATGAGTTCGAGCGGCTGGTGACGAGTGATGGCGTGGCACCGTTCCCGACCACGGTGTCGTTCATTCACTCCCTTCGCTCTCGCGGGCTCCAAACCGCCCTGATCTCGTCGAGCCGCCATGCCAAGGTGATACTGACGACGGCTGGCATCATCGGATCTCTTCGATGTGGTGGTGGACGGCATCGATGCCGAGGCTCTGGCGCTGCCGGGAAAGCCGGACCCCGCCATCTTCTTGACGGCCGCTCGTCTGCTCGACGCTGCACCCTCCCGGTCGGCCGTCGTCGAAGACGCTCTGGCCGGTGTCGAAGCAGGCCACCGGGGCGGCTTCGGTCTTGTCGTGGGCGTCGACCGGGCGTCCCATGCCGACGAACTGCGCGAGCACGGCGCCGATCTGGTCGTCCGGGACCTGGCCGAGCTCGAACTGCTTCCGATCCCGACCGAAGAGCGGCAGTGAGTCGACCGCCCGCCGACGCGAGGGCCGCGGCTCCGACCGAGCCAGGACGAATGGTCGCTCCGGTACGACCATTTCGACCCTGCGCACGAGGGGCTGCGGGAGGCCCTGTGCACGCTGGGAAACGGATACTTCGCCACACGCGGCGCGGCGCCGGAGTCGGTCGCCGACGGCATCCATTATCCCGGGACCTACGTCGCCGGTCTGTACAACCGGCGCACGACCGAGCTGGCCGGTCGCACCGTCGAGAACGAGAGCCTCGTCAACGTACCCAATTGGCTGCCGCTCACCTTCAGCATCGACGGGGGGCCTTGGTTCGATCTCGGCGGTGTCGAGATACTCGAGTTCTCCCAGGAGCTGGACCTCCGCCGGGCGACGCTGATTCGGACATTGCGGGTGCGGGACGACGAGGGGCGCGTCACACGTATGCGACAGGACGCGGTTCGTGAGCATGGCCAACAGACATGTGGCGGGCCTCCAGACCGTCTTGTGGGCGGAGAACTGGTCGGGTCGCCTGGCTGTCCGATCGGGCGTCGACGGCAGGATCGTCAATGCCGGTGTGGCTCGCTACAAACAATTCGACGAGCACCATCTGATCGGTGTGCACGCCGAAGCCATCGACGGCGAGACGGTCGCCCTGGCCGCCCGGACCAGTCAGTCCGGTGTCGAACGTTGCGCGAAGCAGCCAGAACACGGATCGAATGCATCGGCGACCGCACGGGTCCGGTGCGCGAGGTGGTCGAGGAACCCGGATTCATCGCTCATGAGCTCACCTTCGATGCCAGGCCCTCCGAACCGATCACGATCGAGAAGGTTGTCACGCTGTTCACGTCGAGGGACCGCCCCATCAGCGACGCCTGCTGACGGAAGCTGCTTCGTGGAGCGGGCGGCTCGGCAACTTTGTCGAGCTTCTCCGTGCTCACGTCCTCGACTGGGATGGACCTGTGGGAGCGCTTCTCCCTCGAACTGGCGTGCGACGACGGAACGACACGTATCGACCCTTCATCTCCACATCTTCCACCTGCTTCAGACCACGTCCCGCAACACTCTCGACCTCGACGTCGGGGTGCCGGCGCGTGGCCTCCATGGGGAGGCCTACCGGGGCCATGTCTTCTGGGACGAGCTCTTCATCTTCCCCTATCTCAACCTTCACCTTCCCGAACTGGTTCGATCACTGCTGCTGTACCGCTACCGGCGACTCCCGGAGGCTCGGTGGGCGGCCCACCAGTCAGGCCTCCGCGGGGCGATGTACCCGTGGCAGAGCGGAAGCAACGGACGCGAAGAGGCGCAGGTCGTCCACCTCAACCCGCTGTCCGGCCGGTGGCTACCCGACGCCTCGCACCTGCAGCGGCATATCAATTCCGCCATCGCCTACAACATCTGGAAGTACTATCAAGCGACCGGGGACATCGACTTCATGGTCACCTTCGGTGCAGAGATGATCTTCGAGATCAGCCGGTTCTGGGCCAGCATCGCCCGCTACGACCGGGCAACCGATCGCTACGAGATCGTCGGCGTGATGGGCCCGGATGAGTACCACGACGGCTATGACGGCGCATCGTCACCCGGTCTCCGCAATAACAGCTACACCAATGTGATGGCCGTGTGGGTCCTGAGCAGGGCCCTCGAGCTGATGGAGCTCCTTCCGGAGCCCCGACGCGGCGAGCTGCGCCTTCGCATGGCTCTCGACGACAGCGAACTGGCCCATTGGGAGGACGTGAGCCGCAAGATGCGCGTGGTGTTCCACCAGGACGGCGTCATCAGTCAGTTCGAGGGGTATGAGGATCTGGCCGAACTGGACTGGGACGGTTACCGGACCCGCTACGGCGACATCTCCCGGCTCGATCGGATCCTCGAGGGCGAGGGCGACACACCCAACGCCTACAAGGCGTCGAAGCAGGCCGACGTGCTGATGCTCTTCTATCTCTTGTCGAGCGAGGAGCTCGAGGCGATCTTCGATCGGTTGGCATATGGCTTCGACTCCGACGTCATCCCCCGCACTATCGACTACTACCTGCAGCGGACCTCGCACGGGTCGACGCTGAGCCGGGTGGTGCACAGCTGGGTGCTGGCCCGCTCCGATCGTGAGCGGTCATGGAAGTTCTTCGAAGAGGCCCTCCGGAGCGACCTCGACGACATCCAGGGTGGGACCACCGCCGAAGGGATCCACCTGGGTGCCATGGCCGGCACCGTGGATCTCCTGCAGCGCTGCTACCTGGGTGTCGAAACCCGGGATGACGGCATCTGGTTCCATCCTCAGCTCCCAACCGAGGTCCAGAGCCTCACGCTCGACATCCGCTATCGCCGCCGGTGGATCAATGTCGTCGTGGCCGGTGGTGCCATCGCGGTCGAGGCGGCGGACTGGGGAGAGGGCAGCGCCCGCGTGGGGTTGGACGGCAAGGTGGCTGAGCTGGCCCCCGGCCAACGCCGCCAGATGACCCTGTGAACCTCGACTGCCGGCGTCAAGTTCGGGAGGGCCGAGTTTGCGATCTGCCGGCACGTCGGCTTGTACTCCCTACCGCGTCACAAGCCGCCCGGGAGGCCCAGATCGTTCGGAATGCGTCGATGTGCAGGACAAACATTCGGGAATTGGGGTCAAAAGTCCCTACAGCCCGCCCGCATCTCAGCGGACAATGGACGGCGTGAGCCAAGCCAGCGGTGACCAGATCGCACGATCCGCACGATGACCTTTTTCGACCTGATCCTCCGCAACCTGTGGCGGAAGAAGGCGCGGTCGCTCGGTATGGCCGGTGCCGTTGCCATTGCCGTGATGACCGTGGTCACCTTGGCGGTGACCAGCAGTGGCCTCGAGCAGTCGGCCGCGGCCATCATCTCGGTGGGCAAGGCCGACTTCACCGTGCTTCAGAAGGGTGCCTCGGACACCCTGTCCAGCACCATCGACCGACAGGAGCTGGCGCGGATCGGCCAAACGCCAGGTGTGGCCAGTGCGGTCGGTGTGCTGGTCGAGATCGAGCACATCAATGCCGACAATCCGGCGTTCATCGAGATCGGCATCGACCCCGGCGACCTCGCGCGCTTCGGAGTCACCGTCGTGCGGGGACAGCCCTATGCCGCTACCGCATCGCACGAGGTGATGCTGGGTTGGCGAGCAGCTGCCAACTTGGGCCTGCGGGTGGGAGACCAATTCCATGCCCTCGGCGGCACTCCGAACACCGTGGTCGGCATCTTCTCGACGGGCAACTCGTTCGGTGACGCAGGCGCCATGTTCCCTCTTCCGGCCCTCCAGGGATACAACAGGGTTGCCGGCATCGTCACCTTGGCATTCGTCAAGGTAGATCCGGGCACGAAGCCCGCGGCGGTCGCCAGCCGCATCGCCTATGACCAGCCCCAGCTGACCACGATCCAGACGGCGGCCCAGTTCGGGCGGGCCGATCGGAACCTGGTATACCTCCAGGCGGCGGTCAACGGGAGCACGGTGCTCGCCATCCTGATCGGCGCGGTCATCGTGGGGAACACCATGCTCCTCTCGCTGTTCGAGCGGACTCGTGAGTTCGGGTTGCTGCGGGCCATCGGCTGGACCCGGCGGCGAACGGTGAGCCTCCTGCTCAGCGAGAGCCTGCTCCTCGCATTTGTGGGTGCCGTGCTCGGTGTGGTGCTCTCGTTCGTCGTGGCTGCAGCATTGGCCCGTCTCCCGGCTCTCAGGGGCATCCTCCACCCGAACTTCACCGAAGGTGCGTTCTGGAGAGCCCTGTTCACCGCTCTCGTGATGACATTGATCGGCGCGCTGTACCCGACCATCCGCGCCGCCCTCCTCTCACCACTCCGGGCCCTCAGCTATGAGTGATCGAACCGGCAAGGACCTCGCCGTCGTCGTGCAGGGTGTGACCAGGGTCTATCCCGGTCACGTCAACGCACTGGCCGGTGTCGATCTCAGCGTCGAGTACGGCGAGACGGTTGCCATTACCGGTCCTTCGGGCTGTGGAAAGTCGACGCTGCTCCACCTGCTGGCCGCCATAGACACCCCCACCACCGGATCGGTCATCGTGGCAAATCAGGACCTGGCCCACCTGCGTGATCCCAGCGGTTATCGCCGGAACGAGGTGGGCCTGGTCTTCCAGTTCCACAACCTCCTGCCCCAGTTGTCGGCCCTCGGCAACGTCGAGCTGCCGATGTTCGGCACCCACCTGTCGGCGCGCCAGCGAAAGGACCGAGCGGACGAGTTGCTCGCTCAAGTCGACCTCAGCGGTTGCGAGCGTCGATTGCCGACAGAGCTCTCCGGCGGCGAGCGCCAGCGGGTTGCGATCGCGCGGGCGCTGGCCAACGACCCCAAGATCCTGCTGGCGGATGAGCCGACCGGAAGCCTCGACTCCCGGTCGACCACCAGGTTCTTGGATCTGCTGGATCGGCTCGGCGACGGGGGTGCGACCATCGTCATGGTGACGCACGCCCCGGATGTCGCCGCCCACGCCGACCGCATCGTCGAGATGCGGGACGGCACCATCGTCGCTCAAGGTGAGCCGTCGACGGCGTCGGACCGCATCCGCACCGTCCCCACCGGCTCCTGAAGTCGCCCGCACGGCCCACCCGTTGGGGAACGCGATCCAGGGCCCGGCTGCGGGTGCTTATGACCCCGGCCCAGCTCCTCGACGAGCGGGTCAGCCGGTCATCCTGCTCCCGCCCGGTCGGCTGAGGGTTCCGGGCCGACCGCCGGGGACTCCGGGTCGCCGTCCGCGGGCTCCGATCTGGTCGCGGAAACACCCGCACGCTCGCTGGACGGCGAAATGGCCCGGTCGGGTGCCACCGTCATCCCCGTCCCGCCGGCAGGCTCCGCCCTTCCGGCCAGTGCGTAGACGTCCGAACCGTCGATGGTCTCCTTGGCCAGCAGCTCGTCGACCACTCGGTCGAGCACCTCGCGATGGTCCGTGAGGAGCCTGACGGCCCGCTGCTCGGCCTCGCCTAGCAAGCGGGACACCTCGTCGTCGATGGCGGCCTGGGTCTGCTCGGCAAATGGCCGGCTCGACAATGCGCCGCCTCCCGGGTCGAGGAAGACCGATCCACCCAATGGGTAGCCCACCGGCCCGACCCTCGATGACAGACCGAACTCCCGCACCATCTTGAGGGCCAGTTCGGTGGCTTTGGCCAGGTCGTTGGCCGCGCCCGTTGAGCCTTGGCCGAGGACCACCAGCTCGCTGGCCCGGCCTCCCAACCACACGGCCAGCATGTCGTACAGATAGCCCTCGCCGTACAGATGGCGCTCGACCAGCGGCAGCTGCTCGGTTACGCCGAGCGTCTGGCCGGCGGGGAGGATTGTGACCTTGGCAATCGGGTCCGCGTTCTCCGAATAGACGGCCACCACGGCATGGCCGGCCTCGTGGATGGCCACGGCGTGCTTCTCTTCGGGCAACAGGACATTGGAGCCCTCCCGTCGGCCGAGGATGATCCGGTCCCGAGCCTCCTCGAAGTCGGACGCATTCAGCACATCCCGATCGGCTCGCACGGCGATGATTGCCGCCTCGTTGACCAGGTTGGCCAGGTCCGCTCCCGAAAAGCCCGGAGTGCCCCGGGCCACCACCTCGAGGTTGACGCTGGGATCGAGCTGTTTTCCCTGCGAGTGGACCTTCAGGATGTCGAGGCGCTCCGACAGGGTCGGTAGTGGGATGGTGACCTGGCGGTCGAACCGCCCGGGGCGGAGCAACGCGGGGTCGAGGACCTCGGGCCGGTTCGTGGCGGCCAGAACGACGATGCCGCTCGCCGGATCGAACCCGTCCATCTCGGCCAGTAGCTGGTTGAGGGTCTGCTCCCGCTCGTCGTTCGAAACAACTGCGCCCGTACCAGAGCGTCGTTGTCCGATGGCGTCGATCTCATCGACGAAGATAATCGCCGGTGCACGTTTGCGCGCCTCGTCGAAGAGATCCCGAACACGGGCAGCCCCGACACCGACGAACATCTCCACGAAGCTCGATCCTGTCACCGAGAAGAACGGAACTTCGGCCTCGCCCGCCACTGCCCGGGCCAGCAGCGTCTTGCCGGTCCCTGGAGGGCCGACCATCAGGATGCCGCGGGGTGGCATGGCGCCGGCGCGTGTGTACCGTTCGGGATGCTGGAGGAAGTCCACGACCTCACGGATCTCCAGCTTCGCTCCCTCGTAGCCGGCTACGTCGGCGAATGTGGTCTTGGGGCGCTCTTCGTCGAACACCTTTGCCTTGGATCGACCGACGCCCATAGCGCCCTGCAGACGGCCCGCCGCTCCCCTGGACAGGCGCCACCAGAGGTAGCCGATGAAGATGAGGGGGAGCAGCAGGATCAGCCAGGACAGGACTTGGGTTCCGAACGACGTACCGCTCGTGCCGGCGGTGATCTGCACGTGGTTCGTCTGCAGCTCATCGAGGAACGACTGCCCGGCTTGTGGAGGGATCGCCGTGGTGTAGTCGCTCCCGTCCGTCAGCGTGCCTGTCGCGCTCCCGTTCGTCTGGATCGTGACGGTCTTGACCTTGTGCGCGGAGACGTCGCTCAGGAACTGCGAATAGTTGAGCGTGACCTGCTTGGCATTCTTCGCAATGGGGAGCAGCAGGAACAGGACCGCCATGATGACGAAGGCCAGTGGCCAGAGGAAGTGGCGCCACCCAGGCGGGCGGGGTGGAGCGACCGGGGCCCCTTTGTCGTTGGTCGGTGGCGACGCGGCCTGCTTGCTCATGGACGACCAGAAGCCTAGGCGCCCTTCGAATCGTCCAGGAGGGCCAGTACCGACCGGAGGCGGTCTCGGCGGGCTTCGAGGTCTCGGCGAAATCCGGGATTGTCTGTATCGGCGATCTCGCTGCTCATGTCGCGCACCACCTCAGAAAGGGTGGCACGAAGCTCGTCGCTGAGCGGCTGCGCTAGATCCAGGATCATGGGATTCCCTCCAAAGGTTGTCAACGAAATCATCCCTCATCCTCTGACACCTGGTCGGGCAGGAGCAGGGCCGAAAGTCCATACATCGGAGACAACAGGCTGGTCATCCGGTCATGTGGTCCATGGGATGCTCACTCCGCTCGGAGCTCGTCCCTCGCCTCCGTCAGGCGGTCGAGCTCGTCGGGGCTGACGCTCGGCAGCTGCAGGCCCATCCGATCAATGGCATCGACAAGGATCCCCGCTACCAGAGCTCGGGCGGCGTACTTGTGATCGGCGGGAACGACATACCACGGAGCCCAGGGCGTCGACGTGGCGCCGATCGCCTCTTCGTAGGCGGCCTGGTACTCGTTCCAGTGCTCCCGTTCCGCCAGGTCCGCTATGGAAAATTTCCAGTATTTGGCCGGATCCTCCAGGCGTTCGAGAAGTCGCCTCTTCTGTTCCTGCTTGGACACGTGCAAGAAGATCTTGACGATCCGGGTACCCTCTCGGTCGAGGTGGCGCTCGAAGGCGTTGATATCCTCGTGCCGTCGCGCCCACAAGCTCTTTGGCGAGCCATGAGAACGATCGTCAGCCTGATTGCCCAGGAGCTCCGGATGCACCCGAACCACCAGGACCTCCTCGTAATAGGAGCGGTTGAAGATCCCGATCCTTCCCCGCTCGGGAAGTGCGTTGTTGTAGCGCCAGAGGAAGTCATGTTCAAGGGCCTCATGGGAAGGTCGTTTGAAAGAAACCACTTGGCAACCCTGCGGGTTGACTCCTGACATGACGTGCTTGATGGTTCCGTCCTTGCCCGCGGCGTCCATCGCCTGGAGGAGGACGAGCAGCGCACGAGTGCCACTGGCCCACAACAACTCCTGGGCTATTGCGAGCTCGTCGACGAAGGAACGCAGGTCCTGGCGGGCCACCTTGCGGGGCGAACCGCCACCACCGAGCCAGTCCACCGTCGTCGACTCGGTACTCCGGTCGCTCAGATTGGCCGACTCCCCCGACTGGACCGTCAAGTCCTCGATGACGGTGCGCTCGAGCTTCACGGCGTTGGCACCAACTGGACCATCGTCCCTCCAAGGCCCTGGCGTCCGGAAACCCCGTTAGTGGCCTCCACGGACATGAGCCGACCGCGGCCTCGATAGGCGTCAGAACGGTCCGAGCGCCCGCCTGTCGAAACTCCGTCCGGGCGTACCTTGCGCCTGACGTAGGCGGCTTTCACGAGCGTGTGACCGGGACTCGGGTCGATGCAGCCTCCTTCTTGAGCCATAGGAATCGAACTTCTAGGAACCCGTCTTGCCCTCAGGTTGACCGCGTCCTTGCCGAGGTGCGATATCAAGAGAACTCACCGTAGCGAAACGCGGAGCGATACTTGTCCGTCTCATTCCGGCTGGCTGCTCGGCCGTCTCCCGCTACGGCTCGGGCTCGCTCAGCCCGGCGACCTCATATAGCTGCGCCAGGGCACTACCCAGGAGCCCGATGGCCGCTCCGATCCTGTCGCGGGCCAGCGCATCCGCGACTCGGGGCAGTGCATCTCGGAGGTCCTGGCGAGCGACTCGGAGCGAGCTGGTGATCTCCCTGGAGGCTCGACCACGGACGAGCGCCTTCCGGCGGACTCCACTGTTGGGATCCATGTGGCCGGACTGGTAGCCAGATCGCTCGTCAATGGCCCCGATCACCGAATTCAGGTCCGGCGTGGGGGAAAGGGGGACAGGGCCGCGGTCAGGGCCCGAGGCGTTCCCCGCACCGGTATCCCCTTCTCGGCGAATCGCATCGCCCTCTGAGACGAGCACCAGCGGTGCACCAGGCAACAGGTAGGGGCACCGCATGCCCGACTGCTCTGGACCCATCGGCTCGACGCTCTCGAGCGCAATGGCAGCCCGAAACAGCGCCTGTGTCGCTTCCATGAGTTGTAGACGCAGTCCATCGTCAGCTTCGATCGCGCTCATGACAGGCCGCCTAGGTGAGGTTCAACGCTTCTTGTGATCTCCGGCCTACTGCCACCCTGGTCCTCAATCATCGGATTCCGTCGATCGCCAGCCACCCTGGTGCACCTTTCCATGCTGTCTGCATTCAGATTCGAGATGGTTGCGGTCCTTTCTCACTGGGCGTGGGAGCTGCCCCGGAAGCGATGGAGCGCCTGCCGCACCTCCCCCACGAACCGACTCGGACCCAGCCCCGAGGGACCTGGCGCTGAACGTGCCCACGTGAGCTCCACCTCAAGCAGGACGTCGTGCTGAAGGTCTTCCACACTGCAGCCTGCTCGCTCAGCCACGATCACCAGCTCTTGGGCCAGGAGGGCCACCGCACCGAGCCAGACGGCGTGGAGGTGCCCGCGAAACCTCTCCCGGGACCCTCCGCGGGCGTGCTGGACCAGCACATCGGCCGGAGCGTGGGCCAACACACTCAGCCAGGCCCATTCGGGGATCGGCAATCCCCGGTGCTGCAAGAGAATTGGATACTCCCCTACCAGGAAGCTTTCACACTCCCCGACCAGCTGACGGGCTTGAGTCTTGACGAAGTAGTCCCTTGACCTCTCCCATGGCGACCACATCGGCTCCTCCTCGGGTCGACTCCACTTGGACCATCTTCGTGCTGCCCGTGGCTGGTCGGAAGTGCCGAAAGTCCCAAAGACGAGGTGCGTGAGGACAAACCTGTGGCCTCGAAAGGGCTCCCGAAGGCGAGACGAGTTCCCCGACATTGTGGGACTTCCGACCCTGGCGAAAGGGAGCCCAGACGCAGAAGTTTGATGTATGAAAACTGGCTTGCTGACCGACCAGAAGGCGGGAGCTGTTGTCCGGGCGGCTCGGCCAGTCACCGGAGTGGCCGAGGACTACGACTCTTTGCTCAGTCTCATCGGCGACCGGCGCTTCGTCCTGATCGGAGAGGCATCCCACGGCACTCACGAGTTCTACCGAGAGCGGGCCCGCATCACCCGCCGACTGATCGACGAACTCGGCTTCACCGTCGTCGCGGTCGAGGGCGACTGGCCGGATGCCTATCGGGTCAACCGATATGTCATGGGGGCATCTGCTGATACCGATGCGGAGGCGGCACTCAGGGGCTTCCGTCGGTTCCCGACGTGGATGTGGCGGAACAGCGACGTGTTGGGGTTCGTCCAGTGGTTGCGTGTCCGGAACGACGCCCAGACCCACCCCGCCGCCAAGGCCAGGTTCTATGGGCTCGACCTCTACAGCCTCCGCGCCTCGATCGAAGCGGTCATCGAATACCTCGACCGCGTCGACCCGTCTGAGGCCAGCCGAGCACGTCGCCGCTATTCCTGCTTCGACCATGCCGGTGCCGAGGGTCAGGCCTACGGCCGTGCGGTCGTCTACCAGGGAGCCGCTCCATGCGAGAACGAGGTTGTCTTGCAGCTTCTGGAGTTGCGCCGACGAGCGGAGACCTATCTCCGTCGCGACGGTTGGGTGGCTGAGGATGAACAGTTCTATGCAGAGCAGAATGCTCGGCTGGTTCGCGATGCCGAGGAGTACTACCACCAGATGTATCGGGCGGAGGTGTCCTCGTGGAATCTCCGCGATCAGCACATGTCCGGGACACTCGAAGCATTGACCGACCATCTCGATCGTCGCTCTCCCAATACCAAAGTTGTGGTGTGGGAGCACAACTCGCACGTGGGTGACGCTCGCGCCACAGCCATGGGCCTTCGGGGGGAACTCAACGTCGGCCAGCTGGCACGACAGCGATTCGGGGGCGATACCTGGCTCATCGGACTCACCACCTATGCCGGTCGGGTGACCGCGGCCCGCGACTGGGGTGGGTCCGCCGAGCGTCGGCGCGTCCGGCCTGCCCGTCCGGAGAGTCACGAGGCATTGCTGCACGCTGCCGGCATTCCCCAATTCTGGGTGTCGACTGCAGATGTTCCTGTGCACGACGTGCTGAGCGAACCCCGCCTCGAGCGGGCCATCGGTGTGATCTATCGACCGGAGACCGAATTGCAGAGCCATTACTTCGAGGCCCAGCTTGCCCAGCAATTCGATGCCGTGATCCATGTAGACCACACCCGTGCCCTCGAGCCACTCGAACGGACCCCGCTCTGGGATCGCGGCGAACCGGCCGAGACGTTTCCCTCAGGCCTGTGACATGACGGCCCTCCATTACGCCGGACGCAGGGCATGTGTTCGCCGATCGGCGCGAGGCCGGTCGGCGGTTGGCCGAGCTGCTCACACCCATGAAGGCTGAACACCCGGTGGTCCTGGGACTTCCCCGTGGCGGCGTGCCGGTCGCGGCCGAGGTAGCCAAGGCCTTGGGTGCGCCCCTCGACGTGATCGTCGTTCGCAAGATGGGTCTGCCGTTCCAACCCGAGCTCGGCTTCGGCGCCATCGGGGAGGGCGGGGTGCGCCTCCTCGACTCCGACCTGATTCGAACGGCCGGATTGACCCAGCGAGAGGTGGACCGGGTCGAATCGAAGGAACGACGAGAGCTGAACCGCCGGGTGGAGCGGTATCGCGCCGGTCGTCCTCCGATTGTGACCGAAGGACGCACGGTGATCATCGTCGATGACGGTCTTGCCACCGGGGCCACCGCACGGACGGCCGTCCACATCGCTCGGGCCAATGGAGCGCGTCGCATCGTGGTGGCCGTGCCCGTCGCCTCCGGGCAGGCGATCCAGGATCTCAAGGCCCATGCCGATGAGGTCGTGAGCTTGCTCACTCCCCCTCGGTTCATGGCTGTCGGGCTGTGGTACAGGGACTTCGGGCAGACGACGGACGACGAGGTGGCGACGCTGCTCCGTCGGAACCACCATGATCCGGAGCCTCCGAGACGGAGCCAAGGGTCGGATATTGACGCGACAGTCGCCACCGACGGCGTCGAGCTGGCTGCGCTCCTCCATGTGCCTGCCAGCGCCCAGGGAGTCGTGGTCTTCGCCCACGGAAGTGGGAGCAGCCGGCTCAGCCCTCGCAACCAGTCAGTGGCCCGGTCCTTCCACGATCGTGGTCTCGGCACACTTCTGTTCGATCTTCTGACCCCTGACGAGGCCGCTGCTCGTCACAACGTCTTCGACATCGAATTGCTTGGAAGCCGGCTCCTTGCGGCCATTGCATGGCTCCGCGAACAGGACGAGATCGGGCTGCTTCCGTGTGGCATCTTCGGTGCGAGTACCGGTGCGGCTGCGGCGCTGTGGGCAGCCGGCACACCAGGCAGCATCGTTCGGGCAGTGGTATCGAGAGGTGGACGACCAGACCTCGCCGGCGACCGGCTGGCCGACGTCCGCTGCCCCACTCTCCTCATCGTGGGTGGGGCAGACCAGCAGGTCCTGTCACTCAATCGTGCCGCATCCGCCCATCTCCATTGTCGGCACCGGTTGGTCGTGGTACCCGGAGCGACCCATCTGTTCGAGGAGCCCGGGGCACTGGAAATGGTCGCCGAGCTGGCCGGCAAGTGGTTTGCCGAGTACCTCCCGGTTCCAGCCACGCACGTGGGCGACATGCAGAGCGATGACCAAGCTGGGCGATGAGACAATTCCGTCGGCGATCGTGGGCATGGTCGACTCGGCTGCTCCGAGCACGCTCCTTCTTCGCCGCTTGGCCACGGATCGAGACTTCCCGTCGCATTGGTGCTTTCCCGGGGGCCGAGTCCGCCGAGGAGAAACGACCGATCAGGCGGCTCGGCGGGAGGCCTACGAGGAGACCGGGCTCGAGGTCGGGCAACTGGAGGCGCTCGGTCAGATTGAATCCGTCGGCGCCACCGGTCGCCGGTTTCTCGTCGACTGCTTTCTCACCGAGTCGTGGTCCGGATCGATGATCCGCTTTCCCTCCTCCGAACATGCAGGGGCCGCCTGGGTGCCGAGCGACCACTTGACCGACCTGGCACCTGCCGGCCCGACGACCCGTTGGGTGGCCACGATCATCCGATCTCGCTTTCCCAGTGCCGACTAGCGGGAAGCGCTTCGATCGCCCGAGGCTCGGCTGGATGAGTTCGACCGTTGGGACTTTCGTCCCTAGTCGGAACCGACCTGCCGTGCTTCACTCACAAGGAGGTGGGAACCGGGAGTCGAAGAGGGCGTTCAGCAACCGCTAGGAGCGCCGAATGGAAGCAGGGAGGTGCTCCTATGAGTCGATTCGGCCGAGTACGGGTACAGCAAGCGAAGAGCGGTATCTTGCCGTCGTACCTCCAGCCCATCCGGGGCGCTAGCCCGGTCCGTTTCAATCCGGCGCTGCCCACTGCGGGTCAGATCGTGCGAAGCACCGGACAGGTGCGGCTCGGGAGTTCTCGGCCGCGGGGGAAAACCGAACTGGCCCACCATGATCGCAATCGATCCGCGGCATGAAGGCCCGGCGCGATTTGGGCGGGTACTGCAGTCGCTCGCCTGGAAGGCCGACGGTAGCCGGCACGGAGATCGGTCAGGGTTGGGAGTTGAGCGCCAGTGTCCATGTATGCAGCCTTCCTCCAGCTCGCCCTGGACAGACTCCCGCCCTCAGATGGCGCTCTGACGACCGGCGAGGCAGTCATCAAGCTGCATCAATGTCGCGGCCGACTGGCCGCCTCCCGTGTGAACGAGGGAACCCCCGCCCTACTGGCCGAAGAGTTGAACTACGACGTTGCACTCATCTCGTTGGCACAACTGCTCGAGATCGCTGTAAACGTCCACGCGTTCGACCAACCGTTGCCGGAGCGGTCACGCCTCGAGCGAGCCATCGAGACCACCGGGATCGACTTGTACCAGATAGGTGGCTCATCTCCCGAGCGCCCTGCGGGTGACTCGGCCTGAGAAGAGGACCAATGGCCCTGGCCAGATGGGTTTTCCGGTGCGAAGCTCAGCGAGAGCCCGATCATGACCACGGGACATACGAGTTCCTCAGCCATAGGAGCGGATATGCAAGAAGGTTCCACTGATACTTCGGAGTCACTAACTCTTCCGGTCGGCGCCAGTGCGTGGGAACGCGGACTGTTCGGCCACCTGACTGAACACATCGTCGAGGAGCGCGGACTTCTGGAGGAGTACGCGAACATCGCTGAGGCCACAGCGTCCAATGCCCTTGCGTACCTCATCAAGCTCCTCATGGCAGATGAGCGCCGTCACCATCTCATCTTCGAGCAGCTCGCTCATTCACTCAAGACGAGTGCTGAAATGAGAGACGGGAGTCCGGCAGTGCCAAGGCTGGACTTCCAGGCTGACGACCGGGTCGAAGTCCTGGAGGTGACGGCGCGGCTGTTGGACCGCGAAGAACAGGACCTTCGAGAGCTGAGACGGCTCCGTCGAGAGTTGCGTGACGTGGAGGACACCACCCTCTGGGGTCTGCTCGTGGAGCTCATGGAGCGCGACACGGACAAACACATTGCGATACTTGCTTTTGTGCGCCGTCACGCGCAACGCGCTCTTTAGGTTGGACAGGCGTTCAGCAGCACCCTCGGACCGTTCCCGCTATCGGCACCTTCCGCGTGGCCTCCGCGTCCAGCGGTGCTCTCATCACCACTTCCCAGGGTCCCACCAGGCCCACGAGCCCCACCAGTCCCACGACACCGTTCTCCTGCACCCCACATGGCCATGGTCGGGCCCCATGGCCATGTGAGCCAGTGGGACTTCCGGCCCTTTCGCCCACCCGCCCTCAGACTTAGCCTGCACCTATGCGCATCGGTGATGTGAGCGTCTTGGCCCCGGAGGGCCTGGACCAGCTGATCACGGCCCTGGTCGAGCTCGGGTACGAGACGAAGGGCCCGGTCGTGCGCGGCGGGGCCATCATGCCCGGACCCGTCGGCGGGATCACCGACTTGCCGGTCGGGGCCCACGACGTCCAGGCCCCCGGCCAGTACCACCTGGAGCAAGGCGAGGACCATGACGTGTTCGGCTGGGCCGTGGGGCCGGGATCGTGGAAGGCGGAGTTCTTCCCCCCGACGCAGGAGCTGTGGCGGGCCACGGTCGAGAGCGACGGCGTCACCGTGACGACCCCGGAGCTCGAGGCGCCGCCCCTGGCCGTGGTCGGCGCTCGACCCTGTGAATTGGCCGCCATCGAAGTCCTCGATCGGGTCCTGCTCGAGGGTGCCTTCCCCGATCCCCGCTATGCCGCCCGACGTTCCGGAGCCTTTGTCGTCGCCGCCGAATGCGGCTCACCGGCGGCCACCTGCTTCTGCACGTCGATGGAGACGGGGCCCGGCGTGGAGGCCGGATTCGACTTGGCGCTGACCGAGCTCGACGATGAGCACGGTCATCGCTTCGTGGTCCGCGTGGGCAGCGATCGCGGAGCGGACGTCCTGGCCCGGCTCCCCCGCTCCGAGCCCACGCCGGGTGATCTGGCCGAGCGGGAGCGGGTACTCACCTCGGCCGCCGACAGGATCGAACGCCGGCTAGAGACCGACGGGCTCAAAGAGCTGCTCGCCCGCAATCTCGAGCATCCTCGCTGGGACGAGGTGGCCGACCGTTGCTTGGCCTGCGGCAACTGCACCCTTGTCTGCCCGACCTGCTTCTGCAGCGACGTGTCCGACACCACCGATTTGAACGGCGACATCAGCCGCCAGCGGTCCTGGGCGTCGTGCTTCGACCTCGACCATTCGTACCTGCACGGTGGGCCGGTGCGCTCCTCCACCTCGTCTCGCTACCGGCAATGGCTCACCCACAAGCTGTCGACCTGGTGGGACCAGTTCGACACCACGGGTTGCATCGGCTGCGGTCGCTGCATCGCCTGGTGCCCGGTGGGCATCGACCTGACCGAGGAGGCCGCTGCCATCCGCCAGAGCGACGGTTCTCTTCGGTCCCGGCCATGAGGACCTCCATCGCCGAAGTGGTCGCGTCCCACCCGCTGCTCGCCGGATTGCCGGGTGACGCCGTGGACCAGGTGGCCGGCTGCGCCCGGAACATGGCCTACGCACCGGGCGAGCTGTTGCTGGCCGAGGGTGATCCTGCGACCACCCTCTTCCTGGTGCGACGGGGCCGCGTGGCGATCGAGGTCCACGGGCCGGAGCGAGGAGCCATGATCATCGAGACCGTCGGCCCGGGCGGAGCGGTCGGTTGGAGCTGGCTGTTCCCTCCCTACCGTTGGCAGTTCGACGCCCGGGCCACCAGCCCGGTGGGAGCCATCGCCGTCGACGGGGCCTGCCTCCGGGCCAAGGCCGACGCCGATGACGCTCTGGGCTACAAGCTGGTCATGAGGGTGGCCGCCGTCCTCCTCGAACGCCTGCAGGCAACCCGGATCCGACTGCTCGATCTGTACGGGACCGACGGTGGCCACTGACGTGAGGGTGCCCGAGGTGCACCAGGCCGGCGGCCACCCACCCGTTCCGTCGGCGACCGGTCCGGGGGCGATGACGCCGGTTCCCCATCGGATCGTCGATCGTCAAGTCGAGACCGACGACGTCACCACGTTGTTCGTCGCACCCATCTCGGGCGAACCTGCGGGATTCCTGCCGGGGCAATTCAACATGCTCACCGCGTACGGCGTCGGCGAGGCGGCCATCTCGGTGAGCAGCTCCAGGCAGGAACGAGGTCCGATCCGCCATACCGTGCGCGAGGTCGGGCCGGTCACCCGAGCCCTGTGCCGGGCGGACATCGGCGACGTCGTGGGTGTGCGAGGGCCGTTCGGAACACCATGGGGCGTGGGCGACGCCCTGACGGCGACCGGTGATGTGGTGGTGGTGGCCGGGGGCATCGGGCTCGCTCCCCTGCGTGGCGCCATCGACGAGCTCACCGATCGGCCCGGCGCCCACGATGGCCGCGTCGTTCTCATCGTCGGCGCACGCGAGCCGGGCCAGATCATCTTCAACGATGACCTCGAGACATGGGAGCGGGCCGGGACCGCGGTCGCCGTGACCGTGGACGTCGCGTCCGCCGGCTGGTCCGGCCATGTCGGCCTGGTCACGTCGTTGCTGGACGAGGTCGACTTCGACCCCGGCTCGGCCAGTGCTCTCATCTGCGGTCCCGAGATCATGATGCGGTTCACCGCTCGGGCCCTGGTCCAGCGGGGCATCGGTCCTCAACGGATCCGGGTCGCGCTCGAACGGAACATGCAGTGCGGGCTGGGCTGGTGCGGGCACTGCCAGTTGGGCCCGTTCCTCCTGTGCCGAGACGGACCAGTGCTCCCGTACGGCGGGGCCGTGGCCGAGCTCTTCACCGAGCGCGAGCGATGAGCGGGCCGGTGCGCACCGCGCCCGGGTCGCGCCCCTCGCTCGCGGTGTGGAAGTTCGCCTCCTGCGACGGCTGCCAGCTCAGCCTGCTCGACTGCGAGGACGAGCTCCTCGCGCTGGCCGGGGCTGTCCGCATCGCCCATTTCACCGAGATGTCCCGGGCCGCAGTGGAGGGTCCCTACGACCTCTCCCTCGTGGAGGGCTCGATCACGCACCCCGTCCGACGCCGATCGGATCGTGGCCATCCGGGCCAGCTCCCGCCGGCTGGTCACCATCGGGGCGTGCGCCACCGCCGGTGGGATCCAGGGACTGAGGAACTTTGCCGCCGCCGGCGAGTATGCGGCGACGGTCTACGCCCACCCCGAGTACGTGGCCTCGCTCGAAACGTCCACTCCCATCTCGGCCCATGTCGAGGTGGACTACGAGCTCCACGGCTGTCCCGTCGATCGGCGGCAGCTCCTCGAGGTGATCACCGCCGCACTGGCCGGTCGCAACCCGGTCGTCCCCGGGCACTCGGTGTGCCAGGAGTGCAAGGGGCGGGGCACGGTGTGCCTGCTCGTGGCCGGTGGGACGCCGTGCCTCGGCCCGGTCACCCGTTCGGGCTGTGGCGCGTTGTGCCCCTCGGTGGGGCGGGGGTGCTTCGGCTGCTTCGGCCCGGCGGACACCGCCAATACCGCGTCCCTGGCGGCACAGCTGCGCCGGAACGGCACGCCCGCCCTCGAGATCTCGCGGCTCTTCGCCACCTTCAACGCCGGTGCCCCCCCGTTCCGGGACGAGTCCTCCGCCCAGGGCGGCCCGGTGCCGGTCACGTTCGCACCCACGAGCCGGCGGGCCACGAAGGAGGACCGGCGGTGAGCCACGGCTCCGGTGCAGCCCGCACGATCGGCGTGGAGGGTCTCTCCCGGGTCGAGGGAGAGGGTTCGCTCCGGGTCGTCGTGCACGACGGCACGGTGACCGACGTTGCCCTCGAGATCTTCGAGCCACCCCGCTACTTCGAGGCCTTGCTGGTGGGGCGCCATTTCACCGAGGCCCCGGACATCACGGCACGGATCTGCGGGATCTGCCCGGTCGCCTACCAGATGAGCGCGTGCGCGGCCATGGAGGATGCCTGCGGCGTCACGGTTGACGACCGCATCGCATCCCTGCGCCGACTGCTCTACTGCGGCGAGTGGATCCAGAGCCACGCACTGCACGTCTACCTCCTCCACGCGCCGGACTTCCTCGGCTGCGCCGACGCCGTGCAGCTGGCCGAACGAGACCGCGCCGCCGTCGAGCGCGGCCTCGGCCTCAAGCGCACCGGCAACCTCGTCATGGAGACGGTCGGGGGTCGGTCCATCCACCCGGTCAACGTGCGGGTCGGCGGCTTCTACCGAGCACCGGACCCCGAAGCGATCGCCGCCCTGGCCGAGCCGTTGCGTCGAGCCCGAGACGCAGCGTCGGCCACGGTCGACTGGGTGTCGCGGTTCGACATCCCCGACGTGCCCGGCGACTACCGGTACGTCGCCCTGCACGACGCGGGCCGCTATCCCATCGAACGCGGACGGCCGGCCTCCTCCGACGGCTTGGAGCTCAGCCCGGCCGAATTCGGCGAGCTGGCTGTCGAGGAGCACGTCGCCAGGTCCACCGCCCTCCACGCTCGGCTGGCCGGCCGTGACCCCTACCTGACCGGTCCACTGGCCCGCTATTCCCTCAACGCCCAGTTCCTCCCGACGGTGGCCTCCGAGGCCGCCGCCGGCGCTGGGCTGGGCTCCACGTGCTCCAACCCGTTCCAGAGCATCGTGGTGCGCGCCGTGGAGCTCGTGTTCGCCTGTGACGAGGCACTGACGCTCGTCGAGGCCTACGCTCCTCCCCATCCCCCCGCAGAGGTGGTGCCACCCCGCCGCGGCGCGGGCACTGGCGTGACCGAGGCGCCTCGGGGTCTCCTCCTGCACCGCTATGAGATCGATGAGGACGGCACCATCCTCCAGGCCCGTATCATGCCTCCCACCTCGCAGAACCAGCTGACCATCGAGGCCGATCTCCGTCGCGTCGTCCAGGCCGGGCTCGACCTCAGCGATGACGACCTGCAGTGGCGCTGCGAACAGGCGGTACGCAACCATGACCCGTGCATCTCCTGTGCCGCCCATTTCCTCGACGTCTCGGTGGTAAGGACATGATCGACCACGTGCCCCGGGTGGTGGTGGCCGGCCTGGGCAGCGAGTACCGCCGCGACGACGGGGTGGGCCCCGTGGTGGCGGCCCGGGCCGTCGAGGCGGCCGAGCTCGGCAACGACATCGGCCCGATGACCGACCCGCTGGATCTTCTCGGCATCTGGGACGGTGCCGACCTCGCCATCGTCGTGGACGCCGTGAGCTCGGGCTCGACCCCGGGCACGCTCCACGTCGTCGATCTGCCCGCCGTCGACACCGACGAAGCGGCCGGGCCGTCTGGTTCGACCAGCACCCACGGGATCGGACTGGCCGGGGTCCTCCGCCTGGCCCGCGCCGTCGGCCACGCTCCCAAGCGGGTCATCGTCGTCGGTATCGAGGGCGACGACTTCGGCCGGGGACCGGGGCTCAGTCCGGCAGTCGATGCCGCCGTCCCGGGCGCGGTCCGACGCGTCGTCGAGCTGATGGGCGAGATCCGACCATGTGTGTGAGCAGGCTGCACCGGGTCGTGACCTCGGACGACACCGCCGCAGAGGTCGAGGACGTCGACGGTACGACACACCTCGTCTCGCTGCTCGCCCTCGACGGGCCTCCGCCCTCGATCGGCGATTGGCTGGTCGTCCACAGCGGGTACGCCATCGACCGGGTCGACGCCTCCGAGGCGGAAGCCGTGGTGGCCGAACTGCGACGAGCGGGAGCATCGGGGGCATGACCGGACAGCAGGCGTCGCCCACGGACAGGCCGGCTCCCACCGGGATCCGGGCGGCACCGACGCGAGCGGGGCTCCCCGGCGTCGTGGTGGCCGGAATGACCGCGCTCATCAGCGGGTTGTCGATCTTCGTCAACAGCTACGGCGTCCACGCCGTCACGTCTCCGCCTGTCTACACCACGGCCAAGAACTTGGTCGCCACCGTGGTCCTCGTGGGATGCGCCCTCGGCGCTCGGCTGGCCCGTCGCCACCGCGCCGCCTCTGCCTTCGGCCGGTTCGTCACCGTGCAGACGGTCGGAGCCGAGGCGGGTACCGACACCCCCCGACCGAGCTTGCCGGTGCTCCAGTGGATCGGACTGCTCTACGTCGGTGTGGTGGGCGGGGGGCTGGCCTTCGTCCTGTTCTTCGACGGGCTGGCCGACACCTCCGCCACACCGGCGGCCTTCTGGCGCGACACATTGGTCATCTGGGTGGCGGTGCTGGCCGTGCCCTTCCTGCACGAACGGATCACTTGGTGGAATGTGGCCGCGGTCGCCCTGCTCATCGTGGGCCAGGTGGCCGTGGCCGGCGGGGTCGGACACCTGACCACGTCCCGGGGCGAGTTGCTCGTCCTCTCCGCCTCGCTGCTCTGGGCCGTCGAGGTGGTGGTGGCCAAGGTGATTCTCCGCCAGGTTGCCCCGGCCACCGTCTCGTTGGTCCGCATGGGAGTCGGTGCCGTGGCCCTGGTCGTCTACCTGGCCGCAACCGGTTTCCTGCATGCCCTGATCTCCCTCGACGCCACCCAGGTCGGCTGGGCGCTGCTCACCGGGCTGCTGCTCGCCGCCTACGTCGGCACGTGGATGACGGCACTGGCCCGGGCCCGGGCCCTCGACGTGACCTCCATCCTGGTCGGTGGGGCGCTGATCACCGCGCTGCTCCAGGCCGCGGCCGGTAGTGCATCCCTGGCGCCTCACGTGGTCGGGCTGGCGCTCATCGCCCTCGGGACCGGCGTCGTCGTCTGGATGGGGCTCCGGCAGCCCGGTGTGGCCCGGAGCGAGGCGGTGCGTCCGTGAGCCAGCCGATGGCTCGCCCCGGAGCCGTCGGTCACCTGACCGACGACGCCGACCCACGACGGTCGACTACGACCCCGGGTCCGGTCCTCTTCGCTCGTTACGCCTATCCGCCCAATTCGCTCGGCTACTGCGGGCCCGGTGATCCCTCTGCCCTGTTGGGGGCGGCCGCCGACGGTATCGATGTGGTCGGCCTGGGACAGCTGGCCGCACGGTTCGAAGGAGCATGGCCCTACCTGCAGCTGCTCGCATCTTGCAACCGCATCGCCGATCCGCTCGACCGTCGGGTGGTCGAGGCCTACTGGGTGGGCAACGCCTTGCTCTCCGCAGTTCCCCCATCGATCCTGGCCCACTCGCTAAGCGACCGGTTCGAGCGCCGGGCGGGCCGACGGTTCGAATCACTGGTGTCGGCCGTTCCTGCCGGTGGCATCCCTCAGCACAGCTTCCACGTCTTCGCCGTCTACCCATGGCTCGGGCTGCTCCGGGCCGGCATGGAAGGGCCGCCCCTCGAGGTCCTCGACCGGTGCCGGATCCGGTGGGGACGAATCGAGGTGGTCGATGGTGACATGGTTGCCGTGGCGAGCCGGGCGCTGACCTTCGACGGTTCCCGACTGGCGCTCGGTCCCGTCCGAACCGAACAGGCGCGCCGGAGTGTCGACGGCGTGGGCTTCGTGGGCGACCTCCGACCAGGGGACACCGTGTCGCTTCACTGGGACTGGGTGTGCGACCGGCTCTCCTCGACGGCACTCGAGTGGCTGCGGCACTGCACCCGGCTGAACCTGGACGCCGTCAACTCCTTGGCCGCGCCCGGCCCGGCCGTGGTGTGCGATGCATGAGGCTGTCGGGTGAGCACGGGAATGCGAAGCGTCGGAGCATCGGTCATCGCCAACCGATTGGTCGCACTGGGCGGTCAGAACCCACTCGTCGTCGTGTCCGGCAATTTCGCCACGCCCTGGGAGCTCGTGCGCCTGGCCGATGCGTCCCTGCCCGTCTGTCGTACGTTCGTCCTCAACCCGCAGCCGGGATGGCCCTGCCGGGACGGCTTTGTCACGGAGACGCCGTTCGTCGGGCCGGGGGCACGGCACGATCCCCGCCTCGAGTACATCCCGATGCGGCTGTCGCTGGTCCCACGGCTCTTCGACACGCTGTGGCAGCCGGACGTCGCCCTCATCCACACGTCACCTCCTCGGGACGGGAAGGTGTCGTTGGGCATCGAGGTCAACATTCTTCCGGCCGCGATCGAGCGTGTGCGACAGCGGGGCGGGTTGATCATCGCTCAGGTGAACCGGTACATGCCCTACACCGGAGCAGATGCCGAAGTCGACGTGACGGACATCGACCTCGCGCTGGAGGTCGATGTCCCCCTGCCATCCCCCGCTCCCGAGCCGCCGGACTCGGCATGCACTGACATCGGCGAGCGGGTAGCCCGGTATGCCAACGACGGGGGCACCGTCCAATTGGGCATCGGCCAGGTGCCCGACGTCGCCGCTCAACACCTGCGCTCGAAGCGCCACTTGGGGGTGTGGTCGGAGATGGTCAGTGATGGCACATTGCAGCTGGAGCGGGCAGGGGCCCTGGACCGAGCCCGGCCGATCTGCGCCTCGTTCCTCTTCGGATCACAGGAGCTCTATGCCTGGGCCGACGGGAACCCCCGCCTGACGATGCGGCGAACCGAGCTGATGAACGACCCCGGCACGATCGCCGCGCTGCCGGCCATGCTGTCGGTGAACACCGCCCTCCAGCTGGATCTGTTCGCCCAGGCAAATGCCAGTTACGTCCGGGGACGGATCTACTCGGGGTTCGGTGGCCAGCCCGACTTCGTGGTCGGCGCGCTGCACTCGAAGGGTGGGCACGCAGTCATCGCCCTGCGTTCGTGGCACGAGAAGAGCAACAGCTCGAACCTCGTCCCGGTGCTCGCCGTTCCGGCCTCCTCGTTTCAACACTCGGTCGTGGTGACCGAGCAGGGCACTGCTGACATCTTCGGTCGGAGCCAACAGGCGCAGGCACGCCTTTTGATCGAACAGGTGGCTGACCCTCGCAGCCGCAACGAGCTCTGGGAGGAGGCCGAACGGCTCGGTCTCGCCCCGAGCACCGTGCCCTGAAGCCGGTGCTTGCTCAACGCGATCCCGGGCGATTGTGGGACCTTCAGCCCTACCGGGTCGCTTCCCCGTCAGGCAAGGTGGTGTAGCGAGACCGCTAGAGAGAGCCTGGTGAGGTGGCACTTCCGTGAGACAGCCAACGTACGTGTCCTTCTTCGAGGAGTTCGGCATCGATGACGTCCCCAAGGTCGGCGGGAAGAATGCCTCGCTCGGCGAGATGTACCGGAACCTCTCGGGCAAGGGAGTCCGGGTGCCCGACGGGTTTGCCATCACCGCGGACGCCTATCGGCTCATGCTCGAGGAGGCCGGCGTCGTCGAGCCCCTCAAGGCAGCCCTGGACGGGCTTCGACCCCGATGACATGGACGAGCTCCGGCGCCGTGGCAAGCGGGCCCGCGAGATCGTCTACGGCGCGGGTCTTCCGATCGCTCCTGACCGACCAGATCCTCGCCGGCTACCGACGCCTGCAGGACGAGTACGGGGAGGACGTCAGCCTGGCGGTGCGCTCGTCCGCCACCGCCGAGGACCTGCCCACCGCCAGCTTCGCCGGTCAGCAGGAGACCTTTCTCAATGTCCGCGGCGAAGGAGAGCCTGCTCGACGCCTGCCGGCGGTGCTTCGCCAGCCTGTTCACCGACCGCTCCATCCACTACCGGATCGACCAGGGCTTCGACCACTTCAAGGTGGCGCTTTCCATCGGCGTGATGAAGATGGTCCGATCGGACCTCGCCTCCTCGGGCGTCATGTTCACCCTCGACACCGAGTCGGGATTTCGAGACGTGGTGTTCATCACCGGGGCCTACGGCCTCGGCGAGAACATCGTCCAGGGGGCGGTCGATCCGGACGAGTTCTACGTGCACAAGCCCACGCTTCGCCACGGGGCACCGGGCGGTACTCCGCCGTCTGCTCGGCGACAAGGCCGTGAAGATGGTCTTCGTCGAGGGGGGCACCAAGCACACCACGCGCAACGTACCGACTCCGAAGGCCGACCGCGCCGCGCTTCTGCATCAGCGACGATGAAGTGCTCGAGCTGGCCGACGTGCGCCATGACGATCGAAGTCACACTACGGGCAGCCGATGGACATCGAATGGGCCAAGGACGGCGACGACGGACAGCTCTACATCGTGCAGGCCCGACCCGAGACGGTTGCCTCACAGCATCGGGGCACGGCGCTCGAGACCTACCTGCTGGATCGACCGCGGCGAGGTCGTGAGCAAGGGGCGCTCGGTCGGTGCGAGGATCGCATCAGGACAGGGCGCGGGTCATCGACAACGTCGTCCACCTCGCCGACTTCCAGCCCCGGCGAGGTGCTGGTCGCCGACACCACCACACCGGACTGGGAACCGGTGATGAAGACCGCGGCGGCGATCGTCACCAATCGGGGCGGGCGTACCTGCCACGCCGCCATCATCGCTCGCGAGCTCGGGATTCCCGCCGTCGTCGGAACCGGGGACGCCACGACCGTGATGCCAGGTGGCGAGACGGTCACCGTCTCGTGCGCCGAGGGTGAGACCGGGTTCGTCTACCGGGGTGCGATCGGCTACCACGTGGAGCGGGACGGAAGTCGGCGAGCTGGCTCGGCCCGACCACGAAGATCATGATCAACCTCGGGAACCCCGATCTGGCGTTCAAGAGCTCGTTCCTGCCCAACGACGGGGTCGGCCTGGCCCGGATGGAGTTCATCATCAGTGAGTCCATCAAGGCCCATCCCCTGGCGCTCGCCCACCCGGAACGGGTGACGGATCCCAAGGTCCGCAAGGACCTGGCGCGGCTGCACACCGGGGTACCCCGACGGCGAGCACTTCTTCGTCGAACGGCTGGCCGAGGGGATCGGCACCATCGCCGCCGCCTTCTGGCCCAAGCCGGTGGTCGTCCGTATGTCGGACTTCAAGACCAACGAATATGCGAGCCTCCTCGGGGGGGCCGACTTCGAGCCCGATGAGAGCAACCCGATGATCGGCTTCCGCGGCGCGTCCCGGTACGCCCATCCCGCCTACGCCGACGGCTTCGCCCTGGAGTGTCGGGCCATGCGACGGGTACGCGAGGCGATGGGGCTCACCAACGTCATCCTCATGATCCCGTTCGTCCGCCGTATCGCCGAAGCCGAGCAGGTCCTGGACCGGATGGCCGAGCTCGGGCTGCGACGCGGGGAAGGCGGCCTCGAGATCTACGCGATGTGCGAGATCCCGAACAACGTGGTGCTGATCGATCGGTTCGCCCAGTACTTCGACGGTTTTTCCATCGGCTCGAACGACCTCACCCAGCTGACCCTCGGCGTGGATCGGGACAGTGAAATCGTGGCATTCGACTACGACGAGCGTGATGAGGGTGTGAAGCAGATGATCCGCCTCGCGGTCGAAGGCTGCCAGCGCAATCACATGCACTCGGGCCTGTGCGGGCAGGCGCCTTCCGACTATCCCGACATGGCTGAATTCCTCGTCGAGCTCGGGATCGACTCGATCAGCTTGAACCCGGACACGGTGCTGAAGACCACCCGACAGGTGCTGGCCCTCGAGGAGCGGTTGGGCCGAGCCTGAGCGACCGGGGTATTCGTACGACTGCCCACGGCATTCCAACGACCGACGAGCAGATTGCAGACCACGGCAGAGGCTTCGGCGCCGGTCTGCGCCTCAGATCTCCTCTGCCACCATGTCGATCGCACCGCAGGGGCACTCCTGTGCGCAGATGCCGCAGCCCTTGCAGAAGTCGAAGTCGAATTCGTAGCCCTGTGACGGACCGAGCTTGATGACCGCGTTGTCCGGGCACACCCCGAAGCAGTTGTCACACTCGAAGCAGTTGCCGCACGACAGGCACCGCCGGGCCTCGAACAGAGCGTTCTCCTCGGTCAGGCCCCCGATCACCTCGTCGAAGGTGCTCTGCCGGCGCACCAGCTCGAGCTCCGGCCGTCGCGTCCGCGGCGCGTCCGAGTAGTACCAGGTGTTCACACGATCGAACGAGGCCAGCTCGGGCCGGGCGGGTTCGTCAGCCTCCCGGCCACCGAGGAACGCGTCGATCCCCCGGGCGGCCCGCTTCCCGTGCCCGATCGCCAGGGTCGCGGTTCGCTGGGACGGTACAGAGTCGCCACCGGCGAACACACCCCGAGCTCCCGTCATCATCGTCGGCTCGATCTCGATCACACCGTCCTCGACACTGACGTCGTCCACCCGGTCGAGGAGGGACAGGTCCGTGTCCTGACCGAGCGCGAGCACCAGCGAGTCGGCATCGAGCTCCTCGAACTCGCCCGTCGGTTCGGGGAATCCGCTCTGGTCGAGGCGCATCTTCTCGAGCACGATTCGATGCCCGTCGAAACCGCTCACCGTCGAGAGCCAGCGCATGGTGATGCCCTCGCCGAGCGCCTCCTCGAGCTCCTGCGGATCAGCCCGCATGCGCTCTTGATTGCGCCGGTAGACGACCACCGGGTCGGTGGCGCCGAGGCGCCGGGCCGTCCGAGCGGCATCGACGGCGGTGTCCCCGCCCCCGTAGACGACCACGTGGCGACCGAGCAACGGCGGATCACCCTCGGCCACGTCGTGCAGGAGCGAGATGGCGTCGAGCACCCGGGACGAGTCGCCCGCCGGGATGTCGATTCGTCGCGCCAACTGGGCCCCGACGGCCAGGAACACGGCATCAAAGCCACCTTCGGTGCGCTCCCGCTCGAGATCGTGCACAACGTGATCGAGTTGGACGTCGACTCCGAGGGCCACGATGCGATCGGCCTCTGCATCGAGGACTGCTCGGGGAAGTCGATAGGCCGGAATGCCGTAGCGCATCATGCCCCCGAGCTTCGGCGCCGAGTCGACCAGGCGGACCTGATGGCCTAGCCGCCGAAGGTGGTAGCTGGCAGTCAGCCCGGCCGGGCCGGCGCCCACCACAAGCACGCGCTTGCCGGTGTCGGGCCCGGCCGGTGGCAGCGCCCAGGCCCGCTCGATGGCCAGGTCGCCGAGGAAGCGCTCGACGGCGTTGATGCCGACCGCTTCGTCGAGTTGCGCCCGGTTGCAGGCCGTCTCACAGGGGTGGTAGCAGATCCGACCCATGACCGCCGGGAAGGGGTTGTCCTCGACCAGACGACGCCAGGCTGACTCGTAGTCCCCAGGCTCGGCGCGGTAGAGCCAGCCCTGGATGTCCTCGCCGGCCGGACAGGCGTCGTTGCAGGGGGGCAGGCGGTGGACATAGGCCGGCCGCTCGATGCGCCACGAGCCGGTCCGGTTGGCATGGCTCGAGCCGACGTCGAGCGTGATGGCAAAGGGCGGATCCATCAGGCGGTGACCCCCGGGCTGCTGGTCTCCGAATCGTCGACGACCAAGCCGTAGTTGGCGATGTTCGTATCGGCGATGGCCTGGATGCGAGCGACTATGTCGGGGCGGGGCTGCTCGCCGAACAGATGCGCGTAGCGACTCTGGATGGACAGGTACGCCTCCACCGGAGTTCGGTGGCGGATCGGGGACACGGCCGTGATCGTTCCGCCCACGGCCTCGAACACCGGGAAGAGACCGGTCTCGGTGGCCAGGCGAGCCACCTTGATGGTGTCGTTCGGGCTCGAGCCCCATCCGAGAGGGCAGGGAACGAGGATGTGGAGGTATCGGGCGCCACGGAACTCCATAGCGTGTTCGACCTTCCCTTCCAGATCGTGGAGATCGGCCACTGTCGCTGTTGCCACGTAGGGAACGCCGTGCGCCATGGCGATGCGGGGAAGGTCCTTGCCCTGACCGAAGGCGTTGCCCGGCTCCCGGCCCACGGCCTCGGTGGTCGCCGTGCGCACTGCCGGCGGCGTGGCGCCCGAGCGCTGCACCCCGGTGTTCATGTAGGCCTCGTTGTCGTAGCAGATGAAGAGCACGTCGTCGTTGCGCTCGAACATTCCCGACAGGCATCCGAAACCGATGTCGACGGTCCCGCCGTCCCCGGCCTGCGCCACGACACGGACATTGTCCTTCCCCTTGACTCGGAGTGCCGCGGCCACCCCGGTTGCCACAGCCGGTGCATTGCCGAACAGCGAATGGAGCCAGGCGATCCGCCACGACGTTTCCGGGTAGGGCGTGGAGAACACCTCGAGACATCCGGTGGCATTCACCGCCACCAGCTGGCGGTCGACGGCTCGCATGGCCGCGTCGAGGGCATACCGAGCCCCCAGAGCTTCGCCGCATCCCTGACACGCCCGATGTCCGGAGTCGAGGGAGTTTGTCCGGCGCGGGTCTGACTGAACGGTCTGATCGTCGTGACCCAGCAGGCGGTTGCCGACCGCGAAGCTACCCACCTGGTAGAAGCGAACGGGCTGGCGAGTCATGGCTGTCCTCACCCGACCCGGGGCGAAGTCCCGATATCGCGGAGAACGTTCTCCGCCGATGGCCCAGAGCGCCTGGTCCGCGCCATCCGGGCGCGCTCCCGATCGACCACGTCATGGTCGAGACTAAGGAAGGTGACCTGATCGAGCTCGTCCCGCCCCGCGGCGGCGAGCATGTCCTCGAGCGAGGCGCGAGTGATCGGGCGCCCGCCGAGGCCGGCGACCACCGTCCGTAGGGCGCAATCATGCTCGTGGGTCGCCATGGCGACGTCGGTGGACAGTACGCCGCCGAAGCCGATGCTGAACGCCTTCTCGACCACCACGATCCGGCGAGCCTTCGAGAGCGCGTCCCGAACCGCTTCCCATGGGAAGGGCCGAAATGAGGTGATCCCGACCACGCCGAGGTGTTCGCCGGCATCCCTTCGGGCGTCGACCGCATCCTTTATGGTCCCGAGCACGGACCCGAGCGCCACGACAACCGTGTCCGCATCCTCGGTCCGATAGGCGTGGAGCAGGCCACCGCTGTCGCGACCGAAACGCTGGGCGAACTCGGCGGCGAGAAGAGGGATCCGCTCGAGGGCATCGAGTTGACGGAGGTGCGCGAGGTACCGGACCTCCTCGAAGGCCTCAGGACCGACCATCGCCCCGATGGAGACCGGATCGTCGGGATCCAAGGCTTGGCGGGGCTCGAAGGGCGGGAGGAACGCATCGACGTCGGCCTGGTCGGGCACGTCGACGCCTTCGACGGCGTGGGTCAGGACGAACCCGTCCATGCACACCATCACCGGGACGGACAGCTCCTCGGCGAGGCGGAAGGCCTGGACGTGGAGGTCGGCGGCCTCCTGGTTCGTCTCGGCGAAGAGCATGATCCACCCCGAGTCCCGGGCCGCCATGGCATCACTGTGATCGTTCCAGATGTTGATCGGTGCGCCGATGGCCCGGTTGGCAAGCGTCATGACGATGGGCAGCCCGAGCCCGGCTGCGTTGTAGACGGCCTCCATCATGAAGAGAAGGCCCTGACTCGCCGTCGCCGTGTAGGCACGGGCTCCTGTCGCCGACGCCCCGATGGCGGCGGACATGGCGGCAAACTCCGACTCGACGTTGATGAATTCGCATGGTGCGAGGGTCCCCGACTTCACCATGACGCCGATGGCCTCGATGATGTGGGTCTGAGGTGAGATGGGATAGGCGGAGACCACCTCGGGCCGGCAGGCTCTGACGGACTCCGCGACGGCGCGGGATCCTTCAATCTGCCGCAGCACGGGCCAACTCGTCTCGTGACCGCCCGACCATGCGAAACGCGTTGGTCGCGGCAGCGACATTCCTCTCGCCGATTGCGCCCGGGTAGCGTTGACGTACAGCGGCCGCGAGCGCATCAACCGATATCTGGCCGGTCAGGGCGCCGAATCCGCCCAGGAGCGCCGCGTTCGGCAACGGGCGGCCGAGTTGCTCGAGAGCGATCTCGGTCGCCGGACAGGAGACCAGCCGATCGGGACGGAAACGCTGGGCCAGCCCACCGAGGCCCAGCTCGCCCAAGCTTCGGGCCGTGTTCACGAGCACATAGCCGTCTGGTGACAGCCCGGCGAAGAGATCCACCTGATGAATCAGCGTGACATCTTGGATCAGGAGCGCGTCAGGTTCGACCACCGGCTCGCGGCTGCGGATCGGACGGTCATCGATGCGGCAGTAGGACACGACCGGCGCCCCCATCCGCTCAGATCCGAAGCTCGGGAACGCCTGGGCATGTCGGCCTTCGGTGAACGCTGCGACAGAGAGAAGCTCCGCCGCGGTGACCACGCCCTGTCCTCCGCGCCCATGGATACGAACCTGGAACATGCTCTGCCTCATACCTTCCGGATCATCAACTCGGTCCGACCGCTCCCACGATGGCGGCCAGGTCAACCAACCGGCTCGCGTAGCCGGACTCGTTGTCGTACCAACCGAGCACCTTGACCAGGTGGCCATGGACCATGGTGAGGCCCGAGTCGAATATGCAGGAGAACGGAGACCCGAGGATGTCCGAGGAGACGAGTGGCTCCTCGGAGTACTCCAGGAGGCCGGCGAGTCGGCCTCCCACGGCGGCCACACGGTAGGCTTCCTGCACCTCGGCGATGGTCGGCGTGCTGCGGATGTTGGCAACGAGGTCGGTGATCGATGCATCGGGAACGGGTACCCGGAGGGCCAACCCGTCCAGCGATCCCTTCACGCTCGGCAGGACCAGGCCCGTGGCCCGAGCGGCTCCGGTCGTGGTGGGCACGATGTTGATGGCTGCCGCCCGGGAGCGCCTGGCATCCTTGTGCAAGGCGTCAACCAGGGACTGGTCGCCGGTATAGGCGTGGACGGTCGTCATGAAGCCATCCTCGATGCCGAACGCGTCGTCGAGCACCTTGACCAGCACGGCGAGGCAATTGGTGGTGCAGGACGCATTGGAGATGACGAAGTCGTGCTCCGGGTCGAACAGCTCCTCGTTGACGCCGACCACGAACGTCGCGTCCGCATCTGCCGAAGGGGCGGAGATCACCACGCGGGTGGCGCCGGCTTCGAGGTGGGCGCTCGCATTGGCCCGGCTGGTATTCCGCCCGGTCGACTCGATGACCACGTCGATTCCCAGGTCCCGCCAGGGGAGCGCCTTCGCCTCGGGCTCGGCCAACATGGAAATCCGTCGGTCGCCGACGACCATGAATCGGCCATCGACCCGCACCTCCTCGGAAAGGCGCCCGTGGACGGAATCGCGGGCGAACAGTCGGGCCAGCGCTTCCGGCGGGCCGAGGTCGTTGATGGCCACGACCTGCACGTCACGAGGAGACGCAAGCGTGGCCCGCAACAAGGAGCGCCCCGTGCGCCCAAAGCCGTTTACTGCCAGTCGTACGGTCAAAAGAATGCCTCCAGAGGACAGCGACCTGATCCTGAACTCCATTGTGGGACCGTCGCCCCGGGAGCGGATAGGGCCAAACGTCCCGGATCAGCCGGGGGTCGGCGCCCCTTGCAACCAGGGATGTTCCGGCAGCCGACCGGATTGGGCTCCGGGTCCGCGGCCGATTGGGCTGTCGGTTCAGCAGGACCCGGCGGTGACGGAGACCGTCACGGCGGCAGACGGCGCCGTGTTCTCGATGTCCAACCGGGTGGCGCCCGCCTCGGACGTGATCCGGCCCCCGGTCACCTGTGCGCAGTAGCCGTGCGGGTAGTGGACCGCTACCGGCACGACGATCACCGTCGGGGCGGTGATGGTGGGGTCCGGGAGGTAGTCCAAGGTGAATCGGGCCGTGGCCGGGTCGAACGACATCGACAGCGGTGTCCCGGCGACGGCCGAGGCATACGTCTCCGAGAGGACGTTCAGTTGCGACGGCGTTGCCTGCCGGGGAGGCCAGAGGGCCGAGGAGTGCGAACCGGTGGGGTCGGCGTAGTTGATCCACTGCCAGTAGATCCAACCGACCAGATTGGCGTTGGCCGCGGCGGTGATCCGCGCCAGGTCTGCCGTGTCGGTGGTCGCCCCGAACTCGGTGAGCAACCAGCCCGGCCCGTTAGGTTGCTCCGGGGTGGCGTCGACGGCTCGCTCCTGAGCGTGCAGGGTGAAGACCGCCGACTCGAGCGGACTGCACACGGAGCCGAACTCAGGGGGCTCGGGGCCGTTGGGTACGTGCAGGAAGCAGTAGTCGTGGAAATTGAGGACCAGACGCGGGTAGTCCATGGCACCGACGAGGTTGTTCGGCAATCCCGAATCGGTGCTGTAGTTGCCTTCGTAGGCAATCAGGTGCGTTGGATCGGCCGATTGGATTCGGGGTATGAGACCCTCGGTGGGGTCGTCGGCCGGACAGGTGATGCGCTGGCCGCCCTGGTTCAGTCCGGGATGCAAACGGCCCGTGTACAGGCACTCGAGCTGGGCATCGAAGGCAGGATTGATGGGTCGGGTTGCCAGGCCGGGTCCATAGGGCTCGTTGAGCGGGTCGTAGCCGACGACCCAGTGGTTGTTCTTGAAGTGGGCGGCCAGCCTCGTCCACACCGTGTCGAACTCGCCCTGCACGTTGCCGACCACGTCGTTCGCCCAGAAATGGCCATAGGCCTGGGCCACGCCCGGGCCCGTGTAGTTGACGCTCCAGTTGGGGATGTGCAGCTTGGGCCGGGGGACGATCCGGTCGGTGCACACGGCCCAGTTCGGGGCTCCCTCGCCACCGAAGGCCTCGTTGTAGACGTCCTGGTGCATGTCGATCAATGAATAGATGCCGAAGCGGGCGAGCAGGGCGATGGTGGAGTCGAGTCCGTTGACATAGTTGGCAAAGGTCGTGGCGTTGAACTGGCCGGGGCCCGACTTGCGCGGTGTACCCGGTTTGCAGATCGACGGATCGTTGATCGGATCGGTCCCGGGTTCCAGGCCCTTCCAGATGACTCCCAGGCGTACGACGTCGAATCCGAGTTGTGCGATGCGATGGGCTTCGTCCACGGAGAGGACGTTGCGACCCGAGCCGGTCACTACGACCTCATAGGGCGCGATCTTGTAGACGAGGTTGACACCGTGAAGCAGCACGGTCCGGCCGTCGCGGTCGACCAGCGCAGGTCCGCCCGGAGCCCGGAGTGGCCCCACCGGACCGGCGGCAGGATTGGCGACCGGCATCGACGCGGCAGATGCCGCCGTGCCCCACGATGTCAGGATGATGCCGACGAGACCGCTGGCAAGGAGAGCCCTCCATCGGAGCATCAGGCACCTCCCCCCGGCCGTCCGCTCGGCCGATCCCGTGAAGGCCTCATCGGCCAACCCCTGCTACTCCGTCAATGGCGACAGCCCTGACTGTCTGCCGGTCGAGGGTCCATGGAACGAATGTCCTGGTGTGCTGCTTGCTCATCGTGATGGGGGCGGTGCGGCACCTGTCTAGCACGGGAGCCACGGACGACTCGGCGCTTCCGGGCTGGCCCAGCTGCGCGCCGGGGTGTGGCCGGACGGGCCGACGCGGTCGAGCGATGGTCCACGCGTTCGGGGCTGCTCGCCCGGCGCCATCGAGGCGGCGGTGCGACCTCGGAGGGCAGGTGCATGCTCCGCGCCGCCACTGGTGTTCGGCCGGGCACACGCCTCCCTCGATGCTCAGTGGCCCGGCGGTGGGCACAGGACCGGGCAATAGGATGCGATTGCTCGGCTCGGTGGGAGGTTGCGATCGCGATGGCAGACAAGATCTCGCTGGAGATGCACGATTCGGTAGCCGTGATCACCAACAACAACCCCGACAAGAAGAATGCATTCGACGACGACATGGATGTCCGGCTCTTCGACATCCTGGCGGATCTGAGGGAGCGCCAGGACGTACGGGCGGTCATCTGGCGAGCAGAGGGCACGGTCTGGTCCGCCGGAAGGGATGTGTCGGTCATCGGCCACAATGCCACGGACCTCAGCCACCATGAGCTCATGACCCGCGGGCACCGGGGGATACTCCAGGTCTTCGATCTCGACATCCCCATCATTGTGGCGATGCAGGGATGGGCCATCGGTGGCTCGTTCCAGCGCGCCCTTCTGTGCGATATCCGAATTGCCGCCGAGGGCACCCGGTTCAGGCTCCCCGAGGTGAGCTACGGGGTGATCCCCGACACCGGCGGAATGGGAAAGTTGTTCCAGATCTGTGGAACCGGTGTGGCGAGCGACCTCATCTTCACCGGTCGGGCCATGTCCGCAGAGGAGGCGCTGGGCCACGGGATCGTCTCGCGTGTGGTCCCACCCGAGGCACTCGACGACACGGCATGGGACATGGCGACCAAGATCGCGTCAGCTCCGGCGGTCACCATCAAAATGGCCCGTCGCGTTCTTCAGCACTTGAGCGAACCCGGGATCCGCTCCTCCATGGCCGACGAGCTCATCTACCAGACGTTCGTCAACCAGTCTTCGGACTTCGCCGAATTCAGGGCCGCAAAGCTCGAGGGACGATCGCCGATTTACCGGGGTGACTAGTACCCGGTTGTCAGGGAAGGCGCCAAGGCGGGTTCAAACGATTCTGCCCGGCGCGGAAGATGCACAACCGATGGCCATCGGGGTCGCGTAACCGAGCCTCACGCCACAACCACGGCATGTCGGTCGGCCGGCGCTCGAAGACGAGCCCGGACCGTTCGTGGCGTTCGACCACGGCATCGACGTCGGGATCCTCGAAGTACACGGTCACCGCCTCGGTGTCCGCCACGGCATCGACCCGCTCCACCGAGAGCGTGCTGTGCCCGTCGGGGCAGGCGAATCGAAGGTAGCCGTCGTCCCTCACGATGAGCTCGAGCCCGAGTGTCCGGTAGAACGCTTCCGATCGCCGCAGGTCGGTGGAGCCGATCGTCACTTGATTCAGATCCATGGCCTGTCCTCGATCCTGACTCTTCTTTCCCCTGCTCCGGCCGGAACGAACCTAGGCGAGCGGACGGTGGTCACTCAGACGGATAGGTCCAGGGCGGCGGACCCACCTCGACTCTCGGCAGCGATGACGCAACCTGGCCGAATCGACTGGAGCCGGTGGCCCAGTCCCGGCGAGCTGATTCGATCTCGTCGTGGGTGCGGGCGACGAAGTTCCACCACATCAGCACTGGCTCCGGGAACGGGTTCCCACCGAGCAGCAACAGGCGGCTCCCTTCGAGACAGCTCAGCGCCAACTCGTCCCGTCCCGCACCGAGATACGCCAGCAGTCCGGGGCGAACCGCCTGACCCTCGATCGAGACGGCTCCTTCGGTGACCACGACGGCGTACTCGAATCCGCCCTCGACCGGGATCGTCGTGCTCCCCGATCGGAGGCGGAGGTCAGCGCCAACGTGATCGGTGTCACGGCGCGCCCGCGACACGGAGCCGGCCAGATCACCGACCAGGACCGTTGCCTCACACGCGTCGAGCTCGACCTTCGGCAGCTCCGGATGGTGCTCGAAGGCGGGCGGACCGTCCCGGGTGGTGGACGGTTGGGCCACCCAGAGCTGCATGCCGTGGAGCTCACCGCGATAGTGACCGGTCGCCTCCTCTGCGTGGGCCACGCCGTGTCCGGCGGTCATGAGGTTGAGCTGCCCCGGACGGATGACCTGCTCGGAGCCGAGGCTGTCCCGATGCAGCACCTCTCCGGCGAGCAGCCATGTCACGGTCTGGAGGCCCACGTGGGGGTGGGGCCCGATGTCGATCCCATGCTCCGGTGTCGCCTGGACCGGCCCGAAATGGTCGGCGAAACACCAGGCACCCACCGTGCGCCGGCCCCGGGTCGGCAGAGCCCGGCGCACCTGCACGGACCCGACCTGTGCCGAACGGCTCGCGATCACGACGGCCGCCGGCGCGGACGCAGCGATAGGGTCCTGGTCCTTCTGCGGGACGTCCTCGACGTCGACGGGTCCGCTCAACTCAACCCCCATCCATTCGGCCGACACCGATCGCCTGATGCTCGTCGCTCTCGATCTCCGCCGACGAGTGCAGGCTACCTCTCCCGTCTAGCCTCCCCGTCTCTCCCGGTGACCGACGCGAAACTCGGAGCCCCCACCTCGAGGGGGACACGGGCGGCGCGGGCGACGAAGCTGATGGCGTGGTACCAGCCGCAGAGCAGCAGGAGATCGAGTACGTTCTCCTCGCTCAAGACCGCCGACAGGGCTTGCCACAGCTCGTCGCCGAGGTCCGCATCGGCGTGAAGTGCGTCGACGGTTCGGATGAGAAGACGATCCCGTTCGTCCGTCCAGCACGGGTCCTGCGCCGTTCCCGCGGCGAGTGAGGCGACCTGCGCCGGAGTCAGTCCCACCCTGTCGGCGAAGAACGCCACATGGACCCCCCACTCGTACTCGCAGCCGCACTGCGCGCACGTCCGGTCGATGACCATCTCCCGGTCGCGCATCGTGAGCGAGAATGACCGGCCGAGCTCGTACGCCCCCCACGTGCGCATCGCCCTGGTCATCGGGAGGTTGCGGGCAAAGGTGCGAAAGAGCGCGATGGGCGGCACTCCCGGCGGCATCATCGCCGCCAGTTGCTCACCGACCTCCGCGTCGAAGGGAGTCTCGAGGGGAGCAATTCTCGGTGATACGGTTTCAGTAACCATGGAGACGAAGGCTACGTTACGGATACAGAAACGTCAATCACCGCCCCGTCCGGGCCGGTCGGTGCGGGGCTCGGCCACCGGCCGGCCGATCATGGCCGCCCTCGACCTACTGGGCCGCCGCTGGGCCCTTCGGGTCCTGTGGGAGCTCCGCGACGGTCCGGTCGGCGCTCGCGCCCTCCGGGACCGTTGCGACGAGATGTCGCCGAGCGTCCTCTACGAGCGCCTGCGCGAGCTCACCGGAGCCGGGCTGGTGTCACAGACCGACGACCTGGCCTACGAGCTGACCGAGATCGGGCAGGATCTCGGCGCCGCGCTCGAACCTCTCGACCGGTGGTCACGGCGCTGGGCTCGCACCTAGCCAAGCGCACGGGAGTCCACTCCCCCGTCACCGTTCCGCAGCGCTATGTTGGATCGCATGACCAGAATTTCGTTTCCCGAGCGCGGGTACGGTGAGCACGTCGACTGGGCACTCATGCGCCCCGAAATGGCGGCCGGCATGGGTGCGCTCTCCCAGGCTGTGTACGGCAACACCAAGCTGTCACTGCGCGAGCGGGAGGCGGCCCGCTGGGTGATCGCGCTGATCAACGACTGCGCGGTGTGCCAGGACACCCGGGCCCGGGATGGCATGGACGCTGGGGTCGACGAGCCCTTCTACGGTGAGGTGGCCAACTGGCGCGCCTCGGTCGTGCTGAGCGACCGGGAACGGATGGCCGCCGAGTTCGCCGAGCGCTTCGCGCTCAGCCACGCGGCCATGGACGATGACTTCTGGGCCCGGATGAAGACCGGCTTCGCCGACGACGAGCTGGCCGATCTGACCATCTGCTGCGGGATGTTCCTCGGTCTCGGTCGGGTCATGGCCGTGGTCGGCGTGCCTGCTCCCGAAGAGCGCATCCTCGTCTGATCCCGGTCCGGGCGGTCGTATCGGCCGGCACTGGAACAGGGGGCGCCACGGTCCCTCAGGGGGATACCTCGGCCACGATGAGCCTCAGCGATCCCTCGTAGGTGGACAGGCTGCCCAGATGTCCGTGCAGCTGCTCCCACCGGCCCGATTCGAGGTCGCGCCGGAGCTCCTCGACCGCTCGCTGCTCGGCGGCGGGGGCGACGAATCCCCACGCCGACTGGGCAGCTCGCACTTGGCGCTGAAGGAACAGCTCGGGGCGGGCGTAGTAGGCCTCGGTGAAGCCGTCGGTGCAGTCGATCGGGATGGGTACCGATGTCACCTCGGCCACTCCCCCGAGGACGTCGCAGATGCGATCGATGGCCGGATATCGACGGCGCTCCGCCTCGATCAGCTCGGGAGCGTACCGGGCCAGCCAGAACTGGTCGAGGGCTTCCCCGTCGAACGTGAGGATGACGACTCGGCCCCGGCTCACCCTGCGGAGCTCTCGCAGCCCCTGATCGGCATCGTGCCATTGGTGGATGGTCACCATGGCCATGGCCGCGTCGAACGATCGGCTGCCGAACGGGAGGCGCTCTGCCACGGCATCGATCACCGGCGGGCCGCCCCGCGGGCGCTGCGATCGCATCACCGCCGATGGCTCGACAGCCGTGACGGCGAGGGTCTCCGGTTCGTAGGAACCGGCCCCGGCGCCCACGTTGACCACCGAGCGGGCGCGACCCAGGCCGGCGAGGACCAAGGACTCGATCCTCGGATCGGCACGGCGGCGGGCGGCGTAACCCAGTCCCTTCGTCTCGTAGTCGAAGTCGCCGGCCGGAGTCATCTGGCCCACAGATCCATGCCGCCGAGCCTAGGTAGCCACGGTGGAGGGCGTCCGGTGGGGTGCGCTCAAAGGCGGCTGTCGGTTGCCTCGTCGGGCAGCCCGCCGAAATAGGAACCGAGCACCTGGCAAAAGAGGTCGCCGTCCGGGGTGGCTCGCATGAACAAGGTCATCGACGAGCGCAGCTTCTGGGCGTCGACGGGCCCGAAGATCTCCTCTGCGGTCCGATCCGACCGATCGGCGAGCAGCGCCGTGCATTCGCGTAGACGGGGACCGAGCACGGGGTGGTGCAGGTAGGCCACCGCCTCGTCGAGTGACGAGATGGCGAACCTGCGGGACATCTGGCTTTGCCCGAGTCCGGCAATCTGAGGGAACACGAACCACATCCAGTGGCTCGTCTTGTGCCCGTCGCGCAGTTCGGCCACGGCTCGTTCGTAGATCCCCTCGGCATCCTGGGCGGTGACGAACCGGTCGAGGTCGAACACCCGGGTGAGTCAGCCGCCGAGGTGGTGGGCCGTGGCGTGTCTCGGCTCGTAGAGCCCGATCTCACCCGCACCTGGGACCCTCAGCCGAACGATCCGCCCGAACCCCTGATCCTCGATCGGCCCGGAGAATTCCACGCCCCTCCGTTCGAGCTCGGCGACGGTGGCCTGCACGTCGTCGCACATGAGAAACAGTTCGTGATGCCCCGAAGGCGACGCCGCGGGTGGGCCGGCGTCGTCGTCGCCGGCCGGGTGGACTCCCAGTTCGGCGGGGGGAAGCTTGAAGATGAGCCAGCCGTCGTGGGCGTCGACGAAGGGAAAGTCGAGCACGTCTCGCAGGAAGGCTCGAGCCGCCTCGGGATCCGAGGCGTAGATGATGGCGTGGCTACCGGTGATCACCGCACGAGCATCCCATCATTCCGCCACGGCGTCGGATCGGGTGGCTGGAACCGGCGCACCTTGTCGCGCCGGCCTGGCCAAGGGGCTGGATCACACAACGTTGGGTGAGAGTTCAGATCGTCGTGACGAACGCGTCATCCCGCACCTGTAGAACTCGGTGGGGCGCAAGAGCGGCGGACCATGGACGCACGACCTGCTCGACGGGGCGCCGGGACGATCGATCGAGGAGGTTCCAAACAGATGGGGCACGAGTACCGGGTGCTGGCGACCCGCTTCCGCGACTGGTGGCTGGTCGAGATTCCGACGATCGCCACCCACGCGGAGTGCCGGCTGTTCACCGACGTCGAACAGACCGCCCGGGAGACCATTGCCCGGGCACTGGGCGTCGAGAGCCATACGTTCGAGGTCGTCGTCGAGATGCAGCGGGCATGGGACTCGTTGCTCCGGGGTGGCGCCTGACCCTCGGGCCTCCGTCTCACCGGCCCTTCGGCTCCTGCACCGGCATGTGCTGGACGGACGGCAGCGGGTACGGGGGCTGGTCGGTGGCCACCCCCAGCAGGTCGCCGCTGGTGCAGCCCTTCGAGGCCACATAGGCGGGATCGTTCCGGGTGGGAGGCAGGTGGGGAAGGGACCGGTCGGGATGGCCCGGATCGAGCGTGGCGGTCAGATCGCCCACCGCCTTGCGGCGCCAAGCCGAGATGTTCGGCGCCCTCACCCCGAACCGCTCCTCCAGAAAGCGCAGCTGGGACGTGTGGTCGAAGGTCCCGTGGCTGATCCGCCCACCGCGGGCGAAGGGGGAGAGCACGAGGAGCGGCACCCGGAAGCCGAGGCCGACCGGTCCGGCGACGCCGCTCGCGTCGGCCGGCAGGGGCTGGACGGTGAGGTACTCCCCCTCGGTCCCGGGCAGGGCGACGGGCGGCGCGACGTGGTCGAAGAAGCCATCGTTCTCGTCGTACATGTGGAACACCACGGTCTTCGACCAAACGTCGGGATTGGACACCAGGATCTGGAGGACCTGATCGGTGAACCACTCACCGAGGAACGGCGGCGCGGGCGGGTGCTCGTCGTACCCGACCTGCGTGCTGATCCAGCTCACCTTGGGCAGCGACCCGGAGCGAACATCGGCCGAGAAGTCGTCGGGGAAGGTCGGGAGGAACGCCTTGTGATAGAGGGTGGAGTTGGGATCCTCGTACTGAGTGAAGTACGGCAGGACACTGTCGGTTGTCATCCCGACCTTCCGCATGATGTCGATGGTGTAGAGGGCGCCGGGCGGGTTGTAGTACTTCCAGCTCACGCCGGCGTCCTCCAGTACCTCCGGCATGGTGTCCCAGTGCACGCTGAAGAGAGCATCCGGCGATTGGTTGGTCCTCAGCACCGGACCACCGGCTCGGCCTGCGGGGTCGATGGTGCCCGACATCTGCATCAGGCGGTTGGGGTGGGTCGGGCCCATGACCGAGCAGTGGTATCCGTCGCACAGCGTGAAGGCGTCGGCCAAGGCGTAGTAAAAGGGCAGGTCGGCCCGGGTGTAGTAGCCCATGGTGAGGGTGCCCTGCGACGGACCCTCGTTCTCCGGTGCGGTGTGGACCCGGACGAACGAGTCCATCGTGCCGCCATTGCGGCAGGCGTGCTGCGGTCCCCAGTCGTGTGTGAGGTCGAACGTGCAATCCGCGATGGCGGTGTTGACCGTGTCCAGATGGAACGGGAGCAGCTTGCCGGCGGGGGCGCTGGTGAGGTTGGCGGGATAGGGCTGGGCGAACGACCCGAGGTCACCGGCGGGATGGTCGTCGAATCCCCGGACACCCGGGTACGTGCCGTAGTAGTGGTCGAACGAACGGTTCTCCATCATGAGGAAGATCACGTGCTCGACGGCGCCCAGGTCGGAGCCGGCCGGCGCCGCCGCCGTCGACTTCGCCACCGTCGATGTGCCGGGGGATCCGCCGCACGCAGCCAGCAGCCCGGCACCCGATGCGGCGCCGGCAGCGAGGAATTGCCGGCGGGTAAGGGCACGACGCCCGCGGTCCTCGTCCTCTCGCCGTGGCACCCGCTCCCCCTCCGTCGCTCGGCCCAACCGTACTCAATCCTGTCGGCAACGCGCCGGGGGCGAAGACCGGGCGGCATCGCCCGCCTCCGGGTACGGTGACGCTCATGGATTGGGAGCGATGGGCCGTGCAACTAGAGTCCGCGCTGGGGACGGCCGGGGACTTCGCCTCCCTGTTCGCGCCGGGCGCGCTGTTCAGCGATCCGGTCAACGCACCGACGACCGACCTCGCCGCCATCGAGGAGATGACCAACGCGTCGTTCCCCGACTGGCGCCAGGAGATCACTGCCGTCCATGGGGACTCGTCCGGCGGTTCGTTCGAGTGGATCGGGCGGGGAACCCTCGGGGGGACCATTCCCATCGAGATCCACGGGTGCACGGCGGTCGACGTCGACGACGACGGGCTGGTGACGCGGTGGCGCGACTATTTCGACCTGAAGGAGATCGACGCCCAGCTCGTCCCTGCAGCCGAGGCCGCGCCGTGACCTGGCCGGGGTGTCATGACAGAAGCCGGCGCAGGTCACCCATCCGGGTGAAGGTGGCGTCAGCTTCGTGCAGCCGGTCAGCCGGCGTGAGACCGGCGTAGCCGAACACCGTCATTCTGGCGGCCCGCGCCGCGGTGACCCCGTTCGGGCTGTCCTCGACGACGACACATCGAGCCGCGCGAACACCCATGGCCGCCGCCGCATATAGGAACAAGTCGGGTGCCGGCTTGCCGTGGGCTACCTGCTCGGCGCTGAACAGCCGATCCGTGAAGTAGTCGAGCAGGCCGACCACGGTGAGCGATCGAACGATCCGGTGCAGGCTCCCCGACGACGCCAGGCAGAATGGCAGTTCCAGGTGGTCGAGCACCGAGCGGATCCCCGGCACCGGCCGCAGATCGCTCGCATAGGCATCGAATAGCCGTTGGTAGTAGATCTCGTCGAAATGCTGCGGGAGGTCCCTCCCCCAACGCTGCCTGACGAGGGTGTGGACGCTGGCCAGCGTGCCGCCCATGTAGCTCTCGACACTCTCATCGAGGCTCGTCGGGTGACCCTGCTCGGTCAGCAACTCGGACAGCACCCGGTTGGCCAATAGTTCACTGTCCACGACGACGCCGTCGTTGTCGAAGATCACCAGCTCGAACGAGTCCATATGTCCTTCTTGCGGACGCCCGCTGCCGGTCGGGCTGATCCCTTCCGGGTCCGGCCGGGCTTCAGATCCTGACCCGTCAACCCGATGACGCGGAACGTGCGCCGGACCGGATCGGCGACGTCGTACGGTACCTGACCCCTGCGGGCCAGGATGGTTCATATGACCGAGATTCCGCCACCCGATACCACCTCACCTCCCGGTGCCCCGTCGTCCCCGGGAGGCCGCCACGATCTGCTCGCCACCCGGGCCGAGCGGCGGTCCGACGGCGAGCGGGCCCGGGCCCGGGCCCCGAGAGGCGGCCTCGGCGAGTGGTCGGAGGGGGACCGCGGTCACGACCCGCTCCGGACCATCCTCGACCAGAACGCCATCCGGGCGACCGAGCTGGTCCCGCTGCGCCACCATCGCATGGCCGTCTCACCGTGGAACTTCTACCGGGGGGCGGCGGCGGTGATGGCGCACGATCTCGCCTCCCAGCCGGACAGCGGGCTGGAAGTGCAGCTCTGCGGCGATGCCCACGTTCTCAACTTCGGCCTGTGGGCGACGCCCGAGCGCAACCTCACCTTCGACCTGCGCGATTTCGACGAGACCCTTCCCGGTCCTTTCGAATGGGACGTGAAACGTCTCGTCGCCAGCCTGGTGGTCGCCGGACGGGAGAACGGGGCCAAGGCCGGCCGCACCGACAAAGCGGTGGCGGCCGCCCTGGAGGCCTACCGGACCGCGCATGCGCCGGTACGCCCGCGCCGGCGAGTTGGACATCTGGTACGACGCCATGCACGTCGACAGCCTGCTGTCGTACTTCGAACCGGCCGACCGCGGCCGGGTCTCGGTCCACATCGAGAAGAAGAGGAAGCACCGGACCCACCTCGGCGCCTACAACAAGCTCACCACCATGGCCCACGGCCGACCACGGATCACCGAGGAACCGCCCATCCGGGTGACGGTCGGCGACGACGAGCAGAGCCAGCTGGTGGACACCCTGCTCGCCGGGTACCGGCTGACCCTGCAGGAGGATCGTCGCCGCCTGTTCGACCGGTTCACCGAGGCGGACGTCGTCCGCCAGATCGTCGGGGTAGGGAGTGTGGGGATGCGGGTGTACTTGGTCCTGTTCGAGGGTCGCACCGGCGACGACCCATTGTTCCTCCAGGTCAAGCAGGCCGGTCCTTCTGTCTACGAGTCGCACGACCGACCCAGCCGTCACACCAACCACGGGGAGCGGGTGATCCACGGGAAGCGCATGGTCCAGAGCGCCACTGACATCTTCGTGGGTTGGGGGTCGCTCCACGGCAATGACTACTACGTCCGCCAGTTCCGCGACATGAAGATCATCCCGACCATCGAGCTCATCAGTCCTGTCGTCATCGAGTTCGCCACGGCCTGCGGGGAGGCGCTGGCCCGGGCCCACGCCCGCTCCGGCGACCCGGTGGCTATCGCCGGCTACCTGGGCAAAGGTGCCGCCTTCGACCGGTCCATGACCCAGTTCGCCCGTCGGTATGCCGACCAGAACGAACGGGACCACGCCGGGCTGTTGGAGGCCATCGCCGCCGGGCGGCTGGAGAGTCGTCCACTCTGAATCGAACGAACCGAACCAGGCGTCCTATCCCACCTTGAGCGCCGGCACCACCTCGTTCATGAATCGTCGCAGCGTCTCGTCCTCGGGAAGGTCGCGCAACCAGAGGATCAGTCCGCGGCAGCCGGCGTCCACGAAGGCCTGGGTCTTCTCGACAACCTGGTCGACAGTGCCGACCAGGTTGTCGGTCAGGTACTGCTCGGTCGACTCCCGGCCCCACAGATCGCCTCCTCCCTCCGACTCGCACCAGGACCGGGTGTCGGCGTCGGTGTCGAAGAGCCGGCAGTCGGGTCCATGGGTCCGGGTGATGTCCTCGAAGGGCCGGCCCACCTCCTCGCAGTACCGGGCCAGCAGGCCCGACTTCCGTTCGAAGGCCTCCAGTCCCACCTGCCAGTTGGTGAGGTCGGCCCGTCGGGCGGCAATGCGCAGGTTGACCTGTTCCCCGCCGCCGCCGACCAGCAGCGGGGGTAGTTGCTGGACCGGCTTCGGATCGCAGTAGGCGCCGTCGAACTGCAGATGGTCGCCGTCGAAGGTGACCGTCTCCTCGGTCCACATCCGCCGTACCACCTCGAGCGTCTCGTCGAGGACGGCCAGACGGACCCGGTCCGCCGGGTACTCGTACCCGTAGGAGTGGTACTCCTCGTGGAACCAGCCGGCACCGAGCCCGAGGATGAGGCGGCCCCCCGAATAGACGTCCACACAGGCGGCCTCCTTGGCCAGCAGACCGGCGTTGCGGTAGGAGGCACAGGTCACCAGCTGACCGAGGCCCACCCGCTCGGTGCACTGCGAGAGGGCGGCCAGCATGGTGAAGGCCTCGAACACATGGGACGGTTCCCGCCGCGGCACCGTCTCCACGTGGTCGTACACCCAGACGTGGTCGTAGCCGAGCGCCTCGGCCAGCCGAGCCAGTTCGACCGAGCGGGACCAGGCTGCGGGACCGCTCCAGCCGGTGTACTCGAGCTTCCAACCCTGGGGGACGAAGACGCCAACCTCGAGACGATCGTGGCTGCCGGCCGGTCCGCTCACGTGGGGAACTCCCACCATTGCACTTCGCACATCATCGGCAGCAAGAAGCGGACGTAGAGCGAGTGGATGGTGACCACCTTCTGGTCGTCGGCATGGAGGTCGATGAGGTCGACCCGCTCGTCCCGCTCCCGAAAGGCGACCGCCCGCTCCCGGACTCCCACCAACTCCTCCATGGACCCGACCGAAAAGCCGAAGTGGTCCATCCGGGGGCAGCGCATGGGGTCGTCCTCGGCAATGAGAAATATGAACTGGTCCCAATGGACGCACGAGAAGATCAGGCGGCGGTGATCCTCGGTCATCACCTCGATCTCGTCGAATCCGAACACCTCGCTCCAGAAGCGGCAGAGGTCGGCTCGGTTGGTCTCGTCGAGGAGATCGGCGGGCAGGCTCATGGCCACGTGGTTGAAATGCGGATTGCCGGTCGGATAGAAGGGGTGCGCCATCACGCCCTCCCCGTCGAGGCGGGCGCCATGGTGGCGCCGTCGGACAGCCGGGGAACCACCATCACCTTGCCGGCATAGCGGCCTTCGGCCAGGCCGACCAGGGCGTCGGACAGCCCGTCGAGTGGGACGTCCTCCGCTTCGATCAGCCGGTCCGTGGGGAAGCCCTCGGTGGCCAGCAGCTCCAGGGCCCGGGCGAATCCTCCCTTGTCGTAGACGAACGAGCCGACCACGTGCAGCTCGTTGAGGATGAAACGGTTCGGGTCGAACGTCGGCGCCTCGATACCGGCGCCCACCAGAGCCAGTGTCCCGCCCCGCCGCAATTGGTGGAACCCCATCTCCATGGCCGCCTTCCTGCCGGAGCACTCGAGGACCACGTGCGCGGCGCGCTCGGAGATCTTCTCCGGCTCCCACGGGGGGAAGGTCTCGAGCTCGCCTGGGTCGAGCACCACGTCGGCGCCGAGATCCTTGGCCAGCTTCCGGCGCCGCTCCCCGGGCTCGACGACGGTGATGGGGCCGATGCCTAGCGCCACTAGGGCGGCGACCGAGAGCGCACCGATGGGGCCGGCCCCGATGACCATCACGCTGTCACCCTGGGCCGCACCTGAGCGGGTAATGCCGTGGAGGGCGACGGCCATCGGCTCGGCCAACGCCGCCTGGCGTGTCCCGAGCCCCGGTGGCAGGCGCACCAGGGCGACAGCCTTGACCAGCACGTAGCGGGCGAAGGCACCGTCGTGCCCGTCGACCACCGATCCCTGACGGTTCTCGCACTGCGACGGCTTTCCTTCGAGGCAACGGCGGCACCGACCGCATTTCGGCGAGGAGCCGCCGACGACGGTCTCACCGAGTGGCCAGCCCTCCACCCCCTCACCCAGCGCCGCGATGGTTCCGGTGAACTCGTGGCCGGCCACCAACCCGGGTTTGTCACCCCATCCCTCGAGCAACATGTGGATGTCCGAGCCGCAGATGCCGCAGTGGTTCACCTCGAGCAACACCTCGCCCGGACCCGGTCGCGGAACGGGCCGCTCCTCGACGATCACCTCGCCCGGCCGCCGGTACACCGCAGCAGGCATGACTTCGGGCAGCTTGGTCATGGCGTCACCTCCCCCGTCCGGCCGGGGCCGGTGCATCCGACACCTGACCCAGATGTGACAGTGGCGTCACTCTATCCAGCCGCGGGCAGTCGGGCAGACCCGGGCTCGCCGGTCAGGGCACCGGCCTACCGGGTGCAACCAACTCGATGGCGTTGCCGTCCGGGTCGTGCAGCTGAAGCGACGGGTTCCCGTTCTCGAGCACGATCCCGTCGTGACACACACCGATCCGGCGCAGATGATCGGCCCACTCCGAGAGCGTGTCCCCGTCGGGTACGGCGAATGCCAGGTGGTCGAGGCTGCTGCGGGCTCCCGTCGAGAGGAGGCTCGCCGGGTCGGCCGCTGCGCTCAACACGATGACGACTCGGGCTGCCCGATGCCAGAGGGCGACGTAGCCGTCGCCGGCCACCTGCTGCTCGAGCCCCAGCACGGCGGTGTACCAATCGGCGCTCGCCGGGAGATCGGCCACCAAAAGCTGCACGTGCGAGAGACCGCTGATCGGCGCGGCCAGGGGAGCTCCGGTATCGGCAGTCACCGGCGCCACCCTAACGGCACGATCGCCGGGGCCCGCCACGGCTCGGCGCGGGACGGAGATCGAGTGGCCGCGATCCGCACCGCCGTCCCCTGTCCCTGGAACGATACGGTGAACGCATGACCGGTGACTCCTCGCGCATGCAGTTTCGGCGAATGGACGAAGGCTCCGATGCCGACTTCGCCATCCTGGCCGACGTGCACCGCCAAGCCGTGCACCATCTCCCCGATCTCCTGCTCCGCCTGCTGACCGAGCTCCGAGGAGACGAGGAGTACCCGATCGACCGCCAAGCCCACAGTCTGCAGACCGCAACCCGCGCCCTGCGCGACGGGCGGGACGAGGAGTACGTGGTGTGCGCTCTCTTCCACGACGTGGGTGAAGCGCTCGGCCCGTTCAACCACGGCGAGGTCGCCGCCGCCATCCTTCGACCGTTCATCAGCCAGGCGAACTACTGGATGCTCGCCCACCATCCGGTCTTTCAGGTCTACTTCTTCGGGCAGCACCTCGGGCTCGACCCGAATGAGCGCGACGAGTACATCACCAGCCCCTACTACGACCGCACCGTCGAATTCACAGCCCAGTACGACGAGGTGTCGTTCGACCCGGACTACGAGAACGAGCCCATTGCCACGTTCGAGCCCATGGTTCGGCGGCTGCTCGACAAGGAGTGGTCTCCCCCCTCCTAGCCGCGCTCCACCGGGCGCGTTCGGCCACTGCGTGCTCCCTATCCGCTCGGGCCACGCGTACGCCCACGCCGCCGCCCGAGCAGCCATGCGGACGCTCCCAGCAGGAGGCTGCCGGCCACCGCGGCCCCGGCGATGGCGCCCGCCGGAAGGCCGCCGGCATCGGTTGCGCCGACGGGGTGGGTCCGGGCCGATCTGGTGGTGGTCGTCGGCGGGACGGTGGGCGCGGAACCCGGAGCCGCGGCAGTGAAGGCCACCACCCGGTCGGCCGAGGGCGCCAGCAGCAGCCCGTCGCCCATCGCCGGCGTCGGGAAGTGGTTGTCGGGCGGTCCGATCGAGGCCTGCTTGCGCACCGTGCCGGTCGCTGGGTCGAGCGCGTAGAGCGTGCCGTCCCCCGAGATGGTCCACACCAACCCGCCGGCCACGATGGGTGGGCCGCCCCCCACGCCGGACGACCATTGCATCGCGACCCGGGGAGGGGACGCGGACGTCCGCACGGCGACGACCCCAGTCGTGCAAGGCAGATAGACGATTGTCCCGACCACCGCCCCACCGCCGTCCACGTCGTTGCCGCAGACCGACGTCAAGGCGGCCTGCTGCCCGCCGATACCACCCAGATGAGCGCCGTCGAGAAGGAAGGCGGTTCGGGACTTGCCGGCCACGACCACCTGGCCGTCGGACAGCAGGGCGGGCTCCATCGACAGGTCACGGTCGGCGGCGTTGTCCGCGGCCCAATCGGTAGGGGCGAAGAACTGCATCAGCCGCAAGGCGGGTGAGAGCTCGAGGACCGAGTCGCTGTTGTCGTAGGCGTGCCTCGAGGACACGACCGATCCGTTCCCGGCGCTGACCCAGATGTTCCCCTGGGCGTCGACGGCAGGTGCCCCGCCACCCATCCAGATGGCGCCCTGCTCTTCGCCCGGGCCGGAGTCGACGGCGAAGGAACGGGGTGTACCGCCCGACTCGCCGACCGCCATGACCCATCCCCGGTAGGTGGAGCAGTCCCCGTAGTTGCCCCCGAACCCGAAGACCACCTGCCCGGCGTCGAGGGTGAGGCCGGTGCGCTGTAACAGCGCGGCGTGGAGCGCACCGGGCGGATCCACCGCGTCCGTCATCTCGATCGTGCCCGAGCTGGCGTCCAGCCCCACCAGCACGTGGGAGGGCGACCCGCCCACCAGCTCGTCGGCCACCACGAAGATCTCACCCCGCTCCAGGTCGATGACGGGAGTCCCCGTGATCCCCACGGTGGGCTGGATGTCGCCGCAGGGCAGGGATGCGGCCGGCACTGCGGTCCCCACCCGCGTGGACCACAGGACCGTGCCCGTGGCCGCCGCCAGAGCGTAAACCCGGTCGTCCTCAGTCGCCACGTAGACACGCCCACCCGCCACCAGCGGCTCGCCGTACAGCGCGCCGTCGAGGCTGGGCGAGCTCCACGCCGGGTGGGAGGAGTCGATGGAGACCGCCGTCGACGAGACCCCGGAGCCGGCGGCGTCGCCGTGGTACACGGTCCACGAATTGGAGTCGGCGATCCCCGAAGCGGTGGCCGGTGCTGCGGTCGCCAGGGCGGCGATCAGGACAGCGATGACAGCCGGTGCAACCCACGCACCCGCCCGGCCCGGGGCCCGGCCGGACGCACTCACACCCCGACGGACACGCGTACGACAGGGGCCGGGATCACTTCGACAGGCTACCGAGGGGACCGGGCGGGACCCGGCGCGGGTCGCGACCGGGAGCGCTCAGGCGACCGACGGTCCCTGACGGCGGACCGACTCAACCTGTTCCATGGCGGTGCGAAGCTCCTGCAACCACTCGTCGGAGTGAGACGCCACCAGCTTCACGCACCACGCCAGCGCATCCGATCGGCTCCGGGCGACGCCGCTGTCGACCAGTGTGTCGAGGACCGTCCGTTCGGGCTGGCGCAACCGGGTCATGACCGGAACCGACAGGTTGGTGAACACGACCGACGTGGCGCCGACCTCGGCCCCCCAGGCCACGCGGCGGCCGAAGATGCGCTCCGCCTCGCGGGCGATGGCCATGCGCTCCTCGCGGGTCTCCTCCCGGAACCGGCTGACCCGGCCTGCTTCACCGGCGGACTGGACCGACTCGGCGCCCTGGTCGCCCTGGTCGGGGAGGTCCGAGGCAGGTACCCGGCCCATCACCACGATCTCCTCCCGATCGACGGTCACCGTGGGCGCCCCCTCGAACCATCCCGTCGGCAGGCGGCCGACCAGCCACCCCGAGATGTCACCGGCGGAGGCCTCCTCCCCACCACCTACCCCTCTTGCTGCTCCTCGGAATGGTGCGGCGCGGCCTGCGCCCGCTGCCCGGTGGCGATCCCGTCGTCCTGCGTTGCGGTGTGCCTGCTCCATGCTTCTCCTTCTTCCCGGTCTTCTCCCGCCGCTCCGACGGGCACGGCGGATTCCGGTGCCGTCAGAAAGGTGATTTATTACATACTTACACGACAAGTGACCTTACACCAGCGGGTGAACGGCCCGGGACGATCGAGGCCGGCGCGCTTTGGCCGGCGCCCGGATCGAATCGGCACGCCAACCTGCCATCGGATTGCGGGTCGGCCTCGCTATCTTTGGCCGCGCCCGTGGACCGACCCCGACATGACCGAGCGCCGAGACGGCGGAAACCCCTGACGACGGTCCGGCCCTCGCCATTGGTCGTCGTCCCGGTCCTGGTCGTCTGGACACTGACCCTCTTGTTCGCCACCGGGGGGCGGGCGGATGCCGCCACGTCCGCCACCACACCGGACGTCTCGCGCTGTCCGTGGCTGCAGGCGGCTGTCGGCAGGGGCGAGTCCCCGGCCCAGCTGGCCCGGACCGTCCTCGAGCGGATGACCGTTCGCGAGAAGCTGGGCGAGATGGTCCTCGTGAGCTCGGGGGACTACGAGAACTCCAATGCCGGCGTTCCGAGGCTCTGCATCCCGCCCCTGACCCTCCAGGACGGGCCGCAGGGCTTGGCCTACGGGGCCGAGCACGTGACCCAGCTGCCGGCACCGTTGGGTGTGGCGGCCACCTTCGACACCACCGTCGCCCACCTCTACGGGGAGGTGCTGGGCTCGGAGGCTGCCGGCCAGGGATTCGACGTGGTCCAGGGCCCCAACCTCAACATCGACCGGGTGCCCCAGAGCGGCCGCACCTATGAGGGGTTCGGTGAGGACCCGGTGCTGGTGTCGGCCATGGGCGTGGCCGACATCGAGGGAATCCAGGAGACCGGTGCGATGGCCATGGCCAAGCACTTCGCCGTCTACAACCAGGAGACCGACCGGGGCGTGCTCAATGACCTCGTGTCCCAACGTGCCCTCCAGGAGCTCTACCTGCCCCCGTTCCGGGCGGCGGTGAGCCAGGCCCACGTCGGCTCGGTGATGTGCGCCTACCCGAAGCTGAACGGCACCTTCCAGTGCCAGGACGGGTCCCTGCTCGGCCTGCTCCAGCAGTGGGGATTCGACGGCTTCCTGCGCTCGGACCTCGGGTCGGTCCACGACCCCCTTGCCGCCATCGCCGCCGGGACCGACCTCATCAAGCCGGCCCAGGTCGGGCAGATTGACCCCGCTGGTGGGCCAGCCGGGATTGCCGATGTCGTCGGTGGACGCGGCTGTCACCCGCGTGCTCACGTCGATGTTCGCCCACGGGCTGGTCGCCCGGCCCGACGTGGGCTCGCCGGACTCGGTGGTCGACTCCCCGGCCCACACCGCATTCGCCCTGACCGCGGCCGAGCGCTCGGCCGTCCTGCTCAAGAACGACCGTTCGGTCCTCCCCCTGAAGCCCTCGCGGGTCAGGTCCGTGGCGGTCATCGGGGCCGACGCCAGTTCGGCGCCGGTCACAACCGGTCACGGCAGCTCGCACGTGCTCGCCCCCTTCACTTCCAGCCCGCTGGCCGCGATCGGCCGGCGGGCCGGATCGGGTACCACGGTTACCTATGCCGACGGCGGGAGCACAACCGATCTGCTACCCGCCGTCCCCTCGGCCTTCCTCACGCCGGACTCCGGGGTCGGCCACGGGCTCACCCTCACGCTCACGCCGACCGGGTCGGGCACCGACGCGCTCCCCGTCCAGAGCGTTCAGCCCACCGTCGACGCCTCCATCCGGGCCCACATCGCGAGCAGCCAGCCCCTCCCCGGGCTGACCCGGTCGCCCTCGGTCGAGCGCCGACCCCGACCCCCCTCGCTGGGCAGACCACTCTCGCCCCTGAACGGCGCCGTCCCCTCGCCGACCCGCTCTCCGGTGGAGCTGCCGGCCGGATGGTCGGACGTGTCGGCCACCTGGACGGGGACCCTCACGCCTCCCCGGACCGGGCTCTACACCCTCGCCCTCCAGGGTGACGGTGCGGCGTCGCTCAGCCTCGACGGGAAGCCGGCCGTGTCGGACACGCTGACCCATGTGCGTGGTCGGTGGTCGCAGACAGTCCCGCTGGTGGCCGGTCATCCCTACCGGGTCCGGCTGGACTGGGAGCCCATCGACACCACCACGCCATCGGGAGAGTCGTTGATCGTCCCCAGCACGTTGACGCTCGGTTGGCAATACGTCAGCGACCGGATCGCGGCAGCCGTGGCCGCAGCCCGGTCCGCCGATGTGGCAGTCGTGTTCGCCGGCGACTACAGCGTCCGAGGCCTTCGACCGCCCCTCGCTGTCGCTCCCCGGGGACGAGGACGCATTGATCGCCGCAGTGGCAGCCGCCAATCCCCGCACCGTGGTGGTGCTCAACACCGGCGGACCCGCTCTCATGCCATGGCTCGGGCAGGTGGCCGGTGTGATCGAGGACTGGTACCCCGGGGAGCAAGACGGCAATGCCATCACCGCCCTGCTCTTCGGTGACGTGGATCCCTCGGGCCGCCTGCCCGTCACCTTCCCCACCAGCGACGCCGCCACCGCCGTCAACACTGCGGCGCAATGGCCCGGCGTCTCCTTGACCGCGGACGCCACCGAGGGGCTCAACGTCGGCTACCGCTACGACCACGCCACCGGCACCCGACCGCTCTTCCCCTTCGGTTACGGCCTCTCCTATACGCGCTTCGCCCTCGGGCGGCTGGCGGTCAGGCGCTCCGCGTCCGGGTACACCCTGACCGTGCAGGTGTCGAACCAGGGCCGCGTCACGGGGACAGACGTCGCCCAGGCCTACCTGACCTTCCCGGCGACCGCCAGTGAGCCACCGGCACAGTTGGTGGCCTTCGACCCGGTCACCCTGGCTCCCGGGGAGAGCCGGACGGTGGCGTTGTCGGTCCCGTCATCGGCATTCGAGGCATACCTCGGCGGCAGCTGGTCGACCGTGCCGGGAACGTTCACCCTGTCGGTCGGCGAGTCTTCGTCCGACCTGCCACTCAGCGCGTCGGTACCTGCTCCCTGAGCGACCGAGTGCGCGCCGGACTGGCCGCACATCCGCGTACGCCCAGCGCGCGGGGTAACTGACGGCCTAGCCTCTGTCGTGATCGGAAGCTCCGGCAGGCCCACCACCCACGCCGGCGAGCGCTCATCCGTCTCGCCGCACAGAGAGGTCGACACCATGCTGAAGACGGCGCCCGAATCAGCCTTTGCATATGCCGGGATCCGCCAGCGGCTGACCGAGCTGCTCGAGTGCACCTCCGACGACGAGGCGGCGTCCATCCCCGTCCCGGCCTGTCCGGAGTGGACCATCACCGATGTCGTCGCCCACCTGTACGGCGTCGAGGTGGACATCATCGAGGGCAACATCGAAGGGGCCGGCACGACGGCATGGGCCGACGAACAGGTACGCCGGTTCGCCCCGCTCGGACTGCGGAAGCTGTCGGACGCCTGGAACGAGACGAGTCCCAAGGTCGAAGCGATGGGCGGGAGGTTCCCGGCACGGGCCGCGACCCAGCTCGTCTTCGACGCCTGCACCCATGAGCACGATCTCCGGGGTGCCCTCGGTCGCCCCGGAGCGCGTGACACCGACAGCGTCATCATCGGCCTCACCTTCATCGAGGACTCCATCCGAGGCCTGGTCGAGAGCCGGCAGCTTCCGGGGATCGAGCTCGACTCACCCCACTTCGAAGCCACCATCGGCCCCGAGCCCGCACCGGTCCGGGTGTCGGCGAGCGCTTTCGAGTTGTTCCGGGCCTTCGCCGGCCGGCGGTCACCCGAGCAGATCCGGGCCCTGCCATGGCACGGGGATCCCTCCCCCTACCTGTTGGTCTTCGACACCGGCCCGCTCCAGCCACCCACCGACCCACTCATCGAGTGAACGGAGCGGCCGGCCGCGTCCGCCGGGTACGCCCGAACGCGCCCTGGGGTGTTCGGGTGGGGCGTTGGGCTACCATGCCTGGGCGTCCTGGGGCAGATGGACCGTCGCGGCTCAGCCCGAGGTGGTCGACGCCATCAGCCGAGGGACCGTCCCCGTCCAGCCCGCCGGCCGGCCACAACGAAGGAGTCCGATGACCCGCCTACTGCAACACGACTTCAAGGTGGCTGACCTGTCGCTGGCCGACTTCGGCCGGCGGGAGATCGAGCTGGCCGAGCACGAGATGCCCGGTCTGATGGCCATGCGGGCCGAGCACGCCGTCGACCAACCACTTCGTGGGGCCCGGATCACCGGTTCACTGCACATGACGATCCAGACCGCGGTGCTCATCGAGACACTGACCGCGCTCGGGGCCGAGGTGCGGTGGGCCAGCTGCAACATCTTCTCGACCCAGGACCACGCCGCCGCCGCCGTGGTGGTGGGGCGCGACGGCACGGTGGACGAGCCCCGCGGCGTTCCCGTCTTCGCCTGGAAGGGCGAATCACTGACCGAGTATTGGTGGTGCACCGAGCAGGCCCTGCGGTGGCCGGGTGAAGGCCCGACCATGATCCTCGACGACGGGGGCGATGCCACGCTCCTCGTGCACAAGGGCGTGCAGTTCGAGAAGGCGGGTACCGTCCCCGATCCGTCAATCGCGGACTCCGAGGAGTTCGCCGTCGTGCTGGAGACGCTGACCCGGGGCATGCAGGAAGACCCCCGCCGATGGACGACCGTCGCCAACGGTCTTCTCGGCGTGTCCGAGGAGACGACCACCGGCGTACACCGCCTCGCCGACATGGAACAGGCGGGCGAGCTCCTGTTCCCTGCCATCAACGTCAACGACGCGGTGACCAAGTCCAAGTTCGACAACAAGTACGGGTGCCGACACTCGCTCATCGACGGGATCAACCGGGCCACCGACGTCCTCATCGGTGGCAAGGTCGCCGTCGTCTGCGGCTACGGCGACGTGGGCAAGGGATGTGCCGAGTCGCTCAGCGGCCAGGGCGCCCGGGTGGTCGTGACCGAGATCGACCCTATCTGCGCGTTGCAGGCCGCCATGGACGGTCATCAGGTGGTCGCCCTCGACGACGTCGTCGCCAGTGCCGACATCTTCGTCACCTGCACCGGCAACAGGGACGTGATCACCGCTGAGCACATGGCCCGCATGAAGCACCAGGCCATCGTGGGCAACATCGGGCACTTCGACAACGAGATCGACATGGCAGGTCTCGCCGCCATCCAAGGGATCGAACGGGTCAACGTGAAGCCCCAGGTGGACAAGTGGGTATTCCCCGACGGCCACGCCGTGATCATCCTGTCCGAGGGCCGGTTGCTCAACCTGGGCAATGCCACGGGCCACCCGAGCTTCGTCATGTCCAACTCCTTCACCAACCAGACCATGGCCCAGATGGAGCTGTTCAACAACGCCTCGGGCTACGAGAACAGGGTCTACGTCCTGCCCAAGCATCTCGACGAGAAGGTGGCCCGTCTGCACCTCGATGCCCTCGGGGTCCACCTCACGACCCTGAGCAAGGAACAGGCCGAGTACATCGGGGTGGCGATGGACGGCCCCTACAAGCCCGACACCTACCGGTACTGATCGTCCGTCCGGGCCCGGTCCGGGGCGGGCTCAGGTCGGGACCCGGCAGCAGGGCCCACCCGAGGGAAGGGACTGCCAGATCGAAGCCAGCCGGGTGAGCTGCTGCTCGGCCAAGACGATGGCGTCGACCTCGGGGGCAGGGAGGTCGACCCGGCCGAGGGTGACCGTGGTGGGAAGGACGGGCCGCGGCGGCGTGTGGTCCCCGTGTCGCGGCTTCCCGGCCCAGGCCGGGTCGGGCGCCACCGGTGGCCCGGCGGCGGAGGGGGTGGGGGCCGGGGAGAACGTCCCGACGTACGTGTGCGAGCGCTCACCGGTCGTCCACAACAGCCGCCTGCCCGTCGGGTCGAAGTAGAACTCGGGCACGACCTGGTCGAGGGTGGTGAGCCGGCGCACCGCTCGGGTGGCCAGGTCGAGCTCGTAGAGATCGGTGCGGAACCGCGGGTCGAGCACGGTGAGGATGAAGACCGGCCCGGCCACGTCGTTCTCGCCGGGCGGGTCGTACCCGGCCGCCTGGGCCTCGCTGACCATGGTCTGGTACCAGGTCGGGGTGGCCCGGCTGGACATCCAGATCACGTCCTTCATATCGGGGGTGAAGACGGCCTGCTCGTCCCAGGCCGGACTGCCGTCGGTCAGGTGGGTGGCGACCGGGTGGGCCGGGCTCGCCCCATCCCCGTAGAGGCGCAGGAAGTAGAGCTCCGTGTTGAGCCACCCGATGCGCTTGTCGCCGTCGGAGCTCAGCTCGGTGTAGAGGACGCCGCTGCCGTCGGGGGCCCACACCTGTGTCTCGTAGGCGTTGTCGCCACCGGGTGCCACCACGGTCACCCCGCCGAGGTGGGGCGTCCCGTCGGCGCCCACCCCGAAGGAGGCGAGCAGGATCGTCCACTGCGTGCCGCCCCGGTCGACCGGACCGTAGTCGACGTGCGTCCAGATGAGGTGCCGGCCGTCGGGCGACCAGTAGGGGTGGTAGTTGTCGTAGACGTCGGGGCCTGCCTCGAACGACGAGCCCGGGCCGGTGAGCCGGGTGACGTGGCTGCCGTCCGGCCGCATGGCGTAGAGATCGGTACCGAACCCGCCGAGGCAGGGGGAACCGAAGGTGACCGCCTGGCCGCGGAACGAGCAGAACAGGACCCAGTCACCTTGCGGGCGCTCCTGGGGAAAGCCGTTTGGCCCTGGCTGCCCGCACGTCAGGCAGGACATGGTGCTCCCGTCGAGGCGGGACACATAGACCTGGGAGACGCCACCCGGGTCGGGCTCGTTGGAGAGGACGCGGCCGTCGGCCGTCCACGACGGGTCCTGCCCGAAGGTGAACGAGTTGGCCGTGGTGGTGAAGCGGGCGCTGAAGAACGGGTTGGCCGGGTCCGGCACGCCGGGGCTGCTGCACCCGCCGAGGCCGGCGGCCGTCGCCACGACCACGAGGGCAAACGCGATGGTGGTGAACCGGGCGGCCACCGCCCGCTCAGCGATCGGCCGTCTCCAGCTCGAGCAAGTGGGCGAAGCGCTCCCGGGCCGCCGCCCGCCGGGTCGGGACATGCTCGGTCGGGACGTCGACCGGCTTGTACCCCTTCAGCGTCTGCCGGGCCACGGTTACCTTGTGCACCTCGTCGGGGCCGTCGTAGATGCGGGCGGCGCGGGCGTTCCGGTACATGGACTCGAGGGGGAGGTCGGTCGAGTAGCCGAGGGCGCCGTGCACCTGGATGGCCCGGTCGATGACGTTGTAGAGCACGCCCGCCCCGTAGTACTTGATCATGGCGATCTCGACGCGGGCGGCCGAGGCGCCCTCGCGGTCCATCTTCCAAGCCGCCTGCAGGGTCATCAGGCGGGCTGCGGTCATCTCGGCCAGCGAGTCGGCCACCCAGTTCTGGATGGTCTGCTTCTCGGCCAGGAGGGAGTGGTGGGTCGTGCGCGAGACCGACCGCTCGCACAGCATGTCGAAGGCCCGCTTCGACTGGCCCAGCCAGCGCATGCAGTGGTGGATGCGGCCCGGGCCGAGGCGCTGCTGGGCGAGGAGGAAGCCGTCGCCCTCGTTCCCCACCAGGTTGTCGTAGGGAACCCGCACGTCGTGGTAGAGGATCTCGGCGTGACCCCCGAACTTGCCGTAGTGCTCTGTCGGGTCCTCCATGGTGGCCACGTCCCGCACGATCTCCACCCCCGGCGTGTCGGACGGCACGACGATCATCGAGCACCCCTGATAGGGATGGACGTCGGGGTTGGTCACCGCCATCACGATGAGGAAGTCGGCCACCGACCCGTTGGTGGTGAACCACTTGTGGCCGTCGACGACCCACTCGTCGCCGTCGCGGGTCGCCCGGGTGGTGATCATGGTCGGGTCGGCCCCGGCGCCCGGCTCGGTCATGGAGAAGCCGCTGCGGAGCCGGCCGTCCAGCAGTGGCTGGAGCCAGCGGTCGCGCTGCTCCTCCCGACCCGAGGCCTCGATACCGATGGCCAACAGCTCGGCGTTGCCCGAGTCGGGCGCGTTGTTGCCGAAGACCACCGGACCGTAGGGCGTCTGGCCGAGGACCTCGTGCATGAGGCCGAGCCGGACCTGGCCGAAGCCGCCACCCCCCAGCTCGACAGGGAGATGCGAAGCCCACAGCCCGCGCCCCTTCACCTCTTCCTGGAGGGGCTTGACCGCCTCGAGCATGGCTTCGTAGCTGAGCGACAGCGTCTCGAGGGGGATGATCTCGTCACGGACGAGCCTGCGCATCCAGGCCAGGTGCTCCTCGAACTCCGGCTCAGTGGAGAAATCCCATGCCACAGCGGTCCTCCTGTCGTCTTTCCGGCCGTTCGGCGCGGCCACTACCGTAACGGCATGCCCGGTGACCCCGCTGCGAACCCCATCCGGACCAACATCACCTGGTCGACACCCACCCGGTCCCCGTCCGAGCCTGTCGTGGCGGCCACGCCGGTTGACGAGGCGACGGCCCGGGCCCGGCTGGCCTCGGCCGAGCGGTCACTGCTCGACGACGGTCGGCTGCTCTCCGGTCAGGAGCTCGCCGGGCTCGCCGGGCTGCCCGACGCCTGGGTGACCTCGTTGGCCGCCCTGGCCCACCGGGTGCGGCTGGCCTGGTGCGGCCCCGAGGTCGAGGTCGAAGGCATCCTGTCGGCCAAGACCGGGGGCTGCCCCGAGGACTGCCACTTCTGCTCTCAGTCGTCCCGTTTCGACAGCCCGGTCAAGGCCACCCCCTTCGCCGACACCGCCGAGGTGCTCCGGGCGGCCGAGGAGACCAGGGCCAGCGGGGCTTCCGAGTTCTGCCTGGTGCTGGCCGTTCGGGGCCCGGACGAGCGGACCATGCAGCGCCTGCTCGAGCTCGTCCCGCTCATCCGCCTGCGGACGGGTCTCAACGTGGCCGTGAGCGCCGGGCTCCTGACCGAGGACCAGGCTCGCCGCCTCGCCGAAGGCGGTGTCCACCGCTACAACCACAACCTCGAGACCTCGCGCTCGTTCTTCCCGGCGGTCGTCTCCAGCCATACGTGGGAGGACCGCCGGGCCACCTGCCGGCTGGTGCGGGCCCACGGGATGGAGCTGTGCAGCGGTGCCCTCATCGGGATGGGCGAAACCGACGCGCAGCGGATCGAGCTGATCCTCCAACTACAGGAGCTCGATCCCACCGAGGTCCCGCTCAATTTCCTCGACCCACGTCCGGGCACGCCACTCGGGGAAGCCCAGCCCGTGGCAGCCTGGGAGGCGATCCGGTGGATCGCCCTGTTCCGGCTCGGGCTGCCCGGCGTCGTCCTCCGCTATGCCGGCGGCCGGGAGGTCACCTTGCGCGAGCTGCAGTCCATGGGCATGACGTCGGGCATCAACGCGCTGATCGTCGGGAATTACCTGACCACGCTCGGGCGATCGGCCGACGAGGACCTCCGCATGCTCGACGACCTGCGCATGCCGGTCCGGGCGCTGACCGGCGTCCTCTGACCGCGGGGCGCGCCGGTGAGCGACCTCCCGGAGGCGGTTCCGAGCGCGCCCGGAGGCGCGCACTGCACCGGGTGCGGCTCGGCGACGTGCCCCGGCTGCGGGCGGGCCCTCGACCCGCCCCGGTTCTGTCCCTCGTGCGGGCGACGGCTCACCGTGGCGGTGCACCCCGGCGGTTACCGGGCGACCTGCCGCCGCCACGGTGATCTGACCTCGGGCTGACCGGATGCGATGGGCGCGGTCGGTGCCGTCGGGACAGCGGGCCACCGGGTATCGACATCAGGAGGGGATCACCCGGCTACCGTGACCTCGGTGGCGGCCCTGCTGGCCTCCGTCCTGCCCCTGGCGGTCGGCGCGGCGATCAGCCCGACGCTGTTGGCCCTGCAGCTGCTGGTGCTGAGTGGGACCAACCCGCTGCCCCGAGCCTGGGCCCTGGCCCTCGGCTCGGCCCTGGTGCTCGGCGTCTATGCGGTGCTCGGGCTCACCGTGCTCGACCACCTGCACACCGCCCACCACCACCGATCGACCTCCGACGCCGTCGTCATGTTCGGGGCCGCCGGCCTCATGGCGGCACTGGCTGTCCGATCGCTCGCCCGCCGTCCTACTCCCGCCGAGCAGCACACCTCCCGAACGGCGCAGCGGCTGGCGTCGGCGCCCACACCCTGGTTCGTCGGCGTCGGTGCCCTCGGCATGGTGGTCAACTTCTCGACGCTCGTGCTCTTCCTGCCCGCGCTGCACGAGATCGCCCGGTCGTCGACGACACTGGCCGACCGCAGCGCCGCCTTCGTCGTCCTCTACGTCGTCACCCTGCTGCCCGTCCTCCTGCCGGTGGGACTCGTCGCCGTGCTCGGCGACCGGGCCGCCCCCACCCTCGACGCCACCCACCGGTGGGTCACCCGGCACGCCCGCCAGATCGGGATCGCCATCGAGCTGGTCTTCGCCGTCTATCTCGTTGTCAAGGGGTTCGGGGAGCTGCCCTGAGGTGTCGGTCGCCTCAGCGGGCCGGGACCTTCCAGCCGCGGGCCTCGGCGATCTCCTTGCAGGTGGGACACAGCGAATAGCGGCCCGGGTCGCGCCCGGGCACCCAGATCTTCCCGCACAGGGCTTTCACCGCCGTGCCGTTGACCATGCCCTCGACGACCGATGGGCCGGCCGGGACGAAGTCGCCATCCTCCGGTCGGAACCCCTCGAGGACGATGTGGGACATACGCTCGTGGTCCCCGTCGAGCTGCGGATCGGCCCGGGTCGGGGCGACGGTGATGCCGGTGTCGGCCATGGCTCCAGGATCGCGCATCCGACCGTCGCTCGCCCGGCGCAGGCTCACCGCCACGACCGCTCCCGGGCCGAGGCCTACGCTCTCCGTCCATGACGGCGCGCCCACTGGTCCTGGCCTCGGGGTCCCCGGCCCGCTTGCGGCTGTTGCGCGACGCCGGCTTCGACCCGAAGGTGGTGGTCAGCGGCATCGACGAGACGGCGGTCGCCGCCCCCGACGCCGCCGCCCTGGTCACCGTGCTGGCCGACCGCAAGGCCGCGGCCGTGGCCACCGGGAGCGGAGACGCTGTGGTGATCGGATGCGACTCGGTGCTCGAGTTCGGCGGTCGCCGACACGGCAAGCCCTCTTCGGTGGACGAGGCTCGCCGGTGGCTCACCGCCATGCGGGGTCGCTCGGGGACGCTGTTCACCGGTCACTGTGTGATCGACGAGCCGACCGGTAGGCGGGCCTCGGCCGTCGCCACCACCGAGGTGCGGTTCGCGGTCACCACCGACGCCGAGCTGGACGCCTACCTGGCCACCGGCGAGGCCCTGCAGGTCGCCGGTGCGTTCACCCTCGACGGGCGGTCGGCGCCCTTCATCGAGGGCGTCGACGGCGACCCCGGCAACGTGATCGGGCTCTCCCTCCCGCTCCTCCGCTCGATGCTGGCCGACCTGTCCATCCCTATCACCGATCTGTGGGCCCCGAGCGGGCCATGACGGTCCTGCCGCCCGCCCTCAAGCTGGGGCCAGTCGTGGTCAATCCACCGGTCGTCCTGGCCCCGATGGCCGGGGTGACCAACATCGCCTTCCGCCGGCTGTGCCGTTCGTTCGGGGCCGGCCTCTACGTGAGCGAGATGGTCACGGCCCGGGCGCTCGTCGAGGGCAACGCCAAGACGCTCGGGATGGCCTCCTTCGGGGACGACGAACCGGTCCGCAGCGTCCAGCTGTGCGGCGTCGACCCCGCCGTGATGCACGCCGCCGTGGACCGGCTCACCGGCGAGATCGGGGTGGACCACATCGACCTCAACTTCGGGTGTCCCGCGGCCAAGGTGACCCGCCACGGCGGCGGCGCCGCCCTCCCCGCCCACCATGCGCTCTTCCGCGCCATCGTCGGCGCGGCGGTGCGCGCCGCGGGGACGGTACCGGTCACCGTCAAGATGCGCATGGGTATCGACGCGGCCAACCTGACCTACCTCGAAGCCGCCCGGACGGCCGAGGGCGAGGGGGCGGCCGCCATCACCCTGCACGCGCGCACCGCCGAGCAGCTCTACTCCGGCGGGGCCGACTGGAGGGCCATCGCCCGGCTCAAGGCCGCCGTCACCTCGGTCCCGGTTCTCGGCAACGGGGACATCTGGGAGGCATCGGACGCGCTGGCCATGGTGACGGAGACCGGATGCGACGGCGTGGTGGTGGGCCGGGGCTGTCTCGGTCGACCCTGGCTCTTCCGTGACCTGGCCGACGCCTTTGCCGGATACCGGCCGAAGCCCCCGCCTCGGCTGGGCGAGATCGTCGCCATGATGCGGGCCCACGCCGATCTGCTCACCGCCACGTTCGGCCCGGACGTCGGCCCGCGCCAGTTCCGAAAGCACGCCGGTTGGTACCTGGCCGGACTGCCCGTCGGCCCGGAAGTCCGCCGGCGCCTGTCCCAGGCGTCGTCGCAAGAGGAGGTCCACCGGTTGCTCGACGGCCTCGATCCGGAGACCGTCTTCCCCGAGGAGGCGCGCCGGGTGGTGCGGGGGCACGCCAACGGCCCGAGGGGCGTCCACCTGCCGGTCGGCTGGCTCGAGGACCGTGACGACCCCCGACCCCCGACCGGAGGCGACCTCCTCGTCTCGGGTGGCTGACCGCCGAGCCGGGTGCGGTGTCTGTGAGACAATCGACGGTCGGCCGTTCGCACCGGGGGGCGTCTTCGTGGCGTCCCGGACACCCCGGTCCGCCAGGCCGCTCCCTTTCCCATGATCGTCGGCTCCTCGCTCAGCATCGAGATCGGCGACCGCACCCTGCTTTCCGGAGCGTCCTTTGTGGTGGGAGCGGCCGAGAAGGTGGGCCTGGTGGGCCGCAACGGCACCGGCAAGTCGACCCTCATCTCGGTGATCGTGGGCGAGCCGGGGCCGAGCGTCCGATCCACCGGCAACGCGCGCATTCGCGGCACGTACGGCTACCTCCCCCAGTCACCGGTGACCCACGGTCTCGGGCTCGAGGCGAACGGCTTCTCGCACGTGCTGTCGGGCCGGGGCCTCGATGTCCTCGACGACGCGCTCGAGCAGGCACGCGCCCAGATGGCGAAGGACCCGACCACTGAGAACATCGACCTGTTCGCCGACCTCGAGGAGCAGTTCCGGGAGAACGGCGGCTACGAGGCGGAATCGGTCATGGCCCGGCTCGCCGACGGCCTCGGACTGCGCCAGGAACTGCTGCTCGAGGACATCGAGAGCCTGTCGGGTGGCCAGCGGCGCCGTGTCGACCTCATCCGGGTCCTGTTCCAGGAGCCCGACATCATGATCCTCGACGAGCCGACCAACCACCTGGACCGGTCGGCCAAGCGCTGGCTCATGGACGAGCTCGAGGCCTTCGCCGGCACCATTCTGGTGGTCTCCCACGATCTGCGGCTGCTCGACCGGTCTCTCGACAAGGTGCTGCACCTGGCCGACGGCCGTCTCCACGAGTTCAGAGGCACGTACTCCTCGTACCTGGTGCAGCTGGAGAGCGACCAGGCCCGCCGTGAGCGCTCCGCGCTGCTGGAGGATCGCGAGATCCGGCGGCTCTCGACCCTGGCCGACTCCATGCGAGGCAGCACCAACCGGCGGGCCCGGGTGGCCAAGTCCATCGACAAGAGGGTGGAGCGGCTCGAGTCATCCCGGACCGCGGTGCACAAGCGGGAGCGCAGGAGCAGCTTCGTGCTACCCGCCCCCCGCCGGTCGGGTGAGGTGCCGCTGCGGGTCGTCGACCTCGAGGTGACCTATGGCCCGACCACCGTGCTCCACCAGATGCGCTTCCATTGCCGCCGGGGCGACCGGGTGGTGGTCGTGGGCCGGAACGGCGCCGGGAAGTCCAGCCTGCTGCGCTGCCTCGCCGGCGTGCAGCAGCCGACGGCCGGCACGGTCGAGCTCGGGGCCAACGTCACGCTCGGCTACTTCGCTCAGGAGCACGAGCAAGTCGACCCGGGTGCCAGCGCGCTCGGGAACATCGACGACAGCGTGCTGACCCGGGAGAGCGAGCGGCGGGCGCTGCTCGGCATGTTCGGCATCAGCGGGAAGGCCGCCCATCAGATGCCGGGAACCCTCTCCGGAGGGGAGCGGGCCAAATTGGGCCTGGCCATGCTGGCCGCGGGTCGGGCCAACGTCCTGCTCCTCGACGAGCCGACCAACAACCTCGACCCGTCCTCCATCGAGGCGGTCGGTGCCATGCTCGGCCGGTGGCCGGGCACCATCGTCGTGGTGAGCCATGACCGCGCCTTCGTCAAGGCGCTCCGCCCGACCCACCGGGTGTCCCTCCCCGACGAGCGGTTCACCCACTGGGACGACGCCGACCTCGACCAGGTCGAGCTGAGGTAGTCCTCCCGGAATCAGCTCCTCAGGTGGTGGCCTGGGGCGCCCGCCCGTTGGCCCCGGCCTCCCCGGCGTCCCCGGCGTCCCCCGCGTCGTGCAGGGCGTCGACCAGCACCTGGGCCGCGCCGACCAGCCCGGCCGCCTCGTAGGGGACGACCAGCTTGGAATTGGACGACGAGGCCAGGGCCTGGATGGCTCGCAGCTGCATCACCGCCAGCGTGTTGGGCTTGATCCGCGACTCGTCGATGGCGTTGAGGGCGGCCGCCTCGCCTTCGCCGCGCAATTGGGCGGCCCGCTTCTCGCCATCGGCGCGGAGCTCGAGGGTCTGCTTCTGGCCCTCGGCGGCGAGGATCGAGGCCTGCTTCTGGCCCTCGGCCTCGAGGACGGCGGCCTGCTTGCGGCCCTGGGCGCTGTTGATCGGCGGCCTGCTGATCGCCCTCCGACTTCAAGATGGCGGCCCGCTTGTGCTGCTCGGCCTCCTTCTGCTCGGACATGGCCTGGAGCACGTTGGTGGGCGGCGTGATGTCGAGGATCTCGATGCGGTTGAGGCGCACGCCCCACTTGAGGGTGGCCTCGGCCATGTGGTCCTGCATCTTGGTGTTGATCGTCTCGCGCTCGGACAGCGACTCATCGAGGGTGAGCTCGCCGAAGACGGCCCGGAGGGCGGTCCGGGCCATCTGGTCGATGGCCAGGCCGAAGTCGTTGACCTCGAAGAGGGCCAGCTTGACGTCGGTCACCTGGCAGAAGATGGTGGCGCTCACCTGGAGCGAGACATTGTCCTTGGTGATGACGGCCTGCTGGTCGCCGGTGCGGGGGAACTCGCGGATGTCGACCTTGTCCATGCGGTCGGCCAGGGGCATCAGCACATGGAGGCCGGGCTGGAGGATCGACCGGAACTCACCGAAGCGCTTCACCACCCCCACGCACCCCTGCTGGACGACCTTCAGGCACGACTTCAGGAAGACGACGATGAGGGCGAAGATGGCGACACCCACCACAACGAGTGCGATGGACGTGCCGGCGGAACCGATGATCATGGGGACCACCTCCTGGCCCCACTGTAGGCCTCAGGAGCTGGGACGTCCGACCGGGGAAGATCCCGGTCGGTCCTCGGTCAGTCGTCGGTCGGGTAGACGACCAGGAGGCCCCGCTCCACGTCGGCCACGACCACCTTGGTCCCGACGTCGATGGTGGTCCCCGGGAACAGCGAAACCGCGTACCACTCCTCGCCGCGGGAGAACACCGACCCTGGATCGTGGCTGTCGGAGACCGGCTTTCGCACCACCGCCGTCTCGCCGACCATCCCCGAGACACCGTTCAGCACCGTTCAGCCCCGTTCCCGAACTCGACTTCCCGCACCATTGTGCTGCTCCCGGGAAACCCCATGACCGGGGGTTCCTGCATCGAACTATACGGCCATCGGCGGGGTCACGGACCCCGGATCGGGTTACCGTGGGCCATGGCCACCGATCGGACCGGGCCGTTGCCGGTCTCGCCGCTGACGGCGCGCAAGACCTGGCGGACCGTCGAGCCCATCCACAGCATGCTGTACTTCGCCCCCGAGGCACCGGCGTCGTACGCCCGCCTCGGGATCTCGCCGGAGTCGGGCTATTTCATCTCACGATCCGCCCCGATGGGTGCGGTTCGCGACACCACGGTCATCGCCACCTTCTACAATTTCCGGCCGTCGATGGTGCAGCGCGGCCATGGCCGGCGCCTGGGAGGCGGTCTCCCCCGCAGCAGGTGGTGGCGGCTCGCCTCGACGCGGCCGACGCCGCGTTGCGGCGCCTGCTCGGTGACGCGGTCGCCTCCCCCGAGATGAAGCAGGCGGCCGCGCTGGCCCGGGCGGCGGCGGCGCGGGCGGCCGAACGACCGGGCGGCCGCCCGCTCTTCGCCGGGCACGCCGGGCTCGCCTGGCCGTCGGAGCCGCACACCGTGCTGTGGCACGCCCAGACGCTGCTGCGCGAGTTCCGCGGTGACGGCCACATCGCCGCGCTGCTCATGCACGACCTCGGTCCCGGTCGAAGCGCTGGTCATGCACGCCGCCTCCGGCGAGGTCCCGGTCGGGTTCCTGCGGGCCACCCGGGGCTGGAGCGACACCGAATGGGACCATGCGGTCACCCGGCTCCGGGGCCGCGGCTGGGTGGAGCCGACGACGGCCGGCGCCGTCCTGTCGCTCAGCGACGACGGGCTGGCCGTGCGCCGGCGGATCGAGGACGTCACCGACAGCCGGGCCGTATTCCCCTACGAGGCCCTCGGCGAGGACGGGTGCGCCGAGCTGCGCCGACTGGCCCGGCCCTTCAGCCGGACACTGGTCGAGGCCGGCGGCCTCCCCAATGCCGACCGGGCCTGAACCCAGCCTCAGGGGGTCGGCGAGCTCGGCCGTGACCAGGTCGGCGAGGCCCGCCTCCTCCCCGGGGACGACGACCACGGAATAGCCGTCACGCTCGACCAGCCACCGGCGGTTGCGCCGGTGGAGGTCGCGCCGGGGTCGAAGCGGTCGAGGACCACGACCGGCTGCACCGGAGGGCCGGCCGGTCGGGAGCACAGCGCCCCCATCGAAAGACGCACCGCGTTGATGGCATCCGAGGCCGGCGTCGGCCACCAGCACGACCACGTCGGGCCGCGAGGGCGGCGGCCAGGTCGGTGACGTCGCCGTCGGCCGCCTGCGGGGAGCGCACCCCTCCGGCCAGCTCGACCACGCCGACCTGGACTCGCTCGGTGGGCCACCGCAGCTCACCGACGAGATCGGCGACCGAGAAGGGCGGGAGCCCGAGGGCCTCGGCCGCCATCGGCGGGGCCATGGCCCGGTCGGTAGGTAGCGCCACGAGGGGCAGACCGCGCCGGGCACCTCGCCCGAGGCGGCGGCCAGCACCTCGGCGTCGGTCGGCCCGCCCCGGGGTACCCCGGTCGGCGTCGACGTCGAACGACTGGGCCGGCTTGCGGGCGGCGACGGTGACCCCCCGACGGCGCAGCTCGCCGAGCAGCTGGCTGCACACCCAGGTCTTGCCCACGTCGGTGCCGGTGCCGCACACCAGCACCAGCCGCTCAGGGCGCACCGGCCCCCGGGTCGGCCAGCCCGGTCGCGGCCAGCCCGCTCGCGGCCAGCCCGGCCACCAGCCGGTCCACCTGCTCGTCGGTGTGGATGGCCGAGAGGGTGACCCGCAGCCGGGAGGTCCCCGGGGCGACGGTCGGAGGGCGGATGGCCGGGACCCACACCCCGCGGGCCAGGAGCCGGTCCGAGGCGTCGACCGCGTCGGTCTCGGCCCCGACCACCACCGGGATGATCGGGGTGCGGTGGTCGGGGACGTCCGACCGCGGCCGCCACCCGCGCCACGTGACCGGCCAGCCGGGCCCGGCGCGGCCTCTCCCTCGGCCGACCGCACCACCTCCAGCGCGGCCAGGGCGGCGGCGGCGTCGGCCGGCGTCGGCGCGGTGGTGAAGATGTAGGGCCGCGCCCGGTTGACGAGGTGGTCGGTGAAGCGGGCCGGTCCGGCCACGAAGCCGCCGAGCGAGCCCAGCGTCTTGGACAGGGTCCCCACCTGTAGGACGTCGGCTCCGCAGTTGCCGGCGTCGGATCGGATGGCGTCGGGTCGGATGGCGTCGAGCTCGGGGCCGAGCACGGCATGGGCCTCGTCCAGCACCAGCAGTGCGCCGTGCCGTCGGGCCACCGCGAGCAGGCCGGCGAGGTCGGCCTCGTCCCCGTCCATCGAGAAGACGCTGTCGGACACGATGATGGGACGGGCCGCGGCTGTGGCCGCCAACACTGCGTCCAGCCGATCCAGACGGCCGTGCGGGTAGACGGTGACCGGGGCCCGGGCCAGCCGGCACCCGTCGACGATGGAAGCGTGGTTGAGCTCGTCGGAGAAGATGTGGGCATCCTCGGCACCGAAGACCGCCAGCACCGACAAGTTGGCGGCGAAGCCGGTGGGGAAGACCAGCGCCCGTTCGCACTGCTTCCAGGCGGCCAGGGCCCGCTCCAGCTGGGCGTGGATCGGGCGGGAGCCGGTGATCAGGCGGGAGCCGCCCGAGCCGGTGCCCCACCGGTCGAGGGCCCGGTGGGCGGCGGCGACCACCGCCGGGTGGGAGGCGAGCCCGAGGTAGTCGTTGGAGGCGAAGGAGACGACCGGACGGCCGCCGGGCACGTCGCCGTCGTCGAGTCGGCCGGTCGGCCCGGCCGCGTCGAAGGTCGTCGGGCGGCGCCACCGGCCCGATGCGGCGACCGCCCTGTTGGCGCCCTCCACCCACTCCGACCAGGGCGACCTGCCCGTTCCTCGAGGGCCGGTCATCACCGGCGAGCCGGTGCGCCCCGGCAATGACGCGCCGATCACTGCGCCGTCCCTCCGGCCACCGCGGCGATCGATCCGGCCAGGACGTCGACGACGCGGTCGATCTCCCCGGCAGTGGTGGTGAGCGGCGGCATCACCACCACCACGTCCCCGAGGGGGCGGAGCAGCACACCCCGGGACACGGCCTCGGCGCAGACCCGCCGCCCCCAGCGGGCGGCGGCGTCCGGCGGATCGAGCTCGACGCCCACCATCAGGCCCCGCTGACGGACCTCCGCCACCCCGGTGAGACCGGCGACGGAGCCGGCCAGGCGGGCCGAGAGGTGCGCGGCGACCTCGTCGACATGGGCCAGCACGTCCCACGCCTCGATGAGCTCCAGATGCCGCGTGGCCACCGCGCAGGCAAGGGCATTCCCGCCATAGGAATGGCCGTGGTAGAAGGTCGACGGTCCGAGGTCGGCGCCGTTGAAGGCCTCGAAGACGACGCCCGACAGCCACCGTGGCGGACAGCGGGAGGTACCCCCCGGAGATCCCTTTCCCGAGGCAGAGCAGGTCCGGCCGGAACGACGGTCCGCCCCACTCGGAGGCGAACAGCCTGCCCGTCCGGCCGAAGCCGGTGGCCACCTCGTCGCAGACGAGCAGCACACCGTGGGCGCGGCAGGCCTCCCCCACCAAGGCCAGGTCAGCGGGCTCGGCCACCAACATGCCCGAGGCGCCCTGCACCAGCGGCTCGAGGACCACCGCCGCCAGGGTGTCGGCCTCGGACTCGACACAGGCGACCAGCTTGGCCGCCCAGTCGGCGGACGGCATACCCGGGCGTCCGGACCACCGGGAACCGCAGCGGATCGAAGCAGGCGGTGCCGAACCCGCCGTCCCCGAGCGACAGGGCTCCGACCGTGTCGCCGTGGTAGGCGTCCCCGAGGGCCAGGAACCGCCGGCGGGCTGGCTCCCCCGATTGATCCAGTACTGGAAGGCGATCTTGAGGGCCTGCTCGACGGCGACCGCCCCGTCGGACGCGAAGAGCACGTGCGGGTCGTCGACGGGCACCACACGGGCCAGGGCTTCGGCGAACTCCACCGCCGCCGTGTTGCCGTTGCCGAGCAGGGTGGCGTGGGCCACCCGGCCCAGCTGGTCGACGACGGCCTGGTCGAGCTCGGGCACACGGTGGCCGAGTGTGGTCACCCACAACGACGAGATGGCGTCGAAGTACCGTCGGCCCTCGACGTCGATGAGCTCGCGCCCCTCGGCCCGCTCCACAATGATCGGGGCGTTCTCCGGATAGGCGGCCATCTGGGTGAACCCGTGCCAGACCACGGCGGCGTCGCGCGTCCACCCAGCGTGCCGGCCACCGCGGTACGGGGGGTGTCGGGCGTCATCGGGCAGAGTCTTGTCGACGGCCGGAGCCCGGTCGACCCCACCGGTCGGGTCCGGCACGGCCCAGCCCGGAACCGGAGCCGGCCCCGGTAGGATCCCGACCATGGACCGGATCGGCGTGGTCGACACCATGTTCGCCCGCTACGACATGGGGGCCGAGGCCGTCGACGAGCTGCGCTCGTGCCCCGGGTTCGGCTCGACGTTCGAGGTCGGTGCGTCGGACGGTGCCCGGGCTTCAAGGACCTGGCCGTCGCCTGCAAGCAGCTGATCGAGGACGAGGGCTGCCGCATCGTGGTCGCGCTCGGGATGCCGGGTCAGGGCCGCCATCGACCAGGTCTGCGCCCACGAGGCCTCCCAGGGCATCATGCAGGCCCAGCTGATGACCTCCACCCACATCCTCGAGGTGTTCGTCCACGAGAACGAGGAGGAGGACCCGGCCCTGCTGGCCGAGGTCTGCGTCGACCGGGCCCGCAAGCACGCCCGCAACGCCTACTGGATGCTGTACGAGCCCGAGCAGCTCACCCGACGGGCCGGCCAGGGCGTGCGCCAGGGATACGACGACGCCGGGCCCATCGCCGGCTGAGGGGCCGCCCCGCCGTGGCGCCCGGTCAGGGTCCCGGATCGTGAGGCAGCCCGAGCGTGCGTTCGGCGATGATGTTGCGCTGCACCTCCGCCGTCCCGCCCCCGATGGTCAGGGCCGGGGAGAACAGGAACCCGAAGTCCCAGAGCCGGGCCGGCCCCCTCGCTCAACCCGCCCTTCCCACCCCGAGGTGGCCCGCCGCCCGAGAGCATGCCCCGCGCCCCGGCCAGGTCGCGGGCCAACCCCATGACGTGCTGGCCGTGCTCGTCGGCCAGCGCCTTGCGCACCGACGCCTCGGGGCCGGGCTGGAGGCCGGCCATGGCCGCCGACACGGTGCGGAGCCGGAGCAGCCGAAGGATCTCGCCCTCGCCCCACAGCCGGGCCAGGTCGCTGTCGGGGTAACGGGCCCTGCGAGCCGGCGGCCGGCACCGGAGTCGGCCAGGAGGTCCTCGGCGGTCGGGCCCATCCCCCACAGGGCGCCCGATCCCGACAGCGAGACCCGCTCGTTGCCCAGCGTCACCTTGGCCAGGCCCCACCCCTGGCCCCGGCGACCCACCAGGCTGTCGGCCGGCAGCCGCACGTCGTCGAGGAAGACCTCGTTGAAGGTGTGGGTGCCGGTCATGTCGATGAGCGGCGACACGGTGACCCCGGCGCGTCCATCGGGCAGATGAAGTACGAGATCCCCCGATGGGCGCCGGCGTCCGGCTCGGTGCGGGCCAGCAGGATGCCGAACTGGGCCGTGTGGGCGTAGCGACGTCCAGACCTTGTGCCCGCGCACCACCCACTCGTCGCCGTCGAGCTCGGCCCGGGTGGTCAGCGAGGCCAGGTCGGAGCCGGCGCCGGGCTCGCTGAACAGCTGGCACCAGATCTCCTCGCCGGCCAGGAGCGGGAAGAGGTAGCGGTCCTTCTGGGCCGGGCTACCGGCATGCACGAGGGTCGGGCCGGCCCAGCCGATGCCGATGGTGTTGTCGGGCCGCCTGACCCCGGCCCGCCGGAGCTCCTCGTCCACGATGAGCTGGTGGGTCGGGTCGGCCCCCAGGCCCCAGGGGCGCGGCCAGTGGGGGGCCACCAGGCCTGCTTCGGCCAGCTGCCGGGGCGTGGGACGGGGTGGGCCTCGAGCCAGCGGCGGCAGCCGAATCCGGCGCGGGTCGTCGTCGGCCGGCAGTGCGAAGTCCACGGGGGCCAGCGTAGGCTGCACGCCCGCTTCGGGGATGAGGAGCGACGTGAGCAAGTGGAACTTCGGCGACGTGTGGGAGGCGGTGGCCGACACCCTGCCCGACGCGCCGGCGCTCACCCACGGGGCCCGCACCCTGACCTGGGGCGAGCTGGACCACCGGGCCGACAACGTGGCCCGGTGGCTGCTCGGCGCCGGGGTCGGCTACCAGGACAAGGTGGCCCTCTACCTCTACAACTGCCCGGAGTACCTCGAGGCCACCTTCGCCTGCTTCAAGCTCGGCCTGGTGCCGATCAACACCAACTACCGCTACGCCGACGACGAGCTGGTCTACCTGTGGGAGAACGCCGACGCGGTGGCCGTGGTCTTCCACGGCTCCTTCGCCGACCGCATCGAGGGGATCCGGGACCGCTGCCCGCCGGATCCGGGACTGGCTGTGGGTCGACGACGGGACGGCCACTGCCCGCCCTGGGCCGAGTCCCTACGAGGAGGCCGCCGGCACCACCGGCGGCGTCGGCGACCCGGACGGAGCGGGCGGGTCCGGCGCCCCTGGGGCCGGGGCCCCGACGACCTCTACATGCTCTACACCGGCGGCACCACCGGCATGCCCAAGGGCGTCATGTGGCGCCAGGACGACCTCTTCGCCCGCCTCAACGCGGCGGGCTTCCGCCGCTACCCCGACGGACGGCGGACGCCGACGACGTCCGCGCCGAGCTCGAGCGCGAGCGGGCCGGGGATGACGCTGCTGCCGGCCTGCCCGCTCATGCACGGGACCGGTGGGTTCACCTCGCTCGAATGCCTGAGCGAGGGCGGGCGGGTGGTCACCCTCGACCTCCCGCCAGTTCGACCCGGTCGAGCTGCTCGACACCGTCGAGCGCGAGCAGGTCAACGGGCTGGTCATCGTGGGCGACGCCTTCGCCAAGCCCATCCTGGCCGCCCTGGACGCCCATCCCGGCCGATGGGACCTGACCAGCCTGGTCGGGATCATCTCGTCGGGGGTCATGTGGAGCGAGGAGACCAAGCAGGGCCTGCTCCGCCACCATCCGGGCATGCTGCTGGTCGACGCCTTCTCCTCGTCGGAGGCCATCGGCATGGGCAGCTCGGTCTCCTCGGCGAGCCGGCGCGGCGCCACACCGCCCGGTTCACCCTCGGGCCCGAGGTGCGGGTCATCGACGACGACGGGCAGGACGTCGAGCCCGGCTCGGGAGGACGCGGCGTGCTGGCCCTGGGCGGCCGGATCCCGCTCGGCTACTACAAGGACGAGGCCAAGACGGCGGCGACCTTCCGCACCATCGACGGCGTCCGGTACTCGGTGCCCGGCGACTACGCCGAGGTGGGCGAGGACGGCTCCATCCACCTGCTGGGCCGGGGCTCGGTGTGCATCAACACCGGAGGCGAGAAGGTCTACCCCGAGGAGGTCGAGGAGGTGATCAAGACCTCCCCGGCGTGGCCGACGCCGTGGTGGTCGGCATCCCGAACGAGCGCTTCGGCGAGGAGATCGTGGCCGTGGTCGAGGCCGCCCCGGCGTCCCGGCCGACTCGCTCGACCCCGACCTGGTCATCGACCACGTGAAGTCGAAGCTGGCCGGCTACAAGGCGCCGCGCCGGGTCCGCTTCGTCGACACCATCGGGCGCTCGCCGGCGGGCAAGGTCGACTACGCCCGCCACCGGGCCGAGGCGGCCGAGTGGGCCGGGCCTGACCTCGGCGCCTGACCGGCACCTCGGCCGGCCGCGCCCGAGCCGGTCAGCCCTTGTTGGCCCCGTGGGTGCGGACGAAGTCGTTGACGGTGTAGTAGGCGTCGATCGACTCGCCGGCGTCGCCCCAGAATCCCTCGAGCACGTCGTAGGCCATGGTGCCCTGGGCGATGTAGTGGTTGTTCACGTCGGTGATCTCGAGCTCACCCCGGCCCGAGGGCACCAGGGTGGGGATCACGTCGAAGACGTCGGCGTCGTAGCAGTAGATGCCGGTGACGCCGAACTTGGACTCGGGGTGCTCGGGCTTCTCCACGATCCCGACGACCCGCTGCTCGTCGTCGAAGGTGGGCACGCCGAGGTGGCGCAGGTGCTCGTCCTCCTCGACCGGGGTGAGCAGGATCCGGGCCCCCTGGGGCTGGGCCTTGAAGGCGTCGACCATGGGCTTGATCGAGCGCTCGACGATGTTGTCGGCCAGCATCACCAGCACCGGATCGCCGTCGACGAACCGGGCGGCCAGCCCGAGGGCCTCGGCGATGCCGCCCGGCCGCTCCTGGTAGCCGTAGCTCAGCCGGTCGATCCCGAACTCGTGGCCGTTGCCGAGCAGCCGGAGGAACTCGCCGGCATGGGTGCCCCCGGTGACCAGCATGATCTCGGTGATCCCGGCGTTGACCAGCGCCTCGATGCCCCAGTTGATCATGGGCCGGTCGTAGATCGGCAGCAGGTGCTTGTTGGTGATCCGGGTGAGCGGATGGAGCCGCGAGCCGGTCCCACCGGCCAGGAGGACGCCCTTCACCCGGCCCAGCCTACGGACGTGGCCCGCCGGGCGCCGGTCGACCGGCCGCCACCTCGGCCGAGCACCGCGTCGGCCAGCGCAGGCCACGGCCGGGTCGCCCACGGCCCGAACGGCCGGTCGGCGAGACCGGCGCAGGACAGGCCGGCCTCGGGGTCGACCCAGAGGAAGGAGCCGGACCGGCCGAAGTGGCCGAAGGTGGCCGGCGAGTTGGCCGTCCCCGTCCAGTGGGGCTGCTTCGTAGCCGCGGATCTCCACACCGAGGCCCCAGTCGCACGGGTCGAACCGCCCGAACCCGGGCAGCACACCGGCCAGGCCCGGGAACTGGACGGACCGGGCCTCCCGGTGAGTGGCCGCGCCGATCAGCGTGGGTGCCGCCCACTCCATGGCCAGTCGCAGGAGGTCGTCCAGCGGCCCGTGCAGGCCGGCCGCCGGCGCCCCGATCACCTCCTCGGGGTCGAGCACGGTGCCGGCCATGCCCAGCGGGGCGAGGACCGCCTCGCCGAGATAGTCGGCGAACGACATGCCGGACCGTTCGGCCAGCAGGTCGCCGAGCACCCGGTAGCCGGCGTTGGAGTAGATGCGGACGGTGCCCGGGCGGGCCAGGGGCGGCCCGGGATCGGGGCCGAGACCCGAGGCGTGGGCCAGCAGGTGGCGCACCGTGGAGCCGGGCGGCCCGGCCGCCTCGTCGAGGCTGAGGGTCCCCTCCTCGACGGCGATGAGAACGGCCAGGGCGGTGGCCGTCTTGGTCACCGACGCCCAGGCGAGAGCCAGTTCCCTCGGGCCCGTGGTGCCGACCAGCCGGGGCCGCACGGGCCCGGCATCGGACGTGTCGGAGAAGGTAGCCACTCCGACGGCGGCGTGCTCCACCGGCCAGCCGGCCACCTGGTCGAGGGCGTCCATGCGGTGTCGTTCGCCGGCCTTTACGCGCCGGCCGGTACGCGGCTCGGGCGTCAGACGTCGAGGAAGCGGCGCACGGCGAAGGCGGAGCCGACCGCGCCGACCACGACGCCGACCACCGCGACCAGGATGCAGGTGCCGGCCACCTCCCATCCGCCGAGCGACATCTGGGCGATGATGTTGTTCTGGTTGTTCGCCGTCTTGGTGGCGTCGAGACCGATGCCGTAGTAGAGGGCGAGGACCACCAGCACCGCCACGCCGCGCCGAGCAGGCCCTGGATCAGCCCCTCGGCCATGAACGGCAGCCGGATGAACCAGTTGGTGGCCCCGACCAGCTTCATCACCGAGACCTCACGGCGGCGGGCGAAGATGGCCATGCGGATGGTGTTGAGGATGAGCACCGACGCCGACAGCAGGAGCACGACGGCCACCGAGAGGAACACCCACTGGAGGATGCGGATCACACTCTGCATGGTCTTGATCTGCTGGCCCGGGTACTTGACGGACTGCACACCCGGCTTGGAGATGAAGGCCTGGTAGACGGCCGGGGCCTGGGAGGGGTCGTTGAGCACGCACCGGAACGACGAGGGGTAGTCGGCCTCGTTCGTGGCATCGAACTCGTCGGCGGGGAGGATCTGCTTGGCCTCGTTGTAGTCGTAGGCCTGGCTGCGCGGGACGCACGACTTGATGTAGGGCGACTGGTTGAGCTCGGTGCCGAGGGCGGTGGCCTGCGAGGTGGGGGCACCCGCCTTCACCCAGACGATGGCCGACACCCCGTTCTGCCACTGCACGGTGGCCTTGGAGGCCCCCTGCTTCAGCAGCAGCGACGAGCCGACCAGGGCCAGCGACACGGCGACGGTGAGGATGGCGGCCACGGTCATCAGGCGGTTGCGCCAGAGATTGGTGACCGCCTCGCGTGAGACGTAGCCGGCAGAGACCGGCATCAGATCCGGCTGGGCACGCCGTCCGGTCGCACGCGGCCACCGGCCCCGGCGGGAGCGTGGGAGGCAGCAGACCCGGTGGGCGAGCCGGCTCCGGCCGCGGCGGTGGCGGTCTCGATGCCGTAGACCCCATGGGCCTGGTCGCGGACCAGGATGCCACGGTCGAGCTCGATCACCCGGCGACGCATCTGGTCGACCATGCCGGCGTCGTGGGTGGCCACGATGACGGTGGTGCCGGTGCGGTTGATCCGGTCGAGCAGCCGCATGATCCCGAGGCTGGTGGTGGGGTCGAGGTTGCCGGTGGGCTCGTCGGCCAGGAGGATGAGCGGACGGTTCACGAAGGCGCGGGCGATGGCCACCCGCTGCTGCTCGCCGCCGGAGAGCTCGTGCGGGAGGTTGTCGCGCTTGCGGGCCAGGCCGACCAGATCGAGGACCTGGGGGACCTGGGCGGCGATCACGTGCTTGGGCCGTCCGATCACCTCGAGGGCGAACGCCACGTTTTCGAACACGGACTTGTTGGGCAGGAGCCGGAAGTCCTGGAAGACGCAGCCGATGTTGCGCCGGAGGTAGGGGATCCGCCACTTGGCCAGGTGCCCGATCTGCTTGCCGGCCTCCCAGATGCGGCCGGCGTCGGGCGTCTCCTCGCGGAGGAGGAGGCGGATGAACGTGGTCTTGCCTGAGCCCGACGGACCGACGAGGAAGACGAACTCACCCTTGTCGATCGTCACCGAGCAGTCGTTGAGAGCCACGGTCGAGCCCTTGTACGTCTTGGTGACGTTCTGGAACTTGATCATGAGGAGGGCATCAGGATGGGCAGGGAAAGGTCTGGGACCAGGTGCGCATTCCGGACAAGCTTACCCAACAGACTGCGCGCTATGGGAGTCAGCCCCCTGACCTCCACTGACGCACGCAGGCCGGTGGGCCTTTTACGCGTCCTTCACGCCCCCCGCCGGGTCAGTGATCGGAACGCCGCTCGTCGGCGCGACGACGGAGCTCGGCTTCGATGAACGCGTCGAGATCGCCGTCCAGCACCGCCTCGACATTGCCGGTCTCCTCGTTGGACCGCAGGTCCTTCACCAGTTGGTAGGGCGCCAGAACGTAGGAGCGGATCTGGTTGCCCCAGGCGTTGTCGGTCCGGTCGCCGGACAGTTGGTCGAGCGTGGCCTGGTGCTCGGCCCGCTGGCGTTCGGCCAGCTTGGCCGCGAGTACCTGCATGGCCTTCGCCTTGTTCTGGTGCTGGCTGCGCTGGTTCTGGCAGGACACGACGATGCCGGTCGGGAGGTGGGTGATGCGGACGGCGGAGTCGGTCTTGTTGACGTGCTGGCCACCGGCGCCCGACGACCGGTAGGTGTCGATGCGGAGATCCTTCTCGTCGATGTCCACCTCACCCGGACGCGTCCTCGAGGAAGGGGACGACGTCGAGCGACGCGAAGCTGGTCTGCCGGCGGTGGGCCGCATCGAACGGCGAGATTCGCACCAGCCGATGCACACCGCGCTCCGCGGCGAGCAGGCCGAAGGCGTGCCGCCCGCGCACGATGAAGGTGGCCGACAGCAGACCGGCCTCTTGGCCGGGTGTCGCCTCCTCCACTTCGAGGTCGAAGCCGCGACGCTCGGCCCATCGCGTGTACATGCGAAGCATCATCTCGGCCCAGTCCTGCGCGTCGGTGCCACCGGCCCCGGCGTGGATCTCGGCCACCGCATCGCCGTCGTCGTAGCGCCCGGCGAACAGCGAGCGCAGCTCGAGCTCGCCGAGCCGGCGGTCGAGCTCGTCGACCATCGACTCGGCTTCGGGCCGTGCCGAGTCGTCGCCCTCCTCCTCGATCAGCTCGTGGAGGGTCTCGGCGTCGGAGAGCTGGCCGGCCAGGCCGGCGAGCAGCTCGATGTCCTCGTTGACCCGGCCCAGCTCGGTGGTGACCTCCCGGGCGTGGTCGGGGTCGTCCCACAGTCCCGGCTCGGAGGCCTCCTTCTCCAGCTGGGTCCGACGCTCGTTGAGGCCGTCGAGGTCGAGGAGGCGCTGGGCCTCGGACAAGCGCTCGCCCAGCGAGCGCCAGCGCGGCGGCAAGATCGACCCGCTCGGGCTCCCGATCCCCCCGACGGGGACCGTCGGACGGCCGCCATCTCAGTTGGCGCCGTGGCAGAACTTGAACTTCTTGCCGCTGCCGCACCAGCAGGGTTCGTTCCGTCCCATCTTCTCACGGGCCGACTTCACGATCGGGACCTGGGTCTCCCCGTCGTCGGCGACACGGTTGGTCATCCCGCCCACCGCGCCGGCGCCGCCGTTCGCCTCCACGGGCGCCAGCTCCAGCTCGGCCGGCGCGGCGGCGCGAACGCCGCCGTAATGGCACCGTCGCCCTGCACCGGGTCGTCGGCCGCCAGGTAGCTGGCGCGGCCGAGGTCGGGCTCGGCGGCCGGTTCGGTCAGCACCTGGACGTGGAACACATAGCGGAGGTAGTCGTCGTTGATCCCGTCCATCAACTTTCCGAACATCTCGAAGCCGTCGCGCTGGTAGGCCACGAGCGGATCCTGGTTCCCCATGGCCCGCAGGTTGATTCCCTCGCGCAGATAGTCCATCTCGGCCAGGTGGTCCTGCCACCGCTGGTCGATGATCTGCAGCATGATGTCGCGCTCGAGCTGCCGGGCCGTCTCCGGTCCGCCCGGGATGGTCTCGTCGCGCTCGGCATAGAGCTCCAGCGCCTCGGTGAGGATGCTCTCGGTCAGCTGGCCCGCCGTGCTCGCCGCCGCGAGGTCCTCGGCGGTGAACTTCGTCGGGTAGTACTGGGAGACCTCGGTGACCAGCCCGGGCAGGTCCCATTCCTCGGGATAGTCCGAGGGGCAGGCCGAGGCCACCACCGAGGTCATGGTCTCCTCGAGGAGCTCGAGCGTCTCGTCGCGCAGGTCCTTCCCGTCGATGATCTGCCGACGGCGCTGGTAGATGACCTTGCGCTGCTTGTCCATGACGTCGTCGTACTTGAGGACGTCCTTGCGGGACTCGGCGTTGCGCCCCTCCACCGTGTTCTGCGCCCGCTCGATGGCCTTGGTGACCATCTTCGCCTCGATGGGAACGTCCTCGGGAAGCGCCCGGCCCATCACCCAGTTCATGGCGCCGGTGGCGAACAGGCGCATCAGGTCGTCCTCCAGGGAGAGGAAGAACCGGCTCTCGCCCGGGTCGCCCTGGCGACCCGACCGGCCGCGCAGCTGGTTGTCGATGCGCCGGCTCTCGTGGCGCTCGCTGCCCAGCACATAGAGCCCGCCGAGCTCCCGCACCTCGTCCCCCTCGCGCCGGCACGTCTCCTCGAACTCGGCCAGGATCGTGGCGAACTCGGCCGCGCCCTCCTCGCTGGTGGGGTCGATCCCCCGGGAGGCGGCGTCGCGCAGGGCGAGGCCCTCGGGATTGCCGCCGAGGATGATGTCGACGCCACGTCCGGCCATGTTGGTGGCGACGGTCACGCCGCTCACCCGGCCGGCCTGGGCCACGATTTCGGCCTCACGGAAGTGCTGCTTGGCGTTGAGCACCTCGTGGGGGATGCCGCGCTTGTCGAGCAGTCGTGACAGGTGCTCGGACTTGGACACCGAGGCCGTCCCGACCAGCACCGGCTGACCGGCCGCGTTCCGTTCGGCGATGTCGTCCACCACGGCGGCGAACTTGGCTTCCTCGCTCTTGTAGATGAGGTCGGGATGGTCCGCCCGGATGAGGGGCATGTTGGTCGGGATGGGGACGACCGGGAGGTCGTAGGTGTTGGCGAACTCCGAGGCCTCGGTCTCCGCCGTACCGGTCATCCCCGCCAGCTTCTCGTACAGGCGGAAGTAGTTCTGGAGTGTGACCGTGGCCCAGGTGTGGTTCTCCTCCTTGATCCGTACCCGCTCCTTCGCCTCGACCGCCTGGTGCAGCCCGTCCGACCACCGGCGGCCCTCGAGGGTCCGGCCGGTGAACTCGTCGACGATCTTCACCTCGCCTTGAGCCACCAGGTAGTCCTTGTCCCGCTTGTAGAGCTCCTTGGCGTAGAGCGCCTGGGTGAGGTGGTGGACGTAGTTGACCGACACGGCGTCGTACAGGTTGTCCACGCCCAGTTGGCGCTCGACCTTTTCGATGCCGGCCTCGGTCGGGACGACGGTGCGCTTCTCCTCGTCCACCTCGTAGTCGTCTTCGGCCCGCAGCGTCCGCACCACGCCGGCGAACTGGTAGTAGAGCTGTGCCGACTCGGCCGCCGGACCGGAGATGATGAGCGGCGTGCGGGCCTCGTCGATGAGGATGGAGTCCACCTCGTCGACGATGGCGTAGGGATGGCCACGCTGGACCATTGCGTCCACCGACCGGGCCATGTTGTCACGGAGGTAGTCGAAGCCGAACTCGGTGTTGGTGCCGTAGGTGAGGTCCGCGCCGTAGGCCTCCCGCTTGGCCGCGGGGTCGTCGATGTCAGGACCGACCCGGCCGACGTTCAGCCCCAGGAACCGGTGGAGGCGCCCCATCCACTCCGAGTCGCGAGTGGCCAGGTAGTCGTTGACGGTGACCACGTGCACGCCCCGGCCCTCCAGGGCGTTGAGGTAGACGGGCAGGGTGGAGACGAGGGTCTTGCCCTCGCCCGTCTTCATCTCGGCGATCCATCCGAAATGGAGCGCCATGCCACCCATCAGCTGGCAGTCGAAGTGACGCTGGCCGAGCACCCGCCAGGCGCCTTCGCGGACCAGGGCGAATGCCTCGACGAGGAGGTCCTCGAGGGCCTCGCCGTCGGCCAGGCGCTGGCGGAACGTGTCGGTGAGACCGCGCAGCTCCGCGTCGGTTCGCGCCTCCATGGCGGGCTCCAGGTCATTGACCAGCGGCACGAGCTCGGCCAGGCGGCGGACCTTCTTTCCCTCGCCGGCGCGAAGGACTTTGGTGAGCACGCTCATGAGCTACTCACTCTACCGTCGCGGGCCTCCGTCCCCGGGTCCGGTGGCGGGCCGGTCAGGCCCAGGGGCCGGCGGCGCCGGTATCAGGCGGTGCGCACCCGTTCGTGTACAGCCGCGGCGCGCTTGGCCGGGCGGCGGCGGGGAACGGTGCGGGCCACCAGGCGACCCTTGGCTTTCTCCAACTGGTGCTCGAGCTTCTCCACCACCAGGTCGACGGCGGCCAGGGCGCCGGGGGCGTAGGCCCGCGCCCGCACGACGCGTCCGTGGCCTTCGATGATCACCTCGCAGCACTCGCGATCGGCGATCCTCGGATTGTGCTCCTCGGAGAACTGCACCTCGGCCCGTTCGAGGCCCGGACACCGGTGGCCGAGCCGGCCCACCTTCTCCTCGGTCAGCATCCGCACGTCGTCGGACACGATGTTCCTGCCCTGCGCAATGACCACGTCCACTTGCTGCCTCCCTCGGTCTGTCCGCTTGGTCCTACCTCTGGTGCCGGCATCCGGTCGGTCTGATCGCCCGGTTCCCCGGCCTCGTCCTCCTCGCCCGCCCGATGGAAGGCCGATAGGCCGGTTGCCGGAAAGATCGTGAGCGGCGCGCGGCTGACCTGGTCTTTGACCCCACACTCGCCTGCTGTGGGTGTGACGACCCGGGCCCGGCGGTGCCCGGCTCGGCCGGTGCACCCAACGGGTCCCCTTGTGGGCCGCATCGACCCATCTCCGCCCGCCCCCGACAGCCGGGGACGCGGCCGGCAGGTCTTACTCCTAAGCCGCACCATGCTCAGCAACCATGCGTTGCCTTACGTGGGTCGTTTCGCCTGCGACTGGCCTCGACTTGCAACCACAGACCCGCACGCCGCTCACCCGATCGAGTGTACGCCCGGCCCTCCCCCACACGACAGGTCGGACAGGGGGATTCACGGGGTTGTTATGCGGCCGTCACGTGCCGGCAACATGTGGCCGCCCGGGTCGCCGGGACCACCGGAGAACAGGAAACGACCAGCTCGGCGACGGCGTCGAGATGGCCGGCCGCTCAGCCGGGGCCCCGGTCCAGCTCGAGCTTGATCTCGTCGAGCACCGGGACTGGGCCCGGATCGATGCCCTCGTTGCCGGCCAGGTGGAGCGAGACGAAATCCCCCACCAGGGCCAGGTCGAGCAGCTGCGCCAGATCCCCCTCCCCGGCCGCCCGCACCTCGGTGACATCGGCCACCACCTCGAGCAACACCTCGGAGACCAGATCGAAGCGCCGGCTGACCTGCGGGTGCTCGGCATCGTGGCGCAGGTTGACCAGGGTGAGGAGCTGCCGGGTGGCGTCGCCGTGCTGCCCCCAGCCGGCCACCTCGTTGTGGCACAGCTCGGGATAGACGTTGAAGAAGGCGGGGCACTTGGCGTTTTCGTTGACCTGGGCCTTCCACCGGAGGGCGGCGGCGGCGCCCAGCGCGCCGGAGCTGTACACCAGCGGGATGGAGCGCCCGATGACGTGGGCCATCTCCTCGGCAAGGTTGCCCGGCCCGAGCAGCTCGTCCCGGCGGCGACGGAGCTGGTCGACGGCCTGGTCGACCCATTGCACGGCTCCCGGGAACAGGCCGATCTCCTCCAGCAGGACCAACGGGGGGACGGCGAGGGCCCCGAGCGCGGCGCGGGGCTGGGGGATGTCGCCGGGGACCGGCACCACCGGGACCTTCCAGTCGTCGGCCAGCGCCGTCAACGCGCCGCCCCCGGCCACCACGATGAGGGAGGCCCCGGCCTCGTAGGCGCCGGTGGCCGCCTCCACGATCTCCTCGGTGTCCCCCGAGAACGACACGGCGAAGACCAGGGAGCCGGTGCCCACGTAATCGGGGGGCTCATAGCTCTTGACCACGGTGACCGGGACCGGCATGAAGGGCGCCGCGGTGGCCACCAGCACGTCGCCGGCGATCCCGCTGCCCCCCATGCCGAGGACGACCACGTTCTCCACCCGTTCGCGTCGGGGAAGGGCAAGACCCCGGGCGGCGGAGACCGCCGCCTCGACCTGCTCGGGGAGCCCGGCGGCGGCCTCCCACATGCCGAGACTGTCGACGGCCAGCGGGGAGGGCGCGCTGGCCAGTGAGCCCCCGCCCGATCGGGAGGCCATGGCTACGAACTCTGCGGTTCGCTCGTGGTGCGGGCACCGCCGGCATCGGCCTTGGCCATCAGCCGCTCGTGCTCGGCATCGTCGACGGTGATGGCCTCGTCGATGAGCATGACGGGGATATCGTCCCGCACCTCGTAGACGCGGTGCAGTCGCGGGTTGTAGAGGCGGTCCTCGTCGGCGAAGTACAGCAGCGGGCCCTTGTCCTCGGGACAGGCCAGCACCTCGATCAGCAGGGGGTCGAGTGTCATGCAGCCATCCTCTCTCGTCGACGGGCCGGGGACCAACCGGGCGGCGGTCGCCGCCCGGTCGGCAGCCCTGCGGTCACGACCCGACGAGCCGCTTGACCTCGGCCTGGACGTCCTCGACGTGCCGGGCAAGCGAGGCTTCGTCGGGAGCCTCCACATTGAGACGCAACAGCGGCTCCGTGTTGGACGGGCGCAGGTTGAACCACCAGTCGCCGCGGTCGACGGTGAGCCCGTCGAGGCGGTCGGCCGTGCCGAGCGCACCTCCGGCGCGCTCCACCTCGCCGGCCAACAGCTCGACTGCTCCGGCCGGATCGTCGACCTCCGTGTTGATCTCCCCCGAGTCGGCATAGCGCTCGAACGGCGCCAGCAGCTCCGAGAGGGTCCGGCCCGATGTGCTGAGCAGCTCGAGGACGACCATGGCGGCGATGATGCCCGAGTCCGCCCGGTAGTTGTCGCGGAAGTAGTAGTGGCCGGAGTGCTCACCTCCGAACACCGCTCCGGTGTCCGCCATGACCTGCTTGATGAAGCTGTGCCCGACCTTGGTCCGGATGCCGATGCCACCCTTCTCGGCGATCACCTCGGGAACCACCCGGGAGCAGATGCAGTTGTAGAGGATGGTCGCCCCCGGGTGCTTGTCCAGCATGGCCGCGGCCACCAGGGCCGTGGTGAGGGAACCCGAGATCGAGCGGGCCCGCTCGTCGACCAGGAAGACCCGGTCGGCGTCTCCGTCGAAGGCCAATCCGATGTCGGCCGACGAATCGAGGACCGCCTGCTTGAGGGCGACCTGGTTCTCGGGCTGGATGGGGTCGGCCGGGTGGTTGGGGAACGTCCCGTCGAGCTCGGGGAAGAGGATCTCCAGCTCGAAGGGGAGCCCTTCGAAGACCTTGGGGACGACCAGGCCGCCCATGCCGTTGGCGGTGTCGGCCACCACCCGCAGTGGACGCAGCGAGCCGGCGTCGACGAAGGACCGCACATGGTCGGCGTAGGCGTCGAGGACGGAGCGCTCCTCGATCGGCGCCAGCCGGTCGGGGTCCAGGCCGGGCGGGCCGGCCGATCCCCAGCTGTCGAGGAGCGACTCGGCTGTCCGCTGGATCTCGGCGAGCCCGGTGTCGCGGCCGATGGGGCGGGCACCCGAACGGCACAGCTTGAGCCCGTTGTAGCGAGCCGGGTTGTGCGAGGCGGTGAACATGGCCCCGGGGGCGTCCAGGCTGCCGGCGGCGAAGTAGAGCAGGTCGGTGGAGGCCAAGCCGATATCGATCACCGACACCCCCTCCGACCGGGCACCGTCGGCGAAGGCCTGCGAGAGGGGCACGCCCGATTCGCGCATGTCGCGGGCCACGAGCAGGGTCGGGTCGCCGGTGAACCGGGCCACCGCCATCCCGATGGCCCGGAACTGCGTGGCGTTCAGCTGATCGGGGACCACGCCGCGGATGTCGTAGGCCTTGAACACGTCCGAGAGGCTGGCCATGGCCGGGCATCCTAGCCAGCAGGCCGCGACGCTCCCCGGGGCGGGGAGGCTCTCGGGTTCAGTCGGGACCGCCCGAGAGCAGGTGCACGACGTCGCCGGCGGCGGCGTCGCACAGGTGGGCCAGCAACTCCATCCGCGCCGACAGGTCGGGCGCGGCCAACAGCGCCTGCCGGTCCAGCGGGCCGAGAGGGGCGAGCTCGCAGAGTGTCCAACCGGCCTCCTCGTCGGTGCCCGGTAGGCGGAGGTCGGAGGGAAGGGCGGGGGTGTCGCCCAACTCGGAGAGGAGCGAGCGGAGGCGGGCGAGGGCGCCGCGGGCGTTCTCGAGCGCGGCGCCGTCATCCCGTCCGACCGGGCTCGGGTGGTCCCCGACCACGGCGCGGGGATAGGGATCGTCGGGCAGCCAGTGTTCCACCCGGATCCTCCGGGCGCCGCGGGCCAGGACCATCGAGCGACCGCCCTCGAGACCGATCACTGTGGTGACCTGCGCCAGCGTTCCGATGCCGACCCGATGGTCGCCGCCCCCCACCTCGGAGCCGCGGTCGATGAGGACCACGCCGAACGCCCCGTCGCCGGCCAGGCAATCGGCCAGCAGAGCCCGGTAACGCGGCTCGAACACGTGGAGGGGCAAGGCACCGCCGGGAAACAGCACGGTGGACAACGGGAACATCCTGCAGGCCCGGTCCACGACCGGAACCGGCTCAGGTGTCGTGGCCGGCTGCCTCAGCCGACCGGGCCCGACGAGCCCGCCTGGCCCGGCGCTCGCCGAGAGCGAGGGCCACGGCCGCGAGCACGGACACCAGCGTGATGAGCTGGCCCGCCCGGTCGCTCGCCGTGCTGGCGTAGTCCAGGGTCACCTGGTGCGAGGTGGGCACCACGACCATCAGGTTGGGTGCCGCCCGCCACGGGCCTTCCGCCCCGGTCGCCTGCCAGTTGGGGAAGTAGGACACCTTCACCTCTATCGGAGTGCCCAGGCGGTCGACGTGGAAGGAGATGGAGCGGTCGGTCTGGGTGACCTGGGACACGGTGGTCTTGGCCACCGGCACGGTCGTCTGATGCTTGGACCCGACCGGCACCCGGGCCCAGGCCGCCGGGCCGCCGGCCGCCGGCACCACGGCCCAGCGGGAGGGAGTGTCGTACCAGTTCACGGCCGGGGCGAGCCAACTCGGCTGTCCCGGAGTGACCCCCTGCCACACCACCGGCTGGTTGGCCAGTGGCTGCACCAGGCCCGAGTCCTTGATCTCGTAGACCTTCCAGACGGTGTTGAGCGTCTCGCCGTTGTAGGTCGTGTTCCACGGCCCGGTCGAAGCCACCTCGGTGACCGACGGGTCGGCCGCCGCGGCCTGCTCGACGGTGCTCGAGGACGCCAGGAAGTAACGCACCCCGAGCTGTTGGAGGTGCTCGATCCCGAGCGGCACGTCGAGCCCCCCGTAGGGAAGCCCCGCCACCGCGTCGGACGGACTGACCGACAGCTCGTTCTGGTTGAGGAAGTGGAACGGGGTGGTGGCCGAGGACTCGAAGAGCGTCCCCTCCATCGAGGGGATGCACCCGTTCGTCCAGAAGGGCAGCAGCATGAGCGACATGGTGGTGCCGAACCGGTTGAGCGACGGGTCGTACTCCCACATGGCCCGGCCGCAGCCGTGCTCGGTGCCCACCCGGGCCATCATCTGGACCACGGCGTGGTACTCGGGGTAGTCGGGCTTGCGCTCGTAACCCGAGTAGTTCCAGGCGGCCCAGGCACTCGGTTGGTTGGCACCGACGGTGACGCCCACCCGGGCCAGGGTGGAGGCCGGGAGGATCAGCGGCGGCACCACGGCGACGCAAGCGGCGGCCAGGGCGATGAGGGGGCCGGCCACGGCACCAGGCGGGTTGGGCCCGGCGGTCGGGCGGCGGAACCGGCTGATCCGCGTGCCCGGGCGCCACGGCGCCGCCACCGCCAGGGTGAGACGATCCCGGATCATGGGCACCCAGCGGGCCAGGCGCCGGCGCCGGTTCCACCGGGCCAGGGCCGAGATGGTCTCGAAGAGGGCGTACCCGGCCATGAGATAGAGGCAGAGGAACCACATGGGCAGGAACCGGACGTTGTACAACTTGCCCTGCGGGTCGAGGCAGACCACCGCCGCCGACAGACCGCCGAGGATGGCGATGCACCAGCCCACCCGGTTCCGGCGCAGCACCATGGCGACCAGGCCGAGCAGGTCGGCGGCCAGCACCCACCGGGCCGAGCCCGGGAAGAGGAGGTGCGGGAAGCCGTCGACGTTCAGCCAGCCCATGTTGGTGGCGTAGGCCTGGCTGGTGACGAAGGGGACCAGCCACCAGGCGGCCAAACCGAGGCCGAGCATTCCCGCCACTACCGCCCAGAGCACGCCGCTTGATCCACCGCCGCCGGGCGAGGCGGGCGGGCAACCCCTGGCGGATCCCCCGCATCAGGTCGGCGTCCATCAGGACCAGCACGACCGCGCCGGCCGCGGCGAACAGGGCGGGGAGCAGGTGGCAGAGCAGGGTGGCGGCGAAGAGCACGGCGGCCAGCGCCCGGTGCCGGCCCGTTCGGAGGCCCAACGCCACCACCCCGAGGAACAGCAAGGCCAGGGAGAGGCTGAGGGAGAAGGAGAACTCGCCGGCCATGGTCGAGAGCAGGTTGCCCCCGTAGATGGAGAAGCTCGGCTCGAACAGGAAGGGAAGGGTGGCCGCGGCCAGGCAGCCGGGGCCGGGGTCGCGGAGGCCGGCCAGCCGGCCGAAGGCCCAGGCACAGAGCGGGAGGAGCAGGGAGCCGAGCACGGTGACGAACTTGAAGGCCACGTTGTAGGGAACGACGGCATTGAGGACGACGGTGATCAGCCCGGGCAGCGGGAAGTAGAAGGTGTAGAGCGGGAACCCGTCGTACCAGTCGGGGTCCCACCCGGTGAGCTGGCCGTGCGGCAGCAGGTGTGACTTGAGGAAGGCCGGGAGCATGACGTGGCCGCCGGTGTCGCCGCCGGCGGTGGTGGTGTTGGCCACCAGCAGCGAGGGATGGAGCTGGCTGAGAGCGACCAGCATGACTCCGACCACCACGACGGCGTTCGACCACCCCGGCCAGGCCGACCGGCGGGTGAGGCGATCGAGGAGGCCGGGCTCGGACGGCGCAGGTTGCGGCGCCACGACCGCCGGCCGCTCGGTCGGGACCACGTCGACGGGCGCGGTCATGTCAGGCCCAGGCCCCGCCGAGGGCGGCCGGCGCGATGACCGCCGCCGCCACCGCCAGCAGGTTGAAGGTGGCGTGGGCGACCATGTTCATGCCGAGACGGCCGGTCACGTAGGACACGAGGGAGAGGATGACCCCGAACACCGCCAGGCCGAGCAGCTGGAGGGATTCGGCATGGGCCAGCCCGAACAGCACGCCGGTCACCGCGATGGCCAGGCGCCGGCCCGACGAACCGGCCGATGTTGCCGAACAGCCGGGCCAGCGCCCGCAGGAGGACGCCCCGGAAGAACAGCTCCTCGAAGAAGGGCGCCCCCACTACCGTCATGACGGCGATCACCGCAAACCCGGCGCCGTGGGACCCTCCCGTGAGCTTCTGGGACGGGGCGTTGAAGCGCTGGTTGAAGTTGTGCACGTGCTGGGCGATGGGGATGTACATGAGGGCCACCAGGATCTGCCCGCCCACCCCGATGGGCACACCCACGAGGTCGATCCACCGGAATCGCAGGCCCGAGGTCCCGCGAGAAGCTCTTGGTGCCCTTGACCCCGGTGGCCAGCCAGGCGGCCCCGAAGAACCCGGCCCACAGTCCGAGCAGCGTCGAGACGATGTACCACGTAGGGGGCTCGTCCAGCCGGGCGATGGCGGCCAGCGAGCCCAGCTTCCCGTCCACCGCCGCGGTGACCGCCACGAAGATGGCCGCCACGATCTGGCCGCCGACGAAGCCGAGCACCGCGAACAGCAGCCACATCCAGGCCGACGAGGGGCTGTCCGGGGCGCCCCCTGCGTCGAGCTGGCGGTTGAGCGGGAGCTCGGGGACCGGGCCGGGGAACGGGCTCCCGGCCGGGGCGGCCGGAGGTGGCGGTGGCCACGAGCTCGGCGGCGGGGCCGGCGGGGGCGCTGGGGGCGGAGGGGGCGGCGGCCACGAGGTCGGCGGCGGGGGTGGCCACATGGGCTCGACCAGGGGTGGAGCCCCCATGGGGGGAGGCGGTGGACCGGCCGGCCGCTCGTGCGGGGACGGAGCGGACTCCGCTCCGGATTCGGACCGCTCGTTCACCCTCCCACGATACCGATGGAATCCCGCCCGCAGCAGGCGGCCCCGCTGCTGAGCGGGGGCGATGCGTCATCTGCAGCCCCGTGCGAATAGCATGAACACGTGGCGCCACCCAACCCGAACGTTCCCGGCGGGCCTCCGCCCGCGGGCGGGCCCGGAGGGGAGGCACCCGGGCAGAACCGGAACCGCCTGATGCTGTACGCGGTCATCGTGGTGGCGGTCCTGTCCGTGCTGATCGTGCCTGGCCTCGTCCACAAGACGTCCCCCAACACCCTCACCTACAGCACCTGGCTGAGCGACGTCGGGAGCAAGCAGATCAAGACGGCCACCGTCGACCAGACCAACGGCATCATCACCGGTGACCTGAGCAACGGCGGTTCCTACACGGTCAACGGGCCCAACCCGGTGACCGACTCCGAGCTGAACGCCCTCAAACCCCTCGGCTCCAACTACAAGCTGGTCACCTCGAGCTCCAACGCCCTGGTCGGCATCCTGCTCACGTGGGTGCTCCCCTTCGCCATCCTGGGCGGGATCTTCTACTACATCAGCCGCAAGGCACAGGGCCAGATGGGGAGCATCATGTCCATCGGGCGGTCCAAGGCCAAGCTCTACTCGACGGAGCGCCCCTCGACCACCTTCGACGACGTGGCCGGGTACGACGGGGTCAAGCTAGAGATAGCGAGGTGGTGGACTTCCTCGAAGACCCGGCGCGCTTCAAGGAGATCGGGGCCCGGATCCCGAAGGGGATCCTGCTCGTCGGGCCGCCGGGCACGGGCAAGACGCTGCTGGCCCGGGCCGTCGCCGGCGAGGCAGGGGTGCCCTTCATGTCCGTCAGCGGCTCGGACTTCATGGAGATGTTCGTCGGGGTGGGGGCGAGCCGGGTCCGCGACCTGTT
>CAVYNO010000022.1:0-28895 GCA_963769825.1 uncultured Acidimicrobiales bacterium
GGGGGGTCAAGGCCCCGTATTCCGACGAGATCGAGGGCAACCCTGGCTCACGTTGACGGCCTGCGCATCATTCTTCGAGCGAACCGGCCCGTGCTCACCGCCACCCACGAGGGTTGATCTCTTCGGCCTGGGGAGCGGCTCCATGCCAAGCCTGGCTCTACCTGGCTCGGCTATCGCTGTTATGGTTCTGGCAGGTGTTTGACAGAAACCTACCCGGGGGACAGGCGACGTCCGGAGACCCGGGCGGGAGAGTGACTGGGACGTCCTCACATCCCCCTAACACGGTGATCACGGAATCGCCATCCGGAACGGGCATAACTGGTACAGGCGCCGCAAGGGCGTGTGTGCTCGACGGCCGCCATAGGAGGTAGCACGACCATGACCCGGACGCTCCCGAGAGCGAAGAGCTGGTGATAGGAAGCGGCGGCCCTCGGACCCGGCGTGGCCGGAGCCCGCCGCGACGACCACGAACCCGCAGGCGGCCCGCCATTTCAATGGCGCCCGGGCGCCGAAGGTGCTGGCCCACATCGGGAAGGTCGAGTCCAGTGCCGGGCTGCCGAGTCCACGCCGCGGAGACCAAGGCCCAGCAAAAGGGGAACACCAAACGGGTCCGCCGCCTGAAGAAGCGGATCAGCCGGTCGAGAAACCGTGGAGAGGCCCGCTTGGACAAGCAGAAGTCGAAGATCGAGGCCAAGTGCCAGGCCGCAACGTGCCCGCCACGTGGCGGGCGCGTTGACCTGGCACTTGGCCTCGATCTTCGACTTCTGCTTGTCCAAGCGGGCCTTGTAGGCAGGACTCTCGAGCCGGCTGATCCGCTTCTTCAGGCGGTCGACCCGTTTGGTGTTCCCCTTTTGCTGGGCCTTGGTCTCCGCGGCGTGGAGCTTGGGCAGCCCGGCGGCGATATCCGACTCGACCTTCCCGATGTGGGCCAGCACCTTCGGCGCCCGGGCACAATTGAAATGGCGGGCCGCCTGCGGGTTCGTGGTCGTCGCGGCGGCTCCGGCCACACCGGCGGTGCCGAGGGCCACGGTGCCGAGGGCAGCCACTCCTATCACCAGCTTCTTCGCTCTCGGGAGCGTCCGGGTCATGGTCGTGCTACCTCCTATGGCGGCCGTCGAGGCGGCCGGTCGGCACCGCCCTTGCGGCGCCTGTACCAGTTATGCCCGTTCCGGATGACAATTGCGTGATCACCGTGTTAGGGGGATGTGAGGACGTCCGTGCAGGCTAATTCCCCGGCCCGGGTCTCCGGACGTCGCCTGTCCCCCGGGTAGGTTCTGTCAGAACACCTGCCAGAACCATAACAGCGATAGCCGAGCCAGGTAGAGCCAGGCTTGGCATGGAGCCTCGCTCCCCAGGCCGAAGAGATCAACCCTCGTGGGTGGCGGTGAGCACGGGCCGGTTGCGCTCGAAGATGATGCGCAGGCCGTGCAACGTGAGCCAGGGTTCCACGTACTCGATCTCGTCGGAATACGGGGCGATGATCTCGGACAGGCCCCCGGTGGCGACCACCGTGCACTCGCCGAGGACGGCGGTGAAGCGGCGGCACAGACCGTCGACCTGGGCAGCGAAACCGAACAGCGCGCCCGATTGGATGGACTCCACGGTGGACTTGCCGATCACACTGCGCGGCTCCACCAACTCCACCCGGCGAAGGGCGGCGGCATGGGCGAACAGGGCGTCGAGACTGATGGCCACGCCCGGTGTGATGGCCCCGCCGAGGTACTCCCCGGCGGCAGAGATGGCGTCGAAGGTCGTGGCCGTACCGAGGTCGACCACGATGCAGGGGCCACCGAACAGGTCGTGGGCACCGACGGCATTGGCGATGCGGTCGGCACCGACCTCCTTCGGATTGTCGTAGAGGATCGGCATCCCGCTCTTGACGCCCGGCTCGAGCACCACGGACGGTACGTCGAACCAGCGCGTCACCATCTGGCGCAGGTTGGCGGTGACCAGCGGGACCGACGAGGTCACCGCGATACCGCTCACCGAGGTGTCGATGTCCAGGCCGTCCAGATCGAGCAGTTGGGTGAGGAGCAGCGCGTGCTCGTCGGCAGTTCGCTCGGCCACCGTCGAGAGTCGCCAGTGGTGTGCCAGCCCGGCCGGCTCGCTCCCGTCGCGGGGCCCGGTGCCGTCCGGAGTGGCGCCGACCGCGTCGGCGAACAGGCCGACGACCGTCTCGGTGTTCCCGACATCGATGGCGAGCAGCATGTCAGCCCTCCGGGCGGCGGCACCGGCCGGCAGATCGAATCCCAGATCGAGGACCGGAGCCGAGTGGGTGAGGGCGCCGACCGAGATGAGGTCGGCACCGGCCGCGGCCAACAGCGGCGCGCTCTCGAGGGTGACCCCACCCGACACCTCGACCAGCAACCCGGCGGCGTGCACGCCGGGCGCGCAGGCCGCCACCTCATCGGGTGTCATGTTGTCGAGCATGATCACGGTCGCCCCGGCTGCCACCGCGTCGTCGACCTGCTCGACCCGGTCACACTCCACCTCGACCATGCGCCCCGGCCAGAGCCTGCGGGCCCTGCCCACCGCGTCGGCGATGGTGGTGCCGGCGCGATGGTTGTCCTTGATCATGACGGCGTCGGAAAGACTGCCCCGGTGGTTGTGACCGCCTCCGGCCCGCACCGCGGCCTTCTCCAGGGCACGTAGGCCCGGTGTGGTCTTGCGGGTGTCGAGGATCCGGGTGGCAGGGTTGGCCGGCGCCACGCAGTCCACGTAGCGTCGCGTGATCGTTGCCACCCCTGAGAGATGACCGAGGAAGTTGAGCACGGTGCGCTCGGCGGTGAGCAGGGGACGAAGCGACCCGCAGATCCGGGCCACGACATCGCCGGGCGAGACGGTGCGACCGTCGCCGATCACCCACTCGGCGCGGAGCGACGGGTCGATCTGCCGGAGTGTCTCGAGGGCACACGCCCGTCCGGCGACCACCCCCTGACCACGGCTCACCAGCTCGACGCCGGCGGTAGCGTCTGCGGGGACCAGCGACGCCGAAAGGTCGCCGAGCGGGAGGAGGTCTTCGGCGATGGCCCGGGCGACCGCTTCCACCACAGCAACGTGGGGCGGGTCGACTGGACCCATCGGCTCGGCGAGGACGGGCTTGCCGGCCCGGGTCACGTCCGCCCTCTCGTTCCGCCATGTCGGTCGAATGCGGGCGCGGCACCGAGGTGGACGATGCGGCGGCGCCACCGCTCATCAGGCTCGGGATGGTCGCTCCGAGCGTGCGCGCCGCGGGTCTCGGTGCGCAACGTGGCCGACGACAGGAGGCTGGTGGCCGCCGTGACCAGGTTGGCCAGCTCGCCGCCGGGCCGATCGACCTCCGATCCCACGCCCTCGCCGATGGCGTCGATCATGCCCTTCGCCCAAGCCAGCGACTCGGCGCTCCGGACCACTCCGGCACCCTCGGTCATGGTGCGCTGGAGGAGATCGCGGGCCTTCGACCGGTCGGGGGCGACGTCAATGCCGGCATGACGCCGGCCGGCCGGCATCGGCCACCCGTGACCGCCGGTCCCGTCATGAGCGCGCCCGGTTCGCCGGCCAGGACGCGCCCGTCGGGGTCGATCCGCACCGCCGGAGATCCCGCCCGCCTCGTGGCCCAGGGCCCGCATGGCGCCCGTGGGCGCGGGTCCGTCGACGCCGGCCAGGATCGACTCGGCCAGCCGGGCCCCGAAGACCATGCCTTCGAGGAGCGAGTTGGACGCCAGGCGGTTGGCGCCATGCACTCCGGTGCAGGCCACCTCGCCCGCGGCCCAGAGGCCGGGAGGGCCGGTGGCCCCGGACAGGTCGGTGAGGACACCGCCCGACAGGTAGTGGGCGGCGGGGGCGATGGGCAGCCAGTCGCTCGAGGGGTCGAGCCCGACGGCCCGGAGCGAGGCGGCGATGGTCGGGAACCGGGCGTCGAAGGAGCTGAGGCCGGTGGCGTCGAGCCACAGGTTGTCGACCCCTTGCTCCCGCATCCGATCGGCCATCGCCCGGCTGACCACGTCCCGCGAGGCCAGCTCGTCGACGAAGCGCTCGCCCGGCGCGTCGCGCAGCAGGGCCCCGTGGCCCCGCAGCGCCTCCGACAGCAGGGGACGGGGCATCGCCGGATGGTGCAGCGCCGTCGGGTGGAACTGCATGAACTCCACGTCGGCCACGGGCACGCCGGCCCGCAGTGCCATGGCCAGCCCGTCGGCCGTGGCCTCGGCCGGATTGGTGGTGACCGCGAACAGCTGACCCGCGCCGCCGGTGGCGAGAACGGTGTGCTCGGCCCGCACCTCGACCACCCTGCCATCCGCGTTGAGGGCGCGCACGCCTCGGCACCGGCCGTCCTCCACCACCAGGTCGACGGCGAACCACTGCTCGATCACCGCGGCCGCGCTGGCGCGGGTGGCGTCCACCAGGGCCCGCTCGACCTCGGCGCCGGTGGCCGCACCGCCGGCATGGACCACCCGGGCCGTCGAATGGCCGCCCTTCGCGGGCCAGGTCGAGCGCGCCGCCCGGCTGTCGGTCGAAGACGGCGCCCAGGGCGATGAGCTCCTCGACCCGGGACGGGCCCTCGTCGACCAGTACCCGCACGGCATCGGTGTCGCAGAGCCCGGCCCCGGCGGCCAGGGTGTCGGCCAGATGGAGGTCGGTCGAGTCCTCGTCCCCTCCGAGCACGGCGGCCACCCCTCCCTGGGCCCACCGGGTCGCCGACTGGTAGAGCTCGGCCTTGGTCAGGACACCGACCCGGAGCCCGGCAGGCGGAGCCGGCCAGGCGGGCCGCCGACAACGGCGCGGCCAGCCGCACGGCGGCCGACAGGCCCGCCACCCCGCTGCCGAGGACCAGGACGTCGAGCGCACCCGGCGTGGCATCGGGGCCGGACACGCCGGGGTCGCGGTGGGACTCCGCCGGGGATCGAGGTTGTCGATCAGCCGAACGGGGCCGACGGTGGCGGCGATGAGCAGCCGGAGCGGGCCCGTCGCCGATCGGGGAGCCGGCCGGCTCGAGGTCGTCGGCGTCGCACCACGGCGGCGTAGTCGAGGACGACACCCGGCTCGGCCGGCGACCACCCGGGCCATGGCCGCCTCCACCGCCTCGGGCTGGCCTCACCGGCGCATCATGGCGGCTCCGGCCCGCAGAGCCCGGGAGAGGACCAGCGGCGGCATCCCGTTGGTCGGGGGAGAGCCGGGTGTTGCGGCTGGAGAGGGCCAGTCCGTCGGCGTCGCGGACGGTCTGGCACCCGACGATGTCGGCGGGCAGCGACAGGTCGGTCACCACCCGGCGCACGAGGGCCAGCTGCTGGAAGTCCTTCTCGCCGAAGTAGGCCCGGCACCGCCCGGCCATCGCCAGCAGCTTGACCACCACGGTGGCCACACCGTCGAAGTGGCCCGGCCGCGACGCGCCCTCCCACGCTCGGCCGACGCCCGACACCGACACCGTGGTCTGCGCGGCCGGCGCCGCCCGTCGGGGTACATCTCCTCGACCGAGGGGGCGAAGACGATGCAGGCACCGGCCGAGGCGGCGACGGCCAGGTCCGCGTCCAGCGTCCGCGGGTAGGCGGCCAGGTCGGCCGGATCACCGAACTGCGTGGGATTGACGAAGACCGTCACCACGACGACGTCGCACTCGGCCGCGGCCTGGGCGATGAGGGCCCGGTGGCCGTCGTGCAGCGCGCCCATGGTGGGGACGAGCCCGACCGTCCGGCCCGAGAGCCGGACGGCGTCCAGGGACGAGGTGAGCTCGGCGATCGTCTCGATGACGGCGACCGTCTCCGGCGTCGGCCCACCCACCAGGTGGACGGCGGGCGCAGCCGGGGCGGCGGCGACGGCGGTCATGCCACCTGCTACGGCGGCGACCGATCGCCGGAGCGACCCCGACTCGCCGGCATCCCCCAGGGACAGTCGCCGAGCCAGCGCCACCAGGGCGTCATAGGCGGCGAGCTCGCTGCGGTGACCGGCCATCGACGAGAGCACGCCACGGTGGCGGTCGACCGTCGCCCAGTCGCCCGCGCGCCGCCGGGCCGGTGAGGGCCAGGCGCGGGCCGAGAGCGAGGGCGTCATCGGTGGCCGTCCGCACCAGCCCGGCAAAGGCGTCGAGGGGAGGCCGGCGGTGGCGGCCACCCGCTCGACTTGGCCCAGCAGGGCCACCAGGTGGTTAGCGGCGATCGATGCGGCGGCGTGGTAGGCGGCGCGGCGGGCGTCGTCGACACGCACCCCCGTCCCCCGAGGGCCGACGATCCCGTCCACGGATGGGGTCGCCAGCCACGGCAAAGGTGATCCCCGCTCGCAGCCGCTCGGCCCCGACCGCCGGGGACGGGCAGCGGCACCAGCGGGTGGAGGGAGCCTCGCCGGCGGTGGCCAGCAAGGACGTCGAGCCCGAGCGAGCCGGACATGTGGATGACCACACAGGCGTCGTCGGGCCGACCGCGCCGGCCACCCGACCGACCTCGTCGTCGGGGGTGGCGATGACCAACAGGTCGACATCGCCAGCGGCCACCGTCGCCGGATCGCCCCGGCCGAGCATGCCCGACGAGCGGTAGCCGCCAGTGGCCTCGAGTGCCGCCATCAGCGATCGTCCCGCCCGACCGGGCCCGATCGTGCGGAATGTGGTCACGAGTTCCCTTTCGTTACGTTCCGGCCCACGCAGGGTGCCGTTCGCTTCAGGGAATCCTGTCGCTTCGCCTCACAGTGTACCCACGACGGAAACGGCGCCACCAGCGGCGGCCACGTCGCGCTCGTCGACCAGGTCGGGGGCCAGTTCGTACAGGGGGGCGAGTACGAACCGGCGCTCGCGCCAGCGTGGGTGGGGGACGGTGAACTCGGGATCGTCGATGGACACGCCGTCGATCCACAGGACGTCCGCGTCGAGGGTCCGCGGGCCCCATCGTGCGGCGCGTACCCGTCCGGCCGCCGCCTCGAGGCGTCGACACTCCTCGAGCAACCGATACGGATCGGAGCCGGGAGGCACGGCCAGCTCCACCACCAGGTTGAGGTAGGGGCCCTGGCCTTCGGGACCACCGACGGGCTCGGTCTCGTACACCCTGGACACCGCGGTGACGGGCGCCCGGGAGCCCGCCCGCAGCTGGTCTACGGCGCGACGCAGGTGGGCCCAGCGGTCGCCGAGGTTGGAGCCGAGCCCGAGGAAGGCGCGTCCCGACAACTGGGCGTCGGCCGTGCCCGTCACCGGACCCGGGTGATCCTGACCCCGACGGTGGCGATGTCGACGCTCATGGGCGGCTCGAGCTTGCGGAGGCTCACCGTGGTCCGGGCCACCCGGTCGTCGACGGCCAGAACGGCTGCGACCACCGCCTCGGCCAAGGCCTCGAGCAGCTCATAGGAGCGCGCCCCCGACACCACGGCGACGGCCGCTTCGGCCACCTGGGCGTAGTCCACAGTGTCGGACAGGCGATCGCTGCCGGCGGCGGTGGCCAGGTCCACCTCCAGATCGAGGTCGATCTCGAAGGGCTGGGCCCGTCGCTTCTCCTCGGGCAGGACTCCGTGGGTGCCGCGCACCTGGAGGCCTCGCAGCTCGATCCGGTCACCGGCTCGATCGACCGCCGGGTCGTGAGCGGGTGGCCGGCGGTCGGCGGTCACCCGGTTCGGGGCGGGTCACCACCGGCACCCGGGCGCACCGAGGCGTGTTCCATCTGCTCGGCGAAGGCCACCAGCTCCCGCCCACCCGGCCCCATCGGGTGACCGGTCATGTGCTCGAGCACGGTGATGGCCTGGGGGCTGCTCGGCAGCCGGCCCGACCAGAGCAGGTACCCGGCGACCACGCCGGTCACCCGGTCGCCGAGCTCCTCCTGGTGGATGAGGATCCGCTCGCCCGCGTTCAACCGGGTGTGGACCTCGCGGTAGAGATCGGCGAGCACCCCCCGGGTGTCCCCGGTGGACGGCAGGGGGAAGTGCACGCTGGCCATCGAGCGCTCCTCGTAGGCCTGGAGGTTGTGCGAGGACGGGAGCAGGGAGAAGATCCGGGTGAACCCTTGGACCTGCAGCCAGATGATCTCCTCCTGGCGGCGGACCTTTCGGTGGTTCGGGGCGAACCCGCCCGGACGCTCGCTCATTGCCAGCTGGTCCTTGATCACCCACGTGAAGTTGCGTGGCGGGATGCCGGCGGCCCACTTGCCCTTCATGAGCCGGCTTGCCGGTCGGGCGCGCCCACCAGGACGGCCGCCTGGACGGTCGGGGCGACGTCGTGGACCCGCACCATGCCCGCCCCCTCGTGCATCGCCCAGGTGGCCGTGGCCAGCGAACCGGGGAGGCGATCCCCCACCGGGGCGGGGGCGCCGTCCACGTCACGGGCGAGCCACCCGAGGAAGCTCTTGCGGCTCGTCCCCACCGTGACCGGATAGCCGGTGGCCACCAGCTCGGCCAGGGAGGCCAACAGGGCGAGGTTGTGGTCGATGGTCTTGCCGAACCCGATGCCAGGGTCGATCCACACCTCGTCCACGCCGGCCGCCCGGGCCCGACCGGCCCGCTCGACCAGCAGGTCCGAGACCTCCTGCACCACATCGGCGTAGTGGGGGGCCTGTTGCATGGTCGCCGGCGTCCCCTGGCGGTGCATGGCAACCCACCCGGCGCCACACCGGGCGGCCACCGGCCACAGGCTGGCCGACACGTCGTTGATGAGCGAGGCCCCAACACCGACGGCGGCCTCGGCCACGGCCTCCTTGGTGGTGTCGATGGAAATGCGCACCTCCCCCGCCAGAGCCTCGACGACCGGGACCACCCGCGCCAGCTCCTCGTGGGCCGGCACCGGGGTCGCGCCCGGCCTGGTCGACTCGCCCCCCACATCGATGATGTCAGCGCCCTCGGCGATCATCTCACGGCCTTTCATGATGGCCCGATCTCTTTCGAACCATTTCCCCCCGTCGGAGAAGGAGTCCGGCGTCACGTTGAGGATCCCCATCACCAGACAGCGTCCCTCGTCGCCGAACCCGGGCATGACCGACACAGCGTAAACCAGGCCCACGCCGCCCGGGGCCCGGGTCGCGGGGCTTCAGCGCCCGCGGACGAACTGCATCGCCTCCATCCGGGTGGAGGCGTCGGTGCGGAACAGTCCTCGGACCGCCGAGGTGACGGTGGACGTCCCCGACTTCTTGACGCCCCGCATCGACATGCACAGGTGCTCGGCGTCCACCACGACCAGCACTCCCTGGGGGGCGAGGGCCTTCTCGATGGCATCAGCGATCTCGGTGGTCATCCGCTCCTGCACCTGGAGCCGACGGGCAAAGACGTCGACCAGGCGGGCCAGCTTGGACAGACCGGTGATGCGGCCGTCGTCGCCCGGGATGTACGCCACGTGGGCCCGGCCGATGAAGGGGACCAGATGATGCTCGCAGAGGGAGGCGAACGGGATGTCGCGGACCATCACCATCTCGTCGTGCTCAGCGGCGAAGGTGACCTCGAGGTGGTCGGCCGGATCCTCCCCGAACCCGGCGAACAACTCCTCGTACATGCGGGCCACCCGGCCCGGGGTCCTCACCAGCCCGTCGCGGTGAGGGTCCTCGCCCAGCGCGGAGAGCAGCTCGGTGATGGCCCGCTCGATGCGGGGGATGTCGACGCTCATCGCCCCGGCAGGCTATCGGGGCGCGGCCCTACGACGAACCGCCGGCGTGGCTGTGGATGGCTCGGAGATTGCGCAGGCGTTCACCGACATCGAGGCCATATCCCACCACGAATCCCGGTGGTATGTGAAAACCGACGTAGGCGAGATCGAGCTCGGTGCGCTGCTGCCCCTCCTTGACCAGCAGCGCGCACACCTCGAGGCTGGCCGGTTCCCGGGCACGCAGATACCGCTGCAGGTAGCTGAGGGTGAGCCCGCTGTCGACGATGTCCTCCACCACCAGCACGTGTCGGCCGGTCAGGTCGACTTCGAGGTCTTTCACGATCCGGACCACGCCCGAGGTCCGGGTGGCACTGCCGTAGGAGGACACCGCCATGAAGTCCACCTCCACCGGCAGGTCGATCGCCCTCGAGAGGTCGCTCATGAACATGAACGCCCCCTTCAGCACCCCGACCAGCAGCGGGGGCCGGTCGGCGTAGTCGGCGGTGATCTCCTTGCCCAGCTGGGCGATCCGGTCCTGAAGCTCGGTCTCCGAGACGATCACCGGCCCGATTCCCGGGCCGTAGTGGTCGAGCCCCGGCGCTCCGGGCGACCCGCCCTCAGCGGTGGTCACGGCGCGACTGTACCGGAGCGCCGCGGGCGGGCGGCCCGGGCTCGCCGTCGGGTGGGCCGGCGACACCGAGAGCCGCCCCCGGCTCCGGGCCACCCGTCGGCCGCCGGGCACCTCGGTCGCCCGGCGCCGGTTCCGGGCCACGTCGAGAACGCGCTCGACGGCGTCGAGCGGCGGGGGATGGCCGGCGGCGCCCGCCAGCCAGTTGCGGACGCTCCTTCGACCCGCCGCCTCGGGAGCGTCCGCCAGCGCGGTGGCGTCCTCGGGCTCGATCAACCCGGCCACCGCGTCCAGCAGCTCGGCGTCGGCCGCCATCAGAGCGGCCTGCCGGGCGAGCACGGGGACGACGTCTCGCCCGGCGATCTCACAGCACAGCGGCAGCAATTCGTGCCGGACCCGGTTGCGAAGGAACCGGCGATCCTCGTTGCTCGGATCGCGCACCGGTACGAGACCGAGCCGGCGGCACACCTCCCACGTCTCGGTGCGCCGGAGGCCGAGCAGCGGGTGGCGGGGCCCGGCGCGCATCCCGGCCAGCCCCGAGACGCCGGCTCCGCGCAACAGGTTGACCATGACCGTCTCGGCCTGATCGTCGGCCGTATGGCCGGTGGCCGCCTCGGCCCCGAGGGCCCGCCGGCGTTCCTCCCGGGCCCGGGCCTCGAGGTTCGGTCCCGGCGCCACCGTCACCCGCTCGGGCCGGAAGGACGCGCCGAAGCGCCGGGCCGCCGCCGCCACCACCTCGGCCTCGGCCGCGGAGCCCGGCCGCAACCCGTGGTCCACGTGGACGGCGGTCACCCGGCAGCCGGCCGCCACGGCCAGCACCAACAGGGCGAGCGAGTCGGCGCCCCCCGAAACCCCGCACACCAGGTCGGTGCCCGGTCCGGGGAACGAACAACGCCCCAGCAGGGCCCCGATCAGGGGGTCGGGGGAGCCCGGGGGCTCCGGTCCTCGGACCGGACCACGCCTGGCGGCCTCAGCCGGAGAGGGCGGGTGTGGTCCCGACACGCGAGATCCAGGCGGCCGGGTTGCGGATCTCGATCAACGAGGGCAGCCACTCCGGTCCCCGCCAGGCCCGGTCGAGGAGCTCGGGGCCGCCAGAGTCCTCCACGGCGGCGATGAACCGCTCACCCTCCTCGTACTGGCGGAGCTTGGCCTCGAGCCCGATCAGCTGTTGCAGCAGGCGGGCGGGTCCCTTCGCCTGCTTCCGGCGCTGGCGTAGGACCTTGCTGAAGGTGGCCGCGCTCGGAATGGCCGCGGCACCAGCCCGGTCCATGGTCACGTCCCCGTGGCCCTCGAGCAGGCTCATCAGCGCCTGGATCCGGTGGAGGCCCTCGAGCTGCTCCGGGGTGGCCACCAGGCCGAGCGCCCCGTTCTCCCGCAACGGGTTCCGGCCGGCCCGGATCTCGTCCGTCATCCGGCGGAGGGCCTCGGCGAACCGGGACGGATCCGGCTCGAGCGAGCCGATGCCGTCGTGGACCAGCGTCACGAAGTAGTCGCGCATCCAGGGGATGGCAGTGAACTGGCAGCGGTGGGTGACCTCGTGGAGGGCGAGCCAGAGGCGGAACTCGCGCGGCTCGAATCCGTGGAGCTGCTCGAGGGCCACCACGTTCGGCCCGACGAAGTACACGAGGTCCTGGTCCTCGACGGCCTCCTCGGTGAGCAGGAGATCGTACTGACCGAGCACCCGGGTGGAGAGCCAACCGAGCACCACTCCCATCTGGGCGCCGGTGGCGGCCCGGCCGGCCGTGGCAAGTGGTCCGGCCAGTCGCTCGGTGAGCGGGTTGCCGGCGGCGATACGAGCCGGGTCCAGCTTCTCCAGATGGGGTCCGACCAGGCGCTGGAAGCTGGCCACGTTGGCATGGACCCAACCAGCCCTGTCGGTGACACGGGCCCGAGCCGCACCTGACGACGAACGCAGCCCGGTGGAGGCGGCCACCAATTCCTCGGCCTGAGCAGTGAGCTCCTCGAAATCGGCCTGGAGCAGGTCGGGCCGGTACGGGGCGGGGAGGCGGCTGCGGTTCCCCACCCAGCCGGCCACCCGCTCGGCGGTGTCCCACGCCACCGCCCCACCCGTGCGGGTGGGACTTCCGGGGTCGGTCACGGCGACCAGTGTAGGGACCGCCGCCACGACACGGCGGGCGGGCTCCGGCGAGGGCTCGAAAGTGCCCGGCGGGAGCGACATCCCGGCCGCCTCACGGCCGGAGTGCCGCCCGGCGTCAGTCGGCGGGCCGGTTGTGCTCTTCGCGCAACGCCTCGGCCACCCGGACGATGAGCGTCTCGGGGACGTGGTCCTTGCAGCGGTTGGCGATCACTCGGCGCAACTCGGTCTCGAAGCCGTAGGCACCGACGCACGGCCCGCACATGTCGAGGTGACGGGTGATCTCGATGCGGCGTTCCTCGGTGAGCTCGCCGTCCAGATAGAAGTAGAGGCGCTCGATGGTCTCGTCGCAGTCGACGAACCCGGCTGGCGCGTGGGGATCACCGCCCGCCATCTCTCCGGGAGCACCCGGTCCATGCTGTTCTCCCACTGCGATGATCTCCCCTGGCTGACGCCGCTGTTACCTGGCCTCGTCGGCCGCTCCGACCAGGCCTCGTTCCCTCCCACGATCAAACAACGCCTTCTGGAGCGCCCTTCTTCCACGGTGGATGCGGCTCATGACCGTGCCGATGGGCACGTCCGTGATCTCGGCGATCTCCTTGTAGGAGAACCCCTCGACGTCGGCTAGGAGTACCGCCATCCGGAATGTCTCCGGTAGCGCCTCGATGGCCGCTTTCACGTCAGTGTCGGTGAACCGGTCGAGCGCCTCGTCCTCGGCGCTCCGCCCGAGGCCGGCGCTCTGGTCGCCGGCGAGGTGGCGGTAGAGGTAGAGGTCCTCGACATCCTCGACGTCGGCTATCTCCGGACGTCGCTTCTTGGCCCGGTAGGTGTTGATGTAGGTGTTGGTCAGGATCCGGTAGAGCCACGCCTTCAGGTTGGTCCCCGGCTCGAAGCTGCCGAAGGCCCGGTAGGCCTTCAGGTACGTCTCTTGGACGAGATCCTCGGCGTCGGCGGAGTTGCGCGTCATCCGCAGCGCGGCGGTGTAGAGCGCCGGCATGTACTCCATCGCCAGATCGGAGAAAGCCGCCTGATCGGCCATGGACTGCACCCTACACAGGGCACCCGGGGGTTCGTACCGCGTCTCCGCCCTCCCTCCGGGGAGCCACCACTGGTGCGGCATCCCGCCAGCTCAGCCGGGACCGGGCCCGCCATCCCGACCCGAACCCGTCCGGCTGGGGCACAATGCGATCAGTGACCTTCCGCTCCGCTCGTCGATGAAGCGCGACCCGATCCGTCCCAGGTGGGCGCGGGACGATCACCCCCACCCCCTCCACCGGGTGCGTGCCACCTGTCGGCGCGCTCCCGGCGCGACCGGCGCGGGAGGCGGTACCGACCAGCGGCGGCGGCCGGCCATCGAGACCCACCAGACCGCCGAAGCTCGCGTCTCGACCATCCGGAGACCCGACGGGTCTACCCTTACGGTCACCGTCCCTACGGGAGCCATGGACGACGAGACCGGCCAAAGCGACGGGAGGGCGCGCTGGACCAGTGAGCCCGGTCCCGGGCGCGAGCCACTGGGGGCGGCGCTCCTTCGGCTCGCCTCGCTCGTCGCGGTAGGCCCGAGCCCCTGCCCCGACAGGCGGATGGGCGCCACACTGTGGGCGTCCGGCGACCCGACGGTTCCGGCCGCAACGTGCACCTGAGCGGCGGCGCCGGGACGCTGACGACGCTGACGAGGCTCCGGGCATGGTGTTAGGTTCCCCCCGGGGAACAGCCGAGGCGACAGGAGGAGGGCGCGCATGCGCGGACGGCTCCCGGCGGGGCGGCGGTCGTTGTCGGTCGCTCTGGCCGGACTCGTAGTCCTTGTCTCTGCGTACCTGCTCGTCCCGGCGAACGGCGCAGCCGCGAGCTCGCCGACTCCCCTGTCGGTGCAATGGATGAGCGGATTCCAGGCCCCGGGCACGCCGTCGCAGTACAACGTGGTCGGGGTGCTCAAGATCGGCAACCCGGCAGCCAAGAACGTCCTCGTGCTCGAACCGGGCACGTCGGCCGGCTCGGCTTACTTCGCCCCCCTGGCCCGGTGGATCGTGGCCAAGGCGCCGGCCTGGCAGGTCTGGTCGGTCGAACGACGGGAGAACCTCCTCGAGGACCAGTCCGAGCTCAACGCCTTCAAGCAGGGGAAGGTATCGTCCACCCAGCTCTACGACTACTACCTCGGCTACCTCAAGAACCCGAGCGTGACGCCCCACTTCAATGCCGTACCCGACGCGTCGGTCACCTTCGCCAAGAGCTGGGGCATGGACGTAGCCGTCCAGGACCTGCACCGCGTGATCCGAGCCGCGCACCGGCTCGGTGGCAAGGTGGTGCTCGGGGGCCACTCCCTGGGTGGTTCGGTGGTCACCGCTTATGCGACGTGGGACTTCAGCGGAAAGGCCGGCGCCAAAGGCCTGGACGGGCTGGTCTACATCGACGGTGGAAGCGACTCCGCGCCGGTCAGCGCAGCCGAAGCCTCCCAGGAGCTGCAGACGCTCGACGCTCCCATGACCTCGCCGTGGCTGTCCTTCGGTGGCATCGCCGCGCCCTACGCCGGGCTCTTCGTCGCCACCGGATCAGGAGCGGCCTTGCTCGACCCGAACAGCCCTTCCCTCGGCCAAACGTCGGGGCTGCTCCCCTCGTCCATCGTGCCCCCTGTCCCCGCCACCAACCTGGGCCAATTCGGCTACGCCCTCAACGTGGCCACCTCGCCGCCCAACCTGGCCGCGGCCCAGGCCCACCTGGGTCAGGGCCTGTCGGCAACCGGGCCGGTACACGGCTGGAACGGCACCGGCGCCCTCACCCCCATAAGGCGATTCGCCACCATGTTCTCGGGAGCGGGCGTCAACAACACCGACGGCTCCGAGTGGTACTTCCCACAACGGCTCACCGACGACACGGGAGCCGTTGCCAACGGCAACGCCAACCCGGCCCAGGCGGTGCTCGGGCTCAGCGCCACCATGGGCCACTCCCTGCCGAAGGACCTCCGGATCTACGCCTTCGGCGCTCGGCTCGGCGGCCAATCCGTGCTCACCTCGGCGCAGGCCCTGGCCCGCCAGTCGAACATCCCGCGGGGCAACCTCACGCTCATCAACCGGCAGAGCACCTACGCCCACAACGACCCGGCCGGCGCCTATCCGGTGAACGCCTTCTTCAACGCGCTCGTCCCCTTCCTCGGCAAGATCGCGTCGTAACCGGCGGCGCCAGCCGTCAGTCGAGACCACCGGTGGCATACCGGTCGACGGTCGGGCCCACCCATCGGGCCACGTCGGCTGCGACTGGCCGACGCGACCGGCTCCATCCGCATGACGTATCGGGCCCAGGCGATCCCCATGAGCTGTGAGCCGATCAAGGCAGCGCGCGCCATGAGGGTCGCCTCGTCCTCGTCGGCCGGCCCATGGAGCAGGACCCGTTCCATGACGAACTCGCGAATCCCATCGGCCACCGGGGGTGACGCCGCCATCGCCTGGGCCAGGCTCACGAAAGCCGGCGAGCCCGGCCCTCGGCCCTGTTCCCACTGGGCGAGGAACCGTTCGACCAGCCGCTCTCCACTGAAGCCGCCCGCGGCCACCGCCTCCTGGACGGCCCGCGGGTCCATCGGAAGGGCCATGGTCTCGATGAAGAGGTGCGCCTTGTCGGTGAAGTAGTGGTGCACAAGGGCCGGATCCACGGCGGCCCGGCGGGCGATGGCCCGCATGCTGACCCCTGCGTAGCCTTGCTCGCGGAAGATCTCGCGGGCGGCGGCGACGATCTCCGCCCGGGTGTCGACCCCGCCCGGACGGCGACCTCGGCCGGCCGTCATCACGGTCGGCGCTGGGCGTCCCGGGGGCTTCCGGTGGGCCGGGTGAATATGTTATAACTCATCAGTGTTGAATTTAGCCGAACGGAGGACCTGAGATGGCACGTTCGTCCACTCGACCCACCGACCCGGAGGAGAGCGGCCTCGGCCGTATGGCCGGCTGGTGCTACGACCACCGACGCCGGGTCCTGTTGCTGTGGATCGGCGCCATCATCGTGATCACCGTGCTGGGCCAGTCCATGGGCAGCCGGTTCCAAGAGTCGTTCGACTCGGGCAACTCCGCCTCCCAGCGGGTGCAGAACCTGCTGGCGGCCCGGTTCCCGCAGGCCTCCGGGACCAGCGCGGACGTGGTGGTCTCGACGACCGGTACCGTGGATTCGCCGGCCGATCGGGCCACGATCGACGCCATGGTCAACAAGCTCTCGACGCTGCCCCACGTGTCTGTGGTGCAGAGCCCGTTCGATCCGGGCCGGCACCAGATCGCCGCCGACCGGCACATCGCCTTCGCCGTCGTCCAGTTCGACCAAGACGCGGCCACTGTCCCCAATGCCGCCGTCAAGGACGTGATCAACACGGCCAAGTCCTTCGACCGCGCCGGCTTTCAGGTAGCGCTCGGCGGGGGACCGATCGGGAAGGTGATCACCGCCTCCCCGGACCCAGCGAGAGTGCCGGCATCCTCGCCGCCATGGTGATCATGCTCATCGCCTTCGGCTCGGTGGTGGCCATGGGCCTCCCCATCCTCACCGCGCTGTTCGGCATCGCCATCGGCTTCGCCCTCGAGGACCTCCTGAGCCACGTGTTGAACATTCCTGTCTTCGCCCCCGAGATGCTGGCCATGATCGGGCTGGGAGTCGGCATCGACTACGCGCTCTTCATCGTGACCCGGTACCGGCAGGGACTGTTCGAAGGCCGTGACCCGCGGGGAGCAGTCATGATGTCACTGGCCACATCGGGCCGGGCCGTGCTGTTCGCCGGGACCACGGTGGTCATCTCGCTGGTCGGGCTCTTCGTGCTCCAGCTCCCCTTCCTCCAAGGGCTGGCGGTGGGCACCATCGCGGCCGTAGTGCTGGTCATGGCCGGTGCCCTCACCCTGCTCCCGGCCATGCTCGGCTTCGCCGGTCGGGCCATCGACCGCCTGCACCTGCCGCGCCTGCTCCAGACCGGGGCCACGCCGGCGCCCGACAGCTTCTGGTACCGATGGAGCCGGATCGTTCCAGCGGTACCCGTGGGCCACGGGCACTGCGGCCCTGTTGGTGCTGTTGACCCTGGCCATACCGCTCTTCTCCATGCGCCTGGCCTTCACCGATGCCAGCAACGACCCCACCTCGCTCACCACCCGCCAGGCCTACGACCTTCTGGCCCAAGGTTTCGGGCCGGGGTTCAACGGCCCGCTGGTGGTGGCCGCCCCGCTGTCGTCGAGCAATGACGTCGCCGGCATGGACAGGGTGGACGCGGCCATCCGGTCGACCCCCGGTGTCGCCTTCGCCGCACCAGTCGAGGTCAACGCCGATCACAGCGCGGCGGTGATCATCGCCTACCCGACCACCGCGCCCCAGGCGGCGGCGACCTCCCAGCTGGTCACTCACCTGCGCAGCGTGGTCATCCCCCAGGCCACGACCGGCACCGATCTCCAGGTGCTGGTCGGCGGTGAGACGGCCGGCGGAGTGGATGCCTCCAACTATCTCGCCCATCGGCTCTTCTGGGTCATCGGGGCGGTGATCGTGCTGGCCTTCCTGCTGTTGATGGCCGTCTTCCGATCGGTGGTGATCCCGGTCAAAGCGGCGATCATGAACCTGCTGTCGGTGGCCGCCGCCTACGGCGTGATCGTCGCCGTGTTCCAGTGGGGCTGGGGCGGCTCGACTGATCGGCATCGGCCGAACCGGGCCGATCGACCCCTGGATCCCGCTGATGATGTTCACCATCCTCTTCGGGCTGTCCATGGACTACGAGGTCTTCCTACTGAGCCGGATCCGCGAGGAGTGGCGCCGAACGGGCGACAACTCGGTGTCGGTGGCCGACGGCCTGGCCAAGACGGCGCGGGTGATCACCGCGGCGGCAGCCATCATGTTCTGCGTGTTCGGATCGTTCGTGATCGGCGATCCCCTCCGGGTGCTGAAGGTCTTCGGCCTCGGGTTGGCCGCCTCCATCCTCATCGACGCCAGCCTGGTGCGGCTGGTGCTGGTGCCGTCGGTGATGGAGCTGCTCGGCACGTCCAACTGGTACATGCCCAAGTGGCTGGAGCGGATCGTGCCGCACCTCGGGGTCGAGGTCGATGCAGGCGAACCCAAGGACACCGGACGTGATGCCGAGCCGGTCGAAGCCGAACCGGACCTGGTCGGCTCGGCGCGGCGCCGCTGAGGGCCCGCACCGGTTGCGGGGGACGATTCGGGCGCTCAGCCCCCGGGCGGGTCGATGGGGCTGTGGAGCAGGAGCCCGCCGTCGCACACCACCACCTGACCGGTGACCCACCCCATCGAGTGCAGGGCCAGGACGGCCTCGGCCACGTCGTCGGGCCGGCCGAGCCGGCCGAGGGCGGTGCGTTCGGCCACCCCGGCCAGCCACGGGCCGGTCCGGGGAATGGGGCCGAGCATCGGCGTATCGGTGACACCGGGCGCCACCGCATTGACCCGCACCGGTGCCCACTCGATGGCCGCCACCTTGACCACCATGTCGAGGGCGGCCTTGGAGGCGCAGTAGAGCCCCATGCCGGCGTCGGCCAGGCGGGCGCTCACACTGCTCACGGCCACGATCGAACCGTGCCCCGCCTCCACCATCGGCCGCCCGAGGCCGCGCATGGCCAGCCACACGCCCCGGGTGTTGACCCTCATCACCGTGTCCCACTCGTCGGGGGTGGCGGTCATCAGTGAGCCGCCGTGGCCGATGCCGACGGTCACCGTGACCTGGCCGGGAACGCCCACCCGCTCGACCGTGTCCTCCACCGCCGCGTCGATCTGGTCCGGGTCGGCGATGTCGCAGATGATGTCAGCGGGCTCCTTGCGGTCCCACACGACAACGGTCCTCCCCTCCCCCCGCAGCCGGGCCGCCACGGCTCCCCCGATCCCCGACGCGCCACCGATCACCACCGCGGTTCCCTGGTGCTGCATGCCATCCCCGTCCGTCAAGGGGCGATCGGCGATCGCCCGAAGGTCCGGCGGCGAACTATGCCAGACTCGGCCCGACGAAGGGGAGCCGCGGTACCCATGGCACTGACCACGCGCAGGGACGACGCAGCGCTGGCCGCCGGGATCCGGACATGGCTCGCCTGCCGTCAGGGCATGGACGATCCGGTGGTGACCGGTCTCGTCCGGCCTTCGACCGGGTACTCGAGCGAGACCGTCGTCATCGGGATCTCTTGCTCGGTCCAGGGGGGCCGGGTCGACAAGTCCCTCGTCGTCCGCATGGCCCCGCCGGAGGGGGGAACCTTCCGCCACTACGACCTGGAGGCACAGTGGCAGGCTCAGCTGGCCGCCGGCGGTGCCGGCGTGCCCGTGGCCGACCCGGTGGTCGAGACCGACCCGGTCTGGCTGGGCACACCGTTCATGGTCATGCCCCGGATCGACGGCCACATCATCGGCGCGGTGGCCCATCTCGACCGGTGGTTGAGCGGTCAGAGCCGCTTCGACCAGGCCCGCCTGTACCGCTGCTTCCTCGCCACCCTCTCCGACATCCACCGGGCCGACCTGGGGACGGTCGGCAGGGTTCCCCGACGCGACAACCGCGCCGAGCTCGACTTCTGGGAGGACTACCTCGACTGGTCGAGCGCCGGCTCGCCCGTCGGCGTCCTGGTGGAGGCGCTCCGGTGGTGCCGTCGCCACCAACCCGAGCGCGAGGCCGAGCCCGCCCTGCTCTGGGGGGACGCCCGCTTCGAGAACATGGTGTTCGGTGACGACCTCCGACTCCGGGCGGTGCTCGACTGGGACATGGCAACGGTGGGCGCCCCCGAGCACGATCTGGCCTGGTTCACCAGCCTGGATCTGACCATGCACCAGATTTTCGGGACACGGATCGACGGGTTCCCCACCCGCGAGGAGACCATCGACCTCTTCGAGGACGCCGAGGGCCGCCGGGTGCACGACCTCGACTGGTACGAGACGCTGGCCATGGTGCGCAGTACGGCCGTCATGACCCGGATCGGCTACCTGCGGCTGGAGGCGGGTGAGCCCCTCATGTTGCCCATCGAGGACAATCCGATCCTCGACCTCCTGCGGAGCCGCGTGACGTGAGACCGGACCGGAGTGCCGTCGGCCACGTCGGCGACCGCAAGCCAGGTGGGCCGTGACGCCGGGGGACGGGCCACTCGTCGACGCCGACGAGGGCTTCACCCATCAGATCGCCGAGACCCATGCCCATGTGTCCGACGCCGACCGCTCTTGGACGGAGAAGGTCTGTGCCATGGCCGCCGCCCGGGACGGCAGCCTGCAGATGGGGTTCGGGGTCGGCAAGTACACCAATCGCAACGTCTTCGACGGTTACGCCAGCGTGTCGCGGGGCCGCCAGCAGTGGACCGTGCGGGCCAGCCGGCGGCTGTCGGACGACCCCGACACCACGTCGGTCGGGCCCATCTCGTACTCGGTGGTCGAGCCCTACAAGACGGTGTCGTTCGCCTGCGCGGCCAACGACGAGCTGCCGATCTCCTTCGAATGGACCTTCGAGGCGGTGGTGCCGGCCCGCCTCGAGGACCGGGACCGAAGCCGGGCACGCCGGGGCTACCGCCTCGAGTCGGACCTGCTCCGCTACCACCAAGTCGGGCTGGCCTCCGGTTGGGTCGAGATCGACGGGGAGCGGGTGGACGTCGCGCCCGATGCGTGGTTCAGCACGCGGGACCACTCGTGGGGGGTCCGCCACGACGTGGGACTCGCCCCCACCGACGTCGAACCGTCTGGTGGGCTGATCCCCGGTGTCGCCTTCCGCTTCTCGTGGAGCCCGATGCTGCTCGAGCGGCCGGACGGTACCCGCTACGCCCTCCACCACCAGCACCGCCAACTGCGGGCCTTCGGCTACGAGGAGCAGCGCATGGAAGGCTCGGTCGAAGAGCCCGACGGATCCGTGCAACGGGTCGCCGCCCTGCGCAGTGAGCTCTCCTTCGACCCGGCCAACCGGCGGGTCCTCGGCGGGACCATCGTGTTGATCATGGAGGACGGCTCAGAACGGCCGGTGTCGGTGCGCGCCCTCGGTGACACCGGAGTCCATCTCGGTCTCGGGCTCTACATGGGCCTCGACGGCCACCACCACGGCGAGTGGCGGGGGCCCCTCCACATCGAGGGCGAGTACCTCCCCGACTGCACCGACGACGAGGTGGTCCGCCGGATCCACCAGATACGGGACGCCGTCGTCGCGGTGCACGATCCCGTCGGTGGCGGCAGGGGTGGGCCAACCTGCAGACCACCGTGGTCGGGGCCTGGCCCGAACTGGGCCTGGACGAGGAATCCTCCTTCGTCTGAGGCCGACCGAGCGGATTCGGGGACCGCGGCGAGCCTCGCTACTCCCCGGCCGGGAACCGCTCGAGGTAGGAGGCGAACCGGTCCCGGACCTGGTCGGCGTCGAGGCCGAACTCCTCCAGATGGAACTCGTGCACACCGTGCTCGCGGGGCGGGTGGGCCCGGGCCCAGGCCTCGATGGGGCCCCGGGCCGGGCCGAAGTCCAGACCCAGCCGGTCGTACGCGCCGCCGAGGGCGCCCACGGGGTCGGATTGGAGCGAGTCGAAGGTCACGTCGGCAAACCATGTTTCGCCGATCCGGCTGCGGAACACCAGGGCCCGGCGGATGGCCTCGCCCCACACGTCCAGTTGTCCGCGGCCGAGCTCGAGTGGATCGGAGCGGTCACTGGCCCAGCTCCGGGTGTACGCGATGAGGCTGCACACCGAGCCGAGCACCGCCGCGGGATCACGGTGGGTCCAGACGAACTTCGAACCGGGATAGACATCCCGCAGGAAGTCGAGGGCGAGCATGTGGACCGGGGTCTTCACATGCCAGAACCGCGGTGGGCAGTGCCATTGGAGCAGCTGCAGCGTCTGCTGGTGGAAGAGGTAGGTGGAGGACATGTCGCAGTCGCGGACCCAGGCCGAGTAGGTCGGGACCCGGGCCATGCCGTTGAAGTGCTCGGTGCGAAAGTCCATGCCCAGCAGGTCCTGGCACTCGGTCGGACCGGTCGCCGTCTGAAAATGGAGCGAGCGCATCCGGGGGAAGAACTGGTGCATGGTCTCGAGGCCGCGCTCGGTCTCTGCGATGCGGGGATCGGTCCGCTCGGTGGCCGTTTCGGGCGGTGGGACCGGGGCGCCGGACTCCCACGTCCGGATGGAGCGGATCTGCGGGTCGGTGGCCAACAGGTTGCTGAGCGCGGTGGTGCCCGTCCGGGGCAGGCCGATGATGCACAACGGGCCACCGACATCCTCGTCAGCGATGTCGGGATGGGCGGCCCGCTCGGCGACGATCCGGAGGCGGTTGACCAGCAGCATCTCGAGCCTCGAGCCGAGGATCTCCTCGCCCATCTGGTTGAGGTCGGCCTCGCAATTGAGGGAGTCGGCCAGGCGGTCGAGTCCCTCCCGCCACAGGGTCCCCCCGAAGTCCTCCAGCCCGCTCTGGTCCGTTGCCCGCTCGACCATCCCCCCCGGGTCGATCATCAGACGAAGTCCGAACCGCCGTCGACATTCACGTTGGCCCCCGTCACGTAGCCGTTGGCCCTCGAGGCCAGGTACACGACGAGGGTGGCCACCTCCCCGGGCAAGCCGGCCCGCCCGAGATCGGCGGGCTGGTGGAAGTGCCGGTCGATCCACTGCATCACGTCATGGGGATCGGTGGCGTCGAGGCCTTCCGTCTCGAAGATCTCGCGCAAGCCCTCGCTGAAGCTGGCCGTGACGATCGAGCCCGGGCTGACCGTGTTGACCAGGATGCCCTCCGGGGCCAGCGACTTGGACAGGTTCTTCGACACACTGGCCAGGGCGGCCTTCGACGCCGTGTAGGCCACGAGCATGGGGCTCTGACGTTGGATCGAATGGGCGGAGACGTTGACGATCCTGCCCCACTCCGCCTTGCGCAGCAGCGGCAGGCCGGCGCGCACACAGCGCACCGCGGCCATCAGCCCGATCTCGAACGTGGTGTCCCAGTCGTCGTCCTCGAGCTGCTCGAACCGACCGGCCCCCGGCCCAAGGGTGTTGATCAGGATGTTGAGCGAACCCCATCGCGCCTGGAGCTCGTCGAAGGCGGCATCGACCGCCGCCCGATCGGTGACATCGACCGAGAGCCCCACGGACCCACCGCTCCGGCGGCCTGGAGGGCGGCGACGGTGTCGTCGAGCGCCTCCCGGCCCCGGGCCAGGACGGCCACGTCCGCACCCTCGGCGGCCAGGAGCTCGGCAATGGCTCGCCCCATCCCCTTCGATCCGCCGGTGACGACGGCCTTCGCATCCCGTATCCCCAGGTCCACGATGCTCCCCCTAGCGCACGAAGCGTCGCTCGACGCCTGCCCGTCGGGCGCCCAGCTCTCGTTGTCGTTCCTCGGGAGTGATCCGCGGAGTGCCGGTCGGCACGGCGCCTTGCACGTCGGCCAACCGCACGACGCGTGCCTCTGGCACGGGCGCGCTCGGCGCGCAGCCAACGGAAGATCATCGCCCCGTGGTGGTTGCCGGCGGTGTCGAGCCAGTTGGCCAAACCCGGGTCGGTGTGCGCGACGACGGCCCGGAACACACCGTCGGGATCCAGCCTGGCCTGGTGACCGTTGAGGCTCGACTGCCGGTTGGCGTAGTCGACCGTCTCCCACCAGTAGGTCCCGAGCGAGACACTCCAGTACACGGCCGGGGGCGGTGCCACCTCGATCAACAGTGCCTCGTCCTCGGCCAGGCTCCACGAACCCCAGGTGCTGACGTTCTCGGCGGCTGCTCCCATGCCGGTCAGGGCGGCCGGCTCGCGGAAGCAGTTCACGCCCTGGCTGCGCCCACCCTCCTCCACGTCGAGCCAGAACGCCAGGCTCGCCTCCATGAACTCGCCGAGGGCCCGGAGCTGGCCCCCGACACCGGCGGGAGACAGCGGGGCGGGCGCCCTTGGCGTGACGGGCGGATGGTTCGTGCACTCGATGGACAGGTCGGCCGCCACCTCGGTGGTCCAGTCGTAGAAAAACTGGCGGACCACCAACGACGAGCTGCGCTCGGCCAACGGCATCCAGTTGCCGGGGTGCTGCTCGGCGGAGAGCACCAGCTCGAAGCGGCCCTCGGCGTCCATCTCGAGATCGTCGGCCACCACGTTGCCGGTGTTCTCCATCCCCCCCATGGCCTGGAAGCCCAAGTACCGCACCGAGTTGCGGCGTCCCCGCACGACGTAGGTGGCGTCCCCCCGGATGGGCGAGCCGGAATAGGCGGCGTCAGGGCAGTCCATGCCCCATTTCAGGACGTTGTCCACGTTGCCGGGGGTGAATCGGGGCCGGTACGGGTCCGAGTCGCGCAACGCTTCGTCGATGCCGAGGGCCAGCATGACGAGCAGGTGGCGGTAGCCCTCGGCGCGATCGACCGCTTCGGCCGGCGCCCGAGAGGAGCGGAGGATCGCCCCGGCCTTCGCCAACGACTCGAGCAGCTGCTCCCAGTCCCGGCCCGACAGCAACGACTCGTCGTCGGTGGGACGGCGCCCGTAGGCGGAGCCGATCGAGGCCGGCGCCCACGCCGGAGCTTGCATGTGGGACCACACCCCTTTCCTGGTCGCAGTGGCCGGGTGGAGCCTAACGGGAATCGATCACTCCATCCGGTGGGGTGTGTTCGGCCGGCGTCGGGCCGATCGATGTGGGACTCAGGCCGCGCGACCGCCGGAGCCTCAGCCGGATCGGTGGGCGGCAGCCCGACGCCGCTCAGGCGGTGGGCAGGAGGTCCGTCCTATGTTGGTCCCGTGGCAGTCCGAGGATTCACCATCGTCTGCGAGATCGAACCGGCCATGCGCCCCGATCTGACCCGGGTCCGCCACCAGATCAGCACGCTCAGTCAGGTCGCCGGGGCCTTCCTGATCCCCGACAACCACCTCGGCCGGGCCACGGTATCGAGCATCGCCGTTGCCCACGAAGTCGAGTTGATGGGTGGGCAGGCCATTGCCTGCATGAACGCGCGGGACCGGAACGTCCTTGGTTTCCAGCGCGATCTGCTCACCGCCGCCGCTTACGGGGTGAAGGAGTTCCTGTTCGTCTACGGAGACCGTCCGGAGTCGGGGTCGCGGTCCGACGACCTCACCGTGCGTGCCATGGTCACCGAGGCACGCCGATTCGCCGAGCGGGCCCGGGACGACCGGTCCTTCCGGATAGGAGTGACGTCCGGGCTCACTCCCCTCCCGGGGTGGAAACAGGGGGCCGACTTCCTGTTCGCACAGGTCTCCTTCTCGGTGGAAACACTGATCGAATGGCGGTCATCGATCGAGTTCGATGGACCGGTGTTCGCCGGCGTGATGGTCGTCCCCAGTGTCTCGATGGCGCGAAAGCTGTCGACCGACATCCCCCAGCTGGCTGTTCCCGACGGGATCATCGACCGGCTGGCGGCCGGCCAGTCGGGCGTCGACATCGCCCTCGACCTCGTCCGAGATATCCGCGCCTCACGAGCGTTCGACGGCGTGCACCTCATTCCGGTGAACCGCTACCGCGAGATCGCCCTGCGGCTCGAGGGGCTCGACTGGGGAAGTGACGACCCGTTGTGACCGTGTCGGTCGAGGTCCCGGGCACCGGGCCCTCAGGCCTACAGTGCTGCCCTATGAATCGCTCGTCCAGGCGACGATGGGTCGTCGCACTCGGGCCTCTCCTGCTCGTCGCCGACGTGGGCCACCTCCGCTGGCACCTGACCATTGCAATCGGCGGCTGACGGAACGGAGCCGGCTACCCGCGCCGTCGCAGGGCGACGACAGGGATAACCCGATCTGTCTTCTGCTGGTACTCGGCGAAGCCGGGAAACGCCTTGGCCTGGCGGGCAAAGATCTCGTCCCGGAGCTTGCCGGTGACGGGCTCGGCCGTCGCCTCGAAGCGGTCGGTGCCGAACTCGACCCGTACCTCCGGATTGGTGATCAAGTTGTGGTACCAGTCCGGATTGGTCGGCGCTCCCCCCTTCGACGCGAAGACATACAGGGTGCCGTCGTCACCCATCTGGCCCACGAGTGGGTTGGTCCTCGACTTCCCGCTCTTGGCCCCGGTGGTGGTCAGCAGAACCACAGGAGACCCTTCGAACGGTCCACCGACGACACCCTCGTTCTTGCGGAACTCGTCGATGACCTGTTGGTTGAAGTTGTTCATCTCGGACATGCGGCGGCTCCCAGTCGACGAGGACGGACTCGACAGGCCCAGTTTGCCGGGATCCGCTCCTGATCCGAACATCGGCCGATGTGACAGGCATCCCGCCAGACGATTGCAGTCAGGAGAGAATCGATAGTTGAATCTCCCCGTGGCTCAGCTGACTTGGCCGGCGGATTGGGACGCCCGGTTCGCGGGCGATTCATGCGTGATCTGCGAAGCCCTCGGACAGGGAGACTCGGACCATTGGATCCACGTCGCCGACGGCCTGCGGACGCAGGTGTACGTGGACCGATCCAGTCGTATCCGCGGCTACTGCCTCGTGGTCTGGAGCGACGGTCATGTGGCGGAGCCGACCGAGCTGGCACCCGAGTCCGCCAACGCATTCTGGGCGGAGGTGCTGGCCGCGGGCCGGGCCGTCATCGCGGCGTTCGATCCGGTGAAGATCAATTACTTCACCCTCGGAAACACGGTGCCCCACCTCCATACCCACGTGGTCCCGCGCTTCGTCGACGATCCCGCCCCAGGTGGTCCGATCTCGTGGGATCACGTCGTCGGCTCCCCGACATTCACCGAAGCCGAATTGCGGGAGCAGGCCTCCGCTCTTCGGGCCGAATTTCCCAGCGGAAGCTGAGCGGCGTTCCATGTTGCCGAGCCCCACGAGCACTCGTCCCTCTCCTCTGCTCCGAGCAGAGTGGAGGTCGGTAGGGCGAGGCCGACAAGGACCAACAGTTACCGTGTCACCGATCAGGCGTTACTCGTAGGACAGGCCAGCCGCGGTCCTATACATGACCTGGAGCCGGTGACCTGGAGCCTGGAGCCTGGGAGGAGAATCGAACTCCTGACCTACGCATTACGAGTGCGTTGCTCTACCGACTGAGCTACCCAGGCGCGGGGAGACACGCTACCGGACGCCAGCCGAGCCAGGAGCAGTGGATGGTTGGCGACCAAGGGGAGAACCGCCGACACGCGAGGCATGAATCCCGGCCGATCGATTTCAGCCGGTCATGCCCGACAGCTCGACCATCAACGCCTCCATCATGAGGGATTCGTTGGCGTTCCGACCGAGGGCCACCGACGCTTCGCCGATGGCCTCCACCTGACGCGCCGCCCGGCGCGCCTCCGCTTCGCTGCCTGCGGAGGATCCCGCCCGTCCGGCAACCGTGGCGGCCAGCCGATCGCGGTACACCTCGGACAGGGTGGCCAACCCGAAACGAAGGTCGTCGGTACGCCAGCGGCGCTCCTCCCGCTTGTGGCGCTCCTCCACCTGCCGCCGCCCGGTGATGCCCCGCGCCCCGATCATCTCCGCCTGCTCGGACAGGGCCAAGAGCTCCTCGCCGTGCTTCGCCCGGAGCGGCTCGAGCGCCTCGTCCGCCGCGGCCAGCAGCTCCGCCGCCACGACGGCGGCGGCCGACCCGGTCCCGTCCAGACGCCCGGGCACCGATCGCCACTGCTCCTGCCGGGCCCGATAGCCCGGGTCGCTCACCAGCAGATCAGCCCGGTCGAGTCGACCTCCCGACGCCCGGGCGACCGACTCGGCCTGGTCATGGGAGACACCATGCCCGAGCAGCCACTCCACCACCGCCTCCTCGGGCACCGGATCGAAGCCGACCTGCACACAGCGGCTGGCGATCGTGGCCAGAACGGCGGGTACGTCGTCGGCGACCAGTACGAACACGGTGGCCGGAGGGGGCTCTTCGACGGTCTTGAGCAGTGCGGGCACCGCCCGCTCGGCCAGGTGCAGGTCGGTGATCATGAGCACTTGGCGCGCTGCCTCCAGGGGGTGGCGCTGGGCGCGGGCCACGATCGACCGGGCCTCGTCGATGTCCAGTGCGGCACCGGACCGCTCGACCATCACCAGATCGGGATGGGTCCCGGCCAGGGCCCGTCGACAGACGTTGCAGGCGCCGCACCCGCCCAGCGGGCACAGCAGTGCGGCAGCCAGGGCGCGGGCCGCCGCCCGCTTGCCCGAACCGGGCGGACCGTGCAGGAGGTAGGCGTGGACGGGCCGGCGAGCGGCCGCGCTCAACTGGGCCACGGCGCGCTCCTGGCCCACGACCTCGGCGAAGATCGCCGGTGAGGGCATGGAGCCCGGCGGCGAGACCCGGTCACCGACTTCCTCGGGCGAGACGGTTCTAGTCGCCATGTTCTGACACCGGAGCGATGGCGGCCGTCACGCTCGACCAGACCGAGGCCTCGACCTCCTCGACGGTCCCCGAGCCGTCGACCACCGCCCACGGCGTGGCGGCCTCGGCCGCCAGCCGGCGGTACCCGTCGGCCACCCGCTGTTGGAACCCACCGCCCTGGCGCTCGAGGCGGTCGAGCGATCCCTGTCGCCGGCCGGCTGCCACCGCCACCGGCACGTCGATCAGCAGGGTGACGTCGGGAGCGAGCCCAGCGGTGGCCCACTGGACCAGTCGCTCCAGTCGATCGAGGTCGAGTCCGCGTCCGTAGCCCTGATAGGCGAGGGTCGAGGCGGCGTAGCGGTCGGACACCACCCACGTTCCCGACTCCAGGGCGGGCACCACGACTTCGGTCACGTGCTGGGCCCGGTCGGCCGCCATCAGCAACGCCTCGGCCCGTTCTGAAACGGGGCTCGCCGCCGTGTCGAGCAGGAGGCGCCGGAGCCACACGCCGAGCTCGGT
>CAVYNO010000023.1:0-7665 GCA_963769825.1 uncultured Acidimicrobiales bacterium
AGATCGCCAGTTCGTCTTGATCTAAGCCGGTTACGTGCCGGGAGACCTTGGCCAGACGCTCGACCAACAGACCTTCACCACATCCCACATCCAGGACGTCACCGTGCAGTCCCGCGACGACCCCCACGATCATCGAATGGTAGGCGGAGTTGTGGTTCCAATCGTCCAAGCCCTCAGCCTGCCACGGCGACGCCAGCCGACCAGGGTGCCCCGACAATGGTCAGACGAGACAGTGCAGTGCCTCGGGGACAGGCTCGGGAGCACGCTTCCGGTCTAGCCTGAAGACGATGGAACGCGCACATGGGCCAGTCCCACTCCGCTTTAAACAGGATGATGCCCCTGGATGGCTCTGCTCATGGTGGAAGTTCTGGATCTGGTCTAGGCCGACGCTCATCGAGGCAGTAGTGCCTTGCCCGATCTTTGTGATCGAGCGCCGGGGATTGTTTGGGCCAATGATTGTGGCCGACGGGGAATAGGTGCGAGGGCTTCTCTGATCGCCGGGACAGTGACCCACCGGCGGCACCTGCGGAGCACTGGCGTTGGACGCCTCTCGCAGTGAATATCGGCAATGATTTACTGGATGCGGACCCGGCGAACCCTGTGTCTGCTGTCACCGATTCTCTTGTTGGGGATCGCCCTGTTTGCTTGTAGCTCCTCGGCGGCCATACAGCAAGCGCCGTCGCCGCGGTCTGCCTGTTCGCTGTTGACCACCCAGGAGGCAAGCGCGGCCTTCGGCGCGCCCGCGCAACCTCCTAGTCAATGCCGGGTAGTGCCGGGTGACGAGAGTGAGGGCCTCTACCTGCCGGGGGGACGAACCCGTGGTCTGTTGAGTGTCAACGTCTCCTGGAACAAGGAAGCCGTCCACACTTTCAGGGTGTCACACAGCTACCATGTCCACTATGGCGGCACGGCCCCGCCGCCGGTATACAGCCGCGTCATGGTGTCCGGGATACCTGCCTACTGGCAGCCCTCGCGTCCAACCAGCGGCCTCGGCGCCAACGTTCAGATCCTCAGCACCTTGAAGAATGGGTACGTCGTGACGCTGATTTCGATGAGCATCAGCGAATCGCAAGACGAACAGGCTCTGGCGTCGATCGTCAATCGACTTTGACGCCTCGCGCAGCGTCTTATCCACCGGATGGACGACCCTTCTACCAAGAATGGATCGTCAACCCCGGCCATAGCGTCGCCCAGCGTGTGGCCTTTGCCTCGTAGATCTCCCTGTCAATGAGCACCTTGTTCGGGCGAACGACGAGTTCGAACAAGTCTCGAAGGCCGTAGGGTGCGCATACTTTGAACCGTTCCCCTTCGAGCCGAATGCCAATGCAGGATGCTGTCGTCGGCCAAGTGCTGATGGCTTCCTCACTCGACTCATAGGGCGCAATCGACCGGCCGAATCGCTCTCGATACCAGAGGTGCACCCTCGCCTCGTTGGTCAGATCGAGACTGACATCGAGATCTTCAAAGATGGCACTAGTCGCGCGCTCAACAGCCGCCTCGGATTCTGCGCTGAGGTCATCGCCGTTGAAGTAGATGAGGTCGTAGTCCATGATCCCCCGACTGGCATCAAAGCCATGAACGTAGTTCCACACAGTTTGAGTTACCGCACCCGCTCCCAGATACCAGTGCGGGAGGCCCAGTGACTTGGTCCGTTCCAAAATGGCCATGACACGGTCACTCTTTTGGATCATTTGTCGCAGGCCTTCGACCTGAACATCAAGGCATGAGTCTGCAAGCATTGACGAACTCTTCATTGCTCAACAACTATCTCAGATTCCGGTGAGTTGAGGACCGGACAGAATTCATCGCCGGGAGGGCGCTGACCACCGAGCCGGTCGAAGGGCAAGCTGGAGGTGTGCTGCTTGCCGTGTAGGTGGGAGCGGTACCGGTTCCCTTGTGCGAGGCCTCCTTACGAGAGGTGTCCCGTGGTGAAGTAGGTCCAAGCTGCGTCGACAGCGTCGACGGATTCATCTTGCTCTTCTCCACTGCGTCGAAGATCATCCACGGCACGTGATTGCGGAGGTTCAATCAAACTGGGTTCTTCAACGAATGGAGTGTTCGGTGGAAGATCTTGCGACGTGGCCCCTCCATCCCGAACCAAGGCCGTTGGTGTCCCGTCTGAAAACCAGCGATGTTCGTGAAGTTGGTAGGGATCTGAGTACCAGCCCTCTTTAGCCACATTGTCTTCTAAGCCGCTACCACTCGAGGGTAGCTCTGATCGTCGGGACTGTGTCGGGACCTTGTCCTGCTTCAGCTCCGTCTTGATGACCGAGCGGCACCGGTGTGATGACGGCGAGGACGCTGATTACCGAACTGACGGGTGTTCCTATCTCTGGGTTCGTGGAGCGGCTTCCCCTGAGGTCACCAGCTTGATCATTTGCAGAGCCGGGTTCTCTCCGCCCCAGAGTTCTGGAAACTCTTCGAGCGGTCGGAATCCATAGGCGAGGTAGAACTGTCTCGTCTGCTCGTATCCTTCGTCCGGCCTGTTGGCGCTCAACGTCTTTACCTGCAAGAACTCAACGCCCTCGCTGGCAAGGACGTGCTCGGCGTGGGCGATCATCCTGCGGCCAATGCCGCGACGGTGGTACTGAGGAAGGACAGCCATGACGTAAACCTCCGCCGCGAACGGACTATGACGGCGCATTACCAAGATTCCGACATCATCGCCACCCAGCGAGGCAAATCACCGCGGGGGATCGATCTGAGACAGACACATAGTCCTCGACCGCCGCCGGAACTCCGAACCACGTCGGGAGTTCACTCAAGATCCGTCTGCAAACGGCGCCTGATCCAGTTAGCTGGTCTCGAAGCTGGACGCCCTCGGAAACCATTCGTCCAGGATGCCCGCAATGCGCCGGACGTGCCACCTCCCACCGGCGGCAGCGGAGAGACCAGGCGATCGACGTCATGGGTGGAAAAGGACAGAGGTGACCGCCGGGAATGAGTCACCGATCGAGGCCGGTCAGTGGATGGTACCAACCCTCAAAGCGGGTCAATCGCTGCTGCAGGTGCTGTTTTCGTGAGGGCCATTCCGGAGTCCGGTGATCTCGCGGGCTAGATGCCCACGGAGCCGTCCACCATCTCGCGTAGCAAGTCAGCGTGGCCGTTGTGACGAGCCCCTTCCTCGATCATGTGAATCATGATCCAGCGAAGGCTGGGGTGGGCATTTTTGGCCCAGGCCACGGGACCAACAGCGAGCTGATCAAGGGAGGTGGCTGTACGTTCGATCTCTCGGCTGGATTCGCACACTTCCTGGAAGATGGTGATGAGTTGGTCGCCGGACAGATCGTCGTCGCGTTGCCAGGGATCATTCCAGCGGTGAGGGACGGCTCCGCCTCGAAGCGTGACCGGGAACCAATACTCCTCGACCTCGACCATGTGCCGGATAAGGCCACCGAGGGAGGTTCCGCTGCCGACAGGCGTGAACGCCAGACCATCGGCATCCACGCCCTCGACCTTGGAGACAAGGGTGCCACGCTGGAAATCGAGCCACCGACGAAGGGACTCGCGCTCGTCGAGGGGCTTCATTGAGACAGGCCGAGCGCGTTTGTTCATTGGCTCCTCAGGCTACCCACTGATGCCGAGCGAGAGGCGCTGGTGGTCCGGGTTCCTCCCCGAGCGCTGGATGGCACCGGTGGCAGACTTGAACGGTGCTGCCCGAGCCATGGACCAAAGGGAGTGATGTCTTCGACGCAGTTGCCGATACCTACGACGCGCGCCGTCCCGGATTCCCTGGGGTTGTCTTCGAGGAGATCGCGGCGACGACAGGTCTGGGTAGGGGGTCGCCGGTCGTCGAGATCGGGCCGGGTACCGGTCAGGCAACGATACGCCTCGCCGAACTGGGCACGAAGCTCGTCGCCATCGAGCCTGGCCCTGCTCTCGTCGAACTCCTCTCTCGACGAATTGCCGGCCTTCCCTGACGTCACGATCGTCAGGTCACAGTTCGAGGACTGGGAACCACCCAAGACAGGTTTTGATGCGGTCGTTGCCGCGTCCTCGTGGCATTGGCTCGACCCGGCGACTCGGTGGCAGAAGGCCCACGATGTCCTCAACCCATCCGGCTGGCTTGTGCTCCTCGGTCATATCGTCGTCGCAGACCCCGGCGAGCTGGAGGTGTTTGCCGAGACGGCTGACCTCCATGAGGCCCACGCCTCCGGGCACCCGAGCTGGGGCCATCCCCCGACGGCGCAGGAGGTCATTGCCGCAGCCGAGGCCGTCTCTTCGAGCATCTCCGAGGTCGAGCGGGTCATCGGCCGAGCACCCGACCCCTCTGAGACGGACCTGTTCCAATCCCCGATCCTTCGGTGGTATCGCCAGGTCCAACACTTTGATGCACATGGCTACGTGGAACATCTACGCACCACCTCCCTCTACGAAAGTCTCGGTGCTGAAGTCAGAGAACCCCTTCTCTCGGCGATCGAGCAGCGCATCCGCGACCGCATGGACAACAAGGCAACCAGGAGATACCTCATCTCAGCGCGCCTCGCTCAGAGCAAACGATAGGACAGCGCCCGAGTGCCGCTGCGCGTTGGCCACCACTGTGAACTGCGCTCCGACTGGTTGCCGCTTTGCCCGCTTCGGAAGGGCTCGCTCACGGCCGCGCTCCTTCTGGCAAACGAAATAGGCGACGATTCCCAGTAGGTTTCGCACCGTGATCACGATCGGTACCGTCGCGGCCGTCGCCGGCATTATCTTTGCCGCCGCTGCCCTGCAGCGGGCCGTCGGGTTTGGATTCGCACTGCTCGCGGTACCTCTTTTGGCTTTCGTAGTGCCAACCAAGAGCGCGGTGGTCATCGTATTCCTGAACGGAACGGTTACGTGCGCTTGGCTGGCCATTCGTCTTCGTCGACACGTCGAGTGGACCATTGCCCGGCGATTGGGAGTGGGGGCTGTTGCTGGAGCCCCGGTGGGGGTGATCATCCTGAGCGTGACCTCGGCCGCCACCCTGCGCCTGGTTCTTGGCGTGACGACCTGCTTGGCCGCAGGCTGGATCATCGTCTCTTCTCGGTTAGCGCGCCCCGAACCTGTCGTGCCGCATCCTGCGACAACCTTTGCAATGGGCTTCGCGAGTGGGGTCATCAATACCTCGCTCGCGACCAACGGACCGCCGCTCGTCTATGAGCTTCGTCGGGCCGGATTCCATGGCGACAGGTTCCGGGCCACCATCTCAGCCGTCTTCCTGCTATCGAATCTCATTGGGCTGCCGCTACTCGCTCTGGCCGGACTGATCACGACGTTCGACATTGTTCTGGCTGTCAGTTCCGTCTTGCCCTGTGTCGCTGGCATCATCGTGGGGTCATGGATAGGAGGTCGAATGGGTCCATCTCATTTCGGGTGGGCTGTCGACCTTCTCCTATTGGCCACCGGCCTACTGACCATCTCCAAGGCAATCTCGTGAAGCTGGTCGTCGGTCGGTTGAGCAGTCGACGGGAGAGCGGTGCTGGTCTGCTCCTAGACTTCGGTCGTGAATCTCCATGGACCGTTGGTGGCGTTCGCTGCCAGCGAGGACTTTGCGGCCCTCGACGACGGTTGGCCGTATCTTCGAGATGCTCTCGCCTCGCTCGGTCTGGTTCCGACAGTTGCATTTTGGGACGACCCGGACGAGCAATGGGATAAGTATGAGCTTGTGGTTCCGATCTATTCCTGGGGCTATGTCACTCGACGAGCACAGTTCCTCTCCTGGGTCGATCATGTTGCAGCCTCGTCACGGCTGGTGAATCCAGCAGCGGTGTTGCGCTGGAATACCGATAAGACCTACCTGGCCGACCTGGCCGAAGACGGAATTTCTATCGTGCCCACGGTCTGGGTTCGCCGGGGTTCTTCGTGGCGACCGCCCGCCGATGACTATGTGATCAAACCGTCGGTGGGGAGCGGGGGGAGGGATGCGGCCCGATACCGCACCCAGTCAGTCGACGTTGCCGACGGCCATGTACACCGCTTGCACGACGAGGGCTACACCGTGATGGTCCAGCCCTACCAACCAACAGTCGACGCGGCGGGGGAGACCTCCGTCGTCTTCTTTGGCGGTTGCTATAGCCACGCCATCAACAAAGGGGCCTTGCTTCGGGCTGACGTCGGGGTAACTGACCGCCTCTGGGAGCAGATGGTGATAACTCCGGTTGAGCCGAAAGACGACCAGCGAACCGTCGCCGAGTCGGTGATACGGGCAGTCGACCACCGCTTTGGGCCGATCGGGTATGGGAGAGTCGATCTCATCGACGGGGAGGACGGCATACCACTGGTCCTGGAACTGGAGCTTGTCGAGCCTGCACTGTTTCTTGACCGTGTACCCGACGCCGCTCTTCGATTCGCGGCTCATCTTCTGGGTCAAGTGAGTCGTAATGCCCGGTCCGCCGATGCCTAATCATTGATCCTGATATGGGATAGTTGGCCGTAGCCCTCGGACGGTCGTCTGTAGGTCATGATTAGCCGAGCCGAATGCCGCTGGCGACGATCGGCATGATCATTGTTCGTAACGCCGATGAGTCTTCGGCGTGGGGAGCGTCGTAATAGAGAGACTCGAGAGAGGATCCCTGGATGGGACAGCTAGTGGTGACCGAATTCGTGTCCATCGACGGGGTGTTCGAAGATCCCGGCGGGGCCGAGGACTACGAGCACGGCGGCTGGACATTCGACTACGACCGGGGTGCGGATGGCAATCAGTTCAAACTCGACGAGCTGATGGCTGCCGAGATCCAGTTGTTCGGACGCATTACCTACGACGGGTTCTCCAAGGCATGGCCGAGCCAGGAAGGCGACTTCGCCGACAAGATCAACCAAGGGCGAAAGTACGTGGCCTCGACCACGCTGAAGGATCCCGAGTGGGAGAACACGACGGTGATCTCGGGCAACATCGCCGAGGAGATCGCACGGCTGAAAGAGGAGACCCAGAGTCCGATTCTCGTCGCTGGCAGCGCCACCTTGGTCAGGACGCTGCTGGCCAACGACCTCGTCGACGAGCTGCGGCTCATGGTGTTTCCGACCGTGCTCGGCCGGGGTCGGCGCCTGTTCCCCGATGGCATCGACCGCGTCCAATTCCGGTTGGTCGAGACCAGGCCGGTTGGGCCTGACGGCGTCCTCGTCCAGACCTACTCCCGAACCGGATAGAGACTCACTGAACGTCCGCAAGCTGTCCCAGTGGTTGCGCCGCTGGTTGGCGCCAGGACCGTCGAGGCCGCGCTGCGGCGCCGAATCAGAGCCCGGCGGCCGTCAGAGCAATCTTTGAGTGGAACCTGAACTGGCGAATCCTGCTGCAGAGTTCCGAGATCTCGCACCCCGACCTCATCGGGATCAGCGCCATCGACCCACCGGCGACGCCTGTACGCAGCAGTACCCCGTCACCCTTTGTGCCCGGTGCCGGTGTCATTGTTGGGGCGAGGCGCGAGCGGTTTCGGGTCGAGACCGCTTCTCACGCGGTGCTGATTTGGGGCAGCTCGACAATGACTCGTTGTTCGACCTTGGCCTCGGGTGAACCCGCGCCACCGGCGCCCGGTCGTCCAGTGTGCGAGGTCAGACGCGGTCGACTCACTGTCGTTTTGGAGGCGAGGATCGGCACCGGCGTCGAGGAGGGCTTCGACGGCAGCCGAGCATCGGTTTCGGACAGCTCGATGCAGTGGTGTCACACCTCCGGCCGCGGCTGCGTTGGGATCAGCGCCCGGCCGCATC
>CAVYNO010000024.1:0-25398 GCA_963769825.1 uncultured Acidimicrobiales bacterium
CCGCAGAATGTCCCTGGCCCCGTACCGGTGCGATGGGACACCTGGATGGCAGCAGGAAGTGGAAGACGCGATGCAGCTCGCCGGGGCGAACATCCGCCGCATCCGCCGCACCTCCGCTGAGCGCCACTGATCCGGTTGGGGGTGAGGGAGGTCGAGCGGGCCTCCCCGCACCTCGACCGCCTGACCAACGAACACAAGGAGGCCTACCCGACTTGAGAAGCGTCCCAACGTCTCGGTCTCTCAAGACGATGCGAGTTGTGGTTCCTCCTTCTTGGGGCGTTCCGGTCGCCGACTCGGTAGCTCCCTGGTGGAGCGAGCACGATGAGGGCAAGCAAGCGGCAGGCCGGCCAGGAAGCCCGGCCTTGAGCGGGGAGCGGCGTTGCGCAGTCCTCGTAGTCCTCCACCGAGCACGGTCGGTCTGACGGCGTTGTCCAGTCGTCCGCCTCGGTGGCCGCTGTCCTGACCTCGTTCGGCCGAAACGAAAATTCGTGTTGTTTTCCGGCGGCCACGCTTACCTGGGCCGCCCGCTTTTCCGAACTGATGCGGGTGTCCTTCTTCGAGTGTTGGAGATGAACGTGCTGGTCAGACCGATGAGCACGATCGCAGCGATGAGGGCCAGCTCCAGCGAGGAGCCGAGCTGCTGGGCGGTGAACTGAAGGCCGCCCGCCTCGCTGCGGTCGCTGTCCACCGAGGACTGCACGACGTTGCCGAGCTGGGAGACGATCAGCCCCATGCCGATCCCGAGCACGCCCATGGCAACCAGGAACCAGGTGTTGTCGAGGTGGGCTTGATCGTGGAGCAGCAGGATGGAGCCGGAAAGTCACGATCAGCCCGACCGGACCATGGGCGCACGGCGAACCGCTTGGCCAGTGCCGAACCGATCGCGGTGGAGGAACAGGGTGATCGAGACGGGCAGCATCCTCACGCCCGTTTCGAGCGCGTCGAGGCCCAGCACGAGCTGCAGGAACAGCGGGACCGTGAAGAAGACGCCCATCAGGATCAGGTTCTGGCCGAGACATGGTCCGACAGGCCGGAGCGCACCGTGGGAAGGCGGAGCAGGGGCAGATGCACCAGCGGATCCCGCTCTTCTCCTCGCGCTGGCGCTCCCAGGTGACGAACCCCCAGATCAGCAGCGCGCCGGCGGCGACGACGAACGGGGTCAACGAGAAGCCGAACGGTGACCGGCGAGTTGTTCGGATGCAGCCATCCCCAGTTGCTCGACTGCAGCACGCCCGTGACGAACAGCCCGAGCCCGAGGGCCGACAGCACGCTGCCGACGTAGTCGAGCCGGCGCTTCGCCGTCGGGCGCGGCGCCAGTTGGGGTCATGACAGTATCCCGGCCGCGACCACGACCTCCCCGGCGAAGACGATCCGCCAGCTCAGTCTGTCGTCGCCCAGCCGCCGAGGATCGGCCCGACGGCGATGCCGGCGCCCGCCACGCCGCCGAGCCCGCGTAGGCGACCTCCCGGCGGGCCCTCAAAGCTGCCGGCGACCAGCGCGACCATCGCGGGATCACCAGCGCCGCGCCGATCCCTCGAGCACCGACCAGCCGAGGCGAGGCGACGCCGCCGCGAGGCCGCCGTGAGGGCGGAGCCGCGGCGTAGATGATCAGGCCGATCACGAACGCCTTACGCCGCCCGATCATGTCGCCGATCTTGGCGCCGGTCATCATCAGCATGGCCATGACCAGGCAGTAGAGGGCGATGACGGCCTGGATGGTCGTCACGGTGGTGTGGAAGTCGACCACGAGCTGATCGAGACGTTCATCACCGACTGGTCGAGGACCATCACGAACTGGGCCGTGCCAAGGCGACCAGCGCAAGCCATCCCTTGCTCGATGTTGTTGTTTTGTCGTTGTTCACTATTCTCCTCGCCTGCAAGCTGGAACCCAGGGAGCGCCCTTTAACTGGACAAGTAGGGTCTACCCCACCTCAGACCTTCGACGGTTTCTCCTCAGCTTCCCCAGACCGGATCGCTTCCGAGAAGGAGACCTCTCATCGGACGACAACGGGTTCAATCAGCAGGTGCTCAGAGAGATGGGGCCGTAGGTAGCCGCCTAGCTCCCACCAATGGTTCTGAGCGTGCCGCTCGCACTCCAAATTCGGCCAGGGCGCCGAGAAGGGGCTGACCAGCTACGGCAAGCGCGTCGTGCGACGGAAGGTCTATCGGAACGACGAACGGGATCAATCAGCGGGTGCTCAGGGAGATGGGGCTGTAGGTCGCGCGCGAGAAGACCGAGCCACCTGCCCACGGCTCGGTCCCTGGCGACCGGACCTGCACTGGGTGTCCGGCGGAGAAACTCATACCCTGGTCCCGAGTTTCAATCGCCGTAATGGAAAGCGTTTAGGCGATGGCGTTCGATCAGGGCGAGGGGAGCGACATTCTCGACACCATCGTTGCGGAGGGCCGCTGTAGAACGTGTGGGACGCCGGATGGACCTCGGTGGCGAACCATTTACACAACCCTCAAAGAGACCTCACAGTTTCAACATGTCCGGAATCTACGATTCCTAGAGTGGGACCCGACCTTCGGTGGATGCGCCGGTGTGCCGCACCAGTCCTTGTCGGCGCGATCCTGGTTGGCTGCGGTGCGACACCTTCGGTTCGTCGTGACCGCGGCAACTGCGTCGCACAGAGCGACCCGTGCCCCCTCCCGTGCCTCCTCCACCGTGTTCGGCATCGATGTCGACACGTCTGATGCCGATATCGGCCGTACGCACGTTCCGCATGTACTGAGCATGGTCAAGGGGGCGGGGGCAACCGCGGTTCGCTTTGGAGGTAACTGGAACTCGGCCGAGCCCTCTCCGGGCGTCTACAACTTTAGTGCCATCGACCAACTGCTCACCCTAACCCGCTCCGACGATCTCACCCTTCTCTTTCGGGTTGGGCCGTGAACCGGCATGGGACGCGATCAACGGCAATCCGAATGCGCCGCCTGAGGACTGCAACTCCCCGACTGCCGCTTGCACCTCGGTGACCGACTATGTCACGGCGCTCGTCAGACATGCGGCCCCCGAGGGACTTCACTACATCATCTCCCGCAACGAGCCAGAGGACTTCAACAGGAATTCGGGTTGGTTTGGATCCCAACACCTACGCTGACTTCCAGCAAGTCGTCTACCAGGCTGCTCACTACGCAGATCCGTCCATCGACGTGCTCAACGGCGGCACCGTGGCCCTCTCACGCTCGCTCGTTGCTTTGGGAAAGTCGCTCGCCCCCCGAGGCTCCCAGCGATCAGAAAGCGGTTGCGTTCGCCGCGGCCCTCGATGCCAACCCCGCATTTTGCGACTCGCTGGATGTCCTCGACCTCCACGTCGGCGACCATGGACCCGTCTACTCGCCTCAGATCGTCGACGCAACCGAAAAGGCCATCAAGGCTTGCGATGGTGGCAGGCACGTTCCCGTGTGGGTAACCGAGGTCGGGTATCCGTCAATTGCATCGCTCCAAAGGTCGCCCGCCTACCAAAAAGAACTCGTCGAGGACAAGTATCAGGGTGGAGAGGCCGGCGGTAAGCGAACTTCCTCACTGACACTTTTGCCGCTCTCGCGAAGAATGACAACGTCGTGGGCATCGACTGGACATTCATGATCGACCCCAACACCACCCCGACGCCTCCCCCAGGAGCCACCTACGACCAACTCCTCGGCTTCAGTGACGGCCTCGCCACCTCGTCGTACACACCAAAGGCGGCGTACACCGCATTGAAGAACATCGCCGAGAGATGAAAAGGGCCTTTGGGCTCGCTGTGGGTGTTCACGATGTTTGTAGCTCAAATCCACGGCCGGGCAGAAGCAGATTCGTCCAGGGCGAATGCTTGGTGTACGCCATCTCATCGTACGCCATGAGCCACGGCTGGTCGGCATCTTCGCCGGCACGGACGAACGTGAGCGAGCCGATCTTCGACGCTAGCGCCGTAGACCTCGGACAAAAACCGCCTGAGAACCCCTCACCTTCGAATCCGCCTCGATGGCACGGTGTCGATATACCGTCGCCTTCACGAAGCCAAAGGACGATATGGACATCGAAGAAAGACTCACCCGCATCGAGGACGTGTTTGTCGCCGCCGCAACGAAGATGGCGACCGGAGCAGCCCTCGAGGAGATGTTCAGGCGTGTGGACGCCAGCCAAGAGGCTGTCCAGCGACTGAATGATTCGCCAGGCAGATCATCAAGGAGTGGAACTGACATACAGGCATTGGTCGACCCCGCGTGTCAGATCCGTGTCACGTCCGCCCGGTGGCTCAAGATGAGGTTGACGTTCTAACACTCTGACCAGGGACGCCGGTGGTGGGGCTAGTAAGAATCGAACTTACGACCTCAGCATTATCAGTTCGTCCCCATTGGGACGAACTGATAGACGTGAGACGGTGTATGGTGCCCTGAGCTGCAGCGATGGCGATTCCAGAAGGTCCCGGACGGCAGCTAACGGCACGAGTTGTAGGACATTTAATAGGACAGGATGTAGGTAATGGACCTCAGGACTGGCGGACTGAGATCCACAGTTGGGCACTGTCTCCGACTGATTGACGGACCTCGATCCGATCAAGACAAGGTCGCATTGACCGACGTCCGCCCAAACAACGCGAGACCGTTTTTGATGGTCCCCGATAATCCGTCCTACTCAGCCTGGGGATCAAGCTCTTCTCCAACGGGCGCGGTGCTGAGTGTGCCGAACACGGTGGACACGAAGATGACAAGGGTCAGGACGTGCACCGCCGTACACCAAAGGCAAATGGCGTTGATCTCGAAAAGCTCGGCATAGAGCAGGTAGATGACGGTACCCAAGCCGACCAGTGCCCAGGCCAACCGGGCCCCGCGGATGATCGGACTTGCACACTTCCACATAACGGGCAACTGGAGCAGTAGCGTGACCGCGAAGAAGATTAGGCCCAGGACGGCCACGGGAACGCCGGCCACCATCGCGTATGAGCTGGTTGTCACCGCGAGGCAGTTGACGATCCCCTTGTCCGAGCAGACCAGGCTGGATGACCCGGTGAAGTGCTCGTAGGTCAGGTAGCCGGCGACACCGAGGCCGGCGACACTGGCCATTGTTCCGATCAACCCCGGCCAGCGGGGCACCGGCCGCTCAGCCATGACCCATGGCGCTGCACACGCTCGCCGGCTGATTGTCAGTCAACACGCTGCAGATGGTCTGGACCAACACCTTCGCCGACGCGTCGATGTCCGCCCCAATTTGGGTGGAGTTGTTCCCGACCATCGACGCGATGTTGGTGAAACTCTGCCCGACAAGGTCGCCCGGATTGAACTGGGCCGACGTGAGTTCCATCTTGCCACCGAAGTCCAGCCACGGGAACGACTCGTTGGTATGGGTCACCCAGAGTTTCTGCTCGGCCGCGGTCGGCGACTGCAGGGACACGTAGTAGTTGCCGTCGGGCTCATTGGTTGTGGTCTCTACCGGCGTGAACGTGAAGTACGGACTGGTGTAGGTCGTGTTGTAAAACGTCAACGTGGGGATGTTGCCCTCCCTCACGGCGGAGTGGATGCGCCCCGGCTGGGGGCTGAACGTGCCGAACTTCGACAGCGCCACATACATGGCCCACCGCTCGGTCGCGCAGACGGGACAGAACTCCGCGCCGATGTAGAGCAGGTCCGGTTTCCCGGCGGCCGACAGCTTCGGATCGCTGATGCCCTGAGGTGAGGTCACCAGCCCGCTGGTCGGTGCCGCCACGAGGGTACTCAGCGGGATCGACGTCAATTTGCCGGAGATGGCGGCGGGGACCGGGGTTCCGGCTGGCGGTGACGTGACCGAAGCGGCGGTAGACGGATTGCCGCCGCCTCCGCTCACCTTGGCCACAACCAGGACCGCCACGAGGACGAGCACCAGCACAACCGACCCCAATCCGATCCTCTGGTTTCGGCGTCGGCGGGCCACTACGAGGGCGGCCTGCTGTTTGGCCGCCTGCCGCTCGTTGAATTTGCGACCGGCGGCCGGACGGCGAGCGGTGGGCTGGGCTGCTCCCCGGCTTTTTGACGTCCCGCTCGGGCGCTGATTTCCCTTCTGATTTTTCTGCGACATGAGAGTTTCTCCTTGGTTTGAGGCGGCAACGTGGCGCGCCTCGAATCGTTCGAAAGGTGATATGCACGGGGCACATCTCGGTGCAAGCCTCCACCTCAGACATTTTCCAGCGAGGCCGGCTGATCTGAGGCGAGATTCGATACGAACTAGGAGAACTGCGGAGGCCGGAATAGACCGAGGAAATTGCCGCGGGGCAACACCGCCGTCGCCGAGCGCTGGCGCCGGGTCAGCCGAGCAGCCGCCGCTATGGAGAGCACGCCGGCCAAGGCCGCCGCCGCCACAACGGTGAGCGCGGGGGCGGCCGGGGAGGGCACTCCTTTGGCGCACGACGAGTCTGTGCAACCAGTTGGAATGACCGGATCTGCCGCCGTGTGCCCCGTGAAGACCTCGGGCACGCTGGCGCTGAGGGTGCTCCGTGCCGGCGCCCCCGCTCCCGAGAGGAGCGCGTTCGGCATGAGGCCAATGACGACAATGGCGGCCAAGGGCCCCAGAAGACACCAGCGCCACGCGCGCGACATGGCGCCCAGGCTACGGGCTATTTCTCGCCGCGAGCCGTCGGGTAGTGGCGAGGGCGGCGTCTGTCAAGTTACACGGTTGTCTGTACGACGTTGAAGGGGATGCCTGTTCACCTGGACTTATGCGTGCGGGGGTTGCGGCTCTGAGCCTTCTCCAACGGTCTAGGCGGCCTTCGGCCTCCCGTCTTCGATCGTGCGCCGCCAACGGCGGTGAAGGACCGTGGACACCGGGAGGGGCCGCGACTTTCGAAGAAGAATCCACTACGCCCGAGGCTCCTTCGATGAACCCACTCGGGAGCTTCCCTCTCCACCGCCATCTCGAAGCCCAGTGGGAACAGCGCCCTCTACCAAGATCTCACGGTAGACCAGTGGGCGAATGTAACGGCAGGGTGCTGACGTGACATCTACCGGAGGTTTAAGAAGGCCCGGAAGGCGGCCGACCGCTTGTTCGCAGCCCGAGGCTGAGCCTGGCCCGCAGGGTGTCGGCCTATCGAGGACTCGAGGCCCATCGTGACCTCGTCCGAATCGGTGGGTCCCGCAAAAAGAACGCACTCGCGGGGAGGTGGTCAGGTCTGCGCACATGGACACCATGGCTACGACGCGTGGACGACCCATTTCCCTCCAGGTAGAGCGCACTGGCTGGCGTTGATCCTCGCCAGGGCAAACTCCTCGCTGGCGAATGGGGCCGGAACAGTCAGGTCCATGGGCGAGCAGAGGAGCTACATGCGAGCAGATGCTCACGGTCTTCGCATATACGTTTCCTACGTTGGAAAGTCATCGGCTGAGGATCCGACTCAGTGGTACCACCGGTACCTTGATAGTGACCGATCCGGCCCATTTGAAGCGCAAGGTCACGAGCACCGTTTGCCCGACCTTGAACGTCACCGTCGGTTGCTCGAGCATGACGTGGTCATGGCCCGGGACCAGCGACGCCTGACCGTGAGCGGGGATGCGAAGCTCGCGCAGCATCCCCATCGAACCGAAGGACCCGCGAGCGTTCTCTGTCATGAGCATGACGTTGGGTGCGGCAGGTGAGGTCGCTGCCACCAACGCGTCGGCCCTGGACCCAGTGTTCTTGACCGTGAGATAGATAGCCGCCACGCTTGGACTGGCGGGATCAGGCAGAAATGGGTTGACGACCCCGAGGGATCCAACACGTCCCACCACCTTGGAGGACGCAGCCTGTTGTTGACTGGCGCCTGCGGAAGGCACCGACCTGGCGACGAGCCCCGAAAACACGACACCCGCACCGAGGAGCAGTAGGGCCAAGATCCATCTTCTCATCCCCAAGCCGCTTTAGGCGTTCGTTGTCCTTTTGCCGGCCGGGTCATAGTCTGAGGGCGATACATGGTGCTCCTCGGCCTTGGCAAGCGTTCATGTTTTCGGAGTGATCGCCATGCCGGGCCGGAGCTGGACAACGGGCTTAGGGTGGGCATGACTACTACGCTTTGTAGTATATGTAAGAGGTGGTCCGCCAGACGGCAATTTTTCCTGTGCCAATGAATCAGTCGGCTCGGCAGATCCTCGGGGTGCTCGTTGACCACCACTGACCGGGCCGTTGCCGCCCCGGATACCGAGGTATCACTCTCCATAGGTGGGATGACCTGTGGTGCATGTGTCGCTCGAATTGAGAGCAGGCTCAATTCGATCGATGGCGTCGAAGCGCGAGTCAATTTAGCATCGGAGCGAGCTCGGGTACGGATGCCGCCAGGCACTCCCCCTGCAGTTGTCATCGAACGAATCGAGTCAGCCGGCTTCACCGCCCAGATCGTCGATGACCTGGCCGCTCCTCCCGACACCGCCGCCGAGGCCGACCGCCGGGTGCACTACCTCGGAAAGCGTCTGGTGGTGGCCGGGCTCCTGTTCATGCCGCTCAGCGATGCCTCCATTGCCTTCTGGCTGGTCCCATCACTGCGCTTCCCCGGTTGGCAGTGGATCCTGCTCGCCCTCGCAGCACCGATTCTGACGTGGGCCGCGTGGCCGTTCTACAAGGCAGCAATCCGCAACGGCCGGCATGGGGTCGCCACGATGGACACCCTGGTGTCGATGGGTATCGCGGCCGCCACAGGCTGGTCGATCTACGCCATGTTCTTCCGCGACACGAGCCACGTGGCCCGATCCTTTCGCTACGTGCTGGCCCACCAGTCCGGTGGAGCGATCTATCTCGATGTGGCAGCAGGCGTGACCACTTTCCTGCTCGCCGGCCGGTATTTCGAGGCGCGCAGCAGACGGCAGACCGGCAATGCGCTACGTACGCTTTCCGCGGTCGGCGCCAAAGACGTCGCCGTGCTCGACACCACAGACACTGAGCGGCGCCGCCCGATCGCAGCACTCCATGTGGGGGATCGGTTCGTCGTCCGACCCGGCGAGACCGTCGCCACCGACGGCGAGGTCATTTTCGGGCAATCGGCCCTCGACCGCAGCGCCATGACCGGCGAGTCGGTGCCCGCCGACGTGACCGTCGGTGACACCGTCCTGGGGGGCACGGTGTGCGTCGGAGGTCGGCTGGTGGTCAGGGCCACGAAGTTAGGGTCTGACACCCAACTGGCTCAGATGCTGCGCCTGGTCGAGGATGCGCAGAACCAGAAGGCGGAAGTACAGCGGCTCGCCGATCGTATCGCCAGCGTCTTTGTGCCAGCCGTGATCGGAATCGCACTTCTCACACTGGCGGGTTGGCTGCTCGTCGGGGGCACGAACGAGGAAGCCTTCAGCGCGGCACTCTCCGTCCTGATCATTGCGTGTCCGTGCGCGCTGGGCCTGGCCACCCCCACCGCGCTCATGGTTGCATCAGGGGAAGGGGCACGACTGGGCATCTTCTTCAAGGGTTACCAGGCACTCGAAGAGTCACGAGAGATCGACACGGTGTTGCTGGACAAGACGGGGACCATCACAGAAGGGGCCACGGTCGTCGACCAGGTCAGCAGTGTGAACGGGATCTCGTCCCTGGACCTGTTGGGATGGGCCGGGTCGCTCGAGCTGGCGTCCGAACACCTTGTGGCCAAGGCCGTCGTCCAGAGGGCGCAGAGTGACGGGGCCCATTTGGCAATGGTGAACGACTTCGAACCACTCGCCGGTCTTGGGGCCAGCGGGCGTCTCCATGGCCACGAATTAATGGTGGGGCGACGCGAGCTATTCTCGGATTCCACGCTCTCGACCATGCCCAACTCGCTGGCATCACACTGCGAGGCATGGGAGAGCCAAGGACGGACTGTGGTGCTCGTTGGCCGAGACGCGGCGATGGTCGGAGCGCTGGCGATAAGCGACAGGGTGCGCACGACTGCGCGCTCCGCCGTGCGCGAACTTAAGGCCTTAGGACTGCACTGTGTCCTTGTGACCGGAGACCATGAGGCGGCGGCCCGAGCAGTTGCAGCATCCATCGGAGTCGATGACGTGATTTCCGCCGCGTTACCTGCGGACAAGGTCGGGGCGATTCGGCGCCTGCAACAAGATGGTCATCGAGTTGCGATGGTGGGAGACGGCATCAACGACGGTCCGGCCCTTGCGAGCGCCGACCTTGGCCTCGCCGTCGGCTCGGGCACCGACGTCGCACTTGAGTCGGCTGACCTGATCATCATCCGCGACAACCTCACCGCGGTCCCGACGGCAATCACACTGGCTCGGCGTACCTATCTCACCATTCGGACCAATTTGCTGTGGGCCTTTGGCTACAACGTGATCGCCATTCCCCTGGCCGCGTTCGGTTTCCTCAACCCTCTGATCGCCGCTGCCGCCATGGCACTCTCTTCCGGTTGTGTGGTGTGGAACAGCTCCCGTTTGCGTCATTTCTCGACCGATGTAATACGGAAGGCCGACCAGGGAGCCAAACCCGAATCCGTTCCGGCCGCAGCGTCACCCATCTGCCCATAACGCCCCCGGTGTCCACACCGGCCAGGACGATGAATACGGGTCGCGTGTCCTGATTTGACGACTTGTCGACCGACCTGAATACTACCTGCTGTAGTAGTACGGGCAGATCGAGCACAGAGGACGGCCGGTGCGGTTTGGTTTCGTGGCTTTTGGAGCGTTGCTCATCCTTGCCACCACGGTCATCACAGCCAGCGCAACGAGTAGCAACACCTCTGCGACGATCGTCAGAGTCGTGCGGACCTCCTCTGGAGCGGTCCTCGGCACCGGCTCGGGCCTGACGCTCTACGTCTTCGTCGACGATCTGTTGACCAAAGCCCCGAGCGCCTGCACCGGGGACTGCGCCCACGACTGGGTGCCGTTGCCGGCGGTGGGGAGGATCACCGTGCGCACAGGCGTGACCGGGCGAATGGGCACCATCGTGCGGAGCGGCGGCGAGCGGCAACTGACCATGGACGGCCGACCTCTATACGAATTCTCGGGCGATAGGGCACCCGGTGATATCAGGGGCAACGGCGTAGGAAACCTCTGGTGGGCTATGACGCCCAGCGGTCTCACCGCAACTTCGTATCCGCTGACGCCCGCAACGTACGGCGCTGCTCATGCAACAACGCTGACGGTGGTGCGGACACGCTTCGGATCGGTCGTCGCCAACGATCGGGGTCAGGTGCTGTATACCTACACTAAGGACACAGCGACGACCAGTGCCTGTAACGCCGATTGGTGCCTCGTCGACTGGCCACCACTCCAATCACAGGGCGCACCGACGAAAGCCCCGTCGATCAGTGCACCAGTGGGAGTGATCAGTGGTGCAGGCGGGACGGCCCAAGTGATTCTCGGCGGCCATCCCCTGTACACCTTCGCCGGCGATCTACATCCCGGGGACGCGCGCGGGCCAGGGAATTGGCCGAGATTGGTTTCTCATATCGCCGGACGGCCTCTCAGTCCCACACGGCAGCGGATCGGGCGATGATCGATCGACCACGACTTCGGCTACAGCTCGGCCCACGAAGTGATGACCAATCCGCGCAGGAACAGCCGCCGATTCCCTCGTTTTGTGGTAGCCGCCGGGATAGCAGCGGTAACCCTCGGACTGTCAGCGTGCTCGAATTCGAGTAGCCCCGTAGCGACCATTTCACAAGTCGGCGGCCCGGCAGAAACCAACCCAAATTATCCGGGTGCTCTCGTCTTTCCCAAGGCATACCTCAAACCGAACGTCACCCTCACCGACACGGACAACAAGCCCTTCAACATCGCGTCGGATTCCGGCAGCAAAGTCACCCTGGTCTATTTCGGATACACGCATTGCCCCGACCTCTGTCCCCTGAACATGTTTTCCGCCGCATCGGCGATCAGGGCGATGCCCGCCGCGGACCGCCGCCAGGTGAAAATGGTCTTCGTGACGACCGACCCCGCCCGGGACACACCGAGCGTAATTCAGACCTGGCTGGATCATTTCAGTCCCACCTTCACCGGGCTCACGGGCACCATCTCCCAGATCCGCAGCGCCGAAACAGCGATCGGCATGCCACTATCTTTCGCCGAGAAATCGCCCTCCCCGGGATCGAGCTACGAGATCGTGCACGCTGGGTACATCCTCGTCTACACACGGGACAGAGCTCATCTCGAGTTTCCAGCCGAGATCACCGTCCCCGAAGAGTCCCACGACCTCGTGTCGCTCGTGCGCGAGGGATGGCAGTTGTCGTGACACTCAGGATCCCCTGGGGAGGGCGTTCTGCGGGGGTGTGTCGGCGGGGAACATCAGAGAGCCAGCGAGAGGCGGGCCAAAGGCAGGCTGAAGTGATCCCATATTTCACAGTATTGGAGGGCGCATCATGACCACCGTGGAAGAGGGAGAAAGTCCCCCGATCGATCCGCCTCGTCGGTCCTTCTCACTTGTCCGGACACAACGGACCCTCCAGATCGTCTTGGGACTGTTCTGGCTCCTCGACGCCGGCTTGCAGTTCCAGCCCTACATGTTCGGCAGTGGCTTCACGACGACCTACCTCCTGAACAACGCGCACAACCAGCCCGACATCGTTCGGTGGATCATCACCAACGTGGGCAACTTCGTGGGGCCACACGTCGCTGTCTGGAACACCTTTTTTGCGCTCATCCAGGTAGCGATCGGGCTGGGACTGCTGTTCCGGCGGACCGTGCGACCGGCCCTCGTCGTGTCGTTCTTCTGGGCTTTCGGCGTCTGGTTCTTCGGAGAAGGCCTCGGGCAGATCTTCACCGGATCGGCTTCCGCCCTCACCGGCGCACCGGGTTCGGTGTTCCTCTACGGACTCGTCGGCCTGATGGCCTGGCCACGTTCAGCACCCACCGAGGAGAACGCGGAGACGGAACCAAGCGTTGGACTTGCGTCCTCGGCGGCTGGACAGGGCCTCGGGGGAGCGGCCACACCGCTCTTCGTCTGGTGCGGGTACTGGTCGCTGGCGGCGATCTTGTTCCTCCTGCCGAACAACCGAACCCCCACCTCGGTGTCGAGCGCCATCACGGGCATGTCGCCGGGCGAGCCGAGCGCGTACTCCCACTTTCTCAGTAGCTTCGGCAACCATTTCGGCAGTGGCGGCGTGTGGACCACGTGGCTGCTGGCCATCGGCTCCCTGGTCATCGGTTTCGGGCCCCTCGTGTTCCGCCGACCGACTCCGTTCCTCGCCGCAGGTGGGCTCTTGGCGACCTTCTTTTGGATGAGCGGTCAGGGTCTGGGCGGCATCTTCACCGGCTCGGGGACCGACCCGAATTCTGGGCCCCTTGTCGTGCTGCTGGCCTTGACCATGGTGCCAGCCATGCTGCCTGACCCGGCGACATGGCGCCCGCCGTTCTCGACCGCGCTCTTTCGATACCCGGTGTTGGTTGTGGGAGGTGTGGGGGCGCTGTTGGCCGGGCTCTTCCTCAGTGCCGCCTACCCTGTCGCTGCCCAGGAGTCGACCAGCACGGCAATGGCCGGCATGTCCGGCATGTCCGGAACGACGTCGGGTTCTGGCGGGGGAACTGCGTCAACGGCCACCTGTACGAGTGGGAATAACGGCTCGACGAGGTCGGGCCTGGACGTGACGAACACCCCGAACATGTCGATGGGTGGGCCCGGCGTGATCATGAACATGAACGGCGCCGACGCCAGCGCCGCGGCCGGGCTCAACACGACTAAGGCCGACTGGCACTACACCGGTCCAGCGCTCCCGACAGCGGAGGCCCAGGAGCTCTTGGCCCAAGGCGCCAATGGGCCCACAGACATCCATATGGCTGCGACCGGATGTGCCTCGGAGCCCACGTTCTCCCAGCAGATCAACGCCACCCAGTACGTGCAGAACACCAGCCAGGCCGCGGCACACTACGGGAACCCCTCCGAGGCGGTGGCGGCCGGTTACGTCCCGGTGTCACCCACGAACTACCCAGTCATCTACTACGTGAATCCGACCATCGTGGCTGCGAACGCAGCGGCGGGAAGGACGCTCGACCCGCAGAGCGTAGACGGCCTCGTCTTCGCGCAGACACCTTCGGGCCAGGAGGTGCTGGCGGCAGCGATGTACCTCTCGCCCTCGACCGCGACTCCACCCATGCCCTACGGCGCCTTGGTCCAGTGGCATCAGCGCACGGATGTCTGCGGCCCGAGCAGCGAGTCCGCCTCGAACCCGCTCCAGATCAACGGGGTACCACCGTGTCCAGCTGGGAGCGTCCAGCAGTCCACGCCGTTCATGACCATGGTGTGGCAGGTGCCGGTTGCCGGAGGTCCACTGGCCATTCAGCCGCCGGACATCCAGATCATCGAGGCGGCGGTCATGTCGACGGGAACGTGATGGAACTCAGCTGAAAAAGGGGTTTCACGAGGTGACACAGGATCCGGCCGTCGCAAATGTTGGGTCGAAGTCAACCGGGAAGGCGGTGCCATATCCAACGAACCGGATACGTCCTCCCGATATTCTCTCGGACAGCGACAGCGGTACTCTAAAGCAGTGCCGAAACGCCTGCAGCGGTCGGACATGGGACTCAGCGTCGGCCGACGGCAACCCGCGTCGCGCCGCCCTGGTGCGGATGACTCGGTGGTCCGAAGGAAGAAACTCCGGCCATCGGGCGGGCGCGGTCGAGTTCTGGTTGTACTGCTCACCCTGGCATCGCTTGTCACGATCTCTTCCGAGATGCCAACCGGCGAAGCGGCTTCCGTGGCGCCGCTTCCGGCCGGTCGGACACCCTCGACGATCGCACAGATGATTTGCCGGCCGAAGTCGAGGCAAGAGATTGCATCGGTGCTTGGGGAGTTTGCCACCGTCTCGCGTCCAACCTGGGTGCATCACCTCTACTCGTGTCAGTACACATATCCGACCGGTTCCATGGTGCTCTCAGTGAAGGAACTATCGAGTTGGGCACAGACGAAGGGCTATTTCCGAACGCTTGCGGAGCAGATGGGCAAGTCCCAAAGTTTGAATGGGCTCGGTCAGGCGGCGATCCAGACCACCGACGGCTCGATCATCGTGCGCAAGGACTGGAAGGTACTCCTGGTCAATTCAGCGGGTCTCCCTGGTGAGTTTGGCCGGCCGCCGACGAGCTCAGGTGCTGTTGCGGAGTCTGTGGCAGATGTGATTCTCGGTTGTTGGAACGGTGATTGAACGAGGTCGACCGATACCCGGAGTCCGGTTGTGCGCTCACGGGGACCACCGGCGTCCCCTGTCTCGGTTTGCCTCCGTCGCGACTCGGCCACCGGCACAGGGCAATTTCTCCCTACGTGGGGGTGACCCGGGCGAGTTTCGGCCTTGAGTTCAGCCGCACTTGGAAATCCCAAAACGGTGTGTGTCTAACAGTCCTCGTGTTGGCGTCCCGTCGCCTTCACGCCGGTCTCACGGGGGTCGCCGATCCACCGGGACCACTCGGTTCCAAGTCAAAGTGGCTTGCCATAATACTACGAGTGGTAGTAATAACACTGGTCGTAGTAATCAAGCCCCGGCATGAGGGTGGTGAGCGATGACATTGACCGACATGACGGAAGGCAGTTCACTGGCCCTGGAGACTCAATCCCGGAGGGTCGTGACCAATCCCGTTGCGGAACCGAGGGATCTCCAGCGGACGTTTCAGCTGGTCTTGGCAACGGTGTGGCTCCTCGATGCGGTGCTCCAACTTCAACCGTTCATGTTCACCCGGGGATCCAGCGGGTTTAGCGGCATGCTCAACAACCTGGCCGCGGGCAACCCCGGCTGGGTCGGGCACTCGATCACCTGGAACGCCTCGAACGTCAATCACTTTCCGGTGTTCACCAACAGCACCTTTGCGCTCGTGCAGTTCCTCATCGGCTTCGGGATCGTGTGGAAGCGAACCCTCAAGCACGCACTGGCGCTGTCCATCGTCTGGGCTCTGGGCGTCTGGTGGTTCGGGGAGGGTGCCGGGAACATCCTTCATGGCGGCGCCACCCCCTTCGGCGGGGGCCCCGGTGCCGTGCTCTTTTACGCGCTGCTGGCAGTCCTGCTGTGGCCGAGCGAGGGCTCGGACAGGCCGTTCGTCGCTGCTCGGACCGTTGGGGTGACGGCCGCGAGAGCGGTCTGGGCCGTGGTGTGGGGCCTGTTGGCCGTCCTGGCCGTCGTCGGCTCGGGTCGCTCGCCCCAGGCGCTGCACGATCTGGTGGCGGCGTACACCGGACAGCCCGGATGGCTTGCCCGCATCGATCGGGCTACCGCATCGATGTTCCTCCATCACGGAACGGCGGCTGGCGATCCTGCTTGCCGTCGTCTGTGTCGTCGTGGCCGTCGGGGCCTACCTCCCTCCTCAGTTCAATCGGTTCACGCTGGTGCTCGGGATCGTGACCTACGTCTTCATCTGGGTGGCCACCGAGAACTTCGGCGGTATCCTGGCCGGCGGGGCCACCGACCCGAACTCCGGACCGCCGGTCATCATCCTCGCGTTGATCTACTGGCCTTTGACGATGGCTCGAGATACTGGCAACGGTGTGCCGTCGAACTCGATGGCCGAGTCGAAGAAGGCTCTCGTCCCATGACGCCCACCCCTTCTTGGCTGTACTACCTCTTCGCGGTGGCGATGCTGGCAGTGGCCGCCTACGGCCTCATGCTCCTGGCCGTCTCCGTCATGGCTCGCATGACCGGCGGGAGGGACGTCGACATCGCTCACATCTTCATGGGAGTGTCCATGGCCGGCATGTTCGTTGCCGATTGGGCCTTCGGCCCGAGCGCGATCTGGGAGCTCATCTTTACGGTGCTGCTCGTCTGGTTCGTGGTGCGAAGCATTCAATCGGTAATCGCGTTCGGCATCCACCTCACTCACTATCTGATTCACGCAGCGATGAGCTTTGCCATGCTCTTGATGTACCTGTTTCCCGCCGCAGCCAATTCCGGAGCCATGTCAATGTCGATGGCGGAGTCATCGAGGGCGAGAATCGATCCGGGGCTCAGCCTGCTGTTGGCGTTCGTGTTCTTCACATCCGCCGTCTTCACGCTGGCCTCGCCGAACAAGGGTGCCTCCCATCACGGCACGCACGCCCGGGCCTACGCCATGAGTGGGGCGGCGGGCGGGACAGTGGACGCTCCCGGCGGGCCGGCCCTTACCTCGACCGGTAGCGGCGCGGTCCGACTGATCACCGAGCCTCGGCTCGAGGACGCAAGCCACGTTGTCATGGCCGTCGGCATGGGCTTCATGCTCATATTGATGATCTAAGCAGTCACACAGGTGGAGTGCGTTGCTTCTGTCAGCCGAACGCAACGCTGAGCCCGGATCGGTAACCGAGGCCGTGAAGACTCTTTAGTCCGTAGTGTGGGAGCTGCGCTCGTCGAGGGCTCCGAGGAGGGCGGTCATCTCCGAAGACGAGAGCGTGTTCGCAAAGCAGACAAGTGCTGCGCCAGGATCGCTGTCGGCCGCCAGAGCCTGGTGCATGACGACGGCGGTGTGGGCCCCCCGAACCCCAATGGGAGTAAACCGGATGAGGCGACCATCCATACGGCGGCTCAGGAGTCCCTTGTTCACGAGGCGGTCCAGCACCGTGGCAACGGTGGTGTAGGCATGTGTAGGAAGCGCATCAGCGACCTCACGTCCCGTCGGTTCGGGATCGGGTAGGTCCCACACGACGCCCAACACCCGCCGTTCGAGATCGCCGAGCGTGACGACGCCGCAGGCACATTGAGCACATGTGCATGGATCACATGAGCACATCGGATTGTCACATCTTGTTCCCGCACTCATCAGCCTGCTCCGATTCCTGCTCTCGGATATTGATCGTACCGGGCATGGTCCTGTAAGTGCCGAAACCTCTTCCGGCGCACCGACCAGGGAAGGTGTGCCAGAAAGAACGTCGGCACCTGCCTAGCGACCTACGTCCCGCATTCGGCAGCGCCTGCGGTGAGACAAGTTCCAGATGAGACCTAGAAATCCTGGTGAGCAATCCAATTGGACCAACTGGAGTTTCGGTACCCACACGCCCAGGAGTGAAGGGAGGCGTGGTGATGGAACCTTGACGGCGGCGAACACTTGTTCGATACTTGTCGACAATGTGTGCATCGCCGATGACGTACTCGGGGAGCTGACCCGCACCCCGACAGCACTTCGGCTGGTCATCTTTCGAAGGTTCTTGTGAGAACGATCTGTGGATCAAAGTTGGTGCTGGTTTGCTTGTTCTTGCTTTCGTGGCTTATGGCCAGCGCTCGTTGTGCGGCGGCCTGAGCTCGCTTGCGTTCACTCATCTGTTCGGTGCTCCCGACGTCGCTCCGATTGCCGATGCTGCCCTCTCCGGTGATGTGCCAGCGGTCCCGGTAGGCCGCGACCGTCGAGACGTTGCGCAACCAGCGCGCCCACCGGCCAGGGTGGGCCGGAGCAGGACCGAGAGATTGCACCCAGGGGTGTCGGGACTCGATTGATTGTTCGGCCAGCGTGCGGGCACGTCCTTCCATGGCCTGGTCACGCTCGGCTAGGGCGCGGGCCATCTCGGGGTCGCTGACCCCTCGGGCTCTCGGGACAAGCCCGGCGATGAGATCGTCGGGCCTCCGGCGCCGACCACCGGCTGCCTGGGTCCAACGCTCTACCCGGCCGTGCAGCACCGCGGCGACGTCAGCGGCGTCGGCGAGGGATCGCCCGGCAACGAGCCTCGGGAAGGTGGCCTCGATGTCGAAGCCCCGGGCTTCGGCCTCACGGAATGCCGCGAAGAGCGGACCACGTGCCTCGCTGGAGCGTACGGCGTCGAGTTCGGCATCGGTGAGCCCCGAGGTCATCAGCAGGGTGTCCCAGCGCCTTTCTTGGGCGATCGTGGCCAGGGTCAGGTACTCGGCCGAGAGGCGCTCCATACCTTCGGCCCCGTCGTGTTCGTGGCGGATCGCCTCGTGGGCTGCCACATCGGCGCCAGCGTTACCCAGCACCCCGGCGAGCACTTCTTTGGCCGTTACCGGCTCGCTCGCCTGGTCATGCGAGGTCGCCGGATCGGGGTCGTAGTGAATGTCCACATAGAGCCAGTTTCCCTCGCGCCCCCTGGTGCCCGAGACGTAGAGCACCTCTCGGGTGGTTGTCGGAGTCACCACGGCGTGCGCGGTGTCGACTGTGCGGCCCTGGGCCCGATGCGCCGTTGAGGCATAGGCCAGCTCGACGTGTTCAGCCACATAATCGGCCGGGAGGTCCACATATCCTCCTCCCTTCGGCCTCTTGACGGTCATGGAGCCGTCGTCGTGGGTGGCGGTGACAGTCCAGCGGTCACCGTTTCGGACCCAGCGACGCCCACTCGCCAGGTGCCGGTTGTTCTGGCGGGTCAGGACCGCATCACCCACGCCGGCCGTCCCACCGCCCGCGAGTGACAGGCCACCATCTGCGACTTCTCCGGCCGCCACCCGGTCGGCCCGGGCCCGGGTGTTGAGCTCGCTCACGGTACCCAGATCACCAGCGATCATCAGGCTCCTCAAGCCCGCCTCGATGTCGTCCTTCCACGCCAGGTAGAGGGCGTCGAGCATCTGGTCGCGATCCCCCGATCTGATGCGGTCGTGGGCGCCGTAGACGTCGATGGATTCAAGAGACCCCTCCCGCAGCTCCACGCTGGCCCGCTTCTCCCAGTCGTGATGGAACCGGCGCACGTCGCTGAGTTCCGGGGCCGAGCCGTCGCGGTCTCGCACCAAAGCGGCGAAGGCGCCCCCGGCGTCTATTGAACTGAGTTGGGCCTGGTCGCCGACCAAGAGCACCTTGGCCCCGGCGTCTCGAGCCGCCGATATCAGTTCATCGAGCGCGAACGTCCCGGCCAGGCTGGCTTCATCGACGATAACGAGCTGGCCCCGCTGGAGCCGCCAGCGGGCCATCTCGTCTTCAGCCGCGGCAATACGCCGCTGCACCAACGACCGGCGTCGGGCCGAAACCACGGACCTGAGCTCAACCCGGAGGTCGCTCAGTCCCCTCAGCCGTTCGGCTTCTTGTCGGTGCTCGTAGAGCCACTTGGCCACGTTCTCGGTGTCGATGCCCAGTTCGACTGCCAACGCCTCGGCGGAGGCTGCGGAAGGGGCGAGGCCCAGCACCGAGCCCGCACCGTATTCGGTTTCCCACACGGTCCGCAGCTCGCCCATGGTGGTCGACTTGCCCGTCCCGGCCGGTCCGACCAAGACGTCGAGCGAACGACCAGAGGCAGCGATCTGTTCGACGGCTGTCGCCTGGTCGTGGCTCAGCGGATAGACGCGACCGGGCAGGCCGGCCGGGGTCACCGAGGCCACTGTGGCCATCGAGATGGCCGGGCCGCTCAGCTGGCGTCCGGCGTCGAGCAGGCGAGCCTCGGCCTCCAAGAGGGTGGCGGAGGTGTAGATCTCATGGCCCTTGGCCCGGAACCGGCTCGTGCCGTCCCCCCGGCGCAAGCGCTTCGGCGTGTAATGCAGCTCCGGCGCGGAGACGAGCAGCGACTGCGCGGTGGCCAAGGTAACTGTGCGCTCGGCCACCGCGATCCGCTCCTCGGGTGAGGCGAAGCGAACGCCGTGGAGCTGGCGGTGCACCTCGGCCAAGAGGTTGGCCTGGGAGAAGGTGGCCCGGCGTTCGGCCACTGTCAGCACCGCCACGCCGGCCGCGTCGGCCAGGATGCCGTCGGCCAGATCGGCGGAGTGAAGCAGCGGCAGGTCGTTGCGGTCCGAGAGGCCAGCGACCCAGGAGCGAGCGTCCTCTCCGACATAGCTTTCGGCCCGTTGGCGCCAGCCAAAGGTCATCTCGGCCAGGCTGCGGTGCTCCTTGGCCGACCGGGTTTCGAGGGTGGCCCGGCGCCGCAGGTCGAGGACCTCGACGTTGGTCGGTTGGCGGCCACGAGCGGCGACGAAGAGATCAATGAGCATCGTCTTGCGCTCCTCGATGGCCGCTGAGCGCTGCGAGAACTCGGCCATGAGAGCCTCGGACACTCCGGTTACTTCGAAGCGCAACTGCTCAGAGTGCCGGCGCGCCCGACCGTCCCAGCCCCATCCGAGTTCGGTGGTCAAGAGGTCGGCCAGCACCCCCTGGTGCAGTTCGGACAGCGCGACCAGGCTCTTGAACAGACCCCGCGAATCGAGCGTGCGCCAGATGCCGTCGGAAAGCGAGCGGGCCCGGTTGGCCACGACCACGTGGTCGTGGAGCTGGGGATCGCCGGCCCGAGAGTCGAAGTGGGTAAAGGCGGTGGCGATCACGCCCTCGATGTCTTCTTGGACCACGCCATTGGTGCCTGAACGCGAGTGGAATACCTCGCGCTCGGCGTAGGCCACGACGACCTCGATGGCCCGGCGATGGCAGTCATAGATCAGTGCTTTGGTGTTGCGATCAGCCAGCGCCCAGGCCACCGACACCGACTTGGAGGGGGAGAACGTCAAGTCGAACCCGGCCACCGGGGTGCGGAACCCGACCCCCCTGGCCCGTTCCTCGGCTTCGATCCGGGCCGTCCGCTCGGCCCGTTCGGCATCGGTGGCGGTCGCCGGGATGGCCTCGTCCCGCAGTGCGATCCGTTTCGCCAGCGACAGGTGCGAACGGTTCGGTTGGCGACCCAGCAGCTTGCCGGTGACCGGATCGGCGCACATCCCGAGCAGGTTGAACAGGTGGTCTTCGGTCACCTGAGAGCCCGCCTCGACTCCCCGGCCGTCGTTGAGGGCGGCCAAGCCGGCGCCGAGGAACACCCCCGGCGGGGTGCCGGACTCGGCGTAGTAGCGGGTCAGGTTCGAGGACTGCCCAACCGCGCCGTCGCCCGCAGCGACGGACTCCATCAGGTAGCGGTAGCCCGACCCCAAGGTCATCTTGCGCAGCGAAATCACGTCGCGGTCCCATCCTCGGGGCGGCCACCGCCCCGCAGCTACAGACGGCCGGCGACCACAATCGGCCCCTTCAGTCGAGCCCTACCGCCTCGAATGCCACACGTGTGAAGCAATCTGATGTGGTTGTTGGGCTGGTGGATAGGTCGTGCGGATGCGAGGGACAGCGCTGATTGACGTTGGGAGGTCGTGCGGTACTTACAGGATGGGGGGGGCCGGCCGGATTGCTCGCTCGTTCAATAGTGAAGGCAGGCACGATCACCGTTCGTCGCCGTCAATCCGACTTCGGTGCGAAGGGGGGTGATCCAGTTCGCTATGCGATCGAGGGCGCGCGCAACGGTTGCGGGCGCAGCTTTCGACAAGGGTCAGGTGCTCGCATCCGCACGACCTTCTGTCCGGCGCCGTGTGCCCCGGGTCGGGCCACCGGCCGGAGCCGGTGACCCTGCTCGGGACGCAGGCCTCAGAACGAAGCTGCCTCGGCGTCACTTGACTCGGAGGGTTCCTCCGTTGCCTGATGGCGCTGGCTCCGTTGCACGTCGGCGGTGGCAAAGCGCAGGCTGGGGCCGATCTCCTCGGCCGCGATCTCGACCTTGGAGCGGTGCTCACCGTCGTCGGTCTCCCAACTGCGCTGCTCGATGCGGCCGCTGACCACGACGCGCATCCCCTTGGAGAGGCTGAGCGCCACGTTCTCGGCCAGGTCACGCCAGCACACGACGTCAAAGAACGACGTCGCTTCCTGCCATTCCTGGGTGGCTTTGTCCAGCCAGCGCCGGTTGACGGCCACGCCGAGTTGGGTGGTCGCTTGGCCCTCGCGGGTGTAGCGAATTTCGGGTTCCCGAGTCAGGTTCCCGGTAATGGTGGTTGCATTGGTCATTGTCTTGCTCCTTATGCTCCTGGCTTCGTTCCTTGCGAACGACGCCGCTGCGTCGTTCGATGAACGGCGACTCCCACCGGAGCTGTGCGGGGTCAAGTTCCAGAGAGGGCAGCCCCTTGGGCCGAGCAAGAAGTTCTGGCGGGTTCGCCCGCAGGGCGAACTTCAACGATCACGACACCGCCAGAAGTTGTTGCGAGCCGAGCCGGCGACTTGACGCCGTGAAGCGCCGGTGGTCCGAGCCCGGGACACCTAGCGTGCACTCCTCGGAAAAGACGCTGCACGCAAACCCTGACCGAGCGCCAGGAGGTCAAAACCGATTCTTCGCCTGCTCTTAGGAAGCGGCACGTTCCTTCATACGTGCCTTACAGTCTCCTCACATCCGGGTCTCAGAGTAGGGAGTGCCGTCAAACGACGGCAGGTGCGCCAAAGGGGCGCACACCAGTCGAAGGGGAAAGACCATGTTTCGTAAGATCATCGCAGGGACTGCAGTGGCCGGCGCGCTGACGCTGGGACTTGCCGGGGTGGCCGGTGCGTCGACGGGCTCGACCGGCAACGCGGGGGCGGCGATCACGTCGTCGACGACCGTGTGCTCGCTCCTCCCTCAGATCCAGACTCATGTCCAAAAGGTGGAAGCCCGGCTCGCGGCCGCTCTGCCCAAGGCCCAGGCTGCCGAGGCCAAGGCCAAGGCTGCGGGGAACACGGCGGGTGCCGACCGCATCGCCAACCGGGTCACCAAGGTCCAAGACCGCGAGAACAAGGTCAACGCCCGGCTCGCCAAGCTGACCACCGCCTGCTCGACCAACGGCTGACCTCACCTGGCCAGCCACGATCGGCCTCGTGCCGGTCGTTAGCATGACGCGACGACAACCCCCGGGCCCCGGTCTGGGGGTTCGTCGCGTACAGGCTGGGGCGCGCCGGCGGGCGCTCCGACGTGACGTGACTCGACTCCGAGCCTTCCGCTTGCCCGCGACCCTTCCTTTGAGCCGACTTCGAGAGGTTTCGCAGATTCCAGATCTGGGACAGCCACCGCCTCCACCCCAGGTACCTTCAGTGCGCCGGCCTGGCGACTCATTACTGGTCCAGCCATCTCAGAGTGCAGCCATTTGTACGCGTCGTCATACACGGAATGCCTCGTTTCAGACGCTTAGTCGCGATTCTGAATCAGTGTATTGAGTTCGATATTCCACCAGTGGTCCCGCGTAGGGGTTGATTGTGGCGACTTGTCGGCACTAATACTGACAGCCCAACTCGGGCCGACAAAGGACGAGACTCCCATGCCATCGACTTCTGCGCCGCCGCTCGCAGGGCTCAAACAGATCCGGAATCACCGGGCATCCGTCGATCTCATTTCAGTTCCCGAAACGGCCCGGCGTGTGGGACTGCACGCCGACACCCTGTACCGTCTGTGCCGCACTGGCCAGTTCAGCCCGGCGATCCGTATCGGCCGACGGTGGAAAGTCTCCGTCCCGCGGCTTGAGCGGTACCTTCATGGCGACGACGTGATCCCGTGAGTTTGGAGCGCGGGCGTGCACTTCATATTTGTGGCCCGAGTTGTCGGGTTCTCATTGGGTCCTGGTGACACCTGAAGCGGGAATGGCTGAACTCAAGACGTCCCCGAGGATGCCGGCGGCAGCTCGGTCCCGTTCAGGTAAGGCGTGGGCATAGCGATCCAAGGTCATGGTCGCCTTGGCATGTCCGTGGCGCTCAGCGACAGTTCGTACATCGACCCCGGCAGCGATCAACGTAGTGACACTGAAGTGGCGCAGATCGTGGAGCCGAAATGGCCAGCGATGCGCCGCGGGCAAGTCTGTGCGCTTTGCCTTTGGTGTCGTTTTGCGGAGTATGTCAAAGGCAGGCTTCTCCATCGTCTGGCACAGCTGAGCGAATCGGTGTGTCAGTGTGTCGGGGTTCACCGGCAGAGCGCCGTTGGCGTTGTAACTGAGGACGTAGGGATCGTCGACCAACCGCGACTCGGCTCGATCGGCCAAGTCCGTCATGTATGCCCATCGCCGTTTCAGCACCTCAACACCAATCGGATCAAGGGCCAACTCACGGGCGGCGTGCGTCTTCGTCGGGCCGGTGTGCTGCTCACCACTAGCCACGGTCAACGAGCGGGCGATGATGAGGCGCCCCGCGGCCAAATCGGTGTCCGACCATCGGAGCGCCACCAGTTCGCCCCGCCGGGCACCGGTAAGCGCGGCCAGGGCGACTGCGGTCGCCAATACCGGGTCGGATGCTTCGGCTGCCTTGACCAATGCGGACAGCTGCTTGGGCGTCGGAACTATCATCTTCTTGCGTACAGGCTGCGGCGCCGTGGCACGATCGGTTGGTGCCCGATCGATCCACCCCCATTTGACGGCCTGCCGGCACGCCGCCGACAGGATGGCGTGGTACTGGTGGACAGTGGATGGCGACAGTCCCTCGTCAAGCCAGAGCCGGTAGGCGCCATCGAGGGTGTCAGCCTCGAGCTTGTCGAGACGCACGTTCCCGAGGATCGGTCGGATTCGACTGTTGATCTTGCTTCTGTTCTCGTATACCGATCGCGGTCGCTGCCGTTGCGCAGCAAAATCCAACCAGCGGTCGAGGAGCTGCCCAACTGTGGCCGAGGTGCGCTTGAACCTTCCGGCCTCCACGTCCGCCACCAAAGAGGAGAGTGCCTTGGCGGCGGCGCGGTCGCTGCCCCTGAAACTGCGGGAGACCTGCCGCGGCTTGCCGGAAGCCGGATCGGGACCCGCGAAAGCTCGTAATTGCCAATGCCCCGGCGACCGTTCCCGCATCGTCCCCGGGCTGGTCTTGCCGCTCGAGCTGTTGGCCACGTTGACTAATCTATGCCCTGTAGGACATTCCTAGGACATTGCCGCTGTCGAGAACCCTAGAAAGTGCCTCTGAACT
>CAVYNO010000025.1:0-13977 GCA_963769825.1 uncultured Acidimicrobiales bacterium
TCTCCAGCAGGAGTTTCGCGTCTCAGAGGACTGGCCTGTACATAACCCGTCCATAATCGATCCGCTCAATCCGTGCTGGGAAGCCTACGTGAACGCTCGCCGGGCGTTTGGCAGGTCAGGTGTCACTCGGACGTGACCCGACGCCCAGCGGGCCGCGGCGGGTGGTGAGCGAGGCCGACCACGGACGGATCCCGTTGACCAAGAAGACCTTCGGAGGCCTCCTCACTCGCTGGCTCCACCACATCGAGGCCCGGGGACGGGCACCCAAGACCCTGGTCGAGAACCACCGAATGGCCAGCGCCATCGCAGAGGAACTGGGTTCGAAGGACTTGCAGAAGCTCAAGGGGTCGCGATTGAAGTGCTCGGAAACTCTGATTAGTGAACTTCAGTAGCGTTCGCTCCTGCGAGGCTGGTGAAAGACGTCGACGACGAGCCCTGACCGGGCGTGCCCCCATTCCCAACGGCTTCCTGTCCTTCGGCTCCCGCAAGCCGGGCGTCGGCCACGCGCAACCGGCTGGCCATCCTCTTCAGCAGTGAATCCCGGAACCCCGGGATTTGGGCCATCGCATTGAGCTCACGCGGCCCGATGACCAGCAACTCCAGATCTGACAGAGCTGTGACCGTGGCGTTGCGATTCCCACGGCACAGGGCCGCCAGTTCTCCGAAGAAGTCACACGGGCCGAGCGTGTTGACCCGCCGCCCTGTCTGAGCGACTTCGACGGTGCCAGCGAGGATAAGGAAGAGCTCCCTGCCGGGCTGCCCCTCGCTCACCAAGATTTCGCCCTGCTCGACCTTGACGTGCTCGGCCAATCGCTCCACCTCTCGGAGCTGTGCCTTGGTGCATTTCCTGAATTGGTCGACCGACTTCAGGCGGTCGAAAGAGGGCCGTCGTCTAGAGGTTCGCACTACTCCGTTGCTCCTTTTCTTCGATTGCGCGATCCCCAACCCGATTCCGATCAAACACCCAACAAGCGGGCGCATGACTACAACTGCACTGAATGAATCTTTAGCAACAGCGCTGTCGTTTGCAAGGGACGTTGAGCGATGTTCATCGCGAATTCACACGTCCTTCCCCTCGTGCCACAAGGAGACGTTTCCCGTTTCGGCGAACCCGCCGATTTAGTCCTCAGAGCCCGGTTCCTACCTCGCCTTTGACCGTGAGGTCGTCTCGTCGAGACTGTGGGCGACCCAGCCGGGCGTGTCGACACGTACCGGCGATGCCCCCACCAGGGCCGCCAAGTCAGACTCAAGGCGCTCGAGCTGTTTAGCGCCGATCTTCCGCTTCCACTTGTCGCGCAACTCGTCGAAGACGGCTTCGCCTGCCCGCATGACTTCGAAGCCGAGCGACGTGACCTGAAGGCTTTTGCGACGGGCGTCGAGCGGATCAACACCGCGTGCCACGTAGCCGCGCTCCTCGAGTACCGCTACAGTTTTTGCCGCCGCTTGCTTGGAGACCGACAGACGGCGACCCAGTTCCGAAGCATTGTCGGCGCCCGCCGCGATGGCTCGCATTGCGAAGTCATGGACGGGGCGCACATCCTCGTAGCCGCGCTCGGCGAGCTCCAGGACGGCATCGTCTACCAAGACCCGAAACCCTCCGAGGAGGAGCAATGCGAGGTCGGCCCCCGAGCGTGACATGAGCTGAGCGTAAAGCAGAGGTCTTGACAAGGTCAACCTGGTTGTCTACACTGGACAACCAGGTTGACGATTAAGGAGATTGACATGACCGCTACTGCCGAGCAGGCCTCACTGGCCGGGGTCACGCACCATTACGCCAAGGTCAACGGGACTGAGCTGCACTACGTGGCGGCGGGCTCGGGAGGAGCTCCAGTTCTGCTGGTCCATGGGTTCCCCGAGACGTGGTGGACCTTCCGCAAGCTCATCCCGCTGCTCGCCGCCAGCCACCGTGTCTATGCCGTGGATCTGCGCGGGTTCGGTGACTCTGACAACGGACCAGGCGCCTACGACAGCAAGACCTCCGCCGAGGACCTGCACCTTTTGATCGAAGAGCTCAATGTTGGCCCAGTGCACCTCACCGGCCAGGACATCAGCGGAGCGACGGTCTTGCGTCTCGCCACCACGCACCCCGAGGATGTGCTCAGCTTCACCGCCATAGAGATGGGCCTACCAGGGTTCGGCCTTGAGACGCTGGCCGACGTCACCCACGGGGGTACTTGGCACATCGGCCTCCTTGCCGCCCCCGGAATCCCCGAGATGCTCCTCATCGGTCGCGAGCGCGAGTTCCTCGGACAGTTCGCCTTTCCGGCCATGAGTGCCACCCCCGGAGCGATCACCGACACCGACATCGACGAATTCGTCCGTACCTACTCCCGTCCCGATGGCTGGCGCGGAGCGATCGGCCTCTACCAGTCCATGCTCCAAGAAGGCGACGAGATCGCAACCCTTGTCGTCGGCCACAAGCTGACCATCCCGGTGCAGGCGATCGGAGCTGGCGGCGGCGAGTTGACCTTCGCAACGTTGAGCCAGATCAGTTCCGATGCGGTCCGATCAGTGACTTTTGAAGGCGTCGGCCACTACGCAGCCCTGGAGGCACCCGACAAGGTGGCACAGGCTCTTCTCGACTTCTTCAGCATTGTTGACGCCACCTGAACGTCTGGTTCGCTCCCCGGGCGCCCGGCCGAGGCGCGCCAACAGATCGCCCGGCGCGGGCGCGTCCAGTCGGGGATCCGCTCAAGGGTTCGCCACGTTGTGACCAACGGCAACAGGCAACAATCGCGAGCGTCGAAGTGACACCAGCCTTCTGCCAATGCGATCTTGGCAATCCAAATTGGCAATCAAATCAGGCCTACAGAAGAGACGCTGCTGAACCCCTTAGACGAGAGGGCCTGCTCAGGACCATTTCAATGGACTGCGAAGACGGACTGGACCACCCAAACCGGCCTCCGGAGCCCCGTGGCGGCGGTTCACATCCTGCCGGGGCCGCCATGACATTCGACTGCTCTGTTCATCGCGCAGCTCGATGCATCAGTGTGACCGGCGGACACGACCTTGCGGCCATTGCCCCTCGACCTCGAAACCCTGGCGGTGGCAGCCGGCATCGCCAGCTACATCACTACTGAACCCAAGTACGGCGACACGGAGGTACCGGTCTTCCTGCTGCCCAAGGGTCACTCATCGTGACCGACGCTGCCGCCGAAGTGCGATTCGCGTTCCAGTACAAGCACACCGACGAGCGGCGGCAAACCTGTCGGTTACACGCTCGTCTACGAGTGCGGATACCCCAAACGCAGACCACTTTCTATTGGGTTGGACCTGCTTCCCACGCCTCTCCGAAACTACGACTCAGCCCGCTCCTTGATCCCGCGAAGCATTCGCCTCATCATGGGAAAGTCGCCGAACTCCATGAGGAAGACGCCAAGGACGGCCCTCACGGGGTGCTGCCAGTCATAGAAGGTATGAATGCGAGTCACCAGGCGAGTGGAGCCGCTGCTCGTCGTTGTGAGCTGCCAGACCCATGTCGCATCCGGTTTGCTCCAAAGGAGCCAGAGATCGGTGCGGAACGAGTCCACCCGGAAGGCGGTCCTCTCATCGGGTTGCCCAAACGGCGACATCGGCACCCACTGGCCAATGTCGAGTGATTGGAGACTTGGAACGAGAGTTCTCGCGCTCGGCCGGCCGAGATTGTCCAGGAGGTCGTTGCTGTACCAGCCGGCCCGCAGACAGCCCACCTGGACTATCCACGGCCAGACGGCTTCAGGTTGGGCGTCGACGGTGATCGCCCTCGTGGCAATGAACTGGGCTTTCGGCAGGATCTGGTCACCGGGTAGAACGCCCTCTGCTTCCTCAGATGTGGCCCCCCAGCGCAGATGGCGACGCCGATAGAGAGGGGCCGTCAGAAATAGGGGAAGGTCCTGAAGAACGTCTCGGATCTCGATTGAAACATCGCGAAGCGGGGGCGGGGTCATCCGACACGTTCGGTGGTCTGTCGCCGCGTCGTGTCGCCCTGAGAGGCGTGCATCTCAGACGAATGTTGGCGAGCACTGAGTACCAAGACAGTGGCTCCAATTGCCCCGAAGATCATCTCGAGCGGCTGAAAACCGATCAGGCCCAGCTCCGAAAATTCGAACGCAACGAGCCCCGCTCCGGCGAGGATTGAGAGCTCGCGCGCATGAGGCAGGCGTCCTCGCTGCCATTCGGCGGCAACCAAGAACCCGCCTCCGACCAAGGTGGCGAGCAGTATTCCGGGCACGCGCCAATCCTCGAACAGGCTCCCCGAGAGCGCTGACATCTTCGCCTGCAACAAGGACCCGTCAGGTCTGGCGACCAGCATCAGCCCGCCAACGAGCGCCGTGATCCCGACGAAGTACTCCAAGATGAGAAGAGCGCGATCTCCCGCAGCGCTGCGCCTCACTGTCCTACAAGGCACCTAGTCTGCGGGGAGCTCATCTGCCGCCCGGCCATCGTCGCTCCCGCATCCCAGCCTGGAGCCCTGCCGCCGCCAGGGGGTTGACCGGCGAGTTGCACGAGTCCGATCCGAGTGAGGATCCACGCGGTCACCGAGTTGGAGTTCCACATCTCGCCGGCTCGGAGTTCATCGCGACCCCAGACTGGGGTGGGTACGAAGGGCACCACGTCGAGGGCCTCCTCCACAATTCGGGCGTCATCGCTGAGGTGCACAGGGCTGGCAACGGCGCTGGCAATGTCAGTGATCACGCCACCGCGCCATCGTCGTATTTCGTACCTGAAGGTTCGCAACCCTCCGGCGACTATGCACCCGACAGGGCCTTCAGCGACGACGCCTCTCTCAGTCCATCCTCGAGCATTAGGTATTGGCGTCATCTCGATCGTGAACTGCGCGGCGGAGTGATACAGATCGCGCCGGGACCTGTGTTGGGCGAGTGCAGCCAACGCCTCGTACGCCCTTCCACTCGAGCGGACCACGTGGGCACCCGCTCCGAGAGGAATCCAGTACAGATCAAGTCCTGGGCTGGCACTTGCCTCCATTGAGCAAGTGTGCGGCTTCGCGGTGACTTCGCACTAGGGACCATCGTCCCAAGATCGCTCAGGGCGGCGGCGTCGCTTCCGACTGACTAGCCGTCCCGCGAAACGTGCCGAGGGACTGCGCCCGTCAGCGTGCACACCACGCGCATCACCTTGTGTCCACGATCAGCGGCCGGCTCGAACATGCAGGGACATCCTCCGTCAATGACCGTCAGCCCGTGCTCGCGTCCGTATTCGACGCCCTCTCGTGAGACGCTCCCAGATCCGATGGCCCGGTGCATCCAGACGCGCTCGATGCCCAGATCGACGCAGTCGTGAACCGTCTGCTCGGCTGTCTCGGGTCTGGTGCCGATTACCACCCAGTCGACACCGCCAGGGACTGATCCCAGGTCGCCAAAACAGGCGTCCCCCTCAACCTTGCTGGCATTGGGATTGACCGCGAACACCTCATACCCGCGATCGCGCAAGCGCTTGTAGACCACATTGCTGCCGTGATTCTTCGGACTTCTCGACACTCCCGTCACGGCAACCCTCTTGTGGCTAAGGAACTCGCTGGCCGTTTGCTTCATCTTGGTCATGGCTCTACTCTCCATGTGTCTTGAGAGCAGGATGCGCCCTACGGCGAGGTATGCCCAGGGTCGGAAGTCATTTCTCGGCAGCACCATCGCAACAGGACACCACCGTGCCGCTCCCGGGGGCGAGGGGGAGTCAACGAAAAGCAGGGTCAGGACCTACGAGTCGCATTGAGGCCAATCGGTTGGGACAGTCCGAGAACCCAGAGCCACGGGTTCGAGCACCGCAGGTCAACCTCGAGCGGAGCCGCCTTCTTCATCACCCACCCTCAGGTGAAGCGCCATCTTCGGGCACAGATCCACCGCTGCGTGGGCCAGACTCTCGAGATTTCGCGGTACCGTACCGTCGGCGATAATCGGGTATCCCCAGTCGTCGAGTGCGATCAGCTCGGGCAGGAGTTCCGCACAGGTCCCCCGGCCGTCACAGGCGATCCGGTCGATGCGCAACATCAACGGTGACCTCACCAGACCTCCTCGGTCGGAACCGCGAGCAACGATCGGTGGTCCCTGGCCGTGCATCGCCCGGCGAGATGCTCCGAAACTTCGAGAGCGAACACGTCGAGGGCCGATCGGATGTGGCGTGCAACGCCATCGGGATGGCCACAAGCTCCACGACCCTCGATCTCGTCGACCCATCGCGTCAAGTCCTCGTATCTCATCGGCCTGCGTGCCGCGAGGAGTTCCAGGTGCTCCGCAATGGCGGGGAGCCCGAACTTGCAAGGCCCGCATTGGCCGGCGGATTGCGACGCCAGATATCGGGCCAGCCGCGCCGTCTCGAGCACACCGCACCCGGCAGCCGGAAGGGCCACGACCAGGCCGGCACCGAGTCCGACTCCGAGCCCGCTGGCGCTGAACGGGGAGGACAGCGCCGTCGGAGATGGTGCCCATGTGCCGAAGTACCCCCCGATCAGCAGCGCCTGGATCGGCGTGCTCGGGCCACCGGCGAGCTCAAGGACGTCAGATGTCGGGGTCCCGATAGCGACCTCGAAGACCCCGGGATTGACGACGGCACCGGAAAGGGTCACGAGCATCGTTCCGGGCTCGTCGACCGTCCCCAACTGCCGGAACCAGTCCGCGCCGTTGCGGCCCACGAGGGCCAGGTGCGCCAGCGTCTCGACGTTCTGGACGAGGGTGGGTCGCCCCCGAAGTCCGCGTTCGGTCATTCGCGGCGTCTTCCCCAGTGGGACCGGGACGCCTCGTCCGACCCAGTTGACGACAGCGCTCGCCTCGCCGGCGACGAAGCCTTCAGCGGCTGTGACGACTCGGAATTTTGTGCTGTCGAGCGAGATCCGCCGGCGTTCGGCCAGCGCCTCTTCGACGCTTTCGCGCACGTCTCGATGGACGACCATGACGACCTCGGTCGCCCCAACGAGGCCGGCCGCAAGCGCGGCACCGTCGAGGACGAGGTGGGGTGAGCGAGTCAGGAGCACCCTGTCCTTCATGCTCGCGGGCTCGCCCTCCGTCCCGTTCCCGACGATGAACGGCCTGCCGCGCTGAGCCAACAGGGCTCGAAGCTTGCGACCTGTCGGGAATGCGGCGCCTCCATGACCGAAAATCCCGGCGCGTTCAATTTCGCCCAAGATCCTTTCTCGCCACGGTGCCGACGACGGGTGCTGCACCAGGGCGCCATGGCGCTCGAGGTGCGCACCCAGTGCCGCCGCCTCCCACGGCTCAGGTGGTAGGAGCCTCGATGTGCTCGTCGCGGCCTGGTTCGACACCATGTGATCGAGTAGCTGCGTCGGGATCATGATCGAACCCCGGGACGGGCGGCACTCGCGGGTAGAGAGGGCAGATTCGATCGCTGGATCGTCGCCTTCCGGGACTGGCGGGTGAAAAGGATCCGATCGACCACGGCCAGGGCGACGGCGCTGGCCGAGCCCCACACCAGAGCGGCGACCCACCAGATGCTCATGTCGTTGCCGGCGCTGAGCGAGTGCATGAAGGCCAGGGGCCACGATGCGTAAGCCAGCCAGTGCACGGTCCGCCACCATCGGTGCCCGAGCCGTTGGCGGACCAGGCTGGTGATGAGCACGGCTGCGCCGAGGTCCACCGCCAACGTGCCGAGGCCCAACGCCAGCGTCCTGTAGTGGGCGGTGAAGGGCAGGAAGCTCGCCCACCATCCGATCGAGACGTAGGGATCGAGGACGGCGGTCGCCACATGGAGGGCCAGCAGGGCCACGGAGAACAGGGCCAGAGTCCGATGGAGCTCAGCCACCGCGAAGCGTGGCATCGACCGCAGGCGGTTGCCCAGTCTCGTCGAGATGCCCAAGACGAAGACCGTGGAGAAGAGCACGAGCAGCATCAAGCCGCTGGCCCGCGACACGAGCCACATCCACGGCAGCTGGCTCACCGCCACGCCCGCGCTCACCGGACCCCCCTCAGGACCTTTACGCGCGAGCCGAGGCGGTCCGCGGCAGGGGCGACAAGGTCGCCGTCGTCGTGATCCGGCCAGGACCCGATCAGTTGGACTGAACCGTCGTGCCCGATCAGCCGCGCCGGAAGTCCGGCCGCGGCGATCAGGTCGAGCGACTCCTCGCCCCCGACGATCAGTGCCGTCGATGCAGCGTTGGCGTGGGCACATGTGGGTGCGGCCACCGTCGCCGTGCGCCAGCGACCCTGCGCCGGCTCGCCGGTGCGTGGGTCGATGATGTGATGCAACGTGCGGTCGCCTCGGCGCCAGCGACGGCAGAGAACCGAGGAGGTGGCCACTCCACCTCGGTGACACCGCACGGCGTGACCGGACGGGCTTTCGTCACCGATGGGCTCCTCGGCCACGAGAATCGGCCATCCACCCTGGGGACTCTCGCCGGCCACCGTCAGGTCGCCTCCAAGACTGACCAGGACGCCGCCGCCATCCATTGCGCTGCGGGCCGCGGCTGCGGAGCGATCCGAGCCCACACCCTTGGCAGTTGCTCCCAGGTCGAGGACCATGCCGATCGGTCTCCTGAGCAGTCGACCGTCGAGCTCGATGGAGGCCCATCCCGGGGCCGGCGTCCCCACGGCTGGAGCGTCGGGAAGCCTGCTCAGAACCGACGAGAAGTCGCGGTCGTAGCCCATCGCGACGAGCGCGTCTCCGACGGTGGGATCGACCAGCCCAGCCGTCAACTCTGCGGCGGCCAGCGCAGTCGCGAGGAGCTCGGCGAGGCCTTCGCTCAAGAAGAACGTGTGCGACTCCGACGAGTTCAACCGGGAGATCTCCGAGTCCTCACGAAACCGGCTTGCTTGTTGATCGAGTGCGACCAGTTGGCGATCGACCGCATCGAGTGCACGCGGGAGCTCGTGCGGCGGCCAGACGACCACCCGGGCGGTCGTGCCAAGGGCGGACCTCTCGGCTGCGGCGACTCCTTGTTCCTTCAAGTCAGCTCGCTGCCAGGTCGCACTCGTATGGGGAGGGACCAGAGTCGACATCACGAGTCACCCGATCCCGTGGCAACGACCCGCCCAGAGCTCACGGAGCTCGGCACTCCACCTTGCTGTGCTGCCGCCGAAACCGTCACGCCGGAGGCGCTCGTGGTCGCGACAGGGCTTGCGAGAGTGGGTCCACTTTGGACGGCGCCGGTTGCGGAAGTCGTGGCCCCGGCTGTGGTTGTCACGGCGGCCGTCCCGACGGTCTTGGATTGCGTGGCCGCGGCCAGGGCCCCCGTCGTGGCGCCGATACCGACGACCAGCGCGGCAAGCGACCAGTTGGACATCCGGCGGATCTTCCGAAGACCGTCGTTTCTGGTCGTTTCGGGCGCGGAATGCCTGTGGCCAGTTCCACCCGCGTACCCGCTCGATGACTCGGGGTCTGTCTCATAGGGGCGCTTCTCCATGTTCTGTTCTCTCTCTTCGCTCAATCCGGCCGGTTGGCCTGTGGCGAGTGTGCGCTTCGCAGGATGAGCTGATCGTGAGGAGAAGATGTGAGGACTCACATGAATGAGACCTGGGCTTGGCCGTCCGCAGAACGGCGAGGGATCCCTCTAGCCTGGACCTATGAGGATCCTGGTGGTCGAAGACGACCGACGGATGTCCAACCTGCTGCAGCGGAGTCTGGAGGAAGAGGGGTACGCCGTCGATGTAGCCAACGATGGGCCCAATGGGTTGTGGATGGCGAAGGAATTCCCGTATGGGGCGATCGTTCTCGACGTCATGTTGCCCGGGTTCGACGGCTTCGAGCTCTGTCAGCAGCTGCGGAATGCGGAAATTTGGACCCCTGTCCTGATGCTCACCGCTCGCGACGAGGTCGGCGACCGTGTTCGTGGGCTGGACGTCGGAGCTGACGACTACCTCGTCAAGCCATTCAGTCTCCTCGAGCTCGCGGCCCGTATCCGGGCCCTCACCCGCCGTGACGACCGCGCGCGACCGACGGTCCTCGCTGTCGGGGACCTTCGACTCGACTCGGCGGCCAAGCGCGCGTGGAGGGGCGAGAGCGAACTCTCGCTTTCCCCAAAGGAGATGGCCCTGCTGGAATTGTTCCTGCGACATCCCGGCACGGTGCTCTCCCGCACCCAGATCATCGACGCGGTCTGGGACTTCGCGTACCAGGGTGGCTCGAATGTCGTCGATCAATACGTGAAGTACCTGCGAGACAAGGTCGATACGCCTTTCGGCCGAAGTGACATCGAGACCGTGCGTGGCATGGGGTACCGCCTCCGGTCAGAAGACGCTGTGTAGATCATGTCGATCCGCCTACGGCTCGCCCTCGTCTTTGCGATCTCTTCGGCCGTGGTCCTTTCACTCGGAGCCTGGCTGTTCGTCTCCGTGCTCTCGTCATCGCTGTTGAACTCCGTCGATTCGCAGCTTGGGGTTCAGGCGTCCCACGCAGCGAGCTATCTCAACGGGGGATCGCAGGTACCGCCGACATCGGGCGCGAACGGGCCGGAGTACGTCGTCCAGGTGGTCGACAGCTCCGGAACGGTGCGTGGTTCGAGCGCAGACGCCCCGGCGGTGCCGATTATCCCGGCCGCCCTGGTGCGCCAGGCGACGACGCAACGGGTGTTCGCGACCCACACCCGCAACGATGAGCACGAACGCGTCCTAGCGCAACCGCTGCCGGACCGAGCGGGGTGGACCGTCATCGTCGGAGCCTCGTTGGAGACGTACGACGCCACGATGAGCAGGGTGACGACCGAGCTGGTCATCGGATGTTGCTTGTTCGTCCTCCTCGCGGCCGGCGGGTCGTACCTCCTGGCGAGGTCCGCGCTCAAGCCGGTGGAGCGGCTCCGCACCGAGGTCTCGGACCAGTCCATTCTCGATGTCCCCGGGACGCTCGCAGTCCCTCGGACCCATGACGAGATCAGCGCGCTTGCGAACACGATGAACGACCTTCTCGTCAGGGTTCGGACCTCTCTCGAGCGCGAACGGAGCTTGGTCGCCGATGCCAGCCATGAGCTGCGGACACCGTTTGCGATTCTGCAGGGCGAGCTGGAGCTGGCGCAACGGCCGGGAAGAACCCGCGATGAGCTCCTGATCGCCGTGACCGTTGCCGCCGAGGAGGTCGCCCGGCTGATCAGGATCGCCGACGATCTGCTGCTGCTGTCCAGGAGCGATCAGGGTCAGCTGCCGATCCACCCCGTGATGATCGGTGTCCGGGACCTCCTGGAACAGATCATGGGACACGCAGAACCCCGGATCACCGAGCACGGGATGACCGGCCAGGTCCAGTGCCCCCCGGATCTTCGGGCTCGACTCGACCCGGACCGAATCCGACAGGTCGTCGACAATCTCATCGACAACTCGTTGAGATACTGCCCCCCCGGCTCGGCGATCGAAGTGCGTGCCCAAACAGTGGGGTCAGACCTCTGCCTTGAGGTAATGGACGACGGCCCGGGATTCGACCCGACGTTCCTTCCGCATGCGTTCGAACGGTTCCGGCGGTCGGACCTCAGCCGGTCCCGGGACCACGGCGGCGCCGGTCTGGGCCTGGCGATCGTCTCCTCGATCGCTGCCGCCCACGGCGGCACGGTCACCGCCGAGAACGGACCCGCCGGCGGAGCCCGTGTCCGCGTCACGCTCCCAGACGTCGTCGAGCCCGACGCGGGTTGACGCTTCGCGCGCGGTGTGCACTCGGGGCCGCGCTCATGACGCTGCGGCACCGCGCTGTGAGGTCGCCCTGACCCGAGTTGATTCCTTCAGAGTCATCAGCCGCTGCTGAGTAGCGCATCCAACGTGACGAACGAGTAGCCGGCCGCCCGATTTGATCCGATCACCGAGGCCAGCGCATCGGCGTCGAGCGTCGACCCGTCGTTCGGGTTGGATCCGACGTGCATCAGCACGATCTCACCGGGCCGAAGGCCCGCCATGACGCGGGCAACGATGCTCGCCGCTGTGATTTCGGCGGAGCTCCCCTCCCAGCCCAGAGTGTCGACCGTCCAGCCCACCGCGACGTACCCGAGCCCGTTCACCACGCTCAGGGTCCGGGCATCGCTGTCGCCATAGGGAAAGCGGAAGAAGGGAGACGGAGAAGCTCCAGTCAACGAGGTGATCGTCGCTGCGGCATCGGCGACCTCGGAAGCGACAGCAGAGTCAGGAAGCGACGGCAGGTGCGGGTGGTCGACGGTGTGGTCTCCGATCCGGTAACCAGCTTGGACAATCGAGCGCGCCAAGTCGGGGAACGCCTTCGTGAAGGCCCCCGTCAAGAAGAATGATGCGGGCACACCGGCGCTGCCCAGAGTCGACAAGATTGCGGGCACGCCGTTGCCGTTGGCGCCGGCATCGAAGGTCAGCGCCACGACGCGCGAGGCGGTCGGGATCTGCTGCCAGATTTTGCCGAAGTAATGGGTGAGGTCCTGAGCAGATGTCGTCGTGGGGGTGGTCGAGGTCGAGACGGGATCCGGTACCCCGGTGTCCGGCGGTTGCGTTGCCGGAGTGACGCTCGTGGTGCTCGGAACTGCGGTCGTCGTGGTCGGGGGCGTCGTCACCGTCGTGGTGCTGCGAGCGGCGTCGGACGGCGGGGCCGTTGAGTGACTCACGGGCGGTGCCGAACATGCGACCGAAAGGACGGACATCACGGCCAGGAGTACGAGCGCAGGGAGGACGCGACGATGACGTGCCAGCGGCGATGCAGAGACCGTTCAGGCCGTCATGGGCTCTCGGCGCGTCGCACCCGTTGCTTCATCCGTTGAGACCATGTGAGACACCATCCGCGCGATTATCGTTGGTCTTCGTCTCATCCTGGCTGTCCTCGAACGACAGATAAGTCTCCTCTTCCTGGACGGTGTGAAGCTGGAGGACGGCGTGCAAGCCGTACGGCAGGCGGCGGATCTCGTCAACGTCTTCGACATCGGGGGCCTCGTCACCTATCTCGTCGAGCAACTTTCCCAATTGTCTGATCTGATGCAGGATCTCGACATGCGCCCGGCTCATGGGCGCCGTTGGCTCTCGCCCACCGAGGACCCGTTCGAGGACGGGATAGAGAAGCTCTTGCTCGGCCTCCTCGTGTGGTGCGACCTCTTCGACCAGAACCGTGTGCACATCACGTGCGTGTGCCATGACCTCGGCCGGCCGCATCGTGCCCATGGCATTGGCGGCTGCAACAAGCCGGTCGAGATCTCCTCGAATCGTCAGATGCCTGGACTGGAATCGCCTGGCCAGGGCCGATTCGCCCTCATCGAAGCCTGTCTCATTTCGGGGAGGACGTAACGCCCGGAGAGCGTTGAGGATCATGATGACGTCGATCCCCTCCTGGAGCAGCGCTCCCCAGACGGCCGGAAGGAGACCCACGGCGGCGAACCCCATTGCCGCAAGGGACATGGCCGTGCCCGCAACTACGCTCTGAAAGGCACTCCGATGACGGCACCTATGGCCTCCGCCACCTCCGGTCGATCCCCCGTCACCATCACGATCCACGGTTCGCATGTCGTTGGAGCATCGAGCTGAGCGACCGCAACGCGGACCTTTGTCCCCGTCCACACGCTCGCAAGCTCGTACAGGTCCAACAGGTCGAAGTCCATGGAACCACCTCTTCGCAGTCTTCCCCGTGTGAATACCACTTGACGCTGATCGGTTTCCACCCATGACTGAAACCCCTGGTCGCTGGGAAATGAGAGAACGTAACTCGGACGGCTGACGCGAGAATCTGGTCGGGCGGCTGTCAGATGCCAGCCTGAGCCGGGCCTCGTCCTCCGAGAACCCCCGGCGCAGCAAATCGAGGAAGAATCCCTCGCCCAGATTCCCGTCCTCGGTCGTGCTGAGCGCGTTGAAGATGCCCGAACCAGTGGTGCCCGCTCGCTGGCGCGCCGAGCAAAGATCTGCTTCGACTCGAGGATGTCGGCAGCTACGAAGGTCCGACCGTCGTCGGTGACCTGAAGGTCCGCATCGTCCACTTCGGCCAGTCCGAGGACCTGTGCGGCATCGACCAGCGGGAGCAGGTCGTCCACCTCGACCGTCAAATCATGGGCAAGCTTGGGCAGCTCCTCACGTCCACCGAGTGCACCAGGATCTCGAGGAGTCCTGCCATGCCTCC
>CAVYNO010000026.1:0-7399 GCA_963769825.1 uncultured Acidimicrobiales bacterium
GTCACTACAGCAAATCCGTCACTACGCGGCGCCCTCCGGGGCGCCGCGTAGTGCGTCGGGGCTCAGTGCACGCCCTCCCACAGCCCGACCGGGGCCTTCCCCACCGGGAAGTGGCCGGGCTGACGGCCACCCGTTGCCCCCTTCTCCATGCGCTGTTCATGCCCGGGCTCAGGGCGTCGGCCTGGATCATCTCGATGTAGGTGGCCGTGGCGTTGCCCACGTCGAAGAAGTCCCGCTGCCAGCTCCACGGTGGTTGCCGCCCGTAGCGGAACCAGCTGCCCCCGAGGCCGGCGATCTCGTAGTGGCTCCCGTCGGCGCGGGTGGCGTCGGCCACCTGTCGCCACAGGCCGAGGATCTCCCCCTGGACCTCGTCGATGAGGATGCGCATGTAGGGGTAGGTCCAGCCGCCGAGCCCCTCCATCTCGAGGCCGACGGCGTATCTCGCGGATCTGGTCGCGGCCCGACGGCCATGAACTCGTCGTTGGGGCCGACGTTCCACCCGTAGGTGGCGTCCTCGGTGAACATCTCGGCGAGGGCAGCCAGTTCAGCTCCTCCTCGCAGTTCTGGTTGAGGTCCAGCCACAGCTGCATGGTCTCTTCGAGCTCACTGCGGGGGTACGACGGCACGGGCTACTCCTTCGTCGACGAGGGACAGGGCGTGGGTCGGGCAGAAGCGGACGGCGGCCTCGACCGCGGGCCGCGACGCGGCGTCCGGGGACGCGTCGAGGACGACGACCTGGTGGTCCTTGCCGAGTTCGAAGACGCCGGGGCCTCGGACTCGCAGACGCCGTGGCCCTGGCAGAGGTCGGTGTCGACGACAATGCGCATCAGCCGGCCGATCCTGCCCGGGTCCGGTTCCGTGCCCCGGGCCGGCGGCGGTAGCGCACGACGCAGGGCTGCTGAGCTGGACGACCATCTTCGAGTGGTCGTTGCGGTAGGTGTCGGGGGGCTGGGCGGGCTCGAACTCCCAGTCGAGCAGGAGGACCCTGAAGATGGCCTTGAGCTGCATCATGGCGAACGCCGCGCCCACGCAGCGGTGGCGCCCGGCGCCGAAGGGGATCCACGTCCACGGATTGGCCGGTCCTCCTCCCGCGGCTCGAGGTACCGGTCGGGGACGGAAGGCATCCGCGCTCGGCGAAGTCCTCGCGGATGCCGGTTGGACACCGCCGGGCTGGCCGCCACCATCTGGCCGGAGTGGATGGCGAAGCCCTCGCACTCGAGGTCCTCCTTGGCCACCCGCAGCAGCAGGATGAGCGGCGGGTGGAGCCGCAGCGCCTCCTTGATCGACGACTCGAGGAGGGGCATGGCCCGCAGGGCCTGGTAGCTGACCTCGGCGCCCTCGGCGTAGAGCTCGGCCAGCTCGTCGTCGACCCGCGCCATCTGACGTCGGGGTGGCGGAGCAGCTCGATGAGGGTCCAGGCCGCGGTGCCCGAAGTGGTGTGGTGGCCGGCGAACATCATCGAGATGAACATGCCGGTGACCTCGTCGGGCAGGAAACCGCGGCGAGCCGTCGGGTTCTTGACCGACATCAGCACGTCGACCAGGTCCGACTCGTCCTCGCCCACGGGCGGGGCCGCGGCACGACCCTCCATGATCCCCTGGATCAGCGAGACCAGGTCGGCCCGGGCCGCGTCGCGCCGGTGGAAGCTCTCGATGTCGGCATAGGGGTCGACGTAGGCGATGGCGTCGGTGCCCTGTTCGAGGTCGTGGAAGAGCGCGGCGAAGCGTCCGTCGAGCTCGGTCGCGGAAGCGCTTGCCGATGAGGCAGGCCGACGAGGTGTAGATGGTCAGCTCGGCGAACCACTCGAGCAGGTCGATCTCGCCCTCGTCGTCCCAGCCGGCCACCATGGCCTCGACCTCGGCGGCGATGGTGGCGGCGTGCCCCCGCATGAACTTGTCGCGCAGCGCCTGGTTGTGGAGCATCTCGCGTCGGCGCTCGGGCGGGGCGTCGAACACCACCCCCTCGCCGAAGACCGGGGTCATGAACGGGTAGGCCTCGGCCTGGTCGAGCACCTCCTCCGGCGAGCGGAAGAAGAACTCGTTGGCCTCGGCCCCGCTGAGCAGGACCACGTCGCGGCCGGCCAGGCGGAACACGCCGACGTCGCCGCACTCGGCGCGGACCCGGTTGAGCAGCCCGATCGGGTCGGCCCGGAGCTCCTCGAGGTGCCCGGTGTCCCCGTCCCCGCCCGAGACCCGGGGGGGCTCCTGTCGCTCCGGTGTCGATGGTCATGTGTCCCTCCTCGGTCGGCGGCTCCGGGCGGATCGGCGCCTCGGGCTGCAGTTCGATGACGGTGGCGTGGGTGCCCCGGGGGAGCGACGACGGCGCATACGGCCTCGGCCACGCCGGCCGGGCGCATGAAGTTGCCGTGCCGGGCGAATCCCCACGCGGCCCACTGCTCGATGACCTCGCCGGTGACCACCGGGTCCCAGTCCATGCCCATGCCGGTGAGGGTCGGACCGGGCCGCAGGATGGTGGCCCGCACGCCGGTGCCCTCGAGCTCCATCTGCAGCGAGCGGACGTATCCCTCGAGACCCCACTTCGAGGTCACGTAGGCGGCCATGGAGGGCCGGGGTCGCTCGGCCACGTCGGAGGTCACGAAGACGATGTCCCCCCGCCGGCGTTCGACCAGAGCGGGCAGCAGGGCCCGGACCAGGCGGTGGGTGCCGCTCGATGTTGACCGCGAGCACGCCGTCGAACGAGTCGGCGTCGGTGTCGAGCACGGAGCCGGCCATGTTCTGGGCGGCGTTGGAGACGACGATCTCGACCTCACCGAGGGTGTCGACGGCGGCCTCGGCGAACCGCTCGACCGAGTCGCCGTCGGCCAGGTCGAGGTGGATGGCCACCGCCTCGCCGCCGCCGGACCGGATGGCCGCCGCCGCGTCCTCGCACTCCTCCACCCGTCGGGCGCCGAGGACGACCGGGTGGCCGCAGGCGGCCAGCGCCGATGGCGGTGGCCCGGCCGATGCCCGACGAGGCGCCCGTCACGACGGCGGGTCGGCGTTCGGGGTGCGGGGCGAATCGGCCATCAGCGGAGGACCACCGTGGTGGGGAGGGCGGCGAGACCCCGGACGTTGATCGAGTGGACCCGCTCGATGCCGTCGGGGTCGACGTCGTAGCCGGCGACCCGGCCGACGAGCTCGGAGAGCCCGATCCGGGCCTCGATGCGGGCCAGGGGGGCGCCCATGCAGAAGTGGCGGCCGCTGCCGAAGCTGACCAGGCGGCTGGTGTCGCGGTCGAGGTCGTAGCGGTCGGGGTCGGGGAAGACCGCGTCGTCCCGGTTGGCCGAGCCGACCAGCAGCAGCACCCGGTCGCCTTCGGGGATGCGTCGTGCCGTGCAGGTGGACCGGTGCGCGGGTCACCCGCAGCAGCATCTGGCTCGAGGTGTCGTAGCGAAGCGTCTCCTCGACCCAGTCGGGCACCCGGGACGGGTCGCCGAACGGCTTGGCCCGCTCGTCCGGGTTGCGCCATCCCCAGTACCAGGCGTTCCCGAGCAGCTTGGTCGTGGTCTCGTTGCCGGCCACCACCATGAGGAAGAGGAAGGCCACGATCTCCTCGTCGGTGAGGCGGTCGCCGTCGATCTCGGCGTCCAGGAGGGCCGAAGTCAGATCGTCCCGGGGCGACCTCCGGCGCTCGTCGACCATCTCCTGGTAGTAGCCGACCAGGGTCAGTGCCGCCTCCATCCCGGTCGGGTGGCACGTCGAAGACGCCGTCCTCGCGGTGGAGGACCAGGTCGGCGAGGCGGCGCAGCTCGGGACGGTCCGTCCGGGGGACGCCGATCAGCTCGGAGATCACGTCCATCGGCACCTTGCCGGCGAAGTCGGCGATGAAGTCGAAGGTGCCGCGCTCGAGCGCCGGCTCGAGGTGCTCGAGGGTGATCTGGCGGATCCGGTCCTCCATCGCACCCACCTTGGTCGGGGTGAACCCCTTGCCGACCAGCGAGCGCATCCTGGTGTGTCTCGGCGGGTCGAGCGCGAGGAAGGACATGGTCCGGTGGGCGTCGGGGCTGAAAGCACTCGGGTCGAGGGACACGCCGTAGGCGTTCGAGTAGAGATCGACGTTGCGGAACGCTGCCAGTACGTCGTCGTGCCGCGACAGCGCCCAGAAGTCGAACTCGTCGTTGCGGTAGACGGGCGCCTCCGCGCGCAGCCGCGCGTAGGTGGGATAGGGGTTCTCGTGCATGTCGTACGCGTACGGGTTGTAGTCGAGGGGCAGGCGGAGATCGGAGGTGGTCACCGGCCAGCGCCACTTTCGGCGCCGGCCGTCCCCTGGTCCGGGACGCCGATCATGAGTGTGGCCGCACCGGCCACGAACGAGGGGATGTCGAGGAACGACATGTGGCCGATGCCGGCCGTGAGGAGGGCCCCCGAGTAGCAGGTCTCGAGGACCCGGATCACCCGCGGGTCGGTGCCGGGGCCCGCCGCGGCCGCCAGTCGGTGGTGGATGGTGCTCCCGATCCGGTCGCGCAGGTGCCGGACGTCCGGGTTGGGACTGAGCAGTGCAACCGTGCAGGCGTCGACCAGGGCGGGGCTCTGGGCGGCGAAGAGGATCATCGCCCGCACGGCCTCCTCGATGCGCTCCGCCACCGGGAGCGCGTCATCGCCGGCGACCGGGGGCAGCGCCTCCATGCGTCGCCAGAGCACCTCGGCGAGCAGGTGGTCCTTCGAGCTGAAGTAGGTGTACACGGTAGCCGGGGCCACGCCGGCCCGCCGGGCCACGTTGCGCACCGTGAGCCCGGAGTACCCGACCTCCTCGACCGCGTCCTCCGCGGCCTGGACGAGGTTGGAGACCACCTCGGCCTGACGCACGCTCAGACGGCGCCTGGTCGCCTCGACGTGGAGGCCCAACGGCGCACCGTCCCCGCTCGGGAGGGGGGAGGTGCTCACCGCTCGGCCCGGGCCGCTGTCGGCCTGGTGTCGGTCATCGACGCATACTATAGTCCAGACACCTGTCCAATCCCCCTGGCGATCCGGGCACGGCGCCCGCGCCCGGCCTCGGCAGCCCGAGGCGAGCGGGTCGGGCAACATGTCCACACAAGACGTCCGATGACGGGGCCGGCCGACCGGGTGGCGCCGCACGACCGGGGAGTGACGCTGACCGTGTCCAAGGAGCGATCGACCGATGGTGCCGAGGGGGATCCGCTGCCGACCGTCGGGGTGATCGGGCTCGGCCTCATCGGCGACGGAATCGCCACCAACGTCCTGGCGGCAGGGTTCCCCCTCGTGGTGTGCGACGTGCGCCCGGAGGCCACCGATCGTTATACAGGGCGGGGCGACGTGGCGGCCACCCCCACCGACCTCGCCCGCAGAGCTGACATCGTGGTGGTGGCCGTCGTCGATGACGACCAGGTGCACACGGTCCTCTCCGGTCCGGAGGGTGGCCTCGCCGCGGCCCGGCCGGAAACCGCCTTCCTCATCGTGAGCACGATCTCCGCTGCCTGCGTGCAGGCCATCGGCGCCGAGGCGACGGCCCTCGGGGTGGCGATGGTCGACTGCGGGGTCACCGGCGGCCCGGCCGCGGCGGCCTCCGGCGATCTCGTCTGCATGGTGGGCGGCGATCCCGCCGACATCGAGCGGCTCACGCCGCTCCTCGACGCCATCGGGTCGCTGACCGTCGCGATGGGGCCCTTCGGCACCGGGCTCGCGGCAAAGCTGGCCCGCAATCTGGTCACGTACGGATCGTGGTTGGCCGCGTACGAGGGTCAGCTGCTCGCCGAAGCGGCCGGCATCGAGCTCGCCAAGCTGGCGGAGGTCATCCGCAAGAGTGACGCCCGGATCGGCGGGGTCACGAGACTCATGTTCCGCACGACGGTCGCGCCGTTCACCGAGGCCGACGACGAGGGACTGGTCGGGGCCATGCGAGCTGCTGCAGGCCTCGCCCACAAGGACCTGGCTGCGGCGTCGGAGCTCGCCGCCAGCCTCGACGTCGCGTTGCCACTGGCCTCCCTCACCGACCAGCAGTGCGACGACATCTTCGGGGTGGGCGGCACGGCGGCGGAGCGGTGAGCAGCGGCACCAGAGGCCCTTCGTCGACTCCGTCTCCGGTCGAGGGCCGAAGCCGCGTGATGGACCCGACCGAAGGGAGCAGGCAACCATGAGTGAGCCGAGCGCGGGCGGGACGCCCCGTTCCAGGGGCATTGCCAAGATGGAGGAGGTCTACGGCTTCTCCGTCGACCCGGACCAGCTCGAGGGTCCCTACGTCGCATTCACCGTCGACCACCTCTTCGGGACGGTCTGGAGCAGGGATGCACTCGGGGTCCGGGACCGCCGCCTGACCACCATCGGCGTGCTGGCCGCTTTGGGCCAGGCGTCGCTCGTCGAGATCCAGTTCCGCTCGGCGCTCGAGCGGGGTGAGCTCACCGAGGAGCAGGTGCGCGAGCTCGTGCTCCACCTGACCCACTACATCGGATGGCCGCTCTCGACCGAGGTCAACGCCGTGGCCGAAAAGGTCATCGCCCAGCGCCGCGCGGGTGAGCGCGCCGCTCCTCCGCCGGGCACCACCGGAGCGGGGACGTGAACGCTGCGGGTGCCACCGACGGTGCGCCCATGGTCCGCTTCGACTTCACCGGCAAGGTGGCCATCGTCACCGGCTCGGCCGGTGGCATCGGCCAGGCCTACGCCGAGGCGCTCGCATCTGCTGGCACGTCGGTCGTGGTGGCCGACATCGACACCACCGGCGCCGGTGCGGTCGCGGCCGGGATCGAGGACCGCGGTGGCACGGCCGCCGCGGTGGGAGTGGACGTGGCCGACCCGGAGTCCGCCGCGGCAATGGCCGAGGCCGCAACCGAACGCTTCGGCGGCATCGACTTCCTGATCAACAACGCGGCGATCTTCGGAACGATGAAGCTGGACTTCCTGCTCACAGTCGACTGGGAGTACCTCAACCGGTTCCTCTCGGTCAACATGCTCGGAGCCCTCAACTGTGTCCGGGCCTGCCACCCGGCCATGCGTGCCCGGGGTGGGGGGGCGATCGTGAACCAGTCCTCGACCGCCGCCTACCTCTACGCCGGCTTCTACGGGCTGGCCAAGGCCGGGGTCAACTCGATCACCCAGCAGCTCGCCCACGAGCTCGGGGGCGACCACATCCGCACCAATGCGATCGCGCCCGGGCCGATCGACACCGAGGCGTCGCGCACTGTGGTGCCGGATGCGTTCATGCAGCCGATCCTGGCCGGGCTCGCCATCAAGCGCCAGGGGCTCCCATCGGATCTGACCGGCCTCTGCCTCTTCCTCCTTTCCGACCAGGCGTCCTGGATCACCGGGCACGTGTTCAACGTGGACGGCGGCCAAGTGGTGCGCCCATGACCGAGGGCGGTACCTCACCGGCGCGCATCCGGGCCCGCGGCCGTCGATGACCGACCACCGGGTCGAGGTCGGGCTCGAGCACGGCGTGATGAGCGTCA
>CAVYNO010000027.1:0-46361 GCA_963769825.1 uncultured Acidimicrobiales bacterium
GTCTCGGGCAACGACGTGGTCGCCGCCAGCGCAGATGGCTCCTGTGGGTGCGAAGGAGAGTGACTGGAGCACCCGCCCGCTGTGGTGCACCAGGTCTCGCCACGGACCCACGTAGGCCTGGTGGAGCTCCGACCACGACTCCCATCCCGCCACCGTGTCTTCGAGCCAGGCGCGTATCTCCGACGGGCTCCAGACCCTGGCTGAATCGCCCTCGGCCTGGTTCCCGTGATGCAAGGCGAAGCCCATGCTTTCGCCTTGGGAGAGCTGGAACCGGCCAGAAGCCGCGGTCTCGATCCTGGTCGAGCGTCAGGGCCGACGGACGTTGACAGCACCAGCGCGTCACCGCTCCCCGACACCGCCACTCCACCGTCGACCGCGTCGAGCGAGGGATGATCTCAACCCGTATTCGGGGCGCGGGACGAACTCCAAGGACAAGTCAACCTGTCCCTCCGTGCACGTGGCGCGCCGCAGCAGCACGTGAGGCGCTGCTTTGCCGAGTTCGTGACCTCGGTTGCCAAATCCCATGGCAAGTGCGTCGGTGATCGTGACCGCGCCCATCGGCATGCGCAGCGTGGTCTCCAACACCATGGTGCGGTCCAGGTAGCGCCTGGTCACTTCCATAACATCGCGCCATTCCCGAAAGACCAGTGCCCGGCGTTCTTGCCGAGGAGCCGACCGAAGGTTGAGGGGCTGTCGAACCGTGGGAAGCAGAGCCAGTCGATCGATCCATCCCGGCTAACCAGCGCGGCGCTATGTCTGTCCGACAGGAGCGCATAGTCCGCTATGGGGGTCATGATGACCTGAACTCCCGCCCCGCTCGTGGGAACTGTCAGTGGGAATTCTCGCAGAGCAGCAGAAGAGCCGGCCCGTCGGACCGGCTCTCAGCTGCTGATTTTGGTGGCGGGGGGAGGATTTGAACCTCCGACCTTCGGGTTATGAGACCTATTCGTTCCGTCTAACTGGACTCTACGGACCGATCGAGTTAGGCCGATTTAGGGATCTACCTGGGATGATGCGATACCACCCACGCTGAGCAGGAAACTGACCTCCGACATCACATTCTAAATCCGTGGGATCTTCGTGGGATCCCACCGACCATCGAGCAATCTTCTGGTCACTCTTCCAAGGGGCTCAATGGAGGCTCCGGCTTTCGAGTTCATGACCGCTCGAGTCGTGGCCTTGAAACGGCGGCCAGACTCGTCCATTTGGTCGTTCCGTGTGGCGTTCTAGTTGGTCAGTAGTCTGACTGCGTCCAGTCTTTCGGGCTTCGACTGGACCGTTTGTCCGGTGTCTTCGCTTGATAGCCCCACAGGTCCATTCCGTGGACTATTTCAAACTTCGGAATTCTCAGGATTACAGGGAGGCACCCATGCGACACCATAACCCTGGATAGTCGCGAGCAAGAATCTCGCTGTTATCTGCCGTGTCCTTCCGGCCATCCACAGGAGACGGAGTCTGAGGCGGAATCGGCGGTCCAGGATCAACGGTTCATACCTCCTCGTTCCGGCGCGAAGACTCGAGCCGATTTGTTCTCTGTCGTGACAGTTCGAAACCTGAACCACGGCGCGAACTCCTAGACAGACGAGCGCATCGGGGTGACCCGCAGCGGTGAAGATCTCTGCCAAGCGTCTAGGCCTCTCGCAGATAGAGCGAGGCGATGTCGTCCGAGCGGTCGCGGAGTAGATCGACGTCCCCCTGTAGCTCAATTCGGCCCCGCTTCAGGAAGTAGGCCCTGTCAGCTATATCCATCGCCAGCTTGATGTACTGCTCGACGAGCAAGACCCCCGAACCAGCGTCCGCGGCGGCCCGCAACGCCACCAGTAGGCGTTTCACGATGAGCGGCGCGAGCCCGAGGGACATCTCGTCTGCCAGGATGACCTTGGGACCGGCGGCAAGGACGCGGCCGAGGATGAGCATCTGCTGCTCACCGCCGCTGAGCAAGCCTGCCCGGACCCGGAGGCGTCCCTCGAGCTCGGGGAAGAGCTCAATGACCTTCTCCGGTTCCCCCAGTCCGAGGCGCAAGTTCTCGGCCACCGTCAGGTTCCGAAAGATCGCTCGCTGCTCAGGAACCAGACCCAAGCCACCCCGCACTCGCCGGTACAGCGGAGCCGTGGCGACAGCACCGTTCAGCTCGACAGTGCCCGCCAGGGGCTTAAGAACGCCGGACAAGGCACGGACGGTGGTGGTCTTCCCGGCGCCGTTGGGTCCAGCCAGGAGTGCGATCTCCCCGGCCGTGACCTCGAGGCTCAATTCACGGACGGCAGGGACGCCGCTGTAGCCGGCTGATAGCCGGTTGGCCGCGAGGACCGGTGTTCCCTTCATCGCGGAGCCGCGGCGTGCACCTTGGCCGAAGGCTCCTCGCCCGCGGCCGGCGCCGTCATAGGGACGTCGACGTCCTCTCCAAGGTAGGACGCGAGCACCGCCGGATGGGACGTCACCGTGGCAGGCTCGCCGTACGCGACAACCCGACCGAATTCCAATGCCAGCATGCGATCCGAGACGTCAGCCACGAGCGCGACGTCGTGCTCGACCAGGAGGACGCCAAGACCCCACTCGTGAGCCAGGCGTTGGATGACGCCCCGCACCTCCACGCGCTCGTGCGCGTCGAGGCCCGCGGCTGGTTCGTCGAGCATGATGAATCTCGGCCCCGGGGCAACCGTCCGGGCGATCGCCACTAACCGTTGAGTGCCAAAGGAAAGCTCCTCGGGGTACGCGTGGAGCACGTCTTGAAGGCCGAGGTCGCCGACGATGGCCTCGCATTCCTGGGTAAGGCGCATTCGGCTGGGCCAAACCGGGTCGCGAAGCCACGCACTCCATCGGCGCCCGTCGCAGGCCGCCACAAGGTTCTCGTACACGGTCATGTCGCGGAACAGCTCCAGCGACTGGAAGGAACGACCGAGTCCCGCGCTGGCGATGCGTTGGGGCGGCATCCGGTCGAGTGTGCGCTCGTTCAACGTCGCGTGGCCGCCTGACGTCGACACGAACCCAGTCAGGGCGTCGATGAGGGTCGTCTTCCCAGCGCCGTTGGGACCGATGACCCCGAGCACGTGGCCTGCCTGCAGGTCGAAGCTCACCGAGTCCAGCGCGACCACGGCCCCAAAGCGAACCGAAAGCTTCGACACCGCAAGGGTAGAAGCTCCATCGTCCAATCCCGACCGGGGCATCGGTGGGGCATTTTCGACGACGATGGGCTCGACCCGTCTGGGCGGGCGGATGCGCCTTTCGATTCGTCGGAACAAATCGATGTTCATGGCGATCAGCCCGTCGGGTGCCTGGATGACGGTCACGATCGTCAGAGCACCGAGTACGACCGGGAGGTACTGGATCCCGGTTGACCCGAGCCCGCTGAACAGCTGATTCAGGACCCCGCCGGACGCTCCCGCTCCCCCGACCAGCGAGCCATTCACGTAGCCGACGCTACCCAGGACACTATTGGATACGAGCTGAATGGAGCTGAAGGTGTCGAATGCAGTGAACGAGGCGTATGCGTTCGTGGAGATAGTCAGGATCCCGGCCAATGACGCCAAGACCGACCCGTAGCAGAACGCGGCCAGCTTGGCTCGGCGGACATTGATTCCCAGCGCGGCGGCGGCGTTCTCGTTCGAGCGGACCGCCACCAGGCGTCGGCCGACGGTCCCCCGTCGGATATTGGCCACCGCAACCCCGACTACGAGTGCCACACAGAGGCAGAGCAGTGCGAAGCGGCGAGGGTAGGTGGCAGCGTCCAGGTCGACGCCGAACAGGCTGAATGTCCCGACATAGAGCCCGCCGACACCACCATTGACGCTCGGATTCGACAGGACCAGGCTCACCATGCAGACCCCGAAGGCCAGCGTCGCAATGGCCAGGCTCACGCCGCGAGCCCGCATTGCCGCAGAACCCACGATGAGGCCAATGGGAACTGCCGCCACCAGTCCACAAAGGACTGCGAGGGTCCATGGCAACCCATGAACACGCAACTGCGCCACCACCATGGCCCCGCACCCGGCGATCGCCCATTGAGCGAGAGAGATCTGGCCCGTATAGCCAGTCACGACGACAATGCTGTTGAGCAGGACGATGCCGATCAAGCTGTACGTAAAGGCCCCGACCCATACTGGAGAGAGCAACCACTGAAGCGAGATCACGCCGACGATGGCGGCACCGATCAATAGTGGAACGTTCACCCTTCCCGACGACACTCGGGGCAGTCGTTCAGCGACGTAGCTGCGGAGCGGAAGCTTGCGTCCCCGGATCACGATGATGACGATGATGACCGCGAAAGGCACGGCGTCCCCGGCTCCGGTCAGAGTGACATAGCGACCCACTTCTGCTTGGACGATTCCGATGAGCATGGCGCCCACCAGGCTCATCGAGAAGGACTGAAGGTTCCCGACCACAGCTGCGGCCAGGCTCGGTAGCAGGAGGACCGTAGTGAGCGCCACGGACACCCCGGTGATCGGCGCCAACAGGATGCCTGCGAGCCCGCTGATGGCCCCACCGATAGCCCAGTTAATCAGAGCGACGCGATCGGCAGACCAGCCGAGCGTGCCGAGCCCCTCGGTGTTCTCGGCGGCTGCCGAAGTGGCAAGGCCGAAGCGGGTGAACCGGTAGACGGCGGATACGACGATGGTCAACAGGACGGCGATCGCGATGAGCAGCAGGCGGTCCCGGCCAAAATCGGCGCCAAACACGCGCACCGGCCCCGTCGGAAGCAGCGAATTCACCATGTACGAATCGGGGTAACGGATGGAGATGAGACCCTGGATCACCACCAGGACGGCCAGGGTCAATACCACCTTCGTCAGGTTGCTCGCTGCCCGCATCTGACGCATCAGCAACCCCACGACCGTCCCGACCAGCGCCGACGCCAGGATGCCCGTCACCATGGCGGCCCCAACCGTCCAGTGCTCGTTCACCTGGAGGTCCCAGTACACGAAGACGCCAACTGTCCCGATCGCTCCTGCGGCGAAGTTGAGAACCCCGGAGCTCCGGTACACCAGCACGAGGCTGATGGAACCCAACGCGTAGAGCGCCCCAGCTGCCGCACCCAGGATGGCGAATGTGAACACTGTTGTGGGCATGGCGGTTCAGGAACCCCCTGACCGGCGTTCGAGCGACCGGGGGCAGTCGCCCGAACGCCGGACATCTAATTGATGGTCAGAATGCGTTGTACTTCTTCTCGGCCGCCTCCGTGTTGATGGGCTTTTCCGAGACCGGCACCACGGCACCGCTCGAAGTCACCTTCTCGACGAACTCGTAAAGGTTGGGGATGCGAGGCAGCGCCGGCAATGGGCCGGGCTTCGAGTAGTCGAGCGGCGGCCCGATGCCGGTTACGATGTTGTTCATCGAGTCGAGCTCCGACTTCACCGATGCGGCTGTTACTGGGTGGTGGGCAGCCGCCACTCTCGATGCGGCCTGGATGAACACATCGGCCGCCGCCCAAGAAGCAACCACCAGAGAGCCGGGCTGACTCACCCCCTCGTACTTCTTGATCTCAGCCGTTGCCGTCTTCTGGCCAGACGTGTTGAACGCAGATGGGTAGAGCGGCGCGACCAAGAGCGTTCCGGCAAGCTGGGGGTATTGCTTGAACTGTGCCGGGGTCATGTTGCTCGTGATCGATCCGAACTTCATCTTGGCACCAGAGTCCTTCAGGTCCGCCAGGACCGTCGGGACCTGCGGAATTCCGAGGTTGTAGCCGATGCAATCAACGCCCTCACTTGCGAACTGGTCGATGGTCGAGGCGAAATCGGCCTGCGTTGTCGGCAAGATGGCGGCCGGCGCCACCTGGGCGCCGGCCCACTGGGCTCCCGCATCAAAGGCAGCGGCGAACTGCGGGGATGCACCCTGCTGGAACGCGAGGAAGGCTTCCTTCTTGCAACCCTCCCGGGCCAGTGCAATCCCCACACCCGTCAGTACCGAGTCCGAATTTGGGCCAGTCGGGAACGCCTGTGGGTTCGTAAAGTCCCCCGGGTCGATCATTACCTGGCTGATGTTCGCCACCCCTGTCGCCTTGATCTCTGGGTACAGCGTCTGCGAGAACGCAGTGAAGGTTCCCGTCAGCGCCACCGCGTTGTCCGCCACCGCCTCTTGACCGCACTGGGCGGTGGAGTTCGGTAAGGACTCGGGTGCGCCGTCGTAGCAGACCTTGAGGACCACCTTTTGGCCGCCGATCCCGCCCTTGGCGTTGACAGCGTCAACCGCCGCCTGCGTGCCCTGGTTGAGCAGGCCCACTCCGAAATTCCCGGGCGGGATGATCTGCATGATCGTCAGGGAACCCTTGCCCGAGGCTCCCGCCGCTGCGGCGCCAAAGATCACCCCATTGACCACCAGCACAAGGCCGAGCAACAGGACTACCGATTTGCTGAATGCACGCATTTGCGCCCTTTCCCCCCGTCACTGACCCCCTCCCACCACTGAAGGTCGAACGGATCTGATAGTGAAAAACAACCATCCGGTCGGTGGGTACTCTAGAGGTTGAACTACAGGCAGTCAAGACACTTTTTACAGCTCCTACCAGCGTTTACCAGGAATATCAATCATTCTGCCAACCAGTTGATTGGTTGACGTGATCCGGAGACATGTCCTAGTCTCGCCTCACGGATGTGGCCCCCCGGCTCCCCCCTCCGGGGCGGCCCATCCATGCATTTGACCGGTGGGGGAAATGAGTCGGAGGGAGGCCAGTTCGCTCGATGTCGGACCGTTCCAGGTCATCCGATCCGTTTCGCCTGGAAGGCAAGGTCGTCCTCGTGACCGGCGGCAGTCGAGGCATCGGCTTGGCGATCGCCGAGGAAATGGCGCGAGCCGGGGCCGAGGCCCTCTCTCTGGCGGCAAGAGGGGCAGAGGAACTGGCGGTGGCATGCCGACGAATCGAGGGCCATCAGGTCCCATGCATTGGAGTGACGGGCGACGTGACCCGCCCGGCCGATGTCCAAGACTTGGTCGACCAGACCAACCGGCGCTTCGGCCGGATTGACGTTTTGATCAACAATGCGGGAGGGGCGACGTTCAAATCGCCCCTCCGCGAGATGCGACCGGAGGGATGGCAGAAGATGCTCGAGCTGAATCTGTTCAGCTCCTTCCTCGTCTCGAAGGCGGTGCTCGGTCGATGGGACAGAACGCACGCTCGAAGGGCCATCGTCAACGTCGGTTCCACCTCATCTGTCAAGGCCTTTCCAGAGCTCTCGTACTACAGCGCAGCGAAGCACGGCTTGGTCGGACTGACCAAGACCCTGGCCCGCGAAGTGGCCGACATAGGCGTCCGAGTCAACCTGGTCTGCCCGCACCTTGTCGAGACCCAGTTGACCGAGGGGTACCGATCCGGTCCGGACTACAAGAATCTGGTGGCCGACATTCCTTTGAAGCGTTGGGGCGGGGCGGACGAAATTGCCCAGGCGGTACGGTTCGTGGCGAGCGATGCCGCGTCGTACATCACCGGAGCGACCCTGATGGTGGACGGCGGTTGGTCCTGCTGACGTCGCCGGCGGGAAGGCCGCCTGTACTGCGTCACTGATTGTCGGCGGGTAAACGGCTACCGGGGCAGGTCGAGAAACCGCTCGGCGATGATGTTCCTCTGGATTTGCGCCGCACCGCCGTAGATCGACTCAGGCCGGGCGACCAGCCACTGGCGGTACCAGTAGGCGGCGTCCAACCCTGCCCCCGCTGCCTGGAGAAGGCCAGCCTCCACCAGTCGTTGATGCGCCGCAGGCCACCACAGCTTGTTGAGCGACGGCAGGGACCCGGGATCTCGCCCCGACGCGTGGAGCGATTCGGTTCGATGGGCCAAGGCCCCCATGCCCTCGATCTCGGCGACCAGTCGACCGAGCTGCCGGAGTCCGTCAGGAGTGAAGTTCCCGTCCCCGCCTCTGCTTGCCTCATGCAGGATCTGGGCCAACATGGCAAGCTCCCTCCGAAACGATCCATAGCGATGACGCCCTGACAGGCGTTCGGACGACAGCACGGTCATTGCTACCGGCCACCCCTCCCCCACCCCGCCGAGCAGGTTCGCGGCGGGCAACCTCACCCCGTCCAGCGTGACCTGGCAAAAGTCACTGCCACCGGTGATCTGCTCAATAGGACGGGCGACGATCCCCTCAGTGGTCATGGGGGCCATCAACATCGAGAGGCCACGATGCCGATCGGCGCGGCTACCAGTCCGGACCAGTAGGTAGATCCAGTCCGCCTGATCTGCTCCGGACGTCCAGATCTTGGCGCCGTCGACGATGAACTGATCTCCATCCGCCCGGGCCGTTGTTCGGACGCTGGCCAGGTCAGAACCCGCCTCCGTCTCCGAGAACCCCTGACACCACAGCTCGTCGACGGCGAGGATCCGCGACAAATGCCATCGCTTTTGGTCCGCGGTTCCGTGCCGGATCAGGGCGGGACCGAAGTTGTTGACCCCCTGATGGGACGGCGACTTGGCCCGTTGCACCCCTGCAGCCTCCAGCTCCTGATTCAGAATCGACACCATCCCAGGAGCCAGACCGCGGCCGCCGTACTCGGCCGGCCAGCCCGCGGCCAGCCAGCCATCTCGGCTGAGGATGCGATCGAGGGCCAGTAGAGCGTCGTGGTCTTCGGCCCACCGGAGCTCCTCGGGCAGGTGGTCGAGGGCCCAGCCCCGGACCTCCTCTCGAAAGGATGCCTCTTCCGGCGAATCCCGCAGGGTCAGCATGCCAAAGCGGCGAACCGCCGTCCCAGCTCCGCCGCCACGTGGTCAGCAGATCCGCCGCGTTGGGCGCCGTCGAGGATTGTCTTGAGGAAGAGATGCACGTTCAGCTCCGCGGTGTATCCCATACCGCCATGGAATTGCGCTCCGGCGCGAGCGGCGCGCAGGGCGGCGTCTACTGCGAGGACGCGTGCGGCCAGGGGGGCTATCGCTTCCTCCGGGTTGGCCACCGCTACCGCCACGAGGATGGAATTCCACGCCACCGTCAAGGCGGCGTAGACGTCGGCCAGCTCGTGCTTCACCGCCTGGAAGCTCCCGATCGGCACGCCGAACTGCACCCGCTGGCGAACGTGGTCGAGGGTGATCGCCAGCAGCCGTTCGCTACATCCCACCAGGGCCGCCGAGTGAACGAGCGAGGCTTCCCGCTCCACCCCGGCCATGGTGGCCTCGTCCAAATCGAGCCGGTAGCCGGTCCAGCACACCGCTGTGGGATCGACCGTCACCGTTGCGATGGAAAGTGAGAGGTCCGCTAACGGAACCACGCTGGGGGGAAGACCGTCCCACCGTTGAAGGACGAATCCGCCGCCTGATTGGATGATGCGGTAGAGGTCGCTGGCTGCCGCGCGGCCGAAAGTGGTCCCGGCACTGATCGCCTCGTCGACGACCGGCAGAAGACCCACCCTTCCATCGGTCAACAGGACGCCCGGCCGGTCTTTCAGCCGTTCGGTCAGGGCGTGGCGGGCCGTTCCATCTACCACGTTGGTGGACAACGCGGAGAGAATGAACGAGCTGGACACGAGTTCCTCGACCCACAACTGGCGGCCGGCGCGTCTCGACAGGTCCGTCATGACCGCCAGCGGCAGCTCCTGTGCGGACACGGCCGCCCCCAACACCGTGAGGCCGGCGTCGACCAGGGCCGCCCAGGCCGGGGGCGACAGGTCCCTCCCCGTTGTCGGGACCGGGGCGATCCGCTCGAGCAGATCGCCCAGCTGTCGGAGCAGGTCAGACTCGTCGTCGTCGTACTCGAGGTTCATCGCCCGACCCGCTCCACCGATTCCGGTCTCATGCGATTGCCATGCCGCCGTCGACACGGAGCACTGAGCCCGTCGTATAGGTAGACAGGGGGTCGGCCAGGTACAGGGCCGCCCCGAGAATCTCGCTTGGGTCTCCGGCCCGCCCGGCCGGATAGCCGGCGAGACGTGGTCCCATGACGGACATGTCCCAGTGGTCAGCAATGTCGGTCAAGAACGGACCAGCCATGATGGTATTCACCCGTACCGTCGGCGCGTACTCCTGGGCCAGCGCTTCGGTGACCACCCCGAGACCGCTCTTCGCTGCCGCGTACACGGCGGTGCCGGGACGGGGCCGAATAGCTGAGACACTGCTGACGTTGATGATGGAGCCACCACCGGATCGGACCATGTGCTCGCCGACCAAGGCACTGAGACGCAACGGACCCTTCAGGTTGACTGCGACCGTCTTGTCGAAGAGATCCTCCGTGATGTCGACCAGCCTCGGGTAGGTGGGCGCGATCCCGGCGTTGTTCACCAAGATGTCCACCACCTCGGCCCGTCGATAGACCTCCTTCACCAGAGAGTCGAGCGCGCCCCAATGACCGACGTGGCAGGCGATGGGCAACACCTCGGCACCCGTCTGGGCCGCGATCTCCTCGGACGCACGCTCGCAGGTCTCGAGGCCCCGGGCGACGACGATGACACGGGCCCCCGCGGCGGCGAACCCGCCGGCGATGACCCGACCCAGTCCCCTGGTCGCTCCCGTGACAACCGCTGTCTTCCCGGACAGCCGCACGAGCGGCTCCGTCATCGCCGGTCCAGGATCGCCTGGGCGCGCCGGGCCAGCGGGACAAGGTAGTTGACCTTGGCCGCCTGGCGGTCGTCGTGCGAGTCCCCTCGCACGTACCGGTCGTGCAACTGGGCGAGGACGATCGCCGTCTTCCAGCAACCGAAAGCTTCGTACCACCCCACTGAGGACACATCGGCTCCGGACACTGCCGCGTACTGCTCGACTGTCTCGGAACGGGTCGGTAGGCCCATGGTCTGCAGCCCGACCGGGTGGACGGGGCCTTCCTCGGACCGGTCCGACGGGTCCGGCCAGTAGTTCAGCAGGATGCCCAAGTCGACCATCGGATCGCCGAGGGTCGCCATGTCCCAATCGAACACCGATATCACTCGATCGGGATCGTGCGGCCTGAACTGGCAGTTGTCGATCTTGAAGTCGTTGTGGATGATCGACCGCCGGACCGACTCCGGCTTCGTGGCGACCAGCGCCCGAGCCACGTCATCGATCAACGGCATCGTTGCCGCTTTCGATGTCGCCGCCCATCGCTGCCGCCACCCGGTCAATTGCCGTTCCACGAAGCCCTCCGCCCGGCCGAGATCGGCGACTCCGACGTCATCGGGGTCCAGCCGATGGAGGTCAGCCAACGCGTCGACTACCGCCAAGGCGATCCGGCGCCCGGCGTCGGGCGCTACGGCCAGGGCGGCGGGCAGCGCGTTCCAGATCACGATGCCCCGGCGGTACTCCAGGACCAGGAAATCGGACCCGACGACACCATGGTCCTGACAGAGCAGATAGGCCCGGGGGGCTCGCGGATAGTGGCGCCACAGCCGGGACAGTGCCCGGTATTCCCGCTTCATGTCATGCGCGCCGGGTGCCACCTCGCCAAAGGGGGGCCGACGGACGACCAGCTCCCGGTCACTGAAGTGGAGCAGGTAGGTCAGGTTGGCCGACCCGTTCGGAAACTGGCTGGCCGACTCCAGAGGACCCAGCCCTTCGACGTTCGCCCGGAGGTAGGTCGCCAGACGCTCCCACTCGAGCTCCTCTCCGGGACGAACGGCGGCAACCTCGGGGGATGGACCCTGCGTCACCGTTCCTCCAGGACGCCCAACGACCCCCCAAAATGCGCCTCTGCCGCGCCCTTCAGGCGCGGGAGGTGCCGGCTCGGGAACCGGTCGTCGTCATAGCCGTCGTGCTCGGCGAGGACTAGGCGCGCGAGACTAGTGCGGTGAACATCGGTGGCTCCGTCGGCAATCCCCAAGTAGAACGAATCGAGCACCATGCGGGCCAGGGGAAGCTCGTCTGAGACGCCCAGCGCTCCGTGAAGTTGTACCGCCCGAGCAGACACGTCGTGGACCACCTTGGGCAGCGCAATCTTCACTGCGGCGATGTCGGCGCGGACCTTCCGGTAGTCGTTGAACTTGTCGATCCGCCAGGCTGTCCGGAGCACCAACAAGCGGAACTGCTCTATTTCCAGCCAGGAATCGGCGATCATCGCCTGCACGAGCTGACGGGCGGCCAACGCCCGGCCACCGGACCGACGGGTGAGGGCTCGTTCGCACATCATGTCCAACGCCTCAGTGAGAAGGCCGACGGACCGCATGGCGTGATGAACCCGGCCGCCGCCGAGCCGGACCTGGGCCACAGCAAAGCCGTTACCCCGGCGCCCGAGCAGATGGTCACCCGGAACGCGGACCCCGTCGTATCGGACGTAGGAGTGGGTTCCGCCATCCGGCGGGTCACCGTAGATGCCGACATTCCGCACGATCTCGAAACCTGGATTGTCGGTCGGGACGATGAAGACTGACGTACGCCGATGGCGTTCGGCGTCGGGGTCGGTGACCGCCACAACCAGAGCGAAGGCGGCAAAGGCGGCATTGGAGGTGAACCACTTCTCGCCGGTAATGACCCACTCTTCCCCGTCGCGCACTGCCCGGGTCTCGAACTCGGTGGGATCCGATCCCCCTTGCGGCTCGGTCATGGAGAAACAGGAGACGATCGTGTTGTCCAGGAGCGGGCGCAGATAGCGCTCGCTGTGCTCCGCTGTGCCGAAGTGGGCCAGGATCTCGGCGTTTCCAGAGTCCGGTGCCTGGCACCCGAACACCACGGGGGCGCAGCGCGACCGGCCGAGGATCTCGTTGAGGAGAGCCAGCTTGACCTGCCCGTAACCGGCCCCACCCAGATCGGGTCCGAGGTGGCAGGCCCACAGGCCCGCGCGACGGACCTGCTCCTGCAGCGGGGGAATCAGTGCAGCCCGTCGGGAGTCCGCCAGGTCGCAGGGATGACCGAGGATCTGGTCGAGCGGCTCAACCTCGCGCCGCACGAAGTCGTCCGCCCACGCAAGTTTGGCGGCGAACTCGTCATCGGTCTCGAAGTCCCAATCCATGCAGACGTCGGCAGACCCCGAAGTGCCCACCGTGCTCACGTCCCCGCAGGCGTAAAGGCATCGTCGAGCCGGCGGATGACTCGGTTGGCTTCGAAGATCGCGTTCGACAGGCGGCGTGGGGCCACGCAGTCACCGATGTACTCGACGATCACGCCATCCCCGAACCTCCCGTCAAGAGGGACTGGTCGGTTGGGGACCTGCACCACGAGCATGTCTGCCGCCACGGACCGGTCCTCCCCGGTCAACGCGTCAGCCAGGGTGATGATGTCGTCTGTCACTCCCACGAACCGGGTGAACGGCGAGTAGCGGACGCTGAGAGCGCGCAGGCGACGATGGAGGTGGGCGGCACTCTCTGCCGGGATGTTCAAGCCAACGGCCGGCGCGGGCGTGACGATCTCGACATCGGCCCCGGATCCGGCCAGCCGCTCGGCCGCGCTGCACATCGGCCAGAAGCCCGTCCCGTCGTCGACCACGAGGACGCGGTGCGGAACCTCAAGGGCATTCAGATCGAGCACGTCCCAGGTCCGCAGCACGGGGACCCCGGCGGTTGGGATTTCGACCACCGGGGGATTTGACCCAGTCGCCACCACCACGAGGTCGGGTTCCTCGGCGGCCACTTGCTCCGCAGTGACCTCGGCACCGACGCGCACATCGGACCCGAGACGCCTGACCTCGTGTTCCAGGTAGCGGACCAATTCACCCATCTCGCCCCGGTGCGGCGAGCGCGCCGCCAGAAGAACCTGGCCCCCCAGTGCCTTCTCTCTCTCGAAGAGGACGACGCTGTGGCCACGCTCGGCCGCCACCCGGGCCGCCTCGAGCCCTCCGGGACCAGCTCCGACGACGGCGATCCGCATTGGCGAACGAGCGCAACTCTCGTCGAACTCCGACCAGTCCCGCTCCCTGCTTGCTGTGGCATTGACCCCGCACAACACCCCACCGAGAAATTGCCGGCAGTCCTGCACGAACCCTATGCACGGCCTGATCGATGCCACCGACCCCGATTCCGCCTTCATGGGAAAGCGGGGGTCGGCAATCAGTGCCGCGACCCATGCCGACGAGGTCGGCAGCGCCGCTCTCGAGGATCCGTTCCGCCTGGGTCGGCGTGGTGATCCGGCCGGCCACGATGACCGGCAGTGTCGTCGCGGCCTTGATGGTGGCGGCGTGCCGGACGGCCACGCCCAACGGGGCCGTGTGGTCCTTGACATAGTTACCCCGCATCCCGACTGTGACCGAGAGATAGTCGACCTGACGAGTCGCACTCAGTCGTTCGACGATCGCCAACGTGTCGTCGAGCGTGATCCCGCCAGGCACTTCCTCTTCCGCGGACAGCCGAACACCGATCACCAGCCCGCGCCCACAGCGGGCCCGGACCTCCGAGAGGATCTCGAGCAGGAACCGTCCGCGGTCGTCGATCGAACCCATCCCGTAGTCGTCATGACGGTGGTTGGTCAGCGGAGACAGGAACTGGGCGATCAGATAGCCGTGGGCAGCATGGATCTCGATCCCGTCGACGCCGGCGGCCTGGAGGTTCTCGGCTGAGTGCCCAAACCACCTGACGATGTCCCCAATCTCTTGGGCGCTCAGAGCGTGAGGAAGGTCGGAGCCTCCGGGGGTGGGTACCCCCGAGGGTGCGACCGCGACCGCTTCGCCCAGCGTGCCCGCTCGGGCGAGCGCCTCTCGCCCCGGGTGGACCAGCTGGGCCACGATCCGGGCATCATGGCGGTGGACCGCGTCCACCCGCTCCCGCTGCCCGGCGATTCCGTCGTCGCGGTAGGCCTCCACCAACCCGCTCGAATTGCCGGACTGACCGGCAATTCTTCCGAACCCGGCTGACGGCGCAGGCATCTGCCCGCCGGTGACGATGAGCCCGACACCGCCTCGCGCCCGATCCTCCAACCAGGCCACGTCGGCCTCCCCAACCAGACCGTCCTGGCTCAGCCGGCTGCCCATGGCCGTCATGACGATGCGGTTCCGTAGGGTCATGCCGCCGATGGAGAAGGGCGAGAACAGGGTCGGGAACGGGCTTGTCCCGCTGACCGTGGCACCGTCGCCGTCGCGAGGCGTCCCATTCGCCATCCCTCCGCTCACCTGCCGGACTATACCCAACCATTCGGTTGGTTGGCAACGGGTTAGCCGGACCGGGGAACCGAGCGCCCCGTTACCAACCATCCGGTTGGTTGACGGACGGACCAAGGGTCCCCTAGGCTTCTCCCGTGCCTCGGGGTGAGCCCACCCCCAGATGAACGCTTTTGCTTGACCGGGTAGGACGAGCACGCCGGGCAGATGCTCGGAGCTGGGTGAGGGGAAGCACGCGCCGGCCGGACTAGGTCGGGGCCCGATCACGGGGAGTTCGAAGATGAGTGCCACGGGCAACAGAGGTGCAGACTTCGAGGACGCAGTCGTGCTCGTCACCGGCGGCGGCAGGAATCTCGGACGGGAGTACGGTCGGGCCTTCGCTCAGCAGGGTGCCCGGATCGTGGTCGCGGACATCTCCGACACCGACGAAGCCGTCGATGAATTCTCGGCTCTGGGAGCCAAAGCCATCGGGATCCACGTCGACGTGGCTGACGAAGACAGTGTGGTCGAGATGATGTCGGCCGCAAAGACGGCATTCGGGCGGGTCGACGTCCTCGTGAACAACGCCGCTCTCTACGGTGACTTGGTCCGAGCTCCACTGGAAGAACTCGACGTACGGGCGTTCGAGCGGACAATGTCGGTCAACGTCACCGGGACCTTCTTGTGCACGAAGGCCGTATGGCCCCTGATGCGTGGTCAGGGCGGCGGATCGATCATCAACATCTCGTCTGGGACATTCTGGGTCGGGATGGGATCCGTCCACTACGTGGCGTCCAAAGGCGCCGTTATCGGGCTGACCCGGGTGACGGCACGTGAGGGTGGACCGTTCAAGATCCGCTGCAATGCGATCACCCCGGGATTCACCATGAGCCAGGCAAGCCTCGACGTCATGGGGTCCAACACGGCCATGGCCGACCACATCGCTTCGGCCACCCCGCTCGGTCGAAGCCAGCTACCCGAGGACCTCGTCGGCACGGTGCTGTTCTTGGCGTCGGACGCTTCGGCGTTCATGACCGGGCAGACCCTCAACGTCGACGGTGGCTGGTACATGCACTAATGAGGAGGTGCCGAACAATGGGGCGGTCGAAACAATACGAACGGGAGCGGGGACGGTGAACGATCCGCGCCTGACGGTTGACGATGGCCGGTGCTGCGGTTACGGCAACTGCGCCGAAGTGCTCCCAGAGGTCTTTCGCCTTCGTGACAGTGACGGCTTGGCCGAGGTGGTCACGGTGCCGCGAGAGTGCTCCCCCGATCTCGAGGCGGTAATACGCGACTGCCCGGCCGAGGCCATTGTCTGGCACGACGGGTCGTGAGTCGCCGTGGCATCGTGGTCGTGGGCAGCGTCCGTCGTGGGAATGCGGACAGCGGAATGCCTACGTCAAGGCGGGTACGTGGGGCCACTCGTCGTCCTGAGCGCGGAGGACCAGTCTGCCTTACGACCGACCCCCGCTGTCCAAGCAGCTGCTGACCGGCTCGTGGACCGCCGATCAAGTGCGACTCCCAGTGGCTGCCCGGATCGACGAGCTGGACATAGACGTGCGCTATGGCTCGCGGGCGGTAGGACTCGATGTCGAAGACCGTCTCGTGCAGGTAGCCGAGGGGGAGCCGGTCGCCTATGAGCACGTGGTAATTGCCACCGGTGCGGTCGCGCAAACGATGCCCTGGGCCGCCGGTCTGGCCGGAGCCCATGTGCTCCGGTGTCTGGACGACGCCTTGGCGCTGGCGACGGAACTTCGTCCGGGCCGACCGGTGGCGGTCATCGGTGCCGGGTTCATCGGTGCCGAAGTCGCTTCAGCGGCCCGGCAACGCGGCTGTACGGTGACGGTGGTGGAGGCAACGGCCGCCCCACTCCAGCGGGCACTCGGGCGGGAGGTCGGCGAGGCAGTCGGCCGCCTCCACGAAGAGAACGAGGTGACGCTCCTCACCGATACCACGGTCACCGGCGTCCAGAAAGATGACGTCGGGCGGGTCAGCGGCTTGGAGTTGAGTACCGGAGCGATTCTGCCCGCTGAAGTGGTCGTCATCGGCGTCGGTGCCCGACCGGCCACCGACTGGCTGGCCGGCAGTGGGCTGACCGTGAACGACGGGCTCACCTGTGACCAGTATTGCCGGGCCGCCCCGGGGGTGCTGGCCGTCGGGGACGTGGCCCGATGGGATCACCCGGTCGTCGGCTCGCTCCGTCTCGAACATTGGACCAATGCGCGAGAACAGGCGGCAGCAGTCGCAGCGAACATCTCGGATCCTGACCGACCAATCGCCTACGCGCCGACCCCCTACGTCTGGTCCGACCACTACGGCCACAAGCTGCAGGTCGTCGGGCACCCTGATCACAGGGCCCCGGCCCGGGTGGTCGAGGGCACACTCGGACGGCCGGGGTTCGTCGCGGTCTACGAGACAGACGGGCGGGTCGTCGGGGCGGTGGCCCTAGATGCGGCGGCGAAGCTCATCCGACTGCGTCCGGCTGTGGCCGCCCGAGCTCCGATCACCGAGGTGCTGGCCGCCGCTTCGCCGGGCTGACCAGCGCGGCGAGCCCCGTTCCGGTCAGCGGGCGTTCAGCCCGGCTGCGCCGACGTTCGGCTGTATCCCGGCCGAATTCTGCGTCCAGGACACCAGGTGGTACAGCCCAGCCAACATCGGAAGCTCCAAGAGCTGTTCTTCGCTGTAACGTGTCGTCAGAACCCGCCAGGTGTCGTCCCCGATGGTCCCCGAAGAATGGAGCTCGTCGACTGCACGCACGATGGTGGCCTCAAATCCGTCCCACCCGGCCGCGTCCGGCCCGTCGACCACCCGCTGGATGTCCTCGTGGTCGATGCCCTGGGACTGGGCGATACGGACGTGCTCCGACCACGCGTACGGGGACTGGCAGAGCCAGGTCGCTCGTAGCACCGCCAGCTCCCGATCACGCAATGGGATCGAGCTGCGCACCCAGAGCCGCCGGATGAATTCCATCAGCAACGCTAGGAGCACGGGATCTCTCACCAGAGTCGTGAGGAAGTTGGAGGTCGCGCCTTCACGCCCCCCTGGCACGTCTCCGTCGAGCAACTCCACGGCGGCGGGACTCCAGCGGGCTCGCGGAAGCGGGGCAATCCGAGGCTCCCCGGTACTGATCACGACGGCGATGCGGGCGTTGAGTTCTCGAGGAACATCCGGCTCAGTTCCTCACCTACCTCCTGTGCCGACAGCCTTCCGCGTCGGAACCAGCGGTGCACCCAGTTCATCGCCCCGAGCAAGGCCATGCTCATGAGGTGCGGGTCGGCGTCAGCCCGGATTGCGCCTTCTCGCTGCGCCTCGGAGATCAGGTCGACCAAGCGGAGCCGGTCACGCTCTTCGTAGGCCATGATCGACTTGCGTCGGGCCGGCTCGAGGGCGTTGAGGTCGTGGAGCCATACCGTCACCGCCGCCTGGTGCTCGACAACGTAGACCACGTAGGCGACGATCAATCGCTGCAGCCGGTTGGCGGCGGTATCGTCCTCCGCCACGATGGACCAGATCGCCTTTTCTCCATCCTCATAAACGCCCTCGATGATGGCGAAGAGCAGATCATCCTTGTTACTGATGTAGTGGAACAAACTCCCCTTCAAGACACCGAACTCATCGGCGATCTCCTGCAGGGAGGCTCTGTCGAATCCCTTCTCGGCAAAGATCCTGCAGGCGATCTCGATCAGCTCTTCACGGCGCCGCTGGTTCTCCCGCACGACCACCCGCGGCGCGCGGCGCCCAGCGGTCCGTGCTCGACTGCTCCCGGCCATGCGCATCACCCTAACCTGCAGGCTTTTGCCTTAAGCGCCAATCTGACTACCTCTCGGAAGTTGCCGATCGCTCTCATCGGCATTAGTCTACCCATCCAACCAGTTGGTTGTTTCCAGGGGTAGGGAGTTGGCCATGAGCACGTCAGCCATCGGGACGGGAAGGCCACTGAAGGAGGCCGCGGGGGAGGTCGTTCGATACGAGAGGCTGCCCGTAGGCCACGGGCGAAACACGGCCGTGATCAGTCTCAACCGCCCGGAGCAGCTCAACGCCATCGACTGGGACACCCTCGACGCGCTCCACGCCGCTCTCAACGAGGCCGCCCGAGACCGGACCGTCTGCACCGCACTGATCACGGGCACCGGGCGGGCCTTTTGCGTCGGCGGCGATATCAAGGGTTTCGTCGACCTCCAAGCCGATCCGGTCGGCTTCCCACGGTTCGTGGACGCCTTCATCACGGTCCTGACCATGATGCGAAACATGGACATGCCGGTGATCGCACTCGTGAACGGGGTGTGTGCGGCCGGAGGATTAGAACTGCTTCTCTCGTGCGACTTCGCTTGGGCGGCCCAGTCGGCCCGCATCGGCGACCTCCACCTGAACTACGGCCAGATCGGGGGTGCCGGGGCCATGACGATGCTGCCCCGTCTCATCGGTCCTGCGAAGGGCGCGCGAACTCATCTTCTCTGGGCGCCTCCTGTCCTCGGAGGAGGCCTACGAGTGGGGAATTATCAACCGCATCATCCCTGACGATGATCTCCTCAACGAGGCGGTGGAATTCGTCGGCGGTATCGCTGTCCAAGAGCCAAGAGGCGATCCGTAGTGCAAAGCACCTGATGAACTCCGGGATGACCACCGATCTCGAGGGCGCGCTCCGGCACGAGCGAACCGCGGCCCTCTTGCACTGTCTTACGCTGCCGGACTCCATGGAGGGTCTCACGGCCTTCGTGGAGAAGCGGACGCCGCACTGGCCTATCGGCTGAGCAGCGCTGCCGTCAGCTGGAGTTGTCCGGCGGACGAGCAGACAGCGACAGTCGGGGGGACAGCAATGACTCCCCGCCGTCGAGCAGATACGTCTCTCCGGTCACCCAGGCCGACTCGTCGGAGGCGAAGTGGAGCGCCGCGTCGGCAACGTCGCTTGGCGCCCCAAGTCGCCCGAGCGGGAAGGCCCCTCCGAGCGCCATCGCCGCCTCGTCGACAGGCCGGCCGTACTTCGTCGCCACATGGTCGAGGTAGCGCTCGGACATCTGGGTCCGGATGAAGCTGGGGCACACGGCGTTAACGCGCACGCCATGCCGGGCGTAGTCAAGGGCCAGGGATCTGGCCATCCCCACCAGTGCGTGTTTGCTAGTGACGTAGGCCATCTGGGCTGGACGTGCGTACAAGCCGGCCACCGAGGCCACCATCACCACCGAGCCCCGGCGGCGGTCGATCATCGACGGCAGGACGGCACGAGTCATGAGGAATGGACCCACGACGTTCACGTGGAGTTGGCGGAGGAGGTCGCCCTCGCTCACGTCGAGGGCGGTGCCGGGAACCGCAACGCCGGCGTTGTTCACCAGCACACTGACCGGGCCTAAGGACGACTCGGCCTCGGCGACGGTCCGGGAGCAGTCTTCCGCCACGCTGTGGTCCATGACGACCCCGATCGCTTCGCCACCCGATGACACGATGGCTCCCGACACCTCGATGGCGGCGTCCCCATCGAGGTCGGCGCAGACCACTTTCGCCCCTTCGTAGGCGAAACGTTCGGCAATGGCGCGACCATTGCCAGCCGCGGCTCCGGTCACGATGGCCGTGAGGCCGACGAGGCGGTTCATCCGTCCCGAACGACGCGGTCAGCCGCCGCTGCCATCATGACCTTCCGCTGCACCTTCCCGAGAACCGTCTTCGGGATCCGGTCAAACTGGAGCACCAAGTCGGGCCACAGTCCACGGCCGACCCCTCGCTCTCGCAAGTGGTCCTGGACAGTCTCGATGGTGGCATCACCGACGATGCAGGCGCAGATGAGTTCGCCGAGACGTTCGTCGGGGACCGCGCAGGCACACACCTCCTCGACCCCCGGACACCCTCTGATCGCGACCTCGACGTCATCGGGCACGACTGTGCCGCCTCCTCGGAGTATTACCTCCTTTAGGCGGCCGACGATCCGCAGGTTGCCGTCGACGAAGGACCCGAGGTCGCCGCTGCGCAGGCGCCCGTCCTTGGTGAACGCGGCATCGGTCGCAGCCTGGTCGTCGTAGTAGCCCAAGCAGATCGTCGGTCCAGACAACACGATCTCCCCGACTCCGCCGTGATCATGTACCAGTCGTCCGGTGTCCGCCGATCGGAGCGCGATATCGACACCGGGACACGGCCTTCCGACCGATCCCGTCAGCACGTCAGGCGGGTCCCCGACCCGGGTGAAGCAGACGGACTGGCTCTCGGTCATGCCGTAGCAGACGATGGGCTCCGCACCCCATTCGTCCCGGATGGCCAGGACGACGTCCCTCGGGATCGTCGAGCCCCCCACCAGCACGTAGCGCAACGACAGGTCCCATCGGCCAGGGTGCGCCCGCCATGCGGCCAAGAGGTCGCTGGCGTGGGTCGGGACCAGAAACGTGACCGTGACCCGGTCGCGGGCGAGAGTGTCCAACATCCGTTCCGGATCCCCCCGTCCGACGAATGCCGCAGCGCCGCCCTCGTAGAGGGCGAGGAGGTAGGAGTAGCCCCACCCGGCGTTGTGGTGCATGGGTGCAACCACCCCAGCCACGTCGTCCGCCGAGAGGTCGAAGGTCTCGCGGAAGCCGCGGAGGCCGGCCAACTTGGTATTGGCCGAGTTCATCACGCCCTTCGCCCGACCGGTGGTCCCCGAAGTGAACATGACCTCCATCAGGGCGTCCGGGTCCGGAACGTACCCCGTCACTGGTGTGGCGCCCGGCTCCCAGAGCGACCGCTCGTCGAGATCCAAGCGGTGAAGGCCATTCAGGCAGAGCCAGTCCTCCGGCGCGCCGGCATAGGCCAGAGGATGAACCCGCTCGACGACCGTGGCGACCTCGAGCTCCCCGGACGATGCGGCCACCGGGACCGACACGGCGCCCACGGCATGGGCTGCCGCCGAGGCCGCCACGAATTCCGGTGAATCCGGGCACCGGATCAGGACCGCGTCGCCTCGATCGACACCGGCGGCCACAAGCTGTGCGGCGACCCGTTCCATTGCCGCTGCCAGACCCCCGTAGGTGATCGACCGGTGCGACTCGACCGTCGCCAGATGGTCCGGGGTCTTCGCCGCGTGGGACCGGATCAACCCCGGGATGGTGTCGGTGGTCCACGCACCCGTGTCATAAAAGCGGCGCGCCTCGCGCCATGGCTGGCGAAGCAGATGGTTCACGGCAACCCCAGCAGCCCAGGTCCGCCGTCGACGTCCGCGACCGGGTGCCACACCGGCAGACTCACGTCATCGAAGTCCACGAACGTCGCCTCCATCTCCATGCCGGCCACGAGATCGGGTTCCCCAGGAAGGTGGCCGATCAACCGCGCCCCCGGCAAGTCCGTGACCTCCACCAGCACAATGGTGTAAGGAGCGGGAAAGGCCGGATGGATCTGCCGAAACACCGTGGTCCACGAGTACAGCGTTCCTCGTGGCGCGACAACCCGCCACTCGGTACTCCAACCTCCGCACGCGTGGCAGTACGCCTTGGGCACGTGCAACACCTGGCCGCACGTGGCGCAGGCCCGGATCGCAAGCTCGTGGCGCGCTAGGGCCTCCCAATGACCACCCGTGTCGACGTCGTCGACCACCGGAAGCGGCGGGTCGGGTCGGGTCACGCTCATCCTCGGGTCAGGATCATGGCGCTGGAGGCGATGGGAAGTCCCGACGTCACCAAGCAGACTTCGGCCCCTTGTACCTGTGACGTTGAGACACCGCGGATCTGGCGGACCCCCTCCACGATGTGATTCAGGCCATGGATGTATCCCTCCGACAGGTGGCCGCCTGCAGTATTGATCGGCAGGGAGCCGTCCATCTCAATGGCACCACTGGCGGCGAACGGCCCTCCTTCTCCCTTCTTGGCGAACCCGTAGTCCTCGAGCTGCACGAGCGCGGTAATGGTGAAGCAGTCGTAGAATTGGGCGACATCGATGTCTTCGGGTCCGAGGCCAGCCCGGCCATAGAGCCGGCGGGCGACGGCCGCGGCCGGCATGGTGGTGATGGATTCGCGCATCAGTGTGGGGAAGGCCACGCCGGGCTGCATGCCACTCTGCACGCCCTGCGCCACCGCTCGAATCACGCAAAGGGGCTGGCGGAGGTCGCGGGCCCGCTCGGTGCTCGTGACGACCACTGCGCACGCTCCATCGGTCTCGAGGCAGTAGTCGAACAACCGGAGCGGTGACGTGATGGCAGGTGACTCCAAGTAGTCGTCGAGCGTCATCTCCCGCCCGTGCATTTGTGCCGAAGGGTTAGCGTTGGCACGTCGGCGGCAAGCGAGCGCGATGGCGGCAAGCTGGTCTTGGGTGGTGCCGAACTCGATCATGTGACGTCTGGCCATCAGCGACCACATCTGTCCGGGCGTGCTCAGACCGAACGGCAGGAAGAACTCGTTGTAGCTCCCGTTGCCGCCCCGCTCGGCCCCCTGTCCGTCCCCCTGCCCGTAGCGAGCGCCGGTCCGCCCGTTGATGGAGCGATACACCAGCACGTTGTTCGCCTGCCCTGACAGCACGGCACCGATCGCCTGGCCGACCATGCCACAGGGAGCCCCTCCACCGGTCCCCGTCTCTCCCCAGTACGACAGCTCGGGCAGCCCGAGGGCGTGGGCCAGGGCATTCACCGCGACAAAATCCATGTCGCACTTGACGATGCCGTCGATCTCGTCGACCGACAGACCGGCGTCGGCGACGGCGGCGAGGGAGGCCTCGACGGCCATGGTCAGCTCGCTCCGCCCGGAGCTCCGGGAGAACTCCGTAGCGCCGATACCAGCGACGGCACCGGCATTCCGGTGCCCTCTCCCACTCATCTGCGTCCTCCACGGTGCGCTCGGGCGCATCCGCTCGTGCGCCTAACAACCATACGGTCGGTTGGTATTGTAGGGTTGACCCCTGGAGGTCGTCAAGGGAGTCGACCTGCGAGGGCGGGCCCGCACTGGGCCCGGACAGGGAGATCGCGTGTACTACGACTTGCTGCACTCGCCGGACGCCGTTGTGGCGGACGTGGACCGCACCGCCCGCACTCTGGTAGAGCGGGTCGGGCTGCTCGAGCCGCGGGCAGCTTGGTTCCAGCCGTCGCTGTGCCATGGCTACCAGGCGCTGTTTGCAAGAGTCCACCCGTCTCGCGCGGTCTCGCCCAGCCGCCTCGAGGTGATCTCGTCGGGCCCGCGCTCGCCGTCCCCGGCACCGACCGACATCCCCGCCTACATCGACGAGATCGCGGCGATGCAGGGGGGGCGTCCATGCAAGACCCATGCGACTGTGCTCACTTCATCGGCCTTCTCCGACTTGGTCGAGGACCTACGGCGGCGGGGGGTTGTGCATCGCGTCGATCCACCATCGCGTGATCTCGGCCACGAGCGCCTCTGGATCGGGTTCGCCCCTGACGGGGGTCCGCTGCACTCGGCGGACGATGACGCGGGCCTCTTCTTCGAGGTGATCCCGACGCAGTGCCTCGAGCTCCCCGCCGAAGTCGCAGACGGCATGGTCCCCGACGGCTTGGAGTTGGCACCGGGACAAATGGTTCGGATGGCGGCGAGGTCCTACCTCGTCGAAGATCTTGACCCGGTGCTCGCCACCCTCGAAGGCCGACTGTCGTGGCCGGCCGAACACGTTGAGGGCAAGAACGGAAAACGTCGCGCTGTGATGGCCGTGAACTTCCAGCGGAGCGCGCGGTTCGAGCTCGTGGAGCCCGGCGTTGATCGCGACGCTGCCGAGCACTTCGCCCGGTGGGGACGCGGGACCTACTCGACTCGGATCACCGTCAGAGATCTCGATGCCAAGGCCGAAGACCTTCGGGCGCGGGGGACTCCATTCGAGATCCGCTCGATCGGCGGCGGCGTCGAGTGCCTCAGAGTGGGGGTCGACGTAGTGCCTGGCTTCCTCTTCGAGTTCGTCGACGACGAAACTGATGCCTGGGACGCGATCGAGCCGAAGGTCGAGCAGGAACGCTGCAACGACGACCGTGAGTCGGCAGCGAGCGGTTATAAATTTGGCAACTCTGGGACAGAGTTCCACTCACTGGCTGCGCTCATCAGGGATGCCACACGCAGCGGAACATGGCCAACGGGCGCTGTCCGCGATGCGAGTTGGGCCACTTTGGTCGACCATCGGTGCCCAACATGAACGGACCCTCAGCAACGGCAAGCGAAAGGAGCAGAGCAAGATGAGGCCACTCGCCATTCACCACGTGACTCTCAACGTGGCCGACGTCGACGCTGCCGTCGAGTTCTATACGAAAGTGCTCGGGCTCACCGAACGGATCGACCGTCCGAAATTCGGCGAGCCTCGAGTCGTCTGGCTCGACGCGGGACGGCAGCAGCTGCACCTCGTGGAGCGGGAGACCACGCCGGCATTTGGCCAGCACTTCGCATTGCTGGTCGCGGACATCAGCGCCGCCATCGAGGACGTCCGGAGCCATGGCGTCGAAGTCCGCGAGCCCAACGGCGTCGGCGAGGCCCTTCAGACCTTCTTGAACGATCCGTGGGGCAACACGATCGAACTGCAGCAGGTGAAAGGCCTCCGCGATGAGGTGCCGACCTCCCGGTACTCATCCAGGGCGCGCGCTACCGAACCGGCTGCGTGATGTTCTTGATTCGCTGGTAGTTCCCGATGGGGTCGATGCTGCCGTCCCGACCGAGCCCACTGTTCTTGTAGCCCCCGGGGTTCGCCCCCGGGGCACCGGGTGCGCCGTTGACAACGACCTTGCAGGTCTCCATACCCCTCGCCAGCTCGAGCGCCCGCTCGGCGTCACCGGCGAAGACAGCACCCGAGAGCCCAAAGCTGGAGTCGTTGGCCAGTGTCAGCGCCTCTCGGTCGTCGGCAAAGGGAACGACCACCAGCACCGGTCCGAAGATCTCCTCTTGGTAGATCCGCATCTCGGGCCGCACGTCCACGAAGATGGTCGGCTCGACGTAATACCCCTTGGGGAGGTCAGCCGGTCGCCCCCCGCCCATCGCCAGGCGAGCCCCTTCGGCACGTCCGGCGACGATGTACCCGGCAACCCGGTCACGCTGGGACGCGGAGACGAGCGGCCCGAATTGGGTCGCCGAGTCGGTCGGGTCGCCCAACGGGGCTTTATGAAGCACTCCCTCGAGAAGATCGAGCGTCTCGTCGTACCGACGCTGGTGGACCAAGATCCGTGTCCAGGCATAGCAAACCTGCCCCGAGTACGGGAGGCAGGAGGGAACAACGGCCTGTTCAAACTGGTCCAGATCGGCATCTGAGAGAAGGACGGCGGCGGACTTCCCCCCCAATTCGGCGCTTACCGGCTTGAGCTGTTCTGCGCACGTGGTCGCAATTGTCCTGCCAGTTGCGACCGATCCGGTGAACGAGATCTTGTCGGTCTGCGGGTGCCCCACCAGGGCAGCCCCCGTCGCCCGGCCACCGGTGACGATGTTCACGACACCCGGCGGGAACTGGGCGGCCGTGACCATCTCGGCCAGCACGTATGCATCGAGAGAAGTCTCGGGCGACGGCTTCACGACGACTGTGCAGCCGGCGGCCAGTGCTGGGGCCATGCGAACGGCCAGCAGTCCCTGGGGGGCGTTCCACGGCACAATTACTGCCGACGACGCCGATCGGCTCACGGCGTAACAGTGATCGCTCCCCACCCAGGGCAAGCTCCTGCTCTTCGCAGAGGCTCTCGGCGAGGCGCGCAGCGCCGCGGTAGGCGCCGATCGGAAGCTGCTCGTTGGCGAGTTTGGTCCACCACGAGGGGGATCCGTTCTGGCTCGTAATCAGCTTGCCGATCTCATCGGCCCGAGCCTCGTAGGCCTCGGCCAGCGCACCGAGGAGAGTGGCTCGCTCCTTGGGCGCGGTGGCCGACCAAGAAGCGACGGCACCACGGGCCGCTCCGACGGCCCGGTCGACGTCCACCTCATCACAGTCCGGGACCGAGCCAATGAGCGTTTCATCGGCCGGGTTGACGAGCGACACTCGCTCTGACGCGTTGGCACGGACAAACGTCCCAGCAACGAATGAATCGTCGCGTGAAGCGATCACATTCCTTTCTCCTTCTGTGGCCCACTGGCCACGTCGTTCCGCTCACTCGGCCGCGGATTCCAGTTGTTCGTCGCAGCTCAGTAGTAAATGGCCCGAGGGGATCCCCCTCCGCAGGCCACCGCATCCCCGTTGATGGCCACGCTGAGGGGCGACGCCAGAAAGGCAATGACGCTGGCGACTTCGTCCGCCGTTGGCAAGCGGCCGATCGTCGTCGAGGCAGCCATCGCCCGTTCGACATCAGCCACGTCCACCCCTTCCCGCTCGGCTCTCGCGAGGAGAACCCCGGGGGTGCGCTCAGTTCTGGTGACGCCCGGGTGCACCACCGTGACGTTGACCCCTTTTGGGCCGAGCTCATCAGCCAGGTTCTTGGTCATGGCGGCCACCGAGACGTTCCTCACCGAGCCGATGATCGAGCCGGTGGTGCGGGCGGCCAGCCCGCTGACGTTGACGATTCGGCCCCAGCCCATCGCCACCATCGCGGGGGCCAGAGCGCGGATGCACCGGAGGTAGCCGAGCACCTTGATGTCCATGTCGGCCCAGAAGAGCTCGTCGGTCGTGGTCTCATAGCCCGGGCTCTGATGGCCGCTCCCGGGAACCGCCGCGCAGTTGACAAGGATCTCGACGCTTCCGAGCAAAACGGCCGCCTCGGCCGCCATGAACCGGACTGAGGCATCATCGCCGGTGTCGACGGTGATGGCGTGCACCTTGCCTCCTGAGGCCGCACGCATCTCCTCGGCTGCCTGCGTCAGGGAGTCGCGGGACCGGGCCGCGATCACCACCTGGGCCCCCTCGGCGGCGAGCAGGGTGGCGGTGGCCCTCCCGATGCCACGGCTCCCGCCGACCACGAGGGCGCGCCGTCCGCTCAATTGAAGGTCCATCTACCGGTCGCGGGCCGCCTGGACGGCCTCGCGGTCCCTCCTTCCGACCTCTCCGGACTCGGCCACGCTACGACGGACCTCCTCCAGGAGCTCCTCTGCGGACTTGGTGAAGTCGAGCTTCTGCAGGTAGGGCTGGCGGGCCTCTATGTCCGTGCGCCAATAGAGCTCGCAGTTGTTGCCGTCCGGGTCGGCGAAGTACACCCCAATGGCGTTGCCGTGCGTGATGGTCAAATTGATCGGGACGTCGTTCGCCACCAGGCGCTGGTAGAAGGTCAGGACGTCCTCAAGGGTGTCGCAGCGGAAGGAGATCTGTTGCACGATCTTGGTTTCGTCTTTGGCCAAGCGGCCCCGGACGAGTGCCACCTCGTGATGCTCGAAGTCAGGCCGCGAGCTGAGGAAGACGACACCGACCTTGTCGTCCTCGTCCGTGACGGTCAATCCGAGGATCTCCGAATAGAAGTTTCGGGACGTCGACAGGTCGTTCACGAAGATCCCGACGTGTCCAAGTTCAGCGATGGTGGGCAAGGAATGGGCCTCCTGTCTCGATCAATGGATCAGGCTCGGGCGAAGGAAGGAAGATCTCCCTCCGCTCGCGGGCGGAACGGAGTATCGCCAGGCATACCTCGAGGGTCCGGCGCCCCCACTCCCCGTCGTGCCGGGCGGGCCGCCTCTCCGCCACGGCGTCGAGCAGCTCGTCCAGTACCTCGGCTCGTCCGGGATGTCCCCCCGACGGCTGCACCGCAACCTCTCGGTACCCGTCGGAACCGTAGACGGCCACTGACTGGCCCGCGAGCCGCAGATCGGCCCGGTCACAGGTCACCAGGGTGAACCCAAACGGAGGGTCGGCCACGCCGGCGGCGCCGCTGGCAAGAGCCAAGCCCCGGGCAAATCGAGCGTCGGCCTCGTTCCCGCCATCGGCGGCCATGTCCAGAAGCTGCTGCCTGGCCAGGCCGGGCCGGGGGATCTGGGCCGTCCCGGGTGCGGGGGCACAGGTGATGTCTCCAGTAGCGAAGTGGTCGTACCCGCTGTAGACCAGCGAGGCGGAGCAGCCTGAATCGAAATCGAGGAAGGCGGCGCAGGCGCCCTCGATCGGTCGGTTCGGATCCCACGCCCCGAGGTTGGCGCGCACCGAACGTACCTCGGAACCGGCGATGAAGCGGGTCATGTCCACCTGATGTGGGAGCTGGGCGAAAACGACACCACCACCGAGTGCGGTGTCGAGCTCCTCCGGTCGCCGTGGGCGGTAGACGAAATTGGTGTAGTTGCAGGTCATCATCATCCGCACGGCGCCGAACGCGCCGGTGGCGATCAAGTCACGGGCCAACCGGACGTCTGGGGCGAAGCTCTCGGTGTGGCCTACCACCAGGACCACGCCATTGGTCGAGGCGGCCCTGGAGATGTCGTCGCATTCCTCTGGAGTAAGGGCCAGCGGCTTCTCAACAATGAGGTGCTTGCCTGCTGCCGCCACCGCCCGTGCGTGGAGTCCATGGAGCTCATGGGGCGTGGCCACCCACACCGCGTCCACTCGGTCGTCCCGGCACAGCTCGGAGACGTCGTGGTACCTGGCGACACCCGCGGGGACGCCGGACATCAGCTCCTCGTGGCGATCCGCCACGGCAGCAAGCTCCAGCCCTGGGTGCGCGGTCACGGCAGCCAGGTTCCGCTGGCCCGCAATCCCCAGACCAACGATCGCCATTCTCAGAGGCGGCCTCTCAGACAAAGCTGGCGACCAGGTCGTCGCGATGCCGTTCGATGAACCGGTCGAGGTTTCCCTCAACTTCGATGTTGAGATAGGGAAGCACCCCGTAGAGGTTCCCGTCGGCCGGCATCTTGGGCTCGATCCCATTCTGGAGATCCCGGGCCGCCTGCATGAGGATGCGGCGGGCGGTCAGGACACCCCGGTCGGCTCGCCCGAGGTGCTCTTTAGTCCTGTCCACGATCCGACCCATTGACTCGGTGACCGCACGGTCCTGATCGCTAACGCCCCAGATACCAGTGAAGTTGCCTGTCCGCTGCAGTTCGCGGTCGATCAGATAGTCGTTGCTGCTGTTGGCCAGCGGCATCGCGGTGCCCGGGATCAGTCGAGGTGGAAAAACGGCCCCGGACATTGTTTGGTCACGTTCCGCCTCAGTGAACGGGCGGTCAAGCCACGCGTAGTGGAAGGTCCAGGCGTTCTCGTCGTCGATCGGCACGAAGGCGCGGCCCCCGAAGACCGGTGACGAAGGGACGAGGCTGAAGCTCGGCATCAGCCAGTGCCCGATCCTCCAGTAGTCGCTGCCATCCGCCAAACGGCGGTGAGCGGCATACAGGTATCCGTACTCGGTCTCCTGCACCGACACCTCAGGATTCCCCACTCCGCTCTCGCGGACCAACTTCAGTCCGGGAGAGGGATTCTGGATGTCCTCGGGGGCGCCGTCGAGGGTCCGGTGCAAGAAGGAGAGGTGGCTGGCGTCGATCTCCCCCTCCATGCCCTGCGCCCAATTGGCCTCCGATATCCAACGAGCGACGATTCGTTGGTCCGACGGTACCTGCATCCACTCGAACTTGGGCAGTTCCGGCTCGAGCTGGGAAGGACCCATGTAGACCCAGATCAGGTCGGCGGCTTCCTGCACCGGATAGGAGCGCAGCCGGATCCGGTCACGGTAGTGACTGGACTCGGGTTCGTTGGGCATGTCGACGCACCTGCCGTCGGTGTCGAACTTCCAGCCGTGGTAGACGCAGCGGAGCCCACACTCCTCATTACGGCCGAAGAAGAGCGAGGCCTGGCGGTGGGGGCATCGCTCCTCGACCACGCCCACCTTCCCGGTGGTATCGCGGAAAGCAACCAGGTCCTCGCACAGCAACCTGATTCTGACCGGTGGACCATCACGGTCGGGGAGATCGCTGGTCAACATGGCGGGCAGCCAGAATCGACGAAATAGCTCCCCCATCGCTGTGCCGGGGCCCACCCTGGTGTACAGCTCGTTGTCCTCTTTTGACAACATGCTCAGTCAACCGTTCCTTCCAGTCTCATCCTGCGCCTGCGTTCACGGGTCCTCAGCGCCGAACCGAGTCGGTCTGCGCAGCTAGCGATCGTTCCGTTTGGCCCACGCGGCGACAGCGGCCCGTGCGGCCGAGTCGGACACGCTGGACCACGCGGGTGGATCGCTCTCCGATTCCTTCTGCTCTGCGGCGATCATCCGCTCGAGGATCCGGCGAGACTGCAACGGGCCCGCGTCCACCTTGATGTTCAGCTCAACCGGGTACGACGGCTCCCAGGCCGCGATGATGTGCTCGATGGCCTCGCAGGCCTCGATGTCCTGCTTGATGACCTTGCACACGGCGTCCGCCATGTACCCGGTCACCGCGGCATTGTCTACGGCGTAATCCCTCGAGATCGACCAAAAGTAGTGCGCCGTCGTGCGGGTCTCGGGGGTGATCCCGTGCATTGCCTTCTGCCGGCAGGCGCGGGCGTCGTCGGCATCGGCGTGCGGCCTGCTCATCGCCGTGGTCACCCCGAACGACGGCGCGAAGAACTCGGCCGTCTGGTAGCGGTCGATGGGCTCGTCGATCCCGGTGAGCTCGGTCAAGTAGGGATAGCAGCTGGAGTTCGGCATCTCGCGGTGGACGGTCACCGTGCGGTCGTCGAACTTGACCGACACGGGTGCCTCGGCCACCTCGGGTGAACCGATGGAATCAGCGTGTAAGAAGCTCAGGTGCGAGAGGTCCAGCAGGTTCTCGTTCATCAGCTGGCCCCGGGCTTCCATGTGCAGCAACCCGGACGCGGTGGCCCACCCAGGGTCCGTGTACCAGTGGTGGTCCGGGATCTGGGCGGGGTCTGCCAGTTCGGGCTGGCCCGGCCAGATCCAGATGAGGCCGCAACCTTCGTGCAGCGGGTACACCTGCACGCGGGCTCGCTTGGGTACGGAGGTGGACCCAGGGATCTTCGTACAAATCCCCTCGGCGTTATAGGTCATGCCGTGGTAGCCGCACTCGATCTCGTCGCCCTGCCGACGACCCAGGGACAGGGGCATCTGCCGGTGGATGCAACGGTCCACCATGGCAACGGGGGCGCCGGCCGCTGTCCGATAGAGGAGGACCGGGTCGCCGAGGATCCACCTCGACAGCAAGCCATCCTCCAGCTCGGCGCTCCGTGCTGCCACGTACCAGGCATTTCGAGGAAAGACGTCCGGGTACACCTGCGCTCCACTCCCCCGTGTCGTGACCGGTTCCCAACCAACCGACCGTTTGCTTTCAGCAGATTACACGCCACTCCAGTGTCCGTCAACAGGTTCTGGCCCCCGAGCCCCTGCCTCCGCGGGCGCCAGGTCGAGGACCTAGAAGCGCACCACGCCTCTTACGGTCTTGCCCGCATGCATGTCACGGAAGCCTTGGGCCACGTCATCGAGCTTGTACTCGGTCGTGATGAGCTCGTCGAGCTTGAGGTGGCCGTCGCGGTAGAGCTGGAGTTGCTTCGGGATGTCCCACGTGGGGTTGGATGCCCCGAAGACGCCGCCTTGGATCCGTTTTTGGAAGAGGGTCAGCTCCGGGATCGAGATCGGCAGTCCAATGGAAGTGATGTCGCCAACCGAGGTCACCACGACGGTGCCGGCCTTTCGGACTGCGGCGAGGGCCTGGGCCACAACTTCGCCTGAGACCACGCCGACGGTCACGATGGCGCTGTCCGCACCCTGGCCGTTGGTGACGCTCTTGACGAACTCGTCGGCCTCCGCGATATCGGCGAAGGCCCGATTGGCCCCCAACTCAAGGGCCTTCTCGCGCTTAAAGGCCACCGGATCGACGGCCACGACGTTGCTGGCCCCGGCGTGGGCCGCTCCCTGGACGGCGTTCATCCCGACACCGCCCACGCCCATCACGATGACCGTGTCGCCCGGACCCGCCTCGGCCAGGTTGACGGCCGATCCCCAGCCGGTGCCTACAGCGCAGGCCAGGAGGCAGACTTTCTCGAGCGGAAGATCTTTGTCGACCTTGACCGCGGAGTCGACACTAACCGTGGTCAGCTCGCAGAGAGCGCTGATCCCCAGAGCCTGACCGACGGGCGTTCCGTCCAACAGGTGTAGGCGATAGCTGGTCGGATCGTCGAACCGAGCACCGCTCAGCATGGAAGCCCCGAGGTCGCAGAGGTTCTGCCGGCCGGTCGCGCACCAGCGACACCGACCACAGCTCGGCATAAAGGAAAAGATGACATGGTCGCCGACTTCCCAGCCGGGTGTATTGGGTCCGACAGACTCGACCACCCCGGCCCCCTCGTGGCCTCCGCACAGGGGATACGTCCCGACCGGCATATCGCCGGTGGCTACATGATCATCGGAGTGGCAAAGCCCGCAGGCCGACATCTGGATCCGAAGCTCACCCTGCCTGGGATCGTCCAGCTCCAGGTCGACCACCTCGTAGGTCCCCGGGGCCTGCATCAGTACCGCTCCACGAGTTCTCACGTGACGCTCTCCTTCCTGCGGTGGTCTTCAGTGCCACCGACAGTCGTGTTGGTTTGGACCTCCGGTGCGGGCACCGGACAATCTTTTGGATTCGGTATCGGGCCAGTCAGTGCCGACTGATGCGGGTCCGTTGAGAAACACCCGGGTCAGCTGTCCGCCCACCTCCTCGGCCGAGAGGCGACCGGACCGGAACCACCGGTGGACCCAGTTCATCGCGCCGAGGAGCGCCATTGACACCAGGTGAGGGTCGGCATCGTGCCGGACCGCCCCCTCCTCCTGGGCCTCGGCGATGAGATCCATGAGACGGCGGCGGTCCCGGTCCTCATACTCGAGGATCGACCTTCGACGCGCCGGCTCCAGCGCGTTCAGGTCGTGGAGCCACACGGTCACCGCGGCCTGGTGGTCGGCCACGTAGACCACGTATGCGGTGATCAGCCTCCGCAGACGGTCGGCCGCAGTGACTTCCTCCTGGGCGACGATGGACCAGATGGCCTCCTCCGCTCCGAAGTACACGCCTTCGATGATGGCGAAGAGCAGCTCGTCCTTGTTCTTGATGTAGTGGAAGAGGCTGCCCTTCAAGACACCGAACTCATCGGCGATCTCTTGGAGGGACGCCCCGTCGAAGCCCTTCTCAGCGAATACGCCGCAGGCGATGTCGATCAGCTCCTCGCGTCTTCGCTGGTTCTCCCGGACCACGACCCGTGGCTTCCGGCGGCCATTCGACTTAGCCACCACAGCCCCCCAACGCCAACTGGCTCCGCACCGAACTGGGCTCAGGCCGGCGAGTCGAGGGGGAGGACGACGTGCTTGCTCTCGAAGAACTCGGCGAAACCGAGCGCTCCCCCTCGCGGCCCTGGCCACTCTGGTTGTACCCGCCCCAAGGATGGTCGGGAAGCATTGGGCCGCCTCCATTGACGGTCACCGTTCCGGCGCGGATCCGAGCCGCTACTTCCGTCGCCGCCCCGGTGGGGCCCCAGACGTTTCCGACCAGCCCGTATGTGGTGTCGTTGGCGAGGGCCACGGCCTCGTCCACCTCGTCGTACGGCAGCACAACGCTCACCGGCCCGAAGATCTCCTCCTGGGCTATCTCGGACCGATTGTCGACGTCCACGACAATGGTCGGTTCGTAGAAGAAACCCTGCGAGAAGTCCTCGGGTGGGCGTCCCCCCACCAACACCTTTGCCCCGGCATCCACGGCCCGGTCGACATAGCCAGCGACTTGAGCACGTTGGGCTTCGGAAACCACGGGACCAACCACCGTCGCCGGGTCGTGGGGGTCGCCACACCCCATGGCTCCAACGAAGTTGACCGCCGCATCGAGGTAGTGCTCGTAGTCCGACCTGTGGACCAGCGTCCGGGTGCGCGCCCCACAGTTCTGGCCGGCGTTGATCGCCCACGCCAGGACGGACGGCACGACGATGGCTCCGATGTCGGCACCGGGGAGAACGACATCGGGAGACTTGCCACCGAGCTCGAGGACAACCCGCTTCAGAGTCGGCGCGCCCAGCTCGACAATTCGCTTCCCCACCGCCGCCGATCCGGTGAATGTGACGAAATCGACCGACGGGTGGCTGCACAAGTGCTCGGCCACCGCCGGCGGACCGTAGACGAGGTTGAAGGCGCCGGGCGGAAAGCCCGCCTCTTGAACCAGTTCGGCCAGAGCGGTCGTAGTGAGAACTGCCTTCGGAGAACAGACCAGGACGATGCTGCAGCCTGAGGCAAGGGCCCCTCCAAGCTTCCAGGCCGCGATGTTGATTGGGAAGTTGAAAGCGGCCAGCCCAACAACGACCCCGATGGGCTCACTTACCATCCGAGTCGCGGCCGACGGAGGTGCGGTGGTGGTCGGGAGCCAGGGTCCACTCCCGCTGGCCAACCCGATCGCCGCGTCCCCGTACCACCGCAGGTTGTTGATGGGCAGTGGTAGCTGCATCATCGAAACCACGGTCCGGGGGGTCCCGATCTCGTCGACCATGAGCTCTGCTAGACGGTCCTGGTCACGTTCGATCAGATCGGCAAGCCGGTACAGCATTCCTGCGCGTTCCCGAGGAGTGACCCGGCTCCAGGGCCCGTCGCTGAAGGCTCGGCGGGCGGCCTCGACGGCAGCGTCGGCCTGAGTCACTGTCAAGGCGGGCACCGTGGCAAGTACCTCACCAGTGGTGGGGTTGATGACGTCGAAGGGATCCCCCTCTCCCTGCACCCACGCGCCATCGATGTAGCCGCTGGCATCAGGTCCGGACATTCCTACCTCCTGGTGGTTCGTGGGATTCGGTGTCTTCGCCAAGCCGTCGCCCGCCTGGACCCCGGCGACCGAGTCGGGTCCTCATTGGCCCGTCACCGCGGCCAGCACCTTTATCGGGTCCGCAGGGAGCCGGTCGCCGCGCCAGGCGACGTGCTGGTCTGGTCGTACGAGCGCGTAGTCGGCTCCGTAGAGTTCACGGGCCTCCGGAACGGAAACGGCCAGAACGTCGAGGGGCACTCCCCGGTGCCGGGCGCAAGTCATTAGGTCGGCCGAGTCGTCGGCCCCGGCAAAACCCACGAGGGTGAACCCTCGCCCGAAGTGGTCGAAGATCGAAGTGCGATCGGCGAGCCACACGTGCGGCGCCCTACCGCCGGGACATCCGGTGGGCGTGTAGACGGCGGGATCGTCAGGCGGCGGCTCGGAGCCATCGGGTACGACGATCGGCGACCCGTCGTACCGGGCACCAAGCTGGACGCCGAGAGAGGCGAACTCCTGATCGAAGCCGCTGAAGATCGCGCCCAGACGTTCTCTGGCCAGTTCGCCCGCCGCAGAATCCTCCTCGAGCTCATCCGGAACTGGCACAGAGGCCAGGCTCTGAGTGAGCGATCGAGCGGCCGCCGTGTTGCGATGCCCGATCGGCTTGCGCTCCATCTGATAGCTGTCGAGCAACTGCGCGCCGCCCCAACCTTCGACCACTGCCGCCAACTTCCACGCCAAGTTGGCGGCGTCGTCGATGCCGGTGTTCATACCGAACCCACCGGTCGGAGTGAACAGGTGGCAGGCGTCCCCGCACAGGAAGATGCGATCAGTGCCATAGGAGTCAGCGACCAGTGCTTGGGCCGCGGTCCACTCTCCCCGGCTGAGCACCTCCACATCGACCCTACGCCCGAGACCGAGCTGAGCCAATCGGACGATCCCCTCGTCGCTGGTGGACTCGGTGAGCCGGTTAGTCCGGAACGTAAACTCGTCGTCGCCGTTCAAACTCGCAAACGTGGCCCGGAGTTCAGGGTTGATCACGAAGTGCATCCACCCCATGTGGTCGACCAAGTCCTTGAACTCCGGAATGCGAACGTGAGCGGTCAACATGGGGCCTTGCATGAACGCAGTGCCGAATTCACCCTCACCTTCAAGGACGGCTCCGATGGTCTCGCGGACCAAGCTGCGGCCGCCGTCGCAACCCACCAGATATTCCGACTCCAGGGATTCCGTTCGCCCAGAAGCGAGATCTTCGACGATCGCGACAACACGGTCGGTGTGTTCGACTACCTCCCTGCAGCGCCAACCAAAGCGCGCCACCACCTTCTCGTTCCGCATAATCTCGTCGTAGAGGACCCGTTCGACGTACATCTGGTTTCCCCGGTGCAGTGGTTCCGGGACCTGGTCAGTAGCTGGAGCACACGCGGCGGCGGCCTGGGCGTCACGCGAAGAGGGCAGTGAGATGCGGGCGAGTCGGTGCTCGGCGATCCGGGTGAAGTACGTGACGTCGGCGGGCTGATCAGGTCGAAGTCCCACCGAGCGGATCTTGTTCGCGATGCCCAACCGCCGGTAGTGCTCCATCGTGCGGGTGTTGTGCCCGTTGCCCTTGGGGTACAAGCGGCTGTACTCCCCGGTGTTGACAAGGACGGAACGAACTCCCCGCTGAGCCAGATCCAGCGCGAGCACCATTCCGACCGGGCCGGCGCCGACGATGACCACGGGCTCACGGCTCCGATCGGCTGGCATTGAAACTCAGGCCTTCGCCACGGAGTTACACAGGGAACCAATGGCAGGCGAGGTCACTATCACCTCATCGCCGGGCTGGAGGAAGAGGTCGGGCAGAGCCCTGCCGTCGGGGCCAAGCGGGCTGGAGTCGTGGGCAGTGCCCGACGGGGTGCCGGAGCTGATCATGTCTCCCGGTCGCAGCGTCAGATCCCGCGACAGATACTCGACCAGCTCCCCGAACCCGAAGATCATGTCCTCCGTACTGCCTTGCTGCCGGGCCGAACCATTGACGAGGGTCGAAAACGGGACGTCCTGCGGGTCGGGGATCTCGCCCACGACGATCCACGGCCCGAGACTGGCTCCGGTATCGAAGTTCTTCGTGTATCCAAAGTCCCGAGCCGAGTTTGCGTAGTCCCGAATGCTCCAGTCGTTCATCAGGCAGTACCCCCAGATGAACTGGCCCAGCTCGGCGGCCCTCACGTCTCGGCCCGTCCGCCCCAGCACGACTACTACCTCACCCTCGTAGTCGAAACGCTGCGTACGTGCGGGGTACCACACCGGATCGTCGTTACCCACGATCGTTCTGATGTGTTTCAGAAAGTGTGCGGGACCGGACTGGCGAGCCGTGGCCACTACTTCTTCGATGGTCAGCGTCTCGCCGAAGCGGTGTCGGCGGTGCTCGCGGACGTGGTCGGCGAAATTGGCAAAGCACATCATGAGGCGCGAGTCTCCGGCGGCGATCGGTGGGTGAAGCCGCATCCCTTCGAGACCGAATCGGATCGTTTCTCCATTCGGCCCGTCATCATCTTGGGCTTCGTTGTCGAGGTAGCGGACCGCCTCCTCCACACAATCCAACGCACGGGCGCCTTCGGCAATGAAGTCCCCGAGGGCCGGGGGCAGGGCAGTCTGGCTCCAGGCGTCCCACCGCCCGGTGCCGGTCTCGCGCAGGAACTTGCCGTAGGCCAGGTTCACGTCGACGATCTCGTGATCTCGAACCAGGCCGACCCGCCTAGCCGGCCCGAAGACCGCGATGCGCATTCCCGTCCCCTCCTCGGTTCTCAACCAGTTGGTTGGTTGGTACTCTAACGGGGGGTCAGCGAACGGGTCAAGAGGAGCGCTCCACCGAGGATCAATTACCAACCAGCCGATTGGTTGACAGGTCGGGGTGCTCACCGTAGGGTGGCCGACGGCGAACAGGGACGGGGAGGGCGATATGGCGGTCTGGAGTGACCGAATGGTGGATTTCGGGGATCTGTTCCGTAACAACGAACTTACGGTCCGCTGTCCGTACACCGTCCAACCGAAGGCCCCCGTCGAATGGGTACAGATGATCTCGTCGTACGTGGTCAGCGGTGCCGACGCTTGCAGCGAGGTGTTGAAGCATCCCGAGCTTTACTCCTCGGCCAACGTGGAGGGCGCACACTCCGAACTGATACACACGGAAGTCCTACGTCGGGCGGCAGCAGACCCTCGCATGGCTGATCTCAAGTCGCGCGGGTACGGCACCATCGAAACCCTGCGGGTGCTCCTAAACGCTGATCCCCCCGTCCACACTCGACAGCGGAAGCTCATCTCTCGGGCCTTCTCGGCCCGTCGGGTGGCCAATATGGAGCCCTTCATCCGACTGACCGTCCAATCGCTCGTGGATGGCCTGGTCGACGGACGAGCCGACCTCATGGCGCAACTCGCGATTCCTCTTCCCCTCATGGTCATCGCCGAAGCTCTCGGAGTGAATCCTGCGGATCGCGAGCTCTTTCATACCTGGTCCAACGCGTTTCTGTTGGCTACCGGAAACCTGGATCCCTCCGAAGGTGAGTTCAAGGAGATGGTGGAGACCCGGATTGCCTTTGACCGGTACATGGTGTCCGTCATCGATGGACGCCTTCGAGAACCCCAAGACGACTTGATGCAGGAGCTCGTCAACGCGAGCACCGGAGGGGACTCACCGCTCACGCTGGATGAGCTGCTGTGGATCCTCAAGATCCTCCTCGTCGGTGGCAACGAGACGACCGCCAAACAGCTCGGTAGCGCATTCATGATGCTGCTCGAGCAGCCGAACTTGCAGGACACGCTCCGAGGGAACCCGGAAGCGATCGCACGATTTACGGAGGAATCTCTGCGGATGGAGGGCTCACTCCAGGGCTTCTTTCGGTTGGTCACCGCCGACACGGAACTCGCTGGCATCGCGATCCCCGAGGGGTCCAACGTGTGGGTCGCGTCGACACTTGCCAACCGTGACCCTGCTGTCTTCGCGTGTCCGGCCGACTTGGACTTCGACCGTCCAACGGGCGGCCACCACCTGACCTTCAGCGTCGGTCCGCACTTCTGTGTCGGAGCCGCTCTGGCCAGGGCCGAGATCCGCATCTGCCTCGAGATCCTGCTGGATCGACTCAACAATCTGCGCTTTGCCTCCGGCATCTCCTCTCGTTTCGAAGTTCCCTACGCTCCGAGTTACATCCTCCACGGGCCTTTGGCACTGCCGGTGGAGTTCGCGCCGACGAGCGCCACCTCTTGAGCCCGGCGACTTCGCGGCCCTCCTTGCCAGGAAGTCAACACGGAGAGTGACTATTAGCGCTGAAGTTGAAGCAGCCGTTGGGCCGTACAACGCTCATCAGTCGCGTGATGGCACGTGGTCCGATGACTTCACGTACGCTGTGTTCGGTAGGAGGGATTCATCTCAACGGGTGTGCCAGTTGCGATTGCAGTAACTCTCCATTCAGACGGCGGCCGGATCGTATTGCTCCACGCCGCATGCGGTCCGTCGAAGGTGCACGTGACTGATCATTTAGCGCCAGCGACAAGCGATGAGGCGAAGTTCACGCTGGTTGTGAGAGAGGTTGACAACGTTCCGAGAGCTGCATACATCTTCTCGACAAGCTCGATGATCTTGGGAGCACCGGAGGTAGGCGGTGAACTCAGAGGTCTGCTGACTACACAGCTACTGGAAGAGGGATTTCAGCCTGCATTGGCTAACCCCGCTAGCTGACTTCCAGGGTGGGCCTGAAGTGCGAAATTGGCTGATTTCGTTGCACCGAGGATGTGACGCTCGGCCGGACGCAAGAGGAGATCTGGTCTGCGAATCGACCATTACTCCCGCTCTGAATGGACAGCACGGATTTCGATGTTGCGCCACGAGGGCCGTTGCCTCTTCATAGGCGGGAGACGGCATTGAATTGGACCGTGACCCCGTGCGCGGTCTTGCCGCAGCCGTTTACGCGGGGCACGTCGCCGCCGGCGTCAATCCGAGCCGAGGCAAATGACGGATACGAGCGTTCGCGTGCCGAGGGGGGCGCTACCCAGAGCGTACGGATGGGCCGACGTGATGCTTTGCTGATGTACCCCCCGAACTCCTGGCGAACGTGCCCGAGAGCCGCAACAAGTCCACCCAATCTGCCAGCTTGGAGTTGAGGATTGGGTAGTTCCGATATCGGAGCAAAGAGCCCAGCCCTGGGCATCTGCGCGCTGGACCTGCTCACCTATTGGCGCGCGCCCTAACTCCGATTCTTTCGATCAATCGTGACTGCCAAAGCTACTTGTGATGCTGTGGCAACCGCTCGCCGAGCTGACTTTCTGCAGCCGCACCTTCGCCAGCTCGCATTCCGGTGGTCAGGGCCAGCGACAATCCGCCACCATAGATGCTGTCATAAATGCTGGCGTCGACGCCAGCGGCAAATAGGCCAGGGATAGGATCGCCTTTCCGATCGGTTACGCGGGTGCCGTTGTCGATTTTGATCCCGCCAAAGGTAAACGTGATCGCCGCTTGAACCTCAACTGCGAAATAGGGAGCACTGTCGATGGGTGTTCTGGAGTGGATTCGCGGTGGCACCAATCTATCGGGGTCCTCTTTGAGCCCATAGTTGAACTCGTCGACGCCCTGGCCAATCCTCAAGTATCCCCACTCATGCGCCTGCGCAGCTAGCTCGTCTATCGAGTTGGCCTCAAGCGCGTGGCCACCGTCGTTTTTGACTTCTGTCACTCGGTCGAATCCACCTGGCCAATTGTTGCCCATTTCGCGAACTCGAGCATCTCCCACAAGAAGGGCGCGGGCACTCTTGGCGTGACTGACCAACCAGGCATTGCCATAGTAGGAGGCCGATTCGTCACCGATCCTGTTCCCATCGCAATCAAACAGCAGGGAGTAGATACTGTGGTACTGGGAAAGTCTCATGAAGTCCGACTGCTGGATTCCCCGCGGCAGCCCGGTCGGGAACAGGTTCCCGTAGAACTTGTCCGTCCACGTGACAATCGTTGCTCCGACAGACTTCGCCAATTGGAGACCCATCCCCCGGCTCATCTGATTGGACCGCAGGACTAAGGCATCGCGCCCGAGACCCAGATACTCCTGACGAAGCTCGGGGCTCGCTTGAAACCCTCCCGTGGCTAAGATTGTGGCATCAGCTGAGATCTCCGTTTGCCCATCCCGGTCAATGGCGGTGGCACCCACCACACGCCCCTTCTCTACGATCAGCGACTTGACGTCAGCATCGGTAACTAAACTGCCTCCTTCGGCGAGCAGCACCTTCTTGCATCGATCGAGGTATCCGAGTATGTCGAATCGAAAACCGGCAGACGGGTAATACTGCATCGAGTCCAGTCGCATCGGCTCTTCGACCTCTACCCCGATCGACTTCATCCATTCGATCCCAGGCTCCAAGCCGTCGACGACAATGGCGACCAACGACGGATCTGCCTTCGTGTCCATGGCGCAGTAGTCATCGACGGAGATTGGAGCCCAGATGATCCCACCCGATAGGACTGCTGAACCTCCCGGTGACGATGCGACCTCGACCGCCACGACATTGGCACCGAGGCTGGCGGCACGCGCAGCCGCAGTCAACCCAGCCATGCCACAACCAATCACCAGCACGTCCGTCGCAAGTCGTGTCACGCTCATGGTTCTCGCTTCCCCTTATCGTGATGACCCTGTTCGGGATCAGCACCTGAGGCCAGCCTTAGTCTGCTTCGCGCAACGCTGACTATATCGTTCCGGTAATTGCCGATTCCCGTTCGCCAATACTGATGGGCGCGCTTTACTCGGTCAGCGCTTGTGAATCACGATCCAAAGCAGCGGCGCGTGATGAGCGAAAGCAGCAGCACATGCGGTTGTCTGAAGCCAGCGTGAGGCGGTGATCTCGTACATAGTTTCGGGTGACTGACGGCGGAGCGGTTCGTCAGACGAAGGCGGCGCCGACGAGTCCCTGCGCACCAGATGCGACGGAGCCCCCCCGAAGCCCCGGCGGACGCAGCAGCGCCCGACGCTCGAGGTAGTCGAGGGCCTGGGCGACCGCGTCGGCGTGCACGGCACGGACGGTGGCCGAGACGTCACGGTCGGAGAGGCCGTAGAGGAGGGAGACCGACTTGGGGGCCGAGAAGGTGAGGTCGAAGCCCGCCACCCGCCTGGCCTCGGCCACCCCGCCGGCGGTCAGGATCTCGCCCTGGGGCGAGACGCCGGCGAGGACGGCTCGGAGGTCATCAGGTGCGACCTCGCCGCTCAGGCCGAGGAGGCGGGCACCCTCACCCAGCCAGTAGCCGGGGGACTCGCCCGCCCCGGTGTAGTACTCCTCGCGGCCGGCGGCGACGGTGCGCAGGTAGTAGTCCTCGGCGCGGGCCACCAACTTGCCGATGGAGAGCACTCGGGCTCAGCCAGGGTCTGATGCTTCTGGTCCTCGGCCGGGGTCTGGCCGACCAAGGCCAAGAGGGCGACCTTGGGCACCAGGCGCCGGCGACCGAGGCAGATCACGGGGAGCTCGCCCCGGGCGACCAGCTCGTAGGCGAAGGCCCGGGAGATCCCGAGCAGCTCGCCGGCCTCGGCGACGGTGTAGACGAGGCGATCGTCGGGTGTCTGTGAGGTGCGGATGGATGTGGTCATGGACGCCACATTGGGCTGTGGACGTCCACAAAAACGTCCACAAGAAACGTCCACAGCTGGAATTTCTTGAAATTTCTGTGGCTTGCCCCGCGATGGCCAGGGCGGTCAAGGGCGGCGAAGCCGAGGCGCCCGACGTGTCGGCGCCGTCCCTTGAGGGCCCGGAGCGTCACCCCTGATCACAATGGAGGTGGCCGGCCGGGAACCGGCCGGCTTGGATGCCGATTTTCTGGGTTGGCGATCCGGTCGCTCCCCGCCTGTAGGGCGCCGGCGAGGCGAGTGGCGGTGGGCACCAGAGGTGCAAGTGTGTGTGTTACTCCGACCTCGGCCTAACACACATTATTTGGGCCCTTCGGTTATGCCGGGAACTGAACGGCGAGGCCTTCGTTCGACCTGATCGCCGGAGGTGACCGAGGCGGGCGACCCGGCATAATTTCCGGTCTCGCCAGAGACTTCCTTCTTCCCAACGAAGGAGGAAGTAGCCATGTCCGATCCATCTGGTGGCCACCGGGCCGGTTCCGGCAGCGAGTGTCTGAGCGACCTGCTCGACACGTATCGCTCCTATCTCGAAGGCGAACGGGGCCTTTCGCCCCTGACCGTCCACGGCTACGTCCAGACCGCTGAGCATTTCGTGCTCGGAGGCTGCGCTGGCGACCCGGCCCGGCTGGCTGACCTGTCTGCCCGTGACGTGAGCGGCTTCGTGCTGGCCGAGTCGTCTCGGGGACTCAGCCCGAGAACGGTCAACGAGGTCGTGGTCCGGCTGCGTTCGCTGCTGCGCTACCTCTATGTGAAGGGTCTGATCGACGCTCCACTCGCCCAGGCGACGCCGTGGATGGCGGGGTCGCGAGCGGGGTCCTTGCCCCGCACCCTCGAACCCGGTGCAGGGTCGCGTCTCCTGGCCAGTTGCGACGTCAACACCGAGGGGGGCGTGCGGGACTTCGCCATCTTGGCGCTCATCGTCCGCCTCGGCCTGCGCTCCCGCGAGATCGTGAGGCTGACCCTCGACGACATCGACTGGCGCGCCGGCGAGATCGCCGTGCGGGGGAAGGGCCAGCGCGCTGATCGGCTCCCGCTGCCGGCCGACGTCGGCCAGGCCCTGGCCACCTACCTCGAAGGGCGCAGGGCCGACGCCCATTGCCGGGCGGTGTTCGTCAACGTCGTCGCACCGAGGCGTGCCATCACGCCAACCGGCGTCAACGCTGTGGTGCGCCGAGCGTGCTGGAGGGCCGGGATCGCCCAGACCGGGACGCACCGATTTCGCCATGGGGTGGCGACCGAGCTGCTCGGCGCCGGAGCCTCGTTGCCCGAGATCGGCCAGCTGCTCCGTCACCACCATCTCCAAACGACCGCCCTCTATGCCAAGGTCGATTTCGACGCCTTGGCGAGTGTCGCCCAGCCCTGGCCCGGAGCCCTCTCGTGAGCACGCTCGGTGAAGTGCTCGACGAGTACCTGTCCCTGCGGCGGGCGGTGGGCTTCAAGCTCGAGCACGCCGGACACTGCCTGCCTCGTTTCGTCGCCTTTCTCGACGCTCGGGCCGAGCGGCGCATCAGCGTCGCCTCCGCACTCGAGTGGGCTGCGCAACAGAGCTCGCCGCCCCGAGTGCTCACAGAGGTCCGGGTCTTCGCCCGCTACGCCCAGGCGCTCGATCCGGCGAACGAGGTGCCTCCGGTCGAGCTGTGTCCACGACCCCACACCCGGCCGACCCCCTACCTCTACTCCGCCGACGAGGTGGAGGCCCTCATGGCGGGTGCGCGTTCGCTCGAGCCCGAGGTCTGGGCGGCCACCTGTCAGACCGTGATCGGCCTCTTGTGGGCCAGCGGCATGCGCATCGGCGAAGTGCTCCGACTCGACCGCGCCGACGTGTCCGTGGACAGCGGCGTGGTGACCGTCTGGCACACCAAGTTCAAGAAGAGCCGCCACGTTCCCCTCACCTCTTGCACCATCCAGGCCCTGGGCGACTACGCCCTTGTCCGCGATCGGCATTTTCAGCGTCCGAGCACCGATGCGTTCTTCGTGACCAAGACCGGAAGGAGGGTCAACTACCCGAGCATCTACAACGAGTTCATCGGCCTGCTCGAGCGAGCGGGGATCCCCGCTCGTCCCGTCGGGCGGCCGAGGCTGCACGACTTTCGCCACAGCTTCGCCGTGCGGACCCTGCTTGGCTGGTATCGCTCCGAAGAAGACGTCGGTGCTCTCCTGCCCCGGCTGTCCACCTATCTGGGGCACAGCGAGCCGGCATCGACGTATTGGTACTTGAGCGCCGCACCCGAGCTGATGGCGCTCGCGGCCGAGCGCCTCGAGCGCGCCGAGGGAGCCCGGTCATGAGCGCCCTGGCCCCGCGACTCGAAGCTTTCTTCACGGAGCGGCTCGGACGTCAGCTCCAGGCCAGCCCCCACACCGTTGCCGCCTATCGGGACACCTTCCGGCTCTTGTTGCGCTTCGCCTCGTCACGCTCGGGCAAGGAACCCTCGGAGCTCGACTTCGTCGACATCATCGCCGAGGAGGTCGGCGCCTTCTTGGAGCACCTCGAGCACGAGCGCCACAACGCTGTGGTGACCCGCAACGCTCGGCTGGCCGCGATTCGCTCCTTCTTCCGCTTCGCTGCCTACTACGAGCCTGCGCACGCCGACCTGATCGCCCGGGTGCTCGCCATCCCCGAGAAACGGACCCGACGCACGGTCGTGTCGTTCCTCACACCGGCCGAGGTCGAGGCACTGCTGCACAGTCCGGACCGGAGCACCTGGCACGGGCGCCGGGACCATGCCCTGCTCGTCACGGCCTGCCAGACCGGGTTGCGAGTGGGCGAACTGCGTGGACTGCTGAACCGTGCCGTCGAGCTCGGCACCGGGGCGCACGTGCGGGTCCATGGCAAGGGGCGAAAGGACCGCTGCACGCCACTGACCGCCCACACGGTCGCCGTGTTGGGGGTCTGGATGCGAGAGCGCCAAGGAGAACCCGACGACGCTCTGTTCCCGACGATCACCGGCAAGGCCCTCAGCCACGACGCTGTCTCGGACCTCGTGGCCAAGCACGCAGCTCGGGCCGAGGCTCGGTGTCCGACGCTGTCGGCCAAGCGGGTCACGCCCCACGTCTTGCGCCATTCGAGCGCCATGGCGCTGCTCGCCGCCGGGGTGGACACCTCGGTGATCGCCCTGTGGCTCGGCCACGAACACGTCCAGACCACCCAGATCTACCTGCACGGTGATCTCTCCATCAAAGAACGGGCGCTGGCCCGCACCGCCTCGCCCGGCACACCGCCCGGGCGCTACCGCCCGCCGGACAAGCTCTTGGCCTTCTTGGAGGCCTTGTGATTATGCCGGGTCGCCCGCCTCGGTCACCTCCGCCGATCAGGCCGAACGAATGCCCCGCTGCCCAGTTCCCGGCATAACCGAGGGGTCCAAATAA
>CAVYNO010000028.1:0-16867 GCA_963769825.1 uncultured Acidimicrobiales bacterium
CTATGGGCTGACGACGACGTGTTACAGATAGCCGTCGCCACGTCCCCTCATCTGTTGTGTTCATCGAATATCTCCTTGTTGTCGTAGGTGTGAATCCCGGTTGTCGCCGTTGTCGGTTCACTGGAGACTGGCTCGCGCTGAGGTTCCGCAGCCACAAGATGTAGTGGTTGGACCTTCCGTCGAGATTCCGCACCGCTGATGGCTCGTCCTCGCCCCGAACCGGCGAAAGGGGGCACGGTACCCACACGGCGTGACTAGATCGGTTCAGGCTCGGGGAAGGTCCAATTGCCATCGAGGATCGCCGATCGAGGCCGGTACATTCGGGCCGCGTAATTCCAGCCCTCCATCACATAGAGGAAGTTGTCCGAACCGTCGGGCTCCGGGCCAAACGTCACGGTGACCGACCCGTCGCCGTTGGGAGTGGCCGTCACGCTGTTGACGCTGTAGGAGTCGTACTCGTTCTCTTGGAAGTAGCCGTCCTTGTTGTAGATGGAGACCGACCAGAATCCGTCGAGTGGGGGGTCCTTGACCGTGAGGCGGAAGCGGCCCACGGGTAGGGGGTGCGCCTTGATGGCGTAGAAGGCTTCGTCTTCGGGTAGACCGCCGAAACCCCCCGCCGAACCGATGAGAAAGCGCACTGGGTCCACGTGCTCCTTTGGGCCGAAGGTCCGCTTTGAGTCGTGCAAACCCTGACCCAACTCCAAGAGCGGTTTCTTGGTCGCCTCGTAGGTGGCCTTGTCATATTGCCCCGTGGACCAGGGTCGACTGGCCAATGCCGTGATCGTGAGTCCGTCTTGGAGGCGATGGGCCACAGCGAGGTCCCCGGGATCGGTGGGATCCGCCAGCGTCCGAGCAGCCACAAGGACAAAGGTGGAACCGAACTCCTCAACGGTGAGGGGATGTTCTCCGGGATCATGGAGGACCCGATTGAGGTAGCCGTCCTCGTTGATGACCATCACGGTCATGTAGCGGCCAGACGAGTCAGGAATCGTCACACTCGCCCCCTCGCTGATGTCAACGATCCCGAGACTGTAGAGCGTGTCACGATTCATGCGGATCACGGTCTGTTGGTCGAGAGGGGTGGGCTGGCGGAGGTGAACCCAAGCGTTCATCTCTGCACCCATCATCGTGATGGAGCGGTCTACCTGAAAGGCGACCTCTGCTCTTGAGTAGTTGTCGACATTGACGAAAGTGCTCATCGTGGCCTCTCACTGGGCTCAACGCCAGCATGTCAAAGGCGTCGGGGCGGGAGCAACGTCCAATGCCGGAGCACTGGCCCCATGGTGCCTGCATGGGTGCACCCCTGTCCCGACTGATGAGCACCCCGCAAAGGATCGACTAGGGCTCAACACCCACTACATCTTGTGGCTGCGGAATCTCAGCGCGAGCCCTCCACTGGAGATAGTTCGTGGGATGACTGGGGCACATCACCGAGTCAGGCGTCGCGGTGTGCTGCGCGTATCGAAGCCGCCGCCAACGCGATCGCCGCATACACCCCGAGGACCACGATGGCGGTGCCTGGCGCGAGGATCCCGGGCGAGCGGTGCACGGTGACGGCCGCCTGGAGGGCGGTGCCGGGCAGGTACCCACGGAAGCCCGCCGGAAGAAGCTGACCGAACGTGACTCCTCCGACGATGACGATCGCCATCGCAGCGGTTGCGCCTGCGGTGTGTCGAATAATGCCGCCGAGACCGACTCCGATGACGGCGATGAGGCTGACTGCGACAGCGCCAAAGACGATCGCCGTCAGCACACCCGGATGGTCGAGAGTCACTTGGAGGTGCTTGCCGGCGAAGATCTGCTGGCCGATTTCAAAGGCGACGAAATTGGATACCAGCACCACGGGGAAGGCGAATGCCGCCACTATGGCTGCCTTGCCCACAAGCACGAGTCGCCTCGTCGGCATGGCGGTGAAGGTCGAGCGGATCATGCCAGAGGCATACTCGGCGGTCACCGACCGTAGAGCGAGCGACCCGAGCAGTACGGCGGCGATCATGATGCCAAACAGCGAGCAGCTCGTCGGGTCGAACGTTTGCCGCTGCACAGGCGTCATGGTGTGCCACTGATTGGCTTGGGAGATCACAAGGACGGCGCCCGTGCCGATGGAGAAGACCAAGGCAAAGACGGCCGTGCGCCATGTGGAAGGAAGGGTGCGAACCTTCGTCCACTCTCCCTTGAGGATCCTGCTGAAATTGGTTGTCATGTTGGTTGTTCGCACCGGCAGGGCCGGAGTGGTCGGATAGGTCGTGACACTCATGTCAGATTCCTTTCGTAGAACCGGTCAGCTGGCCGGCGTGGAAGTCGGTCTCATCTCGGGTCAAATCGAAGAACGCCTCCTCGAGGGTGCTCACCTGCGCCGCAAGCTCGATGAGGGTGATGCCGTGAGCCGAAGCGGCTCCGCCAACAGCGGCGGCGTCGAGTCCCGTTACGACCATGCAGCCGTCGGGAGCGCTCTCGACGAGAGCGCCGCGCTGTGTCAGGACGTTGGCCAGATCGGCCTGCTGCACCGCCCGGACCCGGACGCTCGAGGCCGAGTTGCGGTTGACGAACTCGTCGGTGCTGGTATCGGCAATGATGCGGCCCCTGGCGATGACGAGCAGATGATCGGCAGTCTGGGCCATCTCGCTCATGAGGTGACTCGAGAGAAAGACCGTGCGACCTTCGGACGCCAGCGACTTCATGAGGTTGCGGATCCAGAGGATCCCGTCCGGGTCGAGGCCGTTGATCGGCTCGTCGAACATCAGGGTCTCGGGGTCGCCGATGAGCGCAGCGGCGATGCCGAGCCGCTGGTTCATGCCCAGAGAGAAGGTGCTGACCCGCTTGTCTGCTACGTCGCTGAGCCCGACGATGTCGAGAACTTCGCTCACACGACGCCGGTCGATGTCGTTGCTGTGCGCTAGCCACGAGAGGTGGTTGGCGGCGCTGCGGCTACCGACGATGGCCTTGGCGTCGAGCAGCGCCCCGACCGACCGCAGAGGATCGGCGAGCTGGTGATACGGCTTGCCGTTGACCTGTACATCGCCAGAGCTCGGCGTGTCCAAGCCGAGGATCATCCGCATGGTGGTGGACTTCCCAGCTCCATTGGGGCCGAGAAAACCAGTCACGCGACCGGGTTGGACGGCGAACGAAGCTCCGTTGACTGCAACCGTCTTGCCGTAGCACTTGGTGAGGAGCTGTGCCTCGATCATTTGTTCGTCCTTTCCTTGATGAGCTATGTGGGCGTGATGCGTGATCTACTGGGCAACGATGGGTGACTCGTCTGGGCCAGTCCGGTCCAGGGCCACGACCGAGATCAGCGTCAGGCCGAGGTCGCGGATCTTGTGGAGCAAGCCGTGCAAGGCGGCCTGATCGACGACCGGAGTGCGGATGATCGTGGTGCCATCGCCTTCATTGGTGAGGCTCAAGACCTCGAGACGGGTCGCCCAGTGCGGAGCAAGATGACCCCGCAGACGGATCTCGTAGAACCCGACCTCTTGCTGGCTGCCAGCCCCCGAGGGTGTCTGGTTCATGGCGTTCCTCCCTTGTTCTGGTCGGTTGCGAATCTCTCGCTCGCTGATTGCAAGGTATGAGCGAACGTGGTGACCAGTCCTCACCACATGAGGTGATTCACCTGGTGAAACCCAGCGGATTGGCCGTTGGAGGATGCGGACGGACGACGGGGGCCCTCTCATGACGGGGGTGGCTCTGTTGCGCCAGGGAAGGCCGAGTTGCCAGATGGAAGGGCTGCCTAGGCTCGTCAGGAAGCGTGTCTGACAGGATTGGTTGCCCGGGTCATCCATCGGCCGACTCGAGAGGGGAGACGCCCGTGGAAAGCGCGCTGGTTGCGACCAAGGTGCACGTGCCCGCACCGCGGTCGGGACTCATCGGGCGGGCAAGGCTGATTGATCGCTTGGAGCGTGGATTGGCGTCGAGACTGGTCCTTGTCTCGGCGCCGGCCGGGTTCGGCAAGACATCCCTGCTCACCCAGTGGCTGGCGACGGTTGCAGGCCACGGCCACACCGTCGCTTGGCTGGCCCTCGACCAGAGCGACAACAGAGCCCCTGTCTTCTGGCCTCATCTCGTTGCCGCGGTCAAGACCGCCTTGCCTGGTTTCGGCGCCGACCTCCTCCCGCTCCTCGAAGCAAGCGGGTCCACGACCGAGGGGGTGCTCGCCGCCCTGGTCAATGAGCTTGACGCGCTGTCAGCCGAGCTGTATTTGGTGCTCGACGATTACCACCTGGTCGATGACCAGGGTATCCAAGAGGGCGTAACCTTTCTGCTGGAGCACCTCCCGGCACACGTCCACCTGCTCATCACCACCCGCGCCGACCCGCCGCTGCCGCTGGCGCTGCTTCGCGCACGGGGAGATCTGATGGAGATCCGCGCCGCTGATTTGCGCTTCACTCCCAAGGAGGCCTCGACGTACCTCAACGAAGTCATGGGTCTCGATCTACGGCCCGAGGCCGTTGATGCACTCGAAACCCGTACGGAGGGCTGGATCGCTGCCCTGCAGCTGGCAGCGCTTTCGATGCAGGGACGTGACGACGTTGCCGGCTTCATCACCGGTTTCACCGGCAACGACCGCTACATCGTCGATTACCTGGTGGAGGAGGTACTCGCCCGACAGCCCGACGAGATCCGAAGCTTTCTCCTTCGCACGAGCATCCTTGACCAGCTCAGCGGGCCGCTGTGCGACGCCGTAACTGAATGCGCTGGTGGAAAGGCCATGTTGGAGAGGCTCGAGCGAGCCAACCTCTTGGTCATCCCACTCGATGACCGGCGCCGGTGGTACCGCTATCACCACCTCTTCGCCGACGTCCTTCGCGCCCACCTCGAAGAGGAGCAGCCGGAGCAGATCCCGAACCTGCACCGTCGGGCGAGCGAGTGGTACGGGCAACAGGGGGAACGCTCCGAGGCCATCCGTCACGCACTCGCTGGTGGAGACTTCGAGCGAACCGCGGAGCTGATCGAATCTGCGCTCCCGGAGATGCGCATTGCGAGGGACGAGATGCAGCTGCTGGCATGGGTGGAACCGCTCCCCGACGAGGTGGTCCGTCGTCGTCCGGTCCTCGCCGTCACCTTTGCCGGGGCGTTGTTATTGACCGGAGAGCTTGCTGGCGTTGAGGCCCGCTTTGACGATGCCGAGCGACGGATTGACGCGTCGTCCGGATCCGGAGTCGGCGATGAGGGTGAGCTGCGTCGCCTCCGGGGCGACATCGAGGTGCACCGGGCGGCGCTGGCACAGGTTCGAGGGGATGTGCCCGCCACGGTCGAGCACGCACAGCGGGCTATGGACCTGGCTCTCGAAGACGACCACGTGGTGCGGGCGGGGGCTGCCGGCTTTCTCGGCATTGCCTTCTGGACCGGCGGCGACCTCGAAGCCGCTCATCGGGCATGGAGCGAGTGCGTGGCGCGGCTCGAGCAGGCGGGGTACCTTTCCGACGCACTTGGGGCCACCCAAGCCTTAGGTGACATCTGCATAGCGCAGGGGCGCCTCGGCGACGCCCTGCGCACCTACGAGCACGCACTCCATCTTGTGCCGGAGCAGCGCTCGGGCCCTCGTGCGGGGCCCAGCCGACATGCACGTCGGGATGAGTGACGTCTTGCGTGAGCGCAACGATATGGAGGGTGCCCGGCGCCACCTCCTCGAGAGCCAGGAACTCGGTGAGCATGCGACGATGCCGAAGCAGCCCTATCGCTGGCGGGTCGCCATGGCGCGGCTGCGTCAGGCCGAAGGAGGTGCTGAAGATGCGCTCGTTCTGCTGGAGGAGGCCGAGCGCCTCTACGTAAGCGACTTCTTCCCCGACGTCCGCCCGCTTGCGGCGTGGCGAGCTCGCATGTGGATCGCCATAGGCCGTCTTCGAGAAGCTCGTGGGTGGGCCCGTGAGGCCGGGTTGTCCCCGGAGGACGACCTCACTTATCTGGGCGAATTCGAGCACATCACCCTGGCCAGGCTGCTCCTCGCGGTTGCGAAAACCGAGACTGGGGCGGAGGAGCCCCGGGCGCAGGCCGTGGGGCTCCTCGGTCGTCTCCGGGAAGACGCCGAAACGGGAAGCAGGACAGGCAGCGTCATCGAGATCCTGACCCTCGAGGCGCTCGCCGCCGCAGACCGAGGCGATAGCGCGTCGGCCCTGGCTGCGCTCGAGCAGGCATTGACGGCAGCAGAGCCCGAGGGCTACGTCCGACTGTTCGTCGATGAGGGCCAGGCCATGACGGCGCTGCTCCGAGAAGCATCCCGGCGTGGCATCACCACTGGTTACATCGAAGAGCTCTTGGCGGGCGGGGAGCGGCCGTCGCTCCGCCCAGCGAAGACACAGGGTCTCGTCGACCCGCTCAGCGAGAGGGAACTGGACGTGCTCCGGCTCCTTGGGTCCGACCTGAGCGGCCCCGACATCGCTCGCGAGCTCATGGTGTCCCTCAACACCTTGCGGACCCACACGAAGAACATCTACATGAAGCTCGGAGTGAACAACCGTCGGGCGGCCCTTCGCCGGGCCCAGGAATTGGGCCTGTCTTCGAGGAAGAGCTAGGGCCAGTCTGGAATGGCAATCGTTACGACCCTCCTGACTAGGAAGAACGCGATATCCCCACGTTGATCACATCACGTGGTGATGTCAGCTCACCAGGTCCCTTCGTACCTTGCTGGAAGAGCCGGAGACACCGGATCGAGACCCTGGCAAGGAGTCCACAATGACCACCACCTCAACCAAGCTCACCCGAGCCGGAGCTATCTGCGTCGCAGTCGCCGGCGCCATCTTCATCGGCGTCCAGATCCACCATCCGCCCATGACGGTCGCCTCCGTGACGACCACCGACTGGTTTGTGCGCCAGACGGCCAAGGCGGTCATGGCGATCCTGGTCCTCGCGGGCATCACCGCGATGTACGTACGCCAGCGCCGGGAGGTTGGGCGGCTGGGCTTGGTCGGCTACTCGGTGTTCAGCGTCGCCTATCTCCTCATGCTCGTCACAGAGGTCATCGGTGCCTTCGTCCTGCCAGGTATGGCCCATTCTTCGCCTACCTACGTGAACAACGTGGTTGTCGCCTCTTTCGGTGGCACGCCCACACACAGCATTGGTGGCCTCCAGGCGTTGTTCGACTTGGCCGGGATCACGTTCATCGCTGGCGGCGTTCTCTTCGGTGTCGCGCTCTTCCGGGCCCGCATCCTCTCTCGGTGGGCCGCCGCACTTCTCGCAGTCGGTGCTGCCGCAACCATGACGCTGAAGTTTCTCCCTCAGTCGTTCAACCGCCCCATGGCAGTCCCAATCGGCATCGCCCTCATCGGCCTCGGTGTCTCCCTCTGGCGTGACCAGCGCAACCCTGTGGCTGAGGTCGCTTCTTCCACAAGCCGGCTGGCGTCCGCAGCCGCCGCCTGACTCTGTTCAGCACACACATCGCTGACAACTCGATCGAGCAACAACGACCTCACACACAAAGGAGATCCCACATGATTGAAGTGACCGGCATCACCAAGCGCTACGGAGACACCCTCGCCGTCGACGACTTGTCCTTCGAAGTCAGACCCGGCCAAATCACCGGATTCCTCGGCCCCAATGGATCGGGCAAGTCGACCACCATGCGCATGATCATGGGCCTCGACAACCCCGACGCCGGGCAAGCCAAGGTCAACGGTGTCAGCTTCGGCGCCCTCGGCTGGCCACTGCGCGAGGTGGGGGCTCTCCTCGAGGCCAAGGCGATCCACCCTGGACGAAGCGCGCGCAACCACCTCTGGATGCTCGCTCAGACCAACGACATTCCACGCTCACGAGTCGACGAAGTCCTCGAGATCGTCGGGCTGAGCGCCGTCGCAGACAAGCGGCCCGGCACCTTCTCCCTCGGAATGGGACAGCGCCTCGGTATAGCCGGCGCGCTGCTGGGGGATCCGAGCGTGCTTCTCTTCGACGAGCCGATCAATGGCCTCGACCCCGAAGGGATCCGCTGGGTCCGCAACCTGCTCAAAGGGCTGGGCAAGGAGGGCCGAACCGTCTTCGTCTCCAGTCACCTGATGAGCGAGATGGCGCTGACGGCCGACCACCTGGTCGTGATCGGCCGGGGGCGTCTCATCGCGGAGATGCCGGTCGATGAATTCATCGCGCAGAGCTCAGAGCACGTCGTCCGGGTTCGCACTCCTCAACCGAGCGAGTTCTGCGGCGTGATTCGGTCGTCGGGAGGAACCGTTGTCCAAGAAGATGGCGGTGCGCTCACTGTGGCCGGCCTCAACGCCCAGGAGATCGGTGACCTCGCCTTCGCCGAGCAGGTCCCCCTTCACGAGCTCGCGCCGCAGCTCGCCTCACTCGAAGAGGCATTCATGGAGATGACACACGACAGCGTCGACTACCGAGGAGAGGGCGGCTTCAGTGCCGACCCCGCCTTCGATCAGAGCGATGACCACCAGATCCTGACAGGAAAGTGAGCAATCCAATGACCATCATCACCACCACGATGCCGCCACCCACGACCGACCGATACCGCTTCGGCGCTGTCATGCGATCCGAGTGGACCAAGATGCGAAGTGTCCGCTCGACGACCCGGACACTCGTACTGACCGTCCTCTTCACCATCGGTATCGGCGTCATCGCAGCCTCCACCGAAGCCAGCCGATGGATGCACGCCTCTGCAGCCACCCGCTTGACCTTTGATCCCACCAACTTGAGCCTCACGGGGATTCTCTTCGGTCAGCTGATGATCGGGATCCTCGGGGTGCTCGTCGTCAGCGCCGAATACGGCACCGGGACCATCCGAGCGAGCTTGGCCGCCGTGCCGAACAGACCCCTGTTCCTGGTGGCCAAGGCGACGACGTTTGCCATCGTTGCATTCTTGGTGGGCGAATTCGTTTCCTTCGTTGCCTTCTTCGCCAGCCAGTCACTCATCAGCGGCGGGGCTCCGCACGCAACGATTACTCAATCCGGCGTGCTGGGCGCTGTCATTGGCAGCGGCCTCTACTTGACCGTGCTGGGATTGTTGGCAGCTGGGCTGGGCCTGATCATCCGCCACACGGCCGGAGCGCTGGCGGCGTTCGTCGGCGTGCTGCTGATCGTCCCGTTGCTCACTCCTGCCTTTCCCAGCTCCGTCCAGGACGCCGTCTCCAAGTTCGAGCCGACCACCATCGGTACCGCGATGACGGTCGTCACGACCCACCTTCCGAAGGGTTCGACTCCGACCTTCAACCCGTGGGTCGGACTGGCGATCTTGAGTGCCTACGCCGCTGTTGCGCTCGGAATCGGTGCGTGGAAACTGGTGCAGCGTGACGCATAATGGTGGGTCCCAGTTCCGAACGGGTTCGAAGGGTGGCCCAGTACACGGGCGCGGGTGGGAGACCCTGGTACGCACCACGCCCGACAATCCGACAGCTTCACTGTGTCAGACCTGGATAGCGGAACGCTCTGAACCCTCCGCACTGGAGGCAGCCGATGTCCGCCGCCACCGACGTATGGATCGACGTCCACGATGAGCGAGAGTCATTGCTGGCAATGCTGGAGACGCTCGCTCCGCCTGAGTGGAACACACAGTCCTTATGTGCCGAATGGCGAATACGTGACGTCGTTGGTCATTTGGTCAGCGAGACCACCATGACAATCCCCAAGCTCGTGAGGGGCACGGTCAAGTCCGGGTTTCAAATCAACAAGTTCATTGCCAGCGATGCCTGCCGCAAAGGCGACTTGCCTGACGAAGAACTCGTCGACGCTTTCAGGACTGTGGTGCCTACACGCACGCACCTCCCTGGGCTCTCATCGATGTCCATGCTCGAAGGCATCGTGATTCACTCACTCGACATTAGGAAACCCTTGCACCGAGACCACACAGTCCGGGAAGGTCGAATGGTTCGAGTGGCTTCGGACCTTTGTCCAGTCGATTCTTTGTCGGTCACAAACTATTTTCTGGTCTTCGAGTGACCGCGACCGACGCCGAATGGTCGTGCGGACACGGTGACGAGGTCAACGGGCCAATCGAGGGATTTGTCCTTGCCATGAGCGGGAGGGTCGCTGGTCTCGACCAGTTGCAAGGAGAAGGAATGGTTGCGGTTCACCAGCGCGCGGCGAACCTCTAGATCCGTGGATCACCACTTGTTCGATGCAGCCGGATGCCCCCGTAAGCCGACATGAAGCACGCCCGGCGCCCTGCGCGTCGACAGCGTTAGTGTCATGGCCCGCAATGCTGGCCCTACCGACGAGGACCAGGGCCGTGCGGCCCGCCTCGGGCTGCTCGGTCGCTTAGCGGACCAGAACGTCTGCGGCAATGGCCATGTTCCACGTGACAGCCGTGTCCACCGCCGTGACGATCCTGGTGGCCCCTTTCTTCATTGCTGTGGCGGCGCTGCTCTACGCTTTCGCCGTCCGCCGGCTGCTTGGACTCCGCCTCGGCGGCCTCAGAACCCTGATCGCAGGAGTCCTTGCTTTTCTTGTCGCCTCTCCGATCATCACCGCCCTCTTCGGCAACAACAGCACCAAGCAGTCGGGCATCCTCCCCGGCCTGTGGTTCTTCATGCTCGGGACGGCGATTGCGCTCCTCGCCGGCATGACCTTCCTCGTGATCGCCGAGGCATTCGTCCCCAGCGGCTCCATACCGGGACCGCTCATGATCTGGCGCCAGAGACAGTCGAGGAGTTGGCGGGCCAGTACATCGCGATCCCCCGTGAACTCGCTGGGACCGATCGCCGAGATGGGCCGCCCATCCAGGCGCCCCATCACCAGGACTCGTCTGGTGGACATCGACTCGACTGGCACCTGCGCACAAGAGAGTCTCCGCGGCGGGCAGAGGCTGCGGCCACCGATGTCATGTTGCGCGCTTCGATACGCAAGTCGAGCTCCTCGCGAAGTGCATCGCGAAACCCGTGGGCCAGATCGACTGCACCCACCGATCGACCCCAGCTCCGATCGAGGCGACCAGCGAGGCTCTCGAGGATGGCGAGATCTGATTCGACCACGGCAGGGGCCTCAGGGCGGCAGACCTTGACCACGACTCGCTGCCCTGAGCGAAGCGTCGCCGCATGAACCTGGGCGATGGACGCGGCCGCCAATGGCGTTCGTTCGAATGAGGCGAACACTTGGTCAACCCCCGCGCCGAGCTCGGCCTTCATTACTTCGTCGATCTCAGACCAAGGGACCGGGGCCACATCGTCTTGGAGCCCACTCAGTTCCTGGACGAACTCATCGGGCAACAGGTCACGGCGGGTGGCGAGCACCTGCCCGAGTTTGACGAAGGTGACGCCGCCGTCCTCGAGAGCAAGGCGAATCGAGCCGGCCAGACGAGTACGGCCATCCGATGTGCGGAGCTCGGATCGTCGGCTACCTCGCAGGTACGCGGGAGAAGACCTCGGCGCTGGAGTATCCGCATGATCTGTGAGTAGCGCTTCGTCCGACTAAGCCGGTTGCGTAGTCCGTTGGCCAGGTAGACATGAGCACGGCCATGATGGCCGCTGGCGGCAGCCAAGAAGGCGAGAAGAATCTGATGCACCAGACCAGTCACGTAGCGACGATCACGGTCGTCGGCAAGGAGTCGCATGTTGACGCTGAGGCGTCCGGTCTCTAACCCCTCGCCGATCCGGTCGATGCGCCGCGGCAGCGTAGGACGGGCAACAACGCCGTCAGCTCGTCCATGGCCGCTGCCTTCAGTGAGTCGGGTCGGAACTGTTCGGCCAGATAATCCGCCGCGAAGCGCCGAGTCTCGACGACGATGTCGAAGCCGGGCGCCAGCGCGCTGATCGTGCCCTCCGCGGTCGCGAGAGAGCGGAACACCGCGGCGATCTCGGGCGGGATAGCAAGGCCATGGTCCGACACGATGCGAAACAGATCGCTGAACAGGGAGGCGTCGGGCGTGACGCCAGCGGCAACATGACGGGCCAGGAAGCGGCCCAGGGTTCGCCGCAGCCGCTCTTCGTCGAGGGTATCAGGGCGTTCGACGATCTCGAGGAGCGCGTCGGTGAGCGCCATGGGATCTCCACGATCGACCGCCAGCAGCAGACGTTGAAGTGCGCCTCGCATCCCGGCGTCGAGGCGACCGACCGAGCCGAAGTCCAACAGGCCCAGATGTCCGTCGCTGAGGAGGAAGACGTTGCCCGGATGGGGGTCGGCGTGAAATACCCCGTCCACCATGTTGGTCTTGGTGGACCGCACATCACCGCCAGCGTCACCTTGTACCAGTTCCTCGGCTATTGCCTGCTGGTGATCGCCGCCATCCTCGCCCTTCGGGTGCTGGTGACGGTTCTCAGGCCGTATAGGACTTGAACTCCGAATCGACGGAGCACCTGCTTGGGATCTGCCGGCCTCAGATGAGCACTCGATAGAAGAGAGGGCCGGTCAGAAGGTCCGAGATCAAGGCGTGGTGGAGTCGCTCATAGTGATGTGGCGCCCCCGGATGAGGAGCCAGAGCGCGAACACGAACTCACCCATACCCGTAACGGCCGAGATATCCGACGAGGAGCCTCGAACGAGCACGCGGACGACGGTGTCGAACACATAGCCGAATCCGGCGATGGCGAGCAGCACGCCTAACAGCTTCGGGACATAAGCCGACCTGTTGGCGAGGTAGGCCAGGACAAACAAATTCAGGCCGAAGAGGACGAGCCCAACGTCCCAGATATTGGTGAAGGTGTTGATGTGCCCAAGAGCATGGGCGTGCAGGCGGAGTGCTCCAACGAGCTGGCTAATAGCAACCACGAAGACTGCGGCGTAGGCAACCCGGAGCCACGCCGCGAGCCTCGACAGAGCGTCGCCCACGGGCTTGAACACGCGGAACAGCGCCCATGCGACAACGACGTCGAGTGCGGCCACGAGGTACAGGCTCAGGATGCCGAACCGGACCAGACCCTCGTGCCCGGCGATGTTCTTGGCTGTCCGTGCGGCATTTCCCGAAACCACGAGTCCCTTTACAGCAACGAGGTATCCAAAGGCCGAGAGCACTGACATGACCAGGAGTCCCACTCCCGCTGAGGTGCTGGCCTTGCGAACCGAGCGGGTCGTCTTGGCGCCACCTCGGAGGACTTCAAGGGGTGCGGTCGCGAGGACGTGATCCCCCACCGCCATCGTGCGGGCGCCGAGGCTAGCGGTCCTCTGCTCTGTGGGCCGGGGCAGCGTTGCTTTCGTCATGGTCTCTCCAATGGTCTGCACTTACGGCGTAAGTCAATGATAGGCTTACGGCGTAAGGAAGTCAAGGGCACGACGTGAAGGAAGACATATGGCTCCCAAGACCCAGCCGGCCACAAAGCCCCGAATCCCTCTGAGCAGGGAGAGAGTCCTGCTTGCTGCAGTCACCTTCGCTGACGAGAGCGGGATCGCAGCGCTCAGCATGCGCAAGCTCGGCGAAGCGCTCGGCGTCGAAGCAATGTCGCTGTACAACCATGTGGCCAACAAGGATCAGCTCCTCGACGGCATGGTCGACCTGGTCTTCGGCGAGATCGACCTGCCCGCGGGTGGAGCCGACTGGAAGAGCTCGATGCGGGAGCGGGCCGAGTCCGCCCGGGAGGCGTTGCGGCGCCATCCGTGGGCGATCGCCCTAATGTCGACGCGGACTTCGCCAGGTCCCGCCACGCTGCGCCACCACGACGCCGTCATCGGGAGCCTCCGCACCGGGGGCTTCTCGATCCCACTGGCTGCACACGCGTTCTCCGCCCTCGACAGCTACATCTACGGTTTCGCGTTGCAAGAGGCCACCTTGCCCCTCGGCGATACCGAGGAGGAGACCGTCGAGGTGGCAAAGATGATGATGGCGCAGGTCCCCGCAGACGAGTACCCCCACCTCACCGAGTTCACGGTCGAGCACGTCCTCCAACCCGGTTATGACTACGGAAACGAGTTCGGATTCGGGCTGGACCTGATCCTCGACGGCCTCGAGAGGGCCCGCGACTCGACCTGATTGCTGCACCGTCCAAACCTCCGCACGCCTTGGCCCGGCGGTCGGCCCAACCTGGGGCCGGCCCCTTGACAACCTTACATCGTAAGTATACGCTACTTACATCGTAAGCTAGTTAACGGAGGAACCCATGCAGACAGCAATGCTGGACCGATCGATGCAACAGGCGCCCGTCAGTTCCGGGCCGGCCAAGCCCGCTCCGACGTCGACCACCACATTCATCAGCAAGACCACAGTCCTTGTCGGACTGTGCTTCCTCACTGCCACCTTCACCTTCGCGATCGGTAACAGGCTCATTCGCTCGTACTTCCCAAGTGCAACCGCCAATACTGCTCTTATCGTCGGTGTGTCCCTCCTGGCCTGCTGCGGCTTCGCGGTCGCCGCCAACGGATCGGCCATGCGGCGCGTACTCACGCCGTATGCACCGATTCGGGCGCGGGCCTACTTCGTGCTGCGGGTCACGGAGTGCCTGACACTCTTGGCCGTCGGCGCGTACTTCCTGACAAACCACACTCAGTGGAATGCGTACGTACTTGCCGTCTATGCGGTCTCTGGTACCGCTGGACTAGTCCTCTCGGCCGCCTTGCTTACGTCGAGGATTGTGCCGAGAAACCTATCCATGCTGGGTCTCATTGGTTACCCGATCTTCTTGACGGGAAGTATCTTGGCCATGTTCAACCTGATGAACGTGACCCACGGCGCAGGGATGCTTGCGCTGGTCCTTGGCGGTCTCTTCGAGTTGATAGTGCCGATCTGGCTCTTCACTAAGGGGTTCACGATCCACCAGATCGAAGGCTGATCGGAGCTCCAAGTCTGCGTGGTCATCTGCAGTTTTTGCCAGCTGCAGCTGCTTTTCAATCTCATCGCAAGCCTTCCGACTGGGGTGCCACCGGAACCGAAAATCCAGCCCGACTGAGTGGGACCTCCGGGGTAACCGGAGATCCCACTCGCGTTATCCCGAGTGCAACGGATCGCCTTACCCGTCGACTTGAAGGACCTATTGCTTTATGGCGAAGGCATCGAGGACTACGTCCACTGTCCGTTCTGCCATCTCTGCCTCGAGATCCTCACCGCGAACAAGAACTCGGTAAAAAAGGGGGCCCGTCAACAGGTCCGAAATGAAGGCGCGGTCAATATCGGGACGCAATTCGCCCCGCTCTATCCCACGATCGAGCGCGTCCCAAACCGAGCGTCTCCTGGGCGCGATGTATTCGTTCAAATACGTTTCGGCAAGTTCGGAGTCGGCGCCCAGATCGGCGACGAGTCCGGGCGTGATGCGACGAAAGCCGGTCGAGTTCATGAGTTCCACCTGATGTCGTTGGACGGCAACCAGATCGCTGCGAACTGAGCCCGTGTCGGGCGCCGGAGCTAACCCTGTGCTGCGAGCAAGGGCGGCGATCACCAGGGCGGCCTTGGACGACCAGCGCCGGTAGATGGTGGGCCGGCCCACCTTTGCCCTCGCACCGACGCCGTCGATCGTCAGCCTCTGATACCCCTCCTCGAAGAGGATCGCGAGCGTGGCCTCGAGGATCGCCTCGTCATAGGACTCGTTGCGCGGCCGGCCCGGCTTTCGCTTCGTGGCAGAGGTGGGTTCTGGGCTCACAAGAAATACGTTACAGCCCCTTGCGTAATTAATCCAAGGGGTTTATGGTAGCGGGAGTAACGATACACACCGTACGAAAAGGAGCCAGTTATGGACTCGAGCACCGACATTCCGAAGACCACAGCCTCAATGCCCAGCTTGTGGGCCAAGTTCTCCCTGCGGACAGGCACGCTGCTCCAAGTGGGTGGGGTCCTCGCAGGAGCCGCCCTCCTGGCCGGCGCCCGCTCCGTCGGAGGCGCCACCGCTCTCGGCTTGGTTGCCGTTGGCTATGTGGCCATCTACCTCTGCAGCCATGCCATCGCCCACGTGGCAGTTGGTCGCATGGTCGGCATCCGGTTCCGCGGCTACGGCGTCCGGGGGACCGACCACCCGGAGAACTACCCACCCGTCGTACGCCTGATCATGAGCGCCCTCCCGATGTGGAGTGCGTTGACCGAAAAGTCCTCGATGAAGTCGGCCAGTGGTGCAGCCAAGGCAGCCATGTTCGCGGCTGGAGAGGCGTCGACCAGCGTGTTCTCGATTGCTGCAGCGGCCTACATCGCCCACGCCGGACTGCCGGCAGGTCATGCGGTCTTGGTCGGGACGATCCTTTGGACGATCGCATCGACGATCACGGTGGCCATCGTGCCGAAGGGTGACTACACCAAAGCGCTCAGGGCCGTCGGATGGCGCAAGCCGTTGACCGCGACCGAGCTCAAGGCGGTCGAGCCTAAGGAGCGGACGTGGGGACCGAACCGCCGGGGACCGCGGGGACACGAGCTGCGCAACGCCATTGTGGGTTGGAGTGCAGTGAACCTCGGCTTAGTCGCCCTGTGGGCACACGGCGGCGGCGGCTTCCCTTGGTTCCAGATCGTCCTGGTGTCCTCGACGATCGGCGTTGGCAGCTGGGCCCTTCAAGGGCGACGCGAAACAGCCAAGACCCGGTGACCTCAACGAGTCCCCGGCGGCTGACCCTTCACACTCGAAGGCCATGTCGTCGGGGATTCGGCGCGTGTCAACAATCCAACAGAGAAAGGCGCTCAAGATGACAAATCCGAACTACCGCACCTACCTGGGAACCGCACTGCAGCTGCAGCGCTGGCGGGACTTCATTGCCCACGTCGCCGCCTACGGCTCTATCAATACCTTGCTTATCGTCGTCTGGTTGATGACCGGCCGAGGTGCGTTCTGGCCCGGCATCTCGTTGGCGGCATGGGGCCTCGGCCTCAGCTCGCAGCACTGGCTCAACGCCATCCGGGGGCCGATCACAGAACGCGACATTCGCCAGCGAATGGACGCTCCAACACCGACCAGCAATGCGCAATACCTCGCTGCTGAATAGCTGAAATCGCTCAAGCTTCGTGCCCAAAGCGTGCCCACACGAACGCGAAACAGCGCGAAATGCCGCGTGGTCATGACGTTCAACGAACGCCCCAAATTGCGCTCGTCACCTGGACTTA
>CAVYNO010000029.1:0-18731 GCA_963769825.1 uncultured Acidimicrobiales bacterium
AACCAACCAACCAAAAAATCCTTGTGGGGATGCTTTTCGCATTCCTGCGCGCTTGTCCACGGTCTTGTTTGTCAACGGTTTGTCAACGGAGGGGGCCAAATGAGTGCCGTCGGTGACCTGGGTGACCCGGAAGCTGCGTTAGTTGAGGTGCTGGCAATGAAGAACGACCTCGACCAAGTTGACCAAATGGCCGAAAGTATCCGTACTGGCAAACCCATCCGGGTTATCGAGGTATCCGCGACTCGATCAACAAGCGACTACCGCTGGTCGTCAGCATCGCTGAGCGGGTCGGACTTCGCGACGCGGATCGTCTGGGGAACTGGGCGCTGAGGGGAGGCGGTGGCTCTCGCCAAGCAATCGGTGAGCTTGCAGGGACCATTCAAAACCGGAATCGAGCAATGCAAATCCTTGACCCTCCCGGACCTGCCGTGGCGGCCAAACAGTTGCATCCGTGGGTGTGGTCCGAAGCTGAGCCTCCGTGGAGGCATGGTCTGTACCGCGACGCCGTGCAGGCAGCCGCCACCCGTATTTTCGACGTTGAGCTGCCGGGAAAGCTCGGGATAAGTCCGACCAAGGACCCGGCTGACCTGTTCTCCGCCTTCAACACCGATCTGAACAAGAAGCCCGAGGCTCCGCGAGGCTCCGTTTCCCGAAAATCGACCCAGACGACGCCGTTGCAATGACCGGTTGAGGCCACATCGGACATAGGGCGCGGCTGATCGGAGCCTTGGGGGGGGTAGGGATTGTCAACTCCCGAAACAGTCAACGAGGAACTTGTCCAGCAATGCCATGTCGGTAGTCATTTTGAGATGGCCACCTTTGTCCTTTGAGATATTGAGCGACGGACAGAATGCTTCGGAGTCTCCGCAATAGAAATGCGGAGAGCCCTTGACGCCTCGTCGTACCCCTTCGTCCCAGTCGGTAAGTACCGCCTGCTCGTCAGCTGCATCAAATGAGTCAACGTCCAGAGACTTGGCAATCTCCGAGAGCACATCGGCTCGGGAAATGTCGAGACCCTCTTCAAAAAGTGCATCGCGAAGAGCGAAGCTCATGGCTTCACCCGTCCTTATGCCTTTGCGATAAGCGGCATGAACGCAGGCCAGGGCAGGAAGAGAGGTCTGAGGAAAGTGTTCAGGATCAAATCGACCGAAGAGGTCAGGGGCGACTTGGGATTGCAGTTCTCGCACATGGAGTGCTGTGTCTTCAGGATCAAGTGGTTTTCCGTTGACAAGTTCGAGAGGCCACGCCCGTACGTCGAGGAGGACATCTTGACGCTTCAGGAGGGCCCGGCGTTCAGCGACACAACGGAGTCCGACATGGGCAAACGGACACCACACATCTGCGTACACCTCAATGACCCTCATGCGTTGAGCATATGCAGACGCATCATCAAGGCCTTTCCCACTCCGCCGGGATTGGGCGTGGCGGCGAAGCGCGCAACGCACGGAGCGCTTTCGACCTGAGATTGAACCTTCCGGTCAATGAGGCTGTCGTGTCCCAATACGTTGGAGTTGGCTGGACCGGTCAAGGGGTCCAGAGTCACAGAATGAGCACAATGGCCCAGGTCATATCTGCAATTCCTGTGAGAACATGGCCGCATGACCGATGCGACCGCTGCTGCGAACATCGAACTCGTGCTGCGTCACTACGATGAAATTCTTGAACAACGGCGACATGAGCGCGGCCGAGAGGGACCTTCGCCCCGACTTTGTCGACCATGCCGCTCCACCTGGCACCCCGCCAGGCCTCGAGAGTTCGAAGGCCTTCATTACGATGGTGCGTTCTGCCTTCCCAGACATACACTTCACCGAAGACGAAGTCATCGCAAACGGCGACATGGTGGCGGTCTCGGGGCTCTGGCAGGGCACCCATGAGGGTCCGTTCTTCGGCCTCGAAGCGACGGGAAAATTTGGGGAGATGCGAGGCATGGTGCTGTGGCGAGTCGTCGAAGGACAACTGGCCGAACGGTGGGCTGTCCTTGACTATGACGCACTCTTCGGGGCGCTTCAAGATGATCGGCAGCCGTCATCACTTGCTTCCGCAGGTCGGTGAAGGGGCGACCACGGAATAGCCCGAGGGCTGAATCGATGCCGCGCTGTGGGCAGCACACAGCCAGGTAGTTTTGTCGACTGCCACGATGAGGACCACTGGCCAACGAGAGGTTAAACGTCCCACCGGATGCTCGTCACTCATTCGACGACTGAGATGGCCAGATCACGCAACAATTGTGAAGTGGCACCCTACAGGGTGCAGATCTTCGCGACTTTCGTCCGGCCTGCACCTCGATCGTTGCCGTGCCCATCATCAGTAGCCTCCGGTAACGATTCCGACGCCTGCCGAACGAGGCTAACCGCCGCCAGCGTCCAGCGGGCTTGCTCGGACCCTCGAACCTCGAGGTCCCAACATGGCGGCGGCAGCGGCGGCGCGGAGGCAGCGACCGGGGATGCCGATCACGCGTCCACTCCAGTTTCCCAAGAGGCATAGCGCCCAGAGTGGGGCGGCACCGCTGACACCTTTATGTGCCCGGCGGCGTCGCTGTGCACCCGACGCACGGACCCAACCCGTTGAAGTAGGTCGGGATGCTCGGCGAGTCCGTGGGGGGGTTGGTCGGGAGCAGGACAGGGGCCCGTGGAGTCTGGCTGAAGTTGAAGTCGTTGACCATGTTGCCCAGGATCTCCTCGTTCTCGCGCACGTCGGGTCTCGGATCGGGTCGTTTGTCGGTCTTGGGATTGAGCCTGGACCCACCCAAGAAGTCGTCCTCGATGAACTTGAGGTAGGCGTCACTCGAGAGGGTCTGATGATCGATATACCCGGTCTTCGCGTATGGCGAGATCACCATGGCCGGGACCCGCAGCCCATAGCCGTTCTGGTCGACTGGGGGCGGCACGACGTTGTCGTAGAAACCGCCCCAGTCATCCCATTGCACAAAGATGGCGGTCGAGTCCCAGTCGGGACTCTTCATGGCAGCGTTGATCACCGCGGTGACGTAGGCCTGGCCCTGGTGCACGCTGGCCGGCGGGTGATCACTATTGGCCTGGGACGGCGTGACCCACATGACGGCTGGCAGGGTTCCCGCCTTAGCCTCGGAGAAGTAGTTGTTCAGCGGCTGGATGTTTCGGACCTGGTGGTCTTTTTGCACGTCCTCGAAAACGGGCAGCGGGTTCCAGATGCCAGGGGTCAGGTAGCTCTGCGCCACCGGCGGACAGGCCACGACCGCGTCGTTCTCGCAGTCGGGCTGCGCTCCCGTCTGCACGAAGTAGGCCCACGAGACGTGTTGGTTGTAGAGGAGCCAGGTGATGTCGGTCCACGCGTTGGTGATGTCGGCTGTCCCGGTGTTGATGGCCTGGTCCACGTACATCTGCATCTGCGCCGGCGTATAGGGGCCCTTGATCTGGTTGACACAGCTCGATGGGGAAGGACTCGAGCACTTGGCCGACCAGCCCGACACCAGGTAGAGGTGGTCGGGCAGAGACCACGATGCCACCGGCTCGAACATGTGGTCGTCCAGTGCGAAGTCCTTGGCGTAGGTCCAGTAGTTCGGGAGCTCCGCCGCGGTGTGGTAGCCCATCACGTCGGGTGTCGCCGAGTTCGAGCACGCGGGATTGTCGACCGTGTTCGCTCCGCACCCCTTCTTTCCCTTGGTTGCCTGCGTGATGAATCCGTCCATCTTCCCCCCGTTGACGTCGACGCGGGCGCTGCCCGCGTTGTGCGGCCCACCCCCGTTGACATCAGCCGCGTCGTGATAGGGCGCTTGGCACCCGCCTGTCGGGATCGGAACACAGACCGTCGGCACGCCATTCTTCTGCGGAATGCCGTCGGCGCCTGGGTAGGTCCCGAAGTAGCTGTCGAACGAGCGGTTCTCCTGCTCGATCACGATGATGTGCTTGATCTTGTGGATACCCGACGCCACCACGTAGTGACCCGTCGGGCCGCCGCTCACCCGTTTTGGAGACGCGGCTGCCTGCGAGGGCGCGCTGCTGCCGGCGCTGAGCGCAAGCGCTAGGAGGGCGACGCCGCCCGAGGCCATAGCGGTAGCAACGCCGCGTCGCGGTGATCTCGTTGGTCGTCTCATGAGCGGATTCCTTTCGACGAAGTGGAGAGGCGGAGAGAACTGAGCATCGACGTTGCAACCCACGCCGTGCCGTCGGCAGGGTAGAAGTTGCAGTCGTAGCCGCCATAGAAGATCCGGCCGTCGGCAAAGGGCGATGGCACGATGCTTCGGATGGAGACGAAGGCCTGCCCAGAGCGGATGGGCATCGATACCTGAGGCGAGGGGTTCACCGTTGGCCCACTCAGACAGCGCAACGTGTAGGTCAGCGATTGACCGATATCGGTGCGGGCGGCGAAACAGGCGCTGGCGTTGAAGTGCACCACGCCTGAGGCGATGGGTCCACACTTCTGCGTGGCTGGGCAAACTCCCTGGTAGCCCCACTCGAACCCGAACACCTGCCGGTTGACGCCTCCGATCTTGATGGTCTGGAAGTCGCCGTTGTTGTAGGCGGCGATCACATAAGCGATCGAGCCTCGCCCCGTGGTCGGGATCAACGTTCCCTGAGTCGCCAGCATCTGACGGATGGCGGGGATGGGTTGGAACTCGAGCGTCTGCGCCAGCCCGTCGGCGACCGAACCCGGGCTCGGGCGTGCCATGGAATCGAGCTGGCCTCGTGGGAGATGGTCGAACCGGTACACGTTGCCGTTGCCTTCCGTCGAGATGAGCAGCGACGGCGACCCGTCGTGGTTGAGGCACGTGATGCCTCGGAGCCCGCTGTTGTGCGGCCCCACCGGTGGCGCTCGGTAGACCGGGATCCAGCGAGGGACTCCCGAGGGCAGGGCGCCGTCGTTGCGCCGATAGAGCGTGGTGTTAATGGTGGTGTACGTGGCCCCGCCACAATCGGCGAAGCCCGTGACCTTCTGCGTCACCGCTCCCGGCGATCCTGGCGGGGCCACGGTGAGCTCGGGAATGGGATTGAAGACCAGGGTGCGGCGTGTCGGCGACCAGACTCCCTGGAGAACCCCCGTCGGCCGGACCCCGGCGTAGACGGACCAGACCCCGTCCGACTCGTGCGCCCCGAACGCACGGACGTCGGCGCCCGCCGGGAGAACGTACGAATTGCGAAGCGAGAAGGACCTGGCGCCGTCGAGCAACCACTGGATTCTCGACTGCCCGGCCACGATGGCTTGGGTGACGAGGAGGGAATGGCCGGGCCCGAGACCCTGAACGCTCGGGATCGAGAAGGAGTCCAACGCCTGGACCCGAAGGGACTGCGTCTGCTCGAAGACGGTCCACGGACTGGACGTTGAGTTCTTGACCAGGACCTGACCGAACGCCGAAGGGCCGGGGTACTCCCATTGGCCCGTTGCTGCGAAGAGGCGGCCCGACTGCGCCACCAGTGCTTCGGTCTCAGTGTCGTGCGCCACTGAGGACTTGGCGCTCGTGGTCAGCGCCTGGCGCTGGGCCGCCACGGCGAACGACGCGCTGGGACCTCGGGCGACGGTCGCCTCCGACGCTGTGGCCGTCGCCGCTCCGGCCAGCGGCACGCCCACGATCATGACCATCGAAACCCCAAGGGCGCACGCAATCGGCCGCCCGCGGTGCACTGTCATGGAGTCGACGTCCACGAGTCGGCCACATCAGCACGCAGCGCGGCCCCATAAATCGTGATGCCCGCTCGCCGCATGCTCAAAGTATCGGGCGCCGTGAACTAACTGTCAACTAAGTTCACAGTTTGCTAACATCTCCTCCGTGGTCCCCGACGTCAACCCATCGGGCGTTCCTTCGACATCACACGGCGTCGGTTCGGCGCTCCGCCGCGCTTGGCTCGGCTACCAGCTTCGTCTGGACCGTGCCATGGCCGACGCTGGGTTCGGCGAGCGCAGGTTCCCCGACGGCCGCGTGTTGCGTGTGTGCTCAGGTGAGGCTGGATCGACCATCTCAGCCATCGGACGAGAGCTTGGCATCACCAGACAGGGCGCCAGCAAGGTCGTGGCACACCTCCGTGATCGCGGCTATGTCGAGGTAGGCGACTCGACTACCAGCAAGAGGGAGAAGTCGGTCGTCCTTACTCCCCGGGGAGTTGACTACCTGGCGTACCAGCGCAACGCGGCCCGGGCGATCGAGGACGATCTGCGGGCTGAACTCGGGGACGCGGCACTCTCTGCGTTGGACGCGTTACTTGACGCGTTGGACGCTGGGGAGGACGTGCGCCTTCGCGCGTACCTTCGTCGCTCGTCCAGCATCTAGCCCGAGCTGGCACTGCACTGGAAGTCCGAGGCGTTGCACCGTCCGACCTGTGGCCACCCCGAAACGTCGCGCCGGTTGTATTCACGGCAGCCCGCTCCACGTGTAGAAGCTCTGCTTTCTGAGTATCGCGACCTCACGGTAAACGGCGCACAGTGAACGTCTCGTGATTCACGACTTAGGCCCTACCCGCGCGCCGTCGTCTCCAAGTCGCTCTTGAGGACACCACCTAGACTGCCGGGAGTGTGCGAGAGGCCAGGGGTCCCCAGCGAGGTCGTCTCGACGCGGAGTCGTCATAACCGGGCTGGTCGCGCATGAGGTGAGACGCACTGGATCGGCCCTTCTCCGGGGCCCAGTATCCGCCAACGTGTTCGGCCTTGAGCTCGATCGGAAAGTCGTGACGTGACCGTCACAATCATCTTCGCCCTGGCCGCCGCCCTGGCAAACGCGGTGCACCTCATGACCCAGCACGCCGCCAGCGTCGGTGTGTCCAACAAGCACCGTGGCTGGGATCTCGTCACCTTCCTGATCCACCAGCCCCTCTGGCTCCTCGGTTGGGCGGCGGCGGCAGCGGGATTAGCCTTCCAGGCGGTCGCACTCCACAGCGGGCAGCTATCGCTCGTCCAGCCCCTCCTCGTCACCGAATTGGTCTTCGCCCTGGTCCTGCGCCGGTTCTGGGTCCACCAGCACATCGCCAAGATGGCGTGGACCGCTGCACTGGTCACCTGTGCGGCTCTGGTGGTGTTCCTGACCGCGGCCGAACCTCATGGCGGCCACCTGCAGCCCGACGCGGCCGATTGGGCCTTCGCGTTGGCCGTGTTTGGCGGGGCCGTTGCGGTGTCGACAATTGTGGCGCGCTGGGGATCTCCCGTGCGTCGGGCCGCGCTCTACGCCACCGCGGCCTCGATCACGTGGGCCCTGATGGCCGCGTTCCTCAAGGCAACCACCAACGTGCTTGCGGCATCGGGCCCGGTGGGCATGTTGGCGCACTGGCCCATCTACGCGTTGATTGCCTCCGGAATCCTCGGGTCCGTGCTCCAACAGGCCGCCTTACAGGTCGGCCCGTTGAGCGTGTCCCAACCGCTGATTGTCGTGGTCGACCCCGCCGTCGCAATCGTGTTGAGCGTCTGGATCTTCGACGAGCGATTCACCGTGAGCCTGGCCCAGAAGACCGTCGCCGGCATGGCTTTCTGCGTCATGGCCGTGGGGGTTACCGTCTTGTCGCGAACAGCACCCACCGACCTCGATCCCTCGATGCCGGTCAGGCCATGAGGGCTCGGGGGGGGCGCCGGTGACGACCCTGGTTCGTCCAGTTGGCCGAATATCACATTCGACCGGCAGAGTCAGGAATCGATGTAGCGACTTGGGCAGTCCAGCGCGTCATCCATACCCTGCAAATCGAAGCAGTGCAGGGCGCCGCGACCTTGGCCGATGTGGCCCTCTCCACCCTTCCGCGGGTGCGGATGCCCGCTCTCAGATTCTAGGGCTACTGGAGCCGTGTTCGGAGCGCGTACCAATGGAAACGGACGGTTCCGACGATCGCTTTCCGCTTATTGGTTCAAACTTAGGTCGCGTACTTCGTTCAAGGACAATAGGTCCCGACCACGCGGCACCGACTCCCTAGAGGACCTCGGAGGACCAATCCGCCGCGCCGGAGTCTGCCGTTGCCAACCCTCCTGCGTCCGGAGCGGGAATGGCCTTGTTGGGGAGCAGGAGTAGAACCAGCACGGCCGCCAATCCCACCACCACCGTGGCGATGATCAACGCCAGATCCATCCCTGACACGAACGCATGGCGAGCGACCGCAGTGAGAGCTGCGCCCTCCCGCTTGGGCGCGTGGTCGGCTACCGCAAGGGCCGCGCCGAGGGAGCTTTGGATCAGCTTCTGGATGGGAGCGGGCACACCGGCATGGGTGACCACTGGGGCCAACAGATGTTGGTAGCGCAGGGTGAGCGCGGTGCCGAGGACTCCCACCCCGAGCGCACCGCCAACCTGCATGGCGGTGTCGTTGGTCGCCGATCCGACGCCGGCTTCCTCAATGGGGAGTGATCCCATCACCGATTCCGTGCTGGGGGCGAGAGCCAGGGCAACCCCGACCCCGAGTATCGCGAACGGCCCGATGCAGTCGGCATAGGTGCCGGCCACTGTGGTCCTCGACAGCAGTCCAAGACCGACGGCGATCAAGGCCAGGCCCGATGCGACCACGAATTTCGTGCCGCCACGGCGGGCGAAGACGACAGAGAACGGGGCAACGACCAGCAGGACCAGGGCCACTGGGGCGATCCGCACCCCGGCTTCGAGCGGGGTGTACCCCAAAGCGAACTGGAGATACTGGGTCATGAGGAAGAACATGCCGAGCAGGGCGAACAGGACCAGGCCGAGTGCGGCGATGGCGACGCTGTAGCGGCGCTTGGAGAAGAACCGCAGGGGCAGCATGGGATGGTCGATGTGGCGTTCCCAGATGACAAAGGAGGCGATGACCGCCGAGGCTCCGATCAGCGCGCCCAGGATCAGCGGGGAGGACCAGCCCCGGCCCGGCGCCTCGATGATCCCCCACAGCAACAGACCCAGCCCCAGCATGGACAACCCGGCGCCCACCGGGTCGGGACGGGTCGGGACGGGATTCTTCGAGTTCGGCACCAGCCAGACCGAAGCCAGTAATCCGGCCATTGCCAGTGGCACGTTGACGAGAAAGACCGATCCCCACCAGAAGTGGGCCAGCAGCAACCCACCCAGAATCGGACCGAGAGCGACCCCGAGTCCCGAGGTGCCCGACCAGATCCCGATGGCCCGTGCCCGATCCTCCTCCTGGGTGAAGACGTTGGTGAGGATCGACAACGTGCACGGCATCAGGGCGGCTGCCCCGATTCCCATGACGGCGCGAGCCAGGGTGAGGCGGTCCGGGGATCCCGACCAGGCGGCGAAAGCCGATCCACCACCGAACACCGCCAGGCCGCCCATGAAGACCCATTTGCGTCCGACCCGGTCACCCAGGGCCCCGAGGGAGAGCAGAAGGCCGGCGAACACCACCGCATATGCGTCGACCATCCACTGCAACTGGCTCGAGCTCGCCCCGAGGCTCCGCACGATCGTGGGGAGCGCGACATTGAGAACGGTGTTGTCCAAGCTGATGAGGAGCAACGTGACGCACAACACCGCCAGCGTCGCCCATCTGCGGCGCTTCCGTGTTACCGTCAATGTCGGGATCGGGCCCACTGACGGAGCATCGTTGGCCGATCGGACCCGAGCAAATCCATCAACTTGGTGTGAGCCGGTCCTCATCAGGTCAGGTTGGAGCTATCGCTCGCTAGCGAGAACCTCGATGCAAGCGGCCCTCTTCAAATCCGCGACCTGCTCCTGACACGGCTCAACGGAAGTCAAAGACCAGACGGATATTGACGTCGCCCTGCTCGATCTGCTCGAAGGACTCGTGGACCTGCTCGAGCTTTCACATGAATAACAGATCTGGCTGCGAGTGAGTTGCATGTTCGTCCGATCAGGCATGCGTGGTGGAGCGTGCCATTTGGCTCGTCCTGGGCCCGATGATGACCAGCGGACATTGAGCATGGCGTGCGCAATCATGGCTCACCGAACCCAGCGTGAACTCCTTGAAGGGTCCGAGACCTCGTGATCCGACGACCAGGAGGTCAGCGTCCTTGCTCACGTCGATCAGTACCTGGGCCGCCGGAGGATCGCCGAAGCGACCAACGAGTTTGAGGTCCGGCGCCATAGCCTTGGCCCTGGCGAGAGCCGCATCGAGGATGGATCGCTCACCCTCCTTGGCCCCCGGGAAGGAATCGAGAAATGCTTGGCGGAAGAACGAGGCGTGTACCACCTCGAGGGTGGCTCCCCTCAGTCGGGCTTCTCGAACCGCCCATTCGAGCGCTTCGAGCGACGTCGGTGAGCCATCGACACCGACCACGATTCTCGGCTGCCCCGGTTCATTCGTGCCTGAATTCTGAATGATTGTGGTCATCGGCCGTTTTCTTTGGATAGATCCCTTGTCCAGTGTGAGTGCTCGTGAGGAGGGTGAACAGGGCATTTGGTCCCTTGCCACACAGTTTCACCTGACGGAACTTGTTCGACCGGGGACTTTGGGCCCTATTGCAGAGCCGAGATCACGTTGAGACTTGCTCTGGAGATCCAAAGGGGCAGGGCAATGGCCATTCAAGACATACTTCCGCCGCTCATCGATGATCGCGATGGCATGTTGGTGTGGGCCACGATCGGGTCCATCGGTTCGGCCGAAGTGAGCGATTCTTGCACTGGTGGATCGTCGTCATGTTCGCCTCGGCTCTCCTGACCGGCATCGCTATGGGCGACGAAGCCGAATCCGGTTCACTGCTGAAGCTTCACATCGGCTCAGTGGTCCTCATCGGGGTCGGACTCGTCGTCGCCCTGGTCTTCGGCAACACAATGGCTATTCTCGGGTCGGCGAAGGATCTCTTCCTCTTCGACCGAATCGACCTTGCCTTTGTGGTGAATACCGTAAGGCATCCTGGTCACCCGGGACACGTCCGATGGGGAAAGTTCAACATCGGCCAGAAGATTCTGGCCTGGTCGTTGGTCGGCTCGTTAGCAGCAGTAGTCGTGACCGGCATCAACTCTTGGTCTGCGGGGGAAGGTGCCGCTGGACCTCACGCGGCCGCCGTCGTGGTGACCTTGGCGTTGTTGAGTGCTCATGTCTTCATGGCCGTGATCAACCCAAGCACACGACCGGCGTTGCCGGGGATGGTCTTTGGCCATGTCCGGCGATCCTGGGCCGCCAAACACCATTCCGCTTGGCTCGAGAATGCGGACCGGAGGCAGTCGATGGAGCTGTGACGGTTCGCGTCGGCAGTGGGCGCAAGAGTGGACCAGCGAGTGAGAGGGAGTTGTCGAATGGCTGATATCGACCCGGGAGGAACGACCAAACGAGCGGTCAGAAACAGCGGGGCCGGCGGAATCTGGTTCCTCGGCTTCGTCGGGGCATTCGCCTACTACCTCCACTTCCACTCCGGGACATTCTGGCTGGTGGTCCTTGCCTTCTTGAAAGCGCTCGTGTGGCCGGCCTTTGTCGTCTATCACGTACTGCAGCTTCCTTTGTGAGCTGGTCCTTCCTAATCGAGGTGGCCAGTAGCGACTCTCCTCGGATCTCATCTCCTGATTAAGTGGAGGCTTCTCGCCCTTCCCCATATCGACGAGCATCGGTCGCACGAGCAGCCGCAGGACCGTCCGCGTGGTTGAGCTACGAATTCGCGCGTTTCCGTTGCCTACTGCCAACGCCCGCGTGCTCGGATAGGTCAACGCGTCCGACGGAAAGGCCTGCCGTTCGCGGGGCCCGATACTGTGATCGAGTTCTGAGGAGATTCAACGCCGCGAGATCGTATCCCCGCGACTGGATAACCCGGTGGGAGGCCGGTGAAGAGACTTTCGGCCCTGCAACCGTGACCCCGATTGTTTGATACTTGGTCCATGGCGGCGTTTCATTGCAGAACCCACCGACCCGCATTGACAGCGCGGACTGGCGGTCTGCGCTGGTTTGGGCCTGGTCGCAGCGGCTGGGTTTGCCGGTGCCATCGGTCCCGTGATCGGATCCATCGATTTTCGGAGCCCCCATCAATCGCTGCCAGTGTCACGAACGAAGAAGTGGCATCACGCGGTGAGTGTGTTCGGGAGGGATCGCTGTGAAGAGATACGCCATGAGTGTGCTGGGTGGTGGGGTCATGGCTGGCGCCGTCGCCACCTATCTCAGGCTCGGACGCAAGCCCTGTCTGACGTGGGGTGCCACGCCGGAGGACGTGAACCGGACCATGCCAGGTGATGACTTCTTAAGCACCTCCGACTTCCTCTCGACTCGCGCGATCACTATCGACGCGCCGTCATCGTCGATCTGGCCATGGCTCGTGCAAATGGGGAGCGGCAAAGGGGGTGTCTACACCTATGACTGGATCGAGAACCTCTTCGGCCTCCATATGCACAGCGCCGACGAGATCCTGCCGCAGTTCCAGAACAGGAAGGTCGGAGACGTCGAGCAGCTCGGCAAGAACGGTCCTCGGCTCCGGGTGGAGGTTCTCGACGCTGAGCGGGCAATGGTGTTGCATTCTGAGGATGGCAATTGGGTCTGGGCTTTCTGCCTGTACCCGGTCGGTCAGGATCGCACCACACTGGTCAGCCGGAACCGCATCGCGACACCAGCGGCAGGACGGCTGCAGCGAGCCTTCGGCGTCTTGGTGATGGAACCCGGCAGCCTCGTCATGGAACGCAAGATGCTCTTGGGCATCAAACGACGGGCCGAACGTTTGGCCGGGCAGAAGCGAGCGGACCCCGAGGCGAGCATGGCCGAACACAGGCTGGACGCGGTCCGCTGGGAGAGCAACGGCGCAGGTCACAGCGGATGAGATCTTCAGCGGTTGATGCGCGCGCTGCAACCCAAAAGTCAGACCACAAGCTTGTGGGGTCGAGCCCGACCGACCATTCCTCCCTCTGTGCCGACGTACCACTTCGCGTAATTGCGGCGCTCGCCGCCGCCGGCCACTCGTTCGTCAGCGCCGGTGGGTCGTCCTGACGTGTCCGACCCGAACGGTCCCCAGGGCAAGGCGACGCCACCGTTGGCAAGACTGTCCGGTCAACCACGGTTCAGATATCCGCGCCGAGGTCGGGGTAACCATGCCGTGCTCCTGTCGGCCATCGTCCTTATGATGACGATGGCCAGCTGCGCCTCCAACAGCCCGACAGCGCTGCCCAGTCTGGGGTCCCCAATCCGGTACCCGACTGGTGCAGGAATCGATGGTCAGATCCATTCGCCCAGCGGCCCGTTTCTGTACGACCAGCAAGGCCGGGTTGTGTTCTTCCACGGTGTGAACGCCGTTTACAAGCATCCCCCTTACGAGCTGTACCCAGCGCCAGGCAAGCCGTGGGACTTCTCCGCCACCGACGCGTCGCTGATGGCCCGGCTTGGGTTCAACGTGGTTCGGCTGGGGATGACGTGGAAAGGCCTCGAGCCGGGGAGCGCTCCCACGAACGACCCGGCAATCTGTAGGCCGGGAACGCCTCATGACCCTGGCCAGTTCAACCAGGACATTCTCGACACCTATTTGGGCAAGGTCAAAGAGACGGTCGACCTCCTGGGTCGCTTCCACATCCACACCCTGCTCGACATGCACCAAGACGTCTACAACGAGCTCTTCGACGGCGAAGGGGCGCCCAATTGGGCCGTGTGCACCAGTGGTGTACCGAACACTGATCCACCTGGGCGCTGGTCTCGCAACTATGGGACCACCGCCGCCGGAGCGGCCTTCGATCACTTCTGGACCAACGACGTGGTTGGTGATCTCCAGGGCGAGTACGACCGGGTTTGGGCAGCCGTCGCCACCTACTTCCGTGGCGATCCCTGGATCCTTGGCTACGACCCGTTCAACGAGCCCTTCTCGACGTCACTTATCCAGTCGGGCGACGAGAAGTTCGATGGACAGCTCGAATGCTTCTATACCGGCCGGTCCTTCATCGGCGTTGCGTCCCACGGCGCCCCGGCCATCAGGTGCCCCGCTAGCGACCCGGCGTCCGGTGTCATCCCAGCGATACAAGAAGCCGACCCCAGAACCTTGGTTTTCTACGAGCCGGATATCTTCAGCGGCCGAGGGTCCACGAATTTCGTGGGCCCCATGAACTTCGCCAACCTGGTCTTCAACGTGCACATCTACTGCGGTCAGCGCAGCGGCAAGACGGGGAATCCGACCAACATCGCGGCCTGCGCCGACCAGGAACAGCGTTCTTTCACGACGCGATCAGAAGACCGAGGCGATCTCGGGTCGTCAGCCCAACCAGGAGGGCCGGCCTGGTTCCTGAGCGAGTTCGGCGCCACCTCGAACCCAACCTTGCTAGACCGGCTCACCACCGAGGCGGACCGGGCTCTCGTCGGCTGGACCTACTGGTCGTGGAAGTTCTATGGCGACCCCACCGGTAGCTCCGCCGAGGGCCTCATTACCTCGACTGGACGGCTTCGCTCGACAGCCTCAGTGCTGTCCCGCACCTACCCCCAGGCGGTTGCCGGTCGACCGACATCAATGTCCTTTGATCCGACGACCGGAGCCTTTCGGCTCTCCTACGTGGCAAATCACGCCATCACGGCGCCAACGGTGGTGTTTGTCCCGACCGAGGTTCACTATCAAGGTGGGTACTGCGCGCGGGTCTCAGGGGGTGAGGTCGTCTCAAAACCTGGAAGTGAAGTGCTTCTCGTCAAGAACAACCGCACGGCCGGCTCCGTGACGGTGACCCTCACATCGGGATCGTGCTCCCGGACCTGACGGCTGGTCCGAGCCAACGTCGTACCAACTACCACCCTGGATTGTGTCGAGCAACGGGTTGCGGCCGACGGTTCGTTTGCGATATCGAGACGTCATGCCCGCGGTGGCGTCTGCCTCATGGATGGAGCTGGCATGCGCGCCACTAGGCAGTGGGGTTCGCGGCCTGGGATCGCCGGAGCCCCGACCCTCCTCCAAGCCACGAGGTGCCGTAGGGTCGCGACGTGCAGTACCTGGCTCTCTTCGCAATCGTCTTCGGGATCAACCTCCTGCCGGCCTTCGGGCCGCCGACCTGGGCCGTCCTCGTATTCACACGACTCCACTGGCACCTGAATCCGGTGGCGTTGGTCCTGCTCGGCGCGTTGGCCGCCATGAGCGGCAGGTACCTGCTGGCCCGGGGCGCCCGGCATTTCAAGGGACGACTCCCGGGCCGGATGAGGAACAATCTGGAGGACGCCCAGATCTTGCTCGAGCGCAAACGCGTCGGTGCCATCGCCCTTTTTGGGCTTTTCGTTGTCTCGCCGCTGCCGTCGGCCCAACTCTTCCTCGCAGCCGGCCTCCTCGATCTTCCGCTCGGCCTTCTGACCTTCGCCTTCTTCCTCGGTCGACTGGTCAGCTACTCGATTTACGTCACCGTGGCCACCCTGGCCGAAAAACAGCTGGGAAGTGTCGTGGGTCAGATCTTCGGCTCGCCCTGGTCGATCGCGCTCCAGGTCGTACTGTTGGTCGCAGTTTGCATCCTGCCGTTCATCAACTGGCGTCGGTTCCTGGACCGCTCACCGAAGACCTAACCACGTCGGGCCTCACCGCGCCTCGGCTGCACGTCGCTCATATCTCGGATCGTCGGCCAATGAGAGGTAGTTCTCATCCTCCTGGGCCGTGTGAAGCTTCAAGATGGCGTGCAGCCCGTAGAGCAGGCTGCGTAGCTCAGTGAGATCGACATCGTCGATCCCTTCCGGCCCGACGTCGTCGATGAGCTGGCCCAGGCGGCGGATCTGGTGGGTGATTTCGATGTGGGCCCGGCTCATCGTGGCCATCGGGTCGTTCCCACCGAAGAAGCGCCCAAGGGCGGGATAGAGCTCGTGTTCCTCGGCTTCCTCGTGAGGCTGCACCTCGTCGACCAACATTCGGTACACGCTCCGCAGTTGGGCCAGGGCTGTTTCGGGATCGAGCGAGCCGAGCGCATCGGCGACCTGGTGGAGACGATTGATGTCGCTCCGGATGGCCAAGTGCTCCTCTTTGAACCGCTGGGTTAGCCGCGAGTCTTCCTCGCCGAGCCGGCCTTCGGTTGCGCCCCCGCCCAAGGCGCGCAGGGCGTTGAGGATCACCGCCACGTCGATGACCTCTTGGACGATCGCCCCCCAGACAGCGGGAAGCAGGCCCGCCGCGGCAACGCCCATGGCGGTCAGGGAGAGGGCCATCCCAGCCACCATGCTCTCGATGGCGATTTGTCGGGTGCGTCGGGCAATGGCTGCCGCTTCACCCAGGCGATCGAGCCGATCGACGGTGAGCACCACGTCGGCGGCTTCGGAGGCCGCCGTGGATCCCCGAGCCCCCATGGCGACTCCGACGTCGGCCAGCGCGAGTGCGGGTGCGTCGTTGATCCCGTCACCGACCATGATGGTCGGAGCGCGGCGTGCCTCGAGTCTCACGACGTCGAGCTTCTCGGCCGGGGAGCGCTCGGCCAGCACCTCGTCGACCCCAATCACCGCCCCGACGGTCTCGGCCACCTCGGCGCGATCACCGGTGACCATCACAATGCGGGCGATCCCATTCTTCCGGAGCGATCGAAGCGTCCGAGCCGCGTCGGGTCGGAGAGGATCATCGAAGACCAAGACACCGGCCGGGGAGCCGTCGATTCCCACGAAGACGGTCAGGGCCCCATCGAGGCTGGCCTTTCGGCGTGCCGAGCGCGCCCACCGCGGCGCGCCGGTGACTCCCGTCCACGACGCCTTTCCCACCGCCACCTGGTGTCCAGACACTGTCCCTCTGATGCCCTGGCCGGCGATCTCTTCGACCTCGTCAGGCAGGGCGAGTTCGCACGCCTCATCGAGGGCTGATCGGACCACCGCGCTGGCCAGAATGTGGGGCGACACCTGGTCCAGCGAGGCGGCCAGCTGAAGGATCTCGACGGTCGAGCCCGCCCGCGCGCTCACAATTTCGGTCAGCACCGGGTGTCCCAGGGTCATGGTTCCGGTCTTGTCGATCAGGAGCGTCGAACATGTCGCGAGGCGCTCGAGGACTGCCCCACCCTTGACAATGACTCCCCGCTTAGCAGCGCGGGAGAGCCCAGAGACCAGGGCCACCGGTGCGGCCAAGATGAGCGGACAGGGGGTAGCCACGACCAGGACTGCCACGGCACGGGCCGCACCGCCCGTAGCCCAGGCGACCCCCGCAGCAACCAGGGTCACGGCGAGGAAGCCCAGCGCGTAGCGGTCGGCCAGCCGGACGACCGGCGCCTGTGAGCGCTCGGCCTCGGCGACCAGCCGAACGACGCCGGCGTAGGTGCTATCGGTTGCACTAGTCGTGGCCCGGAGATCCATCGGGGCCCCTGCGTTGACCGCCCCGCTTCGGACCCGCTCCCCCAGCAAGCGCTCGACGAAGAGCGACTCCCCCGTGAGCGCTGACTCGTCGAGGACAGCTGAAGCTGAGACGAGCGACCCGTCGACCGGCACGACCTCCCCAGACGCCACTAGCAGAAGGTCGCCGGGAACCACCTGGTCGAGGGCAACGATAACGAGACCACCGTCTTGATATCGACGCGCAGACTTGGGGGCTCGCTCAAGCAGCGCTTCGAGCTCGCGGCGGGCCTGGCCGGCAGCCCACCCTTCGAGGGCTCGGCCGCTGGCCAGCATCACGCTGATGACCACCCCGGCCAGGTACTCCCCGACGGCCACAGCACCTACCAGTGCCAAGAGGGCGATGACATCGACCCCGAGCCGACCATGCATGAGACTTTCGACCATCGAGAAGATGGACAAAGCGATGCCACAACTAGCGGCGAGGATCCAGACCAGGTTCCCTCCAGCTCCCAGCCCAGCCCAGTGGAGGAGGCCACCCCCGACTAATCCGCAGACAGTAAGCCCAAGCGGCACGAGCGTGCCCCGCGCGACGCCATCCAACGCGACCCGAACCAAGAACTCCTGTCCACGAACCCATGGTGCAGCAGATCACTGCCTCGGCGTAGGGCCAAAGGTCAGCACCGCCTTGGTCCAACCGGGTGCTTGCCGCAGTGCCTGGCTCGTCCCGCTCGTCCCCTTGGCCGCGCGGCACGGAAGAAGCTCAACGATTGGGTTTCGGGAAGGCGAATCTGAAGGAATTCCGGGATTCGCGCGGTGGAGGGCCGGCCGGACGGTTTTCGGAAGGGCAAGGCTAACCCGAAGGATCAGTCGGGTCTCGACCCCCCGGGTGGCCTTGATCGCTGAACCTCGGTAGCAACGGACGCCACCGATGCTTTCACCTGTTGCTTTCAGCGACTCCGTTAGAACAACCATGCCGGAAGCAGGCCCTTCGATTGGGACTCTATGGCGCTCCGCACACAACAAACGGCTTCATGCTCATGGTCACACCTGCACCGAGTGGACCTGTGACGATGGCATCCGATTGCCATATCGATTCACTGAGCGGAAACGACGAGCTGAGAACGACATATTGGTTTGCGGCTGCGCTCGAAGCAGACACTTGAGCGCCCCCGCTCAAGAGAATCTTTCCGGTCGGGCACACTGTTTTGGCCACAAGTACCGTGCCCACCGGGGCGTCAGCCGCCGAGCTCAGCGTCGTGGCAGCCACGACCGAAGTCGTCGCGATGGTCCCCTTTGGACCGGGGGTTCCCGCGGCCCCAGCGGGTCCAGCGGGTCCAGCGGGTCCAGGCACACCCTGCTTGCCTGTCGCCCCGACCGCTCCCGTCGGACCCGAGGTCTTCGCAGGCATCTTGACCAGGGCGTAAGCGCCAACCCCGAGTCCCGCCAATCCAATCACCAGGGCCCCAATCACAGTGGGTACGACCCATCTCGGCACGGGTTTGACCGGTGACGACTCAGTGCCTGTGACGCCTTCGTCCCCCAATTGTGATGTTGACATGTGCCTTATCCTTCCGCTCGGTGTAAACGGGACTTGTGTGCTCGTGATGCATCATTCCTCATCGCCTGGCGCCCGGCCCGCTGGTGCTGGTCGGCGACACAACGGTTGGTTGACACCAATGGAGCCCGGGT
>CAVYNO010000030.1:0-6159 GCA_963769825.1 uncultured Acidimicrobiales bacterium
CGTCCTCGGTGTGTTCGGCGGTGCACGTGCACGGCCGTCGTGTATTCAGTATTAGGCGTCCAAATAGGGAATTCGTCCGCCGAAAACCGCGACTAACCGTGCCGTAGGGTGTCGGATAGGGTGTCAGTCGGCCCAAGGCAGACGAGGCTCGCGTGCGCAGCCGCTGCGTGCACTGCGATGTTTTGGACGCTGCGCGTGTGGAGTCGCGTGCGCCGAGTGAGCACCTAGCGACGCAGGTGGATCCCCAAGTGGGCGAGCAACGCGGTGAGGCCGAAGACAAACGCGAACATCACTAGCACGGCGACCACGCGTGCGTTCCGGCGCGCCCAGGCGACAGGAACGATGCGTGACACCTCGTCCAGCGTCGTCGCGCGGGTGAAGGACCCTTCAGGAACCAGCCCGAGGTGGCGCCACAGGACCACGAGCTGTTCCGAATCCCATCCCGACCCCTTCACGAGCAACAGGACCTTTCCTCTTCGGTCGACGAAGTACATTTCGGGGCGCCCAGCACCCCGCCCAGCACCGTAGCTGACCCTGGTAAGCACCACCCGCACCAACTGCGACCGATCCCGGGAGCGCACGCGACCCAGGGTGGTTGTCATCCCAAACTTGGTTTCGCTTGCGAAGACGGATGCGTTCCGGAAATACAGCGTGATGTGAGCCAGCAGAGCCGCACCCCCGCCGAAGAAACCAGCGCCCAAGAGCCAGAATCCGCTTCTCAGCCCGAAGGCGACACCGCAGAACGCGAAGGCAAGAGCGGAAGCCAGGGCTGCGCCTCTCTGGGCTTGTTTACCCGATCGCGCGGCGGCTAGGTCAGGACGTACGACAACGGCGTGGCTAGGTAGACGCGACGTTCTGCGCACAGCAGGCCGATCCTCCCCCCGAACGGGCAACGCAGGGAGCTGGCAAAGATTCCGTTATCGGGACGCTACCGTCCCGTGCCTCGCGCCCGTCGAGCCGGCCAGCCCCGGGCTCTGGGTACTGGGATGATGTGGGGCGAGGGTCTCTTTCCTCGAGCCCAGGATGGAGGCTGATCGGTGCGGTTCTTGAGGCCGGATCCAGCGGGTTCGTGCGTGTCCGTTGGTGGCGTGCCGTATTCGAACCAGGCATCGGCACGGCGATTCCGTTCGCGGACAACCGGGAGTGACCGCGCAATAGGGTGTCGAAAGGGTGTCAGCCACGTCCAGCGAGATGAGGCTGGCGTGCGTGACTACCCCTTCGTTCCCGTGGCCTTTCTGACGAGGGCCGTCAACCTCGGGCCACCCCCTGCATCGCTGTTACTTGAGCGTCGGTCCAAAGCCGTGTGTTGATTCGGAAAGCACGGCTCCCGTCCTTGCGCATGAAGTTCAGCGTGGGTTGCGGCGAGTATCGAGCTTCCACTCGGCTCAAGTCGTCCAACCGACGCGTCGTTTTTGCCCGAGCAGATAACCTTTCCCACCTGGTTACTGTCGAACCATACAGAGGCGTTGCGGAAGTACGCGATGCAGGCTCCCCCGACGACCAACGCCGCAACCAGCATGACGACCGCACCACCGGGGTTCTTCGCGGCGACGAAGCCGACGGCGAGTGCCAGTCCGGCGAGCGTTCCAAGGACCGACAGCACGACGATCGGCAAGCTGTGGCGTGGCTCGGGTCGAAGGACTTGGCGTTCCATCCGTGTACGTCCCGAAGAATTCCGTTGAGCGGGATCTACATGCTATCCGCTATCCGCCAGCTCGCTGCATCCCGCCTCAAGAGATATTGGGCGCGTGCTCGCCTGTGGCATGCCCGTGCCGTTGGTGGCTTCCAGTCGCTCAGCATCGACTACGCGGTTAGCATTTTCGTGACGCAAGAAGATCGTGCGCACCAGTAGGTGCAACTGTGTGTGATGTGAAGGCGCGAGGTCGGGAACTGAGGGTAATGCGTGCTGGGTTGGGAGCAGTGTCTGTGAGGCCGCTGGAGCTGTGTCTGTGGGGAGCCTGTCGTGGTGCCGGCTGTGATGGGGAAGCGGCGCGCGATGTGCCGAATGGCCGGTGCGGCGCGCGCGGAGGCCGGGCTCCCCCCCAACCCGCGCGGCACGCGCTGAGCGCGGGCCAAAGGGGTGCAGCTGGAGCCGGACGCCGACTCGGTCTGCCTCGGCTCCATTGCATCGGTCGTGCCACGACCGCCACCGGGCCGCGAAAGCGTCCACCATCCGGCGCGACGCGCCGGATGGGGTCAAGGTGAGACTGGCCCGGCAGTGTCAAGTATCTGCCGGACTTTCACAACGACGCGACGCTGCGAAACTGATCGCGGTAGGGACCGCTCTCGACGAGCGGCCCCCCGCACAGATCCCAGCGAGCGCTGCTAACGCACTGGGCTCCTGCCTCAGGTTCTGGCGTCGAAGCGCACTTGCGGATAGGGATGCAGGATGCGAGCCGGCACCCGTAGGAGAAGCCCAGGAAGTCCGTCTCGTAGATGGCATCCAAGACCTCGACGACCGCACGCTGGACGATCTTGTCCTCCAGCGATGCGATACCGAGCGGCCGTGGCCGCCCATCCGCCTTCGGAATGTACGCCCGTCGCGACGGCTGGGCCCGGTAGCTGCCGCGATGCAGCCTCGTCAGCAGGTTCTGGACATTGCTGTCGAGATCCTCCCCGTAGGCCGCCCACGTGACCCCATCCACCCCCGCAGCCGCTCCCGGGTTCAACGCCCGATATGCCGCTTGGAGGCGGTCGGCATCGACGTGGTGCAGCAGCGCGGTGAACCGTGCTGTCCTGTCCTTTCGTGCTGCTTCGCGCACCCGGTCCAGCTCATGGGACACGCCCTGCCCGGCGCTGCGTCCGGGGCGTGCTGCGCCGTCCGTGTTCCCCTTGGCCGACCCCCTTTCCTCCACCACCTCCGCGGCCGCGGCCTTGTTCGGCGGCTTCGCAGGTACTACGGGGTCGTCTGACCTCCCAGGCTCGTGCATCTCAGGCGTGCGGCCTCAGCCTTCCCTGAGCGGCCCCTCCGGTGATCGACCGGATGGGCGAGCCTGGGATCTCCCGGTTCTCGCGCGTGGAGATTCCGCGCATGCACAGGTTCTTCGACCGCGCGGGGTTCGACGACCGCTCGCCATAACGCGATCGTCGATGTGGCCTTCCGCGTCGCTTAACAGCGTCGGCACCCCGGAACAACATATTTCGCGGCTCAATAGCCCGGCCTGCGCGTACCCCTGTCAACGCTTCGCCTGCGCCCTTACGAGCGCCGACGCATGACTCGGGGTCATCGTGGGTAGCTACCCCTTCGATGTAGAGCTCTTTCATCTCCTTCTCCACGCCGGTTTATCCCGGCGCTCTAGGCGCTCTGTTAGCGCGGATCGCAGTACATCGAGGTCCATGGCTCAAGTCGTACTTTCATTCACATCACCGCCGCCGACGGGCTCCGAACTTACCCGCCGAGGCCCGCTCTCTGCCGCCACTGATCGAACTCCCGCGCGCACTGCGCCGGCGACGCCGCTCTTGCTGACCGTGGCCGAAGTTGCGCATCGACTCGGGTGCGGCCGCACTCTCGTGTACGACCTCATCGGTAGCGGGCGCCTCGAGACCGTCAAGCTTGGCCGTTTGAGGCGAGTGCCTACGGAGGCCGTCGATGTCCTGGTGACGCAGCTTCGCGCGGTCTCCCGCGACGGCCTAGGCGATCACGCCGAGCCGACTTGACAGCAGTTCTGACAGCTACAGGTGCGAACAGTGGCGGGCAATGACGGGTCTACCGACGGCCGTGAGGGGTGCTGCTGAATACGATACGGGCATCCGCGGGCATCAACGAACGGGCTGGAGCCGACCTCTTAATCCCAAGGTCCAGGGTTCGAATCCCTGAGCGGGCACCATTGCGCTGTAGTGATCCGGCTGACCCTTGACAAAAGGGGTTCGGCTGATTCTTGACAGGACTTCGGGTGATGGTTGACATCGGTTTCGGCTGAACTCTTGACACTCCCTCGACGCGCCGCGTGGCCGCCAACAGCTTGGTCTCCGTCGGCTCGCAGCCCATCAGTCATCGATGGGACGGGTCACGGCTGGATCCGTGCGCAGCTGCAAGGACCGCCGCACTGAAATCGGATGCCCAGTGGGCGGCGACCAGGGGCCCGAGCCGTCGACCGCGATTCAGGTACACCGCGGTAAAGGCGGCGGCAACTGGAAGCATGGTGAGCACGCGAGACCTCGCGTAGCCCTTGCCCGGGAGCGTGGGGATGACGGCGTGCTGAGCCGCCCAGGCCGTGGCAACGATTGCCGCTGAGGCACGCGTTCCGAAGTCTTCGCTCCAGTCTTGGAAGTGCGTACCCAAGATAGGTGGCCTCTTCAGTTGTGGCCCACAGCACCGGCCATACGGTCAGGCTGTATGCGCGGGTCCATCCATGCGTACGCGACGCGCGAATCTGCGCTGGGTAGGGGTCTGCGCGGCCACGGTTGAGAAGACGATCAAGAAACTGACTCAACACGGTGGCCGGTGCCAAAGCACCGACGTCGACCCATGCGCTTCCAGAGTTCCGCACGGGATGATCTCCGAACCCAGCTGCCTCGCGGAAACTCAGTCCCTCACGTCGCGCAGAAGCTCTGAGCGCTAGCAAGCAGCCGACGTCAGCAACCGAGCTCGTCACCATCCAATATCCGGCCGCGCGACGAAATGGATCAGGCCGATGGCGTGCGCGCATCATCAGGGCCAATCCTGTCTGGCCTGCCAGCGCAAGGACGGGACGAGCGATCAGCGCGACCATTGGGCCCGTGAGTCCGGGAACCTCCGCCTTCGGTTGCAGATGGGCCTCGGGCGTTGTCCTGCCCAGAGAATGTTGCGCAGACCTGCGCTCAGCCGCAATCATGGAGCGCACTGCTGTACTTCTACTTTGCCTTCCGCGGACGCGCGGGATCGGTGTCGGATCGCCTCGGTGACTATTCCGGCTGAGATGCCCGCCTCGAGGAGCGCGAGAACACTCCAACCGATGCGGCGCGCTCTCGTCGGACTTCGCACAGCCCTGTCGACAAATATTCCAGCCGACGACATCGCGGCCGCGGCGCACGCAGCCGCCAAGGTCAAGTGACGCGCGAGGAACTCCATCGCGTCTACTCTGCTCCGTTCCACACGCTCCCTTCCAGAGGCTTACGGCCTCCTGCGTCACGACTTTCGGCACTCCAGGTGGACAGACCGAGCTCGCGGGAGTCGAATGTGGTTCACAAGGCGCAGCCCCACGGGCGAGTCCCGGCCGGAGGAACATCGGGTCGTTTGGCCCTGTTCGTTCAACCGGACGACGTTCTAGAGTGCAAGTGCGTGCGCCGACCTTGGAGGAATGTCATGCAGGATGGGCCCCACGACAGCGACCACGGTGGGCGACAGGGGCTCGCTGCAGATCGAGAATTCCGTGGTTTGGGCGGCAACCATAGAGGTTACTGTCCAGCGCGATGGTGCAACCATCGCTCACGCGCAGGGGAGTAACCGGGATGTCTTCTAGTCCCACCGATCACCTGTCGCGGAACAAGGTAGCCAGAATCACGGGCGGCTTCTACCTCGGATTCATCGTGGCTTCAGTGCTTGCCGACACGCTGGGGCATATCGGGCTGGGTAGCGCCGAGCAGGTCTACCAGGCGATCGTCACGAATGCCGTCTCGTTCCGCCTGGGGCTCGTCGTCGCGCTGATATCGGCGTTGCTCTTTCTCCTGGCCGCCTGGGGACTCTACGTTCTGCTGCGACCGGTCAACAAGGACTTGGCGTTGGTCTTCCTACTGCTCAACACCGTCGGTGTCGCCATCCAGTGCGCGAGCATGTTCCCGCTGGTCTCCGCGATGTTGCAGGGGGACGGGGCCAGCCACATGCAGGCCTATTCGTCGGCACAGATGGAGGGTCTGGCGTACCTTTCGATCAACGTCTACAAGACGAGCTTCGTCACGGCTCAGCTGTTCTTCGGCACGTGGTTGTTCCCTCTCGGCTATCTGGTCTACAAGTCCCGATTCCTTCCCCGGTTCCTGGGCGTCCTTCTCGTGCTTGACGGAGTCGGCGTCCTGATCTGGTTCCTTCAGGCCCTGCTGCTGCCGGCGTACCGCGCGATCAGCTACCCCGGGCTCGCCGTGAGCTTCGTCGCCGAAGTCGGGCTGGCATTGTGGCTCCTCGTCATGGGCGTGAAGGTCGTCGACACCAGACCACGTCTCGGCGAGGCGGCAGCGATCGAACCC
>CAVYNO010000031.1:0-626878 GCA_963769825.1 uncultured Acidimicrobiales bacterium
CGGTTCCTGGCATGATGTCCGCGCTCTCACCAGCGCTCGCCGGAACACCTACGCCCAGCGGCACGCAGCCGCCGACGGCCACTGCGTCACCGGCCGCCTCGCCTGACACATCCGCCTCGGTTTCGGCCCCCGGCGGCACTGCGATGCCGGGGAACGGTGCCGCCGCGCCGGAAGGCTCCTCGCCGCAGGGGAACGCGGCAACCCATGCCGGTTCCGCCGAGCCCCACGGCAACGTGGCGGCGTCCGTGCAAGGCGCCGCAGCGGCGGCTTGGGTGACTTCGCCTTCGCCCGCCCCGGCTTGGATGATTTCGCCTGCGCCCGCCCCGGCTTGGGTGACTTCGCCTTCGCTCGCCCCGGATTGGGCGACTTCGCCGGCCGCTCCCGTTTCGCGGCGTTCGCCGAATCCGGCGGAGCCGACGACCGCGACGTGAACGACGTGGACGCCTTTCGCGTCGTGGTGGGCGGATCGGACATCTTAGGCCTGGCGAGCGTGCCGACAGACGACCGACGCGGTGGCCGGACCGTCATCGTTGCCGTCGCGCCGGAGGACCGGGGAGCCCGGAACGTGGCCCGGCTCTTCGAGTGGGCGCCTCGGCTCACGGTGCCGACCGCCAAGCCGAGAGCGCCTCGCCCCCGCGAAGGCGGCCGACTCGCCGAGCTTCTCCTCGATGCGCAGCAGCTGGTTGTACTTGGCCACCCGGTCGGAACGGGCCGGCGCCCCCGTCTTGATCTGGCCGCAGTTGGTGGCCACGGCCAGATCGGCGATGGTGGTGTCCTCGGTCTCGCCCGAACGGTGGGACATCACGCACGCGTAGCGAGGATCGGGTGGCCAGCGCCATGGTGCCCAGCGTCTCGGTGAGCGTGCCGATCTGGTTGACCTTGATCAGCACGGCATTGGCCGACCGCGGCGTCGATACCGCGCCGCAGCCGCTCCTCGTTGGTCACGAAGAGATCGTCGCCCACCAGCTGGACCCTGTCGCCGAGCGGACTCGGTCAGGGCGGCCCAGCCCTCCCAGTCCTCCTCGGCCATGCCGTCCTCGATGGACACGATCGGGTAGCGGTCGACCAGGTCGACCCAGTACTCGACCATCTCGGCCGACGAGAGGGTCCGTCCCTCACCGGCCAGCACGTAGCTCCCGTCCTTGTACAGCTCACTGCTGGCCGGATCCATGGCGATGGCGATCTCGTCACCGGGTACCCGGCCGGCCGCCTCGATGGCCTCGACCAGGATCCGGACCGCTTCCTCGTTGGACGACAGGTCGGGCGCGAATCCGCCCTCGTCGCCGACCGCGGTGGACAGGCCCCGCACCTTGAGCACGTCGGCCAGGGCATGGTAGGTCTCGACCCCCCAGCGCAGAGCCTCCGAGAACGACGCCGCACCCACCGGCATGATCATGAACTCCTGGAGGTCGATCGAGTTGTCGGCGTGCAGCCCCCCGTTGACCACGTTCATCATCGGGACGGGGAGCACGTGGGCGTCGGATCCGCCGACGTAGCGGAACAGGGGCAGGCCGAGCTCGTCGGCGGCGGCCTTGGCGGTGGCCAGGGACACCCCCAAGATGGCGTTGGCCCCCAGACGGGCCTTGTTGGGCGTACCGTCGGCATCGACCATGGCCAGGTCGACGGCCTCGCTGGTCGAGGGCATCGATGCCGTCGAGCATGCCGGCGATCTCGCCGTTCGACGTTGTCCACCGCGCCGAGGACACCCTTGCCTCGGTAGCGGTCGCCGCCGTCGCGGAGCTCGACCGCCTCGAACGAGCCGGTCGAGGCGCCCGAAGGCACGATCGCCCGCCCGACCGATCCGGAATCCAGCAGGACCTCGACCTCGACGGTCGGGATTGCCGCGGGAGTCGAGGACCTCACGGCCGATGACCTGTTCGATGACGCTCACTGTGCGGTGGTCACTCCTGTTGCCGGTGAGGGTAAAAGCTACCACCCGGGACTTCCGGACCTGGGACTTCGTGGCGGTCGGCGCGGCAGTGGACGGCCGTCGCCAGTCGGGCAGGCGCGGTGTCAGCCCTGCTCTTCGACCGACTTGCGAAAGGCCGCCGTCCCTGCCTCGCAAGGCGGTCTCCGGGTCCACTCCGAGCGAGCGGGCCACGTTGACGGCCGAGAACAGAAGCGACCCGAGCTCGGCGGCCCGATCGGCGCGACTCTCTCCCCGTCCCTGTCACAACGGCCGGGTCACCACCAAGGCCGGCACTCCACGCCGGGTCAACCGACGACCGGGTCGGGTCCGCGGCGTCAGCCAGCCTGGCGATTCCGCGGCCACACTGACCGCCTCGTCGGCCACGCTGGGAAGGACCATGCCGACGGCCAGCGCCTTGCGCTGCAGCTTGGCCGCCAGCGCAAGGGCGGGAAGGGCGGCGGGGATGCCCTCGGTCACGCTCGACCGATTCTTCTCGGCGATCTTGAGCACCTCCCAGTGGCCGGCCACGTCCTCCGGCGTGTCGCAGTCCGCATCGCCGAAGACGTGGGGATGGCGGGCAACGAGCTTGTCGTGCACGCCGCGGGCGACATCGGCCAAGGTGAACCGCCCCGCCTCGGCGGCCAGCACGGCGTGGAAGTAGACCTGGAAGAGCAGGTCGCCGAGCTCCTCTTCGAGATGGGCCACAGCCGCGCTCCTCGGCGACGGGACCTGCGCCGCCGGGACCCGTGCTGCATCGATGGCCGCCACCGCATCGATCGCCTCCAGCACCTCGTAGGACTCCTCGAGCAGGTGGCGGGCCAGCGAGCCATGGGTCTGCTCCACGGTCCCACGGGCACCGCTGCCGCAGCGTGTGGACCAGCTCGTCGAGCCGCACCAGCTCGGCGGCGACCGGGGCGGCCAGCCGCGGGACCCACAGCGAGGTCAGGTGGTCGGGGCGAACGACCGGTCGAGCTCGTCCCAGGGCACCTCCCACGACCCGCTCGTCATCCAGTCCGAGGTGGTAGAGGACGGTGACCGGTCGGACGGGTCGCCGCCTCCACCGAGAGCTTGATGTCGGACAGCACGGCCGTGCTCCAGCACTGCGCCACCAGCAGCGGGCCCCGCTCGCCGGCCGCCTCGACGGCGAACGACTCGCCGTCGACCAGCCGCAACCCGGCAGCCACCGGGTCGACGCCCAGCCGGGTGCAGGCCAGGTCGAGGAAGGACAACGGCCGGATGCACCACCACGTCGACCTCCCGGCCAGCACTGCGGGGTGCTCGGGCCAGCAGGACGACCGAGCGCTCGGCCACCGTCGGCGAACCCGGGACGGCATAGACGACCAGATCGCCGGACTGCTTCGCCACGGCCACCAGCCTCGTCGACCATCGACTCGGTAGACGTCGTCGAGGATCCGGCCCGTCCTCGTAGAGATGGTCGAACGTCCGGCGCCAGCGGCACGACGTCGGCAGCCGGGTGGTGCCGGGTACGGAGGAACACCGCCGAAGCCCGGCGGACGAGCTCGGTGGACTCGGCGGTGAGCAGCCCGGGACCGGCCGGGCCCAGACCCGACGACATCGATGCGAGGGGTCACCGGCTCGCCGCCTGCCATGCGAGCCCCGGACCGGTCAGCCGCCGGTCGCGCTCGACGAGCCGGCGGCACCCGACGAACGGCTGCCCGAACCACCCAGGCCGCGAAGTCGGCAGCGTGGCGGTCGACACCGCCGGCAGGAGGTAGCTGTCGGGCGGTCCAACCGGGGGGACGATGGTCAGCGTCTTCCATGTCCCGTACTGCGGGTCGACCGAGACGTCCGAACGCCGGGCGAAGGCCACGATCTCCTGGTTCACCCGGTTGACGTTGGCGGTGGCCTGGAGGAGCTCCTCGCGGACCACCGGCTTGGCGGCCGACAGCGGCTCGAGCGATTGGCTGGTGACCTCGTAGACGACCCACCGGCCGGTGCTCTGGTCCTGCACCGGGGCCGATCGGCTTGCCCAGCGGGACGGTCTGCTGCTGGAGCGCCTGTTCCACCTGGGCCTGGGTGTAGTTGCAGCCCAGCGCGCCACCCGTTGGCAGCGCGTCTGCGGCGTCGAGGGAGCTGGCCTTGGCCACGGTCGGCGAAGGAGGCCCCGGCGTTGAGCTGGGCCACGAGCTGGTTGGCATGCGGCCTGGGTGTCGGTGACGATCTGGCTCACGCAGTCGGCGGTGAACTGGGCCAGGTTGGCCGCGTAGTACTTGGCGAAGGCGGCATCGGAGAGATCGCTCCCCATGGCCAGCAGCTTCTCGTCGACCGCCTGGTTGCGGATCTGGCTCGGTCACGGACCGAGCCGGGCAGGCCGGCGAGCAGCTGCGCTGCCGGTGAGGCGCGCTCCCGTTCGCCGCCTGGCACGAGGAGAGGGTGCCCGACGGACGCCGACTGCTGTACCGCTGAGCTGACTCGCCGTCCAACGTGGCCTCGAAGGCGGATTGGCGGCCTGGTCGAGGTCGACTCGACGAGATGGTGATTCCCCGGGATGCGGCGTACTGCTCGGCCAGCAGGTCGCCCACCTGGTTCTTGAGCACGGCGTCGGTGAAGGCGATGGTGTAGGTACCCGGGCCACCCGACCCTTGTGCGGCCTGGGTGGTGAGCTGCGGGCTCTCGAGCTGCAGGAGGCAGCCCCCGGCACTGTGTCGACTCGAAGGGTGCGAGCTGGGTGTTGAGGGTGGCGACGGAGATGGTCGTGCCGTTGGCCGTGGCCGCCGGCGGGGTGATGTCGCAGGCGGAGACCAACGCCCCGACCGCGAGGACAGCAACAGCGGCGGCCCCCGGGAGTTGGCGATTCACGGCGGCGATGCTATCGGCCTTGGCCCCGGATGCCTCATCGACGGCCTTGGCCCGGGATGCCTCATCGAGCTCGCCATCTCGGTTCGGCTGGCGGGAGCTACGCCTCGACCGGGACCAGCTCGCGGAGCAGGGTCACCAGCCCGGGGCGTACGTTGCCCGTCTCCGACGGCGCCACCGGAGCCAAGAGCCGGTGCAGATCGGGCTGGTAGGTGGCCCCCGGGGCCAGCCGGCGGAGCCGGACCTCCGCCGAGGCGGCAAGGGCCACCGGGGAGAGCTTGACCGTGGCCCGGCCGGCCGGTCGGGGTCATCGCCCATCCGCGCCGGGGAGCGCTCACCGCCACCTCGGTGATCCCCAGGCGGAGGCACTCGACCCGCAAGCCGGGCCACGTCGAGCAGGGCGGCGGCCGGGGCCGGCAGCGGCCCGAACCGGTCCTCCATTCGGTCCGCACGTCCTCGACCTGCTCCTCGGTGCGCACCGCCGCCAGGCGGCGGTACGCCTCGAGGCGCACGTCCTCGGCCTCCACGTAGGTCGGAGGGAGGTGGGCGGCATCGGGCAGGTCGAGCGAGAGCTCGACCGGTCGGGGCCGAGGCTCGCCCTTCAGCTCGGACACCGCTTCGGAGACCATCTGGACGTAGAGGTCGTAGCCGATGGCGGCGATGTGGCCGGACTGGTCCCGCCCGAGCAGGTTGCCGGCCCCCCGGATCTGCAGGTCGCGCAGGGCGATCTTGAACCCGGAGCCGAGCTCGGTGTGGTCGCCGATGGTGCGCAGGCGCTCGTAGGCCTGTTCGGAGAGCACCCGGTCGACCGGGTGGAAGAGATAGGCGTAGGCCCGCTGGCCGGCCCGGCCCACCCGGCCCCGCAGCTGGTGGAGCTGTCCCAGCCCCAGCAGGTCGGCCCGGTCGACCACCAGGGTGTTGACCGTGGGCATGTCGATGCCCGACTCGATGATGGTGGTGCACACCAGCACGTCGTAGCCGCCCTCCCAGAAGTCGAGGACCACCCGCTCGAGCGATCCCTCGTCCATCTGCCCGTGGGCGACGGCCACCCGCGCCTCGGGGGCCATCCGCCGGACCCGCTCGGCGATCGCCTCGATGTCGCTGGACCCGGTTGTGGACGTAGAAGACCTGGCCCTCGCGAAGGAGCTCGCGCCGGATGGCCTCCGAGGCCGCCGCCTCCTCGAACTCGCCGACATGGGTGAGGATCGGTCGGCGGGCGGCCGGCGGGGTGTTGACCATGGACAGGTCGCGGATGCCGGTGAGCGCCATCTCGAGCGTGCGGGGGATGGGGCTGGCCGTCAGGGTGAGCACGTCGATGCCCTCGGCCAGGGCCTTGATCGACTCCTTGTGGCCGACCCCGAACCGCTGCTCCTCGTCCACCACCAGCAGCCCGAGCTTCTGGAAGGATCACGTCGTCCGCCGAGCAGCCGGTGGGTCCCCACCACGACGTCGACCGACCCGTCGGCCAGTCCGGCCAGCACCGCCTTGGCCTGGGCGTTGGTGAGGAACCGGCTGAGCATCTCGACCTTCACCGGGAACGGGCGCGTAGCGGTCGGCGAAGGTCTGGACGTGCTGGCTGGCCAGCAGCGTCGTCGGGCACCAGGACCGCGGCCTGGAACCCGTCCTGGACCGCCTTGAACACCGCCCGGATGGCCACCTCGGTCTTGCCGAACCCCACATCGCCGCAGACCAGCCGGTCCATGGGCTGGGGCCGCTCCATGTCGGCCTTGACCTCCTCGATGGCCCGGAGCTGGTCGGAGGTCTCGACGAAGGGGAAGGACGACTCGAGCTCGGCCTGCCACGGGGTGTCGGGCCCGAAGGCGTGGCCCGGTCGACCTGGAGGCGGCGCCGGTACAGGGCCACCAGCTCCTCGGCGATCTCGTGGACGGCGGCCCGGGCCTTGGAGCGGGCCCGCTGCCACTCGGAGCCGCCCAGCCGGCTCACGGTCGGCGAGTCGCCGCCGGCATAGGGGGTGAGCAGCTCGATCTGGTCGGTGGGCAGGTAGAGCTTGTCCGCCCCCCGGTACTCGAGGAGCAGGTAGTCGCGGGTGGCGCCGCCCATGGTCCGGGTGACCATGCCCCCGTAGCGGGCCACCCCGTGCTGGCGGTGGACGACGTAGCTGCCCGGGGCGAGGTCGTCGAAGAACCCGTCGACCGGGCGGGCCCGGGTCCGGGCCTGGCGGTGGGGGCGGCGCCGGCCGGTGACGTCGGACTCGGCCAGCACGGCCACCCGGGACCCGGGCAGGACGAATCCCCGATCGACCGAGGCCACCACGATGCGGGCCCCGGGCGCGGCGAGGTCGGCCAGGTCCGCGCCGGCGGCTCGGCGGCCACCGGGACGGTGAGTCCCTCCTCGGCCAGCATGCCCGACAGCCGCTCGGCGCCCCCGGCGGTGGAGGAGCACAGCACCACCGAGTAGCCGGCCTCGACCAGCGCCGAGACCTGGCCGGCCAGCCTGGACCCGTCCCCCAGGATCGGCTCCCAGCCCCGGCTCTCGACCAGGGGGACGTCCGGGCCCTCGGCCGAGGGGACCAGCGAGACCACCCCGGCCGTGGTGTCGGCCAGCAGCCGGTCGAAGGGGACGTGCAGCCGGGGGGCGTCGGCGCCGGCCTCGAGTCCCCAGGTGGCGGCCAGGGCATCGGCCAGCGCCGACTCCTCGTCGAGCAGCTCGGCCGGCCCGGTCGCGGACCCGGCGCGGCTCGACCAGCACCACCAGGGCGTCGTCACCCAGCAGGTCGGTGATCAGCTCCTCGGAGTCGGCCAGCCACGGCAGCCACGACTCCATGCCGTCGAACTGGTCGCCGTCGGCCAGACGGTCCCACTGGTGGCGGCCCCACGGAGCCGGCGCCGACCAGCTCGGCGGCCCGCTTCCGCATGGTCTCGTCGGCCACCAGCTCGCGGCAGCCGAACAGCTCGACCCGTGTCGAGGTCGTCGGTCGATCGCTGGTCGGCCACGTCGAACCGGGTCAGCCGGTCGACCTCGTCGCCCCACAGGTCGATGCGGACCGGCTCGTCGGCGGTGGAGGGGAAGACGTCGACGATGCCGCCCCGCACGGCCAGCTCGCCGCGGTGCTCGACGAGCGACTCGCGCCGGTAGCCCATGGCCACCAGGCCGGCCACCAGCTCGTCGACCACCACCCGGTCGCCCTTGGCCACCACCACCGGACGGGCCGCCGTGCGCCACGGCCCGAGCCGCTGGAGGACCGCCTTGACCGGGGCGACGACGATGTCCGGCGCGGTCGCGGCGCCCTGCTCGGGCACCGCCGACAGCTGCCACAGCAGCCGGAGGCGGCGCCCCATGGTGGGGACGTCGGGGCTGACCCGCTCGAAGGGCAGGGTCTCCCAGGCCGGGAACACCTCGACCGGCGGCGGCGGCCCTCGTCGCCCGATCGCGGCGCACCGCGGGACCGACGAAGGCCTCGAGGTCGTGGGCCAGCTGATCGGCGGCCGCGCCGGTGGGGGTGACCACCAGCACCGGCCGGCGGCTGCCCAGGCGGACCAGGCCGGCCAGCACGAAGGCCTGGGCCGGGGTGGCCACGGCCAGCGTGGCGCCCGGGCGCCCGACGCACCCGGTCATGGCGGGCTCGTTGCGGAGCAGCGGGGGAAGCGAGCGGAGGCTCACCCGTCAGGGTACCGGTCCGCACCGGCGATCCCCACGCACCGCATGCGAGGTTCGGCCCGGTGCACCCTCGGCCAGCCTCAGCCGGTGCATCACTCGGCGCCGTTGATCCGGTTCATGGCCGTCGCGACGCCCTGCGGTGACGATCAGCTCGACGGCGTCGGCGGCCTCCTCCACCGCGGCCGGCCAGGACCTCCCGCTCGGCCGGCGCCGGGACGCTTCAGCACGTAGTCGGCGCCGGGCTGGCGGCCGGGCGGCTTGCCGATGCCCGACCCGCACCCGGAGGTAGTCGTTGGTGTGGAGGTGGCTGTCGATCGACTTGAGCCCGTTGTTGCCGGCCGTGCCGCCGCCCGCCTTGACCTTAGCCGGCCCGAGGGCAGGTCGAGCTCGTCGTGGACGACGATGAGCCGCGACGAGAGCCCCGAGGCTGCCTGCCGGTCGGCCCGCCGCCGGCGTCGCCATCGCCGTCGATCCCGGCCCGGCGGACCAGCGGGGCCACGGCCAGGCCCGACTCGTTCATGTAGGTCTGCGGGGACGGCCAGCAGCACCCGGTGCCCGCCGATCCGGATCTGGCCGGCCGCGGCGTCGAAGGCCCTTCTCGGACGTGAGGCGGCCGCCGTGGCGCTCGGCCAGCAGGGCGACGGCCTCGGCCCCGACGTTGTGGCGGGTGCCGGCGAACTCCGGCCCCGGGTTGCCCAGCCCGACGACCAGGAAGTCGGCCGGCGGTCCCGGTGCGGCGACCCGGGCCGCCCGCCGCCGGAGCAGGGCCTACTCCTCGGAGGAGCGGTCGGCGTGGCCTCGGACTCGCCGGCCGGCTCCGTCGGCGGCGGCTCGCCTCGGCGGCCGCGGCTCCTCGGCGGCCTCGGCCGCGTCCTCCTCCTCGGCGATCTGCACCCGCGGCGGCTGGCCGGCCACCACCGTCGCCTCGAGGTCGGTCTCGAGCTCGACGCCCGCGGGGATGGCGATGTCGGAGACGTGCAGCGAGGCGCCGATGGTCAGCTCCGAGATGTCGATGTCCACCGAGGGCGGGATGTCGGCCGGCTGGGCCTTGACGTGCAGGGTGAACAGCTGCTGGTCGACGACGCCGTCGCCGTGCTGCACCTCGATCGCCTCGCCCACCAGGTTGATCGGGATCTCGGCGCTGATGACCTCGTCGCGGCGGACGATGAGGAAGTCGACGTGGGTCACCGTGTTCCGCACGGGATGGCGCTGGATGTCCCGGGCCAGCGTGAGGTAGTTGTCCCCGTCCACCTCGAGCGAGAGCAGGGTGTTGAGCCCGGCCTCTCCGGACAGGGCGATCTGGAACTCGCGGGCCCCGACCGCCACCGGGATGGGATCGGCGCCATGGCCGTAGACCACCCCGGGGATCTTGCCCTCCGCCCGCAGCCGCCGGGTGGACCGGGTTCCGATGACGCGGCCGGTTCGGGCGGCGAGGGTGACTTCGGGCATGCGCGAACTCCTCGGGAGGTGCTGGAACACCGCTGAGACCGGGGGCGGGCCTGCCCGACCGGTGATCCAGCCGGAGCCGTCGGCCCCGGCTGACGGCCCACCATGATAGACGAGCCCCTGGTGGGGGAGCCACCCGGGGCACAGGTGCGGGTGGCGGGTCGGGGCGTGGCCTCAGCTCCGGGCCGGCATGACCGGGCGTCGGCCTCCCGGTGTGAGCACCACGATGCCGTCGGGTGAGCCCTGGGGCGAGGAGCCCGTTCCCGAGCACCAGGGCGTCCCCCACGGTGGCGATGCCCGACCAGCAGGTCACCGGGATCGAAGCCTGGTCGAGCAGCGTGCCCGTCGTCGACGCCCGGACCTGGACCACCGGCCCGAAGGCGGGACAGTTGAAGGTCATCCCCCCGGCCACCGTGGTGGCCCCGAAGGAGGCGGCATGGGTCGCCTGCCACAGGACGTGCCCGCTGCCGGCGGCGAAGGCGTGCACCGACGGCTCCTGGTCGGACGTGTCACGGGGATTGCCCGGGTCGCAGTGGACCTGGCTGCCGTGCTCGAAGCGGCCGAAGTCGCCGAGGGCGGTCGAGCCGTAGACGTGGACGCCGTCGAAGGCGGCGGTCGCGATGAACCCGCCCGAGAAACCGCCGAAGACCACGTTGGTGGACCACCGGAGCCGCCCCGTGGCCGGGTCGATCGAGTAGTAGGTACCGTCCTTCGAACCGGCTCCGAGGAAGGTGGCCACACCCGTCGCTGTGACTCCGGCGTTGGGCGTGGCCCCGAAGTCCACGTCGCACTGGCTGTTGGGCGGGCCGGGCCGGGATACAGCCAGGCCAGCTTGCCGGTGGCGATATGGAGGGCGAAGACCGACTCGGAGGTCGGGGGCGGGTCGGCGAAGTCGCAGTCGGCGCTGTCGAAGACCACCAGGCCGGCGGCGGGCAGCACGGTCCCCGACGACCAGACGTTGCCGCAGCCGTCGTTGAGGATGCGGCCGCTTGCGTCAACGTCGTCCTGGTACTCCCAGATCGGGTCGCCGGTGGCCAGCGAGGCGCTCACCACATAGCCCCGGGAGTTCTTCTGGCCGTCGGTGTCCACGCCGAAGAGCACCGACCCGCCCACCACCACCGGTGACGAGAAGATGCGGGTGCCGTCATGGTCGGGGTCGGGGGGCAGCTCGGGGCGGCCCGTGTAGTCGTGCTTCCAGAACAGCGCGCCGGTGTGGGCGTCGAGGGCGTAGAGGGTGTAGCCGCCGGCGAAGATCACAAGGTCGGGTCGGGCCGGTCCGGTCTGCCGGTGACGTGGGCGCCCCCGGCTCGAACCAGGCCGACGAGGTCACCAAACCGCCGTCGGAGGTGCTGTCGCGGGGCTGCTGGCCGGGATAGGGGGTCACCCCGTGCTGCGCCTGGAGCTGGTACTTCCAGCGGAGCGCGCCCGTCTCGAGGTCCAGGGCGTAGAACCAGCCGTCCCACGACCCGACGTACACGGTGCCGTTCACCACCGTCGGGGTGGCGGTCACCGCGTCACCGGTCGGGAACGTCCACGCCATCGACAACGTCTTGGCCGATTTCGGAGTGAGGAGGGTCTGTGCCGTGCCCGGTGTGCTGGGCGTCGTGGGCGTAGGTGGGCCACTCCCATGCCGGGACGCTCGTCCCGCCCGCCGGTGGCGGGGCAGGCGAGTCGGCTGTCGACCCGCCGCACCCGGCCAAGATGGCGCACAGGCATACCAGCGCCGCCGCGACCCGAACCGCGACGAGCCGTGGCGGCCGGCCGGCGAGATCAGATCCCTGCCGGGTCCCTGCCCGGAGACTCAATGGCCGAAGCCGGCGGTGGCCGGCGCCGTCGTGTACGGCCCTTGTCCGTGCTCGGGGTTCTCCGACGGACCCGACGAGGGCGGCTTGCTGGCGCCCTGCGGGTAGGGACAGTTCTCACGTGAGGGCACGCACACGGTCACGCTGGTCGGGAAGTCGAACCCACCGCTCACGGTGGCCGGCGCGCTCGGGCTGGCCGCTGGCGAAGGTGACCTTCATGACCCGTCCGCCGTAGCTGGTCGGCCCGCAGTTGGTGAGCTGATTGTTCTTGCAGGTGATGTGGATGTCGACGAAGTAGAGGGTGCCGTCGGGGGCGAAGGCCATGCCGAACGGGTTGTAACCGTTGGGGTTCTGGCCCAGTTGGGCGATGGTCTCGCCCGGGATGGTGGCGTGGCCGGGCACGGGTACACCGTTCTGGTCCACCCAGAGGATCGACGGGTTCCCGAAGTAGCTGCTGATGGCGAAGCAGTCGCAGGTCGGGTCCTTGGCGATGCCGGCCGGGAAGGGAAGCGTGGTGCCGTTGCCCTGGAAGAACACGGACGTCTTGAGCTTGCCGGCGGGATACTGGTCGCCCGGGCATCGCGACGGTCCGGCCGGCAGGCTGGTGTGGTCGACCCGGAGCGACGCTCTGCGGTACCGGCCACCGGCATGAGCACGTCACCGTTGGCGGCCAGGGCCAGCATGCCGGGCTGGCTCAGTCCCCCGGTCCCGTCGACGTGGTGCGGGCCGGTGCCGCCGGCGGTGGGCCCGGTCACGATGCACGCCTGCTTGTAGGAGGGGGCGAACCACTCGACCAGGCGCCCGTCGCTGGGTGGCGGGAACGAGCCCTGGGCGGTGGCGATGTCGTCGGCCAGCAGGTTCCCGTGCTGGTCGAAGACGCAGCCCGTATAGGTGCTGGCCGAGTTGAACGAGCCGTCGGGCGACGCGTGGGGAATCTCCCCCGATGGTCTGGCCGGCGTACTTGTAGGGTCCCGGCACGTACAGGGTCTGCCCGCTGAAGGAGCCGTTGGGCCGGTCGAGCTCCTCCCCGATGGGCGGCTGCTTGTACGGGAGGAGGCTGCCCGGGGTTGTCCTGGTCCGGCTGGGTCGGGTCGTAGCCTCCGACGAACCGCGCCGAGCCATCGGGCAGGACGCACACCTGGCCGTTGAGGTCCCAGGGCGGCATGAGGATGCCGGTGGTCCCCGAGGGCATGGAGAGGAAGTCGACCTCCTCGTTCTGGTCCCAGTAGACGAGGTAGGCCGGGCGCTGGGAGGCTGGTCAGGGCAGCCGTGCCCGTCTCCGCCCACGTTCGTGGTGCTGGTGGCCGTGCCGCTGCTCGACGAGCAGGCCGCCAACAGCGAGGCGACAAGGACGAGCACCGTCAAGAACCCGAAGGCCGGGCGTATACCGCGCATGGTTCCCCCTATCGACACCTCGAACGGCGAGCGAGTGCCACCGATCGAGGTGGCGCCATTATCACCACCGCGGGCCGTCGGGTCAACGAGCGTTCGTTCGGCAGGCCGGCCCCGGAAGGCTGCCAACAGGGGCGCCCTGGTCGGCGGGAAGCTCAGGTCAGGTTGTCGCCACCGAAGATCTCCGATACCGACGTGTCCTCGAACACCGCGTCGATGGCGTCGGAGATGAGCTTGGCCACCGAGAGGACCTCGAGCTTGTCGAAGCGCCGGTCCTGGGGGACGGGCAAGGTGTTGGTCACCACCACCTTGGTCAGGGCCGAGTTCTTCAGCCGGTCGACGGCCGGGTCGGACAGCACCGCGTGGGTGGCCATGCACCACACGTCGGCCGCGCCCCGCTCGGCCAGCAGGTCGGCGGCGGCCACGATGGTGCCCGCCGTGTCGATCATGTCGTCGATCAGGACGCACTGTCGGCCCTCGACGTCACCGACGACGTGGAGGGCCTCCACCTGGTTGGCCGCGCCCCGGAGCCTCCGCTTGTGCACCACGGCGAGATCGGAGGTGAGGTGCTGGCTGAACCGCTCGGCCACCTTCACCCGGCCGGCGTCGGGCGCCACCACGACCAGGTCGTCGCTCCCCTGGCTTCGCAGGTAGTCGACGAGCACCGGGGCGGCGGTCAGATGGTCGAAGGGCACGTCGAAGAAGCCCTGGATCTGGCCGGAGTGCAGGTCGACGCTGACCACCCGGTCGGCGCCGGCCACCGACAACATGTCGGCCACCAGCTTGGCGGTGATCGGCTCGCGGCCGGTGGACTTGCGGTCCTGGCGCGAGTAGCCGTAATAGGGGCAGACCGCGGTGATCCGCTTGGCCGAGGCCCGCTTGGCCGCGTCGATCATGATCAGCTGCTCCATCAGCGAGTCGTTCACCGGATGGCAGTGGGTCTGGATGATGAAGACGTCGCTGCCCCGGATCGAGCGAGTCGAACCGGCAGTGGATCTCGCCGTTGGCGTAGTCGCGCAGGTTGGGCTCGCCGAGCTTCACACCGAGCTGGTCGGCGACCTCGCGGGCCAAGGCGGGGTGGGAGCGTCCCGACATCAACTCCAGGCGGCGGCGGGGGGTGAACTCCATGGGCACGACGCTACCGCGCCCCGCTGGCCGGATCGCGGCCCGATCGCCCCCCTGCACCCGTCCCCGTGGCGGGCCCGACCGACCCACCGGGGGGCACCTCGGAGCCCTCCTCCAGCACGGCGAAGGGACCCACCCGGGCCTCGGCCCCGATCGAGGAACGCCGGCACACGCTCGACGCCACCCGTGCGCCGTCGCCGACGACCGTGTCGACCAGATGGGTGTGCGGGACCGATCTCGGCGTGCGAGCCGATCACGCACGCTCCCTGCAGGATCACACCCGGGAGCAGCACCACGTCGGGCCGGAGCTCGACGTCGACGTCGACGTAGGTCCGCTCCGGGTCCCACATGGTCACCCCCCGGCGCATCCACCGCTCGTTGATCCGGTCGCGCAGCTCGGCCTCGGCCACGGCCAGCTGGGCCCGGTCGTTCACCCCGGCCACCTCCATCGTGTCCGGGACGACCACCGACCCGACCTTGTGACCGGCTTCGTAGAGCACCTCGATCACGTCGGTCAGGTAGTACTCACCCTGGGCGTTCGCCGGGCTCAGACGGCGGAGCGAGGGGGCCAGCACGCTGCGGCGGAAACAGTAGATCGACGTGTTGACCTCACTGACCTCCAGCTCCTCGCCGGAGGCGTCCTCATGCTCGACCACCCGGGCAACGAGCTCGTCCCGCCCGCGCACGACCCGGCCGTACCCGGTCGGGTCGTCCAGCCGGGCCGTGAGCAGGGTGGCGGCCGCATCGGAGGTGCGGTGCTGCTGGACCAGCGCGGCGAGCGTGGCCGGCCGGAGCAGCGGGGTGTCCCCGGGGAGGACGACCACGTCGCCGTCGTCATCGGCTTCGTCGGCGGGCAGGCCGGTGAGCGCCACAGCCATGGCGTCGCCGGTCCCCCGCTGCTCGGGCTGCTCGACGAACTCGATGGACATGCCCGAGGGGGCGTGCTCGATGAGGGTCTTGGTCACCCACTCGGCCCGGTGCCCGACCACGACCACGACGCGGTGGACGGACAGCTCGGCGAGGGCGTCGAGCACATGGAGCACCATCGGCCGGCCGCAGAGCCGGTGGAGCGGCTTGGGGCGGGCCGAGCGCATGCGGGTGCCCTCGCCGGCGGCCAGTACCACCGCCGAGAGCGGTCGGCTGACGTGGCTACCGCCGTCCCCCGTCGGGTCGGCACCGGCCGCCGGTCCGGCTGTCCCGGCCGGATAGGTACGGATCACCACGGCGATCCCCCCCGACGCCGGGGGGACGACGCCGATTCCCGTCCCGGTGCGCTCGCTCGGTCACGGCGCCTATTCTTCCCACGTCGGCGTGGGCAATGCGACCCGGCGTCGCCGAGCCGGCTCGCACCGAGCGCCGACCCCTCATCCGCATGCCCGTCCTCACCACTTCCATCGACCCGACCTCCGAGGTCTTCCGGGACAACGAGAGCGCCCTCCTGGAGGCGGTCGAGCTGGTCGACGAGCAGTTGGCCTTGGCCCGGGCGGGTGGTGGCGAGCGCTATGTCACGCGCCACGAGGCTCGGGGGAAGCTGCTCGCTCGGGAGCGGATCGAGCTCCTGCTCGACCCGGACACTGCGTTCCTGGAGCTCGGCGCGCTCGCCGGCCTGGGGCACCGAGTACACGGTGGGCGCGTCCTCGGTGACCGGCATCGGTGTGGTCGAGGGCGTCGAATGCCTCATCACCGCCCACGACCCCACGGTGCGGGGCGGCGCCATGAACCCCTACTCCTTCCGAAAGGGGCGCCGCGCCTCGGACATCGCTCTGGCCAACCGCCTCCCGGTGGTCAACCTGGTCGAGTCGGGCGGCGCCGACCTGCCCGCGCAAGCCGAGCTGTTCATCCCCGGCGGCCGGGCCTTCAGGGACCTGACCCGCAGCTCGGCGGCGGCCCTCCCGACCGTGGCCCTGGTGTTCGGCAACTCGACGGCCGGGGGGGCCTACGTGCCGGGGATGAGCGACTACATCGTGATGATCGAGCAGCGGTCCAAGGTGTTCCTGGGAGGACCGCCCCTGGTCAAGATGGCCACCGGAGAGGAGTCGAGCGACGAGGAGCTCGGCGGGGCCTCGATGCACGCCCGGGTCTCCGGCCTGGCCGACTACCTGGCCGTCGACGAGGTGGACGCCATCCGGCTGGGGCGCCAGATCGTGAGCCGGCTCAACGTTCGCAAGCTCGGCCCCGGTCCGACCCACCCGGCCGACGAGCCGCTCTACGACCCCGACGACCTGCTCGGCATCGCCTCAGCCGACCCGAAGGTGCCCTTCGATCCCCGTGAGGTACTGGCCCGGGTGGTGGACGGCTCGCGCTTCGATGAGTTCAAGCCGCTCTACGGAGCCAGCCTGGTCACCGGGTGGGCCTCCATCCACGGGTATCCCGTAGGCGTCCTGGCCAACCACCGCGGCGTGCTGTTCTCCGAGGAGTCGCACAAGGCCACCCAGTTCATCCAGCTGGCCAACCAGATCGACGTGCCGCTCGTCTTCCTGCAGAACACGACCGGCTACATGGTCGGCAAGGAGTACGAGCAGGCCGGGATCATCAAGCATGGCGCCATGATGATCAACGCCGTGTCGAACTCGTCGGTCCCCCACCTGACGGTCAACATCGGTGCCAGCTACGGCGCCGGTAACTACGGCATGTGCGGCCGGGCCTACGACCCGCGATTCCTCTTCGCCTGGCCCAACGCCCGGTCTGCGGTCATGGGCCCGGCCCAGTTGGCGGGCGTCCTCTCCATCGTCAGCCGCCAGTCGGCCGAGGCCCGGGGCGTTCCCTTCGACGAGGAAGCCGACGCCGCCATGCGCGAGATGGTCGAGGCCCAGATCGAGGCCGAGTCCCTCCCCCTGTTCCTGAGCGCGCGCCTCTACGACGACGGGATCATCGACCCCCGGGACACCCGGTCCGTCCTCGGCATCTGCCTGTCGGTCATCGACAACCAACCGATACACGGGACACGCGGCTACGGCGTGTTCCGGATGTGAAGGCGGACCGGGCCGTGGCCACCCGAGCGCCCGACGCATTCATCCGCACGTTGCTGGTGGCCAACCGGGGTGAGATCGCCCGCCGAATCATGCGGACGGCCCGAGCCATGGGCATCGGCACCGTCGCCGTCTACTCCGACGCCGACCGGTCGAGCCCGTATGTCGCCGAGGCCGACCTGGCCGTCCATCTCCCGGGGGTCTCACCGGCCGACACCTATCTGCGCGCCGACCTCCTGGTCGATGCGGCGGCACGCACGTCGGCCGACGCCGTCCACCCCGGCTACGGCTTCCTGTCGGAGTCGGCGCGAATTCGCCCGGGCCGTGTCCGAGGCCGGGCTCATCTGGGTGGGCCCGCCGGCCGAGGCCATCGACGCCATGGGCTCGAAGATCGGCTCGAAAGAGCGCATGCGTGCCGCCGGTGTGCCCACGCTTCCGTCGGTGGTGATCGACGGCGACGTGCTCCCGGAGGCGGAGGAGTTGCGCGCCCTGGGGTGGCCGGTACTGGTCAAGGCCTCCGCCGGCGGCGGCGGCCGGGGCATGCGGGTGGTGCCCAATTCGGGCTACCTGGCCGAGGCGGTCGAGGGCGCCCGGCGGGAGGCGCTGGCCGCATTCGGGGACGGGACGGTCTTCCTCGAGCGCTACGTGGCCGACCCGCGCCACATCGAGGTGCAAGTGCTGGCCGACGGCCATGGTGAGACGGTGGCGCTCTTCGAGCGTGAGTGCAGCATCCAGCGACGGCACCAGAAGATCATCGAGGAGGCGCCCAGCCCGGCGATCTCGACCGAGCAGCGCGACCAGCTGATGGAGGCGGCCGTGGCCGCGGCGCGCGCCGTGGGGTACGTCAACGCCGGGCACAGTCGAGTTCGTGGTCGACCGCAAGGGCGACCCGTACTTTTTGGAGATGAACACCCGACTGCAGGTCGAGCATCCGGTGACCGAAGCCGTGACCGGCCTCGACCTGGTGCGCCTGCAGCTCCTGCTCGCCGCCGGGGCACCCATGCCGGCCGAGGTGCACCGGGCGGTGGCCGAGGGTCCTCGCGGCCATGCGGTGGAGGCACGGCTCTACGCCGAGGACCCGGCCCGCGACTGGCTGCCGTCGACCGGGCGGCTCCACCGGTTCGAGATCGGTGCGACCGGCTCGGCGGTCCGAGTGGACAGCGGGGTCGAGTCGGGCTCGGTGGTCAGCCCCCACTACGACCCGCTCCTGGCCAAGGTCATCGCCCACACCCCCACCCGGAGCGAGGCCGTCGCCGTGCTGGCCGGCGCGCTGGCCGGCGCCCGCCTCCACGGGGTGACGACCAACCGCGACCTGCTGGTCCGCATTCTCCGCCATCCCGCCTTCATGGCCGGGAGCACCGACACGGGCTTCGTGGAGCGCCATGGGCTCGAGCAGCTGGCCGCGCCGCTGGCCGACCGCGAGGCCGCCGAGCGCCACGTGGTGGCCGCCGCGCTGGCCGGCCAGGCCTCCCGCCGCGCCGAAGCGCCGGTCCAGCGCACCATCCCCTCGGGCTTCCGCAACAACCGCTTCCGCCCCCAGCAGGTCACCTACGACCTCGGCGACCGGGCCTGCACGGTGTCGTACTGCTTCGACCGGTACGGCCGGGCGCCCAGCCCGGTCGAGATCGACGGCCGCCCGGTGTCGATCGACGCGGTGGCCTTCGACACGGACGCCGTCACCCTGACCACCGGTGGGATCACCCGCCGCTACCTGGTGGACCACGTCGGCCCGAACACGTACGTCGACGGCGCGGACGGCAGCTCGACCCTGGTCGAGCAGGTCCGGTTCCCACGGCCCGACGGGCGGGTCGGCGAAGGCTCCGCCCACGCCCCCATGCCCGGGACGGTCGTCCGGGTCGGCGTGGCCAAGGGTGAGGAGGTCACCGCGGGACAGGTCCTGGTGGTGCTCGAAGCCATGAAGATGGAGCATGCCGTGCTCGCCACCACCGCCGGCACGGTGATCGAGGTGGACGTCGCCGAGGGCGACCAGGTGGAGACGGGCCGCCTCCTCGCCATCGTCGAACCGGATGGCACCGTGGCCGGCGGTGCGGAGGGCGGCGACGTCGTCGTGGGAGGGGAAGCCGGCGACACGCAAGGTGCCGGGGATGGGACCGGCCCATGAGCGAGCCGGTGCGCATCGCCAATTGCTCCGGCTTCTACGGCGACCGGCTCTCCGCCGCCCGGGAGATGGTCGAAGGCGGCCCCATCGACTTCCTCACCGGCGACTGGCTGGCCGAGCTCACCATGCTCATCCTCTGGAAGGGTCGCCGCCGTGACTCCTCCAAGGGCTGGGCCCACACCTTCCTCATCCAGATGGAGGAGGTGCTCGGCACCTGTGTCGATCGGGGCATCAAGGTGGTCACCAACGCGGGCGGGCTCAACCCGGCGGGTCTGGCCGACCAGGTCAGGCTCCTCGCCGAGCGACTCGGGCTGCCGGTATCGGTCGCCCACGTCGAGGGGGACGACCTCATTGCCCGCATCCCCGACCTGCAGGAGTCGGGTCATCCACTCGCCCATCTCGACACCGGCCGCCCACTGGCCACGGCCCGGGGGGAAGTGATCTCAGCCAACGCCTATCTCGGCGGTTGGCCCGTGGTCGAGGCCCTCTCCGGCGGGGCCGACGTGGTCGTCTGCCCGCGTGTCACCGACGCGTCACTGGTGGTGGGGCCGGCCGCCTGGCATCACGGCTGGTCGCAGTCGGATTGGGACCGCTTGGCCGGAGCCGTAGTGGCAGGCCACGTCATCGAGTGCGGCCCCCAGACCACCGGCGGCAACTACGCCTTCTTCACCGAGGTGCCCGGCGTAGAGCACCTCGGCTTCCCGATCGCCGAGGTGGCCGGGGACGGTTCCTCGGTCATCACCAAGCACCCCGACACCGGCGGCGAGGTCTCGGTCGGGACGGTTACGGCCCAGCTGCTCTACGAGATCGCCGGCCCCCACTACGCCAACACCGACGTCGTGGCCCGTTTCGACACCATTCACCTCGACCAGGAGGCGGAGGACCGAGTCCGGATCTCCGGAGTGCGCGGCGACCCGGCGCCGCAAGAGGTCAAGCTCTGCCTCAACCTCCTCGGTGGCTGGCGCAACACCATGACCTTCGTGCTGACCGGCCTCGACATCGAGGAGAAGGCGTCCCTCACTCTGCGCTCCCTGGACCGGGCCTTGGCCGCTGACCGGCCGGATGAGCTCGACACCCGGCTCGTCCGCTCGGACAAGGTCGATGCCCCGGTCAACGCCGAGGCCACGGCGACCTTGCAGGTGACCGTGAAGGACACCGACCCCGACCGGGTCGGCCGGCGCTTCTCGGGGGCGGCCACCGAGCTTGCCCTGGCGGGCTACCCGGGCCTTCACCTCACCGGACCGCCCACACCGGCCACCGACTACGGCGTCTTCTGGCCAGCCCTGCTCCCGGCCGAGCTCGTCACCCCCCGGGTGGTCCATGCCGACGGCCGGGTGGTGGAGGTACCCCACACCGCCCACCGAACGGCCCGCCGGGATCCGATCGTCGACGCCGCGCCCGATCTGGCGCTGGCGCCCGATGCCACGGTGGCGACCGACGTTCGACCGGCACCACCCCATGAGGACGACGCCCCGGGCCCGTCGGCCGAGACCAGACACGTGCCGCTCGGCACCATCATCGGGGCCCGTTCGGGCGACAAGGGAGGCAACGCCAACGTCGGGCTGTGGGCACGCTCGGAGGCGGTCTGGGGGTGGCTCGAGTCGTTCCTCACCATCGAGCGGTTCCGCACCCTGCTGCCCGAGGCCGACGATCTCGAGGTCAGGCGGTTCGAGCTCCCCAGCCTCCTCGCGCTCAACTTCGTCGTGGTCGGCCTGCTGGGCGAAGGGGTGGCCTCGTCCACCCGGCCCGATCCCCAGGCCAAGGGCCTCGGCGAGTACGTTCGGAGCCGGTTCGTAGACGTCCCGGTCGGCCTCCTGGCCGTACCCGAGCGCGAGGATTGACCCCCATGGACTTCATCGAATCCGACGAGATGCAGATGTTGCGCGAGGCCGTGGGTGCCATCGCCTCCAAGTTCGGTCACGACTACTACGTGAAGAAGGCCCACGCCGACGCTCGGACCGAGGAGCTCTGGAGCGCGGTGGCTGAGGCGGGCTTCCTCGGGGTCAACGTCCCGGCGGAGTACGGGGGCGGAGGCGGAGGCATCAGCGAGCTGGCCGCCGTGCAGGAGGAGCTGGCTGCAGCGGGCTGTCCGCTGCTGGTGATTGTGGTTTCGCCGGCGATCTGCGCCACCGTCATCGCCCGGTTCGGCACCGAGGCGCAGAAGCAGCGCTGGCTGCCTCGGTTCGCCACCGGGGAGCTCAAGATGGCCTTCGCCATCACCGAGCCCGACGCCGGCTCGAACTCGCACAACCTGTCGCTGACGGCCACCAAGGACGGCGACCTCTACCGTCTCAACGGGTCGAAGTACTACATCTCCGGCGTCGACGAGTGCGAAGCCATCCTGGTGGTCACCCGCTCGGGCGTCGATCCCGACACCGGACGCGGGCGTCTCTCCCTCTTCGTGGTGGACACCGACACCCCGGGGCTCGACGCCCAGGTGCTCCCGGTCGAGATCACCGCCCCGGAGAAGCAGTACACCCTGTTCTTCGACAACGCCGAGGTGGAGTCCGACCGGCTCATCGGGGCCGAAGGCGAGGGACTGCGCCAGGTCTTCGTGGGGCTCAACCCCGAACGCATCCTGTCGGCGGCCACGGCCAACGGGATCGGCCGCTACGCCCTGGGCAAAGCGGCCGACTACGCCAACGGCCGCGAGGTCTGGGGCACCCCCATCGGCCGGCACCAGGGGATCTCCCACCCGCTGGCCAAATGCAAGATCGAGGTCGAGCTGGCCCGGTTGATGACCGACAAGGCGGCCTGGCTCTTCGACAACGCCGGTGACACCGCCGCCACCGGCGAGGCGGCCAACATGGCCAAGTACTCGGCCGCCGAGGCGGCCCTGGCCGCGCTCGACCAGGCCATCCAAACCCACGGGGGCAACGGGATGTCCACCGAGTTCGGCCTGGCCGACATGTGGGGCATGGCCCGACTGCTGCGGATCGCACCGGTGAGCCGCGAGATGATCCTCAACTTCGTGGCCCAGCATTCGCTCGGTCTGCCCAAGTCCTACTGAGACCGGCCCCGGCCACCAGGCCCGGTGGCCCGGTCGGCTGCTCCCGGGCCGGATGCCCGCTCCATGACGAACACGACGGTGTACACCTTCGGACACGGCACACTCGCCGCCGAGGTGTTCGTGGCCCTGCTCCACGATGCCGGTATCGAGCAGGTCGTCGACATCCGGTCATTCCCCGGGAGCCGCCGAAACCCGCAGTACGACCGCGAGGCGATGAAGCATTGGGTACCTGCCGCCGGCATCGGCTACCGATGGATCCGCGAGCTCGGCGGGCGTCGGCGCCCCGTGCCTGGATCCAAACACGTGGCGCTACGGAACGACGCGTTCCGTGCCTACGCCGATCACATGGAGACGTCCGGCTTCCGGCAGGGACTCGATGCGCTGCAGTCGATGGCCGCCGGCATGTCAGTCGCGGCGCTGTGCAGCGAGTCGCTCTGGTGGCGCTGCCACCGCCGCCTCCTCGCCGATCACCTCGTCCTAGTGGAGAACGACGCCGTTGTCCACCGGATGCACGACGGCCGGTCCACGCCCCATGCCCTCACCGAGGGCGTGCGGAAGTCCGACGACCGTCTCGTCTATGACGTCGGTACCACGCCGTCGCTGCTCTGATCGGAGACGACGCCCCGGGCCGAAGACGGCGACATCCCGGGCCGGATACAGCCGACAACCGCAGCAGCCACCCGGTCCAGGTGGAATTACGCGTATCGAATTCCGCAGGCCCGGTCGTACCGTGATGTCGAGCCTATGCGACGCATGTTCGAGCCCCCAGACGTTCCCTCGTCCCAGCCTGAGCGCGCCCCTTCGCCAGAGGCGGGCCCCGGGGTCGATCGGCGCGTCGGACGACGCGTGGGTGGTCCCGCTACAGAACGGGCCCGAACCAGCCGACACAAGAAGTTCGTGAGCCCCCTCCGTCCGCGCCCCGGCCTCCCTTGGCGACCCACCCAGCACGATGACGAGGGTGTCACCCTCATCGAGGTGGTCGTGGCGTTCAGCGTCCTGCTCGTCGCCCTGATCCCTCTGGCCTACCTCTTCACGACGGCTGTGATCCAGGCTGGCCAGTCCGACAACCAGCTGGCCGGCCTGTCCATCGCCGAGGGGTGGGCGGAGACGTTGTCGAATACCACCCCGCCCGTCAACTTCTCCACCGGCGCGGTGATCGTGGATACGAGCGAGCCCCCCTCGGGACCGGCGCCGACCTTCTCGGCCACGGTCACGGGCTCCTCACTGGGATCGGCCCTCAACGCGGTGTCGGTCATCCACCTGAACTCGACCGCAAGCTTCGCCCTGGCCTCGGCGGCGGTCCCGCAGGTCGCCAACGTGACCACCGGATCGGGCGCTTCCACCCTGGTCGTTCCGATCTCCTATACCAGCACGGCCGGCAACACGCTCACCTGCGCCACCAATCCGTGCAGCTCGGCCACGGGCACCATGAGCGGAGCAGTCACGCAGGCCGAGATCGCCACGCCGACCGAGACCCGCGGGGGAACCACCTACAAAATCAGCTCCGAGTACGAGTGGGAGACGGCCCAGAACACCGGGATCGTCACCACCACCTACAGCGGTGGCTCCAACCTCAGCCTCCCGCTGGGAGGTGCCAACCTGCCAGTGACGTCGGTCACCAATTTCCTGCCCGCCACCCCGTCCTCCCCGCAGACGGCCAAGGTGGTGACGCAGAGCAACGGACTCCAGACCATCTTCTACACGGGGATCCAGACCTCCCCGTCACTCGCCCTCACCGGGGTGACCGGCGGCACGGGGACGGTGCTGCCCAATGCCCGGGTGAAGCAGAACCCGAAGCCGAACCTGTGCACGGCAGGGACCCCGCAGTTGCTCAAGGTCACCGTGACCGTGTCGTGGGGTCCGAACGCCGACCAGAACCAGGTGCAGGACAGCGTGATCCTCAACTACCCGCCCTTCGGCGTCCAGACCCTCGGGTTCATCGCGCTGCAGTTCGCGGGTGACTCGTTGGCCGCCGACAGCCAGATGAACCCCTGGAGCGAGCGGGTCACCGCCATACCCGTGCAATTCAGCGGGCCGCAGGTGCTCAACCTCTACCCCGATGCCTACGGGTGCGTCTTCGCCCAGGTCCTCCCGGGGAACTACTCGGTGACCGTGGGCCAGCCGGCGGCCAACGTCCCGCCCGGGTCGACGTACGGGAGCCCCCAGTTCGTCGCCAACGCCGTCGGCGGGGCCAGCACGCCGGCCGGCACCTACACGGGGAACGTCTGGAGCCCGCCGACCTCTGAGCCGGTGGGCACGGTGCCGACGCTCACCGTCAACGTCGGAGCCGTCACCCGTGTCCAGGGGATCGCGCCGAGCAACTACCCGCCCTTCGACCAGGCCAGCACCCTGGCCCTCAACTACCCGTCTTCGACGGCGGTGCAGGACGGGGCGTCCTGTCCGGGTGCCGGTCAGATCACCTGCATCACCAGCGGTCCCTCGAGCGCAGGGTCGGAGCAGATCAGCTGGACCAACGGCTCGACCTGGTCGAGCCCGTCCCTCCCCGGCGGGGTGGCTCTGACCCGTCTGACCTGGGTCTCCTGCGCCGGCAGCGGCGCGTGTATCGGGGTGGGGTACGGGCCGAACGGCGCGGTGATCCTGCATGCGGCGACGTCTCCGCCCGCACTCACCGCCTACTCGATGACGGCCCTGGCCGGCTTGAACGCATCGGGGGCCACGCTGACCCAAGTGAGCTGCCCGTCGGCCACCCAATGCGTGGCCATCGGCACCACCAACACGGGAGCGGGCGTCGTCCTGTCCGGCACCATCGGCACCTCGGCCGCAACCGACAGCTGGGTCGCCGATACGCTGCCCACGACCACCACCTCGCTCTCCAGCCTCCAGTGCCCGGTCGGAGCCACCGGATGCGTAGCGCTGGCCACGACCTCCTCGACCCCGGTCATCGTCTCCGGGCCGACAGCCGGACCGGGGGCCTGGGCCTCGTGGACCACGCCGGGCTCGGGCCCGACCTCGTTCACGGTGTCCGCGCTCAGCCAGCTCGTCTGCCCCAGCACCACGACGTGCCTGGCGACCGGGGTGGGGCGGGTGAACGGGGCCGCCTCGGGACCGGTCGTGTTGTCCGGCGCGGCCGGCGGCTCAGGCTTCGCCGTTGCGGTCCCGTGGATCGCCGACTCGGTGCCCGGCACGACCCTGACCTCCCTGTCGTCCATCACCTGTCCGGTTCCGGGCAAGTGCCTGGTGGCGGGGACAGGGACGTCGGGAAGCACGACGGGCGCGTTCTTCCTCTACGGCCCCACCGCCGGGCCCATGGGCACGGAGTTCCCGCTCAAGTCCAGCGCCACGGTGACCGCACTGTCGAGCGTGACCTGCCCCGCGGCCGGCAACTGCGTGGCCATCGGCAACCAGACCGGGACGCCGGTCATCTTCTCCGTCGTCGTCAACGCCCCCGCGACCGCCGACACGTTCACCGCCGACACCGTCCCCAGCGGCAGCGGGTCGGTGGCCTCGCTGAACGGACTGGTCTGCCCGGCGGCGTCCGCCTGTCTCATCTCCGGAACCGGCACCGTCGCCGGGAACCCCGTGGGGCTCCTCATCGACTCCGGCGCGGTGGCCGGCAGCGGGACCACCTGGAGCACGGCTTCCCTGCCCAGCACGGACAATGTCCTGTACTTCGACGGCATCGACTGCACATCCGGCCCGTCGGGGACGTGCACGGCCGTCGGGGCCACGCCAACCGGCGCCGTCATCCTCTCCTCGGGAGGTGGACCGACCGGATCGTGGTCGGACGGGACGCCGCCCGGCCTCACCGGCTACGCCACCCAGGGCGTTCCGGTGGAGATCAACAATTCCCTGCTGGCCTCCGGCATAACGTCCAACCACACCTACGTCACCGCGGTGACGGCCGGGTCCGTCACCAATGTCACGCTGCTGCCGCTCGTCTTCCCCTTCAGCAACGGCTACAACCTCTTTGCCGGTGACTGCCCTTCGGAGGGATCGAACGCCTACGCCCTCAACCAGGCCGCCACCATCCCGGGCGGCATCGCCGGATCCACCTCGGGCATGGCCCCGACCACCATCCCACTCGGGGTTCTCTCGATCAGCGTCGCCTCCCCCGGCACGGGACTTCCTCATCCGGGTGTGACGCTGACTCTCAAATCGACGCCGTCGGCCGGTTGTGGGACCGACTCGTACACGCTGCAGACCTCGGCCGTCGACGGCTCCAGCCGCACCGAAGTGCCCTTCGGGTCGTACTCGCTCTACCTCAACGGCAGCTCGACGGCGTACGGAACGCTCGTCGTCTCGGCGAACTCGGTCGTCCTCTCGGGAGCAACCCTCGGGAACGGGACCTACGTGCTGCCCGGCCCGGTCGGAGTGGTCGGATGACAACCAGCCCCGCTGTTCTCGACCCGGTGATGCCGGCACCGAACGGGGTGCGACGCCGCGTCGAGCTCGACCACCGGCACAACGACGGCGGGCTGACGCTCGTCGAGCTCCTCGTCGCCTTCGCCACCCTGATGATCCTGATGACCATTGCGGGCAGCGTGATCACCACCTACCTCAGCGTGGGCAACAACGTGACCGCGTCCTACCAGGCCTCCGACCAGCTGCTCCCCAGCTCGATCATCATCCAGCGGCTCATGCGCAGCGAGATCGAGCCGGCTCCCACGCTGCTCACCACCGTGGGCGGGGCGTGCGGCGCAGCCAATGTCCCGTGCCCTCCATACCCTCTGGCCACCATCGGCTCCTACTCGACCACCTTCTACGCCAACATCGGTGACCCGAACGGCCCGGCGAAGATCGTGATGGCCCTGTCGACACCGACGCGGTGCGGAACGTGCCGGTTCCCCAGCGCCCAATTCACGGTCACGCAGTACCCGGCGGTGGCGTCGCCCGCCTGCCCGTTCACCAAGACATCCTCGGCCCAGTGCACCTGGTCGGCCGCTGGCACCCGCTTGGTGACCGTCAACAACGTGGTGAACGGGCTCACGCTGTCGGGGAGCACCCCGGTGCTGGCGAGCCCGATCTTCACCTACAACACCCTCGATCCCTATTCCGCCGTGTACACGCCGACAGCCGGTGGCGCGGCCTCGACCACACCGTTGGCGCTTCCCACCGGCATCTACCCCGGGTTCGCCACGTGTGCGGCGCCCACCCTCACGGGGGGTGTGCCGACCAGCTCGAACTGCCCGGCCGACATGGTCCAGAGCGTCCACGTCGACCTGCAAGTCCAGTTCCAGGGCAGTGCGGTGCAGGAGAATTCCTTCACCGTGTACCGGTTGTCCTCCTTCTCATTCCTCTACAGCACGTTGGTGGGTTAGAAGACGATGCGAGACGTAACGACGCCTGATCGAAAGTCGCGACACGGAGAGGTCCCGCGGCGCGCCCGGTGCGCCCGACCTTGGGGCTCGACGCGCCGACGGCCGGCCATCGCTCGCCACTGGCCGCGGGGGATGCGACGGCGGGTCGAGGACACGGCGCAGGCCGCGATCCTCCTCGTCGTAGGGATAACGGTGCTCCTGGCCACGGTCGGGGGGGTGCTGATCACCAACATCGCCAACAACGACCCGATCATCACCCAGGCGTCCATCCAGCGCTACGCGTACCGTGCCTTGATCTCGGGACTGAGCTCCTACCAGAGCATCATCAACGCCGATCCCTACCTGGCCGCCTGCAACTCGAGTACGAACGGCACCGCCCAGTGCAGCGGCGTCAGCTACGGGACGTGGAGCCAGGTCCCCGACACCGACCTCGGCAACGGGATCATCCCGGAGTACTACAAGTTCGACAACCCTCAGTCGGTCATCGACCCGGCCAGCCACACGCTGACGAGCCTGCAGGTGCAGGTGGTCGGCGCAGCCGGATTCCCGGGGAAGAACGTCAACTACTCGACGATCGCCAGGTTCGTGCCGGCGAACGGCTTCCTCAACAACGTCTGGTGGACCAATTTCGAGTCGCAGGGCAACCCCCTGAGCTGCCAGTACTGGTGGGCGCCCAGTGGTGGGGGCCACGCCGCGTACCAGGACAGCGGGGGCTGCAACCCCGTGTACTTCATCGGCACGGACACGCTCAACGGGCCTGTGTTCTCCAACGACTCCATCTTCATCGACGGCCAGCCCAACTTCTCGAGCCAGTTCTCCTCACCACCGCCGTCGGTCACCTGGGGCGCGACCACGGCCGACCCCAGCTGCCAGTTCGTCGATCCTGGGGACGGCAACAACGGCTACCCCTCGACCATCACCATCGGCGGCCGGCCCGGGACCTGCGCCCAGGCCGCCACCAACGACATGGGCTTCTACAACTCGGCGACCAGCTCGTTCGGGCCGAAGAACAAGCAGACCATCCCCTCCGACAACCTCAAGCTCGGGCCCTTCGCCCAGCAGGCGGGGTGCTACTACGTCGGTCCCACCATGATCACCCTCTCGGGCTCGACCATGAAGGTCCTGAGCCCCGAATCGGCCACCGACCCCAACCGGAACTTCTCCAGCAACCCCAACACCTGCCCGACGAACGGCACCACGTCGGCGCCGTTGCCCTCGAACGGGGTCGTCTACGTCGACGCCAACCCGTCGGGCAACCCGACCGTAGCTGGGGTCAATCCCTTCGACGGCTACCGGGGCGCGTGCGCCGGGGGGCCCCCGTGTGACTCGCAGCTGGGGTCCAGTCCCGTCACCGGCACGCCCGACTACTGGGGCCAGACCATCTCGCCCGACACCGAGGGCGACGTGTTCGTCCAGGGGAGCCTCTCCGGCCACCTGACCATCAGCGCCAACAACGACGTCGTCATCGACGGACCGCTGACGTATGCCGACTGCACCGGGTGGGCGGGCACGGCTCACGAAACGGCGTGCAATTACAACGACGCCACCACGACCACCCCCAACGACACCCTGGGCCTCATCGCCTACAACTATGTCGAGGTATCACGGCCGGTGGACTCGAACGGCAGGGTACTGCCGGCCTGCACCGGACCGCAGGTGCTCACCTATCCGCTCACGTCGGCCACGGCTCCCCTCTGCGATCCGGCCACCTCGTCGGGGAGCCCGAAAGGAGCGGGACTGACCATCGACGCGTCGATCCTCGCCCTGCAGCAGTCGTTCGCCGTCAACAGCAACGACGCCAGGGCGCCGGGCGGAGGTGGGAACACCGTCGAGGGCGCGCTCACTATCTACGGCTCGATCCAGCAGAACGCCCGCGGCCCGGTGGGTACGTTCGGTGGCGGCGGCATCGCCACGGGGTACGGCAAGGACTACAACTTCGATCCCCGTCTGGCCCTGTACTCACCCCCCTACTACCTGACGCCCGGGACGCCGTCGTGGAACCTCGACTCCTCGGCCGAGAGCTACACGGGCAACTGTCCGGCGATGCCGCCTCCCCAGCCCAGACCCTCGACCACCCCCATCCCGTGGCCGGGCGTCAACAGCTCCACCATTCCGACCGGGTGGTCGGCGTGCGTCCCCGCCTCCTAGTGGGAACCGGGCCACGGGCCTAGCCCGGCAACACCTGTCGTCCCTCGCCTGTCCTCATCCGGTCGCGGCCGTCACGGTGACGAAGTCGCGGGTCCACCCCGCCTGGTACTGGTCGGCCGGGCGGTTCTGGCCCGGCACGCCCGCAGCCAGCGGTCCTCCCGGGGCGGCTGCCACCGCCAGTTGGATCCACTGGGGATTGATGTCGAGCTGCATGGCCGAGACGACGCCGGCGCTGGTCAACGCCTCGGCGAGGTCGCTCGGCACGGCACGCATGCTCCCGGCGTAGACCAGGTTGCCGGCCGCGTCCTCCCCGAGTGCGCTCCGGGCCACGGCGGCGCCACCGCCCAGGGTCGAACCCCAGGCGCCGATGGCGCCCACCGCGGGGCTGGGCTGCCCGCCGGATACCAGCGGGCCCAAGTTCTGCCGGACGCTCCAAACCTGCTCCCCGGGAAGGGGCAGGTCCTGGCCCCAGACCCCGATGTGGGCCACCCCACTGGTGTCGACGACCAGGCTGGCCGCGCCTGACTGCAGCGGAATCAGGACCTGGGAGTTGAGCTCGAACCCGCCCACGCCGGCGTTGGCCTTGAACCCGCCGTTGAAGGCGGCGACCAGGAGAGGCGCCTCGTGCGGGCCGATGGCGGGACCACTGTCGGGCCCGGCCTGGGAGGCCGCGCCGGGAGGATCCGTGCTGCCCACATGAAGGCCGAAGTGGACGAGTGGTGCCCGGAAGCGGAACAGCATGACCGAGCTGCCGTCGGGCAACGGGACGGGTCGGCTGTCGACCGCGATCGCCCCGGCCACGACCGAGGCCGGGGTCCATCCCGGCTGTTCGGTCGTGGTCGTGGTCGGAGGGATCGTCGTGGTGCTGGTGGTCGTCGGGGGGCGGGCCGTCCCCGAGCTCCCGGATCGACCCGCATCGCCGGCGGACGGTGAGGACGCGCAGGCCGCGGCGAGCACCCCGGTGAGGACGACCACCACCCAGGGGTGGAAACGAGCGTCCTTCATGGTCCCACGGTACCCAGCTGCTGGTCGAAGGTCCGGTCGCCGGATCGAGATCGCGCCCGGAGCCGTCCTCGGCGGGTGGTCGGTCACGCGGCGATAGCGGCGCGTACCGCGGCCACTAGCCTGCTCACGCCATGGCCGCCCGCACACGAGACGACATCCGCAACGTGGCCATCGTGGCCCACGTCGACCACGGCAAGACCACCCTGGTCGACGCCATGCTCTGGCAGTCGGGCGCCTTCCGGGCCAACCAGTCGGTCAACGAGCGGGTGCTCGACTCCGGGGACCTCGAGCGGGAGAAGGGCATCACCATCCTGGCCAAGAACACCGCCGTCATCCACAACGGGGTCAAGATCAACATCATCGACACCCCCGGCCACGCCGACTTCGGCGGTGAGGTGGAACGGGGGCTCACCATGGTCGACGGGGTGCTGCTCCTGGTGGACGCCTCCGAGGGTCCCCTGCCGCAGACCCGGTTCGTGCTGCGCAAGACCCTCGAGGCCCGGTTGCCCGTGGTGCTGGTGGTCAACAAGGTGGACCGGGCTGATGCCCGGATCGACGAGGTGGTCCACGAAGTGGAGGAGCTCTTTCTCGACCTCGGCGCCAACGAGCACCAGATCGGCTTCCCCATCCTGTTCGCCAACGCCCGAGCGGGCTGGGCCGCTACCGAGCAGGGAATGGAGGGGGCCGACCTCGAACCGCTGTTCCAGGCGGTCATCGACGCCATCCCGGCCCCGCGGTACGACCCGGATGCCTCGTTGCAGGCCCTGGTGTCCAACCTCGACGCCTCGCCCTACCTCGGACGCCTGGCCATCTGTCGGGTGTACAACGGCACCCTGCGCAAGGGGTCGATGGTGGCGTGGTGCCGGCTCGACGGCTCGGTGGAGCGGACCCGGATCACTGAGCTCTATGTGACCGATGCCCTCGACCGGGTGGACACGGCCGCGGCCGGCCCGGGCGAGATCGCCGCCGTCGCCGGCATGGCCGACATCACCATCGGCGAGACGCTGGCCGATCCGGACGACCCCCGGCCACTGCCGAGCATCACGGTGGACGAACCGAGCCTGTCCATGACCATCGGCGTCAACACCTCGCCGCTGGCCGGGACGAACGGATCGAAGCTCACCGCCCGCCAGATCTCGAGCCGCCTCCAGGCCGAGCTGGTCGGCAACGTCTCCCTCCGCGTGGAGCCCACGGCTCGCCCCGACACGTGGGAGGTGCAGGGCCGCGGTGAGCTCCAGCTGGCCGTGCTGGTCGAGACCATGCGTCGCGAGGGGTTCGAGCTGACGGTCGGCAAGCCCGAGGTGGTGACCCGGGACATCGACGGCCGCAGGCACGAGCCGGTCGAGCGGGTGGCCATCGACGTGCCCGACGAGTACCTGGGGGTGGTCACCCAGCTGATCGCCCTCCGCAAGGGCACGCTCATCGAGATGGTCAATCACGGGACCGGCTGGGTGCGGATGGACTACCGGGTGCCGGCCCGGGGCCTGGTCGGCTTCCGCACCGAGTTCATGACCGAGACTCGCGGCACGGGCGTGCTCCACCACGTCTTCGACGGATGGGAGCCGTGGCACGGCGAGCTCAAGAACCGACGCAACGGGTCGATGGTGGCCGACCGGCGCGGCGTGACGACCGGCTACTCCCTCATGAACCTCCAGGAGCGGGGTGTCCTGCTCGTCGGCCCGGGCACCGAGGTCTACGAGGGGATGGTGATCGGCGAGAACGCCCGGGACGAGGAGATGGACGTCAACCCGACCAAGGAGAAGAAGCAGACCAACATCCGGGCCGCCGGCGGCCGACGAGGCCATCCGCCTCACCCCTCCGCTGCTGCTGTCGCTGGAACAGGCACTCGAGTTCATCGCCGACGACGAGTGCGTGGAGGTGACCCCGAGCGCTATCCGCCTTCGCAAGGTGGTGCTCGACGGAGCCACCCGGGGACGGCAACGCAGCCGGGCCCGCAAGGCCCGCGCCTGAGACGACCGGTCCGGTCCACCCGGAGTCGATGAGTGCCGAGCTCCGAGGGGAGGGCTCGAACCTCCAACATCTGGCTCCAAAGGCCAGCGTTCTGCCAGTTGAACTACCTCGGAAGGGTGCACGCCGGACGGGTCCGCCACCGGCCACCAGGCTACCTCCGCCTGCCATAGGTCCGGCGGCAGGACGCCGGTAGGCTCCGACCTCGATGAACGTGCTCGTGGTGGACGATGATCCGGCAGTCAGCGGCGCCCTCGACCGGGCCCTTCGTCTCGAAGGCTACGACGTCTCGCTGGCGGTCGACGGACCCGGAGGCCCTCGAGGCGATCGCCGTCCGCCCACCCGACGCGGTGGTCCTCGACATCGGGCTGCCCGTCATCGACGGCCTCGAGGTCTGCCGGCGGCTTGCGCGCCGCCGACAACGACACCCCGGTGCTCATGCTCACCGCCCGCGACGCCATCAACGACCGGGTCCAGGGCCTCGATGCCGGTGCCGACGACTACCTGGTCAAGCCCTTCGCCCTGGCCGAGCTCCTGGCCCGCCTGCGGGCCCTCCTCCGGCGCCGGCCCGAGGACCCCGGCGAGGTCCTTCGGTTCGCCGACCTGAGCCTCGACCCGATCACCCGCGAGGCGCGCCGGGGCGGACCGCGCCTTCAGCCTGACCCGCATCGAGTTCGACCTCCTGGAACTCCTGCTGCGCCATCCGCGCCAGGTGCTCACCCGGGAGCTGATCCTCGACCGGGTCTGGGGATACACCTTCGACTCGGGGACCAACTCGCTGGCCGTCTACATCGGCTACCTGCGCCGAAAGACCGAGGCCGACGGTGAGCCACGATTGATCCACACGGCGCGGGGAGTGGGCTACGTCCTACGCGAGCCCTGAGCCGGTGACGCCGCCGACGCCGGCCCCTCACCGGTCATGACCTTCCGCAGCCGTTTCGTCGTGGCCGCCACCGCGGCCGTCCTCATCGTCGTGATCCTGGCGTCCCTCGCCACCTATCTCGTCGCCTACAACTCACTCGTCGGATCGGTGGACACCAACTTGAGCGCCGAGTCGCGGGTCATCGTCGGCCAGCGGTTCGATCCCCAACGGGTGCAGCCAGACCACGCCCGGCGTCTGCCAGCAGGTGACCATCGCCGGCGGGACAACCAACCAGGGCGAGGTCCCCGTCCTGCCCATCAACGACACCGTCAAGGCCTCGGCCGCAAGCCAGGGCACGCGCCCCGGACACGTTCTTCTCGACCACGGTCAAGGGAACGGCAGTCCGCGAGATCGTCTCCGCCCTTCCCCCGGGCTACGTGTACCAATCCCTCCTCGGCCCGGCGGCCACGCCGGCGGGCGGAGGCGCCCTCCAGATCACCGCGCCGCTCACGGGGGTCAACCACGAGCTCAACCACCTGGCCGAGGTGCTGTGGATCGTCGTGCTCCTCGGCGTGGCCGCCGCCGTCCTGCTCGGTCTCGCCCTGGGCCGGACGGTGTTGCGACCGCTGAACAGCCTCACCAGTGCGGTCGAAGAGCTGGCCGAGACCGCCGACACGGCGACGGCTGAACCAAAGCGACTCGATCCCGGAGGTGAGGACGAGCTCGGCCGGCTCCGGCGCGCCTTCAACCAGCTGCTCGTGGCCCTCGAGAGCTCGCGCGACAGCCAGCGCCAGCTGGTGCTCGACGCGTCGCACGAGCTACGGACACCGCTCACCAGCCTGCGCACCAACATGGAGGTGGCCCGGCGCCTCGAGGAGCTCGACCCCCAGGAGCGGGAGGTGTTGATCAACGACGTCATCACCCAGCTCGACGAGCTCACCACCCTGGTCGGCGACCTGGCCGAGCTGGCCCGCGGCGAGCAGCCCCGGATCACGGACGAGCCGTTCCGGTTCGACCAAGTCGTGCTCGACGCCGTCGAGGTGGCCACCACCCACGGACGCAGCCGCGGCGTCGTCTTCGAGCCCCGGGTGGCCCCCACCTGGGTGTCGGGGTCACCGACCCGCATCGGACGGGCCGTCGACAACCTGCTCGACAATGCTCTCAAGTGGAGCCCCGACCACGGTGTGGTCGAAGTCACGTGCGCCGATGGCGTGCTGGTGGTCCGGGACCATGGGCCGGGGGTCGACGCCAGCGACGTCGACCACATCTTCGACCGGTTCTACCGTGCTCCGAGCGCCAGGGGGCGCCCAGGCTCGGGGCTGGGACTGGCCATCGTGGCCCAGGTGGCCAGCGACGAGGGGGGCACCGTGAACGCCTATCACGCTCAAGGCGGCGGGGCGCTGTTCCGATTCAGCCTCCCCGTCGTCCCCCCGCCCGGGGGGTCCGGCGACGGCGCCTGAGATCCCGGTGGCACGTCACTCCCTCGTGGCACAGAATTGCCTGGTCGGCTAGGGTCGCCCGTCGACATGGGATCCCTCATCAAAAAGCGGCGCAAGCGCATGCGCAAGAAGAAGCACAAGAAGATGTTGAAAGCCACCCGCTGGCAACGTCGGGCGGCGGGGAAGTAGGCGCAGCACTCCGAGGGTCGGGGCTCGTGGGCAGCGAAATCCTGGGCGGGGCAAATTCGGGGCGGCGAGGTCCTGGGCGGCGAGACCGTCAGGCCAGCGCCGGCACGGTCCTCACCTCGACCAGCCGGGCCCGGTCGTCACCCAGGCGCAGGACCGGATCCTCCAGCCCCAACGCCCCGAGGGTTCCCTCGACGAACCAGGTGGACCCGCTCCCCGCCAGCCGCGGCACCCGGCCGCTCGCCTCGGCCAGCACCTGCTTCCATCGGGCCAGCCGGCCGTCCACCATCCGGGCGGCGGCCTCGAGATCATTGCCGCACTCGCCTGCGCCCCGTTCGTCGCCCTGGCCGACCATCTCGTCCCAGGCCCGGTACACGGCCGCGGTGTCCACCCCGAAGGGCAACAACAGCAGGGTGTAGGCCCGCTCTTGGAATGGCAGTCTCTCGATCTCCTCGCCGACGCCGCGGACCATTGCCCGCCCCCCGGCCAGGCAGAAGGGCACATCGGCGCCCAGCCGGAGCGCCACCTCGAGGTCGTCACAGCCGGCCCACCGCAGCACGGCGGCCGCGTCCGCCGATCCTCCTCCGAGACCGGCCCCCGCCGGAATCCGCTTGACCAGCTCGACCTCGGCCCGGCGACCGACAGCCCGGAGGGCGCGCTCGACCAGGTTGTCAGGACCGAGCGGAACGGAGCGGCCTTCCCGACCGCCCGGTGCCTCGAACGCTGCCGTGTCGCCCGCGGATCCGGCTGTCACGGTCAGACGGTCACCCGCTCCCATCACCAGCGTGTCGGCCAGGTCGATGCTGACCATCTCCGATTCCAGGAGGTGATAGCCGTCGGGGCGCACCCCGACGACCCGTAACGAGAGGGTCAGCTTGGCCGGGGCCAGGATCTCCACCGGCACCGGCTCGTCGTCCCCGTGCCCTTCACCCCGAGAGGAGCTCACGGCGGCCCGGGCTCGGTGCCAGCTGCACCTGCAGACCCCGTATCCCCGCGGGCGGGGTCCCAGGCGGCCAGCTCCTCCCACGCCTCGAGGGACAGCTCCTCGGCGCGCGCCGTGGGCGGGATGCCGGTGGCCTCGTAGGCCCCGGGAGCGACCATCCCATCGAGCGATCGGCGCAGCATCTTGCGCCGCTGCCCGAACCCGGCCCGCACCACGGTGAAGAGGCGGTCGTAGGCTTCGTCGCCCGGGCCGGGTCGGCTCGCGCCCAGCGCCGCGGGCGTGGCGTGGCGCTCCAGACGGACCAGCACCGACTCGACCCGTGGCTTCGGTATGAAGACCGACGGCGGAACGCGGCCGACCACCGATGCGCCGGCCCAGTAGGCCACCTTGACCGACACCGCCCCGTAGGCTCGCTGTCCCGGTCCGGAGGCCAGCCGCTCCCCCACCTCGCGCTGCACCATCACCAGCAGCGATGAGATACGGGGCGCCTGTTCGAGCACGCGGATGACCACCGGCACAGCCACGTTGTAGGGAAGGTTGGCGACGAGCGACCACGGGCCCGAGTGTCCACTCAGCAGGTCCTCCCAATCCACAGCCAGGGCGTCTGCCTCGACCACCCGCACGCCGAGCGGCTCGACCTGGGTGCGGAGCACCGGCACCAGGCGGCGGTCGACCTCGACCGCGGTGACCGAGGCGCCCGCCTCGGCCAGGGCCAGAGTGAGCGAGCCGAGGCCGGATCCCACCTCGACGACCGGCGTTCCCGCCGAGATCCCGGCCAGGCGGGCGATGCGCCGCACGGTGTTGGGATCGGCCACGAAGTTCTGACCCAGGGCCCGGCTGGGCCGCAGGCCGTGGTCGGCCAGCAGCTGGTGGACGGCGGCCGGCCCGTGGGTCACCTGGCCAGTGTGCCACTCGCCTCTCCCCCGTTGGTCGGCCGGAACCCCCAGGTCCTCGGTACGATCGCCCTCATGCGCATCGGAGTCCTGACCGGAGGCGGCGACTGCCCCGGGCTCAACGCCGTCATCCGGGCAATAGTCCGCAAGGGCGTCCAAGCCTACGGCGACGAGTTCGTCGGGTTCCGGGACGGCTGGCGCGGCCCTCTCGAGGGGGACGTGATGACCCTCGACGTCGGGGCTGTCCGGGGCATCCTGCCCAGGGGTGGCACCATCCTCGGGTCGAGCCGGACCAATCCCTACGCCTCCGAGGACGGCGAGCGCCGGGTCCTCGAGACGGTGGAGCGCCTCGGGGTGGAGGCGCTGGTGGTGGTAGGCGGCGAGGACACCCTCGGCGTGGCCACCAAGCTGGGAACGGCCGGCCTGACCGTAGTCGGGGTGCCGAAGACCATCGACAACGACCTTGGCGCCACCGACTACACCTTCGGCTTCGACACCGCGGTGACCGTCGCTACCGAGGCCATCGACCGGCTCCACACCACGGCCGAGAGCCACCACCGGGTGCTCATCGTCGAGGTCATGGGGCGTCACGCCGGTTGGATCGCGCTCCATTCGGGGCTGGCCGGTGGGGCCAACGTGATCCTGATCCCCGAGCGGCCCTTCGACATCGAGGCCGTGTGCGCCTTCATCGAGCACCGGTTCGCCAGCCACTACGCGCCCATCGTGGTGGCCGCCGAGGGAGCCCTGCCCGCCGAGGGGACCATCCCCCGCTCCGAGGCCGAGGTCGACGCCTTCGGTCATCCCCGCCTGGCTGGGATCGGCCAGCTCCTCGAAGTCGAGATCTGCGCCCGGACGGGCCAGGAAGCCCGGGCCACTGTGCTCGGCCACGTCCAGCGAGGTGGGACCCCGACCTCCTTCGACCGGGTGCTGGCCACCCGGTTCGGGCTCCATGCGGTCGATGCACTCCATGCCGGGCACTCGGGTCAGATGGTGGCGCTCCACGGGACGGCCATCGAGCTCGTGCCCCTGGCCGAGGCAACCGCCGCGCTCAAGCTCGTCCCCCCGGAGCGCTACTCGGAGGCGGAAGTCTTCTTCGGCTGACGGCAGTGGCCGGACGGCGCTCCGATCACCAGCGCAGCTGGGCGTCGATGACCCCCTGGGAGAGCGGCGCCAGCGCCGCGAAGGTGGCCGTGGCGAGGTCGATGGAGCGGGCGGTGTCGGCCTCGCGGTCGTTGACCACGCAGCTCACCGAGTAGCCGTTGGCCGGATTGGTCACCTCCACCACCGTCCCGAACGGGAGCCATGGGCTGGCGCACGTTCCGGCCGGGTGGTCGTAGTAGGTCACCTCTCCGAAATGGTCGGCACCCAATGGCGCTGCCATCGCTGGTGGCGCGGTGGTCGTGGTGGTCGGGGCCACCGTGGTCGTGGTGGGATCGGGTACCCGCCGGACCACCGGCTCACCGGTGGCGACGGCCTGTTCCGGGGGCTGGACCGTGGCAGCAACCGGAGCGGCCGCGGTCGCCGTGGTCGTAGCGCCCGACGTCGAGACGCCCGGGGTCGAGGACTTCGTGCGGGACGCGGCCTTCCGCCCGGACGGTTGGTGATGCGGCGTGCGCGGATCGGCGTGGAGGGCGGGTGGCTTCGTGGCCGCCGTCGCCGAGGTCACCGGATCACCATGGATCAGCAAGAGGGGCACGATGAGCAATGCTCCACACAGGAGCACGGCGGCGGCGGGACGGCCTCCCAGTACGTTGCTGGTCCTCAGGACTCCACTCTCCTTGCGAGACTTCGCTGGCAGCACTCGAGGGCAGGCCCTCGGGCACGGGTCCACCCCCAGGGGGTTGGACGGGATCGACTCCTCCAAGCCGATCCGACGAGTGGGTCCGACACACCACCCGGTACCGCTACAAACAGCGGACTGCGTACTTCGAACAGCGGGTTACGTACTGTGGCTACGCACTACGGACTGTGAGACGCAATGCAAAACGACCGCTCATACAGCGGCCGCAGGCCCGAGGTTAGGCAGACCCGGCCGGGAACGCAAACCCGCCGCTGAGAGGCAGGGCCGGGCCGGTCGGAGCCGCTCCCCGACCGCCGGGGGTGGCTCAGATGCCGAACACGGCCCGGGCGTTGGCCGTCGAAGCAGCGGCCACGGCGGGGGTCTCGACCCCTCTGACCTGGGCAATCGCCGCGCCGACCAGTGGCACTCTCGACGGCTCGTTGGCCGTCCCCCGGTGGGGCACGGGGGCCAGGAACGGGCTGTCCGTCTCGACCAACAGGCGGTCCAGGGGACACAGGGCGGCCGCCTCTCGTACCCCGGCGGCGTTCTTGAAGGTGACCACTCCGCTGAACGAAATGTAGGCGCCGAGGTCGAGACACCGGCGGGCCTCGTCCGGCCCCCCGGTGAAGCAGTGGAGGACGGTCCGGTCGGGCACCCCGGTCTCGGCCAGGATGGCGATGGTGTCCTCCCAGGCCTCCCGGCTGTGAACGACCAGGGCCAGCGCGTGCCGGTGGGCCAACTCGACCTGGCGGGCGAAGGCCTCCCGCTGCCGGGGGCGGGGCGAATGGTCGTAGTGGTAGTCGAGGCCGCACTCCCCGACGGCCACCACCAGCCGGGCTCCGCCATCGGGCTCCGCACCTGCTCCCACCTCTGCCTCGAGGAGCGCTTCGACGGCGCCGGTGCCGTCCGCCGCATCATGGGGATGGAGGCCGACGGTGGCCCAGACCGTCACCCCCTCGGCCGTGGCCACCGAGTCGGGATGGCCCATGTGGCGAGCCAGGGCCACGGCCTCGGCCGACGATCCCGCCCCGGTCCCGACGCAGACCATCCGGGTCACCCCGGCCTCCGCAGCCCGGGCCAGGGTGGCCGACAGATGGGTGGCGTGCGCGCCGTCCCGCGGCCCGCCCTCTTCGGCGAACTCGGCCTGCAGATGGCAGTGGGAGTCGAACCACTCGATGACGGCGTCGGTCGTCGCCAACCGGTCACCCCTTGAGGCGGGGGAAGAGGGGCGCCCCCTTCTCCACCGGGAGCCCCGCCGGGTAGCCGCCCCAGACTCCCGCCCCCGGCAGGCGCTGGTCAGCCGGCGATCCCTCGAGCCCGACCCGCCGCCAGATCTCGGCCGCGGTGGACGGCATGGCCGGGACCACCAGGATCGAGACGATACGGAGCACTTCGAGGGCGCTGCCGAGTACCCCGTCCACCAACGGCCCGGGCTCGGATTTCCACGGTTCCGTGGCCTCGAGCTCGGCGTTGGTCTCACGGATGAGCCGCCATGTGGCCTCGAGCCCGGCGTGGGGCTGGCCCGCCTGCCACGCTTCGGTGGCCTCGGCCAGCACCGCACGCGCCACCCCGGCCAGTCGGCTGTCGGCCGGGGGGGCCGTCCCCCGCCCGCCGCACTTGGACCCGACGACCGTCGCCACCCGCGAGACCAGGTTGCCGAGATTGTTGGCCAGGTCGGCGTTGTAGCGCGCGGTGATGGCCTCGTACGAGAACTCCCCGTCGGCCCCGAAGGGGATGTCGCGCAGGAGGTGATAGCGAACGGGGTCCACTCCGAACTCGCCGATGAGGTCACCGGGGGAGATCTGGTTGACGCTCGAGTTGGACATCTTCTCCCCGCTGAGCAGCAACCAGCCGTGTACCTGGATGTGGGCCGGCGGATCGATCCCGGCCGCCATGCACATGGCCGGCCACCACACGCAGTGGAACCGGATGATCTCCTTGCCGATGAGATGGTGCACGGCCGGCCACCATTGCAGGAAGCGAGCGTCGTCCTCCCCGTAGCCGATGGCGGTCAGGTAGTTGACCAGCGCGTCGTACCACACGTAGAAGACGTGCTTCTCGTCCCACGGGACCCGGACACCCCAGTCGATCGAGGTCCGGGTGATCGAGATGTCGCGGAGCCCTCCCTTGATGAAGCCCAGGGCCTCGTTGCGCTTCGACTCGGGGATCACCGCATCGGGGTTGGCGGTGTACCAGTCGATGAGCGGCTGCTCGAACGCGCTGAGCCGGAAGAAATAGTTCTCCTCCTCCAGGTGCTCGACCGGCGTCCCGTGGATCGGGCACAGCGTGCCGTCGACCAGCTCGTCCACCGTGTAGTACTGCTCGCACGAGACGCAGTAGAGGCCGCGGTACGTGTCCTTGAAGATGTGGCCGTTGTCGTAGATGCGGCCGAGGAAGTGCTGGACGGCCCGGGTATGGCGGGGCTCGGTGGTACGGATGAAGTCGTCGCTGACCACGTCGAGCGCGGCCCACGCCTCGGCGAACCTCGGGGCCAGTAGGTCGGTCCAGGCGATGGGGCTGAGCCCCTGCTCCTCGGCGGCCCGGGCCACTTTCTGACCGTGCTCGTCGGTGCCGGTGAGGAAGAAGACGTCGTCGCCGACCAGGCGGTGCCAGCGGGCCAGGGCATCGGCGTTCACCGTGGTGTAGGCGTGCCCCACGTGGGGCGCGTCCTTCACGTAGTAGATCGGGGTCGTGACGTAGTAGCGGGGCACTGCCCGGTAGCGTACCGATCGGCGAGTGTCCGGCCGACCTCCTCGGCGCAGCTTCGGTCGCCGCCCGGGCAGGACCGCCGCCGTTAGGCTGCCCCGACGTGTCCCAACGCTCCCGGCCCCGTGCTCGTCGGGGTCGATCCGTGCCGTCCATGTCGGTGACCGGCAGATCCCACTCCCTCCTGAACCGATGACCGAGTCGCGGGCGGCCCGGCGACAACGGGTGGCGGCATACGGTCTCTGCCACGACGACCGGGGCAACGTGCTGCTGGTCCGGGCGGCCTCCACCCTCACCGTGGCCGGCCAGTGGTTCCTGCCCGGTGGCGGCCTCGAGCACGGTGAGGACCCGGTAGCCGGCCTGACCGCGAGTTCGCCGAGGAGACGGGCCTCGAGGTGGAGGTTGGCGCCCTTCGGGGCGTCCTGTCGGACACCTTCACCCTGCCGGACGGGACCAGCCTGCACACCCTCCGGATCATCTACGGCATCGATGCGTACCGCGGCACCCTGCGGCACGAGGTGGCGGGGTCGTCGGACAATGCCCGCTGGGTCGCCCCGGACGAGGCCATGACGTTGCCTCTCCGTCCCTACGTCCGCCGGGCCCTCACCGATCTGGTCTGAGCTTCCTACCCGGGACCGGCGCGGCGTCCGGTTCCAGTCGGCCGTCACCAGTTGGCCACATGGCATCCGCCGTAGCCGGTGCGCTCGGTGTAGCGCTGGTGGTAGGCCTCGGCCGGCCAGAAGGTCGACGCCGGGTCCACTTCGGTCACAATCGGTCGCTTGAAGCGGCCCTGGTACTCGTCGAGGGCGGCCCGGGCGGCCTTTTCCTGCGCCTCGGAGTAGGCGAAGATCGCCGAGCGGTACTGGGTGCCCCGGTCGGGCCCCTGGCGGTCGAGGGTGGTCGGGTCGTGATGGCGGAAGAACTCCTCGAGCAGGCGCTCGTAGGTCACCCGCACCGGATCGAAGGTCACGAGCACTGCCTCGGCGTGCCCCGTGGCACCGGAGCAGACCTGCTCGTAGGTCGGATGATCGACCACCCCACCCTCGTAGCCGGAGATGGCGTCGACTACCCCGGGGACGGCCCGGAAGAATTCCTCCACGCCCCAAAAGCACCCGGCGGCGAACGCAGCCAGCTCCAACCCGTCGGGAACCTCGTCGGGCCCGATGCCCGCCGCCTGGGTCTTGTCCAGTTCCGTCCGTCCGAACACGTGCTGTCTCCTCCGTACCCGTCTGCCGCGCCAGCCCTGTCTGCCGTGCCTGCCCTGCCTGCCCAGCCTGCGCTGCCCGGAGGTAGAACCCCGTTGGACGAACCCTCATTCCGACGGGCCGGCGGCGGGGCTGCCGGACGGACTCTCCGATCTGCCCACGGCCGGGGCGGCTCCTCCCCCGTCCCGCGCCGGCGCGGGCCGGTTCACGGCCAACTGGTAGACCCGGCGCCGGGGCACGCCGAAGGCCTCGGCCACCTCGTCGATGGCGCCCCGGCGGCGCACGCCGGTGGCCAGCCGCTCGTCCAGCGCCGAGACGAGCCGCTCGTCGTCGACCACCAACTCGCCGGCGGGGTGGCTCCGGCCAGGACCAGCACGATCTCGCCACGGAACGCCCCGGTCTCCGCCCGGGCCGCCGCATCGCTCAGCGCGCCGCGCCAGACCTCCTCGTGCATCTTGGTCAGCTCGCGGGCGACGGCCACCGGCCGGGCCGGGCCGCACACCGAGGCCAAGTCGTGCAAGGTCGCGGCCAGGCGACCGGGGGCCTCGAAGAGCACCGTGGTGCGGACCTCGCCGGCGATCTCCTCGAGACGCACCTGGCGACGGCGGCCGGAACGGGGCAGGAACCCCTCGAAGCAGAAGCGGTCCGTGGACATTCCGCTGGCCACCAGGGCGCAGAGGACGGCGGAGGGTCCGGGCACGACCGTGACGGGCACCCCGGCGGCGGCGGCCGCCGCCGCCAGCCGCGACGGGGGATCCGAGATCCCCGGCATCCCCGCGTCGGACACCACCGCCACCGTGCTGCCGGCGACGGCGGCGTCGACCACCTCGCCGACCCGCTCGGCCTCGTTGTGGCGGTGCAGGGACCGAAGTGTGGCACCGGTCACCGCCGGCGTGGCTCAGCAGCTTGCGTGAGTGGCGGGTGTCCTCGCAGTAGATGACATCGGCGCCGGCCAGGGCCTCGACGGCCCGGGGGGTGAGGTCGCCCAGGTTCCCGATGGGCGTGCCGACGAGGACGATCCGCCCCGGCGGGGTCATCTGCGCAGCTCGAGCTGGTCGCCGACCTTGAGGTTCCAGCGCTCGAAGGCCCCGGCCTGTGCCTCGATCACCGTGCGCCCGCCTCGCCGCGGGATGCTCATGCGCCAGGGCCGCAGACGGATGACGGCGATCACCACCATGTCGTTGTCGCAGATGGCCACGTCCAGGGGGAACTGCATGCCGAAGGTGTGGACGGCTCGGGTCCGGGGGAGCACCATCGCGCCCTCGTAGCCGGTCTGCCCGAGCAGGCCCCTGTTGCGCGCGGCCAGGCCGTCGGCCACCTCGCATCCGGCCAGCACGTCGCCTGCACGGAGCAACCAGCTCATCGGCGTCCGCCTGCGGGCCCCCGGGCTCGAGTTGCGGGCTAGCGTCTCCCTCCTGTGTCGAAGCGAACCAACAAGCGCAAGCTCCGGGCCAAGAAGAAGGCCAACCACGGGCACAAGCCCAACTGCGGACGGGGCTGAGCCCACCCTCATTCCGGGGGCAGCCATGCGCTGCCCAGCCGTTCGAGCACCCCGGACAGGGCTGAGGGGCGGTCGGTGATGATGCCGTCGACCCCCAGCCCGCAGAGGTGCTCCATCTCAGGCTCCTCCTCGATGGTCCACACGTGCACGGCCAGGGCCCCGTCATGGGCAGCCGATACGAAGGCCTCGTCGACCAAGGTCAACCCGCTGTAGATGGCCGGGACCTGGAGGGCGACGTGGCGCATGGCCGCCGGCTCCTCCCCGGCTCGCACCGATTGGAAGAAGTTGGCCACCGCCCCTGTGCCCGCCGAGGTCGGGATCTCGGGGGCGAAGGACGAGAAGGCGTCGGTGGCCTGGTCGAGGAACGAGGCCACGATGACGTCGTCGACCCGCCCGTAGTGGCGCAACAGGTTCGCCAACGTCTCCTCGTAGGGGGCCACGGCCGGCGCGGTCTGCTTGATGTCGAGGTTGAGCAGCACCCCGGGAAACGCCTCCAGCACCTCCTCGAGCCGGGCGATGCCGAAGCGTCGGTCCTGCGGAGCGCGCCCGCGGAACGGGTAGCGGTCGGGCTCGAGCCCGGGTGAGACGTCGGCCCCCGGCGCCCACCAGTAGGCGTTGTCGAGGGCCCGGAGCTCGTCGTAGGTGAGCTCGGCGATCCGCCCGGAGCCGTTGGTCGTCCGGTCGACGGTCGGGTCGTGGCACACCACCAGCCGCCCGTCGGCGGTGGCGTGGACATCGAGCTCGATGGCGGTGGCCCCGGCCTCGAGGGCGGCCGCGATGGCGTGCAGGGTGGAGGAGGGGCCCTCCCAGGCTCCCCCCTGGTGCGCGTAGGCGATGACCCGTCGGTCGAGCCACGGCGACTGCTGAGTCGGCGCGGGCGGGGCGGCCATGGAAGAACGGTAGCCTCTGCCCCGCCATGCTCGACCATGTGTTCGCCCAGCTCGTCACGGCCTTCCGCAGCTCGTTCGAGGCCGCCCTGCTGCAGCGCCAGGCGGTCGAGGAGCGCTTCCAGGTGGACGTGTTCCTCGGCGACGTCAGCTTCGAGACCTCGTACAGCCTTCCCGGCGAGGAACGTCCGGCCCGGATCCGGGTCGACCTGAGTCTCGACTGGCCGACGTGGAGCCAGACCTCATACCGGAGCTGGGCGATCGGTGAGGAACCCGACGAGCTGCCCGAGGTGCTGGTGGAGATCGCCTTCCGGGTCCAGGGGCTGCGGGGCGTCCCCGAGACGGCCCCGCTGATCGGCGTGCTGCCCCGCACCCTCGAGGTCCTGGGGGAGGATCCCTTGATGCGGGGTTCGACGACCATCGAACAGCTGCTCGTCGGTGACGGCGACGACCGGCTCGCGGAGAAGGGCGGCGGCGAGGAGCTCGAATGCGCCGTGGAGGTCTCCTACGAGGGCTCGTGCCAGCTCGAGGAGGCCGTCCTCGAGGACCCGGGCATGCTCGAGTCGTCGCTCGCCCCCATGGGCCGGGCCGTGGCCTCGGTGCTGGTGCGCATGGGGGACCTGCCCTTCGACTTCCGCCCGGTCAAGGACCCCGGCGGTTGACAAGGACCCCGGCGGTTGACAAGGACCCCGGCGGCTGACAAGGACCCCGGCGGCTGACGACCGGACCCGGTGGCAAGCGGGGCTCAGGCCAACAGCCCGGCCTCCACGGCCATGGCCCGGATGTCCGCCTGGGGACGCGCCCCCACATGCGAGATCACCTCGGCCGCGCAGATCCCTCCGAGACGGGCCGATGCTTCGGGGGCGAGCCCGTTTGTGATCCCATGGAGGAAGCCGGCGGCGAACAGGTCGCCCGCTCCGGTGGTGTCGACCACCCGGTCCACCGGGGCGGCCGGGACGTCGAGGACGCCGGCCGGTGAGACGACTACGCACCCGGCGGCGCCGCGGGTCACCACCCCGAGGATGCCTGTCTCCCCCATCGCGTCGACAGCCGCATCGAGGTCCTTGGCCCCGAAGAGAAGCTTGAGCTCGTCCTCGTTGGCGAAGACCATCTCGAGGTCGCTCCTGACCAGGTCCAGGAACTCACGTTGGTGGTGCTCCACGCAGAACGGATCCGACAGCGAGAGGGCCACCGAGGCGTCGTTGGCGTGGGCCACCTCGATGGCCTGGCGCATGGCCGCCTTGGCCGTGGGCTGCTCCCAGAGGTAGCCCTCGAGGTAGACCACCTGGGCCGACGACAGGTGGCCGTCGTGCAGGTCGACCGGCCCGAAGTCCGAGGCGACGCCGAGATGGGTGGCCATGGTGCGCTCGGCATCCTCGGTCACCAGCACCAGGCAGTGGCCGGTGACCGTGCGGCCGGGCACCGCCGGCGTCGGTGTCGGTTCGAAGGCCACACCCACCGACCTGATGTCGTGGATGAAGGCCTGCCCGAACCCGTCGTCGGCCACCCGCCCGAGGAAGGCGGCCCGCCCGCCCAGGGCGGCCACCCCGGCCATGGTGTTGGCCGCCGATCCGCCCGAGGCCTCGATGGTCGGGCCCATGCTGGCGTAGATGGAGGCGGAGCGCTCGTGGTCGACCAGGGCCATCGAGCCCTTGACCAGTCCGGCCGCCAGCAGATCGGCGTCGGTGGCCGAGGCCAGCACGTCGACCAGGGCGTTGCCCACCGCCACCACATTGAACTGACGCCGGTCCGAACCGTTGGTTTGCACGGCGCGACGGTAGCCTGCCATCCATGACCGCTCCCACATCGGACGCCGGCGACGCCGCCGGCACCGCCACCCACACCGCCCCGTACCGACTGCCGACGTCGGTCCGGCCCGACGCCTACCGGCTCGTCCTGGTGCCGGATCTCCCGGCGGCCACCTTCGGCGGCGACGTCGAGATCGACCTCACCATCGAGCAGGAGACGGCCACCATCACCCTCAACGCCGCCGAGCTCGAGGTGACGTTCGCCGAGCTCAACGACAGCGACCCCGAGCAGGGCTACGCCCTGGCCCCGACGGCGATCGCCCTCGACGCCGACGAGGAGCAGGTCATCCTGACCTTCGCCGAACCGCTGCCGCCAGGACGGGCCACCCTGCACCTCACCTTCACCGGCATCCTCAACGACAAGCTGCACGGCTTCTACCGGTCGACGTTCGTGGACGAGGACGGCGTGGAACATGTCATCGCCACCACCCAGATGGAGTCGACCGACGCCCGCCGGGCCTTCCCCTGCTTCGACGAGCCCGAGCTCAAGGCCACCTTCGAGATCACCCTGGTGGTCGACGAGGCGCTCTCCGCCTACTCCAACGGCCCGGTGGTCGAGGAGACCCGCCAGGCCGGCGGCAAGCGGCGAGTGCGGTTCGCCCCGACCATGGTCATGTCCACCTACCTGGTGGCCTTCGTGGTGGGCCCGCTCGAGGCCACCGAGCCGGTGCTGGTGGACGGCGTCCCCCTCCGTATCGTCCACCCGCCGGGCAAGGGCCACCTGACCTCCTTCGCCCTCGAGGTCGGCAGCCACGCCCTCCGCTTCTTCACCGAGTACTTCGGGCTCCCCTACCCGGCCGACAAGCTCGACCTGGTGGCCATCCCGGACTTCGCCTTCGGGGCCATGGAGAACCTTGGTTGCGTGACCTTCCGCGAGTCGGTGCTCCTCGTCGACCCGGACCAGGCGGCCAGGGTGGAGCTCGAGCGAGTGGCCGATGTGGTCTGCCATGAGATCGCCCACATGTGGTTCGGCGACCTCGTCACCATGAAGTGGTGGAACGGGATCTGGCTCAACGAGGCGTTCGCCACCTTCATGGAAGTGCTGGCCGTGGACGCCTTCCGGCCCGAATGGCAACGCTGGGTGAGCTTCGGGGTCGAGCGTGAGGCGGCCATGGCCGTCGACGGCCTGCATGCCACCCGACCCGTCGAGTTCCCGGTGGGCCGGCCCGAGGAGGCCCAGGGCATGTTCGACGTGCTCACCTACCAGAAGGGCGGGAGCGTGCTCCGGATGCTCGAGCAGTTCCTCGGCCCCGACGTCTTTTGCGACGGCATCCGCGACTACCTCGCCACCCACCGCTACGGCAACACGGAGACCTCCGACCTGTGGGACGCCCTCGAGGGCTCCAGTGGGCGAGCCGTGGGCGCCATCATGACCACCTGGATCGACCAGGGCGGCTACCCGCTGCTCGAAGCCGACGAGGGCGGGTCCTTGACCCAGGTCCCCTTCTCGTACCGGGGGGAGCCCGGGGGGGCCATCGGCTCCGCCTGGCAGGTGCCGGTCCTGGCCCGTCCCATCGGCGACGTCGAGACCGGCCCGGTGGCAGTCCTCATGGACGGGGCCGAGCTCCCGGCCGGTGCATGGGACACGGAAGGGGAGGCCCACCTGGTCAATGCCGGAGGCTCGGGCTACTACCGGGTGGCCTACCCGACGGCCACCATCGAGCTGCTGGCCGGGCGGCTGGCCGAGCTCGCGCCGCTCGAGCGGTACAACCTGGTCTCCGACACCTGGGCCGCCACCCTGGCCGGCCGCGCCCCGCTGACCGACCTGGTGCGCCTGGCCCGGGCGCTGGCCGACTCGAACGAGGGCGACCCGAGCGTGTGGTCGGTGGTGCTCGGGGCCGTCGGTCTGTTCGAGCGGGTGGTCCCCGACCCCGACCGCCCGGCGATGGCCGACTCGGTGCGCGCCCTGTTCGGCCCGCTAGGGATCCGCCTCGGCTGGGACCCCCGGCCCGACGACGGCGAGCGCACGCCAGCCCTGCGCGCCTCGGTGCTGCGCACCCTCGGGACGGTCGGGGACGACCACGGCGTGCAGGAAGAGGCCCGGCGGCGCTTCGCCGGCCCGGCCGGGCTCGACCCCGACATCGAGTCGGCCGTGCTCGACATCGTGGCCGCCCAGGGCGGCGAGGCCCAGTTCGACACGTTCCTCGCCCGCTACCGGTCGCCCGCCACGCCGCAGGAGGAGGTCCGCTACCTGTACGCGCTGGCCTCCTTCCACGACCAGTCGCTCGCCTCCCGCGCCCTCGACCTCGCCACCTCGGAGGTCCGCACCCAGAACGCACCCTTTCTGGTCCAGCTGCTGCTGGCCAACCGGGTGACCGGGCCCGGCGTCTGGGAGCGGGTCACCGAGGAATGGTCCACGCTGGTTGACCTGTTCCCCTCCAACATCCTCCCCCGCATGCTGGAGGGCGTCCGCGGCCTGTGCCACCCCCCCGAGCGGGCCGAAGCGGTAACCCGATTCGTCCGGGACCACCCGCTGCCCGCCGGGGGCAAGACGGTCGAGCAGATCCTCGAGCGACTGGCCGTGAACGTCGCCTTCGGGATCCGGGAGCGGGCCGGTCTCGCCGCCACTCTCCAACGCGGCCTCGGCCTTCCCGGATCGTGATCCCGCTGGACGACCACACGCGACAAGTGACAAGAGACACGATGGGCTGCGCTCGTCGCGAGAGACTGTGATGCTTTCTCATGCAAATGCTGGCATAGCTCTGGTGAATGTCACGATTGGAACGAGCATGGTGATCTGAAGTGGTACAGCTTGAGGAGAATCAGGCAAGCCCCCCTGTCCTCAGCCTCTGGACGCGATCGCCATCACGAGAGGGGCGCTGTTACTGCCATGATTGCCATCATCGCGTTCGGAATGCGGTCGACCTGATAGTGCGAATCGGGGTGAGAGATCGGGGGGCGTTCAGACCGGAGTACTCGCGGGTCATCAGCTGACATACCTTCCATGGTCGACGCGTAGACGCCTGGCGAATGGTGGGGCAGGGCGCCCATACGGCGGTCAGCGCGGGCTACGGCGCACCCAGCATCGCCGAGCTCCTCGAAGACGGAGTCCGATGTCTCAATCGACGAGTTCCCTGGAGATGGCCGGCGTGGGACAATCTCGATGCAATCTCGGAATCGGCTTCGATCGTCACGCGCCGTATCGTGCGGGGAAACATCGCTTCCAGGCCGACAATGAACCGGCTCGTGCTGCGACATTTGGACCATTGAGCACGTCCAGATTGGGATACCGTGGCCAAAACTCTTGGGTCGATACGTCGATCTCAGGAGGACCGTGGTGAAGGAGGTGACGGTGCTCAACGAGGCTGACCCCGGTATCCAGAGCGATCCACCGATGCCATCTGCCCAGGATGGCGCATCCGGCGAAGTCGGCCCGGCACCGGGCCTGATATCTGTCCTGACCGTGCTTGGTTTTGCTCTTCCCGTTGCTGCGTACCTCTGGTTAATTCATCAATACGCCGTAAACATCGTCTGGTTAGACCAGTGGTTTGACCTCGGTGTCATCTCCCATGCGTACTCACACACACTTAGTCTGAGCACGCTTTGGGCGCAGCACACCGAGAATCGGATCTTCTTCCCGAATCTGATCGTGATCCTGCTTGCTCACGCGACGCATTTCAACGTCGTCGTCGAGGAATACGTGAGTGCAGGGATGCTCCTAGTAGCGACAGGGCTCTTCATCGCGGCTCATCGTCGGCGCTCACCGACTAGGCCGTGGATCTTCTACTGCCCGGTAGTGATCGTCATGTTCTCATTTGTTCAGGACCGCGACACGCTGTGGGGCTTCCAGCTCGCTTGGTATCTCGTCCTGATGATGTTTGCGATCGCCCTATTCCTCTTGGACAGACCCGCGCTCCACACGTCCGTAGTGGTGGGAGCGATGGCGGCCGCCGTCGTCGGCAGCTTCTCCTCGCTGGAAGGGCTCTTGATCTGGCCTGCCGGGCTGGTGCTCCTGTACCTGCGGGGGCGGCCCAGGAGTCTTGTGCTTGCCTGGATCGCGACTGCCGTCGTAACGGGGGTCGTATTTTTCTATCATTTCAGTCTCGCAACCAGCACTGCCAACCAGAGCGCGCTTCACAACCCCATCCAAGCCCTGAAGGCTTTCTTGTTCAATGTGGGCGACGTCCTGGGTGTTTACCACTCAGGCGTCGGGTTTTACGCCGTGTACCTTCTTGGACTTCTCCTCTTTGTGGTCGCCATCTACGTGGTGATCGCCTACGGGCTTCGTCGGAACGAAGCAGACGGAAGCCCCCTCGGGGTGGCGTTGGTCTGGTTCGGCCTGCTGTTCGCAGTATTGGTTGCGGTGGGGCGATCGTCGTACGGACTGGCAGTTGGATCTCGCTACGCGGTCTTCGATCATCTGATACTGGTTGGCTGTTACCTGGCCATTTTCGATCGACCCACCCTACGAATCCAGCTCAGACGTTCGGCCCGGACGCCGCGCACCCTCTATCGCGATGGTCCTATTGAACGGCTGTTCGGACTGCCCACTGAGCACAGTCAAGGGAGAACCTTCGATGAGAACTCACTCTTCTTCAGCCGAGCGATCCTCATCTTCGCAGTCTTCCTCTTGCTCGTCGTGGGCACGGGAAACGGCCTTGCTCAGGCCAGGGACTGGCATCAGAAAGAGTTATTGGCAGCTGATGTCGCGGTGAACATCCAGTCAGCCCCCGACAGTCTGGTGAAGAGTGCGTTGTTCTTTTCCGCTCCGGGGGCTGTCTCCCCTCGTGTGAATTCACGAGCCCCAGCCGTCATCTTGATTAGACAAATGGCGTCTTTCGCAAAGGCACACCATCTCAGTCTGTTTGCAACCGGCGCTGTTGCTCTCTACAAGAAAGAAGGACTTCCACGAGCCACAGCCGTGGTCGCTCCGCGACACGGTGCCACGTTGAAGGGGCTTCAGTGGCTGGTTGCGACTACGTCAGACAATTCTGTCGTGATCAGGGTTGAATTCCGTCTAACCGGTGGACGCCTTAAGAACACGGTGATCGCAATCGGCAACAGCACGGTCTACGGGTGGTTTACGGAGTGGAGCTCGTCCACCGTCCCCAACGGGACCTACACCCTACAGAGCGTGGTTCACGATGCCGCGGGTCACGTCACGTACAGCCCGGGTGTGGTCGTGAAGATCAAGAACTAGAGGAGGGTCCGGCCTCGTCGGTACTTCGTCGACGTCGGAATGGCGCCGTATGGTAGCGACCGTGACCGGACCCAGTTGATCCTGACCTGAGCCCGATTCCGGTACCACCGACTGTATGACTTCGTATGGCTGTTGAGCACATTCGGCCGCGAAGGTCGTTGGTGACTGGCATCCCAACTACGAGTGGGGTCGATAGGTCTTTGGTCGATCCGGAAGTCATCGGCCAGAACCTTGATTTCGAACAGGGTCCAATGTTCGATGCTGAGCCTCTACCGCCTCGGTGCTAGTCCTCCTCGGCAGCGCGATCCAACCGACGGTAGAAGTCACCGTCCTCGACAATCCACGAGAAGACTCGCTCTGCCTGTCGTTCGTCACGATGCAGTCGTCGGTCACGATGCCGCTGATCGCGGACCTCGCCGCGTCGGCGCGTCCAATTTCCGCAGTGCGGCGGGCGCACGACGAAGGTGACGAAGCCTGTTCCCGCTGACCGTCCCCACACGGATGCGCCCTTGAACGCGATTTTCAATTCCGGGACCGATAGCAGGGCCTGTCGGGTTCACAGAACCGTAGATTTCAGGAGCGCGAAGGATATCGACGCGAGACACTCGTGGTCGGAATCCGGCTCCATGGTGGTAGATCCTGTGCTCATAGATGCCGAACCAGACCGGATGAAGGTTCTTGGTATTCGTGCGCAGAATCGGACGCCACGGCAGGTTCCGTTCCCGCAAGGTGCGAAGCAGCTCCCCACCGACGTCGGTCGTCACTCCCGCGTCGTTCTCCCACATGTAGCCGGCACTCCAGTCCCCTTCGATCTCCTTCCAGAAACCCACCGTGGTCAAGCAGAATGCGGGATGCGGTTGCGGGTCACCCAGGTTCTCGTAACGACGCAGCGCTGCCAAGGGGTGAGACGAAAGCAAGTCGTCGAACCAGGAGCCCACGGGACGCACCGGAAATGCGTCGCCATCCAGGAAGACGAGCAGGTCGTCGGAGGCAGACTCTCCCGCCACGATGTTCGCCAGCTCATTGAGCTTTTCCGGGTGATCTCCGTCGAGGTCCGCGGCGAAATGGAAACGATCCCACAGTCCCTTGTCAATGCCGTTCAGCGAGGCAAAGACCCGCCACGGAACGTCCACATTGCGTTCGAGATAACGCAGCTGAATGTCCACCCATCGTGGCGACTGCCAGTGGACAGTCACGATGTTCAGCACGCCGGCCGTCCCCGCCGCCGCTTGCCCCACACACCGGGACCTGTGGGGCCTGATTGTGCTTGCGGAATCACCGATCCTCCAGGGTGTCATCGCCACTTGTTGGATGGATCGCGTCGAATCGGCGCCGCCGCTTCGACGTCGGCGCATCGAGTTCTTCCGGCGCCCCGGTCAGGTCACGGGGTCGGATGGCCAACGCCTGATCCCGCTGCCGACACGGGGTTACGCTATCGCAATCGCCCGCGTTCCGGTTGCGGCTCACCAGACGACCGTGCCCTATATCCCCGGGTCCGACTGGTGTTTGGCGACCGTTTGTCCGTCATCGGGTCGTCTTCTCCGTCCTACGAAAACGGCGATGCGGAGATCCGCACCGGAGGGGCGTCGCCGGGACCACCGGTGGGACGTCATCGTGGTACAGGTACACATCCGGTCAGGTCGCTGACGATCGACCGGATCTGCGCCCTAGCCACACAGGACTCGTATTGGTCGAGGTACAGCCGCTCGGCTGCACTCACCAGGCGCGTACGAAGTTCGGGGTCGGTCAGGATCCGCCGGCAGGCGGCGACAAACTCGTGGGGATCGTCGGCGAGGAGCAGGTGTACGCCGTCACATGCCTCGAGCCCGGCGGCACCGAGCGTGGTGGACACGACCGGAACGCGGTGGGCGAACGACTCGAGGATCTTAAGCCGCGTCCCACTCCCGTAACGAATCGGCGCAACGGCTAGATCGGCCCGTGCCAGCTCTGGAGCCATCGACGGCACCACGCCCACGGAGGTGACGTCCGGCGGATCGTCCAGCTGCTCGACAGTCCGCGTCGTCTTTCCGACCAGACGAACCATCGTCCCGGGAAACTGTTGGCGAAGTCCCGGCGCGATCTCCTGAACCAGCCAGCGGGCACCATCGACGTTCGGACCGTAGTCGAACGTCCCTTGGAAAAGAACAACGGGAGGCTGGTGCAGGGCCGTCGGCCGGGGCGGTGCCGATGGCCGGGGGTACGTGTTCACGACCAACTCGGCGTTCGCCATCCCCGAACGCCGGACCTCGGCATCCGAACAGAGCACCACTCGATCCACTTCGGCCGCGATCGTGTTCTGGAAATGACGCCAGTCCCGAGCATTGACACGAGCCTGCAGCCTGGCCAGCGATGCATGCAGCGTGTGGGGACCAAAGCGGCTGGATGAGGTCTCCGTTATGAGATCCGCCCGTTCCTTCTCTCCCTCGTCGACGAGCCCGTCGAGATCGACGACCGTGGGTCCGAGCCGCGGCCGGCCCAACCAGGCGAAGGGCATCGGCCACCTGAACCAGACGAGGTCGTAACGATCATTCGCCCACGCAGCAAACTTTCGTCGCGGTGCCCCATCGGCCTGTCGCATCACCACCTCCATCGGCACTCCCCTCCGAGTCAACCACGCAACCCGCCAACGGTTCGTTCGGTCGATGGCCGGGTGGGGCGCGGTCTCGAGCCGCCCCAGGGCCACGTCCGGGGGCACAGCCCGATCCTTCTGGCGCTCGTCCACGAACGAGAACAGGTCCACGGTTCCCACCTCCGCGAGCGCTTCAACGGTGATGGCCGTTCGCATGAGGCCGCCGTTCAACGAAGGCCAGGGAAAGAAATCGGCGACCACCAAGATATTCATCGACATCCGCTTACGATCAGCCGGAGGTGCCGTGGGATGCGCCGCCGTGACCACGCACCTTGGCCGACATGGAGCGGAACGGGCTCGTCATGCGCCAGCTCGTCGAGGCCTCCATTCCGGCCACTACGCGGGTCATCCAATCCAAGTCGCGCTCGGCCGCATGGAGGGACTCGAGCAGGTCCGTCAACTCGTCCTCCAGCATGTTCACCCGCTGCACCCGATCATCGATCTTCTCCCAGAGCTCGCTCTCGCGCCGGTTGGCAAGCCTCGCCTCGCGCCGGTCTGCGAGGACCTCCTCGGCCCAGGCCGATTCGACGGGCAGGGATCCGGGATCGAATTGTCGATGACCACCATCGAGATCTGCCAGGAGCGCGATCATGGAGCGATGCTCGGCGAGCAGCAGCCCGTCGGCGGCAGGGTCGATTGTTTGATGGAGAAGCTCGTCCGAGACGGACGATACGGCCTTGTCGACGTTCCATAGCTCCGATTGTGGTGCGAACTGGTCGAGCGAGCCGAGCCACGCCGCCACCGAACCGACGGTCCGGCGGTGATCCTGCATGAGGTCCTCGTAGGCGAAGACGAAGACATCCAACCCTTCGAGCCCCTCGAGCGCAGCTCGGTTGTACCGTTCCCAAAGAGACAGGCCATGGACGAGGGAGAACCCATCCCGTTTCCGGAGCGAGCGGGCCACGGCGATGGGTGAACGCCAAATGAAGACAGCGGCCACGGGCTCCGGGATGAGCGTTCGCCAGTATGGGAGCAAAAGGCATGCGCGGGGGTCCTTCCATACGAGCGGACCCGAATCCGGAAAGGCCCTCGAGAAGAGTGGAGCGGGGTCGCCAAGACCGGCGAGTTGTGAGCTTTCGACCCACCCGGGTTGCAGGTCGGGAGGTGCGGCCCAGCTCCCACCGAGGCGATCCAACACCTCGTCGTTGTGGAACATGATCGACTCACTCTCCCAGTGCTCCGGATTGCTCGGTCGAGGTCCGATCCGATCCTCTATGCGCGGTAGGGACATCCCCAACGCCCCGATCGCACCGGCGATCGCCGAGGTACCACTGCGATGCATCCCAACAACGAGCACCCAGGGCCCCTTGGGGAACTGCCATCCGGACATCGTCGGATCCTGCAAATCGTGCGCATCCGCCATCGTAAGCGCTCAGGATTCTCGCTGGCTGAAGGTGAGCGGAGAGGAGTCGGCGCTCATTGCAGATCCTCGAGGTCGCTGACGTGGAGGTAGCACGCCCAACTCATGATCGGGCCCCAAGTCCACCACCCTGCTAAGCCTAATCCCAATTCCTCAGCCCTCCCCGCCTGGGACGTCGCCTCTGCGAGGTCCCGATGGTGCCTGCAAGCCCGAGCGGTGCGTCGTCGGAGCGGGGACCGATTCGATCTCGGTGCTAGGGGGCCTCCCCGGGCTCGTGTTGCAGCTTGAGGTCGCCGGGCGGTCAAATACCAAACGTCTACCGGCTTGATCGGGCCCTTAGGGAGTCCGCCGCGCCGGAGCCCTGTGATTCGCTCAGGAGACTGCGACACAGGCCGGCGTCCTGTACGGGTTCGCTGACGACGGCCGAGAAGGGATACCCGCCCGTTGCGGGTTGCGCTGCGGTTACCGGTTGGGACGGTCCGTTCGGCCACTCGGCGCTGAGGAACGTGTTCCCGAAGGTGCGCCACGTCAGCCAGCGGAGGTATGGATCGACGTCGAGCTCGAACGGATAGACGAAGTTCGGCACCATGTCTGCCGGTGGTCCTGTCGTCGTGCCGCGGGGATCATCCACACCGAATCTGACTTGGTTCGTCCCTATCGTCTTCATCCAAATCGTGTCGTGACCCACGGTAACAATCGGTACGTGTCCCTTCATCTGGGCCGTCGGAGCTCGAAGCGTCAACGAGACGTCGTAGACGATGTGGGCGCCATATTGGACTGCGTTCCACGAGGCGTGTTCGTAGGCCTGTTGCGGCGAATTGTGCGAGTAGTCCATCCCGTTCGATATGTACAGGGCCTGGCAGTCGCCCACGATGAACAATTGGTCTGCCGGCGCCCAAAGAGGAAGCTGCGCTCCACGTTCGATGTTTTGGACCAGGGGGTGCCCCGTTCCGTCGCTGACCGATTTCTGCGCTTGCACGTACCGCAAGGTCTGGGCGCGGTTCCAATCGTTGTTGGGCGTGCTCGCCGACGCCACGTTGACGACGATTCCGTAGACACCGAGGATGACCACGGCGCCGAGTAGGGAAAATCGAATGCGCCGTGAGCGGCCGTGCGCGCGCCGCCACAGGTCTATGAGCCCGACGAAGCTGGCAATGATGAGGAACGGTAGGAAGTCGCCGATGTACCGTGCTGCGAGATACCCCCACACCGCGACACCCGCCGCGCCAATTAGCGCCGTGAAAAGGGGGATCCGCGTCAAGCCCATCCGTCCGACCCTTCTTCGAAGGCTCGTCACGACTCCGGCAATGCTGAGGAGCAGGAAGAGCGGCATCGATGCGGTGACGCTGTAGGTCCGGTACTGCCACTCGAGGACGACCCCACCCACCGCCGCCGCAGGTGCCGCAGGCATCGTGATGAAGGGAAAGACCGGCGTGAACCGGATGCCTGCGGGCCCGAAGTACGCGAGCAACGTGCTCGGTATGAACCGGATGCTGTAGCCCTTACCGCCCGTGGTGGACAGGTAGTAGCGCCGATGAGCGTTTTCGAGTGTGTACAGCTGGTTTGTCAGCGAGAAGCCGATTGGTGAGCCGAACTTTGCCAGGTTGATCAGGCCGGCAACTGCCAACGGCAAGAGACCGACCGCGAGCATGGGACCGGCCCAGCGGCGGTTATGGGCACCGTGTCGACCAAGGTAGAACCACACGGCGACGAGCACCGCCCCGATCGCGCAGGCCCAACCGGTCGGAGCCCGATTGAGGACACCTCCCATGACCAGGAGCCCGGCCAGGGCCACCCGGCAGCCGGTGGGTCGCTCCATGACGCCGAGGAGCGCGAACAGGGCCCCGACAGTGAGGGCAATGCTCCAGGCGAAGTCCTCGTCGTAGACGTAAGGGGTGGCGGCGAGCATGACGATGACGGATCCGGCGAGGATGGCCGCCATGACCACTCCGTAGGAGATCGCCTCCACCCCTCCCAGCGGCGCGGATCCGCGCCCGATCGTGCGAACTCTCCAGAGGAGCAAGGCGCTGAAAAGAGCGGTGACCGACCACGCCAGCAGGATGGACGGAGCCGTGAGGCGACCGTCGAGCGAACTCGTCAGCAGGAAGACCGGAATGCGCAGCAAGGACGGGAAAAGCCCGAAGTAGGTGTATTGCCTTCCGTTGTGGAGGAAGGCCTCGGGTCCGATCGAGTTGGTCGGCACGGCGAGATGCCCGTGCATCATCGAGCGGGCCTGGAGGTCGTAGAAGTCACCGGCGACGGGCGCGGTGCGCAACGTGTCGACAGTCCCCGTCCAGAGATCCCACAGGACCCAGAGGTATGGCACCGCGGCAACGACTATCCCTGCCGAAACAGCAATCGTGAACCGGAGCCGAGAGCGGACAGGGGGTCCGTTGCCGACCCCGTTCGATGCCCCTGCCCGTGTGGCGCCCACCGTGTCTCCCGGTTCAGGCGCCAGCTCTACGGTTGAGACAGCTGTGTGGGGAATGGCCAAGTTCGCGGTCCGTTGCTCTGAGAACTGGTGATTATGTGACTCGGACGACCCGGATATTCGCATACTGGCAGCCATGTAGAGTCCGGTCATCCTAACGTGGGGCGTCGTCCTCCGACAACGCAGGAGACCGTTTCGAGCGGCGCCAGAGCGTGGTCGAGGCCAGGTCGGGATGGATCCGGCCTGGAGCGTCGGCGCGGCACCAGGGCCGGCCCAACCGTCGTCCTGCCCCGGCGGCATCTGCGAGAAGAGCTCCCGTCACACCGTCACCGTCCGGCGACGGCACTGTTCCTAACATGCACTGGTGAATCTCGGGACGATCGCCACCGTGTTCGCCCTTGTCTTCGTGGCCGAGCTTCCTGACAAGACCATGATCGCCACCCTCATCATGGGCAGTCGGTACCGGCCCGCCCTGGTCTGGTTGGGAGCAACGATCGCCTTCACCTTGCACGCGGCCCTGGCTGTCGGTGTCGGGCAACTCATCCAGCTCCTGCCCCACCGTTGGATCGAGGCGATCACCGCGCTGCTCTTCGGTGCCGGCGCCGCGTATCTCCTGCTCGTGCCGGAGCGGGAGGCCGGGGCAGAGGGAGCATCCGAGGTCGACGCGGCAGCCGTGGGACTGAAGACGACAGCCACCGCCTTCACGGTCATCCTCGTGGGGGAGTTCGGCGATCTCACACAGATCATCACGGCCAACCTTGCCGCCAAGTACCACGATCCGGCGGCCGTGTTCGTCGGCGCCGTCGCCGCCCTCTCCTCGGTCGCCGCGCTGGGAGCCTTCGGCGGGCGGGTCCTGCTTCGGATCGTGCCCCTGGCTGTGATCCGGAGGGGCGGCGGCGTGCTGCTGGCCGGTCTGTCCATCTACTCCTTCGTGTTGTTGGCCCGGGGCTGAGGCGATTTGAGCGCCGCGCCATCCCGATGTGCTTCCCCTGTCGATCGCGCCGCCGGCTCGGTGCCCGCCGAGCCGGTGTCTGCCGGGGCCGGGCGCTACCATCGGTTGCCGGGAGAGGGCCCCGGTCAACACAGTGGCCAAACCGGAACCGAACGAGTGCCGGTGTGACCCCGGCACAATGTTCGTCGTATCGCGGTGAATTCGAGGGCCCGGGTCAGATGGCACGACGTTCGGCACCGATGTGGCCCAGGGGAACGCGGTGAGGGACGCGACTGCTTCGGGGCTGGTGCGTCGGGGCGCCAGCGTCCCGAAGTCCCCCCTGATCTCCACCTGCATGTTGGTGCTGTCCGACCCCACGCTCGCCCTTGACTGCCTCGAATCACTCGCCGCAACCAGCGGATGGAGCGAGACCGAGACGGTGGTCGTCGCCAACGGCATGTCGGCGCCGGCTCGACAGGTCCTCGAAGAGCGCGACGACATCGTGCTGGTGCGGAGTGGCACCAATCTCGGTTTCGCCGGAGGCAACAATCTGGCCGCTGAGACCGCCCGGGGCCAGTACCTGTTGTTCGTCAACGACGACAGCGCAGTCGCATCGGACTGCATCGATCGTCTCCTCGCCACCGCGGCGCTCGACCCGACGATCGGGTCCGTGGGGTGCCGGATCCTGTCGGCAGACGGATCGCTGCAAGAAGCGGGGTCCGTCCTGTGGAACGATGGTTCGACCGAACGGGTGGGATTCGGCCTCCCCGGTGACACCTCCCGATACGCCGATGTCCGCGAGGTGGACTTTGTATCGGCGAACGGCATGCTGGTCCCTCGAGCCGCGTGGAACGCTACCGGCGGGTTCGACGAACGCTACTACCCGGCGTACTACGAAGATGTCGACCTCTGCATGGCCATGCGCAAGAATGGTTTCCGCGTCGTGTACGAACCGCGGGCCCGGCTACACCACCTCGAGAGCCAGAGCACGACCACCCGCTACCGCAATTTCCTCCTGGATCGGAATCGTCGACAGTTCGTCGCCAAGTGGAAGACCGAGCTCGCCGGCCAGGGTGATCCGCCCGAGAACATGGACGACGACGCCATCGAGGAGGCGGTCCACCGGGCCCGCGACCGACGACCCACTCCCCCGTCGGTCCGTCACTAGGCAACGGGCCTACATCGGGACCACTGCTCTGATCGCCGGTATTCTCCGCTGATGGCCACTGCCGGACCGAAGGAGCCAGCCACGGGGACGGGCGATTCCTCGGCTTCGGTCCACCGGACCGAACAGGATCGCGGCGCGCTCGCCGAGCGAGCCGAACAAGCAGATCGGGAGTTGCGATCGGCGAAGGCCGAGCTCGACGTGAGAAACGACTATGTGGCCGCGCTCGAATCCGAGCTCGAGGAAACGCTCGCCTTCCTGCGGGTCAAGACGGCCTATATCGAGTCGCTTCCATGGGTCCGGCTGCGGGTGTGGCTGAAAGGTCTTCGGTCCCGATCGAAGTGAAACGGACCGTGCCTTGGATCAGCGAGGCGACGCAATGAAGATCCTCGTGGTCGCCGAGGACTTTCCGTGGCCGTCGACGGGTGGGGGGACGATCCGCCTGGGCAAGATCATCGAGGCGGTGTCCGCCATGGGCGAGACGGACTTCTACACCCTCTACGATCCCCGGCGGGCCACCCTCGTCCTGCCTCCGACCGTCTCCGTCGAGCGGATGGAGTCGGTGCCCTACCCGGTGACTCCCCGTTCCCCGAAATGGAGAGCGACCTGGATGGCGCGGCGCGGTGTGCCGATCGAGGTGGTCATGCGGGCCGGGGATCCCCTGCCTCGTCGGAGGTTCGAATCCTGGGCGGCGGACAGCTACGACGTCGTGTGGTTCAGCACCGCGCCCACCTTCGCCTGGATAGGAAGGCCGCGACTCGGACCGACCGTCATCGACCTGGTGGACCTCGAAGACGAGAAGGCCCGCCAGCGCGCCGACCTCCTGCGTCGCGGACCGCCGGGCACCGGGTTCGTCTCCTCGTTCCGGCAGACCATGGCTGCCACCCAGACCGCCGTGAACGCCCGCGATTGGCGAGCCTTCCAGCGATCGGTGGCCCATCAGGTCGATCGGGTGATCCTGAGCAGCGAGGCCGATGCACAACGGGGCGGACTGCCGAACACCGTGGTGATTCCGAACACATACCCGCGGCCGGCTCGAAGCCAAGGCCACGAGTGGGTGGGCGATCCTCCCACCATCTTGCTGCAGGGGAGCCTCCACTACGGTCCGAACATGGATGCGGTGGAGTGGCTGCTCGGTCAGGTGGCACCCTTGCTCCGGACGATGGTCCCGCGAGCCCAGATACGTCTGGTCGGCACGACGGTCCCCGGGGTCCGGCGTTGGCATGCTCCACCGACCATCACCGTGGTCGGCAGTGTTCCGGACATGGAACCCGAGCTGGCGCGCGCCGACATTGCCGTCGTACCGCTCCGGATCGGAAGCGGAACCCGCTTGAAGATCCTCGAGTCGTTCGCCCACCGTGTTCCGGTGGTGTCGACCACCGTCGGGGCCGACGGCTTGGACGTCCAGCACGGGATCCATCTGCTGCTGGCCGACACCCCCGAGGACTTCGCCTCGGCCTGCCAGCGGCTTCTGGTGGACGTGGACCTCCGAAAACAGCTGGTGGATGCGGCCGAGAGCCTGTACGTCCAGCGCTACGAGTGGTCGGCGGCCAGGGATCGCGTCCAGCAACTCGTGAGGGATCTGGCTGGGCTGCCGTCCCGGCCACCGAACGCCTGAGCCGCATCCGGTTCAGGTCGACGCGATCGCTTCGAGATCGAGCGACGGGGTTTCAGATCAGCGCGGGGTTTCAGATCAGCGCGGTCGCAACGGGCCGGGTGTCGGTACCGCGGGCTCGACCGGAGCCTCGGGAGCCGGCTCGGTGAGGTCGAGGTGGCTCGGCAGCCCTTCCCCCCGGAAGAGCCCCGACGCCCGGGTGGTCCGGCTCAGCGCATCCGCCGCCAGCACCATGGCGCCGGCCGTGTAGGAGGAGCGCTCGAGGGGAGGGTAGGTGACCTCCTCGGGGTAGACCATGCCGGTCCAGTAGGAGCCGTCGTCGTTGCGCAGGGCCTGAGCCCAGGTGAACAGCTCGAGGGCCGGCTCGTCGAGGCCCAGCGCGTCGAGGGCGAGCACGCACTCGGCCGTCTCGGCCGCGGTCACCCATTCCCCGGTCGACACGCACCGGACACCCCGCCCTTCCATGACGAACATCGACCACCAGTCCTCGATACGGCGGTGGGCCGCCTCCCCGGTGAGGGCCCCGGCCAGGACCGGGTAGTACCAGTCCATGGCGAACTCGTCCTTCGGGGCGAAGGCGCTCGGCTCGTGGGCCACGGCGTGCGCCAGGCGACCGGCGGCGAATTCCCAGTCGGGCCGCTCGTGGCCCAGGTGCTCGGCACAGGCGATGGCGCACCGGAGACTGTGGTAGATCGATGACGACCCGGTGAGCAGGGCGTACTCTTCGAGGAAGCCGGACGGGTCGAGCGACCACCGGATGGAACCGTCGGTCCGGGGCCAGCGCAGCACGAAGTCGATGCCCCGCTCGACCGTGGGCCACAGCTTCTCGAGGGCCTCGAGGTCGCCGGTCGAAACGAAGCGGTGCCAGGCCCCGGTGGCCAGATAGGCGCACACGTTGGTGTCGAGCCGGGCATCCTCGATGCCCGTGGCCAGGTAGTAGTTGAACCAGCTCCCGTCGGGCAGCTGGGTGTCGACCAGCCACTGGTAGGCCCGGTCGGCCTCGTCGTCGAACCCGGCCACGGTGAGGGCCATGGCCGCCTCGACATGGTTCCAGGGATCGCAATGGCCGCCCGGGTACCACTCGATCATCCCGTCCGGACGCTGCAGGGCGGCGATCGAACGGGCCGTGACCAGCACCTGCTCGGCGGAGATCACACCCGGGACTTCGGGGATCGGCCTCACGCCGCGGCACCGACCCGGGAGTGTGCCTCTTCGGGCGGATCGTCGTAGAGCGCCAGCACAGGCTTCTCCAGGTAGACCACCAGGCTCTTCCCCATCAGGGGGTTGAGGAGGCGATCGGCATACCGGGTCACCTTGGGGGCCTTCTCGATGTCCCATACCAGCAGCCGGTGGTACGTGGCGACCGCCGGATGGGTGTCCTTGGTCGGGCCGACGAGGCAGCGCAGCCACCAGTAGGGGGCGTGCAGCCCGTGGGCGTGGTGGCTCCCCCGCGGCCTTCAGGCCGGTGCGCTCGAGCCGGTCGACCAGCTGGCTCCGGCGGTAGATGCGGATGTGGCCGCCCGGCACGTCGTGGTATTCGTCGGACAGGGCCCAGTTGACGAATTCCGGGCCACATCGCGGGACGGTCACCGCCATCGACCCGCCTGGCCGCAGCACCCGGGCCAGCTCAGCCATCGCCCGCTCGTCGTCAGGGATGTGCTCGAGGACCTCCGAGGCGATGACCCGATCGAAGGTGGCGTCGCCGAAGGGCAGGTCGAGGGCGTCGCCTTGGACCGGGCCGACCCGGGCCGCTCCGGGGTCGAGCTCCCCGGCAACGGCCATGGCCCCGAAGGTATTGGCCACGTTGCGGACCTCGTCGGCTCCGGCGTCGTAGGCCACCACCGCGGCCCCCAGGCGGGCGGCCTGGTAGGCGTGGCGACCGAACCCACATCCGAGGTCGAGCAACCGGTCCCCCGGACGCACCCCCAAGCGGGCGTAGTCGACGGTCAGCACCGCGAACCCTCGACTGCAACGTCGGCCATCAGCGCCCGGTACTCGGCGGCGGTACCAGCCGCCGTCACCGGCCAGGTGAACCGTCCGAGCACACGCTCCCGGCCGGCCGCCCCGAGCCGGGCCCGCAACTCGTCGTCGTCGAGCAGACGGGCGATCGCCCGGGCGAGCTCGCCGGGATCGTCTGGGCGGGACCAGCAGGCCGGTGTCCCCGTCGCGACCCACCACCTCGGGCAGCGCCCCGCCGGTGGTGGCCACGAGCGCCACACCGCAGGCCATCGCCTCGATGGCGGGCAGTGAGAAGCCCTCGTAGAGGGAGGGAACCACCGCCACCTGGGCCCGGGCGTAGTTCCGGGCCAGCTCGTCATCACTGATGCCCGAGACACACCGGACGGCCGGCGCCAGGTCGAGACGGTCGATGGCGCGGGCCACTCGGCCGTCGGGCCGGGGATTGCCGATCACCACCAGCTCGACCTCCCGTTCGGTGCGCAGCTTGGCCACGGCCTCGAGAAGGGGAACCAGGCCCTTCATCGGCACGTCGGAGGATGAGGTGACCATGATCCGACCGGGCACAGGAACCACGTCGTGGCGGGGCCGGAACACGGTGTGGTCGACACCCACCGGCACCACGGTCATCCGGTCGTAGGCCACCTTCATCTGGGCGGCGATGTCGGTCTCGCGACGACTCCGACACGGTGACCACCCGGGGCAGGGCGCGGGCGACCCGCTCCTGCATGCGCAAGAACCCGAACCACCGGAGCTGGCGTGAAGTACTGCCAAGGGTTCGATGGCGTGGCTCAGAGCCAGCTGGCGATCGACCGTGATCGGGTGGTGCAGCGTCGTGAGCAACGGCCACCCGTCGTCGATCATGCCGAGGATCCCATTGCCCAGGCACTGGTTGTCGTGGACCAGGTCGAACTCACCGCGCCGTGCCGCCAGCAGACGCCGGGCCCGGAGGCTGAACGTCCACGGCTCGGGGAAGCCGGCGGAGCACATCACGGCGAACTCGAGCGCGGCGATCGAGGTCGGGCGGGAATTCCGGAACTCCCGCGGCCTGGGTATCCGGAACGGGTCGGGTTCGCGGTAGAGGTCGAGGCTCGGGACCGGGGTGAAGCCGACCCCTTCGTCCACTTCGGGCCAGGGCTGCCCGGCGAACACCTCGACCGAATGTCCGAGCGCCACCAGCTCCCGAGTGAGGTGGCGGGTGTAGACCCCTTGGCCACCACAGCGCGGATTGCCCCGGTAGACGAGGAAGGCGATCCGAAGGCCACCCGGGGCCGGCGGTCTGGGGGGGATCCGTTCGGGGACGGGAGGCGGGGTCGACGGTCCCTTGACCTTGTGCCGCCTCAGCCCGAGGCTAGGCATGGAGAACCAGGACGTGCAGACACATGGAAGGCCGATCTTCCCCCGGCCAGCGACTTCGGCGCAACCCGGGCCTCACCAACGACCACCGACGCGCGACGTTCGAACCTGGACGGCCGGACCGGGTCGAGTCCCGGACGTGCCCCGCTCCGCTAGTGCAGCCCGAGCTGGACGGCCTTGACCAGCAGCATCAGCACGGCCACCACCAGGTAGACGCGCAGGGCATACATACCGACCAGCCGGCCCCGCGACCACCGGCGGGCGATCGAGTAGGTTGAGCGGGGGCATACGCCAGGTGGCCTTGTGGCCATCGGGGTCGCCGGAACCGGTCTCGCGCCTGACGGATCGCGCAGTAGAGGACCCCGGCGACGATGTAGGCGACCACCAGTACACCGCCCAAGACGACGGCCAGCTTGGTCACGTCGATCTGGCTGAACAAGGTGGTCGCCATCAGGACCAGTGACATCATCAGCAGGATCGAGACGATGACGCTAGCCACGACGTTCAGCCACGGCCGGTTGACCCACGGCCCGAGCACGTCCTTGTCGTTGCACAGCATCAGCAGGAAGACCGTCGCACTGGGCAGTAGCACGCCGGCGAGGGCCTGGACGCCGGTGGTGATCAACCCGAGCGGGGCACCGGGGATGAGGACGATGCCGGCGGCCAGCGACCACCATGGCGGTGAAGGCGCCGTAGAAGAACTTGGCGTCCCGCCAGCTCCGGTGCAGGGAATGGTGGGCGCCGAAGACGTCGCCGAAGGCGTAGGAGGTCGGCGAGCGTCACCGAGGCCGCACCGATGATGGACGCGTTGAGCAGGATGATGGCGAAGAGGGCGCCGGCGGCGTGGCCCACCTGGTGGCTGCAGGCCGGTCGCCACGCCGCCGGCGTTGGTGAAGTTGCCGGCGAGCGGCGTGCCGGCGAAGGCAGCCGGCCACCACCGCCATCAGCAGGGAGGCGGCAAAGACCGTCACCAGCGACCCGAACACGGTGTCGGCCCGCTCGTAGTTGATCCACCGGGGGGTGATCCGCTTGTCCACGATGTTCGACTGCTGGAAGAACAGCTGCCACGGCGCGACGGTCGTGCCCACGATGGCGATGATCAGCAGGACCGAGGTCGAGTTGAAGCCGCCCTGGACACCCGGGACCACGAGACCGCTGGAAGAAGGGGCCGGCCGCCGGGTGGCTGAAGACGGCCAGGGGGATGACCAGGAAGTTGACGACGATGAAGACGAACATGAAACGCTCCCAGCGGCGGAAGCTGCCCGTGGCGGTCATGGCGACCAGCAGGAAGGCGGCGATGGGGACCGAGCATGTACTCGCTGACCCCGAAGTAGCCGAGGGCCAGGCTCACGCCGATGAACTCGGTGGCGATGGTCAGGAAGTTCAGGATGAACAGGTCGCCGACCGAGAAGGCGCCCCAGAACCGTCCGAAGCGCTCGTTGATCAGTCGGGCATGACCGACGCCGGTGACCGCGCCGAGGCGGACGACCATCTCCTGGTTGACCACCAGCACAGGGATGAGGAGGGGCAGCGTCCACAGCAGCGTGAGACCGAAGTTCTGGCCCGCCTGGCTGTAGGTGGCGACACCGCCGGCGTCGTTGTCGCCGACCATGACGATGAGCCCGGGCCCCATGATGGCCACCAGCGTGAGCAGCCGTGCCCCCCACGACCGCCGTGGTGTCGAGATCGTGCTGACGGATCGTCCCGAAGGCGCCCCTGATGTCGCCCAGGTGGGCCTGGTCCAACACGGCGGAGCCGGCGGGGTTCGGCGGGATTTCCTCTCGGCAGCGTCGTCGGGCATGGCTTCACCTCCTTCGGCGGGCGACAGTCGCGTCGCGTGTCGAAACAGGGATTGGATGTCGGACGGGCGGTACGTGGAACGTCGTCGGCGGCACCGGGTCCGCTCCACGTCTGGGTGGTACCCACGTGCCGGATTTTCGCTGTCGGAGCACGACTCAGTCCTCCACCGCGGTGCGCCCGAAGTCGCGTCGCCATCCTGTAGGCAGCAGCAGTTCGAGTACGTCATCTACGGTGACCACGCCGAGGATCTGGTCGTGGTCGGGGTCGAGAACCGGGGCGACGACCATGTTGAAGTCCGACATGGTCCGCACGATCGCACCGAGGTCCCAGTCCGGGTGCACGTGCACCGGTTCACTGTGGCCGATCGACGAGACGGCCACATCCGGATCGGCTTGGACGATCCGCACAGCCGAGGCCGACCCGACCAGGTGACCCTCGTGGTCGACGGCAAAGACCACGTTCAACGCCTCGGGCGGGGCGGTGCTCCGATGCATGGCCAGCAAGACGTCGGCTACGGCCAGGTCGGCCGAGACGCTCAGGAAGTCGGGACTCATGAGGCCCCCGGCCGTCTCCGGGTTGTACAGCAGCAGGGACCGGACCTTGCGCTGCTGGGGGTCGGGGAGGAGGCCGAGGATTGGGAGCCGACGCTCCTGATCGACCTCGAGGATCAGGTCGGCAGCATCGTCGGGCGCCATGGTGGCGAGAAGGCGGGCCGCCTCGGCGTCGGACCGGTTCCCGAGGAACTCGACCTGGTGCTCGGTGTCGAGCTCCTCGAAGACGTCGGCCTCGAGCTCGCGGTCGGCGCCGACCGCTTCGATGATCTCCTCGCCCTCGTCGTGCGAGGCCGCCTCGACCAGGTCGGCGATCTGGGCCGGGTGCAGCTTGGCCAGCTTCCGGTAGGGGATCCGCAGCCGCGAGGTCGGCACATGGGAGACAAACGGCTCGATGCTGGCCCAGTCGACGATGGCCCCCGGGTAGGCGTTCCTCCGTTTGTAGCCGGGGACGAGGCGGCGAAGGAGCGGTCGGCGGGAGGTGTCGACCGCCACCACCTCCCAGGTCCCGTCGACCTTGGCCAACTCGATCTCGTTGGCGCGGATGAGACGCCCGCCGACGAAGTTGATCACGTGGTGGGCGAGGAGGTCCCGGGCCAGGAGGAGCTCGCCGGGCCGGCGCTCGAACCGGCGCAAGTCGACTCGGCTGCCTTCGAAGAGCACCCGCCCCGGCTCGATGGAGGCGATCTTGTCGATCGGCACGAACAGGTCCCGGCCGCCGATGTCCACCACCAACCCGACCACCGGGGGGTGTGGCGACTGCCCGGCCCGGACGATGAGGTCGCGGACCCGGCCGAGCCGGTCGCCGGAGGCGTCCACCAGCGGTCGTTTGATGACGCTGGACAGATGGAGGATTTCCAGCCCGGAGACTGTCTGCGCTGGCCTGGTGCTCATGACAGGGCCAGCGTAGACGGCCCCCTGGGCGTTGTCCGGGTACGGGATCGGACTTCCCTCGGGCGCCATCGACCGCCGTGACGCCGGCCGGACACGACCCGTTAGTGTCGGGTCGTGGACTTGACCTATCCGGTGGAGACCGAGGGCCTCCGGGACGAGATCCGCCAGTGGCTCGCCGACAACCTGCCCGACGGCTGGGGCACGCCAGGGTTCTCGATGACCCGCCAGGAGAAGAAGGCCTTCAACCAAGAGTGGACCAGGAAGTTGTTCAGCGGCGGATGGATCTGCGCCTCGTGGCCCAAGGAGTACGGCGGGAAAGGTCTCTCGCTCATGGAGTCGGTCGTGCTCAACGAGGAGTTCGCCCGGGCCGAGGCGCCCCTGCGGGCCGACTTCTTCGGTGACACGCTGGTGGGCCCGACGATCCTGCAGTGGGGCACGGAGGAGCAGAAGCAGGAGTTCATCCCCGGCATCCTGAACGGCACTATCGCCTGGTGCCAGGGGTTCTCGGAGCCCGACGCGGGCAGCGACCTGGCCTCGCTCAAAACCCGGGCCGAGCTCGACGGAGACGAATGGGTCATCAACGGCCAGAAGGTCTGGACCACCCAGGCCCAATTCGCCGACTACATCTTCCTGCTGGCCCGCACCGATCCAGACGTGCCGAAGCACGCCGGGATCTCGTACCTGCTGGTCCCGATGAAGCAGCCCGGGATCGAGGTCCGTCCCATCGAACAGGTGGATGGCAGCGCCGACTTCAACGAGGTCTTCTTCACCAACGCCCGTTGCCCGAGGAAGAACGTCGTCGGCGGTGAGAACAACGGCTGGAAGGTGGCGATGACCACCCTGGGATTCGAGCGCGGCTCATCGGCCACCACCGGGCACCGCCGGTTCCAGCGCGAGCTCGAAACCGTGATCGCGACCGCTCGGGGCCTCGGCCGGAACGGCGACCCGCTCATCCGGCAGCGCCTGGCCACTTCCTGGACCAAGGTCAAGATCATGCAGATCAACGGCTTCCGGTCGTTGACCGACCTGCTCAACGGCACCCATCACGCCGCCGCCCTGAACGCCTGCAACAAGATGTTCTGGTCCGAGTGCCACCAGGAGACGATGCAGCTGGCCATGGACATCCTGGGGATGGGGGGCCAGATCCTGAGCGGATCGCCAGACGACACGGTCGACGAACGGTTTCGCCGGGGCCGCGAGGACTACCCCGTCAGCGATCTGCAGGCCTCGTTCTTCTTCTCGCGGTCGGAGACGATCTGGGGCGGAACCGCCGAGATCCAACGCAACATCGTCGGAGAGCGCGTGCTCGGTCTGCCCAAGGAACCCAAGCCTGCCAAGGACGCAGCCACCGACTGAGCCACCCGAGCCGGGTCAGGCGGCGTCGGTCGATACCTGTTCGACCGCTCGGGCCTCGGCGGCCAGCGCATCCGCGTCGGACCGGGCGGATCGGCGACGACCCGCCTCGTGCCGCCATGTCAGAAGACCGGCAGCCACCACGGTGGCGAGCGCCCCGGCCAGGATGGCCATCCGGGGGCTCGACCACTCGGCGATGGCCCCGACCAGTGGTGCACCGATCGGCGTGGTGCCGAGGAAGGCCATGGCGTAGAGGGCCATGACCCGACCCCGCATGGCCGGCTCCGAACCCAACTGGAGGGTGGCGTTGGCCGTGGCGAGGAAGCCGATGGAGGCCGCCCCCATGAACACGATGAGCACCGCCGCCACAGCCAGGGTGGGAGCGACGGCTACGGCGGCCATCAGCCCTCCGAACAGCAGGGCCAGCCCTTGCAGGAGGCGTGGGGTGGGCCGGGCCCGGTGGGCCGCGGCCAGGCCGCCGACGACCGCGCCGAGTGCCATGCACGAGGTGAGCAGCGAGTAGGTCCCCGCCCCGCCGTGGAAGGTGCCCCGGGCCAGCAGGGCCAGCGTCACGGTGAAGTTGTAAGCCATCACCCCGATCAACGAGACGGCGAGGAGGGTGTTGCGCAGGGCTGGCGTGCGCCAGACGTAGCGGAACCCGTCGCGTATCTGTCCGCGGGCCCGTGCCGCCTGCTCGGTCGGATGCAGATCGGCGAGGTGCATCATGGACAGGCCTGCGATGACGGCCAGATAGGAGGTGGCGTTCACGAAGAAGCAGGTGCCAAGGCCGAACAGCGTGATGATGACCCCGCCCAGGGCCGGGCCGATGACCCGCGAGGCGTTCATGACCACCGAGTTGAGGCTCACCGCGTTGGGGAGGTCGTCGCGTCCGACCATCTCCATCATGAACGTCTGACGGGCGGGGTTGTCGAACAGGTTCACCATCCCGAGCAGGCCGGCCAGCAGGTAGACCTGCCAGAGCTGCACCTGGTGACTGACGACGAGAACGCCGAGGGCCAGCGCCAACAGGCCGCCGGCGCTCTGGGTCACGAACAGCAGCCGGCGCTTGTCGACCCGGTCGGCGGTCAGCCCGCCGAACGGACCGAGCAACAGCATGGGCAGGAACTGGAGCCCGACGACGATCCCCAGGTCGACGCCGCTCCCGCCCAGGTGCAACACGAGCCAGGCCTGCGCCACCGACTGCATCCAGGTCCCCGAGACCGAGATGAGCTGGGCGGTGAAGTAGAGGCGGAAGTTGCGGATGCGGAGGGACCGGAAGGTACGCCGTCCGGCCGCCCGCAGGGCGCTCACCTCTCCTCCGCCGAGGCGAGGCGTTCGAGCAGCCCGGTGAGGTCGGCGAGTGCTTCGCGGTCATCGGAGGACAACTGGTGCAGGCGAGCGGCCAGGTAGGCGGTCTTGCGCGAACGGCTCCGGCGGAGGACAGCCTCGCCCTTGGACGTCAACGTGACCCGGGTCACCCGACGGTCGTCGGGATCGGTGATCCGGGAGACGTAGCCGATCGCTTCGAGCGCCCCGACGACGCGGGTCATGGAGGGTGGTCGCACCGACTCACCGGCGGCCAGCTCGCCGAGCGTCGGCGAGCCGAGCTGGTCGATGGTGGTGAGCGCCGAGGCCTGGGACTGGGTCAGGCCCTGGGCCGAGTGCTGACGCAGCCGGCGGTGGAGCCGGGTGACCGCCACCCGGAGCCGCGCCGCCAACTCGGTGTCGGTGGCGTCGGGGGGTGCGGACGTGATCGCCATGGGGTCATTTTAGTTAGTTTCCCTATCTAATGGTACGGCCCTGGTCAGGGCCGGCGCGCCGATCACGGGTTCGGCGGGCGAGCCGGCAGGGGGCTGCCGCTCACGCCCAGGCCCCTTCTCTGGAGCTCGCCGAGCCGGACCACCTGCGGCTCCAGCACGCCTGCCGCCCAGCGGCCTGCGGCGACGGTGGCGGGGACGTGGATGCCGTCGCTCGATCGGATGCGCACTCCATCGACCTCGCTGGTGAACACCCCCCCGGGGCACATCCGGTCTCCGAGGCTGCCCACGGCGACCGTTGGGAACTCCGCAGCCACCTGGGCCAGCACGGCGTCGAATGCGTGCAGCCGGGCACTCGCGTCCTCGGGCCAGGGCTGGCCGCTGTCCTGCTCGCCCGAGTCGAAGCACGGGGGCCGCTCCAGGATCATCAGCGCTCCCGTCGAGGTGGCGATCCGCACGGCCTGCTCCAGGTCGCCTCGCAGCAGAGTGTCGAACGCTGCATCGCCGACGTGCAGCCAACGGCCATCGATCAGCTGATCGGTCACCTCCCACCGTCCGGTCACCAGGACGACGACCTCCGGGTGGAACCGGTCGACCTGGGCTCGCCAGTCGGCGGGCCATTGCTGTGCGGCCGGAGCGCCGAGCCTGCAGTAGGGCGGCGGTGTACCCGGTGTCCCGTGGGCGCTGTCCTGCTGGTTGAACACGACGCCACACCCGAGCTGCGCCTGCGAGTCCAGGTCGAGGCCGGGCGCGCCGCTCAGGCCCATGGCGAATGCCATGGTGAAGGCAACCGAGTCACCGAACAGGAGGGTCCTGACCGGCGGTCCCGAAGTGGGTGTCACGGCAGTCTTGGGGGGGCGGCCTCGACCGCCGCCGTCGGTGCCGTCGTCACCACGACCGTGGCGACCGTCACGGCGAGCACGGCACCAACCGTGACCAGCGAACGGGAGCGCACGAAGAAACGGCCGGTCCGTACGGGCAGCTCGATCAGGTAGTACGAGCCCGTGGCCACCACGGTGGTGGCCAGGAGCCGAACGACCAGGAGGTCGATCCCCTCGAGCCCGGTGTTGTTGTGGTCGAGCACCAGGTACAGCGGCCAGTGGTAGAGGTAGAGCCCGTAGGAGATGCGGCCCACAAAGGTGAGCGCCCCGAGCGAGAGGAAACGGGAGACGAGGGAGCGCGGCCATGCGACGACATGGGCGATCACCGCCGCGGCGGCCACCGCCACGAGCAGGAACCCACCGGAGTAGAGAAAGGAGGCCTGCCCGTCGTAGGTGTGCCAGGCCCACAGAAGGACGGCGGCGCCGGTGACGCCCATGCCGGCCCCGAACCGGCGCCCGGCGGGCGTCGAGCTCCAAGCCTCGGAGAAGGCCCGCCAGGTACCCCGGGCTCCGATGGCACCCAGGAAGGAGCCGACCAGAAGTGCCTGGGCTCTGGTGTCGGTGCCGTAGTAGAGCCGGTCGACGCCGGCTCCGGCGTGGTACATGACGGCCATCAACCCGGCCGAGACTGCTGCGCCGGACGCGGCGACCGCGGCCAGGGCGGAAGGACCCCGCCAGCGGAGGACCGGGAGGGCGATCAGCGGCCACACGAGGTAGTACTGCTCCTCCACGGCCAGGGACCAGGTGTGGAGCAATGGGGAGGGCAGCGCGGTGCGGGCAAAGTAGCCCTGGTCCGAGAGGATGAAATGCCAATTGGAGACGTAGGCGAGGGTCGAGAGGGCATCGAGGCGGAGCGCGCCGAGGTCGACCGACGCCGCGAAGAAGTGGGCGTAGAGGGCCACGCCGACCAGGAGGACGATCAGCGCCGGGAGCAGCCTCCGGGCGCGACCCGCCCAGAACCGGCCGAGGGCGATCGTCCCGGTGCGCACCCCTTCGTCGCACAGCAGCGACGTGATCAGGAAGCCGGAGAGGACGAAGAAGACGTCGACTCCCAGCAGGCCACCCCGGACCCACGAGATCCCGGCGTGATACAGCAGCACCGTCGCCACCGCGAAGGCCCGGATGCCGTCGAGCGGTGCCAGCCGGCGGCGCGGATCTGCGTGACCCTCGGCTACGACTCCCCCACCACCTAGCGCGACAGGGCGGCGTGCCTGCGAGGCGCCGCGTGGCGTCCGACCGACGGGCGGTCGGCCGACGAGGCATCACCAGGACCGTCGGAGCTGATGCGCCTGGCGAGCACCAGCCAGGCGCCCGTGGCGACGACGTATGCGGCCATGGCCAGCCCGAGCACGGCATCGAATCCGAACTCCATGGACAGGATGGTAGCCAGGGCCGAGCCGACGACCGAGGCGAAGGCGTTCACCGCCCATCCCCAGGCCACATAGGTCCGGCCTGCCTCCCCGTTGCCGGAGACAGCCCGCAGTCCGAGCGGCATGAACATGCCGAGACAGAGGCCCAGCGGGGCCAGCATGACGAACGTCACCGCGATCCGGAGGGCGAGCGGGAGGGACAGCAGCGCGTCCGTCAGTGGCTGCATCCCGAACAGATAGAAGCAACCGAGCCCGAGGACGACCGCCAGCAGCCCGGGAATGGCCTGACGGGACCGGGAGAGCAGTGGGCTGAGCAGGGCACCGACACCGGTGAACAGCAACAGCGCGGCGAGGGTCACGGTCAGCGAGTACGTAGGGAAGCCCAGGAAGAGGTTCAAGCGCTGCATCAAGGTGATCTCGAAGAAGATGAAACCGAGGCCGACGCCGCCGAAGAACACCGACGACCAGCGCTTCGCCGGCATCCGCGACCAGGTGGACCGGACCACGAAGAATGGCGCGAGGAGGAAGACGAGCGCCGCCAGCACCGACATGGCGAGTAGGAGCAGCAGTACCCGCTCCCCGACCGAGTCCTCACGATCTGCACTGTTCAACGAGCTCGTGTAGTGCCCGATCACTGTGCCGAACCGGGCGAAGTGCCAGAAATAGGGTCCGTTGTCCGAGGTCGGCGTGACGTCATAGGGAAACGACTGGTAGAACGACTCCAGCTGGGCGGGCGAGCTGCTGACGACTGAATTGACCGGATTGGGATGCACCGACTGTCCCGGTGCGTACAGCGTCGTCGTCTCCGGCACCCGCTGCACGGACGACAGGAAGCCGCCGACCTGTGACGCGGTGAACGGCCGCCGGCTGATCACGATGGTGGAGAGCGGAATGTTCCCCAGGAAGTGGGTCTGCGTCTCCGCCACCATGATGTGGTCCTTGGGGTCTCCCACCCCGAGCTGGCGCAACGCCTCGCGGGCGGTGGCCACGAACCTCGTGGTCCGCAGATCGTGCACGTTGTCGTCCTCCCCGAATTGGGCGACGAAGATGCCCCGGTCGGTGAGGTGCTGAAGATTGGTCACGATGGCATTGGTGGTGTAGAGGTAGCTCTCGGAGAGCACGTTCGCGCTCGAGAGGGCACTGTTGGTGGCGGCGTAGCTGTCCGGCGCCGGGTACCAGATCAGGTCATCGTGCTGCGCGGTCCTCGCCATGTACGAGCGGCCGTCCGCATTGATGTAGTTCACGGCAGGGTTCTGAGCCAGATGCCCGTCGAACGAGGCGAACCGGTTGCGGACCAGGTCCACCGTCACCGGGTTGAGCTCCACGGCGTCGACGTGCGCGGCACCGAAATAGAGCGATGCGAGGACCTCATGACCACCGGCCGCCCCGATCACCGCCTCGTGGGTGGGCGAGGCGCCGAGGACCGAGAAGGGGATCGAGCGCGAGTCCAGGGGGAAGTCGTAGACCGACAGGAAGGACCGCGTCCCGTCCCAGCGGTAGATCCCGGCACCGAGGATGCCGTCGTGGAAGAGGTTGAGCACATTGGGCTGGTGGGCGGCGTGGGCCACGTCGACGCGGAACACGGGCCCCCAACCCGAGGCGATCGCCGGGTTGGGGGGTTTGACGAAGGGCTTGCTGGCATCGACCCGCTGGGTGGGAAGGAGCCCGGGAGCCACGGTGAGCACCACACACGCAACCAGCAGCCCGGCGGCGAGGGCTGTGAGCCGTCCACTGAGCCGCAACCCCACCCACAGCGACGCTGCGGCCAGCACGGCCGCCGACAGCATGATGGTGGCGGGCGCGCCCACCCTGCTGATCACGAACACCACCGTGGCGCAGGCCAGCGCCGCCCCGGTGAGGTCGGCCGCGTACAGACCGCCGATCGCCTCGGTCCGGCGAGCGAACAGCATGGCGATGGCCACTCCGGCGCCGACGAACGAGGCGAACACGCACAAGCAGGTGGCCATGATGAGCGCCAGGTTGGCGATCGAGCCCGACGTCCCGTACTCCCACACCTTGAGGGTGTCGATCCGCATCACCGCCACCACCGCGTAGGCCGCGACCGTGGTGCACGAACCGACCACCATGCTCCAGAACAGCACGGTGTCCAGGGCTGCCTTCCGGAGCCGGTCCACCACCGCGACCAGCACCGCGCCGGCGCCCAGCCCGAGCAGCGCCAACCCGATGATCAGATAGACGTAGTAGTAGAAGAGCTTGAACGAGATCACCCGGGTGTAGCTGATCTCGGTCAGGAGGACCGAGACGCTGACCAGCAGGATCTCCAGGTGATATCCGGCCCGGCGCCGGCGTACGGCAGGCTCGGCGACCGCCGCGTCGGGCGCGGCGGGCAGGGTCGTCGTCATGGTTCGCTGAGCCTACTCAACGAGCGGGCGGCCAGACCGTTCAGTTCAGTGGTCAGCGCCGTTGTCAGCTCTGAGGCTAGACAGGCACCGGAGTGGCCTCCGGCATCGGCGCTGGTGACTCGCCGTTCGACTGCGGCGTACGTACCCGTCGCCCGGGCAGCAACCGGTTCCAGAGCCACTCGATCTGGACCGAGGCGAGAATGCTGAGCGAGACCTCGAGAGTCACCCGGTAACGGGTTTGTCCGAAGCTCACCATGAACACGATGAGCACGTCGAGAGCAACGGCCCACAAGGGGAAGATGAGGATCTTGCGGCGGCGCAGTATGAACGACCCGCCGATGGCCAGAACGAAGAGCGCGTAGTACAGGTACAGACCCGTCAACCACCAGTGATAGGGACGGGTCTCGATGACGGAGTCGATCCGGACCTGCTCCATTGGGTGGTACAACCCGAAGCCGCGCCCGATCCTGGCCAGCGTGACCCTCGGTAGGTCGCCTTCGTGGGCGCGGATGTACTTCATCGCGACGGTCTGGTCGGCGTCGTTGTTCACCGATTCGTCCACCTTGAGGTTGGGGTGGATGTTCCGCAGGCAGGTCCAGGACCAGTAGCCCTCGATCGGGCCGGAATAGGTGGCTCCGCAGTTGGCCGACAGGAGTGTCGGCCCGAAGCCGTCGCTGATGGTGACGACCTTGTCGAAGCGGCTGAGGTTGTACCCCACCCACGGGAACACGACCACAGCGGCGAGAGCGCCTCCTACCAGCAGCAGCCCGACCCGGCGCCGCCAGCTCGCCGAGCGGACCAGGAGCACCAGCGGCAGGAGGACGAACGCCGCGAACAGGGAGAGCTCGTCCCGACCGAGGGCGGCGAGGCCGATGGCTGCACCCAGAGCCGCGACGTTCGCCCATGTCGGTGCGCGCCAGAACCGGTAACCCATCCACAGGACGAGGGCGACCAGCAGGGGCGAGAGGGTTTCCGACAGGGCCAGCCCGGCGTTGGTCCACATGTTCGGGTCCACCGCCACTATCAGCGCGGTGATGAGCCCCACCCGCCGCCCGGCGATCTCGCGCCCGGCCAGACCGCAGACGGCGATCGTGGCCGCGCCGATGAAGCAGGACCAGATCCGAGCGGCAAAGAAACTGTGGAACCCGAACAGCATCGGGACGGTGAGGACGAACGTCCACAGCGGGGGCCATTGGGCCGTCTGCAGGATAAGGTGCTGATTGTGGTAGTTGTAGGCGAGGGGGTCGATGAAGCCTTTGCCTGCCACCAGCAGCCTGGCGACACCCCAGGCATACCCGGGATCGCCGCCCGGAGCCTTATGGGGCCGGCCGTACACTGAGGCCAGCCGGATCCCGAGTCCGACCAGCGTCCAAACGGTCAACCACGGCCAGAATCGGCGCCGGTCAGCGGTAGCACCCGGAATCATGATCGATCAGACTAACCAAGCACACCGTGGCCGATCGGAAGTCGACCGATGACCACCGTCCGCCCGTCTCCGGTGGCGACTGCCACAGAATCACCCGCCGGAGTACCGGTCGAAATTCCGTCTGTATCGGGCTCGCACCGCTACATGCCAGCGCTCGACGGACTTCGGGCGCTGGCCGTCGCCGGAGTGGTCGCCTATCACTACAACTTCCACTGGGCCAATGGCGGCTACCTGGGTGTCGACTTCTTCTTCGTTCTCTCGGGGTTCCTGATCACCAGCCTGCTGGCGGGCGAGTGGATGGGGACGAGGCGAATCGCCCTGCGGTCGTTCTGGGGGCGCCGAGCCAGGCGCCTGTTACCGGGCGTCCTGGTGCTGTTGCTGGTGCTCACCGCCTACGACTGGCTGGGCGGCCCGAACATCAGCACCGCGACGTTTCGGCCGGACGCCATCGCCACGCTCTTCTACTACGCCAACTGGCATCTCATCTTCACCCACCAGACCTACTTCACGCAGTTCCAGCTCCCCTCGCCTCTCAAGCACACCTGGTCGCTCGCCATCGAGGAGCAGTTCTACATCGTGTGGCCGTTGCTGGTGCTGGCCATGCTCCGTATCGTCAGGCGACGCGGCTCGGCCAGGAACCCGGTCTTGCGCGGGCAGGCCAGGTTCTCCCGCGGGGCCGCGCTCGTGGTCACCTCCACGTTGGCCGCCGCGTCGGCCCTCGAGATGGCCCTCCTGTACCGTCATGGTGCCGACACGTCCCGCATCTACTACGGGACGGACACCCGGGCCTTCGAGCTGTTGATCGGCGCGACTCTCGCCCTGGCGGTCACCGGCCGGCCGGAACACCCGCCTGCAGTGCGGCGACTGCTGCACTTCGCCGGACCTGCGGCGGCGCTGGCCCTGGGGTACTTGTGGGTGTCCGCCGGCGACGACCTCGGAAACCCGTCGGCCTGGATGTACCAGGGCGGCCTGGTGGTGGCCGGCCTGCTGGCCGCCGTCATCATCGCCAGCGTGGCGCAGCCGGACACCGGCCCGCTGGGCACGGCCCTGTCCAACCCCCCGCTCCGCTGGATCGGGATGATCTCCTACGGCCTCTACCTCTGGCACTGGCCCACCTACGTGCTGATGACGGACGTCACCACCGGTCTGAGCGGTGCAAGCCTGGTGGCGGCCAGACTAGGTGCCACCCTTTTCGCCGCCACCGCCAGCTTCTACGTCATCGAGCGCCCGATCCGTCGCTACCGCTGGAAGGGTTGGCCGTTCACCGTCTCCACGGTGTCGGCCGTCGGACTGACCGCCGTGGTCATCGTGGCCGGCACGGCGCCGGTCACGACAGCGGTTGCCTCCCCCGCGGACTACGCCTCGGTCCGGGTGGCCTCCCCCACCGCCCCGCCGGACCCGCCGCCGGCACCCATCGTGCTTCCCGCCGGCCAGCGGATCAGCCCGGCCACCCCGCTGCGGGTGATCACCATCGGCGACAGCGTGATGGTCGAAGCCGAGCTCGGCATCAAGGCTGCCCTCCAGGCCACCGGGGAGGCGACGGTGTCCACCCACTCGTTCCCGGGCTGGGGACTCACCACCGACACCATGTTCCTCAGGGACCTGAACGAGATCCTCCAGCAGACCCACCCGCAACTGATCATCGCCATGTGGTCGTGGGACAACGCCTTTGCCTACCACCATCCGAAGCGGTACCGGGCCCTCGTCAACGAGTTCGTCACGGCCATGCTGGCCCCGGGCACCGGTGTCGACGGCATCGCCTTGGTCCAGTTCCCCAGGGTCGCGGGCCTCGACGCCATCATCGACCCGGTCGTCCGCAACAACGTCGCCGTGCTGCAGGCCCGCTACACCAGGGCCTGGACGGCGATCGCCAGGACGCTGCCGACGGAGTACCCCGGACACGTCACCTATCTACCGGTGGCGTCATCACTGGACGTGGACGGTCACTACTCGGCCTGGCTGCCCACCGTGTCCGGGGCCTGGATCCGGGCCCGCAAGACGGACAACACCCATCTCTGTCCGGCCGGCGCGGCCGTTCTGGGAGCGGCCATCACCCAACAGCTCCGCCCGATGTTCGGGCTGGCACCCCCGGCACCGGGATGGATCAACTCGAGCTGGACCTCGGACACCTACCGTTACGACACCCCCGCCGGGGAGTGCCCGAACGATCAGCCTTGACGGGTGGAGCCGTCGACGACATCGGGCGCGGGCAGGTGGCCCTCAGAATGCACCGCTGAGGACTTCCAGGTGGTCGTCGCTCTCGGGGAAACTCGGACCTGGAGGATGGCCCGGAGGACGCTCCACCCGACCCCGGGGGTCAGCTTCTTACCCTCCTCGACGCTGCGCGGATCGTACGTCACCGGCATCTCGATGATCGGGTAGCCATCGCGCAACAGGCGGCAGGTGATCTCGGCGTCGAAGTCGAACCCGTCGCACTGCAGCTCGAGACCCTTGGCGATGTCCGTCCACATGGCCTTGTAGCAGGTGAGGATGTCGGTCATCCGCGACAGGAACAGCACATCGGCGGCCCAGGTCAGCACCATGTTCCCCGCGTAGCTGACGAGCGGCGTGCTCCCCTTCCCCCGGCCCTTGAACCGCGATCCGAAGACCACCGGCACGCCATCGCGGACCAACGGCTCGAGAAGCATCGGGATCTGGCCGGGATCGAGCTCGAGATCGGCGTCCTGCACGATGACGATGTCGCCGTCCGCCCGCTCGAAGCCGGTGCGGACGGCACGACCCTTGCCCCTGGCTTCATCCTCGAGTACCAACACCAGCTCGGCGCAGTCGCCCATCCCGAGCAGCGCCTCGCGGGTCCCGTCAGTGGAGGCACCGTCGACGACGATCACCTCCTTTTCCATCCCGTAGTCGACGGCCAGCACGCGCTGGATGATCGGGACGATCGTCTCGTGCTCGTTTCGCACCGGGACGACGATGGACAGCTTCATGAGGGCCGCAGGTCCACGGTTCGGGTCGCCTCCTCGAGCTGCTCCATCCGGTCGATCGGTAGCCACTCCCCGTCGAACGGATAGGCGACGACCTTCAGGCCGGACTCCGAAGCCTTGTTGAGCAGGTCGGGGATCTCGTACGCCCGTCCGCCGGGGATGAGGTCCAGCGCCGACCAGTTGAGGACATAGACCCCGGCATTCACGGTATCGGTGACGGCGGGCTTCTCGATGACCCGGGTGATGCGATCGCCCTTGAGCTCGATGACCCCGTAAGGGTGTCGGAGCTGGAACTCGCGGGTCACCACGGTGATGTCATAGCCACCCTGCTGATGGAACTCGGCCAGCCTCGAGCAGTCGAGGTCCGTGAGGAGATCACCATTCATCACCAGCAACGGGTCGGTCTTCTCGGCCTCGCCACCGAATTGGTCACGGACCAGCGCCAACGGGCCTGCCGTCCCCAGCGGCTCGGACTCGTGTGCGTAGGCGATCTCCACGCCAAGCTGCCTTCCGTCGCGAAAATACGTCTCGATCAGCTCGGCCCGGTAACCCACGGCGATCACAAGATCGCGCAGGCCAAAGGCCCGCAGGCGCATCACGATCTCCTCCAGGATGGGGCGTTCGCCCACCGGGAGGAGTGGCTTGGGGATGGTGTAGGTGAGCGGTCGCAGTCGAACGCCGAGTCCACCGGCCAGAAGAACGGTCTTCATACCGCATACTCCTGTGGCCGGAACAGTTCGATGTGCCGCTGGATCCATTCGGAGGTGCGGCGCAATCCCTCGTCCAGCGAGATCTCGGCCTTCCAACCAGCGAGCCGGGCCGCTTTCGAGCTGTCAGAGAGCAGGCGGGAGACCTCGCTGTTGGCGGGGCGCATGCGCCGGTCGTCCTCTGCCACCTCGAGCTGGCGGCCGAGGATCTCACCCACCTTGGTGACGACGTCCCCGATGCGGACCTCCACTCCCGAGCCCACGTTCACGACCTGCCCGACGGCGGCGTCGGCGGCCGCCAACCGCGACGAAGCCCCTGGCCGTGTCCTCGACGAAGGTGAAGTCCCGGGTCGTGTCGAGTGTGCCGAGTTCCAGGCTCCTCCCGGTGAGGGCCTGGCTGATGATGGTCGGGATGACCGCCCGAGCCGATTGGCGTGGGCCATAGGCATTGAACGGTCGGACGATGGTGACAGGCAAGCCGAACGAACGGTTGAAGCTGATGCCCAGGCTGTCGGCCGCGATCTTGGTCGCGCTGTACGGCGACTGCGCCTGCAGGGGATGGTCTTCGTCGATCGGGACGCGGAGCGCGGAGCCGTACACCTCGCTCGTGGAGGTAAGGACGAGCCGCTCGACCTCCGGCAGCTCCTTGGCGGCCAGCAGGATGTTCGACGTTCCGAGCACGTTTGTGTCGATGACCTCCTGCGGGTGCTCATAGGAGTACGGGATTCCGATCAGCGCGGCGAGGTGGAAGATGGCATTCGCACCGCGTACGACTGTCCGAACCGCATCGAAGTCCCGGACGTCACCGTGCGTGACCTCGACGTCTCGCATCGCAGCGTCCGGGATGTCGGTCAGACAGCCCCGCTCGGCGCGTGAGGTGTACCGCAGCAAGGCCCGAACATGGGCGCCTTCGGATACGAGCCGCTCGACCAAGGCGCTCCCGATGAACCCCCCTGCCCCCGTCACCACAACAGTCTTATCTGCGAAGCGCATGTACATCCTTGGACGGCCTGCCTGAGCCAACCGGCACGAGACCGCGGAGACTACTACGCATGGCCGTATCGAGTCGCTGCTGCATACCAGCCGTTCGTTCCACCACCGCGGATCTCAGCCCTGGATCTCGTTGCCGGTTGCGTGGACGCTGCCACCCACCCACGCGAGCAGCTCATGAGACGTTGGGCGTGGCCTCCACGATGAACTGGTAGCCGAACATGGTGGGCCACAGAACCAGAAGCATCTGATCGATCAAGCGCAGAAGGTGAGCCTTGCTTCCCTCCACGCCCATGGCGTCAAGAGGCAGTCCGATAGGCTCGATCCGCCGGATCGTGAAGCCATTGCGCTCCACCAGCTTGCGGATGCTGCGGCGGGTGAAGAACCGAAGGTGGGTGGAGTCGAGGATGCCGCGCTGGTCGTAGTCGAACGCTCCGAGCGTCGATCGTGTCCTCGGATACCAGTGCGCCACATTCGGCACGCAGAAGATGGCGACGCCATCGGGCGACAGGAGGTCTCGGGCCTGGGCGATGAGCTGTCCTGGATTGACGAGATGTTCGAGGACATCGGCAGCCAGTACGACGTCGAAGCCCGAGCCCACCTCGTAAGGGATGCCCTGATTGAGATCAGCCTTGAAAAACGCATCGGTGCGCTCGTGGACACCGGCAATCTCGTGTACATCGACTCCGGTGACGTGATGTCCCATCCCGCGGAGGCGTTCGGCGAGGCGCCCGCCCGAGCACCCGAGGTCGAGCACCTTGCTCGGCGGCCGAGCCGCCAACAGGGTCGAGATCCGGCCATGCGAGCTGTCCTCGCTGGGCTTGAGCTGGTACTCCTCGTTCAGGGCGATCAGGCTGCCGTCGCCGAATCCAGCCTTCTGCAACCGGTAGGCGACGACATCCCTGGAAACGTCGCGGGCGTAGCTCAACCCGTCGACATAGCAGATTTCATCGCCATAGTACGTCGGGATCGGCACCTCTACGATACGCAAGCCGGCGTCGTGCAACTGAATGATGATCTGCGTGTCGAAGTTGAAACCGTCGGAGTTCCGTTGAAACGGGATCTGTTTGAGCACGCTCACCGAGTAGGCGCGGTAACCGGAATGGAACTCTGAGAGGTCGGTGCCGAGGGCCGCATTCTCGAATCGGGTGAGGATGCGATTGCCGACGTACTTGTAGAGGGGCATACCTCCCTTACGGGCCGCGCCCTTGATCATGACCCGTGAACCGAAGACCGCATCGGCTTTCCCGTCGACGATCGGGGCCACCATCTCTGGAAGTGATTCCGGCGCATACTGGCCGTCCCCGTGCAGCATGACCACGACGTCGAGGCCGTGTTCGATCGCCACCTCGTAGCCGGCCTTCTGATTGCCGCCGTAGCCGAGGTTCTCGGGTTGCCTGATCAAGGTGATCGGCAGATCGGAGACCTGCTGGTACCCCAAGCCCACCAGGTAGGTGGAGTCCTGGCTGTGGTCGTCGCTGACGATCACCTCTTCGATGTCCGACCTGATCGCCTCGGGTATCCGATCGAGGACCTTGGCCAGTGTGGTGGCCGCGTTGTACGCCACGACGAGGACCCCTATTCGGGCGTTCTTCACTCCACTCATTGACGGCAGCCCCCGATACTCATCCGTGACCCTGTACAGCGTATTCGCCGAGCCGGGGAAGCGAAAGAACGAACGGGCGCTCGTCGAACCCGCCTTGGCCGAGGCCCTGACCCACCCTCAGCGTCGAGGCTCGAGGAACACGACCGCTCACCAGGTGTTTTGTCTTCCAGGAACACGAGGAACCGGCCGTCTCGTCAGCATGACAGGCTGACCCGATGGACTACTCCGACACAGTCCCTTCCAGAAAGGACGAGGCGCCACCACGGGCATCCCGCCGCCAGCACCTCTTCTCGCTGGCCCGAGCGGCCAAGGGGTTCATGCCCGACGGCGAAGGCGAAGCCCTCTATCTGGCCGCCCTTCGGGCCGGAGCTTCGTTCGAATTGGCCACATTCGTCGAGATCGGAGCGTGGTGCGGCAAGTCGACCGTCTATCTGGGAGCGGCGGCCGAGGAGACCGACGCCGTGCTCTTCAGCCTTGACCATCACCGCGGTTCGGAGGAGAACCAGGTGGGTTGGGAGCACCACGATCCGTCGCTGGTGGACCGCCACTCCGGACGGATCGACACGCTCCCGCACTGGCGAGCCACCATCGGCGAGGCTGGCCTCGAGCCTGCGGTGGTGGGGATCGTCGGGAGCTCATCGACCGTCTCGGCCCGTTGGTCTACGCCCGCTGGCCTTGTGCTTCATCGACGGAGGTCACGGCGAGCAACCGGCATGGACGGACTACCTGGGGTGGGCACCGAAGGTGGCGGAGAAGGGCTGGCTCGCCATCCACGACGTCTTTCCCGATCCAGCCGACGGCGGTCGACCCCCCTATGACATCTGGCGTGCGGCCCTCGACTCGGGCGAGTTCGTCGAAGACGGCGAGTGTGGCTCCCTCCGAGTGGTCCGCCGTCTCTGATGTCACAGGCAAACGACGACTACCGGGTCGCGTTCGCGAGGCGCCGTCGCCTCGCCCGTACCGTCGCCCAGGAGCACCCGCCGACCGAGCGATGCGGGGCGGCCGGGCTCAGTAAGTCGGCACGTACCCCCCGCGGCCCATGGCCTGGCTGTCGAACGGATCGAGCGAGTCGTCGATACCGCCTTGGACTTCGGTCACCCACGGCAGCCGGTCCCGCAGGATGCGCTCCACTCCACCCTGGAGGGTCGAGGCGCTGATGGCGCAGGAGCTGCATGCCCCTTGCAGCTGGACCTCGACCACTCCCGTCTCCGGATCGGCGGCCACCAGCACCAGATCGCCCCCGTCGGCCTGAACGGCCGGCCGCATCAGCTCGATGAGGGCGTCGAGCTGGGAAAGGCGCTCCCGACGCTCCTCATCGCCCACGGGAACATTGCCGGGTGCACCCTGGCCCGTAGCGTCGCTCTCCTGCTCACCGTCCACCACGTCCACTCCTTCGATCCCTCCTCGATGTCGACACGATCTTGATGTCGACACGACATTCGCCCGGTCACAACGGTCGCCGTCCGGTCCCAGGCTAGTTGGCCCCCTGGCAACACCAGTCTGACCGAGCGGGCCGGCACATCGGCCATCCCGACCTGCCGGGATTCGGGCTCCCCGGGTGACGGAACCGGCCCATTGTGGCGGATACGATGCGTTGTGCCCATGGTGCGACCTGTCAGCCCTCCGGGGCCAGTCGGACTGATCCTCCCGACCTTCACCCAGGGCAGCCCGCCGGTGTGGGCCCAACGCATGCCGCTCGGTGTGCCCGACCGGGGAGGCGATCCAATCGCCCGGCTCGTCGACACCTGTCGTCGGGCGGAGGAGCTGGGAGCCGACGCTCTGTGGACATGTGACCATCTGTTCTGGCACGGGCCATGCCTCGAGTCGATGATGGTGTTGGCGATGGGCGCCACCGCCACCAGCCGGGCGACACTCGGGACCTGTGTGATGCAACTGCCCCTGCGCCAGGCCCCGGCGGTGGCCAAACAGGCGGCGACGCTCCAGTCCCTCACCGGCGGAAGGTTCGTGCTCGGTGTCGGCGTGGGGAGCCACGAGGGCGAGTACCAGCAAGCATCCATCGATTTCCACCGTCGGGGACAGCTCCTCGACGCCGGAATCGCCGAGCTCCGGCGGTCGTGGGCGACGGGGGAGGACGCCGCTCAACGGATGGACGGCTCTGCGGGCTACTGCCAGCTCCCCGAGCCGCCGCCCGTACCGGTATGGGTGGGAGGCTCCTCGGAAGCTGCACTCCGGCGGGCGGCCAACTGGGCCGACGGCTGGATGCCGCTCTTCCTGTCCTCGGAGACGTATCAGCAGGCCCTCGAACGTCTGGACAAGGAGGTCCAGCGGGCCGGGCGGGCGGAAGGGTCGGTCACCCCGGCGATGACCTTGTTCGTCTCGATCGACGACGAGCCGGACATCGCCGTTGACCGCGGTACCCGGTGGATGTCCTCGCTCTACGCCATCCCAGCCAAGGCTTTCGAACGTCACCTGGTCGCCGGCAACGCGATGGAGGTGGCAAAAGTGGTGACCGCGTTCCGACAAGCGGGTGCACATCACGTCTCCCTCTACGTGACCGATGACAACCCCCTGCCTCAGTTCGAACACCTCATGACCGCCCTCCGGACGGTCGGGGCGAACGGTCCCTCGATGAGGTTCTAGGCGTTCGTCGTGGACCGCACTGTGAGCATTGTGGGATCGGCTGCCACGCCCATGAACCGGAGGGACCGGACCATGGTCGAGATGGCCCACGAGGTGGTGGCCGACGCACTGGCAGACGCCCGCGTCGAGCCGGCCCAGGTCGATCTCGTCGTCTTCGGCAACGCCACCGCCGGCCGGCTGCTCGACCAGGCATGCATTCGAGGCCAGACCTTCCTCCGCCAGGCGGAGCTGCGCAACGCCGGCATCGTCAACGTGGACAATTCGTGCGCGGGAGGATCCGCGGCCCTGCACATGGCGTCGCTCGCCTCGATGGCCGGGACGAGGACGGTCCTCGCCGTCGGTGTGGAGAAGATGTGGACCGGTGATCGGCGAGCCACGCTCGCCGGGGTCGAGGACGGTGTCCCGCTCGTCGACCGGGTGCGCATGCACGAAACGATGGAGAACCCGTCTGGGTCCGTCCTGATGGCGCTTAACGCCTCGTGGGCCGAGGCGCTGCTCGAGCGCGGTGCCACGTTGGAGCAGTTCGCGGCCGCCACGGTGAAGGCTCGGCGGAATGGCGCCCTCAATCCCGCGCGCACAGTTCCAAGAGGAGGTCACGATCGACGAGGTCCTCCGATCACCGGCCATCGTGTCGCCGCTGACGCGGCTGATGTGCTCGTCGTTCACCGACGGGGCCGCCGCCGTGCTGCTGTCGCCGGCTCGCGTCTCCGGAGCACCCTTGATCCGCTCCAGCACTGTCCGCTCGGGAAACGGCGCTATGGACTACCACGACCGGCTGGCGGAGACGGGGACGGCCGCGTGGGACGCCGCCGGGGTCGACCCCGACGATATCGACGTCGTCGAGCTGCACGACGCCACCAGCCCCGAGGAGCTCTTCGCCCTCGAGGCACTCGGGTTCTTCAAGCCAGGGGACGCCGGGCCGGCCACCGTGGCCGGTGAGACTTCGATCGGAGGGCGTGGGGTGACCGTCAACCCGAGTGGCGGCCTGGTGGCGAGGGGGCACCCGCTCGGAGCCACCGGCATCGCCCAGGTGGTCGAGCTGGTGGACCACCTGCGGGGCAACGCCGGCCCCCGGCAGGTGGACGGAGCACGATTGGCCATGGCAGCCAATACTGGTGGCATGATCGGGTTCGATGGATCACCTACCGATGCTGCATTCATCGGCATCCACATCCTCGAGGCGGGCTGAAGCATGACGTCGCGTGGAGGAGTGGTGACCGGTTGGGGGATCGCAGTTCCCGAGAAGGTCGTGACCAACGAGGACCTGTCCGTGTCGATGGACACGTCCGATAGCTGGATCCGCGAGCGAACGGGCATCCGGGAGCGGAGGATCGGCGGCACCACCTCGGGACTTGCCATCGAAGCCGGGCTCTCTGCGCTGGACAGGGCGGGACGGCGCCCCGATGAGATCGACGGTGTGATCGTGGCCACGACGACACCCGATCAGATCGTGCCCGGCACTTCGGCCACGGTGCAGGACGGGATCGGTGTGCCGGCGGGGGCCTTCGACGTCAATGCGGCTTGTTCGGGCTTCGTCTACGGGCTGGTGGTAGCCCACGGCATGCTGGCCATTGGCGCAGAGCGCCTGCTGGTAATCGGATCGGAGACACTGAGCCGGATCACCGATTGGGACGACCGCTCGATCGCCGTCCTCGTCGGCGACGGAGCCGGCGCGATCGTGCTCGAAGCGGTCGACGGCCCAGGACAGCTGTTGTCGTGGAACCTCGGCGCCGACGGGTCCCTCCGCCATCTCCTCAAGTGTGACCACGGCGGGTATCTCTACATGGACGGCAAGGAGATCTTCCGGAAGGCCGTCCGCGTGGTGGTCGAGTCGTCCGAGCGGGCCATCGCCGAGGCGGGACTCACGCCCGCCGACATCGACGTCATGGTTCCCCACCAGGCCAACCTCCGCATCATCACGGCCGTCTGCCAGCGCCTCGGCATCCCCGAGGAGCGGGCGGCGATTGTGATCGACCGCTATGGCAACACCTCCTCGGCCTCTATCCCGCTGGCCATGGCCGATGCGCTCGAGGACGGTCGCATCCAGCCAGGCCATCACGTGTTGCTCACGGGGTTCGGCGGGGGAATGACGTGGGCAAGTGCGGTTCTGCGCTGGGGGGGCTGAAGAAGATTCCCGGTGCCGCCTACGGGCCAAAGGCGCGCAAGGTGCCGTCCTGGTTGCCGATCACGAGCAGATTGCCGGCAAACGTGGGGGGCGCCCAGAACCAGTAGGGCTGGTTGTAGCCGTTGCCCGTGTCGTGCCCTGATCGCGGCTCGTCGAAGGTGAACAGCATGGCTCCCGTCGAACTGGACAGGACGTCGAGGAAGGTGCTCGCTCCGACCGCGACCAGGCCGGGTGCCTCGGTGACCGCCCCTTGGACCAGTCCCTGCAGCGGGACCTGCCACTCAGGCTTCCCGGTGGACGGGTCGAGCGCGGCCAGCGTGCCGATGCACGAAGAGCCGCTCTGGGCCAGACCGGCCACGATCACCGGCCCGCCGAGTCCAGACCAGGCCGATGACGAGATGGTGTTCTCGTCCTGACAAGGTGCTCCCGCCAAGGCGGTGTCGTCCTCGACCACGTGGGTCCAGACCGGACCGGCCGCCAGATTGTCGCGATCCAACGCGTAGTAGATCCCGTTCTTCGACTCCGCCCCCACCAGTTGGCGCGTGACGCCGTTGATGTTGGCACTGAACAACATCGGGGTCGCCCCGATGTCGGCATCGGTCACTAGCGGGTTGCCCGGGGCCTGCCACTGCGATTGCACGGCCATGGTCGTGGCATCCAGCCGGAAGATCGAATTCTGCACAGCGGAGTTGCAGTCATCATTGCCGGTAGTGACGTACAGGGCGTTGGCGCTGGCGTCGACGGCCGAAGACGACCAGATCCCGCCTCCGACGCAGAGGCGCTTCTCCGGCGAGAACACCGCCTGGACGGCACCAGTGGCTGCATCCACCCGGAACACCTTGCCGTACACGACTTTCGGACAGTCGTTCCACGATGCGACACCCTCGTAGATACTCCCGTTGTAGAGCAGCGGCGAGCTCCAGAGGACGTTCTCCGGAGGTGCGCCGAGGTTGGTACGCCACAGGACCGCTCCGGTGACTGCATCGAGCGCATAGAGGTTTCCGCCGCCGCCTCCCACCCACACTGTGTCCTGTCCGTTGTGGAGCCCGATGGTCGCCGTACTTGTGACGCCGAGATCACCAAGGTTGAACGGGCAACCGGCAGGCTTGGGCGCCCGCCCCACGAACGTCGACCAGAGCGCTTTCCCCGACGTGGTAGTGGCGTGCTCGTATCCGTTCCAATCGCCCCAGTACACAGAGCTGCCGGCCACTATGGCCTGGGCCGAGATCGTTGCCGTGCTGGCGACGGCCCATTTCTGACCAAGGGTTGGCGCATTGCCCTGGTTGATCGACGTGTTCGTCGAGAATCCGGTACGGGCGATCGTGCCGTGGTAGGTGGCGATGGGTTGGTTGCCGGTCGAGGATGACCCACAGGCTCCGAGTACGGCAGCGATGGCGAGGGCGACACACCCGGCACGCCACTTCGAAAAGGCTCTGCGCGTCATTGCTCTCCATAGCGTCCGACTGGGGGAATGTGGCGGCATCAGGTAAATCCAGCCATACCGGACGTGTCAAGCCGCTGTCGGTTTCGAAACACCGGGTAGAGTCCCGCCTGGCCTTCAGAGAGTTCGGTAGATCGGCTCTCGCACTGCCGGCCGACGTCGCTCATGCATCGGCGTGGCCAACATTCCCCGCACGATGGGTGGATGGAGGACTAGGCAATCGATATGGACACTGCGGACCCAGCGATCCTGCAGGCATCTGGGATCCCCCCGTCGGTGGGTAGTACCCGTTTCGGCACCAGGCTGAGGGACCTGCCGTTCCTGTTTGCCGGCCTGGCATTCGTGATCGGATCGTTCCTCGTCCTGGCCCAGCCACCCGGTCAGGGTCTCGACGAGGCGACGCATTTCAATCGCGTCTGGACGCTCTCGCAAGGACAGATCGTGGTACCTGATCATGGCGGCGTCCCGGGTGGGAACATCCCGCAATGCGTGACCGCCTATTTCGGAGAGTTCTCGGCGAAGGCATCGGGGGGAAGCCCGTATTCGTTCGCTGCCTACTGGAGGACGCCGGCCTGTTCGACCCGTCCGGTGTTCACCGGTGTGGGTACGGCCGCGGCCAACAGCCCGCTCTCCTATGCTCCCTCACTCCTCGCCGTCGGGTTCCTGCGCGCCGTCGGGGCGCCCCTGCCCCTCATCTTCTTCGGGGGCCGGTTCGCCTCCCTGCTCGGCTTCATCATCCTGTTCTACCTCGCCATACGGCTGACACCGATCGGCAAGCCGGTCTTCTTCGTCCTCGGCCTGCTGCCCATCACCCTCCTGTTGGCGGCCAGCTATTCGGCCGATTCCATGGCCATCGCGTTGGCCGCGCTGTCGGTGGCTCTGACCTTGCGGTGCCGTATTTCGCCTCGCGCCACCGTCCGAACCGCTTGCCTCCTGGCGGCTTCTCTCGTCGGGTTGTGTCTCACGAAGCCGACCCTTTTCGTGTTCGCCCCGCTGGTGTTTCTGGTTCCCGACCGGCTTCTTGACCGGCTGTCACACCCGCTGGCCATCAAAGGTGCCACCTGCGCCGTCATCCTGGCGTTTGGCGCCATCTGGTACGAAGCCGTTCGCTTTCGCCACGGGTTGGTCGTCCCGCTGTACGGGGTCAACTCGTACACGCAGATCAACTACATCGAGCACGACCCGTTCGGCTATCTCGCCGTGCTGGCCCGCACGTTCTTCGTCGGTACCGGCGAGGACAAGTGGCTACCAGGGCTCTTCTTCTCGACCGGGTACGTCCGGATGGACAACCCCTACGCACCGGTCGGCCTCGTGGTGGTGGGCACCGTGACGATGTTCTACGTCTACCAGCTCCAGATCGGCGCCAAGCGCGTGCTGGAACAGGGCGCTCGGCTTCTCGCGTGGATGCCGATGGGTCTGATGGTTGTCGGCGTCCTGCTCATCGAGACAACGCTCTACATCTACGGCACCCCGGTGAGATTGCCCTACACCGACGCCCAGGGCCGTTATTTCATCCCCCTGTTGTTCCTGGTGCTTGCATCCCTCTGCCTTCTGCGACGCCCGCGCCCTGGAGCGAAATCGTTCCGCTGGGTGCTTCTCGGCGTGGTCGCGATGCTGGTCTGGCTCGTCATCAAGATCCTCATCCACGACTACTCGCTGTAGGCACTCGCTTCGAGAGCTCGAGAACGATCCATAGGTTCATGTCCGGGGACGGGCCGCCAAGGGGAAGAAGCGCCGCCGGCGACCAGGGAGCGACGGCGAAGCTCGGCCAGGACCTGCTCGGCCGAGTTGCAGGGGTCGTGGCCAACCATCCACCCGTGGGACACCCCGCAGCGGCTCTTGACGATGGACCCGCTAGTCCGAGCGCCCGGCGGCCCGCGGCGCGGTTCGCCGGAGAGTCGAGCGGTACCACCGTCCTGGAGGTATTTCTCGAGCTCCCGCAATCCGGCGGCGGACCCGATCTCGTAGAACCGGTCGGTCACTTCGTAGCCCGCCAACTGTCCGGAACTGCTGAGGAGGCCAAAGGGGACTTCGAGATCCACGACCTCCCCGGAGGGCACCATCTTCTGAATGACCTCTCGCCGCCAGATCGAGAGGCCATAATCGACGAAACACATCTCCGGTGGGGGGTCGACCAGCCCCTTCTCGTAGCGTCTCACCATGCCGTCCTCGAAGACGGCGTTCGGGTGCTCGAGGGGGCCCGGGTTGCGGTACACCGTCATGAGGACGGGCAACCTCCGGCGCTGGTACTCCTCCAGCACCGACCGCAACCGCACGGGCAAGTAGGAATCCCCGTAGAGGACGAAGAAGATGGGATCGAGCACGCCCTGGTCGGAGGCCAGGCGCAGCGCGCCGGCCGTCCCGAGCGGCCGGTCACCCTCGTCCACGTAGGCGACCTCGAGGCCGAAGCGGTCGCCGTTCCCCACGTGGCGCCGGACCATGTCCCCCAGATGGCCGATGCTGCAGACGACCCGGTCGACGTGTTCGGCGGCCAGCCAGTCCAACTGCCAGTCGACGAAGGGGCGCCCGGCCACAGGGGTCAGCCACTTGGGCAGCGCGTCGGTGGTGGGACGCATCCTGGTGCCGAGGCCACCGGCCAATACGACGCACTGCATCTCAATCTCTCACGAGGACGACCGCCCCGTCGTGGTCGAACTGGAACCGGACCTCGGTCAAGCCCTTGGCCTGGAAAGTCCGACGTAACTGGTCGGTGTCCTTGGCATAGAACAGCAGAAAGCCGCCCGATCCGGCGCCCACGAGCTTGCCACCGAGGGCGCCGTTCTCCAGACCTAGCTGATGGTACACGTCGATCGCTTGGTTCGACATCGATACCGACCGGCGCTTCTTATGCTCCCAGTGCTCGTTCATGAGTGCAGCAAATGCGGGAAGATCGCCCTGCAGGAGCGACTCGAGACTGGCCACACCGATGGCTTTGATCTTGTGGAGGCTCTCGATCATTTCGGCGTCACCGGCAGTTGACTCCGCGTGTTGCTCCTGCAGGATCTCGTCCGCACTCCGCGAGTAGCCCGTAAAGAACAGGCAGAGGTGCTCCTGGAGGTCGTGCAGCGTCTGCGTGGAGATGGCGATGGGCGCGACCTTGACCGTGCCGTCGTGCTCGATGGTGATGCTTTCGAGCCCCCCGTAGGCGGATGCATACTGATCCTGCTTACCGACTGGCCGGCCGAGCACGTCCATCTCGATGTGGCATGCCTCCGAAGCAATCTGCTCCGTCGTCACATTGTGATGCACGTAGGCATAGATGCCCTTGAGCAAACCGACCGTGAAGGTTCCGGAGGAGCCGAGCCCCGTCCCGGCTGGGATATCCGCCACGCTCACCAGCTCGATCGAAGGGCCGATCGGATGGAGTAGCAGCGCCTCGCGGATGATGGGGTGTTCGATGTCCTCGATCCGCTGGACTCGCTCGAGGGCCGAGTACTTCAGGAAGTAGTCGTCGGTGAACGTGCGATTGATGGCGACATAGACATAGCGGTCGATCGCCGCCGTCAGCACCAGACCACCGAATCTCTCGTAGTACGAGGGGAGGTCGGTGCCTCCTCCACCGAGGGTGATCCGCAGAGGGGTCCGAGAGATGATCACCGATCCGGGCTGCCTTGGCGGTGGGCAACGGCTGTCAGCTGCCAGCCCAGTGGCGACGAGTCGAGGTTGTAGCGGAAGGCCCGGTCGAAGAAGCGCAGCGCTGCACCCGAAGCGCCTTGGTCGAGTCGCTGCTCACCGGTCTCCTCGACATCGGCGATCAGGTGCTTCCCCCGGAGCAGCACGATCAGGCGATACAGGTCGAAGAACGGGAAACCGGCCCGTTGTACTTCCACCCGGTCGAACCCGCCGGCTTCGACCACGCCCCGCAACCGAGCCGGCGTGAAATGCTGGCGGTGGCCGATGTGGCGGTCGAACGCCGAACGAGGACCCCCCGGAACGGTGACCACCAGCCGGCACCCAGGAGCCAGGTACTCGGAGGCATTCCGCGAGGAGCCGGTCAGGCTCGTCGACATGCTCGAGCACCTCCGAGCAGATGGCGACGGTCCCCCGTCCACGAAGGTCTGCTGGCAACTCGGCCGGTTCCGTCAGGTCGCGCTGCGCAAAACGGGCGGACAGGCCGCCGGCGGCTGCGGCCTCGGAGGCCCGACGCACCCCTTCAGAGCTCGCATCGATCCCCATCACCTCTGCATGTGGATACCGATGAGCCAACTGCAGGGCCAGCTGCCCCTGGCCACAGCCGAGCTCAATGATCACCGCGTCACGGGTGATCGGCCCGAGCAGCTTCGCGATCAGCCGGCTACGCCAAGCGGCAGCTGGATTATCCGCCACGGCGTTGCCGAATGCGCTCCAGTGTCTATCCCAATCGTCACTGATGAAGGACTCGCCGACGGACGTCACGATCGACAGCGGATCACAAGAGATAACCCGAGGCGGCGGCGTCGTGGGCGAACATTCGAACGGTATCGAGCGAGACCTCCTCGAGGCTCCGATGGAGGCCCGGGAGCTTCGCCAGCAGTTCCGGTGTCAATGTGATGATGTGACAGCCCACCGATGCAGCCTGCACCACGTTGAGAAGCTCCCGAGGGCTTGCCCAGAGCAGCTCGAGCGTCGGATGACGGAGCAAGCAGCTCGACGGCAGCTGCCATCAGAGGGACGCGGATCACGACCGGTATCGGCGATCCGGCCGGCAAAGACGGAGACGATGGCCCCTCGGCTCGCGACGAGGGAGTCCGCCACAGTCCTGACCTGATCCAGCGCCAGGAGCGCGGTCACATTGAGGTGGAGACCGTCCGCCGCCAGATCGGCGATCAACGGCGCAGAGCTCTCGCCACGCGTGTTGGTCACCGGGATCTTCACGCAGGCGTTGGTGCCCCACGAGGCGATGCGGTGTGCCTGAACCCGCATCTCCCCGAAGTCGTCGGAGATGACTTCGAAGCACACCGGTCGGTCGGTGATGTGGTCGAGTACCTTGCGGGCAAACCCCTCGAAATCCTCCACCCTGGCCTTGCGCATCAGCGTCGGGTTGGTGGTGAAGCCGGCGATTAGCGGATTCTTGGCCAGTTCGAGGATGTGGCCGAGGTCGGCGCCGTCGGCGAACACCTTGACTCCGAGGTCTGTGTTCTCAACCATCGATCGACCCCCCGATCCACCTCGCCTGCCTCGATCCACCGTACTGCCTCGGCAAGACCCGAGGCCACAAAGTCAGGGGCGTCGCCGAGGTCGCTCCGAGTAGTGCCGGTCAATGAGCACCGTCCGGCAGCCGGCCCGCCGGCCAGCCTCCACGTCGCGCCAGCGATCCCCCACCATGACGCTGCGACTCAAGTTGATTCCGAGATCGGCAGCGGCGGCGAAAAGCAGGCCGGGCGCAGGTTTACGACAATCGCAGGCGTCACCATCGTCGTGGAAGCAGGAGTAGATGCCATCCACGTTGAGCTGCCGGCGCAGCTCAACGTGCATCGCCTCCACCACATCTTCATCGAGCTCGCCCCGAGCGACGTCAGGCTGGTTGGTGATCACCACGACCGCGTAGGACAGGGCGTGCAACCGCCGGCAAGCGTCGGCCGGCCTCCGGGTACAGCTCAAACTGGTCGACCGAGCGGGGTGCCTGGGGCTGGCCGTCTCTCACCAGGGCACGGTTGAGGACGCCGTCTCGATCAAGGAACACCGCCGGTCGGGGCACGGACACCGTGGCCGTCACGGGAGGCGCGCCCGGCGTGCACTGCTCGACCATCGATTCGAGCGACGCACGCATAGCCTCGGCTGCTGACATGGTGTTGGTCCAGCCAAGGTGGCGGACGCGGTCGGTGTTCAGCCTCACGACAGGGATGTCGCCTTTCCACCCGCGGTCGCCCCCGGTGAACTCGAACTCCGTCCCGGTCGGGTCCAGTCCGACCGCGGTCGACGGCCATCTCGGCGATCTCGCGCACCGTGATGTAGTCGCCCGGTCGCCACGTTGTAGACTGACAGCGGATCGACGGCGGACCTCGCCGCGAGGAGCACCGCCTCGATGACATCGGTCACGTGCACGTAGGACTTGCTCTGTCGCCGTCGCCGAGGATCCGGAGGCGGCTCGGGTCCTTCAGCAGGCGGCGCACGAAGTCGAACCCCACGCCGTGCGTCTGCCGGGGGCCGACCACGTTGCCGAAACGGAACACGCAGCCGGTCAGGCCGAACATGCTGGCAGTACGAGGAGATCAGCGCCTCCCCGGCCAGCTTGCTCGCCCCGTAGGTGGAGATCGGGAGGAGGGGGCCGTGGTCCTCGTCTGCCTCGACCTCGCCGAGGTCGCCGTAGACGCCGCTCCCCGAGGCGTAGAGGATGCGCGTGCACCCGACAGGCGCATCGCCTCGACGACGTGATGGGTGAGGACCGTCCCTGCGTCGAAGTCGATGGACGGCTCGGTCGCGGCTCGGGCGATGTCGGGATTGGACGCCAGATGGATGACGGTGTCGCTGCCCTGCATCGCGCTCGACCAACTGATCCAGGTCGGCGACGTCGCCCGCGCACCACGTGCAGGCGGGAGTCGTCGCCATGGTGGTCGAGATGCCATCGCCGGCCCGAAGAGAAATTGTCGAACACAGTCACCGATTCCGTGGAGCTCTCGGCCAACAGACGGTCGACGAAGTGGCTCCCGATGAACCCGGCACCCCCGACAAGGAACACCCGTGAGAGCCCCGATCGGGCCCACGCCCTCATTGACCGCCTCCCACTTGGTCGGGCTCCTCGCCAGCATCGGGTGGCTCACCAGCAGGTGCCAGATCACTGCGCAGAGCCCCTCGGTGTGGGGCGTGACCTGATCGGGGTACATGGGTGGGATCACGCACGCAGGCGTCGGCGACCTTGGCCGGCGAACCCCCCGTCGCGCCCGACGACGGCGAAGATCGCAGCCGAGCGCTCACGGGCCAGTTCCATGGCCGCCACCAGGTTGGCCGAGACGCCCCGATCACGATCCCCGCCACCCACGGAGAAGACGAGCAGGCCATCCGCTGCGTCGAGCCGGGACCCTCGCAGCCATCCCCTGAAAGCCGTCTCCCATCCCTCGTCGTTGATCCGGGCGGTGAGCTCCGAGACGTTGTCGGTCGGGGCGTAGGCCTCGAAGTCACACAGTTTGCGGAAGTCGTTGACGGCGTGGGAGGCGTGGCCCGCCGATCCGCCGACCCCCAGGATGAAGAGCCGACCCCCACGTTCGCGGACGTCGTGCCAGCCCGACGACGCAATCCTCGATTGCCGACCGGTCGACGCCTTGCAATACGGCGACTGTCTCCTCGATGAACTGCGAAGAGAAGGTCACCGGCTGCCTGCCCCAGAGACCCGGTGGGCCGAGCCATGTTACTCACGGACGCGGACATGTCTGTTTCGCCGACCATATCTGACTCCGCTGGCGTGGAGCAGCAGTGTGAAACAGAACGTCGAGAACCCCATGATCACGAGTAGAAACCCAGTGACCGCTATGTGGTCCAGCGCCGACGACGGCCCGGGTAGTTTGTGCCCCAGCACCAGGTATTCGACGGCCAGAGCCCCCAACAGGAAAAGCCCGACCACGAAAACGGCGAAGCTGCACAACACCGTCCGTGTGTAGTGGAAGCGCGTCTTCCAACGGGCGCTGGACTTCCCCGAATAGTCGACGAAGACCTCGAGCCAGAATTCCGGAAAAAATGCTCTGGAGCCCAGCACGGCCAAGGTCACGCCGAGCAACTGCCAGTAGAGACTGAAGGTGTAGGAGCCGATGGAGATGGAACCGAAGCTCAGAGGCAATGTGAGAAGAAGACCCAATGCCAGCAGTCCGATTCCGGGCTTGAGTAGGAAGAACTGGGCACGGAACACGAACATAATGCGCAGATTGATCCAAGCCGCGAGAAAAGGCGAGAACCAACCGGCACGCTTGTGATGGGACGTCCGGCCGTTGCGATCCCGGTAGAACGTGACGGGCACCTCGGTCGTACGCAGCTCCATGAGGACCGATTTGAGGACCATCTCCGAGGCGTACTCCCACGACTGAGATGCCAGCCCCATGCGCTGCAAGGCATCGAGACTGATGCATCGCATTCCGCAATGGATGTCCGTGAATCGACTCCCGTAGAGGCGATTGAGCATCCAGGTGGTGACGGGAGTGCCGATGTAGCGGTGCAGCGCGGGCATAGCGCCGTCCTCGATCGTTCCGAGCCATCTCGAGCCCATGGCGAACTCGTAGCCCTCTCTGAGGCGCTCTACGAACGGGCCGATATTTCGAAAGTCATAGGTGCAATCGGCGTCGCCCATCAACACGTATCGACCGCGTATGAACGCACCGGCGTCGATGTATGCTCGCCCGAGGCCTCGCTTGGGGGTTCGCAGCACCCTTGCTCCTCCAGCCAGAGCGAGCTCTGGGGTGCGATCGGTCGAACTGTCGACAATGAGGACCTCACCACGTACGCCGGCCGATCGGAGTCCCTCCTGACACCAGGAGACGAACTCGGAAATCGTCAGCTCCTCGTTGACCGCCGGCACGACGATCGACACCTCGGGGTCGACAACGTCGTTCTCAGGAATGAGGAGATCTATCTCGGGGTAACCACCTTGGTCACGCTGAGCTCCGTCATTCCGACCGGTGACCGGATCGACCTTCGACACTTCTGGCACCTCTGACCAATCCCACGGCTCCACTCCATGGCGGAGGGCAGCATTTCGAGCATCATAGCGACCCAGATCGGTGCCCGGCCCTGCCCAGAACTCCGTCGCTATGAGCATATGACCTGGTCGAGGCGCTGCCCTCCGGCATTCGAAACAACCGACCCGCTAGGCGTTCGTGATGGCCGTCGTCGACCGGACAGACTCAGCCTCGCCGAGCGGGGTCTCTTCGATCGCCCGGGAAGGTGAGCGGCGGAGCCTGTCAAGGGCAGCGCTGAAGGCAACAGCTGCCAGCAATACGAGCGGGACCTCCGCTGCGGCCCGATATCGGACGTCACCAATCGCCGGGGCGACGGCGAGCGCGGAAGTGGCAACGAACGCCAACAACGGATAGACGGCGATGCGTCGTCGACGGAGAATGAACGTGCCGACCGCGGCCGGCACGAGGAGGATCCAGTAGCTGATCATGCCCAGGCGGACCACACCCACCGATGTGCCCATGAACGCGGCATCGAAATCCGCAGTTTGCAGAGGGTTCCAGAAACCGAAGGTGCGACCCTCCCGGGCGAAGAGAACCAGTGGAACCCTGCTCGCGTGATGCTCGGCGTAGACAATGGCGGTGTGGGTGTCCTCCGAGTCCTGAACGGACTGATCACCGGGAGCAAAGAGGGGTACGCAACGGAGGTCGCCGTAGCCGATCTCGGATCCGTAGTAGGTGAGGTTGCAGTTGCCGGCTGCGGCTGCTCCCCCGAATCCATTGGATAGGAGGACCGGTCGCTGGAAACGACTGAGATTGAAGATGGTCCACGGAGCCACTACCACGAGCATGGCCACCACGGCGACGCCGGCCCAGACGATCCGGCGGCGCCCACTTACGGCCCTCGCACCCACAATGAGTGGGAGGATGAGGAGAGGAAGGATAGCCACTTGTTCCGAGCGGATCATCGCCAATGCACCGCACATCCCCCCGAGTAGGACGACGCCTCGTAACGACGGGCGGGCGCGGAACCAGTAGGCAAGCAGGATCATGACGGAGATCCCCAACAGCAACAATGTCTCCGAAAGTAGGGCTCGCTCGAATATCCACAAGCCGGCATACACGGCGGCGGTGCCGGCGGCCAACAATCCGACCCGATCACCGGCTATCCGTCGGCCGATGAGGCCGATCACGCAACCGTGGTAGCACCGATGGCACAGGCCAACAATTGCTGGCGGAACCAGTCGTGCTGGCCGAGCCACGCCCAGATGGTCAGAACGACGGCCCAAGCCGGCGGTCGGAGTCGCATCCGGGCGGAAGTTGAACGCGCTCACGAACCAGTGCCCTGCCGCGTTGAGATTGCCTTGTTTGCTCCACTCGTAGCCGTCGCCGTTCACGCGCTCCCCGCGCGACAGAACCACGACGACGATGCGAAGCGCCGAGAGCGCCCGCAGTGACCACCGCCAGCCATCGGCTGAAGTGGCGGACCTCGACGTGCCTATACGAGCGTCGCTCGACGTGGTCAGGCCCGATGGATTGCATGCACCCTCCAGGCTGCGATCAGATGGATTCGGCTAGCCTTCGACTCTTTCGGCAATTGACGGCCCGGTACCATCCGCGGCGATGATCCCCAAGCCAAGGACCGAAACGCTTGACCAGGCACTCTAGCCCCCACTCAAATGGAGTGATGTTGCCGTCTGGGCCAGTGCCGCGGATCAGTTGTCACAGGTTCGGTGCTCCGTTGGCCGAACTGTGCCTCGGTTTCAGCCGTCGCCGAGCTGGCACCACCGTGCCACTCGCGACATGCTGATTTCGGGCGTGGCACCTCCACTTGTGGTGCTGGCAGCCGGTATGGCCCGTCGGTACGGCGGATGCAAACCGCTGGCACCGATCGGGCTCCACGGTGAGGCGGTAATCGACTTGCTGGTCTCCGACGCCCTGTCGGCGGGCTTCGGCCAGATCATCCTGGTCGTTCATCCGGAGACGGGGCCGGCGATCAAGTACCACATCGAACGGTGTTGGCCGACGTCGGTCGAGGTTTCGTTCGCCGAACAGCGCCTACCGCTCGGTACCGTCCATGCGGTTTTGGCGGCCAGGACAGCAGCTGGGAACCGATGAGCCGTTCGCGGTGTCCAATGCCGACGACGTCTACAGCGAGGCAGCCATGGCCCTTCTCGCCCAACAACTCGGCTCGGGCCTCGAGGAGCACGTCCTCATCGGATACCAGTTGCAGGCCACGGTGGCCACCGATGAGCCCGTTACCCGAGGGATCTGTCAGGTGGACGACCGCGGGTACCTCACCGCTCTCACCGAGCGCCGCCAGATCGTCCGCCAGGGAACCGGACGCTTGAGGTCGGAGGACGGGGAGGACCCGGTGGAGCTCAACGGAGAGCTCCCCACCTCAGTCAACTTGTGGGGGTTTCAGCCCAGGATTTGGGAATTGTTCGGGCTCTGCGATGGACCGCTCTGGGCTCGACGAGGCCGCTCTGCTCGACAGAGTGGCCTCGGGTGGGGACATCCCGAAGACCGAAGTGCTGCTCCCTGAGGTCATCGCCACCGCAGTCGCCGACGGCGTCGGTCTGCCGGTCCGGGTCGTGAATACCGACGCCAAGCTTCTGGGCGTCACCCACGCTGCCGACCTGCCCACCATCACCTCCGAGTTGGCTCGACAAGTGGCGTGGGGCATCAGGCCCGGTCACATCTGGGACGGGCTCTGACCCGAGGGATGATGGCGAGTCCGAAGGGCGAAGGCGCCTCACGGGCTCGTCCGGTCGAGCAATATCGAGCTACAAGTGAACGAATCCGCGAAGTTCAGTTTGAGGCCGGAATGCGCCTTCCTGCGAAACTGCGAACCACGGCCTTTGTGAGAAACCGTACGTATCCCCGAGAGAGCACGTCGCCGTGGCGAGCGAACAGCCCGGTCTCCTCGAGCTGACGGTGCAGCTTCTTCAACCCGGAATAGGGAATGGTGGGAAGCACGTGGTGCTCGAAGTGGTACTCCATCCTGGCTCCGACCCAATGGTTCTGGAGCCAACCCGCAACGCTCGTCCTCGCTGTCCACTGTACGGTGTTCGGGTCACGCAAGGCCGGGTCGTAGTGCTCGGTGATGGTCTTGAGGCGAAGGATCATCGGGTACATGCAGACGATCGGCACCAGCCAGAAGACGCAATAGAACAGTATCCCTCGCGTGACTCCCTGGAAGGCGAGGAACTGTCCGAGTACGACCAGTTGGGTGACCAACTTTCCAACCAACAGCCCCGGGCGGGCAAGCAAGCTGGCCGGAGCCCCGGATACATGCGATGTGCCGGAGATTCGTGTCGTCGCCCTACGAAAGGCGGTCACCCCCAACAGGTCCTGCAACACGAGCATGGTCAGCGCACCCCGGCGGGGGGGCACAAGGTAGAAGACGCGATCTGGATCGCCTTCCTGCCCCAGATAGCGATGATGGAGGCGGTGGGTCGGCCGGTACTCCTCCACGGAATTGATAGTCCAAAAGGCGATAACCCAATTGCAAAGCCGGTCGTTCAGCTTTCGCGATTTTGCCAAGAAGCCGTGCGAGCCTTCGTGGACGACAACGCCGAACGCATTCATCCGCAGACCCATGAGCAGGACGATGATGATCCCGGCCGGGATAGCCCAGGCCAGCGGGATGAGGGGGACGAGGTTGGCCGCGGCGAGAAGGGCGACGACCTCAATCCAAAGGACAGCCATGGCGGCGAAGGTATCGGGGAGCGATTGTTGTGAGAGGGAGCGAAGCTCGTCGGATCGATGAGGAGCTCGACCTGCTTCTGCCAGCTCCGCTCGCTGCTGGCTGGAGCTTCCTGCTTGCCTTGCATCACCATCGTTCGAGTCCCTCCCCTCGTGGACTGTACAGTACGAACCGGGAACAGATCAATCGAAAAGGACCAGCTCATGGAGGCAAAACGGGCGCAGCGACACCTCTTCCTCGAGTCCGCATCCCACCCAGCCCGACCAGACCGAGGATGCCCACTGCCCGATCTGCGGGTCCGACCAGACTTGGCGGTATCGGAGTGACGTGGTCGACCTGGAGTATTTCGTCGAGCCTCCACGCGACTTCAACATGCAGAAATGTCGATCCTGTGGTTCGGAGTTCTTGAATCCGCGCCCGACCGAGGCCGAGCTTCCGCCATTTTACCCGAGCGACTACCACGCCTACAACGAGAACCACGGACGGGTAGCCAAGCTGTTGGTCGAGGCCCGGGCTCGATCGCGTGCCCGGTTCTACGGTCGCCTCATCCAGAATCACCCCGGGCGCATCTTCGATGTCGGCACCGGGGATTGCCGACACTTCGACGAGTTGCGCAGGTTCCTCGATCTCGAGTGCGCGGGAATCGAGATCCAGCCTGAGGTCGCGGCCCAAGGCCGGGCCCGAGGGTATGACGTACTCGACGGCACGCTGGAAACAGCGGACATCTCGGACCACGTCGGAAAGTACGACGTCGTCTCGATGAACCACGTCCTCGAACATGTCGTCTATCCCCGCACCATGCTCGAGCGGGCACACGACCTGCTGCGTCCCGGCGGGCATGTCATCGGGCAACTTCCCACCGTGACCTCATGGGAGAACCGGATATTCGGACGCAACTGGGGCGGCTATCACTACCCCCGGCACCTCCAGATCCCTTCCAAGGCCGGCCTGCGGACGCTGCTCGAGGAAGTGGGGTTCCGCAACGTCCGCATCCGCTCAGCGCCGCACATACAAACAACCATCTCGCTTCAGAACTCTCTCATTCGGCGTGGTTGGCGTCCTCAGATGAAGAACGGGAAGACCCCCGTCTATACCGAACTACTCCGTCGCCGCGCTGCCCTACGAGACCGTTGCGTGGCTGTGCGACGAGGGAGGGATCATCGACTTCCGGGCTGAGCGACCGATCACGTGACGAGGCTCCAGGACTCCGATCGCCATAGGAGCTCGGTCAGTGGATCAGGCTCTCGCAGAGCGTCGGCTCCGGGGTCGATTCGGTCAGGTCGACCACAGTCAGGGCCGGCGGAACGCCAATGTGATCTGTTGTGCGACCGCTGGCCCGGAGATGGGCTCGCCGTTCACCAATGTCCTCGACAGGACGAGGACCCCATCCATCCTGACCTCGACCAAATGCTTGACAGGATCGGTCGATCACCACGACCACGGTAGGTTGAACCCGGACTCACATCGACGGGATGCTGGACCGCGCTCGGACCCACTCCGGAGACCAAGCTGAAGCCCACCAAAAGAGGGTTCTGATGCGGAATGGCGCTGACACCCCAACGGATACCGTGTTCGGACCGGCACGCACGAGCGGTGCCGACTCGGATCGACCTGCGGTCGGTTGAACGTGATCCGGAACGTGTGCTGGAACGAGTGTCCGTACTCGACCGGCATCCACGTATTGCGCTGGTACTGCTGGCTCGGCACTGCCGAGTAGTATTCACCGTTGGAGATGTAGAGGCCATCGCAGTCACCGATGACATAGAGCTGATCGGCCGGCCCCCACGGGGGCAGTGAACCGGCCCGCACCACTCTCGAGTTGAGGGGATGCCCCGAGACATCACTGATCGACTTCTGCGCTTCGACGTAGTGGAGGACCTGCGTGCTGTTCCACTCCTCGTTCGGCGTGATCGCCATGCCGATGTTCGCCACGACGCTGAATGCCGCTGCCACGGCGATGATCCCGACCGCGCCGATGCGAGCCGACCGGCTCCTCCCCTCCAACCGACGCCAGATGTCCGACATCGCGACAGCACTGCCAAGAACCAGGAATGGCACGAAGTCGGCGAGGTACCGGGGCGCGATGTAGCCCCAGATGAAAAGAGCGGCGCAGGCGATGGCGGATGCCAAGAGCAAGATTCGGGTAAGTGCCACTCGGCCGATCGGCTTCGGCCGGAAAGCGGTGACCACTCCCCAGCAACTCAAGATAAATAGCAGGGGCATGGACGCCGGAAGGCTCGCCGTTCGGTATCTCCTGTCGAACAGAACTCCGGACAGTGCCCTCGGCGGGACGGCCGGAAGGGTCACAAATGGGAAGACTGTCGTGAGGCGTATCCCGTCCGGTCGCATATAGGCCAGGAGATTCGTCGGAATAAAGATCGTTCCATATTCCGAATTGTGATTGGCGGCGAGGAATTTCCTCCGGTAGGCGTTGACCATGGTGAACACCTGGTCGAAATTGGACACGCCAAATGGGACGCCGAACTTTGCATAGTTGACGGCACATCCGACCAACAATGGAATGAGGCCGGCCCCCAGGAGGGGCAAGGACCACCGCCGCAGCTCGTTGCCACCGCGGCCAAGGGCGAACCACGCCGCCATCATCACCGCACCGAAGACCAGTGCCCACCCTGTGGTGACCCGTCCGAGGTTGGCCGCCAGCAGGAAGGCGAAGCTGGCGACGACCCGACCCCATGACGGTCTTTCGAGCACACCGAGCAGCGCGAACAGGCCGCCGACGGTGGTCGCGATACTCCACGCGAGGTCCTCGTTGAACACGAAGGGAGTCGCGGCCAGGAACATGAAGACAGAACCGCCCATCAGGGCCAGCATCACCAGGCCGTACGAGGTTGCCTCGGCGCGACCCATCGCCACCGGGCCGCGGATCAGAATTCGAACCCGCCAGAGGAGCAGGGACCCGAACAATCCGGTGAGCAGCCATGCGACAAGCATGAAGGTCGCCGTCAGCTTGCCGTCGAGATCGTGGGTCACGAGCAGGATCGGCATCCTGACGATGGAGGGAAAGATGTTGAAATAGGTATAGCTGCGGCCATCGTGGATGAATGCCTCGATGCCTATCCCGGGCTTGAACAGCCACAGGTGGCCATGGAACATGGCCCGGGCCTGCAGGTCGTAGAAGTTGTCCTCGTAGGCCGTCTTGCGAAGGAGATTGGGCGACTCCCACGATCCCCAGAGAATCCAGAGAAAGGGAATGGCGCTGACCGCGCTGGCCACCAACGCCGCAACCGTAAACCGGCGGCGACCGGCATTCACCGCCGAATCCAGATCTACCTCGGAACGCCCCACCAAGCCGGAGTCAGCCGCGTCGGTTTCGGTCGGAGTTCCTGAGTCCTCGTCGATCGTCGCAGTTCCCATAGACCGCTTGCTGCCCTCCCTGTCCGGTGGGAGTGTAGGCCAACGGCGACGCCTGGAGTCCAGCATCCCGGTCAGCCAGCGCAGTGTGGTCCAGGGCGTCGATGCCGGAGCCGGAACGGGCGGGGCGTCCCGATCCCGATGGCTGTCGAGCGTTCGCGAACTCAAGCCGGTGACATAATCGCATGCTATGAGCAAGGAGGGTGCCGCTGAAGTCTCGACGGCGGACGCGGCACGAACCGCTCAACTGAAGGACATGCGTTACCTACCGTCGGGCGACGAAGCCGGCACGGCACCACAGGATCGAGCCTTCCGGCCAGACGTCGAGGGTCTCCGAGCTGTGGCGATCCTGCTTGTCATCCTGGTCCACGCCGGGGTGCCCCACATGCAAGGGGGCACCGTTGGGGTGGATGCCTTCTTCGTGATCTCGGGCTTCGTGATCACGGGCTTGTTGCTCCGCTAGCACGCGGCCAGCAGTGGGATCGGCTTTCTCCGGTTCTATGCCCGACGTGCTCGCCGAATCCTGCCCATGGCACTTCTGGTCATTGTCGTGGCCGTCATCGCCATCGATCTCTTGGCGAGCCACCGTGACGCCATCGCCGCAGCAAGTGACGGTCGATGGTCAGCACTATTCCTCAGCAACTTCCATTTCGCCAGCGTCGATCCGAACGTTCTGGTACCACGCCAGTCTCCCTTTGGGCAGTACTGGTCCTTGGCCGTGGAAGAGCAGTTCTATCTGGTCTATCCGGCGTTCTTCGTCCTGCTCTTGCTCATTCCCGGGAGATGGTCCCTCGCCCGGCGCCTGGCTCTCGGTCTGACCTGTGTGGCGGTCGCCTCGTTTGCGACTTCTGTGGTGACATCGGATACGGGCCAGCTCGGGGCGTACTATTTGCCGTTTGCGCGAGCCTGGGAGCTCGCTGTCGGCGGTCTGGTCGCTCTGAGCACCCCGTACCTCAAGAGGATTCCGAAAGCCATTGCCGCCGCGATGACGTGGCTGGGACTGGCCGGCCTGGTGATCGCGGCCGACCTCATCACCGTGACCACGCCGTACCCTGGGTACGCGGCCGCATTGCCGGTGCTGTCAGTGGCGCTCATCATCGGCGGAGGTACGGTGATCCCTCCGTGGGGAACCGAATCCCTGTTGGGGTCTGCTCCGTTCCGATGGGTCGGTCGTTGGTCATATTCGTGGTATCTCTGGCACCTCGCGATCATTGTCATCGCGGCCGAGTATGCCCATGAGCTCTACGGATCGCTGTCGGTGGAGCTGCGCCTCGGCCTCAGCGTCCTTGCACTGATCGTGGCCGCGCTCTCGTACTTCCTCATCGAGAACCCGATCCGACACTCTCGACGGCTCGCTCAAAGCCCCAACGCAACCCTCGTCGGGGCAGCCCTTCTTGCCGGAACGTGCATCGTATTTACCTTCGCCGTCTAGTCCGGATGTGACTGGTATCGGACGGAATTCAGCGCTGCGGAACCACTCCGGTGTTCGCAACTTCACCGCAATCGACCGAGGTCTCGGATTGCACTTTGCCGTCTACCGCCGTGTTCGATCGCAGATCGGCGGCTGTGCCCGCGTACCGCTTTGCCTCCAGCCGCTTGCTCCATCGCATTAGCGGACGCTCCACGAGGAACCAGGACGCAATGGTAAGAGCAAGGGTAACGGCAATCGCTGCGCTCACTCTTAGAACGTCATTCCAGCCAGAATCAAAGTAGCGAATGCCAAAGAAGACGGGGAGGTGCCACAGGTAAAACCCGTACGAAACGATCCCAAGCGCGACGATGGGCTTGAGCTCGAACAATCGCCGGCCTATCCATCGACCGTCGACAATCGCCAGAATCAGGACGGCGCAGGCTGCATCGATGGCGACAAATCCCCCCCGGAAGACGAACGCGCCATATTCGGTGCTAAAGGCCAGGCAGAGTAGCAAAAAGAGAGCAGCGACCCAACCTGCCCAGCCAATACCACGTTTTGGTTCCCGACCCCGTATCCATATATGGGCAAGCAAGGCGCCCCAAAGAATCGAGTCGGCTCGTGTGTCCGTGCGGTACAAAAGAGACCACCATCTGCCGGTATCCTGGTAAAGAATCAGCCGATGAATAGCAATCAACGTGATAAGGGAGCACAAGACGATGACGACGGTGCGCAGACGTAGGCGAATCGTCAGCAGAGCGATCGTCACCCATGGCCAGATGAGATAGAACTGCTCCTCAAATGACAGCGACCACATGTGTTGAAACCCGGGAGCAAGGGCCGGGTTGAGGGGGCTGGAGGCCGACGCCGTATAGTAATTCGAGTAGTAGAAGAGGACAGAGAGTATCGATGGCACTTCAGTGTGAAGCCACTGGTTGCTCAGGAAGGCAAACAACGAGGTGGCCAGCACCACGATGTAGAGCGCGGGCAACAGGCGTAGAACTCGACGCCGGTAAAAGGGAAGGATTCCGATCCCCCCTAGACGTGACTGCTCCTTGAGGAGCAATGCGGTGATGAGGAACCCGCTGAGAACAAAGAAGGCATCGAGAGAAACGGTTGCTCCCGGAATAATCAGGAGCGATGAGACGGGCAAGATGACGTCGAGGTGGGCAACGAAGATGGTCAGAACAGCGACGCCCCGTAGTCCATCGAAGCCCCGAACTTGACCAAAGCTGCGCGAGGGCGCCGCCGTTGCCGGTTTCGGCGGATCTTCTCGCTCATCGGAACTCGAGGTCTGCCCCATGGATTCTCTTTCCGCTGCAGTTGCCGCAGCGTCCGACAGACTTTACAACTGGAGATAGCAGCTGGCCCTAGCCTCGAACGCGCCAGCCGATCGAACCACGAGTTATTCAGGTCCACCATCGGGGGTGAGGGTGACCAGAAGCATGTCCAGGCCCCCGTTGAGTACGGCACCCGACCATTCCGCCTCGAGGGTTCCGGCTCGAGTGTTCAGCATCATCAGAGCGTTGGCGCCCGTGGTATCCGACATGATCTGCTTCCAGGAAGGTGAGCCCGGGCCCTGGGGCAGGACGAAAATGGAGGTCCGATAGGCGAACGCAATGTCCCCCGGAGCAACAGGGGCGCTGGACGACAGGAGGGGACGGTCCCTTCCGAATGTCCGCCGATCAACCGACCGCACCTTGAGGTTGGCGGGCAGGTTGGCGAACTCGAGGAGGAGACAGGCGAGTTGCTGGCTGGCATTCGAAAAGGTCGCAGTGAGCTCCGTCGGTCCTCCGACCGCCGAATCACAGATCCAACAGGAGATGTTGATCCCGGTGTGGTCGTCGGGTCCCGACTCCCCCGCCTTGTACCACTTCCCCCCGGCCGAGTCGATCACCGACACGACAGAGCCGCAATCGATGCTCGGGTTGTAGATCGACCCGTTCAAGAAGGTCACCAAGGTGCTCCCCGGCTTCGGGTTGACCGGGTAGGGCTGCGATGTCCAACTGGCATGGCCCATGCCGGCGGCAACGATGGCCGAGTCCGTGTAGCTCGACTGGAGGAGCCGGCGGCTGTCTGCTGAGACACCCTTGGGAACGAACGTGGCCAGTACGGCCGCGCCCGATCTGCCTCCGGTGATACCGGTCCACTGGGCGGTGAGTCGGGAGCCCTGACTCGACCCGCCCGTGTCGAGATGGTCGGCGATGAAGCACCCCTGATCGGAGGAGGCAAGGCGCGAGTTCCAGCGGGCGGGAACGGCAGCGGCAGCCATGTCGCCCACGATGGCGGAAATGGCCAGCTCGTGGTTGGCGGTCAGGGCGAAGTTGGTCGCGGCCGTCACTGAGGACCCCTTGACGGTCGTCTGGCAAATCTGATCACATAGCTCGAACCCCGACGCACCCGAATACTCGAGCAACGCCATGTTCATGCTTTGGATACCGGGCAGAGGTGGATAGTCGAGGCCGGTGCCGGTAACGGTGGGCCGACTCCCACCTAGGGCCTCTTCGCAATACCAGAGGTCGATTCCGTAATGGTTGTCGGCGAAGTACTCGACAGCCTGGCGCCAGCGGTTTCCCTGGTCGTCCGCGACCTGGCCGATGGTCGGAGCCAGTTCTCGCACCGAGGTCCGCCACACGATGGCGACGAGGAGGCTCCCTGCCGTCACCCTGCGCTCATACCGAGCCGAGATCGTCCTCCCCGAGGTGACGGGAACACCCACTGATGACTGGAGCAGAGCGAAATTCACTCCGGGTCGAGTCAGTCGAGTCACTACAGGCGCCGAGCAACCCCGTCCCGACTAAGCCCACCCCGAAGCCGAGTAGCTGTCGTCTGGTTAAGTGCACATCCACCTGACCTTGATCCCTCCGCCCGCGAAATCGTGCGAACGATACCCGAGTCCTTCTGCGGGCTGGGCGCGAGCTCAATTCGGCTCAGTAGGCGTGATCCAGTTCACCGTTCCGGACGTTCCCAAGTCCCCTGGAGCTTTCTCAACAACTACTTGTACCAGCTGTGACTCTGCACCTCTCAGAGAACGGGCTTACCCCCAGCTACCTCTCCGATACAGCACCCTGGTGCCAATATCGTTGCGCTAACGTTGCTCTGCCCGATACGGCTGTCGCTGACACCGAGCACGCCTGCCGCCGGACATGGGAGGGGCTGGCCTTGGCTAGTGGGGACGGACTTGCTGTGGACGCACGGCCCAACAACGCCGCCGGAACCACGCTCGAGGCAGTATCCCAGACGGAGGTCACGGGGTATCGGCTGGGACGCTGGACCCATCTTGTCGCCATCGTGTGGCTGGTCGCTCTGGCGGCGGCCGTTCTCGCTCCCGCCCTGGCGCGTGGGGGCTCATTCGGTTCCTATGACCTTCTGTCCCAATTCGGCCTTCTGAAAAGCCCCGGCGTCGTCCTCCACAACGTGCAGGCCGGGGACCAGTCCGATCAGATCATTCCCTGGTCCACGTTGGCCTGGACACAGGTGCATAGCGGTCAGCTGCCACTGTGGAACCCCTACAGCGCCTTGGGCATGCCACTTGCGTTTGACTGGCAGTCGGCCTCCTTCAGCGTCCCGGCCGTCGTCGGATATCTCTTCCCGCTCCGCCTGTCGTTCACAGTCGAGGTGTTCCTGACTCTGGTCATCGGCGGCGCAGGAGCCTATGTGCTCGGCCGGGTGCTACGACTGGGCGGGCTGGCCTGTATCTTCCTGGGTTCCGTCTTCGAGCTGAGCGGCCCGATGCTCGGATGGTTGGGCTGGCCGGTGTCGGCGGTGTTCTCTTGGTCAGGCTGGTTGTTCGCCGCAGCCCTGCTGGTAGTTCGAGGTCGCCACCGCGTCCGATACATCTCGTTCCTTGCAGTGGTCCTCGCCGCCATGATCTACGTGGGCCAAGCCGAGATCCTCACGATCATCGCTCTGGCACTGCTCGTCTTTCTCATCGCGCTGATGCTCCTGCGGCTGTCCGTTTTCGGTGGAGAAGGTCCCATCCGGCGCCCGACTCTCGACCTCGTACTGGCGGGCATAGCCGGTAGTGCGTTGGGTGCTCCACTCATTCTGCCCGGCCTTCAGGTCATCTCCGGATCTCAGCGCGCCGTCCCCGGCGGGGATCCCGCCGAACTGATCAGCGGAAACCCGCCACTCCCGGTTCACAACCTCATCCATCTGGCATTCCAGGGATTCGACGGGCTACCTATCGCAGGCAATACCTGGTTCGGCTACGTCGAGGGGTATTCCGAGACAGCTGCCTACGTGGGTGTGATCGTGCTGGTGTTGGCCGCCCTCGGAGCGGCGATGCGCCGACGCCGACCCGTCGTCACTGCGTTCGCGGCCGTTGTTGTGTGCGCTGGGGCAGCCGCTTTCGTGCCGCCGGTGGTTTCGGTTCTGTATCGGCTACCTGTTGTGGGCACAATCCTGTGGCAACGAGCCCTCCTCCCGCTCGTGTTCGCAGTTTGATCGTGCTGTCCGGCGTCGGCATGGACGTTCTGGTGCGCCATCACGATCGCAGGAGGGTCCGCAGGTGGGCCGGGGCCGGCTTTGGCGTTGCCGGAGTGGTGCTCGTGGCTTTGTGGTTGGTCGGCAGGGGCCATCTACCGCCGGCTGAGGCCGCCATCCGGAACACCAGCTTCGTCTGGCCGTTGGTTGCGACCGCGGTGGGACTGGTGGTCGTCGGGATACTGGCTCTCGTCGATCGCAGGACCGCGGACGATCCGCGTGACGGAGTCTCTGTGACCGCGGTCGGTCGCGTTGCGGGAATCTCGTTGCTAATGGTGGAGACGGCATTCCTCGTGGCCTCGGGAGCACCTCTGTGGACTTCGAGTGCAACTCCCTTCGCGCCGAGCCGCGCCGTGGTGGCCCTCAAGAGCGCTGTCGGCAACTCAGCCGTGGGCTTTGGAGCCCCGCTGTGCTTCTTCCCACCAGGGCTGGGGATCCTTCCTAACGCCCAACTGGGCTATGGCGTCCAGGAGCTCGGCCTCTACGACCCGCTGATCCCGAGTACCTACTTCACCTCATGGACCGCTCTCACGCACACATCGGCCGGCAATCGCCGTGATTTCCTCTACTGCCCATCGGTGACCACCGCCGCCCAAGCCCGTCTATATGGCGTTGGTTTCGTACTCGAGCCGACTGGTGCAAAAGGCCCACAGGGCGGCGTGTACGATCGGACGATCGGTGGCGAGGACCTCTACCGGATCCCCGGAGCGGCACCGGCAACGCTCACTCCCTTGCCAAGGGCGGGCGTTGTGCCCCCAGCCGATGCTTCTGGACGGCCAGTGGAAGTCACCCATCCCAATCCGGCATCGTGGCGACTCGTGACAGGTGCCGCCCGGACGGGCATGCTCCGGCTGCGCCTGACCGACGTCCCCGGTTGGCACGCCACCATTGACGGTCGGTCAGTACCACTGAGTCGATTCGCGGGAACGATGTTGCAGCTCGAGGTGCCCGCCGGGCGGCACCTTGTCGAGCTGAACTACTGGCCCAGTGCCTTCACCCTCGGCCTCGTTCTGGCCGGCTGTGCCGTCGTAGGGCTAGTCGGCGCTTCCACGCTGAGCTGGGTCCTCCGTCGTCGCATCCACGTCGTCGCATCCACGTCGTCGCTCACAGACGGAACCAAGAACCCCTGAGCTAGCGTTCGTCGGCGTGAACCCGGCAGGGAGCAGTTACGTGCCCGATATGGCTGAAGCTCTCGAACCTGCAAGCAGTGCCCCGGCGGAAATCGAACCTCCCTGTCCTCAGGAGGAACGAAACACCGATCAACCATCAGGGTCCGCGCGTAGGCACTGGTGGCCGGGGGTGTCTGCTGCTGTCTCTATGTCATTTTGGCCTTGTTGGAGTTCGGTCATTTTGACGCTTTAGGACCGGGCCACATGGACGGTACCGGCGCGATCGATGCGATAGTCCAGCTCTGGTGGCTGGGCTGGGCGGCATTTTCGTTTCCGCACGTCCCCAGCATGTTCCTGACTCACTGGCAGAACGTTCCGGCCGGTCAGAACTTCGGAGTGAACGGGTCTGTCCTGGCCGTCGGCACGATATTCGCTCCCATTACGAAATTGTTCGGCCCGGTTGTCACCTGGAATGTCCTGGTGCGCCTGTGCCCGGCGATCTCGGCAGCCTCCATGTGCTTCGTCCTCCGGCGGTGGACGACGTGGTGGCCATCGGCCTTCATAGGAGGAACGATCTACGGCTTCTCCTCGTATGCCTTCTTTTATGGCGACTACATCTTCCTGGTTTTCGTGGCACTCCCCCCGGTCATTCTCCTGCTCCTCCATGAGACCTTCGTCCGCCAGCGTTGGCGGCCGGCAACCACCGGCACTGCCCTCGCTGCTGTATGTGCCGTCCAGTTCTTTGTCTGGACCGAGATACTGGCGAGCACCATCCTGATGGGAGCGATTGCGGTCGCGCTGTACGTACTGGCGAAGCCTCACGAGATGATCAAGCGATGGCGGTACGCCTCGGTGACGCTGATGTATGGCATCGGGGTCGGGTGCCTCTTACTCGCATATCCTCTGATCTTCACTTCTCTGATGGTTTCATGTATCCGAGGGTCTTGCGGGGACGGTTGTTCAGGCTGCGGGCGATCCGGGTCAGATCCCTCGTGGTGAGAAGTGAGAGGTCGGTGCCCTTGGGCATGTATTGGCGCAGGAGTCCGTTGGTGTTCTCATTGGAGCCCCTCTGCCAAGGGCTGTGGGGGTCGCAGAAGTAGACCTGGATACCCGTGGCAATGGTGAAGGCGCCATGTCGGTTGAGTTCGGTGCCTTGGTCCCAGGTCACGCTCCGAGCCAGCTCGGCCGGAAGGGTGCCCATGGCCTTGGCCATCTCCTTGTTGACCGCGTCGGCCGTATGGCCGCCTGGGAACTGCAGGAGCATGACGTAGCGGGTGGAGCGTTCGACCAGGGTCCCGACGGCGGACTGACCGTTAGCGCCGATGATCAGGTCCCCTTCCCAGTGGCCAGGCACGGCCCGATCCTCGACCTCGGCGGGTCGTTCGCTGATCATGACCCTGTTGGGGATCTGCCCTCGCTTTTCGAGCCGGCCTTGGGGTCGCCGGACCGCCCGCCCACTGCGCAGGCAGCGAGCCAGCTCACGGCGGAGCTCGCCCCGGCCCTGGACAAAGATGGATTTGTAGATCGTCTCGTGGCTCACCCACATCATCGGATCGTCGGCGAACTCAACCCGCAAGCGCTGGGCGATCTCATCGGGTGACCACCACTCGCCGATCCACTCCATGACCTGGGCCCGCAACTTCGGGCAGGACTCGAACTTGGAGATCTTCGGTCGTCGAGCACGCTCTCGGGCCCGCTTGTGTCCTGCCCAGGCCCGATAGGCGTCCCGGCCGCCGTTGGCCGCCACCTCACGGCTCACCGTGGAGACCGATCGACCCAGTCGGAGAGCAATGGCGCTGAATCGCTCGCCCTGAGCCAAGCCGACAGTGATCTCCTCCCGATCAGCCAGCGTCAAGCGCCCGGGCCTTGGCGCCCAGGTGTCGGGTCGACCCCCGTCACGCCGGAAGCTGCCTTCGAGTACCCGATAGATGGTCATGAAATGCACGTCAGCGGCGCGGGCGACCTCCTTCACGGTCAACCCCTTGCCCCGCAATCGAAACACCAGCCGTCGCTGCTCCACCGTCATCTGAGGCGTCACGCATATCGACATGCCCACTCTCCCTTGGTCTCGACAACCTTCGTTGCCTCGCCAAGGTCTTGCGCGGACCCCTTGAAACCGCCCTTTCTTCGGTCCTCAACACACAAATGGACCCCCGGCCTCGCCGTCATCGCTGGCCGTCGCCGCGCCTGACCTGCTCGCTGCGGTCGTCCCCTATGGCCGGTGGGTGAACCCCAACGTCGTCAAGGTGCCGGGGGCCGGGTTGATATTCGGGGCTCCGCTCTATATCGGTCTCCCGATGATCGTCGCGCTCGTCTGTTTCGCCATAGCCTTTCGTAAACGTAGAGCGATCCTGTTTGCCGGAGTGATGGCATCGATCGCCTTCATCCTGTCCTTGGGTTCACAACTCCATATCGACGGTCATGCCACGATCTCTCTTCCCTTCGCGCTGATCACTCACATTCCCGTTGTCCAGGGACTCCTACCGGACCGGTCTGTCACTCTTCACGACGCTGTTCGTGTCCGGGACGTTCGCTATCGGGATCGATGAGCTTCGACTCAGGTTGATGCAACGGTTGAGCGCTCCTCAACAGATTCCCCAGCGCTGGCGTTGGACGGTGGCCACCGGGGCGTCGCTGGCCATTGCGGTCGCAGTCGTGGTCCCGTTCTGGCCCGATCACGTACCACCCATGACAGCGACCACACCTAAGAACGTTCCTCCATTCTTCACTTCGGGATCCGTTCATCACATCCCAACCAACAGTGTCGTGCTCGCGTACCCCTATCCCGATCAACAGACGACGAACTTCATCGCCTTCCACCCAGGGCAGAGCATCTTGCTCGACCAAGCCATCGCAGGGATGCGCTTCAAGATCATCGGTGGTTATGGATGGTTCCCGTCGCCAAGCGGGTACAACGGCACGATCAATCCCTCGATCCTGCAGCCCCGATCGGTTCAGACCGTGTTCGACGCTGCCTTCTCTGGAATATCGTTGACGCGATCAGGTCCGACGTCCGAGAACGATCTGGCGGCACAAATGCGAGTGTTCCTCGAGAAATTTGATGTCCAGACCGTCATCGTCCTTCATCAAGGCAAGAACCCGGCACTCGCTATCGCTGATGTCACGGCCGCCATCGGCGCCCCAATCGAATCAGGGGGCGTCACCGTGTGGTTCCATGTCCGACAGCGCCTCGCGTCCGCACGGGACAATGGACCCCGGGCCCCGTCCCAGGAGCGGACCCCTTCGTCCACCTGAGGCATTCTCCGGCTCCCTGCCACCTCACGATGGGACACGGTAACCTTCTGAATCGTGAGGGACGCTGTCGCCCGTCTTTGGCGGTTCTGTCGCACGCCCGAGGGCCTCAAGCTGATCAAGTACGCCATGGTGTCGGCGATCTCTGCGGCCACATCGTTGCTCATTCTGACGATCGTCTACGGCGTGCTCCGGCTATGGACCGAAGTGATAAGTGTTCTCTTCTCCAACGTGATGGCAGGGATCCCCTCCTACTTCCTCAACCGCCAATGGGTATGGGGGAAATCAGGTCGGTCGCATCTTTGGAGAGAGGTCTTGCCCTTTTGGGTCATGTCTCTCACCGGCATCGGATTTGCTCTTTTCACCGCCAGCGTGGCGCACAACTTCGCCGACACCCACCACCTGCACCATCTGGCTCGCACCATTCTCGTGGTCGGAGCCAATGTGGCGGCGTTCGGGATCTTGTGGGTGGTCAAGTTCCTCATTCTCAACCGGTTGTTCGCCCAGATCGCCGAGGCAGAGGTGGGAGCCGAGGCCTGACGGCTCGGACGGTCGAACGGGGACGACAACACCAAGGGAGATGATTCGGAGCCCTGGTGATTCGGCGCAGCTGGAGGTCCATGAATCCCATCTCAGATGGCAGCGCTATCCCGCAGGCAGATAGAGTGTCGTGAGGGACAAGGACATGTTCATACGCAGTTCATCCAGCTGGAAAAGGGGACGCTGTGGTCGAAGCTGTCGGAACTGGGGCCTCGGGCACAGGCACTCCGACCTGAATCCTGCCGCTCGAGCCCTCATTTCGGTGGGTCTGCGCCAACTACCAGGTCGGAATGGTCACCAGACGGTCCCTGCTCCCCGGCAGCATCCGCCCGTGCCGGCTCGGTTACGCTAACCCGACGGGGGTACCGTCTCCTAGAAAGAATGCGAAGCGGGTAATGGCATGACCGTAGGGGCTACAAATGAGACGAGTTCGCCTGTGCTGAACTTGACCAGGCTCGAGAGCGATCTCGACCGTCTTCGCCGGATCTATCAGGCGGCGGAACCCTATCCTCACATCGTGCTCGACAGCTTTCTCGAGCCGGGTGCAGCCGAGGCGGCAATAGGGAATTTCCTCCCATCGATCCCGATCAATGGACCAACTACCTGCACACCAACGAGCGGAAGTTCAGCAACACGGCCCCTGAGACCTGGGGCCCCACCCTTCAACGCATCCTGGAGGAGCTCAACTCGCCACGCTTCGTTCGTTTCGTTGGCGAGCTAATCGGTGTCGACCAGCTCATAGCGGATCCCTCTCTCGAGGGGGGTGGCCTCCACGGATCGACTACCGGCGGGTACCTCAACATTCATTCCGACTTCACCGTCCATCCCCACAATAGGACGTGGCGTCGCCGTGCCAATCTCCTGCTTTACCTCACCGATGAATGGAAGTCCGAATACGGGGGCGACCTCGAACTGTGGAGCCCCGATATGAAGCGGTGCGTCGAAAAGGTGAGCCCGTTGGCAAATCGGGTTCTCATTTTCACCACGGATGCCGATTCCTTCCACGGTCACCCTGAGCCGATGCGGTGTCCCCAAGGGGTAGCAAGGCGCTCGTTGGCGCTGTACTACTTCACCGTCGAAGAGAACCCTGTAGTTCGGTCGACCGAGTATCGTGCCCGACCTGGAGATGGAGCCCGCTCCATCCTGATCTACGCCGATACCCGGATGCTTCGCGTCTACGACTGGGCTAAGCGGCACCTCGGCGTCTCCGATCAAACCGGCAGCAAGGTCCTCGCTTTCCACGACCGTTTTCGCCTGAAGGGTCACAAGGAGTAGGGGCCACAACTCTCACGAGCCCCGTCCCGGCTTCCGCAACTGGTCTGGCCATGGGTGACGACCCAAGTCCGGCCTACCGTCGACCGGGGCAGCGGCTCCGGACCCCGCCGGCGTGATGCCGGTCTGGTTGTCCCCGTGATCTCGCCCCGAGTCGGCAGTGGTTGAACCAGTCGATGTAGCCGACGGACGGCGAACTCGACGTCGTGGGGACGCTGGCCGATCAGAACGGAGATCTAGGGCCTGACGACATCGGAGGGAAGAGGGTTGTCGGGGTCACTTTGAGGGATCGCCCGTGAGCGCGCCTGGCGATCCCACCAGCTGATCCTTCCCTTGAAACGCAATATCGGTCGCTCGAGTCCGAAGTAGCTCGCGGATGCGAAGGCGATGGCGAGGCCGAAGGCGGCGCACGCCAGAATCCAGAAGGGCACCATGCCGTCGTGCCAACCCGTCCATTTCATGAACTGATTGATGAGATCCAAATGCCACAGATAAATCCCATACGAGATGACACCCAGGCTCGCCAGCGGCCAAGAACGTAGAAGCCGCCGAATCGGCGACCGATCCTGAGGCCCAAATACGGCCGGCAATAGGAGCAGGAAAGCGAAGGCGCCGTAGAGCTCCTGTCGCTCCAAGTTGATTCGGGCCGTGCTGAAAGGAAGGATCGAATGGTCGGTCACCACATGGGAGACGACAACGAACATCACGGCCGCACCGGCCCAGCTGAGCCACGGCATGAGCCGATTCGACAGCCACGTCGGCTCGGACTTCCGCTCGGTGAACCAAACACTGAGGACGGCCAAGAGCATCCCGAAGGCAAAGAGATCGAGGTACGCGGGCAGCCAGTCCACCATCAGGGCCGGATAGATTGCCCTCGTCGAGCAGTTCGGGGCGCAGAGACCTACAAATTTTCCGTCCTTGAAGGTCAGGATCGGCAAGTGCAGCACCCAGTATCGGAACACAAAACTGATGATGCACAGCGTGGCGAGACCTCCCAATTCCCAGACCATTTGGCGCTTTTGCGGGCGACGACGAAAACCGACCACTGCCGCATACAGCGGAAGGACGAGATAGAAGCTCATCTCCGTGCACAGAGACCACGCCTGGGTAATGCCGAAGAAGATGGCGGTCGGGAAGTAGATCTGCAGGAACAGGTAGTGGGTCGCAACGCCCTGCCACCCAGGGCCGAGCTGGACGATGTGGAACACGTAGGTCAGCACGGTCAGGGCCAGCCAGTACGCGGGCACGATCCGGAGCAGCCGCCGCTCCCAGAACCTTCGGACATTTGGAGATGCACGCTCAGTGAGGTGAGACACGGCGAAGGGCCGGTACAGGAGAAAGCCGGAGATGAGAAAGAACACCGACACACCGATCTCGAGCCGGCTCGTGTAAGCACCGAGCGACGAGCGGCGGGTGAATCCTGAGACCCATGCGGAATGAAGTAGGAGCACGGAGACTGCTGCTATGGCTCGCAACCCGTCGAAGCAGGCAAAATGACGTGGCTTCACGCTCACCTGTTCGACGACAGCCAGGTTGGCCGGGGTGGCACCTGGCCGCTCATCAGCGCCTGACAGCTCATCGGCACCTGGTAGGTCATCAGCCTTGGTTTCAATCAGATCTGCTTCGTGCTCCACGGCTGCCCTCTTGGTCGGAATCGATCAGATCATGGTCGTCTCGACGGCAGGCGATAGCGCCAGCTGGCCTCGCCCTCCTATTCCGTCATTTTGGCACGTGGAATGTCCGGCCGCTTCGTGCCAGGGCCCGGGCGAATGAGGCTGCCTAAGCGGAACTGTCAACTGCAATTCACCGCCAGAACATTGGACGTGCTGACCAGCCCAGCCGGTTGTGTGCCAACAAGGAACCAGGCGCGGATGGCGGGCATTGTGGGATCTGATGAGCTCGACAGTCAGGTCCGCAGATCGTGACAAGTCAGAAGAATCGGCCACGCGTTCAACTGGTCAGTCTGCACCTTCACTAGTTTGCTCGAGGGAGAGGCCTGATGGCACGCACTCGCCTTTGCGTGCATCAGAGCGTCCGACCATCGGGGGCTTTCAGATCGATAGCTGGTGACCGAGAACCCGACGACGGTCACGATCACGACCTGTATGACAAAGAGCGGCCGACCGAGCCGAGTGACCCAATGCGTCGGCCGGCGGGTTGGGTCCGCCACGAGTACGGCAACGGCACTCGCCAGGAGCAGCTCTGGTATCACGCTGTAGCGAGGTGCTGCATCGCGCCGGCTCCATACCGGAACCACGAAGGTGATGACGGCATAGGCAACAAGCACTACGGACAAGAGCTGTCGCGACCGATCCGCACCAACAAGCAACAATGCCAACAGCACTGCGCAGAAGAGAATGGATCCGATTGCCAGTACGTCGTGCTGGCCGAGCCAGGGTGCCGAGACTCCCCTCGTCCCGATCAGGAACGGAGTAAACACATGCACACCGGTGGCGTCCGAAATCCCGCGCATGGTTCGCTGGACATCGAGCAAGCTCTGAGGGATGTAGGACACGACATCCTTTGTATGCAGAACAACCGCACCCTGGATCGCCAATCCGAGAGAAAAGACAACCGCCACAGTGGCGGCCGCTCGGGTCCTTCGTATGAGAGCGAAGCCGATTGCGAGGGGAAGGAAGAGGAAACACAGGCTGGTCGATGTGGCAGAAAGAAAGGCAACGATACCGCGGACCACGATGTCAGAAGGGCGCTCGGAGAGCGAGACGAGGGCCCAGGGAGCCACAGCTGCGAACACCCAGATGACATTGGTGATATTGGCGGTGTTCTCGGTTCCGAGGACCGGCATCAGGACGACGAGGGAGGCGAGTGCCAGTCTGACGGGTCGCGATGGAACCCATTCCTTGGAGGCGTGGTAGACGAACCAACTCAGAAGCGTGCCGACCAGGGTCCCCGACAATGCAAGGTACAGCGGCAAGTCCCTGATCGGAACGTGGGTGGACGCAACGGCGAGTAGTCGGGGGGGAAGTTGGAGGTATCCTCCATATCCCCGCAGCAATACGGCGAACCCGCCATGCTGGTGCGCCTGCTGGAAGTACTCGAACCCGTCTTCCGCCCAGATCGTTTGCCAACTGCGGGCACCGGTCTGACGAAAGAGCGGTGCCAGGAACGCGGCAAACACCAAGAGGGATCCCCAGATGAATGGGACGGGCGAGACACCTTTCCCACTTCGTACCAGACCGCCCTGTCCATTTGGACGGGTAGATGCCTCGGCTCGCGGATCAATCATGCGCTGAGGACTGACACGATCGAGAGTGGTGGCCGTTGGGCATCGTCACATGATGACCCATTGGCCTGCATTCAGCCATTGAGTCCCAATCCCTGACCTGAAGGAGGGACGTTCCATCAGAGCCCTCCGCCCCGGTATCTCGCAACCCCGACTCGGTGCTCGGACGGACATCTGGATGGGATCCCGATGCCAGCGGCGCCGAATGCCATCGGCCTTGGCAACGCTGGCCGCCACGACGTCGGGTGGGCCTCGACTGAGCTCGTCTCGCACCGACATCAGGCGTTCGCCACTCCCTTCTCGTACACCGTGTGGACCGGTTCGTCTTCCACCTGCAAAGAAACCTCGGTCCGGCTCGTTGTGCCTCACCGAACCCGGAGAAGGTCATCGACGCAGTCCTGACCTTATGTGTCGCGCCGAGCAGAATTGGGGTCTGACCTCCTGATTTCACCCATAGCGCTTGTCGAATCGAGAGAGTACGCTGCTCTCCTGAGCCGGTCGGCATTCTCTCGTGCCGGACCCTGGCACGAAGCTCAGGGACCAGAAGGCGTGGAACTAAGAGGGGGCTTGGATCTCTGTGCGCAAGGTCAGCGTCGACATCACACTCCCGGTGCTCAACGAGGAGCGCACCCTCGAGAAGAACGTGCGCATGTTGCTCGGGGAGATCTCCTCCGGATTCTCCTTCGACTGGTCCCTTACCATCGTCGACAATGGCAGCTCCGATGACTCGTGGAAGATCGCCAGCCGCCTGGCCCGGACCGAAGCAAACATTCGCGCCCTCCGACTAGGGCAACGAGGCCGTGGAGGTGCCCTCAAGGCTGCCTGGTCATCCAGCTCGGCCGACATCATGGCCTACATGGACATAGACCTCTCCACTGAGCTCGAGGCGTTGGCACCCCTGCTAGATCCCATCGCCGCCGGAACGGTTGACGTCTCCATCGGCTCACGCCTGTCCTCTGGGTCTGAAGTAACGAGAAGCGCTCGACGCGAGGCGATCTCCCATCTCTACAATCTGATTGCCCGGGCGGCGTTGCGATATCCGATCAGGGACGCCCAATGCGGGTTCAAGGCGGTGAGCCGACAGACGGTGCAGTCGATCGTCCCTGCCATTGAGGATGACAGCTGGTTCTTCGATACCGAGCTGCTGGTGCTGGCATGGAGAGCCGGCTTGCGGATCAACGAAGTTCCGGTCCGTTGGGTGGAGGACGATGATTCGAGGGTGCGCGTTGTCAGTACTGCCATCGACGACCTTCGCGGCATCTGGAGACTGGTCCGCCGTTCAAAAACGCGACCCGCCGACTCGCCCGTCGGGACAATGGCGCGCATCACCGTGGTCGAATCCGTCCAGGCAGCGCTTTCTTCCACGGAGGAGCCCTCCTCGGCGCCCGTGGCCGACAAGCCATGAAGCGGGGCCAGTCATCGGCTGATACCGGTGCAGAGAGCACACAGGGCATCGGAGGTGAGACCTTCGATCGCCACGCCTCCGGATACGAACGAGCGGTCGACAAGTCGATTGCATTCACCGGCCGCGATGCATCCTTCTTCGCCGGACGGAAGGTCGATCTACTCAAGCAGCTTCAATGGGAGCGGGGGCTGGATCTGAGCAATGCAACCCTGCTGGACGTGGGCTGTGGCACCGGCACGACCGACCGGCATCTAGTGCGTCAGGTACGGACCCTACACGGCGTGGACATCGCTGAGGAGATGCTCGGCATCGCCCGTCAACACGTACCTGACGCGCATTTTCAGTTATATGACGGGATGACGCTTCCCTTTGACGTGGGCACATTCGATGTCGTGGTGGCCATCTGCGCCCTTCACCATGTTCCCCCTCCTGAACGTAACCATTTCGTCGCAGAGCTCAATCGCGTGGCTCGGTCGGGCGGCCTCATTGCAATCTTCGAGCACAATCCAGCCAACCCGTTCACCCGCTTGGCGGTACGGGGGTGCGAGCTGGACGCGGGTGTCGAGCTCCTCTCCGCCGGCAAGGTGAAACGGCTATTGGCCGCAGCAGGCGCCAGGGTGCTCGGGAGCGACTATCTACTCTTCACACCCTTCGGCGGCCGAGTCGGTGCCGCTCTGGACCGGTGGCTGCGACCGATCCCGCTGGGAGGTCAACACGCCGTGACGGCTGAGGCGGTCCACTGCTTCTCAGCCCACATCTCGAGCGAGTGAGCACTCCGATGGCTCCCGTGAGTACCAGGGTCACAGATCGAGACCACTGAGCTCCGCCGGCGAACACACTGAGATGGTGGACCTGGGCGATGTGGGCCCATCGCAGGCCCACGACACATCCGCTATTCCCACCGGATCGCCTCACCCCGCACCGGACGACATGGCCGACCGCGAATTAGTTGCAATGTCACGAAGGCCTGGGGCATGTGACGGGACGAAACACCGGTGCCGCTGGTCAGGCTCGGAACCTGGAGATGCGAGGACTATCTATAGTTCCCTGATGACCACCGGTCGGCCGGTCCGTCACTCCCGTGACCACAGCACCTTGACATTCCCCCTCTCTGGCGAACTGATCCTCAGCCGAGGCGATGGCGCCCAGTGACATTCGGTCGCTATGTGGAGGGACTGCTGTTCATAGGCGTCGCCTTTGTCCCCATCGCCGTGGCGGCGTATGCATGGCGGGCACGCCTGCTTCCGGGTTGGACCGGTCCTGTCGCACGCCTGGCCGAGATCGTCATCGGAGTGGCGACCGTGGTCCTCGTTTCCCAGGTGATCGGGGCCGTCCACCTGTTCCGAGTCGCCGCGATGGTGCCCGCGCTGGCCCTGGTCGGGGTGGTCGGGTGGTGCGTCGGTAAGGAGAGCCATCCCGGTCAGGCGAGATCCGTCGAAGAGGTCGAAGGCGAAGGACTCGAGGAGGCGACCCCAAGACCCACCCCGACCGGAGCAACCCTGACGGCGCTGGTGGCCGTCAGCTTGGTGGCTGCCGATTGGGCGACCAGGACGGTCGACGCGCTCCACCACGGCATGACGACAGCAGACACGCTCTGGTACCACATGCCCTTTGCGGCCCGCTTCGTGCAACAAGACACCATCGTGCCGCTCCACTATGTCGACGCCGAGTCGGTCACCGTCTTTTTCCCGGCCAATTTCAGAGCTGCTCCATGCGTTGGGCATCATGTTCATGGGTAACGATGTGCTGTCGCCCTTCGTCAACTTGTGTTGGTTGGCCGTGGCTCTGCTCGCCGCATGGTGCATAGGTCGCCCGTTCGGCGTCGCCCCAGTGACTCTGACCGGCGCGGCCGTGTTGTTGGCCACCCCGGGCCTTGTGGCCACCCAGCCCGGAGGGGCCTACAACGACGTCGTCGGACTGGCGCTTCTGCTGTCGTGCGCAGCCCTGCTGGTTACAGCCGTCAACGCCGGTGGACCAACTCGCGTTGCCGGCCAGGCCATCGCGGCTCTGGCCGCGGGCGTGGCGCTCGGTACGAAGCTCACATTCATCGCTCCCGTAGGTGCCCTGACGGTGGGGATCTGGGTGCTGGCTCGCCGCGGCAGGCGCCTGTCAGAGGGGGGCCTTTGGTTCCTCCTTCTGGCGGTGACGGGCGGATTCTGGTATCTGCGCAACCTGATCACCGTTGGCAATCCGCTTCCTTCGCTGAACATCAAGCTGGGGCCGCTGGCTCTGCCCAGTCCCGCCGTCACCACTCCAAGTTCCACGTTCGCCCACTTTCTCCTCGACGGGAATGCATGGCACCACTACTTCCTGCCGGGACTTCGCTCGTCGTTCGGTCCAGCCTGGTGGGCGCTCCTGGCCCTCGCCGCAGCAGGCCTCATCCTTGGCGCAGCCGCCGGACCTGGTCGCATGCCAAAGATGCTCGCCTGGGTAGGGCTGGTTGCGGCGGCCGCCTTTGTCATCACCCCTCAATACCTGGCGATTCTGGGGGCTCCGGTTTTTTTCGTCGACAACATCCGATACGTCGATCCAGCGATCTTGTTCGGGTTGGTGTTGTTGCCCCTCATCCCTGCGCTGCGGGTGAAGGGGCGATCGTGGTGGCTCCTCGGCGCGTATGGGGCGATCCTCGCTCTGACCCAGCTCGACGGGACCATCTGGCCGTCAGATCTGCTGGCTCAGCGCTTCGCCCCCCCGATCGGTGGCATCGACTCGCTCATCGGTCTGCTGGTCGGAGTGGTTGTCCTCGGTACCGGACTCCTGCTGTACCGCTGGCCCTGGGGGCGTCCGGGCGGGCGGACTCTTACCCTGGTCGTCGCAGCCATCGGTATCGCCCTCGCGGCATCCGGCTTCAGCCTCCAACAGTTCTATCTCCGCAATCGCTACACGGCTTCGAACTCGAGCGCCGTCGCCTGGGCACAGCACGTGAGCAACGTGCGCATCGGAGTGGCCGGCGATTTGACACAGCTGCAATACGGCCTCTACGGGCGATACCTGACCAACTACGTCCAGTACGTTGCCCAAGGGGAGCCGCACTCTGGATATGCACCCATAACCAGCTGCGAACGTTGGCGCCAAACTGTCAACGCAGGTCACTATGACTACGTGCTGACCTCGACGGGCTTCGTTGGCCAGCGGCAGCAGGTCTTCGATACTCCTTCCTCGTACACGGTCTGGACCGGTGCCGATCGGGCATCCACCCTGATTCTTCGTGGTATCGCGGCGTTCTTGAGCAACACGGGTGGCACCGACTACGTGGGGTTCTCTCTCTTCCGTTTGCACGGGAACCTCGACCCCGCGACCTGTGGTGACTCTGGTGTCGGGACGGCAGTCCCAAGCCGGGCCGAGGCGCCACATCACCAACCGTGAGACTCGTCCTCTGAAACGATGTGAGCTCTGGTCCTCAATGACGACGACCAACGCCGCCCTGTCCGAGCGGAGCGATTACCAAGCGCCGGAAACGACTAGGAGCCCTTGTCGTGGGCAAACAGGCTGAGATGACGAAGGTGGGCTATCCGGGCCTGCTGCCGCAAGTAGGGCACCGATTGCAACGGGTACAGGTAGAACGCCACCACTCCACCGGAAGTGTGGTCGATGTTCCGGAGCACATGCGCAGCCTGCGCCTGACGGGCGTGGTCGGCTCGGGCCCCCTCTATTCCGTAGTGCAGGCCGAAGCCAATCTGCACGACAATGACAACTGCGAGCGCCCAGCGGACCGCCGCAGATGCCTTCCCGTCGATCCACCAGGACTCGCGGGTCCCGAGCCGGCGTCGGTGACTTTCCGCAGTCGATCTGCCTGCCCCAACGCAATGCGAGCGCCGGAGGTCACTCGACAGGGCGGGTCGTCCGAGCATTGTCAAGAAGATCCCGATCGGGATCAACAGTGTGTACGTCGTGTACCGAGGTGCACTGGCACCCAGATAACCGAACCGGACCCGCCCCTCGGTGACCATGGCGGCAAACAGCAATCCCACGACGATCAGCGCCACCCCGACCGGACCACCCCCTTGTTCGTCGCGCCGGATACCGTAGGCAACCACAGTGAAGCCAGCCAACACGAGGAGGCTGAGCCCGAGCAGGAGGACGGCATTGCTGCCCGGTCCATTGTACTGACGGGGGAGCCCCACGATATCCCCCACCTCGAAGACATAGAACTTGATCGCCGCCAGGGGATGATGCAGGGCGTAGCCATGGCTAGGTAGGCCGGCGTTGGCGCTGGTATTGAAGTGGTAGAAGTAGATGATCGCCGACACGGTGGCTGCGGCGATCCAGGCAACTACGGATCGTGTATCGCGGCGCCGATGGTAGAGGAGCAACAGGCCGGCCGGCCAGATCAGGAGCCCTTGCAGCGAAGACAGACTCCCGACCACGGCAGCGGCAATGGCGCCGATGAGGGAGAGCCAGGTCAAGATGGCGCGGTCTACGAGTGCTATGGACGTTGCCAGACAGAGCAGCACCAGATACCAGGCCATTTGAAAGCCCCACAACGTGTTCTCGTACTGGACGATCGAAAGGGCCAACAGAACGACTGGGCAGTAGTACAGCCAGGGAGTCGCGGGAGTGCGCCGTTTGTGGGCCCAGATGAGGAGAGCGGTGGCCACCACCAGCATGGTGGCGCTCAGATACTCCTCCACCTGGACATTGAAGTGGGTGGTGTGAGCCAAGAGGACCACGATGAGGTTGGGAAAGAAAATACGGTTCTCGTTGTGCTGGGCCCAGAGCGACCCCCAGTCGAAGAAGTGCGAATAGGAGTGTTGGATGACCGTCACGTCGTCCCATTGGTCCCAGAAGATGACGTTGACGCTGTAGCGGTGGATCATCCAGAAGTAGCCGGCGACGGGAACTGCGAATCCAATCACGGTCACGACGTTGACGAGTCGTGGGTCGAATCGGTCGATGAGGCGCCGACCGGGGTCGTCAGGCATGACGGCGCGTGGAGCCGGCTCCTCCCCCACCGTCCCGGCCATGCGGCTCGATCCTGTCACCGGCGGCGCGAGCGTCGCATCCCGAGGATGGCCACGTCGCAGAGCGCGGTCAGACTGCCGACCACGCCCACCTTGGAGTCGCTCACGTCACTCCATTTCCCCAGCGGCACCTCGAGAAAGGATTCGATGGGCAGGCCAGGCACCTCGGGGGTACCGTCAAGCAAGCGCTGGAACAGGAGGACGTCGAAGGACCATGCAGAGCGGAACGGCCTCTCGACTGCGGCCACAAGGGTTGGATTCACTCGGAACACCTTGGCGCCACATTGCGTGTCGTAGACGGCCACACCGAGCGCCAGCGATGCGACGGTGGCGAATACCCGGCCGGTGTAGTGCCGAAAAGGGCTGCGCTCGATCTGGCTGCCCAGCAGTGCCACGCCGCGAGCCGAACACACCCATCAAGTCCTGCACGCGATTCGAGCGTCCGTACCAGCCGAAGGAGCTCGGTGGTGGGGGTGGCCAGGTCGGCATCGAAGTACCCGACAATGCGGGCGCCGCTCTCGATGGCACAACACATTCCGCGACGAACGGCTTCCGCCTTGCCCATATTGCGAGGGAGGCGCAACATCTCGATCGCGTCCGACTTGTGGACCAGCTGCTCCAGTATCAGACCGGTTCCGTCAGTCGATCCGTCGTTGACGAGCACCAATCGGATGTGGCCGGCGCTCACTAGGTCGAGAAAGGCGAGGTCGTCAAAGCGTTGCTCTTCGTTGAAGCAGGGCACGACCACCACCGTGCCGGTCCGAGCCGAATCAGCCGGTCGCCCCGTCATGTCGGTCACGCTACCGGCGGGTCGGGCCCGGGTTCACGCAGGTCCACCGGACGCCGCTTCCGCAAGGCCGTCCATACGAGCAGGCCCACGAGAAAAACCGCGCTGATGAGGGCCAGGACGATCCCCTCGGTGAAGGCCCGGGGCCAGTACCGGACGGTGATGATGTGTCTTCCCGCCGGAACACGAGCCTGCAACATCGACCCGATATACGGATCGAGTCCGAGTGGTCGCCCGTCGATGGTGGCGCGCCACCCGGGCACGTTGGTGAGATGGAGGCGCAGCGCCGCAGGCTGAGCTGATGACGTCTTGATCTGCCACTCGGACGGGCTCGAATGCTGCACAACCACCGGCGTACCCACCACGTCATTCGGAGGTAGTGAGCCACCAGAAAGCGGCGCCACCGTTGCCTCTCCCGACCCCGGAATGCGGTACAAGTCCTCGTCGGCGATACGGCGGACGAACAAGCTCCCTTTGGGGCCGGGCACACCGGCGCCCTCGAGGATAAAGCCGACCCCGTATTCCCGGGCCAGGACGGCGCTCGTCACGGCCGGACAGAAGACGTACAGCCCGGGGTTGCCACTCGCCGTACCAGTGCTCGCCTCCCAGTCGTGGAAGACGCTCTTTGGGATGATCGGATCGTAGGCGGCCAGCTCTCGAATGTCGTAGGCATCATTGACGTTCGGTCCGATACCAAAAGGGCAACCGCCGACACCATTCGCCACAACGGCCGAGCCCACCGCCGCCGCGTACGCTCGGACGGCGGGAGTCTGGGGATAGGAATTCGGGCTCGACTGCATCGTCTGCCGCGCCGGCGCTGACCAAGAAGGCTGTCTGAACGGCCAACAGCCCGAGGCCGGCGATGAGCCCGGCCCACCGGACAAGGAGATATCCGGCGGCTCTGGTTCCGTCCGCACCCGTCTGTTGCGACAGGACGCGTCGCCGCCGATGCACCCAAAGGAGGAATCCGGCCACGACGAGTCCGCCGAGCGTCTCGACGACGGGCCAGATGAAGCTGTGCGCTCGGATCGACGCGAGCGCTGGGGGGAGATCGCCACGACCGAACAACCACAGGCCGAGGAGCCACAGCGCGGCGACCGAGAAAGCCCCACCGACCCAGCGGACGACGGCGCTGGTCCCAGCGGTGCGGACGACGTAGTCGATCCCGTACCCGGCGAGAACAGCAATGGCCAGGGCCATGGGCATCTCCGCCCTCAGCCAACTGACTTGACCTAGGAGCGGCAGCTTGTCGGCCAGAGACACGATGGGAGAGACGAACGCCAGAGCGAGGCCAAGAGCCGTTACGACCGCAAAAGCTCGAATCTCGGGGCGGCGCCGGTGCAGGATCACGGCCATACCGGCCAAGGCCACGGCCGCCACACCTACGTAGATCGCGTTCTCGGTGTAGAAGAGCGAGTACACATCGAAAACGACGATGTGGCCCCCGTGATAGATGGGGAGGCCGCCGAAGGATTGGAACACCAGGTACAGAAGGACATGGGGATTGAGAACGATGCTCGTGCCGGACGAGCCTCGTATCGACTGCCGTGCCAGCTGAAGTGCAGGCAGCGCAAATGGAGCGGCCAGTGCACATCCGGCCACGACGGCCACGATGAGATCGACCGCCGGTCGGAGGATCGGGCCCGATCCGCCCAACCAGCGGGCGCGCAATAGCAACATCACGGCAAAGAACGCCCCCAGCATGAGCATCAGCACGGCGAACCCCTCTGGCGCACCTCCGAACAGGGAAAACGCCACAGCTACGGCGATTGCCACGACATAGCCAGCCCGGTGTTGACCTCGCAGGAGAAGCAACCCGAAGGCGAGGATCCAGCCCGCCCAACCCATCACCGCGGGAAACGGATATCCCAGCCATGCCGCAATCGGACCGCTGAGCTCGAACACTGTGCCCACCGCAGCGCTGGCCACCACCCCCATCCCCAGGACGCGTGCCAATACGTACGCGCCCGATCCGGCGACCACGATGTTGACGACCACTCCCACGGTGAACGCATATCGCAGAGGAACCGCGTAACCGATGAGAGCCGGAAGACTGAAGGGGGCCGATTGCCAGTTGAAGGCGAGCGGTGTTCCCGAGCGCGGCATAGGGGTTCCAGATGGGCAGGTAACCGTGGTGCACCTGTTGCCAGACCAGTGTCCACCAGGGAATGAGCGAGTTGGCCAGGTCCGAGTTCTGGGCTATGTGAGGAGCAACCCCGGGTTCTCGGGTCAGGCCATCCTGGACCGCCAGATCGATCGGGCCAAAGATGCTCCCATGGATCAGGAAGGGCACCAGCACCGCGATCCCTGAAATCAGTACCCATCCCATTCCGAACAGGTCGCCGCGCTTGATACGGACCGGTCCGCGCCCTTTTGGTCGGCTCGTTACCGGAGCCTCGCCAGGGAGTGTCACCGCCGGTGCGCTAGAGGTAGCGACCTGCCCTGCCGACAGGGAATCGTTCGACACCGGGGAAGCGTAACACCGGGAATGTGTCCTTCACCTGCGTCACGCTGGACAAACGCCGGTATCGGCGCCCGGAGTCCCACGTCGGACGGGCGCGGCATGGATCTGGACGAGAAGCGGATTGCCCGTCTGGCCCGAGCAGGGGGATCCCCACGCGCGGGGTCCTCTGCGGTCGGCGCCCTTCACGACTAGCCCGCCTCCAGCCGTGCATGACTCAGCAGGGAGTCGCAGATTGGCGTGTGTGGCGCGCGCTCGACCGTCAGCCAGATCTGGTAGGGAAGGTAGATCCCCAAGGGCGTGGACTGATCGGACACGAGTAGCTCGCGACAGTCACCCATTATGAACAGCTGCCCGACCGAGAACTGGGCCGGAAGTGAGTTTCCTCGAATGACCTGGCCGGAAAGCGGGTGACCAGTGTGGGCACTGATCACTTGTTCGGCTTGGACGAAGTGGACCACCTGCGTGCGTGTCCAGTCCATCTGGGGAGTCACGGCGATGCCCAGGTTGGCCACGAACTCGAAAAGAGCCACCGTTGCAACAAGAGCGGCAACCAGAACACGCACTGGTCGTTTCCTTCCGCTCATCCGCCGCCAGATATCGACCATGCCGATCATGCTGGCCAACACGAGAAGGGGCATGAAATCACCAAGGAAGCGCTCCAGGATCCATCCGAAGATGGTCACTGCTCCAGCGCTGATCGCTGAGGCAACGAGCAGGATGCGAAGCGAGCGGACGACCCTCGGACGATGAGGGGCACATGCTGCAATTACTCCCCACACTCCCGTTCCCAAAAGCAAGGGCATCGAAGCGGGGACGCTGGCTACAGGCCCTCTCGTAAAGATTTGGGTGTGGGCAATGAAGTGTGTCGGAACGTCGGGAACAGTCAGAAACGGGAACACCGAGCTCACCCCGAGGCCGCCTGGCGCCGCGTAGGCCTGAAGCGTGCTCGGGATGAACCGGAGGCTGAAGTAATGGCCTTTGTTGATAAGGCCAAGCTTGAACGCCCGGTAGACGAGCTGTTCCGAGGCCGGGACCCCAAAGAGGAGATTGAACTTGGCCAAGTCGACGGCGCATCCAGCGATCATGGCGACGACGCCGGCCACCAGCATCGGGAGGGCCCATCGTCGCTGTTCGGGACCCCCACGTCCGAGTGCCAGCCAGCCCGCAATGGCAAGGGTGGCGATGACACAGGCGTATCCGGTGGTGGCCCTGTTGAGGTTGGTGAGAAGTACGAGGACTCCTGAGGCGACAACCCGGTCCCACGACGGCCGTTCGAGCACTCCAAGGAGGGCAAACAGACTGCCGCAACAGAGAGCGATACTCCAAGCGAGGTCCTCCGAGTAGATGTTCGGTTCCGATGCCAGGAAGAGGAGGACCGAACCTGTCAGTACGGAAGCGAGAAGGATCCCGTACGACGCGCTTTCGGCCCATCCGAGAGGAGCATCTCCACGGACGACGGTACGAATCCTCCACAACAGCAAGCTTGCGAAAGCGGCCGTGACGAGCCAGGCCAAGACGATCGAGGCCGAGGCGAGACGGCCATCGAGGGAATGAGTGATCAGGAGAACCGGAATTCGGATCAGCGAAGGGAACACGCCGAAATACGTGTAGGTACGCCCACCGCGGAGGAACGCCTCGAGGCCAATGCTGCCGGGCGGCAACGCGAGATGGCCGTGCATGATGGCGCGAGCCTGCACGTCGTACACCGATCCGGACGCGATCCGACGGAATGGATCGATGCTGCCCCTCCAGAGGTCCCAAGATACCCAGATGTACGGTATGGCCACCATCAAGACGGCCGCCACTGAAGCCCCAATGAACCGTCGGGCGGGATCGGGAGGCGTTTGCTCGATGTTGCCCGTGTCAGGAGGCAGGTCAGCCACCAATGGTTGTGTCTCGACTGCCACGGACATCTGTCTATAGGTGACCGTCGCCGAGGGCAAGACAAGCAAGAGCGTCGAGCCTGCTATCCGATCGGGGTGTTTCCCGGAGGACAGGCAGCGTGACCTGGGAGCGGAACCCCGAGACGGAGGTTCGACCGGCTCGGGAGCACGGCATCGCAACTGATAGTTGGCTAATGTCTCACCCCATGAAATGGATTTGGGTAATTGTCCTGGTCATCATCGGTGTGCTTGCGATGATCGTGGCCGTCGAATACCTGACGGTTTCGATTCATGCGCTGCCGAGTTGGATCCCGGGTCGGCACCCCGGGAGAGGCCACTACCACAAACGCGGCACGGGCGCGGCGATCATCGCATTTGTTGCGCTGGTGGCTGCTGGGTATCTGACCTACCGCAACCTCCGGACGCAGCCTGCAGGCACCGCCTCTCCGACACAGCCGACCGGCACCACAGCCGCCCCGCCGAGCGCCGAGCAGGGCTCGGCGGATCAGCTGCTCTCCAGCCCCGCACCTGAGCCTGGGCCAGCTGACGAGAGCTAGGTCAGCCGGGGAGGGCACGGCACGCTAGGCCCATCGCGCCGATCAAGACGGGCGTCACTCCCCCAGGAACCACCGGGCCGTCCGAGTCCAACCTGCGGCGGCCCGGCTGGACCTCACCGAGGCAACCGCGCTTCGCAGGGCTCGTCGTCGTTCGACCGTGCTTTGGAGGCTCAGTCCCAGCAGGATCAAGAACGACCCCGCGATCATCAGCGGCTTGACGTCCACTCCAGTGAACGGCAGCGCTGCTTGCGGTTGTGACTGGGGGGCCGAGACGGTCGAGGCCGTACCGGTGAAGGGGAGTTGAGCCGGCGCGGGTACGACATTCGCTTCACTCGTGATCGGGGCACAGGATGTGTCTTGGATCGTTGTGTCACCAGGGTTGGTGGTCGTGGTGGTCGTCCCGCCGACATCGGTCGTGGTGGTCGTCCCGCCGACGTCGGTCGTGGTGGTCGTCGCCGTGTCGTGCGTCGAGGACCGTCGCGCCGGCCGATCCAACGATCGCCGGTGGAGCGGAGCTGCATGCCTGGCCCGGCTCGGGTGGGCGACGGAACCGGTGGAGCTCGGGATTGAGACGGAACCGGTGGAGCCTGGGCTGGACACGGTCCCCGCGGAAGAAGCCGATTGGGTCGTGGGGCAGGTGCACGATCCCGTCTGAATCGAAGTCCGGTGACCGAAGAGCAACCGCCAGGGATTGGGCCCGGCTAGAACGTCCGCTTGGATGACGCCACAGAAGTTCGTCGGGTAAGCAACGGTGAGGATGCCGGATGTCCCGGTGGCGTAACCGACAACCGTCTGTGCCGGTATGTCAGGCTCGTTGACCCACAGCATCCAGAGACAATTCGGCTGTTGCATGGGACATTCGGCCGGGACCCTGAGCGTTACGACGTTGTAGTTGTCCCAGAACGTGACGACGGCATCCTCGCCAACCGGCGACGAGGCTGCTGCGACTCCCGCCGTGACCATCAGGACCCCGAGGGCGATCACGGTGGAGGCGGTGACGATCCGCCATCGACTCCGCCGCCTGCCTCGCGTCCGCATGTCCCCCCTTGCCACGGTGTGCGGTGACCCCCTATGTATAACCCGTTTGCTGGCTATATATATCGTTTACTGCTATATCGTTTACTGCCTAGATTCTTACTACCTGGATTCCGGCAGAAACCAATCCTTTGGACATGCCTATCCAGATATACGAATCCAGTCTTGTCCCGGGATGCTTCCGGAGGCTGCTTACTGAAAATTGGGTAGGCCCGGAGACGCCGGAAGCCGCTCGGCGAACTCTTCGGCACCACCTCCGGCCGGATCGAGCCGGGCACGGAATGAGAGCGTTCAGTCACCCGACGTCCTGTCCCCGTCTCGGACGGACTCTAGGCGGCCCAGTTCGGCCAGCACGAGCTCGACAGCCTCCTCCGGTGTCATGCCCGGGTCGATGCGCACGTCGGGAGCGGCGGGTACCTCATAGGGATCGTCGATGCCGGTGAACGAGCCGATCTCACCGCTCGAGGCTTTGGCATACAGCCCTTTGGGATCCCGACGAGCACAGACGTCGACCTGGGCCGCCATGTAGACCTCGATGAAGGCAAGCCCGGCCCGCTCGTGGATCTGGCGGGCCCGGAGTCGTGACCCGGCGTAAGGGCTGATGAGCGCGACCACCGCCACGACGCCAGCGTCGGCGAACAGCAGCGCGACCTCCGCGGCACGGCGCACGTTCTCCTCCCTGTCCTCCCGACTGAACCCCAAATCGCCGTTGAGGCCGGTCCGGAGGTTGTCCCCGTCGAGGCGATAGGCACTCCGGCCCATTTCGACCAGCCGGCGCTCAACAGCTGCACCTACGGTCGACTTGCCCGAGCCGGAGAGGCCGGTAAGCCACAACGTGGCGCCCCTGATGCTCCGGCAGTCAGTGCGATCCTCACCGGAGAGATGCCCGGTGTGCCAGGTGATGTTCGACCTCGAGGCCTCTGCCATCTCGATCTCTCAGTCAGGACCGTGGAGCATGCCGGCGCCAACCGTCACGTTGGTGTCTTCTGCCGCCAGGATGAACGAGCCCGTCTGCCGGTTGCGGCGATAGCTGTCGTAGAAGAGTGGCTGGGTGACCCGGAGACTCACCCTGCCGACGTCGTTCAGCCCGAGCGAGACTGCCGACTCGTTGCGGTGCAGGGTATTGACATCGAGCTGGTAGTGGATGTCCCTGACCACCGCCCGGACCCAGCGGGTCGTGTGCTTGAGGGCCAGGAAGTCCCCGGCCTGGATCGGTCGCTCGGTCATCCAGGCCACCATGGCATCGAGGTCCTGGCCGACGTTGGGCTGGTTCATCGGCCGACAGATCAGATCCCCACGCGAGACATCGATGTCGTCGGCGAGCCGCACCGTCACCGACATCGGCGGAAAGGCCTCATCCACGGGTCCGTCGAAGGTATCGATGGCAGCCACAGTGGAGGCCAGCCCCGAAGGTAGGACCATCACCTCATCACCCACCTTGAACACTCCCCCGGCGACCTGACCGGCATAGCCCCGGTAGTCGGGCCGGTTGGTCGTCTGCGGGCGTATCACCCATTGTACGGGGAGGCGGGGGTCTATCAGATTGCGGTCAGAGGAGATGTAGACCTGCTCGAGATGGTGGAGCAATGACGCACCCTCGTACCAGGGCATGTTGACCGATCGCTGCACGACATTGTCGCCTTGGAGGGCAGAAATGGGAATGAAGCTGAGATCGGCCACATCGAGCCGGCTGGCAAACGCCGCGAACTCGTCGCGGATGGACTCGAAGACGTCTCGGTCGTACTCGACCAGGTCCATCTTGTTGACGCACAGGAGCAGGTGCGGAACACGGAGCAATGACGCCAGGAACGCGTGACGGCGGGTCTGTTCGACAATACCCTTTCGGGCGTCGACGAGGACGATCGTGAGGTCAGCCGTCGAATTCCCGGTGACCATGTTCCGGGTGTACTGGATGTGCCCGGGGGTGTCGGCGATGATGAACTTGCGAGCCGGCGTGGCGAAGTAGCGGTAGGCCACATCGATAGTGATCCCCTGCTCGCGCTCGGCCCGCAAGCCGTCCGTGAGGAGCGCAAGGTCTGTGTACTCGTCGCCGCGTTGGCGACTGACCCGTTCGACCGATTCGAGCTGGTCCTCGAAAATGGCTTTCGAGTCGTAGAGCAGCCGGCCGATCAGTGTGCTCTTCCCGTCATCTACCGAGCCGGCGGTGGCCAGACGGAGAAGTTCCATCAAAAGTAGCCTTCGCGCTTGCGGTCCTCCATGGCGGCCTCGCTGACCCGGTCATCCGCCCGGGTAGCGCCACGCTCGGTGAGGCGGGAGGTCGCCACTTCGACGACGATGTCTTCGGCTGAGGCGGCGGCAGATTCGACTGCCCCCGTGCAGGTCATGTCACCAACGGTTCGATAGCGGACGGTCTCCTCGAAAACCTCCTCGTCGTCGTCGTCGGGAACGGTATACGGGCCGACGGCGAGGAGCATGCCGTCCCTCCGGAAGACCTTGCGTCGGTGGGCGAAATAGATCGAGGGCAGCTCGACACCCTCGTCGGCGATGTATTGCCATATGTCCAGTTCAGTCCAGTCGGATAGTGGGAAGACCCGGATGTGCTCGCCCGGCCGGTGCCGGCCGTTGAACAGGGACCAAAGCTCGGGCCGCTGGTTCTTCGGGTCCCATTGTCCGAACTCGTCCCGGAATGAGAACACCCGCTCCTTTGCCCGGGCCTTCTCTTCGTCCCGACGGGCACCCCCGAAGACCGCGTCAAAGCGGTACTCGTTGATGGCGTCGAGAAGCGTGCGTGTCTGGAGCCGGTTGCGCGACGGGTTCGGTCCGGGCTCCTCGCTGACCCGTCCGGAATCGATCGACTCCTGCACCGAGGCCACCAGTAAGGTGGCGTCCAGCGCGTCCACACATCGGTCACGGAAGTCGAGCACTTCGGGAAAGTTGTGGCCCGTATCGACGTGCATGACCGGAAACGGGATCCGGCCCGGCCAGAATGCCTTCTGCGCCAGGCGCAACATGACAACCGAGTCCTTGCCCCCCGAGAAGAGCAAGACGGGACGCTCGAATTCCGCCGCCACCTCCCGGATGATCTGGATGGACGCGGCCTCGATGTTCCGCACCTGGGACAGCTGGTACTGACCCGAGACCGAGACGCCCCTCACCCGCTCCATGATCTGCAAGTATAGTCCATGGTCCGGCGAGTTCGAGCTGGTCAGAGGTCAGGTCTAGGCGGTTCGGCGGCACCCGGTTCCACCTTGCCCTGATCACCAGCCGAGGCCGGGGAGACGCGATGGGGCCCAACGGAGAAGGATGGCGCAACCCGGCGGCCGGCTCGATCTCGGGACGCGAGGGGGCACGTGGACCGACCCCGGCGGATGGGTCGGCCGTTCCACCAATCGAAGTGCGCCCGGCCCGGGCGCCCGACGCGAACACCGTGGCGTCGTTGCATGTCACTGGCATGTCCGAGGGATTCCTGCCCTTGCTTGGGACAGGGTTCCTACGGCTCCTCTATCGGAGGATCATGCGGCATCCCGAGTCGTTCCTGTTCGTCGCCCACAACGAGAACGCACCGGTGGGGTTCATTGCCGGTTCGACAGACATCGCCGCTCTCTACCGGTCGTTCCTGTGGCGGGATGGCGCGGCCGCCGCCCTCCGCTCGCTGGGTCCGGTGCTCAGGGGGTGGCGCCGGGTCCTGGAGACGGCTGGTCACGGGTCTGCAAGTCGACGGGTCTCCGGCGCGGCCGAGCTCCTTTCCGTGGCCGTCGATCCGGCTTGGCAGAGCCGCGGGGTCGCCCGCCTACTCGTGGCGTCGTTCCTCGACGAGGTGTCGGCTCGAGGGTGCCAGGCTGCCCAGGTGGTCGTCGGTGCCGACAATCGCCGGGCCATCGCCCTGTACGAAAGGGCGGGCTTCGTCACGAGCGAGCGGTTCGAGCTCCACCAGGGTACGGAGTCGCTGCTGATGCTGTGGGGCGACATCCAACGATCACCCTCGCCGCACGTCGGTCGATGACCGGGTGGACAATCGCCCTCGTCGGGTTGGTCGCGACGGCTGTGCTCACCCCCGTGGCCATCGTGGCCGCCAAGCGATTCAATATCGTCGACCAACCCGGCGCATTGAAGCCTCAGACCAGGCCCGTCCCCTACCTGGGCGGCATCGCTGTGTTCACCGGGCTGGCCGTCGGCGCCCTCACCGGGCGGCCATCGGTGTTGCTGCCGCTTGCCGCGTCGCTCGGCCTGGGCGTTGCCGATGACCTCGTCGACCTGCCCGCCGGGCTCCGTCTGGTCTGTCAAGTAGGTGTCGGTGCCTTGGTCGTGGCCACGCTCCCGCTGCATCTACCTGGCGCCCTTGGCGCCGTCGCGCTCATCGTGGTGACCATCCTGGCGATCAACGGGGTCAACCTCATCGACGGGCTCGACATGCTGGCTGCCGGAGTGGTCGCCGTGGCCGCCCTCGGTTTTGCGGAGGTGCTCCACGGAGCGGGTCGCCAGTTGTCCATAGCGCTCGGTGCTGCGCTGGCCGGGTTCCTTCTCTATAACCGCCCGCCGGCCCGCATCTACCTCGGCGACGGAGGCTCGTATCTCCTCGGTACTGCTCTGGCGGTTCTGGTTGGCTACTCGTGGGCCCCGGGCGTGCCCATCCCGGTCGGGACGGCCGTGCTCGCACTGGTGGCGGTGGTCGTGGCCGAGGTGGTGTTCGCCGCCGTTCGCCGGATTCGTGGAGGCCGGTCGCCGCTGGCTGGCGATCGCCGGCATCCCTATGACCGGTTGGTGGCGCGTGGGTGGTCTCGCCCGGCAGCCAGCGTCAGCTATGTGGGAATCGAGGCCATCATGGCCGTCGGCGCGGTGGTGGCGGCCCACCTGGTGTCGATGGCCGCTGCCGTCGCCGTCGACGTGGTGGCGGCCGCTGGCCTGGTGGCCGGTGCCGCGGCCGTTGGCGCACTTACCCCTGATCAGGAAAGCCGAAGATGAGCAGGATCTACCTCTCACCACCGGACGTAGGGGCCGAGGAACGAAAGATGCTGCTCGATGCCTTCGACTCGAACTGGATCGCGCCAGTTGGGCCCGACCTGGATGCCTTCGAGCAGGAGTTCGCCGAGCGAATCGGCGTGGAAGACGCAGTCGCGCTCTCCAGCGGGTCCGCTGGACTTCATCTGAGCCTCCTGCTCCTCGGGGTGCAACCCGGTGACGACGTGCTGGTCCCGTCGTTCACCTTCGTCGCCACGGCCTCGGCGGTGACCTACCTCGGGGCCAAGCCGGTCTTCATCGACAGCTCACCGTCGACCTGGACCATCGATCCTTCACTGGTTGCCCAGGAGCTGGCCGATCGGTCACGGGAGGGGCGGTTGCCCGCCGCCCTCGTCACCGTCGACCTGTACGGCCAATGTTCCGACTACGACGCGTTGTCGACGCTCTGCGCCGAATACGGGATCCCGCTCATCGAGGATGCTGCCGAGGCGCTCGGGGCCACCTACGGCGACCAATCAGCAGGATCGTTCGGCCAAGCGGCCGCGTTCTCCTTCAATGGCAACAAGATCATCACGACCAGCGGTGGCGGGATGTTGGTGGCGACATCGCCTGAGCTCGTGAGGAAGGCCCGACACCTGGCCAACCAGGCCCGCGACCCATTCCCGCACTATGAGCACTCGATGATCGGGTACAACTACCGTCTCAGCAATCTGTTGGCCGCGTTGGGTCGCGCCCAGCTCAAGGGGCTCGATAGCCGGATCGGGCGCCGGCGCCACATTCGTCGCCTCTATGAGTCCGCTCTCGGTGACCTCCCGGGTGTCAGCTTCATGCCCATTGCCGACTATGGAGAGCCGAACTGGTGGCTCACCTGTATCCAGATCGCTCCCGAACAGTTCGGTGCCGACCGCGAGCAGGTTCGTCTGGCACTGGAATCGGTCGACATCGAGTCACGTCCGGTGTGGAAACCGCTGCATCTCCAGCCGGTCTTCAAGGACACGCGCGCAGTCAGCGGCAAGGTGTGTGCCTCCATCTTCGAACGAGGGCTCTGCCTACCGAGTGGATCCGGCCTCTCGGATGTGGAGCTCGATCGTGTCGTCGAGGCGATCCGGTCGGTGTCCCGATGATCGACCCCACGTGGTGGCCGGGGGATGGCAGGTGGCGGCGGACAAAGGGAGCGAGCACGACGGGGCGAGTACCGTACCGCCTCGTGACGACTGTTCGCGGGTCAGTGTCCGAGGTCCCATGACCGCCGGTAATCTGGCGCGATCGGCCTTCACCGCCCTGCCCGACCCCGTCCAGGTCCGTATCAGGCACCGCTTGGGGCGGTTTGGCCCCTGGGAGAACGGTCAGCCGCCCGAGGCGCCTCCCTGCCCTGAGGGGATGGCCATCGGACCCCCCGACTTCGTCGGGGTAGGGGTCCCAAAAGCCGGTACCTCATGGTGGTTCAACCTCATCCTGGCCCACCCTGATGTGCACGGACCGATCAAGAAGGAGCTGCTGTTCTTCAACCGGATCTTCTTCGAGATAGTCAGGGACCGCACCTGCACCGATAAGGACTTCCAGGCGTACCACGGGTGGTTCCCCCGACCGGCCGGGGCCACGACGGGTGAATGGACGCCTTCCTATCTGTTCTCCTACCGGCTGCCGTCGATCCTCCGCAGGGCAGCTCCCGACGCCAAGATTCTCGTGCTATTACGTGACCCGGTCGAGCGTTACCAGTCGGACATTTCCCGTCGCATGCCCCGCCGACGCCTGCGCAATGTCCGCTACCGGGGGTTGGCCCGGGGGTTCTATGCCGCCGAGCTGGGACCCTGGGAAGCGGCCTTCGATCCGTCGGAGATGCTCGTCCTCCAATACGAGGCATGCACCCGCAGGCCCGCAGAGCAATTGGCGGCCACCTATCGCTTTCTCGGGCTCGACGACTCATTCCGACCGCAGAACATCGACGCGGCGGTGAACAAGACCAGGGTGAAGCGCGGCCTCGAGCCCGGATTCGAGCGCCTGCTCGTCGAGCTGTACGAGCCCGACGTCGTCGCCCTCGCCGCTCGGCATCCCGAGATCGACCTTCGCCTCTGGCCCCACTTCGCCCGGCTGGTAGCCGGGTAGCCGGCTGGTCGCGTCCTGCGGGGTGGCCGAGGAGTCAGTGAGCTCGCTCCCGCATGGGCTCGACCGGGAATCGGATCCCCAACCTGGCGCGTGCCCCGTCGGAGAGCCCCCGGATCATGACCGCGAGCCGGCGAAGCCGTCCGTCCTTCTCCCGTAGCACCGCCCGGGCGAACAGCTTCGCCATGTTCTGCGGATAGCGACCGATACGACGCTTCACGTAGAGATGCACATACAGCATGTTGCGCGCTTCGTAGTAGTACTTCCACAGCGGGACGCTAGGACCCTGCCGGATCCCGACGTGGTTGACGACCGCGTCGTACACCACCTGTTGTCGGTACCCGAGATGGGGTATCCGGTGCTGCAGGTACTCCGTGTCCTCGGCCCACCAGAAAAGCTCCTCCATGGGGAGTCCGGCGGCCTCGACGATCTGGCGGGAGACAATGAAGCCGCACCAGGAGAACCACCAGCTGAGCGAGCCGTCCGGTTGCCGGGATACCGGGAAGACATAGGCGGTCTCCGGCTCCTTCTCCGCCACGGCCCACAGTCGGTCGAGACACTCTGGCTCCGGGTGCATGTCGTCGTCGAGAACCCAGGCGTGCCCGAACCCGGACGTAACGAACTCCCCGAGCGCCTGGGCATAGCCGCCCGCCGGACCGGTATTGGTCGAGGAGCGCACTACCCTCGTCGGTAGCGCCCCTGTAGGAAGTGCGTCGAGCTGCACGGGTGGAAGGCTGGCATTGTCCACCACCAGCAGGACCTCCGGAGGAACGCTCTGGCCGGCGATTGCCCGGATGCAGCGGTCGAGGCTCTCGGGGGCATTGTGGGTCAAGACCAAGGCCATGATCTTCCGATCGGCTCCGACCACGTCTTCGTTCCCCGTGCCTCAGGGCCGGTGCGCCAGGACGAACCAACCGGTCTCGTCTCGAGCCGCGTCGACCACAAGGCCCGTCTGGCTGAACCACGGCGCCAGGTCCGCCCAGACGAAGCGGTGCTCGACGGGGGCGCTGAGGCGATCGAAGGTATCCAGGGTGAGGCTCCGGAGAGGCTTCCCTCGGTAGGCGCTCATCGGAAGCCCCGCGAACGCGGCCATACCCCGCCGGTCGCCCCAGGCACCGGGAGCGACCACGCCACAGTAGAGGAGTAGGGCAACGGGGGCGCTCACCGCCTTCAGGACCCGGTGGGGCAGCCGCACGGTGACCATCCGCAGGGCCGTCGCCAGGCCAAGCGCCACCGCCCTGGCTCCGAACGTCTCGGGCCGACTATACAGGTAGATGAGGATCCGGCCCTCCGGCGCCAGCAACCCGACCAATCGGCGAAATCCCGCTTGTGGGTCCTCGAGGTGGTGCAGCACGCCGAGGCTCGAGATGAAGTCAAAGCTCTCGGGGGCGAAAGGGGCCGTTCGCAAGTCCGACTTGACTATCAGGACGTTGGAGAACCGCGCCAGGTTCCGCGCTGCTACCTCGACCGCGGATGAGCCGTCGAGGGCAACGACGGTATCCAGGCGCTCAGCCAGGAACCGGGTGTAGCGCCCCTTTCCGCACCCGGCATCAAGGCCGCACTGCCCCTCGAAGCTGTCCAGGTCCAGGTCCCGGAAGTAGACGTCGGCGAACTCCTCGTCCTCGTCGCGAACGTCATCGAAGCTGTTCCATTCGAAACCGAAACTGGCAAACGTTCGTTGCGTCGATCCATCCGCCGGTGACCGTGGCGAGCAGTCGAGATAGCCGTCGGCCACGCCGAGGTGATGGCCGGAAGAGCACTTCATGCCCTGACCATCGTCGATGGCATGCACCGATTCACCGCACACCGGGCAACGCAGTCGCTTGACGATCTGGTCCGGGATCCCTCCGATTCCCCTGTGGTCCACGCCCACCCCTGTCTCAACCCGCTCTACCTACCGAACACTAGTGGAGCGGCAACAGCCTCATCCCTCGGCAAACTCTGGCCACAGCGAGACGTCGAGGGAGGGAACCATCGAGACCAGTTGGGCCACGTCATCCGCGTACACGCCGACTAACCTCCGTCGCGCATCTGGATCGAGGGGCGGGACCGAGCGGGTGGGATCGAGGATCTCCGGGCCGGTTCGGGGCGGCCGGTGGCAGGCGTCGAGACCCAGGAAGCGGTAGGTGCGTGCGAGCTGCGAGGCGGGATCTGTGACGCAGTGCTCGTATTGGAGGACGAGCACTTGTCCGGAGGGGAAGAACTCAAGGACGCGGCGGAGTTGAGCCCCGTAGAATCCCCGCTCGATCGCGTCGACAGCGTGGCTCCCAACCTGTGAGCCCCTCTGCTCGGAGGTCTGAGCCAGACCCAGACGGAATCGCTCGATCGGGTTCCGGAGCAGGAGGAGCAACCGGGCATCTGGAGCGGCACGGGCCAGCAGTCGCGACACCCAGGGAAGCGCGGCGTAGCTCGGGGTCCATTCACCGGTGATGGTTCCCGGTCGACGAGGAAACCAACCGTGATACCACGTGATCTGCTCGGGTCCGAAGGACCGGGTGGCGAAGTGGGAGAGGAAGTGGCGGTCCATGGGAATCTCCTTTGGGCACCAGATGCCGGGATGATCGGCGACTAGGTCGCACCACCGGCGAACGCCCGCCATCATCACCCCGATCCCCACGAAGTCGGGCGGGCCAACCACCTCCCCCGGCCGGCGGGACGGCGGTGACAGGTCGAAGCCGTCCTCCCAGGGCCGGTACCGACCTAATCGGTGGCGCACCGCGACCCGCTGCTCGGGCGGGATAAGCCGGTGCACCCAGGAAGGCAGCCGATGCAGGACGTCCGCGGTCGTCATGATTCAGCTCACCGGCGTGGCCCCGGTGGCGGCTGGCCACTCATCCGTCCGAACCTGCGCCGAAGTTCGGCCACAGCGATGTGTCGATCTGGGGGAAGAGCGCGACCAGATCGCGCACGTCGGGGGCGTAGAGATCGGTGAGCCGTTGGAGCGCGTCCGGGTGAATCGGCACCTTCAAGCCGGAGACATTGATCGATCGACGAAGTCGATCTGGCTGGTAGGCGGGCAGTCCTAGGAACCTGTAGGTTGCGTCTAGTTCCTCGACCGGCTCGAGGGCACAGCGCTCGTACTGCAGGACAAGGATATGGTCGGTGGGAAAATAGTCGAGGAACCGACGCAGACCTCTCGCATAGAATCCCTGTCGGATCGCGTCGGTCACGGTCGCCTCGGTCTCGAAAGCGCCCTGGCTCAGCCGGAACGATAGCCCCGACCGAAAGCGCTCAACGGGGTCGCGCACGATCACCAACAGCTTGGCAGCAGGAGCAGCCCGGGCGAGCAGCCCGGGCACCCATGGGTAACCGAGGTAGTCGGGCGTCCACTCGCCGGTGATGGTGCCCTCCCGGCGGGGGAACCACCCATAATAGGTCTCCACCTCGGAGCCCCCGAATGGTTGGGAGGCGAAGCGAGACAGATAGTGACGTTCCTTGTGGATATCAGCTCGCGAGGTAACGCTCGGATGTTCGGCAATCAGTTCGTACCACCAACTGGTGCCCCCCTTCTGGACGCCGATCCCGACGAAGTTGGGCGGGCCCGTGCTCTCACCGGGTCCGCTGGCGGGCGGGGTGAAGTCGAAGCCCTCCTCCCAAGGTGCGAAGCGCCCGATCCCGTGCAACAGCGCAGTCCTCGTCCTCGGCGAGAGCCTCCGGAACGCAGCCCTAGCCATACTGGGAGGGCGCATCGCCCCACCATGCCACAGGCCCTTCGAGCCCCACAAGGACTGCACTGGCATGGGTTCGTTATCATGAGGCCGGTGCGGGACGTGTTCGCTGAGAACGAAAGCTTTAGGAGGCCTCACCGGCTCAACCGACGTCCGATCGCCACCATTCGATGCCAGCTCACCTCCTGAGCGTTGTCCTGCCCACCCGCAACCGGCCTGTGTGGCTGGAGCGGGCGGCCCGCTCGGTACTCGATCAACGTACCGTCGAGCTCGAGCTGGTGATCGTGGACGACGCCTCCTCCGACTGCACCCCTGAGATCGCGGGGCGCCTGGCGGCCGACCGGCGGGTGCGGGTCCTCCGAAACGAGGAGCCGCTCGGCCCGGGCGGGAGTCGCAACCGTGGGATGGCCGCGGCCCGGGGGGACCTCCTGGGGTTCTGCGATGACGACGATGCCTGGCTGCCCGGGGCGGCGCGCATCATCGTCGACTGCTTCGAGACGGACAACCGGATCGGAGTCGTGACCTCGTGGCACCAGGTGGGCCACGACGCCACCGGTCGAGTCGCGATCTACCGGGGCCCACTCTCGTATGGATACCGGCAGCTCTTGTGGTTCAACTTCGTGGCGCTGCCCTTCGGGGTCATCCAGCGACACCTCTTCCCCGACGACCTGGCCGTGGATACCGCGCTTCCCTCGTGCGAGGACTGGGACCTATGGCTTCGCTGTGCCCAGACCCAGCCCATCCGTACTCTCCCCCACGTCCTCTACGCCTACCACCAGCACGGGGAGAGCCGAGTCACGCGTGGGGGTTCCGCCGCCCGCGTCGGTCGGCAGCGGTTCCTCGACAAGCACGGTGGGTCCATGAACGCCACCTGCCGGCAGTATCACAAGCTCGTGGTGGCGCAGATGAGCGGAGGCCGACCCGCGTTGTGGGAACAACTCGTCACAGCGCGCCGTACGCCCGTGGCAACGACGCTGGCCGGTATGCTCCTCGGCGTCGGAGCGTTGTCGGGACCCCTGGGAGCGCGGCGACGCGACCCGGGGCTCAGCGCACGTCTGACCGCGGCTCTGCTCGGGGCCAGAATCGGTTGAGCGGTTCACGACCCATCGTGATCGTCGGTCTACCCCGATCGGGCACCAGCTGGACACTGCGCGCCCTGGCCGCCGCGGCGGGGACCACGGCGCTCCTCGAGCCCGACAACGAGGACAAGTATCCCGCCGCGATCCATGCCAAACACGCCATCGGCCGATACCCCTCCCTCCAGCCAGGTGAGCTGGCACGCGACTACCGCAACCTCTGGGAGTGGATCCTCCGAGGCGCCCCCGAGGGCCGCCGGGCGCGCCTCGCTCGCCACCTGCTCGGTCCTGGAAACGACGGCCGCATCCACCAAGGCCAGCACGATCCGGTCATCTGGCTGGCCGGTCGGCTGGCTCAAGTCCCGCCTCCCGATTCGAGCTCGACCCCTGTGTGCACCGGCCGAATCGTGGCCAAGTCCATCCATGCCCAGCTCGCCATCGAGTGGCTCGCCGCCGACTTCGATATCGATGTGGTCCTTCTCCTCCGTCACCCGGCCAACGTTCTGGCCAGCTGGTTGGAGATGAACCTAAAAGATGCCCGAAATTCGACCCTCGAGACCCGCCCTGAGGTCCGGTCCCGCTACCTCGAACCCTGGGGTGTGCCGCCCCCCGGTCCGGATCCCGTCGAGCGGATGAGTTGGAGGATCGGGTTGCTCACGGCCGCCATCGAGGATGCGTCGTCTCGTCATCCCGAGTGGCACATCCGTACCCACGAGGTCCTGTGCTCCGATCCTTCCGCCGAGTTCCGTCGGCTCTACACCAACCTGGGCCTCAGCTGGGGCAATGGATCCCAGGCGTTCCTCGACGCCCACAATGCCCCTGGGTCTGGCTTCATCGTCAAGCGGGTCGCATCGGAACTGCCCGACTCCTGGCGGCAGCGCCTCGATCACCGGCAGCTGGACACCTTGCGCCGGACGCTCCGACACTTTCCCATTGCCAGCTGGACGGATCGCGACTACGAGCGGATCGAAGCCGACGACCGCTAGATCATGGTGACGACGCCGCCCGCCGCCGAAAACGGACGACGAAGCCCGCCCGACCGAGAGGATGGAGGTTCGCCACCTCGAGACCGGCATCCGAGGCCAGCCGGCCGAGTTGATGGGCGGTGTACCCGTGGACCCCGACCCCTCGCCTTCCGTAGCGGACCTTGCGGAGGAGCAACCGCAGGCCGGGCGCAGGGAAGGAGCCGACCACCTCGTCGGCAGCGCGCCCCAACCGAGCCAGTACGTCCACCGGATTCACGACGTAGTCGAAGACGCCGAGCGCCACGGCGAGGTCGAACGTGTCTCTCTCATCCAAGTCCTCCCACCGGCCCGTTCGCACCTCGATGAGGCCCGGGAACTCGGCTGCCTGCTCGGTGGCCATGGCGACCATCGCCTCGGCCGGGTCGATGCCGACGACATGGATCCCGTGGGCTGCAAGGGGGGCGAAGAGCGGGCCACTTCCGCACCCGACGTCGAGCACCCGCGTTGCCCGAATGGCGACGGCGACATCGACGGCAAACCGCAGCCGGTCGAACAGCGGGCCCCGTCCGAGGATCCTGGCAACCGGCTCACTCGAGTAGAACGCGGCAAAACGGCTCGCCCGCTGTTGGAAGTACGTCTGGAAGTCACCTTCCGACACGGCTACACGCTTCGCTGCCGTACCGGCTGAGAATGCGAGAGAACACCCTTGCCACCCTTCGTCGTCCCACTAACTGCTTGGCTACAGCAAGCGAGCGGATGGAGCTCGTGCTGGGGAGTGTGGCCCCAAAATCGTAGGAATGGTAGTAGAGCACCGCCGCGCCGGCGGCCCGCTCCAGCACCGACGCGGTGAGCGCCACCGGAACCAGGCGCTGGTAGCTCCCGCCGCCGATGGGCAGTCGGTGGCGGGTGAGCACCGGCAGTTCGTGAACCGGTGAGCTGCCGCCGAGGATATTGGTATCGGACACGTACTCGTAGCCCGCCTCGGCCAGCAGATCGCGATACCGGGCAAGGCCCGGGCCGGCCGGCACGTCGAACCGTGGCGACCTGAAGCCGCAAACCGGCACTTGGATCGAGTCCTCGAGCATGGTACGGCCGCGCCGCAGCCACTCGAGGAGAGCCGGAGGATCGTCGGGCAGGCGGCCATGATCAGGTCCGTGGCTGGCGATCTCGTGACCTCTGGCGGCCAGCCCGGCCAACTCGTCGTGGACCGCCTCCGCATAGTTGCCGACCACGAACATGGTCACGGCCGAGCTGCGGCCGGCGGAGTCCAGCACCTCGGTGAGACCGGCCAGCCCGCTGGTGGTGTGGTGCGGTCGTGTCATGGGCTGACCCAGAACGGCCATGCCGTCGTACCAGTCCTCCACGTCGATCGTCATGCACACCTGGCTCGTCACGCCGGCACCGGCTCCTTGGCCACGGAGGCATAGTTGGCCCGCAGTCGCTCGACGACCAGATCCTCGGAGAACCGGGCCGTGACCCATTCGCGGCAGAGCTGCCCGAGCTCGGAGGACCGTTCCGGGTCCTTCAGCAGGCCGTCGACAACGCCGGCGAGAGCCTCCCGATCGCCGCGAGGCGCGAGCAGGCCGAGGCGGGGATCGATCACCTCGCGCACGCCCCTGATGTCGTAGCCGGCCACCGGCCGACCCATGGCGGCGGCCTCCATGGCCACACGGGGGATACCCTCCCGGTAGGACGGGAGCAGGACCAGGGCGGCCGATGCCAGAAAGGGACGGACGTCCTCCACCGGGCCGACAAAGGTCACCGTTCCGGCCTGGGACGCCCTGGCTAGCTCTGCTTCAGACAGAGCGTCGCTCTGGTCGTGCTCGCGGGGACCCACATGGACGAAGTCGGCGCGACCCGCCATCGATCGAGCGAGATCGATGAAGTCCGCGCAACCCTTCTCGCGTACCAGCCGACCGATCATCATTACGATCGGTCGCTCGGTTCGCAGTGCCGGCGGAATCGGGGTCGAGAAGCGCTCCAAGACGATCCCGTTACCTATGTAGGCCAGCTTGCGGCGCGAGCAGATCCGCACCTTCGGCAGGACCTCCTCGTCCTCGCGGCTCTGCACCAGGACACGATCGGCCCATGTGCAGCACCAGCGCTCGAAGAGCCACCCCAACAGGTTCGCCCTCCTGCCGTTGCCGACGAAGTACAGCGATCCGTGGATCGTATACAGAGCAGGGGACCCGGCCAACCGCGCCGCCGGGAGACCCAGGAACGAAGCCTTCGGCGTATGGGTCTGGACCAGGTCGAACTTGCGGCGGCGCAGACACCGCCACATCCGGGCGAAGGCACGGAAGTCTGAGGGGGCGAACTCTCGGCGGATGGGGACGACTTCGACCTCGACGTGCTCTGCGGGATCGTCGTAGGGGTCGCCACTGATCACGGTCCATTTGATGTCATCCAGCAATCGCAGCTGGTTGGCCAGCAGGACCCGGGCCGTGAGCGACGTGGTGACCACCCGGCATCCGGTTCGCGGACGCGGCGGAGCGTCGGGCATGGCAGCCAGCTCCGAGTCCATCGCTACCCCCAACTCCATCGCGCACAATCGAGTTCGGTGGGCCCGATCGACTACGACAGCCACCCCAGCGCGCACGACTCAACCGGCCAAGACTATAGCCAGGCGTGCAATGCAACTCGGCAGGGAGGCGATGGCTTGGTCGTCCGAACCGGCTACCGGCCGAGCCTCGGTACCCAGCGCTCGAGCCAGGCCTGGAGGGCAAGGACGTCCCAGAGTTCGTAGGCCCGGTCGCGGCGCCCGACGAGGTGCTGTTGCCAGGCTCGCCGGATCGGTTCGGGATGGAGGAGCCCTTGGCTGGCGAGACGATCTTCGGCGAGCAGATCCTCCGCCCAGGGTCGGAGGGGGCCACGCAACAGGGCGCCGATGGGGAAGCCGAATCCCATCTTGGGTCGCTCGATGAGCTCCGCCGGTACGTGGCGGTAGAGGATCTGGCGGAGGAGCCACTTCGTCGTGCCATGGCGAAGCTTCATCGACAGCGGCAGCCGCCAGGCCAGATCGAACACGGCACGATCGAGGAACGGCACCCTGGTCTCGAGCGAGACAGCCATCGCCGCCCGGTCGAGCTTGGTGAGGATGTCATCGGGGAGGTACCCCACCAGGTCCAGCCACAGCATCTGCTCGGTGATCCCGTCGAGCTCCGGCCATTCCGAGGGTCTTGAGGCCAGCGAGACCGACGATCCCGCACCGATGACGAGTGACTCGGCATTGTCCCAGTAGGACGCCAGAGACAGGTAGGCATCCTCGGTGCCGGACGCGGCCATCACTTTGGCCACTTTGGCAACCTTGGAAGACGGGTTCCGAATCTGCGGCCGACCAGGCAGCCGGGCGGCCGCCCGGGCTGCGGATTCGACGATCGCTGGTGGGATGGATCCGAGGGTAGCCGCAGCCGAACGACGAAGAGGACTCGGAAGCACCGACGACCGTCGCCACAAGCGTTCGAGCCAGGCGTGCCGGTTGTAGCCGGCGAAGAGCTCGTCCCCGCCATCACCGGACAGACTGACGGTCACCCGAGAGCGGGCAAGCCTACTGACCAGGTGCACGGGAATCTGCGAGACGTCGCCGAAGGGCTCGTCCCAGATATCCGGCAGCGCCGGGATCACCTCGGCGGCCTCGGCGTCGTGCAACTCCAATGGTGTGTGGTCCGTGCCGAGATGATGCGCGACGGCGGCAGCCTCGGCGGATTCGTCGAAGGCCCGGTCGGCGAACCCGACTGTGAAGGTGCGAACGGGCACGCCGCTGTGGCGCTGCATGAGGGCCACCACCAGGCTGGAGTCGATCCCTCCGGAGAGAAACGCCCCGACCGGCACGTCGGCCACCATGCGCGCCGCTACCGAGTCGGACAGTACGGTTTCGAGCTGGTGGGCCGCCTCGTCTGGTCCCCCCGGAACGGGGCTCGTCCGCGCCGCGTCGATCGCCTCTCGAGCCGACCAGTAGTGGCGCGCCGAGTGGCGCCCCGGTCGTGCCCCGACACTGAAGGTCGCCAGGTGACCGGGTTCCAGCTTGGCGACGTGACGGTAGATGGTACGTGGCGCCGGCACGCAGTTGTGGCGGAGGTACAAGGCGACGGCATCGCGATCGATTTCTGCATCAAATCGCGGCAGGGTGCACAGGGCTTTCAACTCCGACCCGAAGGCCAACGCGCCGTCGACCCAGCCGTAGTACAGCGGCTTCTCTCCGAACCGGTCCCGCACCAGGTGAAGCTCCCGGCGGCGACGATCCCACAAGGCGAAAGCGAACATGCCCTCACACGCCTCGAGGGCGGCGTCCAAGCCCCAGTGCTGAACGGCACCTACCAGGACCTCGGTGTCCGAGCAGCCGTGGAAGGCCAGGCCTTCGCCGGCCAGCCTCCTCCGTAGGGATTGGTGGTTGTAGATCTCCCCGTTGTAGGTGATGACCCATCGCCCGTCCGTGGAGTGCATCGGTTGGTCGCCCCCCGGGCCCACTCCGACCACCTCCAGCCGGCGATGGCCGAGGAAGACCCGATGCTCGGGATCGGACCAGTACCCTTCACCGTCGGGACCACGATGGGTCAAGGTGGCCGTCATCTCGACGACCCGTCCGCCGAGCCACTCGCTGCCTTTGACTCCGGCCGGGTCGAACAGCCCTGTGATCCCGCACATCGAGAGCGTGCTCCTACGCCCGCACCGGGGACTCGGGCCCGGAGCCGCTGGTCTGGCCGAACTCCCCGACCCGGCGGCCGTAGCGGGGGTGCTCGCCCATTCTCCCGAGGACGCCGTCCCACAGCCCGTGCATGATCGCCCCTCGCTGCTCCCGACCCCGTGCGGCCTGCAGATGGCGAACGGAATAGGCGAGGTGCCAGGCGATCCAGCTGGGGTGGCCGTGCCGGCGGGCCAGGGCGAACGAGTTGCGAGAGTGATAGTAGGAGCGCCATACCTCGTCCTTGTCAGTGGGTCGACGGCCTTCGAGCGCCTCGTTCCGGCCCCGCATGGTCTGGTCGACGGCGACCTGGCGGGCGGCACTGGCATCGACGAACAACCCGAATCCCGCCTCACGCAGGCGGCAGAAGAAGTCGAAGTCCTCGAGTCCGAAGAACCACTCCGGATCCGGCAGCACGCCCGCATCCACGACTCGGCGCGACACCAGCGTGGCGCCCCAACAGGCTACGTCCACGGGAACGAAGCCCTCGGAAGGTGCAGCGGAAGGGACCACGTTGACCGTATGGGCGCCGCGGCCCACAAACGATCGCCCGTAAGCTACGACAGCACCTACCGACCGAGTCTCGGCGAGCAGACCGACACGGTCCACCACGTCGGCCACACGAGGAAGCGGCAGGTCGAACAGGCCGATGTCATCCTCACACAGGTATGCCCATTCGGTGGCCTGATCCTTGAACGCCTCGAGCAGACCCACCCGGAAGCCACCCGCCGGACCGGTGTTTCTGCTCAACCTGACGGTACGTACCCGAGTCTCGAGTGTTGCGTCATCGAGCCCCCCGTCCCCATTGACCACGACGACGACCCGGCCCGGGGCGAATCCTTCGGCTCCCAGCAACGACCGGACGACGTCCCCGGCGAGCTTCGGTCGGCGGTGGGTGAGGACGACAGCTGTCACATTCTCCGGGGCGGACGTGCGTCCGACGGGTCGGTCGGTCTGTCCTCGATCTGCTGTCATCGTTGCCTCAACGGTAGGCTAACCGCCGAAAGGCGACCGGCCCGAGCGGGCGTGATCGCGGGAGCACCAGTTTGCGCCGGATCCGATGATCAGCGTCATACTCCCGGTGCGCGACGGCGTGCCATGGCTCGACGGTCAGCTGCAATCCCTGGTCGACCAGCGAGGAGTCGATGCCTGGGAGCTCCTCGTGGCGGACAACGGCTCGACCGATGACAGCCCTGCGGTGGCCAAACGGTGGGCCGATGGGCACGACCATGTCCGCTGGATCGATGCCTCGACGGCGCACGGTGCATCAGGGACGCGCAACGCGGCCGTGAGGATGGCGCGAGGCGAACTCCTGGCGTTCTGTGATGCTGATGACCTCGTCCAGCCTGGATGGTTGGCCGCGCTCGAGAAGGCGCTCGGTGATGCGGACGTGGTCGCCGGGATGTTCGACTTCTGGTCGCTCAACGGGCGCAAGGGTTCGGCCCCGGTTGCCGCCGCCATGCAACAGTTCGGTTTTCTCCCCGCAGGGCTAAGCGCCAACCTGGCCGTCCGACGCGACGCCTTCAACCAGGTGGGAGGCTTCGATGAGAGGCTGACCATCGGCGAGGACATCGACCTGTGCTGGCGCCTCCAGCTCGCCGGGTTCCGGTTCTCCCTCGAATCCGGAGCGGTGGTCTTCAAGCGGGAACCATCGGAATTCGGGGGGGCCTTCCGGCAGGCCTTCGCCTACGGGCGCTGCGGCCCGGTCCTCTTCCGTCGGTACCGGCCGGCCGGCGCACGGCGCGATCTGAGCGGCGCGGTCAAGTCGTGGCTCTGGCTGGTCCTCCACTCGCCCCGCCTGGCGACGAGGGGTCCCGGCCGCGGCGAGTGGGCACGCGCCGCCGGGATGCGCACCGGCCGGTTGGCGGGTTCTGTTGCACAGAGGACATTCTTCCCGTGACCGACCCTGGGGATCGGCGGGCTGGCGACGATGCTCGGCGAGAGAAGTCGACAGATCCAGCTCCAATTCGGGAACCGCCGGGCTAGTTGACCTCCCAATCGGCCCCGACGTACACAGGTGACAAGACCATCACACCCTCCGGCAGGTTGTAGAAGTCAGGGCCCATCACGTCGAAGGACATCACTGGCGTCCACGCCAGCAGCGGTTTGCCTTTTCCGCCGGCATGGCCGGTCATCGCCGGCCACACCGAATAGCGACCCTTGGCCAAGGGCACGTGACGCAACCGGCAGGTGACTTCGAAGTCCCCGGCTGGGAACGACCCGCTGTAACGGACGATGAACATCGGGAAGGCGCTGCCCTGTGAGATGCCGAGGAAGAAATTGGCGTCCAGAGGCTCCGGCGAGTTGAGGGTGAGTCGCACATCGAGATCGCACTCGGAGCGCACCTGTCCCCCGTCGGCGGCCTCGATCTCCACCTTCAGGACCTCGACCACGCCTTCGTCCGACGTGGTCAGGGCGGCGTTCTGCTCCACTGCGGCGCGGTACTTCCCCACCACCTCCCGGGTCGGTCCAGACGCCTGCACGACTGCGTTGGCGAGCCACACCGCCTTCTCGCAGGTGGCCTCCACCGAGGCCAGGTCGTGGGACACGTACATGAGGGTGGTCCCGGAGCTGACGACCTCACCGATTCGCTTGAGGCACTTCTGCTGGAAATTGGCGTCCCCCACCGACAGCACCTCGTCGACGAGGAGGATATCCGGTTCGAGAAACGCGGCAATGGTGAACCCCAGCCGCATTTGCATCCCGAGGGAGTAGAACTTGACCTGCCGGTTCACCGCGTCGGCCAATCCTGCGAATTCGATCATCTCGTCGTATTTGTTCTTGATGGTCTGGCGTCCCATGCCCATCACCGCTCCGTAGAGGTAGACGTTCTCCTTTCCGGTGAGCTCCGGGTGGATACCGCTGGTCACGCTGAGCAGTGCCCCGATGCGGCCCCGGACTTCACATCGACCTGCTGACTGATAGGTGACTTGGCTGATGATTTTCAGCATCGTGGTCTTGCCCGAGCCGTTGATGCCGATGAGTGCCAACGTCCCCCCGGGTGGGATCTCGAAGGAGACATCCCGCAACACCCAGCGGTAGTCGTGCCGTCGTCCGGAGGCGATGGACTTTCCGAACCGTCGCATCTGGTCGTAGAACTTCGGCACCGTCTTATCGGACCGGAACTTCTTCCAGACATGCTCGGCCTGGATAGCGCCGTCAGGCAATGTCGGCAAAGTTCTCCTCCAACCGCTTGAAGATCCGGTATCCCAGAGCGAGATAGCAGGCGGCACCGAGTGCTGCAATCGCCGTCAAGTCGAAATTCGGCGCATGGCCGATCAGCATGCGTCTGCCGGGCATCGTTGATGATAGGGCCGAGTGGGTTGAAGAATCCGTACACCATCTGGAGATTGATCGTGAAGCCCCCGACGATGGGGTGAATGACGTGACCGTGGGGCCCGATCATCGTGGCGTGATGGCCTCCGGCGATCCGGTAGATTCGTCGGGATTTTCGAGAACGGCCAGATCACCGGGGTGGCGAACATACCGAGGGACGTGATCAGCGGCAAGAGCTGCATGAGATCGCGGATCTGGATGATGATGCTCGATACGGCCAGGCAGATCCCGGCGGCAAAGACCACCTCGATGACCATCAGGAGCGGGACCCAGACCGTCGTCATCTTGGGGGCGCGACCGAACACGACGAAAAGGATGGCCAGCGGCACCCACGACAGCATGGTGTTCAACGCCTGGACACCCATCGTCTCGAGCGGGAAGCACTCCCGGGGGAACTGCGTCTTGGCCATCAGCGCCTTGTTGTTGAGCAGGGACTGCCCGCCGTTGCCGAGCGCCGTTGAGAAGAAGTTCCAGCACAGGATGCCGACGAATGCGAACAGGGCGTAGGGGAGGCCGTCAGTGCCGAACGACTTCACCCTTGAGAACACGATTTGGAACAACACCAGGGTAAGGACCGGGCTGAGCAATGCCCACATGATCCCGAGGGACGCCTGCTTGTACTGGGCCCGGAAGTCTCGCTCGGCCAGCGTGTAGATGATCTCCCGGTGGGCCCACAGGTTGCGGACGGCCTCGAGATAGCGAACCCTGTGCCGGTACAGCAACTCCTCAGGAGGTTCGGCCGGAATCGAGGCGACATCGCCCTCGACCAGCGTGTCGCCGAACGACGTCGTCATCGTGCTGAGCGCTGCCATCGGTCGAAATTACCCCCCGAAACCCATCTGTGGCGCTCTACGATACCGCGCCACGCACACCTGGGGCCACGCCTGGCCCCCGTCCCCATCGGTAGCATCGGCCCGTGCCCGCAGCTGCGGACCCCCCAGGGCCCCGCTCTCAACCTCGGACGCGCGTGCTGCTGGCCATCAAGAGCCTGGCTCACGGCGGAGCCGAGCGCCTGCTCGTCGACACGGCAGCCAACGGCGACCGACAGGCCTTCGAGTACGAAGTGGCCTTCGTCCTCGATTCCGAGGATGCATTTGTCGGCACAATCGTAGCCAACGGGTCCAAAGTGCACGGCCTCGGCGCCCGGGGCGATCTCGACCTCCGGTGGATGGCGGCCCTCCGCCGCCTGCTCATCGGCGAGCATTTCGACATCGTCCATTTCCACCTGCCATATACGGCCGCACTGGGGCGCCTGGTGATCGCCTCACTCCCCCGCCGCCTGAGGCCGGTGACCCTCTATACCGAGCACAGCTTGTGGCACAAGGTCGCGCCACCGGTGAAGGCGCTTAACCGGGCCACCATCGGTCGCGACCGCGCCCTGATCGCCGTGTCCCAGGCGGCCTACGATGCGCTCCCCCGCGCCCTCAGGCCCCGGGCCACGGTCGTGGTTCACGGCGTCGACCTGTCCATGTCCCGCGAGATGGTGGCCCGTCGTGACGAGCTCCGGGAGGCCCTTCGCACAGAGCTGGGCGTGCCGCCACAGGAGTTGCTGGCCGTCACCGTGGCCGGCCTACGACGGGAGAAGGGCTACGACGTCCTGCTCGACGCCGCTCGGCTGTCGGCCGATCGGGAGCTGCCCCTCAGGTTCGTCGCCGCCGGCGCAGGATCGCTCGAACAGGAGCTGGCCGAGCGGCGCCGGACGCTCGGGTTGGGACAACGGTTCCAATTCCTCGGCCACCGCCTCGACGCCCTGGCTTTGCTCACTGCCGCCGACGTGGTAGTGCTCGCCTCCCGCCAGGAGGGAATGCCGGTCGTGCTGATGGAGGCGACGAGCGTAGGTGCCGCGATCGTGGCCACATCGGTGGGCGGTGTGCCCCAGGTCATCTCGGACGGCGAGAACGGCCTGGTCGTGCCGCCCGGTGATACCGTGCGGCTCGTCGACGCCTTGGAGCGGATGAGCACCGACCCCGAGCTCCGCCATCATCTCGGCCGACAGGCCATGGCCGGCAGCCACGAGTTCGACATAGCCCGGGCCAGCCGTGAGATCGAGGACATCTACCGCGGGGTGCTCGCCGAACGGGGTGACCGCCCGGCTGGAGGCACCGTCAGCCGGTCGTGATCCCGGCGGCGGCGAGCTCCTGAGCCAAGGCCTCGAGTCGGCCTGCGCCGAACTCGACGTCAGGCTCGAGGTAGTTGCCTTCGGCCCACTCGTTCCAGGACTTGATGACCATGACCTGCTCGTCGACGGGATCACGCCGGGCCAGCTCGATGGCCCGCCTGACGTGGGCACCGAACCGCTCTGGGGTTGCGCCCGTCGCCACGATGCCTCGACGACCCAGGCGCGGCGTGTTGTCCCAGTTCGGGTACACGCTCGGGAACAGCCGGCCGCCGAGCGCGGGCGGTGGACCGGTGGGGACGTCGGGGTACGGGTAGCGCCTCGGACCCTTGGTCACTCCCACTGCCAGCATGTGCTCCCGCGACCCGTGCGGCCACGCGTGCGCCGGAAGGGGAAAGGCGAAGTGGACGGCGGCGTCGAAGCCGTCCTCCACCTGGGAGCGAGTACCGGGACTCTCCGAGCGACGCGACCAGGTACAACCCGCCGAGCCCGGCATCGTGGGCCATCTTCTGCCACCGTTCGACGAATCGAGCCGGTTGCGGGAGCCCGCCCGGCTGGTAGACGAACAGAACAGGTCGACTGCGCGATGGTGATGTAGCGAGGGTCTTCGAACGCACTCCTGAGGTACGCGAAATGGGCGAGATCGTCGTCGGCCCCCGGGTAGGTCTGCTCGATCAGCGATCCTGTCAGGTGCGCCGTGCCAGATCCCCGACCACGATCTGGTTGGCCCACGCCAGGCAGAAGGGGAAATCGGGCGAACCGGAGGCGAGCACCTCTTCGAACGGTCGCTGGAGCAGTCGGCGTCCGGCGAACCAATAGTGCCAGTAGCAGAACCCGGTTACACCGTGGCTTCTCGCCATGTCGGCCTGCAACTCGCGGACCTCAGGGACCCGGAGATCGTAGAAGCCGAGATCGGCGGGCAGATGGGGCTGCCGTGGCCGCGGAAGAGGGGGCGGGCGCGGACGACGTTGGCCCACTCGGTGAATCCCGTACCCCACCACCGGTCGTTCTCGGGGATCGGGTGGAACTGCGGTAGGTAGAGCGCCAGCACCTCCATGGTGCGGTCATGTTACCGACGGCCCCGTCCCGCCGACCGTGACACGGGCCGTCACCGGTCCGGACAGCCAGCCACCTGCCTGGCCAGGCCGGCGACGCGCTCCTCGATCACATCGGTGCCGAACGATTCAGTGAAGAGGGCATGGGCCGCCGCGGTGAGCCTCTCCCGGAGGTCAGGTTCTCGATGCAGTCGGGCACAGGCGTCGGCCAGGGCCCGGGGGTCGTCTCCGATCAGCAGGTGGACCTCGTCGGTCGTGCCGAGACCCTCGGCACCCAGGCGTCGTCGAGACGACCGGGACCCGATGGGCGAACGCTTCGATGATCTTGACTCTCGTACCGCTGCCGTAACGGATGGGGACGACCACGACGTCGGCCTGGCCCAGCTCAGTCCCGATGTCGGGGACCCGACCTACCGCGACGACGTCTGGGGGCTCGTGCAGCGCCTCCACGTCGTGGCCGTGCTCCCCCACCAGGCGGATCCGTGCGCCTGGTACCAGCGCCCGCAAGACGGGCCCGACCTCGTGGACCAGAACCCGGGCCGCATCGACGTTCGGTGGGTAGCTCAACAGACCCTGGAAGAGCACCGTGGGAGGAGTTCCTACGGTGGGGTCTTCCGACTGGCGGCCCTACGAGGCGGTAGCCGTTGGGTACGACCGCCACCCGGGCGGTGCCACCCAGGTCGACCCGATCAGCGTCCAGGGTGCTGCACACCACGATGGCCGACACCTGCCGGGCCGCCCGCACGTGCAGCCGCCGCCAACGCCGGATCTCCTCGTGGGCCACCAACGCGGTCCCCGTCCTCCGGAGCCGTTCGGGCAGGCCGGAGCTGCCGGGGCGTGGGACAGACAGCCGGGCCAGGATCTTCTGATCCTCGAGATCATCGAGATCGAGGATGGTGGGGGCGAAGACCTGTTGGCCGCAGAGGACCCACGGACGCGCCCCGAAGACCCAGACGAGGTCGTACCGCCCCGACATGAACCGGGCCAGTGCTCTCTGGACGGCGGAGCGATCCCGCCATGGCATGGCCAACGGCATCGACGGCCTGACCAGCGTGGCCAACAGGCCGGCGCCCGTCTCCGGTCGATTGTCGAAGCCGACCCGGGCCACCTGTGCCAGCCCCAGCGCCGGGTCGGGCGGGGCGAAGTCGGCTCGGAACCGGGAGACCACCGAGCACAGCTCGACCGGCCCGCATCGCCGCAAGCCCCGAAGCACCATGGCCAACCGCATTCGGGGCCCGCGGTCTTCTGGCCACGGGTAGTCGCCGGCAATCACCAAGGTTCTCATTGGCATCCTCCCGCCGGCCGCCGCGGCCTCATGGCCCTCGGGCCCACGGCGTCACGAGTCCTCCGATCGTAGCGAGCGGTTCGAGCCACCAAGGCTGGTAGTGTTCCCGGGCCGGGTGGCCGGTAGCGGTGGGGGGCCGCTCTGAGCGTGCGCATGACCGAAGAATCCCGATCCACCGAGCTGCCCAGTGTGCCCTTGGTCCTGCACGTGATCCCGACGCCGGCCGCCCGTGGCGGCCAGCTCGAGGCGAGGACGCTCGCCGACCACCTTGAGGCGCCCGGGAGACGTCACCATCGACTGTTGAGTCTGTTCGACGGAACGTCGGAGGTGACGGTGGATGCCACGCTCGGCCATCGTGGCGGAGATGCCCCGGCGGTCGGTTTCGACCCGCGAGTTGCCCTCACGCTCCGGTCGGCGCTCCGTCGCATGGACCCCGAGGTGGTGGTGGCGCACGGGAGCGAGCCGTTGAAATACCTCGTTCCTGCCATGCTCGCCCGACGCCGGCCCCTGGCGTACTACGCCATCGGCACGTATTCCGGCTCGCGAGGAGAGCCGCAGAGGTGGCTATGGAGGCAGCTGGTCGCACGAGCCGACGTCATCGCCGCCGAAGGCGAGGAGGTGCGGCGGGAGTGCATCGACCGGCTGGGGGTTCCGCCGGACCGGGTGGTCTTCGTTCCCAACGGCCGCGACCCCGCCGCCTTTCACCCCCGATCGAACGGGTCCGGCCCGGTTCCGGTGCTGGTCTTCGTCGGCGCCCTGACCAGGGGAAAGTGCCCCGACCAATTCGTCCGGGTCGTTGCCGCGCTGCGGAGACTGGGGGTCCCGCTTACGGCCAGACTGGTGGGTGACGGCCCCTTACGCGAAGCATTGGCCGGGCCGGCACAGGCGGCCGGCGTCGAGATGCTCGGCTCCCGATCCGACATCCCCGAACAGCTGCGTGCCGCGGACGTCCTGGTATTCCCCAGCCGGCCGGCAGGCGAGGGCATGCCCGGCGTGCTCATCGAGGCGGCCATGACCGGGCTACCCGTGGTGGCCACGGCGGTGCCGGGTGTGCGCTCGATCGTCGTGGATGGCGACACAGGCATCATTGTCCCCGTCGGAGACCGACCGGCCATGGTCGAAGCCACCGCCAGGCTGCTCGACGACTGCACCCTCCGGTCGACGATGGGCCGGGCGGCGAGACGCCACGCCCTGGACAACTTCACCGTGTCCGCCGTCGGCGAGTGCTGGATGTCCCTCCTCCAGCCCCTGCTCGATTCCAGCGCGGTCCGGCTCCGCCCGATGAGGGGGACCACCATCCGATGACAGTCCCGCCATCATCCAAGCGCTGGGGTGCGCCGCCACCGCTCGATCGCCTCCCCGACCCACGCACCAAACGCGAATGGGCCGCCATGTACGCATCCTCACTGCTCAATGCCAGGAACGAATCCTGACTTGGCCGAGCTCGAACGATTCTGCTTCTTCATCGGCTATGCCCGCAGCGGCCACACGCTGGTCGCCACCCTGCTCAACGCCCATCGACAGGTGATGATCGCCCACGAGCTCGACGCCATCCGATTCGTGCGCCATGGCTTCCGTCGCGCCCAGCTCGGCATCGCTCATACTCCAACGCGACAAGCAGTTCGGTGAGATCGGACGGACGTGGTCGGGCTACCAATACGAGGTCCCCGGTCAGTTCCAGGGCAGGTTCGAGCAGCTCCGGGTCATCGGTGACAAGCGGGCCAGGGCGTCCGTCCTGCAGATCGCCGCCCAGCCGAAAGTGCTGGAGCGGGTTCGGCGGGTGGTCAAGGTCCCCATCACGGTGCTGCACGTGACCCGAAATCCCTACGACAACATCGCCACCGAGGCCCGCCGGAACAACATGTCACTGTCGGTGGCGACCGAGTGGTACGAGCAGATCTGCCGTGCGATCAGGACCGTCCGGCCGATGCTCGACCCGGCCGAGCTGATCGACATCCGTTATGAGGACTTCACCGCGCATGCGGCACGAGCTTTGGCCGAGTTGTGCCTCTCGATCGGAGTCGAACCCGAGGCGGCCTACCTGGAGGCATGTACCAGCATCGTCTGGCCCAGCACCAACCGGACCCGTGACAAGGCCGAGTGGTCTAACCACGACCGACGGAACGTCGAGCGGCTCATCGAGACCTACGACGTCCTCGGATCGTACACCTTCGACGAATAGGTCGACGTTAGGCCGACGCCCCCGGTCGGGCGCTCCCCTTCGATGGGCCCGAGCTCATCGTGCGGAGCAACGCGCCCCGCGCCCTCTGCTGTTCGGCGGCGTGCCGAATGGCCAGACGGGTACGTCTCCGCAACTCCCATTCGTAGCGCGGTGGTGCGTGGCGCGGTCCGCGCGGGACACAGAGCAGGACAAACAAGAACGGGAGCATCATCGTCCGCTCCCGCTCGATCAGTCCTAGGTTCCCGAGGGCGGCGAACGCATAGAGGAACGAGCCCGTATACACCAGACACATCAAGGTGTATGGCCTGGCGAACGCGGCCCGGGCCGCCATGCGAAGGTTCCGGATCGACATGAGGATGAGCACGAGGATGACGGTGTTCTCGAGGGCGGCCACCCGCTCACCGAACCCGTGGGCATTGAAGGGTAGCGGGTTGAACAGCACCTCATAGATGTCGCGCGGGAAATAAGCGAGGTTGCTCGAATAGGGGATACCCCCACTCGACCCGGCGGTGGCATTGTTGCCGTTGGTCGTCTCGAGGGAGTTCGTGTTCAATCCGTGGTGGAGATACTTCACGGTCACCGACACGGACAGATACAGAAGCGCCCCAAGGAAGACCAGGCTGATGATGCGCCGGACTCCTCCCATCGACTTCCGGGCCGCTGCTGTGGGTACCATCATGGCGACGACAAATCCGGCGAGGACCAGAATCAGTTCGTTGGGCCGGACGTAGGCGCCGATGAAGACCCCGGGCGCTACCAGCAGGAACCCTCCGCGTTTCCGTGCGATGAACTTTGCGGCGCCGTAGGCCGTGAGCCCGAGCGCCAGCATCATGAGCGATTCCTTGCTGAGGTCCGCCGTCCAGAAGATGAGCGACGGCATCAGGAACAGCATCAGCGCGTAGCGGCGATGATCGGCCCGCTCGAAGGTGAGGGTGAACGCACGGTAGAAACACACGGCGCCGATGAACGAGAGGAAGCTGAGCACAAAGAACGTTGCCGCCTGGTTCGCGCCGACGATCGCCATCACGATTCCTCCGGCGATGCTGACCGAACCGTCGTTGACGATCTGGCGCACGTCGGCGTTGGCTGTCGTGAAGTTGAAGTGGCGGAAGTCGGGAGCGAGCGAAGCACCCTGATGGACGTAGCGGTTCCAGTCGGCGATGCCGTGATAGAAGTGGTCGACCACGTAGATCTGTCCCGGCGCGGCAAGAAGGTGGAGCGCCAGGCTGATGGTCAGGACGTTGAGCAGCCAAGGATTGCCTTCGGCGTAGGCCACCCGCTTGCAGACAAGTCGCCCGAGCGCGAATAAGAGAACTCCCACGAACAGCGCCACGAGTGGCTGCGATGAGATTCCTGCTGCAACGAGCACGGACGGCGGCAGCCGGGTTGGGGGGTCAGTCCTGGGTGTTGACGCCGGGCGGGGCGGACGATCCGACGCCGGCGCCGATGGCGACAACCGGCTCCGCAGCCCTGTCGGAATCCTCACTGTCAGGCGACGGTTGGCCCAGCGTCGGATGGACGTCGGAATCGTTGGGACGGGTTCCCGTGAGCACGACCCCCAGCACCGGAGCTCCCATCCGGCGCAGCAGATCCCCGGCGCGCCGAGCCTGATCGAAGGTGGTCACGCGGCATTCCGCGACGACCAGCACCACGTCCACGTAACGAGCCAGAGCCTCGGCATGATGGACAGCCAGGATCGGCGGCACCTCCACGATGATCACGTCGGAGACCTGGTGGGCTGCCTCGAGAATGGCCGGCATGCGCGTTACCAGTTGTCCGCTCCGTGATACGAACGGTTCGAGAGGCAGTCTCGACACGTATTCAAGCCGGGAGGCTTCGAGATGGGCCTGGATGTCGTATGGTCTGATGTCGCCGGCGACCGTCGCCGTATGGGCGCCGTTACCCACAGCATCGATCCCGCCCGTGCTGATGACGATCACGCGCTCGCCCGCCTCGGAATAGATCGCGGCCAGGTTGGCGGCGACGTAGGGCCGGGACGGCTCGGAACCGGCCGACACCACCATAATGACCTGCCGATCCCCGACTTCCTGAACTGGATCGGAGTCTTTGGGCTGCTCCGCCTGGATCTGGCCGCCCTTGCCGGCGTCGAAGCCGAGGGCGAAGGGGTCAGTCGGCCCGGCCAGCGAAGCCAAGCCCTCGAAAATCACCGACATGCGCAGCATCCGATACGCCTCTGCGCCGGGAGACTCGGGGTCGCGGATCACGTCCACCATCGGAGCCAGTGCCGGAACCGCCGCGGCCGGTCCAACCATCGCCGAAGGGATCTCCGCCACGACCGGGAACCCGAAATTGGCCTCGGCCCGGCCAGCGTTCCGCATACGCTTGTCGAGGAGCTCTCGGAGCAGAACGATGGCAGCCCCGAGGACGGCCCCGATGACCAGGCCGGCCAGACCCCGGACCTTGCGGCTGGCGCCCAGGCTGGCCTTGACCTTGGTGCCATGGTCGGCGGTGTTGGCCGTCTGGAGAACGGTGTACCCGGTGTTGACACCAGCGCCACTGGCGGCCCCCGACCTCGAGTTCCCCTTCTGGCGCTGGGCGGCGGCGTTTTCCACGTCCGTTGCCAACACGACCGCATACGAGTTGGCCAGCTGAATGGCCTGGGCCGCAGTGCTGCCAATTGCTGTCAGGCGGACAACAGTGGGCGTATTCCTCTTGATCGAGCCTCCCGACCCCGACGGAGCCGCACCGGGGGCACCGGATGCGACGACACTGGCCGACATGTACGCAGGAAGCGCATCGGCCGGGGCATCCAGGCCAACACTGTCGGCTACATCCTGCAGGGTGTTCGTGGTGTTCCCCACGAACGCGATTTGGGCGCTCGTCACGGAACCGTTCAACGGGCTGTTCGGACCGTTCGGCGGCGTGCCCACGATTGCCGTGGCCGAATACCCCGCGGCGGACTTGTCCTTCTTGGGGTGGCCCCCTACCGGGACCAGAACGGCTACGACCATGCCCACGATGGCGAGCGCGATCAGTAGACGCCAACTGCGCCGCAGCGCCCCCCCGTAGTCGATTGGCTCCATCGTTCTCCCGGTTCCTGCCAAGCCTCGGCGCCCGATTCTACACGTGTGTGTTCTTCTTGAACATGCGCGTCAAGCTCTGGCAGTCGTGCGACGTCGAACCTAAGCCAGGGATAGGGTCGACCTGCCTTCACGCCTGGACGTGGTGGGCGGTACGGCCCCCCCGACCGAGACGGCTCCTGGATGCCCCCCGCTTGACACCACGGGCTACAGGAGGGTGCCAACTGAGATCGCCACATGGGCGGTCGACTACCCAATTTTGGGGATGGCGCTCCGACCAGTGTGAAACGACTATCCAGTATGGCTAGAGAGCAACAGGGTGCCTGGCGAGGACACTTGACGGAACCCTCGCCAGCAATGACAGTATGGCCTGACACGAAGGTCATCTCGGCGGGGTCACCTCGGCGGGGAGGTCCGGCAGGTGATGCCGGAGTCGAGTGACCGAGAACCGGTGGAATGGAGGGCCGAGAGAGAGAATGGACGTCCGGGCCTGACCGGCTCAGACGTAGACAATCCGGGGCGGGCGGTTCCGGGAAGGGTGCGCTTCTGGCGGAGAGCCATCGGGATGTATGAGCAGTTGGGGGGCTTAACTGCATGGGTGACACTCAGTCGGAGAGGGAGCTCGACATGCGACCGGAGATGCACGTCGGTACCTCGCCGGCCAATCCCTCAAAGGGGAACGTGTCCGTCAGGGCGAGCCGCGTTCGGTCACGCCTGGTGTTCACGCTCCTCGACGCCCTGTGCGTCGTTGCCGGCTACAGCGTTGCTCAGATCATCGACTTCCGCGACAAGGCGCCGGGTCTCTACTGGCAGCACCTGGCTTCATTCCTCCTCACGGCCCTGGTGGTCACGCTGGTGGCAAATCATGTCTTCGGGCTCTACGGCCGAATGTGGCGACATGCCGGCGTCGAGGAGGCCCGCCAGCTGATCCTCTCGGCGGCGGTCACCATCGCGGTGCTGGTGACCCTGTACCCGTTGGGTCGGCGCGTTCAGTTCGAGCGGGTCCCCATGACCGTGATCTTCGTCGGATGCATTTTCGCCACGATGGGCATGGGACTCCTGCGATTTCACTCGCGGCTCTTCGCCTGGCAGCGGGGTACACGCCGGGTCGGTCTGCGGGTGGGGGTGGTCGGCAGTCGAGATGCGGGCGCGGCCGCCATCCGTGAGATGCTGCGGAGCCCCGGGGCGGGACTCGTACCGGTGGCCGTATTCGACGACGATGCCCGGGCTCACGGTCTGTCCATGGTCGGCGTGCCAGTGGTCGGTACCATCGACGACATCCCGGCCGCAGCCAGCCGGTACACCCTTCAGCAGATCCTGCTGACCATCCCCGACCCGCCCAAAGAGATCGTCGAGAAGGTGCTTGTGGCCTGCGAGAAAGCCGGGCTCACCATGAAGGTCCTTCCCGGAGTGAGCCATCTCGTGGACGGCGACGGGCCCGTTGCACGGTTGCGCCAGCTCCGCGAGCCGCAGATCGAGGATCTCCTCGGACGGGAGGCGATCCCGATCGATCTCGCCACCGTACGGCGATCCCTCGAGGGTCGGCGGGTGCTGGTCACCGGGGCGGGTGGCTCGATCGGATCGGAGATCTGCCGTCAGGTGGCGGACCTCGATCCCGATGTGCTCGTCCTGCTCGACCACGACGAAACCCATCTCCACGACACGGTGGCGACCCTTTCGGGGCCGGCCGAGCAGGCATTGGTCGACATTCGCGACCAGCAGGCTGTCGCCGACGTCTTCGAACGGTTCCGGCCCGAGGTCGTCTTCCATGCAGCTGCCCACAAGCACGTGCCCGTGCTGGAAGAGCATCCCGTGGAGGCGGCAGACACCAACGTCTTCGGCACCCTCAACGTCGTGACCGCAGCCGTCGCCGTCGGTGCCCAGCGCTTCGTGCAGATCTCTACCGACAAGGCCGTCCGGCCCTCCAGCATCATGGGAGCGACCAAGCGGGTCGCTGAGCAGATCGTGCTGGCTCATGCCCCGAGCGGCGCCTCCTACTGCACCGTTCGCTTCGGAAACGTCCTTGGAAGCCGCGGGAGCGTCATCCCGACGTTCTCACGCCAGATTGCCAACGGTGGACCGGTCACCGTCACCGACACCCGCATGACGCGGTTCTTCATGAGCGTAGAAGAAGCAGTGCAGCTAGTCCTCGAGTCATCGGTGCTGTCTGACGTCGGCGGCGAGATCTTCATGCTCGAGATGGGAGACCCCATCCGGATCGTCGATCTGGCCGAGCGAATGATCCGTCTGTCCGGCTACCGGGTAGGTGTGGACATCTCGATCGACATCGTCGGGGCGAGGCCGGGCGAGAAGTTCGACGAGGAGCTCCGGACACCGGAGGAGGAGGTCCTCACCACCTACCATCCCTACATCAACCAGCTCATCCCGATCATCATGGCGCCCCAGCAATTCGCCGCCGCCGTCGAACAGCTGCGGCAGGCTACAAGGCAGCGGGACGGGACGACGGTGCGAGCTCGGTTGTTCGACATCGCCGCCGCCTCGTGGTCTCCCCGGCATGTCGAAGCGAGAGCCAACGGGGCTTCCCGGTCGCCCGGAGCCGAGTCGCCAGCCGGCGGGGGTCGCGGGCAGCAGCCGGTGGCCGTCAAGACCTCGACGGCCGGCTCAGCACAAGTCCCTGCTTGACCGTGCCGCTGGACGTCGTCGCGTGACCGACCACGACGGGCCGGATCGGCTCGTCGTCATCGGTCAAGGGTACGTGGGCCTTCCTTTAGCGCTGCGCGGTGTCGAGGTCGGGTTCGACGTCGTCGGGTACGACGTCGACACTGACCGGGTCAAGCGGTTGGCGGCTGGCAGCTCCTACGTTGAGGACATCTCCGAGGATCGCCTCCGTGACGCCCTCGGTTCCGGCCGCTACCGGGTCACCGACGACCCCGACCATCTCGCCGACTTCGATGTGGCCGTCATCGACGTGCCGACCCCGTTGTGTGACGGGGTCCCGAACCTCTCACACGTCCAGAGCGCCGCCGCCCTAGTCGCCCGCCACCTGAGCCCCGGCGCCACGGTTGTGCTCGAGTCGACCAGCTACCCGGGAACCACCGAGGAGTTGGTCGCCCCCCTCCTCGAGCAGGGCTCGGGCCTTCTGAGCGGCCGCGATTTCCAGCTCGGCTACAGCCCCGAGCGGATCGACCCGGGCAATCACGACTGGCGGCTCGAGAACACGCCGAAAGTGGTTTCCGGTGTTGACACGGCTTCGCTGGAGGCCGTCCAAACGTTCTACGGCCGGCTCGTGGAACAGACGGTGGCTGTATCGGGCACTCGCGAGGCCGAGCTCACCAAGCTCCTGGAGAACACCTTCCGGCACGTCAACATCGCCCTGGTCAACGAGTTGGCCATGTTCGCTGCCGAGCTCGGCATCGACCTCTGGGAAGCCATCGACGCAGCCACCACCAAGCCGTTCGGGTACCTGCGCTTCACCCCGGGCCCAGGGGTTGGCGGTCACTGTCTGCCGGTGGACCCGAGCTACCTGTCGTGGAAGGTACGAAGGAGTCTCGGCCAATCGTTCCGGTTCGTGGAGCTGGCCAACGATGTCAACGACCACATGCCCGACTACGTGGTCCGGCGTTTGGTCCTCGCCTTCAACCGGATGGGCCGTGCCATCAAGGGCTCGAGGATCCTGTTGCTCGGCCTGGCCTACAAGCGCAACACCGGTGATCCGCGTGAGGCGCCGGGTGTGACCATCGCCGACTCCTTGGCCGCGCTGGGCGCCGAGATTCGCGTCGCCGATCCCCACGTCGCAGTTGAACTGGTGCCCCATCCGTTGGTCGAGCTGACCGCCGCAGAGCTCCGAGGCGCAGACGCTACGGTGATCATCACCGATCACGATGCATTCGACTACGAGCTGATTCGGGCGCAGGCCTCCTACGTCTTCGATACCCGGAACCGACTCGACGGACCGGCCATCGAACGGCTGTAGTCTCCGGCCGTGACCGGTTTGAGCCGAATCCCCGATCTGCCGCACCCCGGCCGGCGTAGGCGAATGACGTGACCAGTCGATGAAAGTCGTCGTCACCGGAGGTGCTGGGTTCATCGGGGCCAACCTCTGCCGGGCACTCGCCGCGGACAGCATGGTGGACGAGTTGGTAGCGCTCGATGACCTCTCCACCGGACACACCCGCAACCTCGGATCCGTTGCGGGTGTGACCTTGGTCGAGGGCTCGATCCTCGACGGCGGCCTGCTCGACCAGGTGTTCGACCGGGCTGATGCCGTCGTGCACCTGGCCGCCCGGCCGTCTGTCCCAAGGTCGCTTGCAGATCCGATGGCCAGCCACCGCACGAACGCCACCGGGACCATGGAGGTGCTGGAGGCCGCCCGGCGGGGCGGACGTCCACACCTGCTCATCGCCTCGTCCTCGTCGGTCTACGGCGCCAACCCCGTCCTTCCCAAGCGGGAGGACTTGGCGACCATGCCGGTCAGCCCCTACGCCGCCAGCAAGCTTGCCGCCGAGGTCGCCGCGCTGGCCTACGGTCGGTCGTTCGGCCTTCCCGTGCTCGCCTTTCGTTTCTTCAACGTGTTCGGTCCGTTGCAGACGGCCGATCACGCCTATGCCGCGGTCGTGCCCACCTTCGTTGCCTGCGCGCTACGAGGTGACCCCCTGACGGTGCACGGCGACGGCCGCCAGACCCGTGATTTCACGTACGTAGGAACGGTGGTCGACGTCCTGCGCGATGCGATCCGACGCAGGATGAGCGATCCCGGGCCGGTCAACCTCGCTTTCGGCACCCGGGTGCCGCTGCTCGAACTGATCGATCGCCTCGAGAAGGTGCTGGACCGTGCCCTCCCCCGCCGCCATATCGAGCCGAGAGCAGGCGACGTACGGGACTCGCAGGCCGATCAGGGGCGCCTGAAGGAGCTCTTCCCGGCCATCCAACCGGTGCCGCTGGAAGATGGCCTCCGATCCACCGTGGCCTGGTTCGAAGCAAACTCGTGAGCGGGGCCGCCCGCCGGGGTGGACCGTCCCCGTCACTCATCAAAACTGACGAGTTCGGTCTTTCCGCTGGCGACCGGCCTGGCTACACTTGATATCGAGAGTAGCGCTGGGAGTGCCCTGGGTTATTGCCTCGGGCGATGGGAGCAGAGGGCAGTGCACAGGGGGCAGGGGACGATGGTAAGCCAAGTGATGGTGGGGCGCGGGGCAGTTGAACATCCTGACGGGGGTCATGAGGGCCGCACAGTGGCGCTCGTGGATCTCGGGCTTGATGCGGCCACTCTCCCCGGTGGGCCATCCGGGTCGGAGCCGATCGCCGACCTTGCCCTCCGAGCCATCGAGAAGGCCGTCCGGAACGGGGATCGGGTCTGCCCCTTCGGGATCCGCCGGGTGGCCGTCGCCTTTGGTCCGGATGCCGACGCCGTGAGCCCGAGGACGCTCGGCGACCGCCTCGCACGCGCCGTGCGCCTGAGCGGAGTCCTCGATGGCATGGCCACCGACCGGTCTCGAGCCCTGCTCCCCGGTACGGATGGCGTCGCCGTCCGTCACCGCCCCGACACCGTGCCGTCCTCGTCCACTGTCACCGTGGACCGGATGGTCAGCTGGCCGAGCTCGGCGGGCGACCCGTTACCCAATGCCGGTGAGACTGCGGAAATCCGGATCCCCGCCCGTTCACCCACACCGACGCGGGGACTGTGGCACCGCACGGTAGTTCGCTGCTCCTCCGGTGGATTTGCCGCGGTACGGCACACGACACAATGACATCGGTCCGGGCAACAGAGGATCGGTGTTGGTGGTAAGCCCCAGCCGAGCCTCTGGCGGTTCCCCGGGGCTGTCCGCGGTCGCCGCGTCAGCCATGGCGGAACGTCTGGGATACCGGGTGGCGACGGTAGCACTCGCCTCCGACGACGAGCTTGTTCTCGACGTCCACGGGATCCCCGCTGAGCTCGTCGTGCTCGTCATCGAGGGCGAGCGTGAACCGACCGGTGACCGCGCCACGTGGGATTCGAGCACCTGGAGCATCTCCTCCCAACTAACCGGTAGGTTCTGCGCGCAGGGCGTCAACGTGCTGGCTGTCGGTGCGGGGAGCGGATATGGAGCCGTGGCGAGCTGCGTTGCCCACGGAGCTGCCGCTCTACTGCACCTCGACGATCTCCATACTGCGCTGAGCCATGCTGCCGAAGATGCTCCGGCCACCGATGACCCATGGGTCGGGCTCATCGATTGCCGTATACCGCAGCCCCTGGAAACGCTCGTCCTCTTGACGGCCAGCGAGCGTCGAGTCCTCTTCTATCTGACCACCGGGCGATCCGCTCAGGACATCGCCGAGGACTCGGTCGTCTCAGTGACGACCGTTCGTTCGCATATTCGCTCGATCCTCAGGAAGCTTGGCGTTCGCTCACAGCTCGCCGCGGTTGCCATTGCGAACAGTCAAGACTTGAACGCAGTCAACCCTCGCGTCGAGACCGACGACAGGTCAAAGGACTTGGTCCAGCCCGAGGCGGTGCCCGGCTAGACCGTTCGTCAGGTCGGCTGCCCGGACCGGCCGATCAGGCCCAGGCCATAGCAGATCCGGGCAATGGCTTGAGAGGCTGTCAGCTCCGCACCGCCGTTCTGAGTGGCAATGGCCGCTTTCAGGGAGCTCGCCTGCTTGCGGAGCTCGGCATTCTGGGTGCCCGCCAACTCGTCCATCAATCGAAGTCGCTCCGTGGGCCCAGTTGTCGCACCATGCATGATGATCTCATTGCCGAAGTCATGGCAGGCGCTGGTCTCTGCACTGGTCACGGAAGACTTCGGTGCAGCCTGGTTCGAGCTGCACCCGGCGGCGAGCAATGCGATGATGGACGTGCTCAAGGCGATCTTTACAAGGTTTCTCACGGCGTGCACGATACCAACACCAGCTCGCCCTTGCGTTCCTCTTTATGTTCCCGGTGGTGGCACGGTGATCCCACCCTCCTCCCAAGCGACGCAGGAGCTCGTTCTCCGGCTCAAGCCTCACCCACATACGCTCGATCTGCTCGCTCGTCGGCGAGGTCCGGTTTCGAGTGACTCGAGCCCGGTGGAAAGTCCACGGCAATCTTGGGCGGCGACCCAGCTCAGCGAGTCCCTCGGTCAGAATCAGGCGGAGGTGGCCACGACGCTGTACCGACCGACCTGTGACCGTCGAAGCAGTCGAACGTTCGTGATCAGACGACAAACACCCCTCGGATCCTCACCATTGTCAGATTGCGGACGTCCGCAAACGGCGCACCGACAGCGCTCGATGCCACGGCCATCTGCGCCGGTTTCGCCGCGTCCAGCCCAGCCGCCAGGCAGCTGATTCGCAACGCCGCACCTTAGGGGAGGGAAGTTGCCGGCCCTATGATGACGGTGTGACTTCGAGCTTGACTCACGTGGCCGATACCTTCAACGTACGCAGAACGCTCTCCCTCTGCCGCGACCGGCTCGTCGACGTGCTCACTCGGAGCGTCAGTGCCGACATCCAGCGCAATCGAAAGGATGACCGGAACTTCAAGCTCTTGCTGCGATTCATGTTGCGACAGGACTCGAATTACCTCGACATAGGGGCAAGCCGCGGCAAGTTCCTCCGGGATATCGTGAGGTTCGCTCCTGCGGGACACCACATTGCCTACGAGCCGATTCCGAGCCTCAGTGAGCAGCTCAAGGAGGCGTTCCCGGGGATCGAAGTGCGGCAGATCGCGCTTTCCAACAGCGAGGGAACTAGTCGGTTCGTCCGAGTCCTTGATCCGGGATTCCAAGGGTACAGTCGACTCGAGAAGTACACCGACCATTTCACATACCCCAGCGGCCTCAGCACTGAGCTGATCGAGGTGAGGACCGAGCGACTGGACGGGCACCTTCCGGAGGGATGGCTGCCCGATTTCGTGAAGATCGACGTCGAGGGCGCCGAGCTCACCGTGCTGGAAGGCGCGATCGACACCTTCCGGCGGGCACGGCCCGTGGTCGCGTTCGAGCATGGATGCACCGCCGATGTCGATCCATCCGTGAGGATCCACTCACTGCTGACTCGCGACATCGGACTGAGAGTGTTCGATATGGACGGGAACGGTCCCTACGACATCGGTGAGTTTCTCGAACGACTCACATCAACTTGGAACTGGTTAGCCCACGAGTAGGCACTGCGGTCCTGGACCCCGTACTAAGATGAACGTGTCGCCGGAGGTTTTTCGAGTTCAGCGCCCGCCTGCCCGCCGAGGACAACAGGGTGGTCAGGTAGGGTGAACTTGGCCCGTGGGGACAATGCCAGCACCCTTCAGCCGGGAAAGCAGCTCGTATTCGGGCTCGAGTCGGGAGGCCAGCCGATCGCGTTGGCGATCGCTGAGCACCGATCGCAGCCCCGTCGCCCGATCTCGTCGATTGACGAGATCGAGGCCAAGTCGGCCACCGAGCGCCGCGAGGCCGGCACGGTACTCTTCGGTAACGAGAACGCTCGAACACGCGGCAATCCGATCCACCGCCTCCGAAATATCAGAGCGAACGGAAAACATGACAAGCTGACCGAGGAGGAGGTGGTCGGGCACGACGTCAAGGAACCGGTCGAACCCATTTGCTGCAAGGCTCCGCTCGTGGAGGGCTACCGGCCGCGGCATATCGGGCGCGTCGCCTGCCACCAAATAGTCGAAGTAGGAGTGCACCCGCTCGACCGGGTCCCTCAGGATGGTGACGGTGAACGTGCCGGGCTTGAGCGGCTGATCGGAGGCCGGCCGGTGCGACCGCCCGAAGAAATACGCACCCTCAGCCAGAACACGCCGGTGAAAGCCAGCGATCGCATACCCGCCGGTCACTGTGCGCTTCAGCGGCGCCGCTGCCAGTCGGCGGTACACGTCGGTCGGGTCCTCACCACCGAGGCTCATCATGGCTAGCATGAGGCTGGTTCCCGCGGTCTTGCGGACGTGGTAGCAGTAGATCCTGCGACTACCATCGGGTAGGTGGTACCCCCGGGCCAGTCCGCGGTAGGTACCGTCCGTGATCATCGACCACCGGTCGTCGAGTCGGCGAGCAGCCCGTCTGGCTTCGACAACCGCGCGACGGCGCAGACTCTTCGATGGCCCGGAAGGGTGGGGCCGACCGTCACCCGTCATCAGCGCCAGAGATTAGCCGAGCCCGGGCGGAATCCCTCAGGCCATCATGTACCATCCCACCGTGGCGATCAGGGGCTTCGACTCGTCGGCTCGCTCACGTCCTGGGGGCACTCAGCAATGATCCATGTCCTGACCGTCCACCATAAGTCGGCCAAGTGGATCGACGTGCAGATGGCCTACCTTCGCCGCAATCTCCACGAGCCCTACCGAGTCGTCGCCAATCTCCAGGACGTACCCGGCGCGCCAGCTCACAAGTTCGACCAGGTGATTCCCGCCATGGGCTCCCATGGCGGCAAGCTCAACTACATGGCGAGCGAGACGGTCGCGACCGTTCATCCCGACGACTTGCTGATGTTCATCGACGGAGATGCCTTCCCGATCAACGACCCGATGCCCACGGTCCATGCGGGACTCGAACACTCGACTCTGGTCGCGGTCCAGCGAGCCGAGAACCGTGGTGACAAGCAGCCTCACCCGTGCTTTTGCGTTATACGGGCCGGTGACTGGGACCGCATCCGGGGCGACTGGTCCAGCGGCTTCTGCTGGGAGACGGACACCGGCGAGCTCGTCACCGATCACGGCGCCAACCTGAGTGCCAACCTCAAGCGCCTCGGCGAGACGTGGACGCCGTTGCTGCGGACGAACCGGACCGACATCCATCCGATCTGCTTCGCTGTCTACGGTGGCATCGTGTACCACCACGGCGCGGGCTTTCGACCGGCGCTCATGCGGACCATGGGATCAAAGGCGCCCACCCGCTGGGTGCGAGGCGAGCAGATCCCGGTTGTTGGCACGGTGATCCGACTCGGATGGGTTGCGCTGTTCAACTTCTGGCGCGACCGAGAGCTCGCTGAGAACCGCAAGATGAGCGATCGGATCTTCAGAGAGCTGGAGCGCGATCCCGATTTCTACCGGCAGTTCCTGTAGCACGTCTTGCTCATGGACTCGATCACCCAGCAGCCCGCTCGGACCTCGATCGGGCAACCGGTAGTCAGCAGGATCGGTTGACCACCAGGGCCTTGGTCAGTGCGCCCCATTCGTACACCACGTCATAGGGAAGGTTGTTGCTCGGGTCCTGCACGGGGGCCATCACCAGCTGGATCGGCGTACACCGCTTGAACAGCATCCGGGCCCGGGTTGCCTGGCTCCGTTCCGAGACCACGATGATCCGGGTCCAGTGACGCCGCGCCACCAGTCCGCTGACGAACTCGGCTTCTCCCCTGGTGTCGAGTGGATCTGCTCGGAAGCAGACGATCGACACGTGGTGTACGGGCTTCGGGCACGGGACCGCCTTCTTGCCGCCCAGGGAGATCACGGCCACCGGCGCGTACCCGGCCCGGACCAGGCTGATGGCCTTTTTGGCGCGGAGCTCCCCGGCGTCTCCCCCGAGGGCAACCACCGCGTCCACCCTGGTCGGGTTGTCGGTCGGCGGCCAGACGAACAGTCGCGCCGTTGCGAAGGGAAACAGCACGACGAGGAGCACCACTAGCACGAAGAGGGTGATGCGCAGCCACTTGCGCAGCCGTGATCTTCGGGGGCGCATCACCGTCGGCAGGCTATCGGCAGCTGATCCGCCGGACCCGTCGCTCCGAACTCTCGGCCGGGCGCGACGCGGCCCCGAGTAACCGAGCGGACGAGCCGCCCTAGCTCCTCGGGGCCACGTTCACAGTGAGCCCGGCATCACCCATGTGAGCCGTGTCGGACGGCTCCATAGGCATGGTTGTCGGGCCCATGATGAGCTCTCCAACCCTTCCCCGGACCTACCGTGCCGGTCACCTACGGTCCCACCGAGCCTCGAGTGATCTTCGAATCCCTTTCGGGCCTCTCCGATCCCTCTGGGACTCCGGTGGTGCTTCGGTTTCCCGGTCAATTGACACTGTGATGGGTGTCCTTTCCCAGGTCAAGAGGGTTGCGCGATATCCCTACCTTTTCCTCCGGATTTCTCCGGCCGTCCCCAGGCGGGGCCAGGATGTCCACCGTTCTTCCCCAACCGGGGCTAGCCTGCCGGGGGCATTTGGGCCAGAGGGCCGGGGGCCGGGCAGCCGTCATCGCTTGCCGGGCGCGGGGAGGTCACCGCTCGCATGAGCAGTCGCAGAACGCATGAGATGGGAGAAGGGACCGGCGTCCGGCCCGGATCGAGACGTCTCATCGCCGCGCTGGTCGCCGCCTGCGTGGTGGTAGCGGGCGTGGTCGTAGCCGTGCTGACGATCCCCGACAGCCACTCTTCGGCCTCGACCAAGCCGCCGGTCGCTTCCGGCGACGCCGTGTTCACCGTGTTGCCGGCGCTTTCCCCGCCGCCGCCCGATCCGCACCCGCTCTCCCCCGGCCTGCTCGTCGGCTCGGACCAGTACGAGTCGGATCCCTTCCTCTACCGTTCCCACAGCCGCTACTACCTCTACACCAGCGACATCCCGGGACCCCCGGTGCTCAACGTACCGGTGGCGACGGCGACGAGCTTCGGTTCCTGGACCCCATCGACCGATGCCCTCCCCGTGCTCCCGCCCTGGGCCGAGCCCGGCTTCACCTGGGCCCCGGACGTCCACCAGTTCGGCTCGGGATACGTGCTCTATTTCACCGCCCTGGTGAAGGGATCGACGCCGGCCATGCAGTGCGTCGGGGTGGCCTCCGGCCCCTCGCCGCTCGGCCCGTTCACCCCCAAGAGCACCCCGTTCATCTGCCAGACCGACCAGGGGGGCACCATCGACCCGCGGGTCTTCACGGACAGCGACGGGACCCGTTGGATGCTCTTCAAGTCGGAGCAGAACATCGACGGAGCCTCCACGCCGACCAAGATGTGGTCACAGCGCCTGACCCCGGACGGGTTGGGGCTGCTCGGCCAGCCCTCCGAGCTCATGCCGCCTGACGAGCCGTGGCAGAGCACCATCGTCGAGGCGCCCGACATGGTAAAGGTGAACGGCACCTACTGGGTCGTCTACTCGGGCAACTGGTTCAACACACCGGACTATGCCATCGGAGCGGCGCGCTGTGCCGGGCCGGCCGGGCCCTGCGCCGACATCTCGGCGACTCCACTGCTCGGCTCGAACACCCAGGGGGCCGGGCCGGGCGAGGCGTCGCTCTACGAGGACGCCACCGGCATCTGGCTTCTCTATAGCCCGTGGCGGTCACTCGCCCCCCAGCCGGACATCCCGCCCCGGCCCGTCTACATCACGAAGCTGGGAGTCGCCTCGACGGGCCCCTATCTCGCCGCCGGTGGGCCGCCGGCCAATCTCGGTCCGCACCGGCCGTCACGGTCGCGGTCAGCCCCGTAGTCGGGTCAGCTCGGCGGTGACTGCCTTGCCGTCGGCCTGACCCTGGGTGGCCTTCATCACCCGGCCGACGAAGAACCCGGTCAGCTTCTTGCGGTCCGATTCGTCGCCGTCGCAGTAGCGGCTCCACTCGTCGGGATGGGCCGCCACCACCCCGGCCACCGTCGCTGCCAGCGTCTCGTCGGACATCGACTCGAACCCCCTGGCCGCGGCGATGGCACCGGGGTCGCCACCTCCGGCCGCCAGCAGGTCGGCCAGCACCGCCTTGGCCTGGGTGGCGGTGAGGTCTCCCGCCGCCTCCATGGTCAGCAGGGCGACATACGGCTCCGGGTCGAGCCGGCGTGCCGCCTCGGCGTCCGTGGCTGCCTCGTTGGCCGTCCGGGCGAGGGCGAGCGCCGGCGCCACTCCGCCGGCCACTGCCGCGCCGACCAGCCCATCGAGGTCCAAGCCGACGATGGTGGCGACCTGGTCGAGCTGCGAGCCGGTCACCACGTTGCCGCCGCCCAACAGCTCGACGAGGTGGGCCCGTCGCGCCGCCGGCATCGAGCCCACGGCGGCGTCGACTGCCCGGATCCACTCTGCGTCGGGGGCAAGGGGTACGAGATCGGGCTCGAGGAAGTACCGGTAGTCGTACGCCTCCTCCTTCGAGCGGAGGGCCACCGTCCGGCCGCCGTCCTCGTCCCAGTGACGGGTCTGCTGGTGCACCGGCTCACCGGCCTCGAGGAGCTCGATCTGCCGGTCGGCCTCGAACTCGACGGCCCGGCCCAACGATCGGAGCGAGTTGAGGTTCTTGACCTCGCAACGGGTACCGAAGGCGGTGTCCCCGGACCTGCGGACCGACACGTTGGCGTCGACTCGCATCGAACCCTCCTCCATCTTCCCGTCGGATGCACCCGAGGCGACCAACACGGCTCGCAGCTCGGTGGCATACGCTCGGGCCTGGTCGGACGAGCGCATGTCCGGGGCGCTGACGATCTCGACCAGCGGCACCCCCGACCGGTTGTAGTCGACCAGTGAATAGTCAGCGCCGTGGATGCGTCCGGACCCACCGGCATGCGACGTCTTACCGGTGTCTTCCTCCAGATGGGCGCGTTCGATGCGCACCCGAGTCCCATCGGGGAGGTCGAGGTACCCGTTGGCGTTGATCGGCTCGTCGTACTGGGTGATCTGGTAGTTCTTGGCCTGGTCGGGGTAGAAGTAGTTCTTCCGGTGGAAAGTCGACGGCCTGATCTCGCACTGCAGCGCGGTGCCGATGGCCATGGCTAGCTCGACCGCCCTCTGGTTGACCACCGGGAGCGATCCAGGCAAGCCCAGGCACACCGGGCACACATTGGTGTTGGGTTGGTCACCGAAGGCGGCCGGGCATCCACAGAAGAGCTTGGTGGCCGTCTTGAGCTCGCTGTGCACCTCGAGCCCGATCACCATCTCCCAGCCGGGCTTCATGGCCGGGCCGCTCCGACCAGGGGCGGGTGGACCGCCGGCGGGGCTGCGGCCTCCACCACGGCCGCCACCTTCAGGATGGTCCCCTCGGACAGGGCAGGGCCGAGCACCTGCACCCCGACGGGTAGGCCGTCATCGCCGGTTCCGAAGGGAACGCTGACCGCCGGGTGGCCGGCCAGATTGGTCGGGATGGTGCAGATGTCCGAGAGGTACATGGTCAGCGGGTCCCCGGTCTTGGCGCCCAGGGAGAAGGCGGTGGTGGGGGCGGTCGGGCCGATCAGCACCTCGCAGCGCTCATAGGCGGCGGCGAACCCCTCGATGATCCGAGTGCGCACCCGCAGGGCCTGGTTGTAGTACGCGTCGATGTACCCCGCCGAGAGAACATAGGTGCCGAGCATGATGCGCCGCTTGACCTCCGCTCCGAAGCCGGCCGATCGGGTGGCGGTGTTCATGGCCGCGACGTTTTCGGCATCGACCCGCAGGCCGTACCGGGTGCCGTCGTAACGGGCCAGGTTGGACGAGGCCTCCCCGGGCGCGATGAGGTAGTAGGCAGAGAGCCCGAGGGCCACCTCCGGAACCGAGATCTCCTCGACCCTCGCCCCCGCCGTCGCACAGGCCTCGGCTGCCTCGCGGGTGCGGGAAGCCACGTCAGGATCGGCCCCGTCGAGAAACTCGGTGAGGACGCCGACCGTGAGACCGGCCACCCCGTCGTCGAGCACCGACAGGACCCGCGGCGTGGGGCGGTTGAGCGAGGTCGAGTCGCAAGGATCATGGCCGCCGATGACGTCGAACAGGAGGGCGGCATCGGCCACGGTCGTGGCGATGGGCCCGATCTGATCGAGCGAGCTGGCGAAGGCCACCAGGCCGTACCGGGAGACCGTGCCATAGGTCGGCTTCATGCCCACGACGCCGCAGAGGGAGGCCGGCTGGCGGATGGAGCCGCCGGTATCCGAGCCGAGCGCCAGCGGCACGAAGCCGGCGGCCACGGCGGCGGCCGAGCCGCCCGAGGATCCTCCGGGGACGCGGCTGAGATCGTGGGGATTGCGGGTGGGGCCGAAGGCGGAGGCCTCGGTCGAGGACCCCATGGCGAACTCGTCCATGTTGGTCTTCCCCACCATCACCGCGCCCGCCTCCCTGAGCCGCGTGATCACGGTTGCGTCATAGGGAGGGCACCAGCCCTCCAGGATGCGGGACGAGCAGGTCGTGGGTATCCCGCGCGTGCAGAGATTGTCCTTCAGGGCCACCGGCACGCCCGCCAGCCGTCCCGGGTCCTCGCCGGCCTGGACGCGACGATCCACGTCGATGGCCTGCCGGCGGGCTTCCTCGGCCGTGACCAGGTTGAATGCGTGCATCTGGCCGTCGCCCGCCTCGATGACGGCCAGATGCTCCTCGAGGACGTCGACAGCGGAGCGGGCCCCCGATCTGACCGCATTGGCCAGGAAGGTCGACGGGCGGGGTGCGCTCATGGCGCATCGCCGAGGATGGGGGGGACCTTGAACCGGTGGTCCTCCACCGACGGCGCCTGGGCCAGCGCCTCCTCGCGGTCGATGCACGGGCGGAGCTCGTCGGGACGGAGGACGTTGGTCACCGCCATGGCGTGGGCAGTGGGCACGACGCCGGCCAGGTCGAGCGAGGCGATGTCGGCGGCATGGTCGAGCACCTCGGCCAGCTGGCCGGTGAACTGCTCCAGCTCCTCTTCGGTCAGCTCGAGGCGGGCCAGGTCGGCCACGTGAGCCACGTCCTGGCGGGTGAGACGATCCGGGTCCGCCATCAGGCGGCGGCTACGCCGGGGCCCCCGAGGACCTCACCGGCGAAACGCACCACCCGCTCTTCGATCAGCGGGGCGTCCCAGTCGAGAGTGGCCACGTGGAAGCTGCGCTCGAGAAACACCCGCTCGACCGGACCGCCGACCGAGGCCTCGAACCGGTCGCCCGACTCGATCGGGACCACGTGGTCGACGCGGCTGCTCATGAGCAGGCAAGGACAGCGAATGTCCCCGAGCCGCCCCGCCACTGCCTCGACTCCGTCGAACAGGGAGAGCGCGGCGGCTAGCGGAGTCCGGGCATAGGCCACCTCGGCGGCACCCTCCATGGCGATGTCGGATCCGATGCCGTCGACCACCTCGGTCCCGTCGGCCAGCAGGCCCCGGATCACGTCCAGGAAGTCGGCGGCCGGCGGATCAGCCAACGGATTGACCACGGCGAGCCCGGCGATCTCCGGGTGGCGCTCGGCCAGCCAGCAGCACAGGGTGCCCCCCATCGACAGTCCGGCCACCATGACTTTCTCACAGCGTTCGGCCAGGGCCCGGTAGGCGGATTCGGCGGCGGAGGACCAGTCCTCCCACCGGGTGGGGATCATGTCCTCGACCGACGTGCCGTGGCCGGGGAGGAGGGGAAGGTCGACGGTGAAGCCTGCCGCGGCCAGGGACTGGGCCAGGGGACGCAAGGACTGGGGATTTCCGGTGAAGCCGTGAAGGACGAGGGCGCCGTGCGAACCACCCTCGGACGACCAGGGCTCGGCCCCAGGGATGATAGGAGCAGTCACGACACGGGATGCTATCCGTCGTGACGGAGCCGGATCGCGTCGGACCCCAATGAGCGCGGTCCGGGGGCGATTAGTGTGGTCCCCGATCTGACCTCCCGATCGACCGGCAAGGAGCACCGAGGCAATGGCCACCTATTTGTTTCTGAGCGACGACTGGCTGGACGAGGCACGATCCATCCGGCGTGAGTTCGACGGGAGGAGTGCCGCCATCGCCCATCCGATCAGGATGAACCTGGTGATCGCCGAGGTTCCCTTCGGCGAGGGCACGGTCAACGCCCACGTGGACACCAGCAGCGGGGAGCTGGTGCTCGACACGGGCCACCTCGACTCGGTCGATCTGACCGTATCGCTCGAGTACATGGTGGCCAAGGCCATCCTCGTCGAGGGCAACCCTCAGGTCGGCATGCAGGCCTTCATGTCCGGCAAGATCAAGGTCGACGGGGACATCGCCAAGCTGATGGCGCTGCAGTCGATGCCTCCCGACCCCGTGGCGGCCGAGTTCGCCGCCCGCATCCAGGCCATGACCGAGTAGCGGGGCCGCCTCCGGCAACCGGCAGCCTCAGCCAAAGTGGGCATCGGATGCGAGCGGCCGCCGCTCCGGACGCGGAGTGTCCCGCATCAGCGCACCACACACGAGCGCCAGGGCGGCCACGACCGCCCCGACGGCGAAGGCCCGGTGGAATGAGGCCAGGGAGCCCACCCCACCGTGCCCGGACGCCTGGACGGTGACCATCACCTGGATACCGGCCACGATACCTATCTGGGTGATCAGCTGTTGTGCCGCGCTCATGACCCCCAACTCGTCGGGCGACACCTCGTTGGACGCCGACGCCGCCGTGGACGGAGTGGCGATGCCGATGCCGATGCCGGACAGGGCCAGGGCGACGATGATCACGGCCAGTGAGGGCTCTGCTCCGAACTGGGTGAATACCACCATGGACGCGACGAGGGTGGCCGCTCCCACCACCACCGACAGCCGCTCCCCCACCCGTATGGCGGCGTAGCCGGCGACCGGGGCGATCAGCGAGAACATCAGCGGCCGGGCCGTCGAGACGAGTCCCGCCCGCGTCTCGCTGTACCCGTAGACACGTTCCATCAGGATGGGGAACAGGAAGAAGCCGCCCATGTAGGAGAAGTTCATCAAGCTCCGCGCCCCCAGGGGGAAGACGAAGTTGCGCAGGGCGAAGTACCGGAGCGGGATCAAGGGATGAGGCGCCCGTCGCTCGTGGAGCACGAAGACCATGCCGGCCACAAGGGCCAGGGCGAAGATGCCCAGCGTGGCCGGGGCGGTGAAGCCCCAGCTCGGCGCCTCGTTGAGGGCCAACAGCCCGGCCGTCACCGACACCGCCAGGGTGGCCGAGCCCATCCAGTCGAGCTGGCTCCAGGGGCTCGGACGTTCCGCCGGCCGGGAACCGGCGGCATCATCGGCCCGCCTCTCGCCGGCCGTGGCCGGCCCGGACCCGCCGTGGGCGGGCAGCACGATCATGGCCAGCACGGCGGCGATGGCCATCAGCGGCAGCTCGCCCCAGAACAGGGCCCGCCATCCGAAGTACTGGATGATCGGAGCTCCGATGGTGACGCCGAGCACCGGACCGCCGGCGCCGACCAGCGCCCACCAGCCCATGGCCTTGACCCGGTCCTCGTGGGAGAAGACTTGGAGGATCAGGGCCATCGAGGCGGCCCCGGTGGCCGCCCCCTGCACGCCGTCCAGGAGCCGGGCCCCGATGAGCACACCGGCGGTGGGCGCCGATGCGGTCAGGACAACGGTGAGCGCCGCTCCGCTCAGTCCCCACAGATAGAGGCGCCGGTACCCACGCAGGTCGCCGAGCTTTCCCAGAACGGGGGCGGCGACCCCGAAGGCCAGGAGGGGTCCGGTGGAGGTCCAGGTGAGAGTGGTGACCGAGGTGTGCAGCTCCTTGGCCACCTGGGGAAGGGCCACGACGAAGACGGTGAAGGTGATGTTGACCGACAGCAGTCCGGCCAGCACCGTCCAGAGCACCCACCAGGGATAGCGGTCAGACCCCGCCACCCGGCGGTGCATCCGGTGGCGGAACAGGACCGGCCATGGAACGACAATCCCGCCCTCGGCACCGGCCCCCGTGCCGCTCAGCATGGCTTCGGCTTCAATCACCTCGGTGGTGCCGAAGCCCTCGTCGGCTCGGGACCGGCCGGGCTCCCCGTCCGGGGGCACCGATCAGCCCACGAGGGGCTGCATCTCCGCCTGCAGCTCCACGACCGTCCAGCGGCCTTCCTTCTCCAACGTGTCGCCCATCATCCAGGGGATGAAGCGGCGAATCTGGCCGCCCTGGACGAAATACACCATGCCGGTGACCGTGCATGTCTCGGTCGAGAGATAGGCCACCAGGGGTGACACGTTGGCCGGGTCCCAGCTGTCGAAGACGGTCGCATCGTTCGGTGCCCGGACGATGTCGGACAGGCCCGGCGTCTGCTCGGTCATCCGAGTGCGGGCGGCCGGGGCGATGGCGTTCACCCGCACCCCGTACCGCACCAACTCCTGGGCCACGATGGTGGTGAATGCGGCGATCCCCGCCTTGGCTGCGCCGTAGTTGGACTGCCCCGGGTTGCCCAGCAGCCCCGACGTCGAGGAGGTGTTGACCACGGCTGCCTTGATCTCGACGCCCGCCTTGGTCCGCTCGCGCCAGTAGGCGGCCGCGTGGCGGGTGGGGACGAAGTGTCCCTTCAGGTGGACGGAGACGACCGAGTCCCAGTCGGCCTCGGACATGTTGACCAGCACCCGGTCCCGGAGGATGCCGGCGTTGTTGACCAGGACGTGCAGGTCCCCGAAAGTCTCGATGGTTGTGTCGACCAGATGCTTCCCGCCGTCCCAGCTGGTGACGTCGTCCGCGTTGGCCACGGCTTCGCCACCGGCGGCCCGGATCTCGTCGACCACCTGTTGGGCCGCCGAGCGGTCGTCACCCGAGCCGTCGACCGCACCCCCGAGGTCGTTGACCACCACCTTCGCACCCTCGGTGGCGAAAAGCAGGGCGTGCTCGCGTCCGATGCCGCGACCGGCCCCGGTGATGATCGCGATGCGTCCGTCCAATGCTCCCATCTCGTCGATCCCTCATCTCTGGTACATGGAGTTGGGCTCCATACCGAGGAGGAACCCGAAACACTTCACCACGTTGGCAGGGCCAAGCGCCCTGGTCAAACCGGACTCCGGCCCCGGGCCGGCGACGTCGCGACGGGCACGGGACGCCGCACGACCCGTCCCAACCCGGCACTCACCACGGCGTCTACCATCACCCGCACATGACCTCGATCGCCTGCCACGAGGAGGTACTCGGTATTCCGGAGATGGGAGACGCTACCCACCTTGCGACCGGCCGGGTTGTGGATGCCGATCCTCGCTCCGACGTAGCGGTCCGAGTCGAAGCCGAGGACCTCGACATGGCCACGACCCGCACAGATCTCGCGTAGCTGGTCGAAGCTGAGCCATGCCTCGTTGTTGTATGAGAGGACGACGACATCGGCATCCACGGCATCGGTCACCTGGGCCAGGGCTACGGGCATGGTCTTCTTGCCGTTGAAGGCGCTGCGATTGGCGGGATCTCGGAGATCGTCCCGCTTGCAGGCCACACCGAAGTGAGAAGGCGCGTCCCACGCCACGATCGTCTCCCACACGTGGTAGTTGGCGTCGTACCGATGCTGGTTGTAGGGGGGGTCCAGGTAGGCGAGGTCGACGGCCCCGAGGGCGTCAGAGCCGGCCAGGAGGCGCGCATCACCCCGCAGGGCCCGGCCCGGCCCGGGGATCATCTCGGGCACCCGCAGGACCAGGGGCTGGTTGGCCCTCGACGCCCACTGCTTCAAGTAGGCCATTTGCACGCCGGTGGTCGAGTCCACCCGATCGGCTGCCTCGAGGAGGCTCGTGACCAGGATCGACCAGAGGTCGGTGCCGGCGAAGTCGCGCTCGATGCGATCCCGCACGGCATCGATCCGCGCCCCGTTCTCGGGGCGGAAGTACCGCGACGCCTCACAGAACGTCGCAGTGACATATCCCGGCCGGCCGGCGACAGCATTGAGGCGGTCGATCGCCTCAGCCACCTCGGTGACCCTGCCCGGGACCGCTCCGGGGTCGGTAGCCACGTAGCAACGGGCCAGCACGTGGGCGTAGCGGGCGCTGTCGACGGCGGTGACGTGAAACCCCAGTCGCTTCCAGGCCTGAGCCACCCGTGTGGTCCCGCAGAACAGGTCGACGGCCGTGGCGGCCCCGGCGGTCTTGGCCGCCCCGGCGAGGACGGTGAGCGCGGGCACGAGGCGGCGCTTGGACCCGAGGTACTTGATCACGCCTATGTCACCGACGGGCGAAGCGCCGGAACCACCAGTTCGGGTCGCGGGCATGCGCGTGGAAATGGTCGGGGATCTGGCGCATCGCCCGGTCGAAGGACCACTCGCCCGCCCCGAACCGGTGATCGGCGACCTGACCCAGATGGGTCAGCATGTGCTCCAGCTCGGGTTCCGGTGGCTCGGTGCCGTGGCGCTTCCAGACCACCATGGGGACGTCGCACACCTCGCAGGCCGCTACCCAGCAGATGTCGTCCTCGTGGAACCACTCGGTGATGCGGGCTGCCTCGCACAGCTCGCAGCCGGCGCCGGCGCCGGTCACAACGTGTAGAGGTTGACCGTGGTGCCGGGAAGCACTGACGTTCCCGGGGCCGGGTCGGTGGAGAGCACCTTGTTCGAACCCGGCGGCCCGTACGGCCCGGCCACCTTGAGCCCGAGGGCCTGGAGGTCGGTGGTGGCCTTGCCCACCGACTCGCCGACCACACTGGCGGGGATGGTCACCGGCTGGGGTCCTTGCGAGATGACCACCGTCACGGTGGAGCCGAACGGCTGGAGCCCCGCCGAGGCGGTCGGCGAGGTGTCGATGACCTGGCCCGCCGGGACGCTGGGGCTGTAGGCCTGGCTCTGGGCCGGGACGAAGCCGGCGGCGTTGAGCGCCGCCGAGGCCGTGGCATAGGTCGAGCCGGCCGCGTTCACAACGGGAACGGCGACCGGGGCGTGGCCCTTTGAGGTGATGATCGTGACGGTCGATCCGTAGAGGGCGGTCCCGGTGGGCGAGGTGCCGAGCACGGCTCCGGCCACGACCGTCGAGCTGTACTGCGCCGCCGACGGCGGGCACACCCCGACGAGGTGGACCGCCTGGAGCGCCTGTACGGCGTCGTTGCAGTTCGAGAAGGATGTCATGTCGCCGGGGATGGCCACCGGGGGCGGACCGGCGGAGATCACCACGGCGATGGTGGAGCCCTCCTTGGCGGTGACGGTCGCCTTGCCCGCCCTGGGGGCCGGGTGTTGGCCCACGATCAGGCCAGGGCCGATGGTGATACTGAAGGCCTGACCCGTCTGGTCGATGGTGAAGTGGTCTTTCCGGACCGCCTGGCGGGCTTGGGCGAGCGACTTCCCGACCACCAGCGGGACGGGATGGCTGGGCGTGAGCACCTTGCTCTCGGTGAGCAGGTACACGCCGCCGGCGATCAGGGCCGCCACCACCACCGTCACCGCGGCGATCCACGGCCATCGGCGCCGGCCTACGACAGTGCCGTCCGGTTCGTCGCCGTCAGGTTCGTCCACGGCGGGAAGTGCCTGCGGTTTGGGCGCCGCCGCCCGCTTCGCCTCCTTCACCGACCCGATGACCGGCGGAGCGCCCAACTCGGTCATCTCCGACACCTCTGAGCCTCGGGGAGGTCGCCCGACGGGGAGGACGGTCGTGCGGCTCGGGTCATCCTCTGCCGGCCCGAGGAGGGCGGCGATCGGCAACGGCTCGGGCTCGGGCAACGACTCGGCCAGCTCGTGCAGGCGGTGAACCAACTGGGACGCATCGATGCGTTCGTCCGGATCGGGAGCGGCCGCCCATACCAGCACATCGAAGAGGTCACCCAAGGACTCGTGCTCGGGTAGCTGCTTGTCCATCCTCGACATCAGGGTGGCGATGGTGGTGTCGCCGACGAAGGCCGCCTCACCGGTGACTCCTTCGTAGAGCACGAGGGCCAGGGCATAGACGTCGGCCTTCCCGTCGAGGACGAGGCCGTTGACTTGCTCGGGGGCGGCGTATCGCGCCGTGCCCAGGATGGCGCCGTCCGGCTCGGTCCAGGCCGCCTCGGCCAGGGCCCGCGCCAGCCCGAAGTCGGCGATCCGCAGCCGGCGGTCGGCATCGAAGAGCAGGTTGGCGGGCTTGATGTCCCGGTGGACCAATCCACGGCGGTGGGCGTAGTCGAGGCCGGCCGCAGCCTGGAGCCCTACGTCCACCGCCTGTTGCGGCGTGAGCAGGGCCCCGGTGTCGTAGATCTCGCGAAGGCTCCCACCGGCAAGGTATTCGAGCACGAGGTAGGGCTCGCCGTGCTCCTCTCCCCAGTCATAGACCTGGAGGATGTTCGGATGGTTGAGGGCTGCGACAGCCCGCGCCTCGGCCTCGAAACGCCGCAGGAAGGCGTCATCCCCCGCCAGGGCGGGATGGAGCACCTTGATGGCCACCCGCCGGTGGAGCGAGACGTCATCTGCGAGGTAGACGTGCGCGGACGCACCCGTACCCAGGGCACGGCGCAGTCGGTAGCGGTCGCCGAGGACACGGCCGATGGAGTCGGTGATACTCGGCATGATTCTTCTCGTCCAGGCTACCCAGTGAGCCAGCCGGGGAGGTGGAGGGCCCTCCAGTCCGCGCTACACCCGCGGCGAAGGAGCGGCCGCATGCCGTCCTTTCATCGAGTGCCGCCAGGCCCGCTGACCCGGCTGTTCGGTCCGCCGCTGCCGGACGATCCCTACTCGTCCCGACCGAGCAGACCCGGTTGACCAACAGGTCCGACTCGATTCGTTTGCGCTCTGGGCGTGTCCTTGTTCGGCCCGTTGCCCATTCCACAGCCGAGGGCCCGAACACCAGCAGGGCCGGGGCGCGACCGAGGACGGGGCCTAGGCCCCGTCCTCGGTCAGCACGGTCCAGCTTCGGGAACCGTTCAGAGTTGCTCTTAGCTGATGGCCAGCGAGCTCGACGCCGAGTCGATGTCGGTCGTGGCGATCTGGATCGTCGAGTTGATAGGTGAGTTGCTGGCTGCGGTTCCGAGATCCGTGCCGAAGCTGCCCGTCGTACCCGTCCCGCTATCCGTGCCGAGGCACGCCGTAAGGGTGAAGGTCGAGTACGTATAGGGCTTGGCCTTCACGGTGCCGCTCAGGACGAAGCCAACCTCAGTACCACCGCAGCTCAAGTCGAAGCCCGAACTGGTCGTCTTGGCCGAGAAGGTGATGCCGTTCACCGCGAAGGTGAGCTTCTTCAGCGCCTTCTGCAGCGTGGCCGTGCCGGTAGACGCGAATCCGCCGGCCGAGTCGTACACCACGTCCCCTGGAACGCATGACGGCATCGTGGCGCCGGTTGCATCCTCGCCCGCAATCTTCTTATTGCACTTGAGCGTGGCCTTCGACACGATGTTCCGGGTCGGAGAGGTGCCACCAGTGCCGCAATTCGCACCGGCGAACGTCAAGGCCGACGATACCGTGGTGCTATCCTTGCTGACCTCCGCCGAGCCATAGTGGCTGATTCCCGGTGGGGCAAAGGTTACGGACCCCGACGCGCTGCAGTTCAGCGGTGGAGAGGGCGGCGGAGGGGCCTTCGCTGTTGCGGTACCCGTACCGAGCGCGACGGCGCCAAGCGGAATCGCCGCCGCGGCCGTAACCATCAATAGCTTCCGTAGCATGTGTGCTCCCTTTTCTCCCATGTCACCACGGGTTCTGAAGTCAGACGACGGATGTCCCCCAACGATTTCAACCCACCGACCCGGCACCGCACACAGGAGGCACCCCGAAGCCCGGTTCTCCCCGTCTGCAACGCCACCGCGCCAGCATCCACATCCCGATCCGAGGAACTCCAGGCAGACGAACCTCGCTCCCCCCTACAAGTGACCCAGGCCGGTGGGTGCACCATAACGGGACGACTGGGCAAATACAACAGAAGGGAGCCGGGGACTATTCGTGGCGGGATTCGTCCTCAATCGTGCCCTCATCCTCAATTTTGAGAGGGTCGTTCTTGGGCGGGTCTGATGCTCTCTGGGCCGTCAGGACAGCGACGCACGCCGGTCCTCATCGACGGCTACAACCCTCAACTCTGAGCGGGAAGTTCGCCCGACTCCAGCAAATCGGCGAACTCGTCCCCGCCGACGATCGGCACGCCGGCCTGCTCGGCCTTGGTCACCTTGGCCTGGCCGGGCGATTCGCCCACCACGAGCGCGTAGGTCTTCTTCGAGACCGCGCCCGGCGACTTGCCGCCTCGCGCCAAGATCGCCTGCTCGGCCTCCTCCCGCGTCCAACCGTCCAGGGTGCCGCTGACCACGACCGACTTCCCCTCCAGGGTCTGGGGGGGCTCCTCACCCTCGCCGCGCGAACCGGCCGCCGGCTCCACCAGCGTGAGCCCGGCCGCACGGAGGCGTTCGACCACCGAACGGTTCACGTCCGACGCGAACCATCGCACCACACTGGCGGCAATGACCGGGCCGACCCCGTCCACGCCGGCCAGGCTCTTCTCGTCGGCGCGGATCACCGCATCGATGTCTCCCGCGGCACGGGACAAGGCGATCGAACCGACCTGACCGAGGTGGCGGATCCCGAGTCCGATGAGGAGCCGGTGGAGCGGGCGCCAGCGGGACGCATCGATGGCACCGAGGAGGTTGCCGATGGACACCGCCCCGAACCCTTCGATCCCCTCCAGCGTCTCAGGAGTGAACGAATAGAGGTCGGCCACGTCCTTCAGGAGGCCGAGATCGGTGAAGAGCTGGACACGCTGCTCACCGAGTCCCTCGATGTCCATGGCCGACCGGGAGGCGAAGTGAGCGATGCGCTGCACTCGTTGGCCGGGGCAGTCGAGGTTCGTGCAGAACGTGTCGCTCTCGCCCGGCAGTCGGACCAGTGGTCCGCCACAGCTCGGGCAGACGGCGGGGAACTTCCAGGGCCGCCGGCGCCGGCGCCGGCGGCCGTCGGGTCCGACGGCCAGGACCGGCCCCACCACTTCGGGTATGACGTCGCCGGCCTTTCGCACGGTCACGGTGTCGCCCGGTCGCACGTCTTTGATCCGCACCTGGTCCTCGTTGTGGAGGGTGGCCAGCGACACGGTGGAGCCCCCGACGAACACCGGCTCCAGCATGGCGAATGGGGTGGCCTTACCGGTCCGGCCGATCGACACCATGATGTCCCGGAGCTTGGTCGTTCGTTCCTCCGGCGGGAACTTGTAGGCGATGGCCCAGCGCGGTGCCCGGGAGGTCGCTCCGAGGCGACGTTGGAGATCGAGATCGTCCACCTTCACGACCACACCGTCGATCTCGTAGTCGAGTTGGTGTCGGCGTTCCTCCCAACTCCGACAAAAGGCCAACACCTCCGCCATGCCGTGAACCAGCGTGCGCTCCGGATTGACAGGGAACCCCGCCCGCTCGAGCCACGCCAGCGTTTCGGCGTGGGTGTGAGCCAGCGGGGTCGGCGGCTCCTCACCCCCGGTCTGTGCGCCACCCTCTCCGGGCAGCTCGAGCTGACCGACCTGGTAGGCCCAGAACGAGAGGGCGCGGGAGGCGGTGATGCTTGGATCCTTCTGGCGTAGCGATCCGGCAGCCGAGTTGCGGGGATTGACGAAGAGCCGCTGGCCTGCTTCGAGCTGGCGCCGGTTCAGCTCCTCGAAGGCAGGTGTCGGCATGAAGACCTCGCCACGGACCTCGATGACGTCGGGCGACGCCCCGATCTTGCCGCTCAGTCGGTCGGGGATGGCCGTGATGGTGGCCACATTGGCGGTGACGTCCTCACCGGTGCGGCCGTCCCCTCGCGTCGCCGCCTGGACGAACCGGCCCCGCCGGTAGCGGAGCGAGATGGCCAGCCCGTCGATCTTCAGCTCGCAGACGAAGGCGGTTTCAGGCGGGACCTGGCGCGCCAGCCGAGCCGCCCAGGCCTCAAGCTCCTCCGGAGTCATGGCGTTGTCCAGGCTCATCATCGGTACCGGGTGGACCACCGGTTCGAACAGCCCGGACGGGGCGGCACCGACGGTCGAGGTGGGAGAGCCTTCAAGGGCGAGGCCGGGGTGGGCGGCCTCGATGGCCTGCAGCTCACGGACCAGTGCGTCGTACTCGGCGTCGGCGATCTCGGGGTCGTCGAGCCGGTGGTACCGGTCGTTGTGGAAGGCGATCAGCGCCCGCAGCTCTTCGGCGCGCGCCGCCGGGTCGGCGGCGGGATCGGGCGCAGTCATCTCGGCTCCCGGGATGTCGGATCCCCGCCCTCGGGTCACGCGGCGATTCCCGATCCGATGACGAGCTCGGGATCGCCGGGGTCATAGAGCGCGACCGTCTGGCCGGGAGCGATCCGGCGCTGCCGGGTCGAGAACCGGACATGGAGCCACTCCTCGCCGGCATGCAGGGTGCTCGACACCGGGCGGCCATGGGCACTGCACTGGGCGACGGCGGCGGTGCCGTCGCCAGTGTCGCCCCCACATCCGAGCCGGTCCGGACAGCCGTCCACCCAGGTCACCGTGTGGAGGCGCACCCGGTCGGTCAGCGCCGCCTCGGGCGGCCCGAGCCAAACGCGCTGTGCGGCCACGTCCACCGCGGTCACGAACCGGCGCCGACCGTCGGTCCCGTGCCCCATCCCGCGCCGCTGTCCCACCGTGACCAACTCGACCCCTTCGACCGCTCCGAGGTCCTCGCCGCTCAGATGGTCGACCAGACGGCCGCCATGGAGAGGCAGCCGGGCATCGAGAAAGGCCTCCCGTCCCTCGTCCGACCGGATGAAGCAGACGTCCTGGCTGTCGGGCTTGGCCGCCGTCCTGAGGCCCAACTGTGCCGCTGTCTCACGTACTTCGAACTTGGTCATCTCGCCGACTGGAAACAGGGTGCGGGCGAGCTGCTCCTGTCCCAGCATGGCCAGGACGTAGGACTGGTCCTTCGCCGGGTCGGCGCCCCGGCGGAGCCGGAACCGCCCCTCCGGCGAGACCTCGCGCCGGGCGTGGTGCCCGGTGGCCACCGCGTCGAATCCGAGAATTCGGGCGCGCTCGAGCAGGCGGTCGAACTTGAGGTGCCGATTGCACTCGATGCAGGGATTGGGGGTCCGCCCGGCGGCATGACCGCGGACATAGGGATCGACCACCCGCCGCTCGAAGTCGGCCGAGAAGTTGAAGACGTGGTGCACCAATCCCAGCTGGTCGGCGACCCGGCGGGCGTCCTCGACGTCCGACACCGAGCAGCACCCCGAGTCCGAGCTCCCGCCCCACAGCTTGAGAGTGACCCCCACCACCTGGCCCCGGCCGTATCGCTCGGCCACCAGGGCGGCGGCCACCGACGAATCGACACCTCCGGACATGGCCACCAGCACACGCATGGGCTCAGTCTCTCAGCTGAGCGATGACCTTTGGGATGACGTCGAGCACGTAGTCGACCTCCTGATCGGTGGTGGTCGGGCCCAACGACAAGCGAATCCCGGTGACGGCCTCGTCGGGCCCGAGGCCCATGGATTCGAGCACGTGGCTGACCTCCACGGCACCACTCGAGCAGGCGGCACCGGCGGATGTGGCTACGCCGGCCTCGTCGAGGGCGACCACCAGGGCCTCGCCCTCGATGCCGGCCACCCGCAGGTGAAGGTGGCCGGCCACCGTGTGCTCCCGCGCCACCGTCTCGGTAAGTCCGGCCACCGAGGTCAGCAGCCCGTCCCCGATCCGGTCGCGCCGCGCCGCCACCCGTTCCACCGTCCGGGCCCGTACCGGGTCAACGGCTTCCAGTGCAGCTGCCATGCCGACGATGCCGGCCACATTCGGGGTGCCACTCCGGCGGCCCCGTTCCTGGCCTCCGCCTTGCACCAACGGTCGAACCGCGGCACCGCCGCGGAGGAGCAGGGCGCCGACCCCCATCGGACCGCCGAACTTGTGGGCGCTGATCGAGACCAGATCGGCGGACGCGGTCCGGTCCTGCACATCGAGCCAGGCCACGGCTTGGACGGCATCGGTGTGGAGCACGGCGTACGGAGACCGTTCCCGCACCACGTCCGCCACACGGTCGATCGGCTGCACCGTCCCGATCTCGTTGTTCACCGTCATGACCGACACCAGCGCGACCTCCGGCGTGCAGAACTCGGCCAGGGCGCCGAGATCGACGATCCCGTCCTTGGTCGAGGGGACCTCCTTCAGCATCGCACCGGTGCGTCGGGCCAACGCCCGGCAGGCATTGAGGACGGCATGGTGCTCCATCGCCGAGCACACCAGGGCGGGCGGCTGCGCACCGGCCCACCGATCCGAGGAGGCCACCGCCTCCCAACCGCCGGCAACGGCCAGGTTGTCGGCTTCGGTCCCGCCGGCGGTGAACACAAGGTCCATACGTTCGTCGCCCAGCAGGTGGGCGATCCGGTCCCGGGCATCGTCCAACGCCTGCCTGGCCCGTCGGGACTCGCCGTGCGCCCCCGACGGGTTGCCGTGGGTTCCGGCGAGGTGCGGCACCATGGCCTCCAACGCTCCGGGCACCATGGGGGTCGTGGCGGCGTGGTCCAGGTAGGCGCGCACCGTACCAGTCTGACCCAGACCCGCCCATCCTCGAACAGCGGGCCTGGTGACGTCGCCCCGGCCTCGGCACCGGTCAAGATGAGGGGCCTGCCGGACCGACCGGGAACGAACCTGCGAGCCGATGAACCGACGACCAATGGTGCGCGTGACAGCCGTAGTAGCTGCTGCGATCGGGCTGGTGGCGCTGCTGCTCGTCTCGATAGGGGTGTTCCGAGGTCCACCGCGTCCGGCGATCTCCATCTGTACGGTGTCGACCGGAGCCGGCGGTATGGCGTTCACCCTCAGTCCGGATCAAGCACAGAACGCCGCCATCGTCGCCGCGGTCGGGGCCCACCGCGGCGTGCCCGATCACGCAGTGACCGTCGCCCTGGCCACCGCCCTCCAGGAGTCCAACCTGCTCAACCTTCCCTATGGGGATCGCGACTCGTTGGGCCTCTTTCAACAACGGCCGTCCCAGGGATGGGGCACGGCGGCACAGATCCTGGATCCGGCCTACGCCGCCGGCGCCTTCTATGCCCGCCTGGTCGAGGTGCCCGGGTGGGAGTCGTTGCCGGTGACCGAAGCGGCCCAGTTGGTGCAGGGCAGCGCTGACCCCAGCGCCTACGCCCAGTGGGAGCCCGAGGCCCAGGCGCTGGCCATCGCCTCCACGGGCGAGCGCCCGGCAGCGCTCAGCTGTCAGCTCGCTACGTTCGGCGGAGCCAGTCCACACCCCGGCGCGCTGGCGGCCGCGGCAACCGCCGAACTCGGACCCGGAGCCCTGTCCAAGCCTCCGACCACCAAGGCGGGATGGCAGGCCGCGATCTGGGCGGTGGCCCACGCCTACAACTACCACCTCACCTCGGTGTCCTACGACGGGCTCCAGTGGACCTGGGGCTCGACGTCCACAAGTTGGTCACCGGCACCGGTGACCACCATGGTCACCACGACGACGACCTGAATCGGCCGATCGGGTCCGACCGGTGGCGAACCCGCACCGAGTGCGGCCGACCGGCTCAGGCGACCCAGACCGACTTCACATTGCAGAACTCGCGCAACCCGTGGGCCGAGAGCTCGCGGCCGAATCCGGAGCTCTTGATGCCGCCAAAGGGAAGCTGCGGCATAGAGACCACCATGCCGTTGACGAAGACCTGCCCTGCCTCCAGCTCGACCGCGAACCGCTCCTGCTCGCCGGGGTCGTTGGTCCACACGCTCGACCCGAGCCCGAATTCGCTGGCGTTGGCCAATCGCAGCGCATCGTCAGCGTCCGCAGCCACGAACAGCAATGCGACGGGGCCGAACACCTCCTCGGTGGCCACCCGCATGCCGGGCTCGATGTCGGTGATCACCGTGGGCCGGTAGAAGAAACCGGGATGGTCCGGTCCCTCCGGACCGGTGACCTGCACACCGCCACAGAGGACGTTCGCTCCCTTGGATCGGGCGTCGTCGACCTGGGCGGCGACAGTGTCGTGGGCCGCCGCGGTCACCAGCGGGCCGACCTCCGTTGCCGGATCGAAGGGATCGCCGACCGAGAGCGCCTCCGTGCCGGCCACGAACCCGGCGGTGAACTCGTCAGCCACCTCCCGGTGAACGATGAACCGCTTGGCCGCGATGCACGACTGGCCCGCGTTCTGCACCCTGGCCTGGATCCCGACCGGGATGGCCCTCTCGAGATCGGCCGAGGGCAGCACGATGAAAGGATCGCTCCCTCCGAGTTCCAAGACGGTCTTCTTGCCGACGCCACCGGCCTGGGCCGCCACGGCTCGGCCGGCGGCCACACTGCCCGTCAGAGTGACCGCCGCCACCCGCCCGTCGGCGATGACGGCCGGCACCTGGTCGGTCCCGATCAGCAGCGTCTGGAACACGCCCTCGAATGCGCCGGCTCGACGGAACAGGTCCTCGAGCAGGAGGGCCGTGCGCGGCACGCTCGGGGCGTGCTTGAGCAGCCCGACGTTGCCGGCCATGGCCGCAGGTGCGATGAACCGGACCACCTGCCACAGCGGGAAGTTCCAGGGCATGACGGCCAGCACGACGCCGAGCGGTTGGTAGCTGACCCGACCCCGCCCTGGGTCCAGCGGAACCTCCTCGTCCGCCAGCAGTCGCTCGGCGTGCTCGGCGAACCAGCGAAAGGCGGTGGCACATTTGGAGACCTCGGCCTTGGCCTGCGCGAACGGCTTCCCCATCTCAGTGGTCACGACGTGGGCGATGTCGGGCAGCTCACCTTCGAACAGGTCGGCCACGGTGACCAGCAGTCTCGACCGCTCCTCGAAGGAGGTCCGGGCCCACCGGGGAGCAGCACGGGCCGCCACCGCCAGGCGGGCCTCGACAACGGCGGCGTCGTAGGGCTCGAACGATTCGAGCAGTCGGCCGTTGACCGGGTTGACAGTGGCGATGGGAGGGCCGGCGTCGACGGGGCTCATCGGGCCAGTATTCCTCAGGCTGCCGGACACCGGGACGGGCCCGTGATGACGCGGCCTACCGTGCTGGAGGGTGCCACATCGACGGCGCGGGCGTCACCCGAGGTCGACGAGGTCCGGGATCCGCCCCCGCTGCAACTTGCCCGTGGCCGTGCGGGGGAGCTCGTCCATTACTACATAGTGCTTCGGGCGCTTGTACCCGGCGAGCCGTGCGCTGGCGTGGGCGGTGACGGTCTCGAGCACTCGCTCCGCCGATGGGCCACGATGGGGCCCGGCGGGAACGACGGCGGCGCAGACGCGCTGGCCCCACTCCTCGTCGGGGACAGCGAACACGGCCACCTCGGCCACGCCATCGGCCTCGCCGAGGACCTGCTCGACTTCGGCCGGATACACGTTCACCCCACCGGTGATGATCAGGTCCTCGCGGCGGCCGTCGAGGAAGAGGAAGCCGTCGTCGAGCCGCCCGAGGTCGCCGACGGTGAAGGCACCGTCCCGCCAGGCGGCCGCCGTCTTGGCCTCGTCCCGCCAATAGGTGAACCGGGCGAAGTCGGGTCCCTGGCACCAGACGGTGCCATCGGGGTCGACGGCCAAGATCCGCCCGGGCCGGGCTCGGCCCACGGTGCCCGGATGGAGCAACCAGTCTTCCGGCGAGCAGGCGGTGAACTGGCCCTCCGTCGAGCCGTAGAACTCCCAGAGGACACCGGGGCCCACCCGATCGAGGGCGCGGTGCTTCAGCGCCATGGGGCAGGGTGAGCCGGCGTGGACGAGCAAGCGCAGCGAGTCCAGGTGCCCGTCCCCCGGCGGTGTGGCATCGAGCAGCCGCGCCAGCGCGGTGGGAGCCATGAAGGCGGTTGTGGGCACCACACCGTGCTCGCCCTGGAGCACGGTGTGGGCGACCGAGGCGTCGAACCGCCCGAGCACCACGCAGGTCCCGCCGCGGAGCAGCGTGCCCCCCGCGAACCGGATCGACACGGAGTGGTACATGGGTGAGCAGACGAGATGGACGTCGTCGGGACCCAGGGACCACAGATCGGCCTCGTCGGCGAAGGCATCCCGGGCGGTGGCATCGTCCCAGAGGCCCGACCACACCCCCTTGGAACGCCCGGTCGTCCCGGAGGTGTAGTGAATGGGCCGAGCCAGCGGGTAACGAGCGGGCGGGCCCCCGTCCAGAACGGCGAGGCGCGCCGCGTCGGTGACGACCAAGGCCGGCCGGGAGTCGGCAATGAGCAGCTCACGCTCGCCGTCGAGGAGGGTCGCGTTGAGCAGGACCGGCACCACGCCGACCCGGAGGGCGCCGAGCACGGCGCACAGGAGCGCAGCCGACGACGGGAGGCAGAAGGCGACCCGATCGCCGGGACCGAGCCCGGCGGCCAGCAGCCATCCAGCCGCCCGACGCTGGGCCGCCTCGGCCTCCTCGGCCCGAAGCACCTCAAGGCTGACCGGTCTGTTCACGGGAGCTCGGCGGTGGGCAGGACCCCGACTTCCTCGGCGGCCTCGGGAGGATCACCGAGGGCGGTGAAGACCTGTGGGCGGAGGGAGGCGAGCAACGCCAGACCACCCCACAGGATGACCGCTCCGGCCACCGTCACCGCCCGCACGCCGGTCCGGTCAGCCACCACACCCTGGAGGACGGCACCGATCGGATAGACGATGCCGAGGCCCATCATGTAGATGCCGAGGATGCGACCCCGGGCCTCGGCCGGGGCGCGGAGCTGGACCACCGTGTTCAGTCCGGAGAGCACGGCGATGTAGCCGGCGCCGACCGCCAGCAGCGCCAGTGCGGACAGCCAGAGCGAGGGTGCCAAGGCGTAGAGGACGAGCAGCGCCGGCACGCCGAAGAGGGCGGCCTGCAGCATGGTCCTGCGCCCCAGGCGCTCGGCCAATGTGGGCAGGGCCAGGGCTCCGACCACGGCGCCGATCCCCTGGGCGGTCACCAGGATGGCGGTGGCCACCTGGGTCGTCACCCCGTCGCGGTGCAGGACGCCGGCCATGGCCGGCACCAGGGCGATGAACGGGGAGGCGAACAGCGCCACGAAGGCGATCAACCCGATGGCCGACCGGCAGCCGGGCTCGGACCGGGCCGCCCGCACCCCGGCGGCGATGCGCGTGCCGAAGCCCGCACCCCCCGACCGGGCTGCGGGTCGGGGAAGCCGGACGAGCAACAGCGCCAGCACGACGGCGCCGAACGAGGCGGCATTCACCCCGAACACCAACCCATAGTCGTGGGTCAGTAGAACCAGCCCGGCCATTGCGGGGCCGATGACCCGCCCGAGATTGAACTGGGCCGACGACAGGGACACGGCCCCGAGGAGGTCCTCGGGCGGGACAAGGTCCGGCACCATGGCCTGATAGGCGGGAAACCCGACTGCTCCGGCCGCCCCGCCCAACAGCGCCAGCACCACCAGCGCCGCCGGCGGGTCATGTCCGGTCGCGGCCAGCACGGCCAGCACGGAGGCGAATGCCATCTCGCCCAGGGTCGTGACGATCAACCAGCGCCGGCGGTCGACCCGGTCGGCCATCGCCCCGCCGATGGGAGCCAGCAGGCCGATGGGGATGAATGCGGCCGCCGCCACGAGACCGGTCCACCCTGGCTGGCCGGTCCGGGCGAACACCAGCACCCCGAGGGCGACGGTCTGCATCCACGAACCCACGTTGGAGACCAGGGCGGCCGTCCAGATGAGGGCGAAGTTTCGCGAGCGGAGCGGACGCAGCGAGGCCAGGGCCACCTCACAGGAGGCTACCTACTGCTTGAGGTCGGCCCCGCGTGTCTTCATCTTCCGCCGGGGCCTGAGGGCGAACCACCAGATGCTCGCCATGGTGGCGAGAATGCCGAAGGCGGCGGCGGGCTTGGCGAACCTGCGAGAACCATCAGGCATGCCGGTCACGATACCCGGCCCCGGCCGGCTGACTGAAACCTTCCTCAGCGCCTCTCACACGGGGAATACCGGGCCGGCGGGGCCTTGGACGGTCCGGTCCGTCCGAAGCCATTCTTCACAAATTGATATCCTCTTTCTTACCGTCGATCCAGATGCTCATCCTCATGGCAGACTTTCCGTTCGAGACGCGGGACCGCAGCTCATCACGTCAACCCGCCTGGTGCTAACCAACAAGCACGTCATCGATGGGGCTTCGAGTGTCACGGTCTCCCTCTACAACTCGACGAACCAGTAGGGCGCCTAGGTAATCTGCGCCGACCGGACAAGGATGTGGCGCTGCTCCAGATCCAAACGTGAGCGGGCTTCCCACCGTGGCCTTCGGGGACTCGAACCAGGTTTAGGTGGACGATTCCGTCGTGGTCATCGGCAACGCCCTCGCCCTCTGTGACTGCGTCAGGCGTGACGTTCGGGGATCGTGTCGGCCCTCAACCGGCAGGTCACCGCAGGAGATAGCTCCTCGAATTCCACCGAGACAGTCACCGGCATGATCCAGACCGACGCGGCCATCAACCGGACTCCACTCCGGCGGTGAAGGGAGCCACGGCAGCGTAGGTTCGTCCGGGTCGGGTTCGCCCGGCTCGGGTTCGTCCGGCTCGGGCGGGTATGGCTCGGGCGACCAAAGCGGCGGCTTCCCCTTCTGACCCCGGGCCAGCTCGCCGGTGATAGCGCCCGAAGGGTCATCCACCCCCGGACCACTCATCGGGGATCCGAACCTGCACCGGCAGGTCCTCGCCGTCGGGCGTCCTCACGTCGATCAGCCGGTCGAGGATGAACCGGGCCACCTCCGACGGGGAGCGCAAGCGCCCCTCGGCATACAAGCGCCGAAAACGGTCGACCTCGGGGAACTCGTCCGGCCCGGCCTTGCGGACAAGCGTCTGCATGTCCGTGTCAACCGCCCCCGGGGCCAGTGCGAACGACAGCAACCCGCGGTCCCGTTCCTCCCGGGCAATTACTTCGGTCGCCATCGCCACCGCCGCCTTCGCCGCACAGTAGGCGGTCCAGCCTTGATATGGGTGCGTCGCAGCACCGGAGACGATGTTGATGAGAACACCACGGCCGGGTCGCGAGCGAACATGCCGGGCGAAGGTGGCCGAACCGTGGAGCACCCCGAGCACATTCACGGTGATGTTGTGACGGAGCGCCACGGGATCGGCTCCGACCAGCGGTCCGATCGGCTCGAGCACCCCGGCGTTGTTGATCCACAGGTCGATGCGACCGAAACGGCCGGCGACGCTGTGGGCAAAAGCATCCAGGCCAGCGGCGTCGGTCACATCGACCGCTTCACGGAAAGCGTCGTTCGCCGCTTGCGGGGCGGGTGGACGGGTTCGGGCGCACAGCCCGAGACGGATCCCCTCGGCGGCGAACGCCTCGGCCAGTCCCGCCCCGAGCCCGCGGCTGGCCCCGGTGACCACCGCGACGAGGAGGGCCCGACCGGTCACGCCGGGAGGGTCTTCGTCTCCACGCCCCGGTCGCTCACCCGGCCGTGGAGACGAAGACATTCTTCACCTCGGTGTACGAGGCCAGCGCTTCGAGCCCGAGCTCGCGGCCGAACCCCGACTGCTTCATGCCTCCGAAGCTGGTTTGGACCCGCACCGAGCTGTTCGAGTTGACCGACAGGTTTCCCGACCGGACGGCTCGGGCCACGCGCAGAGCGCGGGCACCGTCGCGGGTCCAGATCGAGCCGGAAAGCCCGTAAGGGGTGTCGTTCGCCAGGCGGACCGCGTCGTCCTCGTCCTCGAAAGGGATCACGGCCAGCACGGGACCGAAGATCTCCTCGCGGGCCAGCCGCCATTCGGGCTTCGCCGGTGCGACCACGGTCGCCGGAAACCAGTAGCCCGGGCCGTCGGGTACCGACCCGGTGATCCGCGGCTCCGCCGGCCGGGTGACGGAATCGCCCATCCCCGGGCCGAGGAACCCCGCCACCACCTGGCGGTGGGCCGCGCTGACCAGTGGCCCCATGCAGGTGTCGGGATGGGTCGGGTCCCCGACCGTCCAGGCCTGGACGGCCTCGAACAGCCGGGCCACGAAGTCGTCGTAGACGGAGCGTTGCACGAGCGACCGGCTCCGGGCACAGCAGTCCTGGCCGGCGTTGGCGAACACCCCGCCCGGCGTAGCGGCCGCCGCCTGCTCGACGTCGGCATCGGCAAAGACGATCGACGCCGACTTCCCCCCCAGCTCGAGTGTGACCCGCTTGATGGTGTTGGCCGCCCTGGCCATGATCTGGCGGCCCACCTCGGTCGAGCCGGTGAACGTGATCTTGGCCACCTCGGGGTGCTCGACCAGCCGGGCCCCGACCACTGGTCCCGTACCCGTTACCACTTGGAACACGCCCTCGGGGATGCCCGCATCGAGCGCCAGATCCGCCAGGCGAAGCGCGGTCAGTGGCGTGAGCTCGGCCGGCTTGACCACGATGGTGTTCCCGGTCGCCAGCGCCGGCCCCACCTTCCACGAGGTGATGGCGATGGGGAAGTTCCAGGGAACGATGGCGCCCACTACACCGAGCGGCTCGTGGAACGTCATGTCGACGCCGCCCGCCACCGGGACGGTTGCCCCACGGTGCTTGTCCACCGCGCCGGCATAGAAATAGAGCACCTCAGCGACCATGGCCACCTCGTCGCGGCTTTCGGCGAGGGGCTTCCCCACGTTCTGGGTCTCCAGCCCGGCCAGCTCCTCGCCCTCCTCCTCCACCCGGGCGGCGAACCGTCGAAGCAACCGGGCCCGGTCGGCCGGCGCCACCTCCCGCCAGGCTGGAACCAGCCGAGACAGCCCTTCCCACGGCCGCGTCGACCTCCTCGGCTCCTTGGGCCGGGACGGTGGCGACCACGGTCTCGGTGGCCGGGTTCACCACCTCGGTCGCATCGCTCATGGAAAGGACCGGACGGCCACCGGCCGTTGATCGGCAGATGAGCGGGCCGCGGCCACCAGGGCCTCGAACAGCCTGGAGTCCCCCACCTCCTCGGGGTGCCACTGCACGCCGATCACGAACCGGTGGCCGGGCAACTCGACGGCCTCGACGACGCCGTCCGTGCTCGTGGCCGTCACGACCAGGCCGGGGGCGAGGGCGGCGATGGCCTGGTGGTGACTGCACTGGACCTCCGCGCTCTCGCCGATGAGCCGGCGAACCGTGCTCGACGGCTCGGTCGTGACCCGGACCGGACCGAATACCCCGGGCCGGGGCCGGTGAACCGAACCGGCCGGCTCGGGTAGGTGTTGCACGAGGTCGCCGCCCAAGGCGACGTTGAGCACCTGCAGGCCGCGGCAGACAGCCAGCACGGGGAGGTCTGCGGCCAGCGCTGCTTGCACCAGCCCGAGCTCCAGCTCGTCCCGGTCCCGGTCGGCGCCGTCGGTGTGGGGGTCGGCTCGCTGGCCGAAACGGCCCGGGGCGACATCGCCGCCGCCCGTGAGCACCAGGCCGTCGAGGGCGGCGAGCACCCGCTCGAAACCGCTCACCGGTCCGGCGGTCGGGCCCGCACCGCCTTGGGGATCGTCGTCCGGTACCCGGGTGCGCGACGGCGGGATGAGCAGAGGCTGGCCGCCAGCCACCTCGACCACATCGAGATAGGAGCCGGGCACGAGTGCCGCGTCCCGCTCCCACGACCACCAGGACGTGGTCTGGCGGTAGGAGGTGAGCCCGATCAACGGTCGGGGACGAGAACTCGCCACGAAGCTCAGTATCCCACCGCGCCCGAGCCGCCGATAAGGTGCCTGCGCGGCTCGGACCGCGCCCCGCCCGAAGCGATCGACCGTGCCCCGGCCACCCTCGGACCGGGACCACCATCCAAGGAGGCCCGTGGGAAGACTCGACGGGAAGGTAGCCGTCATCACGGGGGCCGGGAGCGGGATCGGCCGTGTGGCCGCCTTGCTGTTCGCATCGGAGGGTGCCTCGGTGGTGGTGGCCGACATCGTCGACCGACCTTGCCGGGTCGGCAGCTGATGAGATCCAGGCCCGAGGCGGCTCGGCCGCCCCCGTAGGCGTCGACGTCACCGACGCCGCCTCGGTCGAGGCCACGGTCGCCACGGCCGTCGCCACCTTCGGCGGGCTCCATGTGATGTTCAACAACGCCGGGATCTTTCCCGACGACGACGGGGGCATCCTCGACACCCCGCCCGATACCTGGCACCAGGTGATGGACGTGAACCTCAAGGGGGTATGGCTCGGGTGCCGGGCGGCCGTGCCCGCCATGCTCGATTCGGGCGGGGGCTCCATCGTCAACGTGGCCTCGTTCGTGGCGCTGGTCGGAGCGGCCACCGCCCAGATGGCCTACACCGCATCGAAGGGAGGGGTGCTGGCCCTCACCCGGGAGCTGGCCGTCGAGTACGCCCGCCGGGGGATCCGGGCCAACTCGCTCTGCCCGGGGCCCATCGAGACGCCGCTGCTGGCCGAGCTGCTGGCCGATCCGGCGCGGCGGGAGCGCCGGCTGGTCCACATCCCGCTCGGACGGTTCGGGCGTCCCGAGGAGGTCGCCCGGGCCGCGCTGTTCCTCGCCTCGGACGACGCCTCCTTCGTCACCGGGTCGGCGCTGGTGGTGGACGGCGGTATCACCGCCGCGTACGTCACGCCCGGAGTAGCGCTGGACGGGTCGGGCGCCCCTGGGCCAGAGTGCTGGGATGCTGACCCTCGAGACGCTCCCCCACCAGATCCAGTCGGGCGACATCGACACGGTGGTGGTGGCCTTCCCCGATCTGCAGGGGCGGCCGGTGGGCAAGCGGGTCACCGGTGCCTTCTTCCTCGACCACGTGCTCCACCACGGCATCGAGGTCTGCGACTACCTCCTCGCCTGCGATGTCGACATGCAGCCGCTGCCCGGGTACCGGTTCGCCAACTGGGAGACGGGCTACGGCGACCTCAACGCCGTGGTCGACCCGCGCACGGTCCGGCCGCTCCCCTGGGTCCCGGGCAGCGCCCTGGTGCTGTGCGACCTCCTGACCACTGGACGGGCAACCGGTCGAGGTCTCGCCCCGGCGCATCCTGCGCCGCCAGATCGAGCGGGCCGCCGGGCTCGGCCTCGAGGTCAAGTGCGCCACCGAGCTCGAGTTCTACCTCTTCCTCGACTCCTTCGCCGAAGCGGCCGGCAAGCACTGGCACGGCCTCGTCCCCCACTCCGCCACGATCGAGGACTACCAGCTGCAGCAGACCTCGGGCGAGGAGTACGTCATCGGCCGGATCCGCAACCTGATGGTCGAGGCGGGGATCCCCGTCGAGTTCTCCAAGGGGGAGGCGGGACGGGCCAGCACGAGATCAACCTCACCTACGGCGAGCGCCCTCGAGGTGGCCGACCGCCACCTGGTGTTCAAGAGCGGGGTGAAGGAGATCGCCTCGGGACTCGGCCGGGCCGCCACCTTCATGGCCAAGTGGTCGATGGACGCGGCCGGCTCGTCGTGCCACATCCACACCAGCCTGTGGGACGCGGCCACCGGCGCACCCCTGATGGCCCCGACCCGAGGTGAGCCGGCGTCCCGGTCGGGCCTCTCTCCCGTCGGCCGGCAGTTCCTGGCCGGCCAGCTCCGGTCGGCCGCCGAGCTGGCGTGGTGCTTCGCCCCGTACGTCAACTCCTACCGTCGCTACGTTCCCGACTCGTGGGCACCGACGGCGCTGGTCTGGGGCGAGGACAACCGCACCTGTGGGTTCCGCACCGTGGGCACCGGGGCCGGCCGGCGGGTGGAGAGCCGCATCCCCGGGGCCGACGTCAACCCGTACCTGGCCCTGGCCGCCACCATCGCCGGCGGTCTGTGGGGCATCGAGCACGAGCTCGAGCTCGAGCCCGCCGTTCACCGGCAACGCCTACGTCGCCACCGACGTGCCCCGGCATCCCGGCCACGCTGCCCGAGGCCATCGACGCGTCTGGCGTCCAGCCAGGTGGCGGCCGAGGCTTTCGGGCCCGAGGTCCACCACCACCTGCTCAACACCGCCCGCCAGGAGTGGGCCGCGGCCAACCGGGTGGTCACCGACTGGGAGCTGGCCCGCAACTTCGAGCGCATCTAGAACACGGCAGGGTCCCGGCGGTCGGCGGCGGCTCGGCACGGGGCCGAGCCGTGCGGCCCGGTTGTAGTCTGCCCAGGGGCTAGGGCACGGCCGGGAACGACCGGGTCGGACGTGATCGGGACGCAGGATCCGGGGAGGCGAGCCGAGTGATCGGAGGCAGTGGGTCCGAATCGGGCAGGAATTACGTGGTGGTGTCGGCCGACGCCCACGCCGCGCCGGACACCCTCGAGGACTTCCTCAGCTACGTGGACCCGAAGCACCGCGAGGCGGTGGCCGCGTTCGGCGACCTCTCCTCGGTGGCCATCCCCATGTTCGGCGGGGTCGACCCCGGAGCGATCGACGATCCGGACGCCGTGCGAGCCGTGGCCGCCCGGCGCCTGGCCGGCATGGGCGTCGACATCGAGGCCGCCGCTTCATGGCTGGCCCGCTACAGCACTGACTGGGTCTTCCCTTCGGACGCCGATGGGCGGCGGCTGGCCGCACTCGAGGAACAGGGCATCCACGCCGAGGTCGCCTTTCCCGGCCCGGTGCTGGCCGGCGGCCTCTCGCCCGCCATGTACCTCGGGTCGCAGACCTCCAAGAACCTCGAGCCGGTCTGGCCCGCGCTCCATGCCTACAACCGGTGGCTGGCCGAGTTCTGCGCCGCCGCCCCGGGCCGGCGCACCGGCTGCATCCCCATCGACCTGCACGACATGGACCGAGCCGTGGAGGAGATCACCTGGGCCCGGGGCGTCGGCTTGTCCGGCGGGGTCATGCTGCCCTGCCATGTCCCTCAGCTCGGGCCTGCCGGGCTACGCCGACGACTACTACGAGCCGTTCTGGGCCGCCTGCGAGGACAACGGGCTGGTGGTCAACCTCCACACGGGCGCCTCCGGCACGGCCACCGACGCCAAGCAGCTCTACGACAAGAAGCACGGCGGGTTCCTCGGGCTGTACGAGGTGTTCGTCTTCACCCGCCGCCCGCTCTGGTTCATGATCCTCGGCGGGGTCTTCGACCGCCATCCCGACCTCAGGGTGGTGGTCACCGAGAACGGCGTGCAGTGGCTCCCCTCGCTCGTCCGGGACCTCGAGTCCTTCTTCGACACCCACGGCGGGGCCCCGGTCCGCTCCTACCTGGAGCTGCGGCCCTCCGAGTACATCCGCCGTCACGTCTTCCTCGGTGGGTCGCTCATGAAGCGCTACGAAGCCGAGATGCGTGGGGAGATCGGCGTCGACCGGATCATGTGGGGCGCCGACTACCCCCATCTGGAGGGGGCCGCGCCGGTGCACCGGCTGATCCTGCGCCAGGTGTTCGGGGGCCTGCCCGAGGCGGACGTCCGCCGGATGCTCGGGGGAACGCCATCGACGTCTTCGGGTTCGACGCCGAGCGGCTGCAGGCAGTGGCCGACCGGGTGGGACCGACGGTGGACGACCTGGCCACGCCGGTCACGTTGGACGAGATCCCCGAGACCTTCAGCTGGAGCCTGGCCCGACCGGTGCCCCTTCCCGTGCCGGGCTCCTCGGGGTGACCTGAGCCATCCGATCCCCTTGACGGGCTCGAAGACAACCCGATGCGACGCATCGCCGACCAGCTCATGCGGAGCCTGGCCCGGCTGCTGATCCACGTCTTCTTCCGCCGGGTGGAGATCGAGCATCGCCGAGCGCATCCGGACATCCGGCCCGACCGTGCTGGTCGCCAATCACCGCAACGGCCTGGTGGACGGCCTCCTGCTGATGGCGGCACTGCCCCGCTTCCCGAGGTTCCTGGGCAAGTCGACACTGTTCCGCATACCGGTCCTGTGGCCCTTCCTCAAGCTGGCCGGCGTCGTCCCGGTCTACCGGGCCCAGGACGGCGCACCGACGGCCCGCAACCGCCAGGCATTCGCCCACGCCGGCCGGCTGCTGGCCACGGGCGGGCTCCTGGCCCTCTTCCCGGAGGGCATCAGCCACGACTGGCCGGCCCTCCAACCGCTGCGGACCGGAGCGGCCCGGATCGCCCTGGCCGCCGCCGGCCAGGGGGCCGCCGGCGTATCCACCGTCGCCGTCGCCCTCGTCTACGACGACAAGCAGCGGTTCCGGTCGCAGGCCCTGGTCAAGGTGGGGCGTCCGGAGCCCGTCGACGGTTGGCTGGCCCCTACCGGGTCGACGAGCGAGCGGCGGTGCGCGGCCTGACCGACGATCTGGCGCCCGCCTGCGGGAGGTGGGCCCCGACTATCGCTCGTGGTCCGAGGCAGACCTGCTGTCCGCCGCGGCCGACATCGCGGCCCGCCGGCGAAACTGAGCTTCCCGAGCGACGTGGCCCTGACCGAGCGGCGAGGCGATCGCCTTCGGCGCTGGCCGAGGCTGGCGGCGGACCGATGGCTCGGACGCGGCCGTCGACGCTCATTGCGGGCGCCTGGTGGCCGACTACCGGCACCAGCTGGCGCTGCTCGGGCTGAACGACGCCCAGGTGGCGGCCGGCTATGGCACGGGACGGCTCCGCCGGCAACTCGTCGGGGCGTGGGCCAAGGTGGCGGTGGCCCTCCCCTTTGCCGCCCTCGGGGTGGTCATCCACGCCGTGCCCTATCTGGTGGTCAAGATGGCTGGCCCGCATCCCGTCGAACGAAGGGATGCGGGCCACCGTCAAACTGATCGGCTGCTTCTTCCTGTTCGCGGCGGTGTACGTGGGCTTCGGGATCGCCATCGGGGAGGCGTTCGGCCCCGGATGGGGCCTGCTGGCCGCCGGTCTGGCCCCGGCGTGCGGCTACGCCGCCGTCCGGGTGGCCGAGCGGGTCCGCCGGATCGGCGGGGCCGTCGAGGGTTACCGCGCCGCTCCGCCGGAGCGGGCCGCCGCTGGAGGCCGCGGTCGAGGCCCGGGCCGCGGTCGGTGACGGCCACCGCGGCTGCCCTCCGGCGCCGGCCGGCCGGCCGGGCCACACCCGACACCCCGGTACCGCGCCGCCAGGTCCTTGACGGGAACAGGCCTCGCCTGCCACCATGGAAGTGCTATGTACGTTCACACGACCCCGGAGCTCCTCCTTACCTGACGGCGAACGTCACATCGCGTTCGCCCGCAACCTCCTGCGCCATTTCGGCCAGGGGGTTTTTTGTTGCGTCCGGGACGCAGGACACGCAGACCACAACCGAACGCACCATCACCAGACAGCCAGGGAGTGCCAGCAGTGACCAGCGATCCGATGACACCGACCACCGGCACCGTCGCCGGTGGGACCGCCCCGCCGGCTGGACATGCCGTGCGACGTCTCCCCGATGCCGTTCCACCTCTACCGCCCCTACCGGCCCCTCGTCCTGCCCGACCGGACCTGGCCGGATCGCCAGTGCGACCGGGCGCCGCGCTGGGCCAGCGTCGACCTGCGGGACGGGAACCAGGCCCTGGTCGATCCCATGGATCCCGAGCGCAAGCTGGAGCTGTTCGACGCCCTGGTCGAGATCGGCTTCAAGGAGATCGAGGTCGGGTTCCCCTCCGCCTCGCAGCCCGACTACGACTTCCAGCGCCAGATCATCGAGGAGGGCCTGATACCCGACGACGTCACCATCCAGGTGCTGGTCCAGTGCCGGCAGGAGCTGATCGAGCGCACCTTCGAGTCGTTGGCCGGCGCGCCGCGGGCCATCGTCCACTTCTACAACTCGACCTCGGAGCTGCAGCGCCGGGTGGTCTTCGGCCTCGACCGGGCCGGGATCATCGACATCGCCGTCACCGCCGCCCGGCTCTGCAAGAAGTTCGAGGCGGAGCTGGCCGGGACCGATGTCCGCTACGAGTACTCCCCCGAGAGCTTCACCGGTACCGAGCCCGACTTCGCCGTCGAGATCTGCGAGGCGGTGATGGCGGTCATCGAGCCCACCCCCGAACGCCCGATCATCATCAACCTGCCCAATACGGTGGAGATGTACGGGCCCAACGTGTACGCCGACGTCATCGAGTGGTTCGGCCGCACGGTCAACAACCGCGACTCGATCGTCCTGAGCCTCCATCCCCACAACGACCGGGGCACGGCGGTGGCCGCGGCCGAGCTGGCCGTGCTGGCCGGCGCCGACCGGGTGGAGGGGACGCTGTTCGGCAACGGCGAGCGGACCGGCAACGTCGACGTGGTCACCCTGGCCATGAACCTGTTCTCCCAGGGCATCGACCCCGCCCTCGACTTCAGCGACATCGACCGGGTCCGGCGGGTGGCCGAGTACGCCACCCGGATGCCCGTCCACCCCCGCCATCCCTACGCCGGGGACCTCGTCTACACGGCCTTCTCCGGGATCGCACCAGGACGCCATCAAGAAGGGCTTCGCCGCGCTGGGCAACGACTACGACCACTGGGAGGTGCCCTACCTGCCCATCGACCCGAGCCACACCGGTCGGACCTACGAGGCCATCATCCAGGTCAACAGCCAGTCGGGCAAGGGCGGGGTGGCCTACGTGATGGACGCCGAGCACGGCCTCGACCTGCCCCGACGGCTCCAGGTGGAATTCTCCAAGGAGGTCCAGGCCGTCACCGAGGACAGCGGCACGGTGATCCGGCCCGGGGAGATGTGGGACGTGTTCTCCCGGACCTACCTCGCCGACGACGCCGAGATGCGGCTGATCGGCAGCGAGGTGACCACCGGCGGCCACCGGACCACGGTGACCGCCCAGCTGCTGGTGGACGGCGAGCCCCGGACGGTGATGGGCGAGGGCAACGGCCCGATCGACGCCCTCGTCGGCGCGCTCCGCGCCGACTTCGGGATCGACTTCGAGGTGAAGGACTACAACCAGCACGCCCTGACCGCCGGGCAGGACGCATCAGCCGTGGCCTACATCGAAGCCGAGGGGCCCGACGGCTCGACCTGGTGGGGGGTCGGCATGGACTCGAGCATCCTCGACGCGTCGCTTCACGCCGTCGTCAGCGCGGCCAACCGGGCCGTCACGGTCCAGCCCCGATCGGACGCCTGAAGCCGTAGACAGGCCCCTGGGGCTACTCTCTCGGGAGTGAAGGCGGAGGCGGCGCCGGAGTCGGGGGCTTCGGTGTCGGCCACGGCTTCCCGTCGACATAGGCGTACGTGGACCTATGAAGTCGCCTACGCGGCTCTCGTCCTGCTTGCGTCCCTCATCATTCTCTCACCCGTGTTGCGCCGGGCCGGATGGCCGCTTAACCAGGGCTCAACCGCCCCGGTGCTCCTGGTGCAGATGTACGCCGCCCACTTCCGGCACCTTGATTTCTTTCCTGTCTGGTCGAGCAGCGACGGCATCGGCCTGGGCTCCCCGGTGCTGCTCTACTACCACCGGGCGTTCTTCTATGTAGCCGGAATGGTCTATGCCGTATTCGGTGGTCACCTGAAGTTTGCTGTCGTCGCCACCATCGCCATCTTCCTGGTCATTGGTGCCTACGGCATGCGCCAGGCCCTCGGAGTCGTCACTGAGAGCCGGCTTCTTCGCACCGTCGGCTCGCTGGGATTTCTCTTCACCAACTATGCCTTCACGGACTGGCTCGACCCTCGCGGCGACCTGGCCGAGTTCTCCGCCATGATGGTCGTCCCTTGGCTCCTCTACTGCTGTCTCACCCTGGTTCGCGACCGGCGAGTGTCCTTGTTGCTCATCCCGGTCATGGTGCTGCTGGTCAATGCACACAGTGCGATCGCGCTGTACTCGTTGTTCCCTCTGACGATTGCACTGATCATCTTCATCGCCACGGCCGGGCTCGAAGGGCTCCGACGTGTTGCACGACGGTTGTTGATCGTCGTCGGAGCTACGGTCCTGTTGCTCGTCCCTCTATTGGCTGCGGAAATCAAGATGGGCCGTTTCTACGACCCTTCAACAAAGAACTCTCTCGCGGCGGCGATCTCGCAGCAGTTCGTGAGCTTCGGCTCCTACTTCTACGGCATCGGACACCAATGGTTCCTGCCAAAAGCGGGCTACTACTTCGTGCAGATCGATTTCGGCATATGGGTGCCGATCGCCGTCGCCCTAGCCGGGGCCGTTTTCTGTTGGATGCGCGCTCGGCAGAAAGGGGTCCGATGGCGCCCGGCGCGGGGCGCGTCCAGCCCGGCAGTCCTGTTCGTGGCAGCAAGCCTCGGTGTCTTCCTATTCCTTCAGTGGAGAGCCTCCCTATTCCTCTATCAAATCATCGTCCCGTTGCGAGTGACCAACTTCCCCTGGCGGATGCTCTCGTTCATTACGCCCCTAGGCGTCGTCCTGCTCGTGGTCGTCGCCGATGGCGCCCTGCGGCGATATTCGAGCCGCATGGCGTGGGGAGCATTGTGCGCCGTCTGGTTTGCCTCCCTTCTCGTGCTCTCGCCGATCGCCTCCCCAGTGAAAGTCAACTACGGGCTCCTGACGCGGGCTGGCGGGTTCCCGCCGATGACGATATTCACCGCCCCGACCTACGTGGACTACCGGACGTTCAACGGCTTCTTCATTGGTGAGACCGATGGAGAGCTGTATTTGATATTTCTACCCAGAGTGCTGAATGCGCAGGGAGCCGAAGTCGACGACGGCTTCCTGTACTCGGCGCTCCACGCGGATCAGAGCGGCGCGCAGTCGCTCAGCGCAGTCCCGTGCACGGTGGTGGGGCCGGCGAACGCCCCGTTCGAGACGCTGCAGTTGACCTTCTCGGTGGCCTGTGCCGGCGCTACCCGGCTGGCCCTGCCGATCAGCTACAACGCCTCCTCGTCACTCTTCGTCAAACAGAACGGGGTGCTCCACCCCATCCGGTACTCACACGTCCCCACCGACCCGCGCATCGTGATCCACGTGGTCAGCTCCCGACCCGAGACCGTGGTGGTGCACCTGCCCACCCTGTGGGGGATCCTCTTCTGATCCCGGAGGGACGGCAATGATCGGCCGGCAACCCAAGTCCCCGGTCAGCTGGCGAGGGTAACATTTGGAAGTGAAGGGGGATTTGGCGGAATTGGCCGTTTCATCGGGACCCTCGGGTGATTCGGCAGAGGTACCAGCCAACCGCTCTCCCGGTCGACGCCGATGGGCCGACGAAGCGATCTTCGCCATGCTGGTCATGGTGGCATCGGCGCTCGTTTTGTCTCCGGTTCTTCGACGCTCCGGGTTTCCGCTCAACCAGGGCTCGACGGCCCCGGTGCTCCTAGTGCAGATGTACGCCGCCCACTTCCGGCACCTTGATTTCTTTCCTGTCTGGTCGAGCAGCGACGGCATCGGCCTGGGCTCCCCGGTGCTGCTCTACTACCACCGGGCGTTCTTCTATGTAGCCGGAATGGTCTATGCCGTATTCGGTGGCCACCTGAAGTTTGCTGTCGTCGCCACCATCGCCATCTTCCTATTCATCGGGGCCTACGGAATGCGTCAGGCCCTCGGAGTCGTCACCGAGAGCCGACTTCTTCGCACCGTCGGCTCGCTCGGATTTCTCTTCACCAACTATGCCTTCACGGACTGGCTCGACCCTCGCGGCGACCTGGCCGAGTTCTCCGCCATGATGGTCGTCCCTTGGCTCCTCTACTGCTGTCTCACTCTGGTTCGCGACCGGCGAGTGTCATTCTTGCTCATCCCGGTCATGGTGCTGCTGGTCAATGCGCACAGTGCGGTCGCGCTGTACTCGTTGTTCCCCCTGACGATTGCGCTGATCATCTTCATCGCCACGGCCGGGCTCGAAGGGCTCCGACGTGTTGCACGACGGTTGTTGATCGTCGTCGGAGCTACGGTCCTGTTGCTTGCCCCCCTATTGGCTGCGGAAATCAAGATGGGCCGGTTCTACGACCCCCAAACTAAGAATTCGGCTGGTGCTGCGATCTCGCAGCAGTTCGTGAGCTTCGGCTCCTACTTCATCGGCCTCGGACACCGATGGTTTCCCGCAACCGCCAACTTCTACTTCGTGCAGATCGATTTCGGCATATGGGTGCCGATCGCGGTGGCGCTAGCCGGTGCGCTCGTGTATTGGCTGCGCGCACGAAAAGAGAGGAATTCGGTGGCACCTGCCCCGGGATGTCTCAGGCCCGGCCATTGTGTTCGTCACGGTGACCCTGGGCATCCTCATGGCCCTTCAGCTGAAGGCCCTTCTCTTTGTCTACCGCATCATCGCTCCCCTACAAGTGACCAACTTCCCCTGGCGGATGCTCTCGTTCATTACGCCACTAGGTGTCGTCCTGCTCGTCATCGTCGCCGACAGAGTCTTGCGGCGGTACCCACACCGCCTGCCGTGGGGGGCACTCGGTGGTGTTTGGCTGGCCCTCTTTGTGGTGCTGTCGCCAGTCATCTCACCCGTAAGCACGAAGTACGGACTCCTCGCCGAGTTGGGCGAGTTCCCCCCGATGACGCTCTTCACCGCCCCGACACACGTGAACTACCCGACGTTCAAAGGGTTCTTTCTGGGCGGTGGTGTCGGCGAGCTCTATTCGGTATTCCTTCCCAAAGTAGTGAACGCCAACGGCGCAGAGGTCAATGACGGCATTCTGTATCCCGAGCTCCACGCGGACCAGAGCGGTGCGCAGTCACTCAGCGCAGTCCCGTGCACGGTGGTGGGGCCGGCGAACGCCCCGTTCGAGACGCTGCAGTTGACCTTCTCGGTGGCCTGTGCCGGCGCTACCCGACTGGCCCTGCCGCTCAGCTACAACGCCTCCTCGTCACTCTTCGTCAGACAGAACGCGGTGCTCCACCCCATCCGGTACTCACATGTCCCCACCGACCCGCGGATCGTGATCCACGTGGCCAGCTCCCGACCCGAGACCGTGGTGGTGCACCTGCCCACCCTGTGGGGGATCCTCTTCTGATCCCGAGAGAGCTGGGGGGGTCGGCATGGACTCGAGCATCATCGACGCGTCGCTTCACGCCGTGGTCATCGTGGCCGACCGGGTCCTCGTCGGCGAGCGACAGCCGTCCGGACGGGCACCCAGCGTGTCGCGGCGCAGGGCCTCGGCTCCGCCCTGGTGCCACTCAGCTCAGGTTGTGGAGACAGGATCCGCCATCGGCGTCGCTGTTTGTCCCGTCCGGGCACGTGGTCGACGACCAGGTAACGTGCCTGAACGTGGTACCGGACACCGACGCCGAGCTGAGGTTCGTCTTGGTCAGGTTGGCCCGGTTCAACGCAGCTCCATCGAGGTTGGTGGACAGGTTGGCGATGCCGCTGTCGATCAAAAGGGGTGACAGGTCCGCACCGGTCAGGTCTGCACCCGCGAGATTTGCACCGTCCAACTCCGCGCCAGCGAGTCGCAGACCAGACAGCGAAGTCGTCTGGAGCTCCGCACCGGCAAGTCGGGTAGAGCTGCACACTGGCGCAGCCAATATGGACGGGGCGCATTCGCCGAATATCGCACCGGTCAAGGTCGACCCCCGGAGGTCGGCTGCCCCAAGATCGGCCCAACTCAGATCGTCGCCGGTGAGATTGGCACCCTTGAGTCGAGCCGTCGACATCCGGACGCCCCCGCAATAGGACGTACCGAGGCCCGGGCCGATGTTCACCGAAAGGCACTTGGACGTCCCCGAGCCAGCGAGATTGGCGCCAGTGAGCCGGGCACTCCCGAAATCGGCGATGACGCACCCCGGTGTGTAGACGATCGGCGGGACGCATTGGACGAAGGAAGCACCGGAGAGGTCCGACCGGACCAGGTCGTCCGAAGAGAAGTCGACCCCGATCAACGCGGCACCGGAAAGATCCGTTCCTCGGAGGTCCGCCCCAGACACGTCGGCGATGGTGCAAGAGAAGTCGGTGGTGGGGGGCACGTGGAACCGGCAGGCTGACAGCGTGGCCCCCCTCAGGTTCCCGTTGGACAACACAGAGCCGACGAGATTGGTGCCGGCAAGATCGGCCGATGCGAGGTCGGCAAGGGCCAGATCGGTGTGGGAGAGATCGACGCCGGCAAGGTTTGCGCCCGGGCAGTCGGTGAAGTGGGTGGCATCAGGATGAGCGACGACCACGCAGCCGTTGACCGTCCTGGTCGACTGCGCCGCCGCGGCCGGCACGCAGGCCAGCGTGCTCGAGGCCACGAGAGCGCCGACCAGAACCATCGAGAACGTGAGCAATGAAGGACGACGACGTCCGAGCAAAGCTCCGACGGTGGCCCGACCTTTCTCTTTGGTGATGTGTCGATTCATCGGAGAACCTCCCATGCCGCCTGCGCTGCTGGGGCCCCAGCCCCGCCTTCCGCATCGGGAAGGAAGGGCCTGGGCGATGCTAGGCGTTGGCACCATCATCGAGTACTACCTGGCGCTGGCCCTCCACGTACTCCGCCTCCCGGGCGAGAGATCGGGCCGGATCTTCTCCTCCCTCGGCTACCGGCTGGATCGCCGCAACCGCTGGTCGACGTCGACCACCGAGCTGCACACCCTTGCCTTTCGACCTCCTCTACGTGACGACCGCCGACGACCAGGGCACCGGCGAGGGGACCGGGAACGGCGCGGCCGTTGCGCACCGCAGCGCCGGGACCACCACGACCTGAGCGGAACAGGAGCGTCGCCGACCCGACCACCCCACTCCCGTCGGCTCCCGGCGGCTCCCGGCGGCTCCCGGCCGGGAGGTCAGAACCGGTTCAACCGCCGGTAGATGCCCTTGGTCTGCTTGTAGAGGGAGACGAACTCGGCGAACAGGGCCTCGTATTCGGGACCCGGGGCCGGATCCGGAACGAAGGTCCGGCGCACCTCGACCATGGCCCCGATCTGCTCGGCGCTGATCAGGCCGAGGGCCACCATGGCGATGAAGGCGGCTCCCCGGACGTTGGCCAGCACCGGCTCGGAAACCTGACGGATCTCGCACCCCAGCACGTCGGCGTGGATCTGGGCCCACTCGTCGGAGTTGGCCCCGCCACCGATGAACGCCAGGGAGGGGAAGCTCCGCCCGGCGAATTTCTCCACCGCCTCGAGCAGCCATTTCGAGTTGAAGGCCACCCCCTCGTAGACGGCCCTGACCAATTGGTCGCGGGTGGTGGCGAGCGACAGGTTGTGGAAGCCGCCCCGCAGGGTGTGGTCGTCCACCGGGGAACGCTCCCCGTTGAGCCAGGGGGTGAACAGCACCCTTCCACTGCCCGGGGGAACGGCGGCGACCATGGCCTCCATGGACTCGAAGTCGGCGGCCAGGCCGAGGTTGTCACGGGCAAAGGTGAGGCAGGCCCCGGCCGTCTCGTGCTCGTCCACGATGACGTACCGGCCGGCCAGGGCGGCGGGGATCGAAGCCACGTTGCTGGTCGGCGCGGTCTTCTTGAAGGGCACATGTCCCGAGATCCACGACGAGGTCCCGATATAGAGGTGCGCCTCGAAGTCGGCCACCGCGCCAGAGCCGAACACGGCCGAGTGCACGTCGCCCGAGCCCACCGAGACGGGCAGGCCGGCAGGCACCCCGAGCTCGGAGGCGGCGCCGGACCGCAGCTCCCCGATGATCGTCCCGGGTGGCACCAGCTCGGGCAGCCGGGCCCGGTCGAGGCCGGTCACCTCCAGCAGGCGGTCGTCGTAGACGACGTGGTCGATGGCCCGGTTGTCGGTCACCCAGTGGGCGGCGATCGAATCGAACGAGGCGCAGGTGCGCCCGGTCAGCTTGAGATTGAGGTAGTCGACCGGCTCGAGGAAGGTCGCCGTCTCCCGGTACACGTCGGGAAAGGCGTCTCGGATGAACAGGATGTGGGCGACCGGGTCCTTGCCGGACAGACCCGGGGCCCCGCCGGTGACCTGCACCCAACGCAGCAGCTTGCGCGGGTCGTAGCCGAGCAGGTTGACCGGCCCGCCGGCCACCCGGCGGATGGCCCGGTTGCCCCGCGAGTCCATCCAGATCACGGCCCGCATGAGGGGCTGCCCGTCGGCCCCGACCGCCACCGTGCCCGACCACTGCGAGGTGCAGCCCACCCCGACCAGCGAGCCGGGTGGCACGGCGGCCGCGGCCAGGGCCCGCCTCGAGGCGGTGCAGATGGCCGACCACCATTCATCCGGATCCTGCTCGGCCCCGCCGTCCTCGAGCAGATAGAGCGCCACCGGCTCGGTGGCGTGGGCGGCGATCCGGCCGGTGGCGGCCACCACCGCCACCTTGGGGCCTCCCGTACCGAGGTCGACGGCCAGCACATAGACGTCGTCGCGCCCGGACCCACCTCCCACTCCGGCCACCGGCGAGGTCACGCCTTGGCGACCCAGGCCGTGACCGCGCGGACGGTTTCGCCGTCGTCCAGCTCGAAGACCGTGCCCGGACCGGCCTCCGGCGGCGGCTCCGTCTCCACGAACCGGGCCAGCACCTCGCCGGCAATGGCCGCGAACAATGGGGCCAGGTCGTCCAGGCCGACCAGATGCAAGTGGATCCAGTCCGAGACCTCGAGGCCGGAGGTCTTGCGCATCTCCTGCACGTGTCGCACGACCTCGCGAGCCAGGCCGCGACGGCGGAGGTCGTCGTCGACAGTCAAGTCCAGGGCCACCACCTCGGCCCCGTCCCGCGACACGGCGAACCCGGGCTGAGCCTTGACCCGCAGCTCGAGGTCGTCGGGCCCGAGCTCGACGGGGCCACCCTCGAGCTCCACGACCACGGGTCGGCCCTCGGCCAGCTCAGCGGCGGCGGCCGAGGCGTCGACCGAGCCCATGGCCGCCCGGAGTTGCTGCACCCGAGCCCCGAGGCGCGGCCCGAGCACCTTGAAGTTGGGGACGAGCTCGTAGGCCAGCACGTCGCCGAGCTCGGCCGTGACCTCGACCCGATCCACGTTGAGCTCGTCCTCGACCACCTCCGGGGGTGGGGCCGGGCTCCCGGGTGGCAGGTAGACGAGCGCCCGGGCCAGGGGTTGGCGCACCCGGACGCCGGCCTCGGCTCGGGCCGCCCGGCCCAGGGAGGCGAGCCGCCGGGCCAGGGCCATCCCCTCCTCGAGCGCCGGATCGGAGGCGGAAGCGTCGGCCTCGGGCCAAGTCGGCCAGGTGCACCGAGGCGTCGTCGGGAGCGCCGGAGAGATCGCGCCACATCCGGTCGGCCAGGAACGGGCACAGCGGGGCCAGGAGCAGGGCCAGGGTGACCAGCGCCTCGTGCAGGGTGGCTTGCGCGGCGAGCGAGTCGGTCGGGTCGGCGTCGGGATCGGTGCGCCAGAACCGCCGGCGGCTGCGGCGGACGAACCAGTTGGACAGGTCGTCGACCAGGCCGGCGATGGCGGTGGCCGCCGGAAACGGCTCGTAGCCGTCGAGCGACTCGGTGACGATGGCCAGGGTGGCGTGCAGGCGGGATCGCGTCCAGCGGTCGAGCAGCGGTCGGTCCGGCGGGGCGGGGATGGCCGGGTCGTCGGGGTCGAACCCGTTGAGCGAGGCGTAGGTCGTGAAGAACGACCAGGTGTTCCACAACGTGAGCAGGGTGTCACGCATGCTGGCGTCGATGACCTCGAAGCTGACCCGGGTCGGGGTCCAAGGCGAGCCCTGCGAGAACATCCACCACCGCAACGGGTCGGCCCCCCGGGTGTCGGAGGATCTCCCACGGGTCGATGACGTTGCCCAGGCTCTTGGACATCTTGCGGCCGTCGGCGTCCACGATGTGCCCGAGGCAGAGCACGTTTCGGTACGGCGTCGAGCCGCGCACCAGGGTGTTGACGGCCAGCAGCGAGTAGAACCAGCCGCGGGTCTGGTCGATGGCCTCGCAGATGAAGTCGGCCGGATAGACGACCCGGGACTCGGAACCCGGCACCGCCGGGAAGCCCCATTGGGCGGTGGGCATGGAGCCCGAGTCGAACCAGGCATCGATGACCGGTTCCACCCTCGACATGTTGGTGGAGCCGTCGGCGCCGCTCGGGTCGGTATCCGGCCGGGGCCGGCATTCGGCACAGGGGAAGGTCACCTCGTCGATGGCCGGGCGGTGGGGGTCGACCGAGGTCACGTCGCGTCCGGCCAGCGCCGAGAGCTCGGCTCGCGACCCCACGCAGACCGTGTGCCCGGCCTCGCAGCGCCAGATGGGGAGGGGCGTGCCCCAGAACCGGTCACGAGACAGGGCCCAGTCGACGTTGTTGGCCAGCCACTCGCCCATCCGCCCGTCCCTGATGTACTCGGGATGCCAGCCGATCGTCCGGTTCTGCGCCACCAGGTCGGCCTTACGCGCGGACGTCCGGACGTACCAGCTCGGTTTGCCCCAGTAGATGAGCGGTGTCCCGCAGCGCCAGCAGTGGGGGTAGGCGTGGGCGTGGGGATGGCGCCGCAACAGGAGGCCGGCCGCTTCCAGCCGGTCGTTGATGGCGGTGTTCGTCTCTCGCGCACTCTGCCCGGCCAGCCAGCCCACGTCCGACGTGAAACGACCGTCGGGGCCGACCGGGTTGAGCGTCGGCAGGTCGTTCCGGCGGCCCACCTCCCGGTCGATCTCCCCGAAGGCCGGGGCCAGGTGCACGATGCCGGTCCCTTCGTCGGCCTCGACGAAGTCGCCGGCCACCACCCGCCACCCGTCCCCCCCGGCAGGGCCGGGCGGCGGAGCCAGGTCGTCGAAGGGACGGTCGTAGCGCAGCCCCACCAGCTGGCGACCGGCCAGCCGCCGGTCGACCACCGCACCCTCGCCGAACACCTGCTCCACCAGGTCGGCGGCCACGATGGCGCCCTCCACCACGGCGTACTCGAGGTCAGGCCCCACCGCCACGCCGGTATTGGACAGCAGCGTCCACGGGGTGGTGGTCCACAGCACCAGCGAGAGGCCCTCCAGCGTGGCGCGGTCAAGGGCGGCGCGCAGTCGCTCGGCGGCCTGACCCACGTCGGTGAGGTGGGCGAGCACGTAGGCCGACTCGTCGACCACCTCACGGTAGACATCCGGCTGGCCCAGCTCGTGGCTGGAGAGGGCCGTGCCGCACCGAGGGCAGTAGGGAACCACCTTGATGTCCTCGTAGAGCAGGCCCTGATCCCAGAGATTCTTGAGGTTCCACCAGACCGACTCGATGTACTCGGGGTTGAAGGTCCAGTAGGCATCGTCGATGTCGATCCAGTAGCCGATGCGTTCGGTCACCGCCTTCCAGTCGTCCACGTAGTTGCGCACCGACTCGCGGCAGAGCCGGGTGAACTCGGCCACACCCACCCGCTCCTCGATCTCGTGCTTGGCGGTGATCCCGAGCTGCTTTTCGACCTCGACCTCGACCGGCAGGCCGTGCGTGTCCCAGCCCGCCTTGCGGGGCACGGCGAAGCCCCGCATCGTCTTGTACCGGCAGAACAGGTCCTTGTACACCCGGGCCCAGACGTGATGGAGCCCGGGCCGGCCGTTGGCGGTCGGAGGGCCCTCGTAGAAGACCCACGGGTCGGCGTCCCGCCGGACCTCGATCGAGCGCTCGAAGACCCGGTGCTCGCCCCATCGGGCCAGCTCCTCGGCCTCCAGGACGGTGAAGTCGGCTTCGGCGGGTACCGGGCGGAACAACGGAACAGCTCCTCTCGCATGGCAGGCGGGCGGTCAGGGCGGGCGTGCAATGGCCGGGAGGGCGGCGGCGGTCCCGCAGCGCCGGGCCCACCTCCGGCCCGATCCGGCCCACGGCGCAGGTGCGGCCCCGATACTACGGGGTCCACAATGGACCGATGCCCGAGCTGCCCGAGGTGGAGGCCCTCGCCTCCGGACTGGCCACCCGCATGGCCGGCAAGCGCATCGAGCGCGGCCAGCTCGCCTCGTTCGCGGCCCTCAAGACGTTCGACCCACCCCTCGAACAGGCCGTCGGCCGTACTGTCTCAGGCGTCGAGCGGCGCGGGAAGTTCGTCTGCATCGACACCGATGGCCTCTGGTTGGTGGTGCACCTGGCCCGAGGGGGCTGGATCCGGTGGCACGAGACCGTGCCGTCCGGCGCGGTGCGGCCCGGAAAGAGCCCGATCGCCCTCCGGGTGACGTTGGACGACCGGTCGGGGTTCGACCTCACCGAGATGGGAACCGAGAAGCGGCTGGCCATCTGGGTGGTCCACCGGCCCGAGGAGGTCGAGCCGCTGGCTGCCCTCGGCGTCGACCCGCTGTCGCCGGCATTCACCGTCGAGCACCTGGCCGGCGTGCTGGCCGATTCCTCGGCCACGCTCAAGTCGGCCCTGACCAGCCAATCGCTCATCGCCGGCGTGGGCAACGCCTACTCGGACGAAGCGTTGCACCGGGCCCGGCTGTCCCCCTACAAGCACGGCGGGAAGCTCGACACCGACGAGGTGGCCCGGCTGCACGACGCCGTCGTCGATGTCCTGGCCGAGGCGGTCGACCGGGCCGGCGCCGCTCGACATCGCCGAGCTCAAGGGCGACAAGAAGCGCTCCATGCAGGTCCACGGCCGCGCTGGCCAACCCTGTCCCGTGTGCGGGGACACCATCCGACAGGTCTCCTTCGCCACCAAGTCCCTGCAGTACTGCCCCAGCTGCCAGACGGGGGGCAAGCCCCTGGCCGACCGGCGGCTCTCCCGCCTGCTCAAGTAACGACTTCGACCCGGCGGGGACCTGCTCAGCAGGGGCACCGGGGAAGGAGTATCCGTCTCAGGCCGGTGCCGGCCATTTGTGCCTCACCCTATTTTCCTAGTATATATAGAGGACATACCAATAGAAGAGGAATGGCCCGGGGCACCGGCCGGCGCACGTGAGCTCGCCTGCGCATCCCGGGGTACCAACACCGCTCGAGAAAGAGGAGTTCCATGCGCCCCCAGCTCGCCCGTCCGTCCGGCCGCCGTCTCTGGGTGCTGGCGATCACTGCAGGACTGGCCCTCACCGCCGCCGCCTGCAGCTCGAGCTCGGCCACCCCGACGTCGTCCACAGGGTCGACTTCGAGCGGACCGGTGACGCTGCGCCTCGGGTACCTGACCAACCTGACCCATGCCTCGGCGCTGGTCGGCGTGCAGGACGGCTACTTCAAGGCGAGCATGCCGAGCAACGTCACCCTCCAGACCTCCACCTACAACGCCGGCCCGGCCGAGGTCACCGCCCTGTTGGCCGGGGCCCTCGATGCTGCCTACATGGGGCCGAACTCGGCGATCACCGCCTACTCGCAGGGCAAGGGATCCGTGCGGATCATCTCGGGGGCCACCTCGGGCGGGGCGGACCTGGTGGTCAACCCGTCGGTCACCTCACCGAGCCAGCTGCGCGGCAAAACCATCGCCACGCCGCAACTCGGCAACACCCAGGACGTCGCCCTGCGCACCTGGCTGAAGAAGCAGGGGCTGACCTACCCGGGACCGAACGGCGGCAGCGGCGAGGTCAACATCCTCCCTCAGGACAACGCCACCACCCTGAGCTCCTTCGAGGCCGGCTCGATCGCCGGCGCCTGGGTCCCCGAGCCCTGGGCCACCAGGATGGTCTCGGAGGGCCACGGGAAGGTGCTCGTGAACGAGAAGAGCCTGTGGCCAGGCGGGCTGTTCTCCACGACGTTGCTGGTGGTCAACCAGGACTTCCTCGCAGCCAACCCGGCGACGGTGAGCGGCCTGCTCAAGGGTCAGCTCACCGTCAACAGCTTCCTCGACAGGCAGCCGACCAAGGCCCAAGCCGATGCCAACACCGCCCTGGCCGCCGTGACCGGCAAGCCGCTCAAGGCCCCCGAGCTCGCCACGGCGTGGACCGACTTGACCTTCACCAATGACCCGATCGCCTCGTCGATCGCCACCGACCTGGTCCACGCCAAGGCGGCGGGCTTCCCCACCGCCAGCATCGCCGGCATCTACGACCTCGGCCCCCTCAATCAGCTGCTCACCGCCCAAGGCAAGGCGACGGTGAAGAGCTGATGTCCGCAACCGGGGTCGCCACGGCGACGACGCAGGCCCCTCACCGGTCGCCGGGGGGCGACAGCCGGGTCCCCTCGGTCACGCTCACCGGCGTATCCAAACGTTACGGCTCGGGTCAGTCAGGCGTCACCGCACTACAGGACGTGACCCTGGCGGTGGCCCCGGGCTCCTTCGTCTGCCTGGTCGGTGCGTCGGGGTGCGGGAAGACCACGCTGCTCAATCTCGTGGCCAGGCTGGACCGGCCGACAGTCGGATCGGTGGTCGTCGGCCATGACGGTGGCGGCTCGTCGGTGGGTGACATCCCGGCCACCGGCGCCGGGCCCGGGCACCCGAAGGCATCGGGGTCCGGTCCGACCGTTGGAATGCTCTTCCAGGACTCCGCCCTCTTCCCCTGGCTTACCGTGGCCGCCAACGTCGAGCTCCCCCTTCGGCTGCGGGGCGTGAGCAAGGAAGAACGGCGGGCGATGGCAGCTGACCTGCTCGAGCGGGTCCACCTCGGCGGCTTCGGGAAGAAACGGCCCCATGAGCTCTCGGGGGGCATGCGCCAGCGGGCCGCCTTGGCCAGGGCCCTGGCCCAGGACGCCGGGCTGCTCCTCATGGACGAGCCCTTCGGTGCCCTCGACGCCATCACCCGTGACCTGCTTCATGACGAGCTCGAGTCGCTGTGGGTCGATCGGGGCTTCTCGGTGCTGTTCGTGACCCACAACGTGCGGGAGGCAGCCCGCCTGGGTGACCGTATCGTGTTGCTGACCAGCCGGCCCGGCCGGGTGGCCGCCATACATCCGGTGGACCTGCCCCGGCCCCGGCGGATCGACTCGCCAGAGGTGGCCGGCCTGGCCGCGACGGTCACCGACCAACTCCGCGCCGAGGTCGGACGTCATGGCGGCTGAACGGACCACGACCATGGCTCCTCCGGAGGGGGCCGGCCCTGGTGGGCCCACGCTCGAGATCGCCTTCGCAGGGCTGGACGCCCTCGAGCGGGCGGACAGCACCGGCCGGCGGACGTTCACCCAGCGCCTGTGGGCGGCCACCTGGCCCAAGCTGATCGCCTTCGGCATCATCCTGCTGGTCTGGCAGATCGCAGTCTGGGTCCACTGGAAGCCCTACATCCTGCAGTCCCCAACCGTCGTGGCCCGGCAGCTGTGGAATCTTCTGGGCACCGCCGATTTCTGGCAGGCCTGCCGGGTCACGACCCAGCAGGCGATCGTCGGCTTCGCGCTGGTCGTCGTGATCGGCGCCGTTGTCGGCACGGCGGTGGCCCGGGTACCTGTCCTCCGGGCCGGCATCGGCTCGCTCATCACCGGGATGCAGACCATGCCGTCGGTGCTCTGGTTCCCACTGGCCTACATGGCCTTCGGGGTCACCAACTCGGCCATCATCTTCATGATGGTGCTGGGCGCCGCTCCGTCGGTGGCCAATGGGTTCATCAGCGGTATCGATCAGGTGCCGCCCGGACTGGTCCGAGCAGGTCGGATTCTGGGTGCCCGAGGCCTGGCCCTCGAACGCCATGTGGTGCTCCCGGCCGCACTGCCGGCGGTGGTCGGTGGGCTGAAACAGGGATGGGCGTTTGCCTGGCACGCCCTCATGGCCGGCGAGTTCCTCATCCTGGTCAACCCGCTCAGCCTCGGTGGGCGGATCGTGAACGCCAACACCCAGGCGAACTACGGCGTTGTCGTGGCCATCATGATCGTGATCATCTTCATCGGGATCATGGTGGACATGGCCTTCAGCCGGGTGGACACCGCCGTGCGCTCCCGCTATGGCCTGATCGACACCGCCGCCGGCTGAACGGGATGACCTATCGGCGAGCTCGGCCGAGCTCGCCGAGCGCGGCGAGCCGTCATCCAGTCGCATCCGCGTCGCACCGGGCGCCATCCGTGCAGCCCGGCACGTAGCCGACGCCGTCTGACAGAATCGCTCCGTGTACATCTCGGCCAAGGTGGACTACGCAGTGCGGGCTCTGTGCACACTGGCCGACGCCGACGGCAACCCGGTGACGGCCGAGGCGCTGGCCCAGTCCCAGGGCCTTCCGTCCAAGTTCCTCGAGTCCATTCTCAACGACATGCGGCGAGCAGGGCTGCTGATCAGCCAGCGGGGCGCGGAGGGGGGATACCGGCTGTCACGTCCGGCCGGATCGATCACTGTGGCCGAGGTGATCCGACCGCTCGACGGCCCTTTGGCCGAAGTCAGGGGCCTCCGGCCCGAGGCGACCACGTACCAGGGGTCGGCCGAACACCTCCAGGACGTGTGGGTGGCGGTGCGGGCGAGCCTCCGCGCCGTGCTCGAACAGGTGACCATCGCCGACATCGTGGCCGGGCAGCTGCCGAGGTCGGTGCGGAAGCTCACCACCGATCCCGACGCCTGGTTGTCGCGGTAGCCCTCCCGCCCACCGACCCGACACGGCCGACGGTCCATGGTCCGGCGGCGACCGATCCCGGGTCACGGCCCTCTACGCTCGCCTCCATGGATGCACGACCCGACGACCACACCGCGGCGCCGGTCGACCCGGCCGGCGACGGCCCAGTTCAGGCCGGGGCGTCGGCCGCACACACGGGAGCACAGGCCATGACGCGAACCGCCGGGGCGGCACCAGTCAAGTCCGGCCGGCTGGCCAAGGCGGACCGGATCGTGCTCACCGTGGTCTGCCTGGCCCAGTTCATGGTCGTGCTCGACATCTCCATCGTCAACGTGGCCCTACCCTCCATCCAGAAGAGCCTCGGCTTCAGCCAGGCCAATCTCCAATGGGTCGTGACGGCCTACTCGCTCACGTTCGGCGGCCTGCTGCTCCTCGGCGGCCGCTTGGCGGACCTCCTCGGCCGGCGGCGCATCTTCCTGGCCGGCCTGGTCCTGTTCACCGGGTCCAGCCTCATCGGCGGCTTCGCCCAGAACCAGGCGACTCTCATCGCGGCCCGCGCCCTGCAGGGGGTAGGGGCAGCCGTCCTCTCCCCGGCCACGCTGACCATCCTCACCGTGACCTTCACCGATCAACGGGTGCGGGCCAAGGCGCTTGGTGTCTGGGGAGCGGTGGCAGCCGGCGGTGGCGCAGCCGGCGCCCTCATCGGGGGCATCCTCACCCAGTACCTCTCGTGGCGATGGATCCTCTTCGTCAACGTGCCGATCGGCGTGGTGCTGTTCCTCTTCGCCCGCCTGTTCCTTTCGGAGTCACGGGCTGAGACAGGTCGTCGCCTGGACATCGCCGGATCCGTCACCGTGACGGCCGGGCTGTTGGCGCTCGTCTACACCATCGTGCACACCGACGAGGTGAGCTGGACCTCGCCATCCACCCTGATCGGCGGAGCAGTGGCCATCGTGCTGCTCGGGACGTTCGTGGCCATCGAAGCAACGGTGGCCGAACAGCCCCTGGTCCCGCTCGGTATCTTTCGGTCGCGGGCGGTCACCGCCGCGAACCTGGTGATGTTCTGCTTCGGCATGTCCATGTTCGCCATGTGGTTCTTCCTGACGCTGTACCTGCAGGAGGTCCTCGGCTATGACCCGGTCGTCACCGGCCTCACCTTCCTCCCCCAGACCGCCGCCATCGCGGTCGGGGCGACGATCGCCGGGCGCCTGGCGCCTCGGTTCGGCCCCCGGCCGGTGATGGTGGCCGGCGCATTCATCGCCGCCAGCGGGCTCTACTGGCTCTCGTTCATCCAGCCGGGCGACACCTACTGGACCGGTGCTTGCGGGGGCGGGATCCTCGCCACGTTGGGCATGGGCCTGGCGTTCACCCCGGTGGCTCTGGCCGCCACCGGCGGGGTCCGTCCGGATCAGGCCGGCCTCGCCTCGGGACTGGTGAACAGCAGCCGGCAGATCGGCGCGTCCCTCGGGCTCGCCGTGCTGTCGACCGTGGCCGCCTCCCGCATCACCACCCTGCTCGCCGGGAAGACCCCGACACCCGAGTTGCAACGCGTCGCCAAGACGGCCGGGTACGCCAACGGGTTCCTCATCGCCTCCGTCGTGGCCCTCGCCGGAGGGTTGGTGGCTCTGGCCATCCCGCGCAAGGTGAGGCCCATCGGTGTATCGATGCCGGTAGAGCAGCCGGCGGTCGGAGCGGTGGCCGGCGGTGCAGTGCTCGGAGCTCCGGGCGGTGGAGCGGCCGTGTCACGCCTGGCCGACTGATCCCCCGGGTCGGTCGACCGATCGTCAGCCGGTCGGCCGCCGGCCGGCATTTGGTTCGGGTCGTCCGGCGCCGGCGCGGATGGAACGGGCCACAGGTGTCGCGCTCGGCACGGCCAGGAGCCGGTGGTGCTGCTGGTAGGCGTCGACCCGGTCGAAGGCCCGGTCGAAGGCCCGGTCGAAGGCCCGGTCGAAGGCCCGGTCGAACCGGTCGGCGATGCCATGCCACCAACTTCCCACCGAGGTCACCCGGGCGGCGTCCCCGTCAATCATCGACCAGACCCTGGCGGCCGTGGCGCCGGAATTCGGCCCGCAACGCCTCGCGGTCAGGATCCCCCATGGGGACGAATGCCATGCCGGCGCCCGCCCGCCGGAAGATCGGGTCCGCTCCGCCCCACCACCCCTCCCGCCGCAGCGAGCCTTTGGTGACCTTGCCGCTGGCCGTCTGAGGGAGCGCCTGGCTGATGCGGAGGAACGACGGAACCCACTTGGTGCCGAGGTCGGGCTGGTCGACGAGGAAGGCGGCGAAGCGATCGGCGTCGAAGGACTGGCCGGGTAGCAACTCGAGCGCGGCCATGACCTGGTCCCCCGTCCGGGGGTCGGGCACCGGGTAGACGGCGACGGTGGCCACGGCTCGGTGGCGTACGAGGACCTGCTCGATGGGCCCGGCCGTGAGGTTCTCGGAGTCCACCCGCATCCAGTCACCGCCCCGGCCGGCGAAGTAGTAGTACCCCGCCGGGTCGCGGTAGGCGAGGTCGCCGGTCCAGTACCAGCCATCGCGGGTCCGATCGGCGGTGGCGTCGGCGTCGGCGTAGTAGCCCTCGAAGCTGCCGAAGCCGGCGCGGTTGACGATCTCGCCGATGGCTTCGGCGGCGTTGCGCAAGCGGCCAGAGCGCGTCGAACTCGGCGGGCGGGCACTCCTCGCCCGTCTCCGGGTCGACGATGGCCACCCCCACGGGCGGCCGGCCCAGCGACCCCGGCGGGGTCTCTGGCGTGCGGCTGATGGCCACTCCGCCCTCACTCGATCCATACCCCTCGGTCAGCTCACACCCGAAGCGGCGCTCGAATTCGGCCCGATCGGCCAACGACGCTTCGGTCCCGAACCCCCGCCGCAGCGTGAGGCGGCGTCGTCGTCCCCCGGCGGGGTGGCCAACACGTAGGCCAGCGCCTTGCCCACGTAGGTGAAGGTGGTCACCCGGTACCGGCGGACGTCCTCGGCAGGAAGCCCGAGGCGCTGAACCGGCGGGCCAGGGCCACCGTGGCGCCGACCACCAGCGACGGTCCCCAGAGCACCATCAGGGCGTTCCCGTGGAAGAGGGGCATGGTGCAGTAGGCCACGTCGTCGCGGCTCGAACCCGTAGGCCTCGGCCGCGTACCTGGCGATGGAGGCGAGGCGTCCCTGGGAGCACCGGACCGCCTTGGGCGGCCCGGTGGTCCCCGAAGTGAACAGCAGGAGGAACAGATCCTCCGGTCCCGGGCCGACGGGCCGCCAGCACCGAGGACGGTCGGCACCCGGCGTGCGGGGCCAGCCGGTCGGCGAAGGCGGGATCGTCGACCCGGAGCACGCCCCCGGTCGGCACTCCGAGATCGAGACCTTCGAGCATCCCCGCCCCTTCGGCATCGGTGAGGACGACCCTGCAGTCGGTGCGGCGGATGTCGCCTCCCAGCGCCTCACCCCGGCGGGTCGGGTTGATCCCGACCACGACGGCGCCGGCCAGGGCCGCCGCCCCCAGCCAGAAGAGGTACTCGGGGACGTTGCCGAGCAGCACACCGATGTGGACGCGCTCCTCGCCTCCGAGCGATCGGATCCACGAGGCGCGGACGGCGCTGGCCGTCACCACCTCGCGCCAGGTCCACTGGAGGTCCTCGAATCGCAGGCCGGGGTGATCGTCCTCGGCCCGCCGGGCCACCAGGTCGGCGACGCTCGGGGCGCCCGCGGCCGGGGAGGCCGGCCCGCTCACGGTGCCGCCTCGACCACCAGATGCTGGAGCGCCCGCCCGATTCGGCCGTCCAGGTCCCACAGGGCCGACTCGGCAGCAGCGATGCCGGGTGTGCCGTACCGCGTTCGGGCCTCGAGGCACACCCACTCCCCGGCCGGCGGGCGGTGGACCGAGACGGTGAGGTCGGCATTGACGAAGCTGGTGGTGGTGAAGTCGAGCTCGCTGGAGACGCCGTTGCCGAAGTCGGCGACCGCCGCGGCCCGCTGCCAAGGCGTCGGCCGCTCGTCGGCCACCACGGGGCACCGGAGGCGGAACCAGACGGTGGACGGGCCGGGCGCGGCCCCGGCCCGATCGACAAAGCGCATCTCGACCCCCCGGTTGTGGAAGGCCTCGTAGCGGTCGTACGGCGAAGGAGAAGGCGAACACTGCTCGGGAGGAGGCGGACCGGCCTCGGCCGCCGACGGCCGGAGGGCCAGTCGGTCGGGAGCCACTCGCAGTCGTAGGGCCCGTGCCTTGGCCACCTCCAGCTCTCCGGCGCGGACCACGACGTCCACCAGCTGTACCTTGCGCCCGGGCTTGACCAGGGAGCTCGTCACGGTGAGGGGCGCCATCGGAACGGGCCGGAGCAGCTCGAGTGTGATCCGCGCCAGTTGCGAGGCCGTCCTCCTGGTTGTCGCCGTGTCGCTCGGCACAGCGGGCCACCACGGCCGCCACCGGGCCGCCGTGCAGGGCGTCGGGCGACCACGGCCCCCGGGCGGCGCTGCTGGGGACCAAGACGCCACTCTCGGATACGAACAATGCCCCCGTCGCGGCATCGGCGCCATCATCGGCCGGTGGCGGGGTCATGGGTAGGACCCTACCCATCGACGCGCCGAGCCCTTTCGGCGAGGGGGCGAGGGCATGCGGTGGTCGATCGGCACCGCCTACCATCAGTCGGCACCGACGGAGCCGCCTGGGGTTCGCCGGTGACGACCGCCGACCAAAGGGATGAGGAATGGGAACAGGACGAGCAGAGATCGACGTCAACGCATCGCCGGACGAGGTGTGGAAGCTGGTGGGCGACTTCGGCGGCATCGGCGGTTGGATGCCGGGGATCGATTCCTGCCGGGTGGAGGGGGACGACCGAATCCTCGAGACCATGGGAATGACCATCACGGAACGCCTGGTGGCAAGGGACGACGAAGGCCGGCGGCTGACGTACTCGATCACCGATGGTGCGCCGGTCGAATCGCACCAGGCGGTGATCACTGTGGCACCGAATGGATCGGGGAGCCACGTCACCTGGGTGCTCGAGGCGACTCCGGACGAGATGGCCGACCTCATGGCCACCGTCTACCAGCAAGCGCTCGAGGCATTGAAGACACACGCCGAGTGACCGGCGGACCAGACTCCCCCATCCGTCCGGGGCAGAGGTCGGTCACCAGGCAGGCCCGGTCCCGCGCTCCGGTCGAGTCGATATGGCCCCTGATCGGGGAGGCGCGCCGGTGGAAAGAGTGGAGTTTCCTCGATCGCTCCGAGCTCCTCGAGGAAGGGCATCCGGCGCCTGACGGTGTCGGCGCGCTGCGCCGCTTCACCCGGTTCGGAGTCGGATCGAGCGAGCGGGTGCTGGCCTGGGACCCGCCCCACCATCTCGCGTACACGATCGTCAAAGGGTTCCCGGTGCGCAACTACCGCGCCGACGTCACGTGCACCTCCGAGGGCGGGGCGACGCTGGTGACCTGGACGGCGTCATTCGACCCACTAATCCAAGGCACCGGGCGGGTCATGGAGCTGTGGGTCGGCCGGCTGATCGGCGGGTTCGCTACCAGGGTGGCGCGCCATGCCGAGCGCGAGCCCGCCGGTTAGTCAGCGGGATCCACTGGTCGGCCGGGAGTACCTGACCGACCCGCTTCCTCGTCCTCGATGGCGATCAGCTCCTCGATGCGGGCCACGTGTCGTCCCCCGTCGAACCCGGTAGCCAGGAAGACATCGACGATGTCGAGGGCCAACTCGAGGGCCACGACCCGGGCGCCGAGGGAGAGCACGTTGGCGTTGTTGTGGCGCCGGGCCAGGCGCGACGTGTACTCGTCGTGGCACAACGCAGCCCGGGCTCCACGGACCTTGTTGGCCGCGATGGCCTCGCCCTGTCCGCTACCGCCGATGACCATGCCGACCCCGCCCCCGTGCACCACCCGGCGAGCCACGTCGGCACAGATGGGCGGGTAATCGACCGGCTCCTCGGAAAAGGTGCCCACGTCTTCGACCTCGTGGCCGAGGGCCGACACGTGGGCGGCGACGTGGCCCTTGAGTCGATAGCCAGCATGATCGGAGCCGATCACCACACGCACGAGGCCACCTCCTCGGTAGCAACCCTACCGAGGTAGTGCCCATCGAAGCCGATGGTGCCGAGGACCCTCACCATCTGTGGGTTGACGAACCGCGAGTGGAGCCCGGGGCAGGAACCGGGAACCGACCGGGTCAGTGGTCGAACTTCACCACGCCGCGGACGTTCGATCCGGCGGCCAGGTCGTCGTAACCGTTCTGTACCTGCTCGATCGAGTACTCCTGGGTGACCAGGCTGTCGACCTCGAGGATGCCGGCCTGATAGAGCCGGAGCAGGTTGGGGATCTGCACCCGCGGGCTGCACGACCCGAACACCGTCCCCAGGAGTGCCTGGTTGAACATGGCGAAGTTGAACAGGTTGAGGTCCACCTGTTCCTGGTTGAAGGGAGCGATGGCGGTGGCCACCACCCGTCCGTCCTTTGAGGCCAGGCGCATGGCCGGCCCGAGGAGGTCACCGGTCAGCACCCCGGGCGTGAGGATGACCACGTCGGCCATCCGTCCCTCGGTCAGGTCGGGGAGGAGGAGGTTGGCCTCGAGGATGGAGGCTGCGCCGTGGGTGGCGCCGATGCCCTTGGCCTTCTCGACCTTGAAGGGGAGCGGGTCGACAGCGATGATCTGGCGGGCACCGGCGATCCTCGCACCCTGTACGGCTCCCGACCCGACGCCGCCACAGCCCACCACGACGACAGTCTCCCCCGGCTTGACCTTGGCCCGGTCGACGGCCGAGCCGAAGCCGGTCGAGATGCCGCAGCTGATCAGCGCGGCGGCCCTGAGGGACACGCCGGGATCGATCTTCACCAACGACGCCTCGTTGGCCAGGACGAAGTCCGAGAAGGTGCCGAGCTGCGTCATCCGGTTCACGTTCTTGCCGTCGAGGTGGTGACGCCATTGACCGTCTCCCATCATCGGTCCGGCCAGGATGGTCATGCCCAGGTCGCAGAGATACTGACGGCCCGAGGCGCACCAGAAGCACCGGCCACAGGCCGGGATGAACGATGCCGTCACGTGATCGCCCACGGCCAGCGTTTCGACACCGGCTCCGACCTCGGTCACGATGCCGGCCCCCTCGTGGCCGCCGATCATGGGGAACATCGAGTCGACCCCGAACACCTGTAGGACCTCGGGCGGCGCGGCCATGTCGCCGGAACGCAAATGCTCATCGGAATGGCACATCCCCGCATAGGCCATCTGGACGAGCACCTCGTGGGGCCCGGGTGGGTCGAGCTCCACCTCCTCGAGCTTCCACGGCTCGTGGAGTCCGGAACACACGGCGGCGCGAGTCTTCATGGTGAGCGCTCCTCCCCTTTCGGCGGCACTGCATGGTACCGGCCGGCTCTGCGCCCCAGCATCGCGCCGGCTTCCTACCCCCGTCGAGCCTCGGCCGTCACCGCCTCGGCCATGATCCCGGTGAGCCGGCGCTCGTCGAACCCGGTGGCCAGCAATCGGAAGGCCCGGTCGACGGCACCGGTGAGGTCGTCGGAGTCGTGGCGGGCCCACGACGTGAAAGCGGCCATGGCCGCGCCCAGACAGGCCCGGGCCACCGTCTGGGGGACCAGGTCGTCCGCCCGGACGCCGGTGCGCGTGGCGACGAACCCGGCGACCACCTGGCACCATTCGGCGTAACGGACGGCCGAGTGAGCCACCAGGCTCGGGACCGAGCCGATCAGGCCGATCCGGATGCGGAGCTCCCCCAGCTCGCCGGCCCCGAAGCGGTTGGTGGCCATGACCGCCCGGCGGAGCACGTCCATCATGGGCTCATCGTCGGGTGCCCCCCGGAGCTCGTCGGCCAGGCGCACCAGTTCGGCGTCGAACTCCCCCCAGACCACGTCCCGCTTCGAGTCGTAATAGCGGAAGAAGGTGCGTCGGCTGACCCCCACCGCAGCGGCGACATCCGAAACGGTGGTCTCGTCGTACCCCTGGCGGCTGAAGAGGTCGAGGGCGGCCCGAGCCACAGCGGCCCGACTCGTGATCGGGCGCCGTCCCCTCGCCGAAGGCGCCGTTGGGTTGGATCCGCCGGAGCTCGAAGGGGCCATCCCGTTCATTTTGGCATCGGGTGCTATAAATTGGAACGATTCGACCGCCGCCCGGCATGTCTCCGGGCCGAGCCTGGGAGGCCCGATGACCGATCCGACCACCACCACCGAGGAGCCGTCCGCCGGGGAAGCGGCCGACCCGCCGGCCGGGCCCGAGCCGGACGGGGCCGCCATGGTCGAGTCCGAGCTGCTCGTCGAGGAGATCTCGATCGACGGCATGTGCGGCGTCTACTGACCCGGTCGGTTATTCCGCTCGCCCGCCGGAGCCCGGCCTTGATGCCCCCCGTTGACGCCCACAGCGACATCGTGTTCGACGCAGCGCGCCCATGGGCCTTGCACCCGCAGGTGACTCTGCGACCCGAGCCCTTCGGCGCCCTCGCCTACCACTTCGGGACGCGACGGCTCTCGTTCCTCAAGAGCCCGACGTTGGTGGCGGTGGTCGAGCGCCTGGCCGCCGAGCCGACGGCAGAGGCCGCCTGCCGTGCCGCCGGGGTGAGGAACGCCGAGCGTGCCCGATACGAGGACGCCCTCGGCGCCCTCGCCGCCTCCGGCATGATCCGCCGTCGGGACGAGCCGGGTGCTGTCGAAACCGAGGACAGACCGTGACGGTCGGCGCCGAGGACAGACCGTGACGGTCGCCGCGGCCCGACCGGACGCCGAGGGCAAGATCGTCCGGCTCGTCGACCAATTCGAGCGGGGGCTCGACGCGCCCATCTGCCTCACCTGGGAGCTCACCTATGCCTGCAACCTGGCCTGTGTGCACTGCCTGTCGAGCTCGGGGCGCCGGGACCCGGACGAGCTCAGCACCGACGAGTGCAAGGCACTCATCGACGAGTTCGAGCGGATGCAGATCTTCTACGTCAACATCGGCGGCGGTGAGCCCACCGTGCGGCCCGACTTCTGGGAGCTGGTGTCATATGCCACCGACCATCACGTCGGGGTGAAGTTCTCGACCAACGGCTCTCGGATCACTCCGGCGATCGCCGCCCGGTTGGCCACCTCCGACTACGTGGACGTCCAGATCTCGCTCGACGGAGCCAGTGCCGAGGTGAACGACGCCGTCCGGGGCCCCGGCTCCTATGCGACGGCCCTCCGGGCCATGGACCACCTCGCCGCCGCCGGATTCGAGGGTTTCAAGCTCTCGGTGGTGGTCACCCGGCACAACGTGAGTCAGCTCGACGCCTTCGACGCCCTGGCCGAACGGTACCGAGCCCAGCTCCGGCTGACCCGGCTCCGGCCGTCAGGACGGGGGGCCGACGTCTGGGCCGAACTGCACCCGACGGCCGACCAGCAGCGCCAGCTCTACGACTGGCTGGTGGCCAAGGGAGAGCACGTGCTGACCGGTGACTCCTTCTTCCACCTGGCCGGCTACGGCCAGCCCCTGCCCGGTCTCAACCTCTGCGGTGCGGGTCGGGTGGTCTGCCTCATCGACCCCGTCGGTGACGTCTATGCCTGCCCGTTCACCATCCACCAGGAGTTCCGGGCCGGCAATGTCCTGACGCCCGGAGGGTTCGCCGGCATCTGGCGCCATGCCGGCCTGTTCGCCCGCCTTCGCCAACCGCAGGGTGCCGGGGCGTGTAGCTCTTGCGGGCAGTACGACGCCTGTCGAGGCGGGTGCATGGCCGCCAAGTTCTTCACCGGGCTTCCCCTCGAGGGGCCCGATCCCGAATGCGTGCTGGGCCACGGCGGAACGCCGTCGGCGAGCGGAGGGCCGGCGACCCGGCCGGTACCGTCCCCGGATCATTCCCGGAGGCGACGGCGCGTGCCGGTGACCTTGCGGCCACGGCGGCCCGACCGGGCCTGCGACGAGAGCCCGCTCGCCGGTCTGGCACGCGGCCCCCGGTCCCTCTGAACGGTGACGAGCCTGACCGACCCTCTGGTGGTGGCCGGACGAACGGCGCCCTCGCGGGTCATCTTCGGCCCGCACGAGACCAATCTCGGGCTCGGCCGCCGGCTGAGCGATCGCCACGTGGCCTATTACCGGGCCCGGGCGTCGGGGGGTGCCGGCATTGTCGTCACCGAGACGGCCTCGGTGCACCCGTCGGACTGGCCGTACGAGCGGGCACCGTTGGCCGAGTCCTGCGGGCCGGGCTGGGCCGAGGTGGCCAGGTCGTGCCGTCCCCACGGGACCCTGGTCCTGGCCGGGCTCGGCCACTGCGGGGCGCAGGGCTCGAGCGCCCACTCGCAGTCGGTCCTGTGGGCACCCTCGCGGGTGGCCGACGTCGTCAGCCGCGAGATGCCGATGGAGATGGAGCAGGAGGAGGTCCGGGACGTCGTCGAGGGGTTCGCGGCCGGCGCCCGGCTGGCCGTCGACGCCGGCCTCGACGGTGTCGAGATCGACGCCGGCCCTGCCTCGTTGCTCCGCCAGTTCCACTCGGGCCTCACCAACCTCCGTCAGGACGGGTACGGAACGGACCGCCTCCGCCTGACCGGCGAGGTGCTGTCTCGCGTGCGGACCGCGCTCGGCGATGGCCGCATCCTGTCGCTGCGCCTCTCCTGCGACGAACTGGCCCCCTGGGCCGGTGTCACCCCCGACATGGCGGCCGAGCACGTTGCAGTTCTCGCCGAATTGGTCGACCTGGTCGTCGTGGTGCGCGGCGGGCCCTTCTCGGTGTCGGCCTATCGGCCCGACGCCCACACCCCGGTCGCCTTCAACCTCGACCTGTGCCGCCGGATGCGCACGGCGGCCGGAGGGCGCGCCCTGGTGGCGCTGCAGGGCAGCGTGGTCGAGGCGGCCGCGGCCGAAGCCGCTCTGGCCGACGAAGTGTGCGACGCCGTCGAGATGACCAGGGCGCAGATCGCCGACCCCTGCCTGGTCGACCGGGTCCGCCACGGCCTCTCCCACCGTGTCCGTCCGTGCATCCTCTGCAACCAGGCCTGCCGGGTCCGGGACGACCGCAATCCGGTGGTGACCTGCGTCGGCGAGCCGCGTAGCGGCTACGAGACCATCGAACCGGACCCGGAGGGCACCGACGAGATCCGGCGGGATGTCCTCGTGGTCGGGGCCGGGCCCGCCGGCCTCGAGTGCGCTCGGGTGCTGGCCGGACGGGGCCATCGTGTGCGGATCGTCGAGCGGGAAGTAGTCCCCGGCGGGGCCCTCCGCGTCGCCGCGAGAGGACCGGGTCGGACCCGGCTGGCCGAGCTCGGCGCGTGGCTGGTCGCCGAGTGCCACGCCCTCGGTGTCACCCTGGAGACCGGACACGAGGTCGACGTAGCCGACCTCGACGAGGCCAGGTCGCGTGGCGAGGAGGTGATGTTGGCCACCGGGAGTCGGACCGCGCCGGTCGACGACGATCCCGACGACGACCCCGCCGACGGCCCCGGCGGCGGCCCGGTGCGCGTCGACGCTTCGACCGTCCTCGAGCACGGGCCGGACGAGCTGCCCGAGGGACCGGTCCTCGTCCACGATCCGATCGGCGGTCCGATCGGGGTCGCCATGGCCGAGTGGTTGGCCGAGACGGGCCGCCCCGTGTCGCTCGTCACCCAGGACCAGGTGGCCGGGTCACTCCTGTCGCGGACGGGTGACCTCGCCGATGCCAACACCCGCCTGCAGCGGGCCGGTGTGGACCGCCAGCTACGGGCACGGCTGGATCGGATCGGGCCGGGCCGGGCCGTCCTGGAGGATGTCTGGACCGGTGAGCAGCGGTCCCTGCCCTGTGTCGTCGTGGTCGACTGCGGCCATCGCCTGCCCGAGGAGACGCTCTACCGGTCGCGCCCAGGCACCCGCCGGGCGGGCGACTGCGTGGCGCCCCGCACGGTGCTCGAGGCGGTCCTCGAAGGCCGCCGCCAGGCGCTCCACATCGCCGGGGTTCCCATCCCGGGCCTGCATCCCACCACCGCCGGGGTGGCCGGGTGACCGCCACCGACCCAGTGGCCGTCGGGCCACCCGGACGGGTCGCCGGCCGCGTGGCCCTGGTCACCGGGGCGGCCCGCGGCCAGGGCCGCAACCACTCGGTGCGCCTGGCCGCCGAAGGAGCCGACATCATCGCCGTCGACCGCTGCGCGGACATCGACGACATTCCTTACCCGATGGCCACACCGGCCGAGCTCGACGAGACGGCCCGGATGGTGGCGGCCACCGGGACCCGGGTGGTGACCGCCCGGGTCGACGTACGGGACACCGAGGCGCTGGCCGAGGCGGTGGCCGACGGCGTGCGCCGGCTGGGCCGGCTCGACATCGCGGTGGTCAACGCCGGGGTGTGCACCGTCCAGCGCTGGGATGAGGTCACCCCCGCCGTGTGGGACGCGGTCATCGGCATCAACCTCAGCGGCGCCTGGAACACCTGCGTGGCCTCGATCCCCCACCTGCTCGAGAGCCCGGCGGCTTCCCTCATCCTGATCAGCTCGGTCGCCGGTCTCAAGGGCGAGCCCTTCCTCGCCCCCTACGTCGCCTCCAAGCACGCCCTGGTCGGGCTCATGCGCATGCTGGCCAACGAGCTCGCCAGCGGGGGTGTCCGGGTCAACTCGATCCATCCGACCGGGGTCGACACGCCCATGCTGGTGGGACTGGCCGGGCTCACCGAGCGCATCGAGTCGGACCCGACGACGGGATCCATCTTCCTCAACTCACTTGCCGTCGACGTCCTCACCCCGGACGACGTGAGCGACGCTGTCCTCTATCTCGCCTCCGCCGAGTCCCGCTATGTGACGGGGCTGACCATGACGGTCGACGCCGGCGCGTCGGCCCGGTGATGCGATGAGCGTCGGCTCTACGTACCGGTTCCTCTTCAACCCTCTACGCCTCGGTCCGGTGACCGTGCCCAACCGCATCGTCTTCTCGGCCCACCTCACCAATTACGCCACCGCCGGGCTGCCCACGGAGCAACACGCGGCCTACTACGGCGCCCGCGCCGCCGGGGGTGCCGGCCTCATCATCACCGAGGAGCACTCCACCCACCCGACCGATTGGCCGTACGAGAAGCTCATTCACGGATTCAACCCCGGGGTGGTGCCGGGCTATCGGCGCATCACCGACGCCGTGCACGAACACGGCGTTCCAATCCTGGCCCAGATCAACCACAACGGCGGTCAGGCCTCGAGCATGTACTCGCGCCTGCCCGTCTGGGCCCCGAGCCCTGTCGCCGACCCTCTGTTCCGCGAAGTGCCCAAGGCAGTCGAGCCCGACGAGATCCAGGAGATCGTGGCCGGATATGCGCTGGTCGCCTCCCACTGCATGGAGGGGGGCTTCGACGGCATCGAGCTCCAGTGCTCGCACTCCTCCATCGTGCGGGGATTCCTCTCGCCCGCCACCAATCGCCGCGACGACGAGTACGGCGGCTCACTCGCCAACCGGGCCCGGCTCCTCCTCGAGCTGGTCGACGCGGTGCGCGAGACGATAGGCCCCGAGCGGGCGCTCGGTGTGCGGATCTGTGGCGACGAGCTCATCCAAGGCGGCACCGGCATTGACGATGCCGTCGCCGTGGCCCGTCTGGTGGATGCCACCGGCAAGGTCGACTACATCAACACCTCGATCGGCGTCGCCACCGCCACCCTGTACATGATCGAGGCCAGCATGCAGGTGCCGCCCGGGTACGCCATGTTCATACCGAGCGCAATCCGGCGCGCCGTGGGAGTCCCCGTGGTCGGCGTCGGGCGCTTCAAAGACCCGCGCCAGGCCGACCGGGCCCTGGAGGAAGGTCTCTGCGATCTGGTCGGTGTCGTCAGGGGCCAGATCGCCGATGCCGACTTCGGGGCCAAGGCCCGGGCCGGGCACGCCGGCGACATCCGCACCTGCCTGTCCTGCAACCAGGAGTGCGTGGGCCGCATGGGCCTCAACCGGTGGCTGGGTTGCATCGAGAACCCGAGGACCGGCCTCGAGTCGGCTCCGCTGCCTGCTCCCACTCGCCGGCGCCGGGTGGTGGTCGTGGGTGGCGGCCCGGGGGGACTGCAGGCCGCGGTCACCGCCGCCGAGCGCGGTCACCGCGTCACCCTGTTCGAGCGACGCGAACGGCTCGGCGGACAGGTTCTGGTGGCGGCCAGGGTGCCGGGCCGGGCCGAGTTCCTCGACATCACTCGAAACCTGGTGGTCGCCGCCCAACGGGAAGGCGTCGAGTTGCGCACGGGATCAGAGGCGACCGTCGAGTCCGTCCGCAGCGAACATCCCGACGCGGTGATCGTCGCCACCGGGGCCCGCCCGGCGAGGCCGTGGTGGGCCGGCGACCATCCCCGGGTGGTCGACGTGCGGGATGTCCTCGAGGGTCGTGTGCACCCCGACGGGGACGTGGTGGTGATCGACGAGCTCGGGTTCCATCAGGCCACCTCCACGGCGGAGTGGCTGGCCGATCGGGGCTGCCAGGTCGACATCGTCACCAACGCCATGGTCGTGGGCCAGGATCTCGGGATCACGCTCGACCTCGAGACATGGAACGTGAAGGCTCACGCCAAGGGCATCCGTCAGAGCGTCGACCTGGTCCCCATGGGCGTCCGCGACCGGGACGACGGGAGCGAGCGGCCGCTGCTCACCCTCCAGCACCACCCGACCGGCTCGGAACACGAGCGGGCCGCCGACTGGGTGGTCTGCTCCGTCCATCAGCAACCCGAGGACGAGCTGTGGCGGGCGCTCCGGGACGATGCGGCACCGGTCTTCCGGGTCGGGGACTGCCTCGCCCCCCGGCGGGCCCATGCCGCGGTCATCGAGGGGCACCGGGCGGCGGTGTCGCTGTGAACGGAGCGGCGCCGGCAGCGGCGCCAACCGGGGGCTGGTCACTGGGCGACGCCGGTGACGACGGTGACGCGGTGGCCATCCTGGTGGCCCGGGATGGGAGGCTCCCGGTCGGCGCCTCGGCAGCCGTGTCGGAAGCGGGCGGGACGGCCATCGTGGTGGGGTCGGGGGCCGAGGACGGTGCCCGCGCCCTCAGTGGCGCCGGCCACGCCTTCTGGGCCGAGACCGGACCGGGCCTCCAACCGGCCCGGCTCGCCGCCATCCTGGCCGAGGTGGTGGAGCCCATCTCGCTGCTCCTCCTGCCCGCCTCCCCGGACGGGCGAGACCTGGCCCCGCGGCTGGCCGCCACGCTGGGGCGACCGCTGGTGGCCGGAGCGATCGACGCGACCTGCTGCCGGCGGGTTGCACGCGATGCAGCCGAACCGACCGGTGAGGGGATGGGTGCCGGGATCGCCATCCACGGCACGGTGTCGCGGCTCGACGACCGCGCGCTCCTGCCGGTGGAGGTGGCCGGAGCAGCCGTTGTGACGTTGTTGGCCTCGCCGGACGCCGATGTCCGGGACGGGCCCGCTCCCCGGGTCGAGCCATTGCCTGCGCCGGTCATGGAGCGCCACAAGCACGGTCGGATCGGACCGGACCCCGATACCGTGGCCGTGCTCGAGCCGGACGTGCGCACCATGGATCTCGCCGAGGCGGCGCGGGTGGTGGCCGGAGGGGCTGGGCTGGCCGCCGGTGCTGACGACCGCGAGGCCGCGGCTCGCTTCGACCTGCTGGCGCAGGTGGCCGCGGCCGTCGGCGCCTCGGCCGGCGCCACCCGGGTAGCAACCGACGCCGGGTGGACGGGGTACGAGCGCCAGATCGGCACCACCGGCGTGACCATCAGCCCGGACCTGTACGTGGCCTTTGGCATCTCCGGCGCCACGCAGCATGTGGGCGGTCTCGGCTCCCCGCGCCACGTCGTCAGCATCAATACCGACAGTGGCTGCCCGATGACCGCCATGGCCGACCTCGGATTGATCACCGACGCGTACCAGTTGCTGGTCGAGCTGGCCCACCGGTTGGCGGTGACCGCCAACGGCACGACAACGTCCGGGGAGGTGCCCGCCGATGGCTGAGCGGGACGGACGTCTCGGGACCGAGCAGCAGGCGGCCGACGGGTTCGACGCGGTCGTGGTCGGGGCCGGTCCGGCCGGATCGGCAGCCGCCCTCGCCCTGGCCCGGGCGGGGCGGTCGGTCGTCGTCGTGGAGCGCGGCCCGTTCCCCGGTTCGAAGAACGTCTACGGCGGCGTGGTCTACGGCCGGGTGCTGGACGACATCGTGCCCGGCTGGTGGGAGGAGGTGCCCGTAGAGCGATGGGTGGTTCGTCGCTCGACCGCCATGCTCACCGGATCGCAGTCCATGTCGGTCGACTACCGGACCGAGGCATGGGGGACGGCACCCTTCAACGGGATGACCACGCTGCGGTCGGCGTTCGACCAGTGGCTGGCCGGGAAAGCCACCGACGCAGGAGCGAACTTGCTGACCTCGACCGTGGCTACCGGCCTGGTCCGGGACGGCGCCGGTCGGGTGGCCGGGGTGCGTACCGACCGCCAGGGGGCCGAGCTCCGGGCCAAGGTGGTGATCGCCTGCGACGGGGTCAATTCGTTCCTGGCCAAGGAGGCGGGCCTGCTCCCCTGCGCCGAAGCGGCCCACCACACGCTCGGCGTCAAGGAGGTGCTCGACCTCGGCCGGGACGTGATCGACGAGCGGTTCGGTCTACGGCCCCACGAAGGTGTCGACATCGAGATGCTCGGTTGTACCCGCGACATTCCCGGGGGCGGCTTCCTCTATACCAACCGCGACACGGTGAGCGTCGGCCTGGTGCTGTCGCTCCCGCATCTGGCCGAGGCCAAGGTCAGGCCGGAGGAGCTGGTCGCCGACCTCAAGGCGCACCCGTCGGTGGCCCCGTACCTGCGGGGCTCTTCCCTCCGGGAGTACGCCGCCCACCTCATTCCCGAAGGCGGCTACGACACCATGCCGCCCCTGGCCACCGACGGGATGCTGGTGGCGGGTGACGCGGCAGCGATGACCCTGGCGGCCGGCCTCTGGCTCGAAGGGGTCAACTTCGCCATCGGTTCGGGGTTCGCCGCCGGGCAGGCCGTCGACCATGCGATCGCCTCGGGCGACTGCTCGGCGCGGGGACTCGCCCCCTACCGGGCCAGCCTCGAGCGCCAGTTCGTGCTGGCCGATCACAGGCGCCTCCGTAAGGCGCCCGCCCTGCTGCTGTCCGACCGCGTCCAGCAGCGTTACCCGGGGATCATCTGTGACGTGGTCGAGGGGATGTTCACCGTGACCAACCCGGCCCCGAAGCCCGGGGGCCTCCGGATCACCCGGGCGGCCGCGGCCCGCCACGGCGTGAAGCTCCGCCATCTGGCCGGCGACACGCTCCGTGGCTTGAGGATCTTCGGATGACCGTCACCGGCAGCTCCGGACCGGGACCCGAGATGCCCCGCTGGCGAGGCATCTCGTTCGAGGACCGCATGGCCACGGTCGACTTCCGGGTCGGGCGACGAGCCCACATCACGGTGGACAGCGAGGTCTGCCGGTCGTGCACCACCCGCGACTGTGTGACCGCTTGCCCGGCCGGCACTGTTCGCCCCGACCGCGGACGGGGGCATCCTCTTCAATTACGAGGAGTGCTTCGAGTGCGGGACCTGCTACATGGTCTGCAACCATGAAGGCGCGATCACCTGGACCTATCCCGACGGCGGCCAGGGCGTCGTCTTCCACTGCGGATGAGCTCCTCCCCACGCCCCGATGGCGCCGCTGGTGGTGGCCTGTCTGCGCATCACCGACCTACGGCCGCGGGTCGACCCCCTCAGTGGGTCGGTCTCTCGTGACCACTTGGGGATCGGTTGGCCGGCCGCGGACGCAGCCGCGCTCGAGCACGCCCTGCGGGCCGCCGAGGCCTGGGGCGGCCGGGTGCTGGCCGTGTCCGTGGGACCGCCGTCCGTCGAGCCGGCACTCATCGAGGCCCGGGCCCTGGGCGCATCGGTCGTGCGCATCGCGGACGACGAGGCCGACGACCGGTCCTATGCCGACGAGCTGGCCGCGGACGAGCACGAGCTGGCCCGCCTGATCGCCGCCGCCCTGGTGCCGATCGGACCGCCGGCCCTCGTCGTGTGCGGCGACCGGTCGGCCGACCGGGGCACGGGCGCCCTACCGGCGTTCCTGGCCCACGAGCTCGGAGCGGCCCAGGCCCTCGGGCTGGTGCGCCTCGAGCCGGAGCGGGGGTATCGGTCCGGTCGCTGCTGGCCGAGCGCCGTCTGGACGGCGGTTGGCGTGAGCGGCTCCGGGTACCTGTGCCCGGCGGTCTGCTCGGTGGAGCCGGCCGGGGTCGCGCCTGCGCCGCGCATCGCTGGCCGGGGCCCTGGCGTCGGCGGGTCAACCCGTCCCCGGTGCGCCCTCCGGGTCCCGGCACGCGCCCGGCCGTGGATCGCCGCATCCATGTCGGTCGGAGCCCGACCGTTCCGGCCCCGGACCCGGGTGGTCCCGCCCCCGGACGGACAGGATCCCCGGACTCGCATGCTGGCCCTGACCGGCGTGTTGGAGACCCACGACCCGCCGACCGTGGTCGGTCCGGTGGACGCGGCGGCAGCGGCCGACGCGCTTCGTCGACTTCCTGGTGCGCCACGGCTATCTCGACACCGCCGACAGCCGCCTCGGTCGTCCGTGCCTCCTCACCCGGTCGTGCAACGGCGAGGCCGGGCCATGAGCCGGCTCGACCGGTCGGCCTGGCCCGAAGTGGCAGCGCGGCCCGGGCCGGGCACGTCCTCCTCATCCCGGTCGGCTCGACCGAGCAGCACGGCCCCCACCTGCCGGTCACGACCGACACCGACATCGCCGAGGCGGTGTCGCCCGGCGCCGCCGGTCGCGACGACCAGGCTGGTGGTGGCCCCGGCACTGGCCTACGGCTCGAGCGGCGAGCACGAGGGCTTTGCCGGGACCCTCTCGATCGGCCGGGACGCCACCGAGCTGGTCCTGCGTCGAGCTCGGACGGTCGGCCAGCCGGGACTTCGCCACAGCATCGTGGTCTCGACCCACGGCGGGAACACGGTGCCGATCGGGCGGGCCCTGGCCCGGCTGCGCCAAGAGGGGCACCTGTCGACGGTCCTGGTCGCCCGGGTGGGCCGGCGACCTCCACGCCGGCCGCACCGAGACCTCCCTGATGCTGGCCATCGCCCCCGAACGGGTGCGTCTCGACCGGGCCGAGGCGGGCGACCTCCGGCCCGCCACCTCGGTCTGGCCCGAGCTGCGCGGCCCGTGGGGTCCGGGCGGTGAGCGCCAACGGCGTGCTCGGCGACCCGGCCGGGGCCAACGCCGAAGAGGGTCGGGCGCTGCTGGCCGAAGCCGTCGACGAGCCTCGTTGGCTGCCGTCGAGCCAGGTGACCCGGTCCGGCCGGGGGTGCCGGATGAGCCGGGTGGCGGTGGTCACCGGGGCGGCGCGCGGCATCGGGGCGGCCACGGTCCGGGGTCTGGCCGCGGCCGGATGGGCGGTGGTGGCGGTCGACCGTGCCGGCGACGACCCTCGCCTCCCCTACGCCATGGGGAGCGAGTCCGAACTCCACGCCGTGGTGGCGACGGCCGGGCCGTCTCGCCTCGACGCGGCGGCCAGCGCGGCGGCCGAACGGGTGGTGGCGCACGTGGCCGACACCGCCGATCCCGAGGCCATGGCCGCCGCGGTGGACCCGGCCGAAGAACGTTTCGGGGGGCTCGACGCCATGGTGGCGGTGGCCGGCGTCATCGCCGGCGGCGTGCCCCTGTGGGAGATGCCGGCCGACCAGCTGGCCGCGGTCTCGAGGTGGACCTCGGTGGTGTGGTCACCGCGGCGCGGGCGGCCGTCCCGGCCCTGCTGCGCCGGCCGGCCCCGCGGCACGGGCGGTTCATCGCCGTGGCCTCGGCTGCCGCCAGCGCGGGGCTTGCCGGCCTGGCCGCCTACGGCGCGGCCAAGGCCGGGGTGGCCGGACTGGTGCGCGGGCCTGGCCGTCGACCTGGCCGACAGCGGGGTCACGGCCAACGCGGTCAGCCCCGGCTCGACCGCCGGCGCCATGCTCGACGAGAGCGCCCGGCTCTACGGCCTCGAGACCCGGGGCCTTCGCCGACCAACAGCCCATCGGGCGCCTGCTGACCCCCGAGGAGGTGGCCGCCATGCTGGTGTGGCTGGCCGGCACCGACAGCGGCGCGCTGACCGGCGCGGTGATCCCGGTGGACGGCGGCCTCTCGCTGTGAGCGCCCCTGCCGCGATCAGGGCTTCCGGCTCGATCTCGACCCCTCGGTCCGGACGCTTCCGCGGACGGTGCCGTGCTGGCCGGCGGCTTCCCCGGCCGGTTGGTCACCCTGAGCCCCGAAGGGCATCCGGGCGCTGGCCCGGCTCACCGGCGGACGGCCGCTGTCGGTAGCCGACCGGCCGGCTCGGCCGGCGGCTGGTCACGGCGGGCATGGCCCATCCCCGCCTCGCCGGCGGCACCGGGACGGCGCCGGAAGCCGAGGTGACCGTGGTCGTGCCGGTGCGCGACCGGAGCGACCTGCTCGACCGGTGCCTGGCCTCGCTGGGCGACGCCGTGCCCGGTGGTGGTGGTCGACGACGGCTCGCACGACCCGGCCGCGGTGGCCGCGGTCTGCAGGCGCCACGGTGCCCGATCTCCTCCGGCGGCCCGAGAGCGGCGGACCGGGAGCGGCCCGCAACGACGGCGCTGGACGTCATCGACAGCGAGCTGGTCGCCTTGGTCGACAGCGACTGCACGGTCCACCGGGGGCTGGCTCGGCGCGCTGGTCCCGCATGTTCGCCGATCCCGAGCTCGGGGCGGTCGCCCCCCGGGTGCGGCCCCGGTCGGCCGAGCGCGGACCCGATCGGTGCTGGCCCGGTTCGCCGAAGCCCGCTCGCCGCTCGACATGGGTCGCGGAGCGCGGGGAGGTCGGGCCCGGACGCAAGATCCGCTATGTGCCCGACCGCCGCGCTGGTGGCTCGGCGCGCCGCGCTGCGGCGCGGGTTTCGACCCCGACCTCCGGGTGGGGGAGGACGTGGACCTGGTCTGGCGGATGTGCGACACCGGATGGCGGGTGCGGTTCGAGCCGTCGGTCACGGTGTTCCATGACGAACCGACCACGTGGCGCGCCTGGATGCGGGCGGCGCTTCCGCTACGGGACGTCCGCCGGTGCCGTTGGCTCGGCGGCATCCCGGCCGCCTGGCGCCGGTCGAGCTCCGCGCCTGGCCATCGGCAATCGTGGCCGCTGGGCTCGGCCGCCACCCGGCGATGGCCGGCGCCCTCCTGCTGGCCTCGGGCGCCGTCCACCTTCGGGGCCGTGCGCGACCAGGGGATCCCCTTCGACGTGGCCCTGCGTTGGACTGCGTCCGGAGCCGGCTGGACCCTGGTCGGGCTGGGCCGGGCGCTGACCACCCTCGCCGTACCCGCCCTGCCCCTGGTGGCCTGGCGGTCCCGACGCTGGATGCTGCCCGCAGCCCTGTTGCTGCTCGCACCTCCGCTCGTCGAGTGGTGGAGGAGGCGGCCGGCGATCGACCCGCTCCGCTGGTCGCTCTCCTGCATCGTCGACGACGTCTCGTACGGGGCAGGGGTTTGGGTGGGATGCGTCGAAGTCACGATGCGCCGGCCCGCTGCTGCCCGCCTTCCGCGCTCGGCAGTGGGCGGCCGCCGATCCGCAGATCACCGAGCGTGACAACGCCGCCCCTGGCTTCGCGTGCCCGGTTCCTTCCCACGGGACGATCCGGGCACACGTTCGCCTGGTTGACGCCAACTTCCACCAAACCGGTGTGAGAATGGAGTCACGGATCACCGCAGATCGCACCGCTGAACTGTTTGGGCCGACTTCTCGGCGCCATCGTCCTACCAGGCGAGATGGCAGGAGCCTCCCATGGATACCGAAGAGGTCCAGGTGCCCAGAGGCTCGCTCGGTCCCTCAGCCCGCGTTCACAGCCGCGTCGGTCACGACCGCCGGCGCCGTGGGTACCGCCGGCACCGTGGGTACGGCCGGCACAGCGGGCACACCGCGCCCACCGGGGCCCTGGCCGCGGTGGCGCCTGGTCCTGGCCTACGGGGTCGGATCGCTGATCTTGCTCGTGGTTGTGGCGGCCTCCGTCATCAGCCACAACACGTTGCAACGGACCGACGCCTCGATCGTCGCACTGCACGCGAACCTGCACCGGGCCGCCGTGCAGGTCGCCCACGCCCGGGCGCGGCTTACCCAGGCCGAGCAGGAGGCCGGGACGGCTGCGGCAGTCCCTCGCATCCGCGTCGGATCAATTGGGAAAGGTCCAAGCGGCGTTGGCCTCCACGCAATCGAACATCCACGATCGACGGCGTGAACATCGCCAACCTCGACACCTGCCTCGCGGGCGTCAACCAGGCGCTCAACGAGATCTCGCTGGGCGATCAGTCCGGAGCCGGCGCCATCCTTGACCGATACGCCGGCAATTGCCAGGCGGCGGAGCCGTCCGGATGACGACCGGGCCACGGCCCGATCCCACGGCCGACTTCGGGCGCGGCCCATGGTTTCGGGTACCGGCGCATATCGGCCGGCGAGTCGTCGTGGCTGCCTTCGTCGTGCTGATCCTTGCCGCAGCCGTCTACAACATCGTCGTGGTCTCGGACCAGAACCGTGCCGAGGCCGACCAGCACGCCACCCACCTCCGGCTGACCAAGGCGCGGGCCACGCTGACCTCCCTCGACGCCGTCATCGCATCCAACGACGGTGCCCGCGACACGCGTCTCCAGGCTGAGGCGCGTACCGAGGCCCAGATCGCCGCGACCGAGACCAGCCTGCGCTCGGCCACCACCACGGGCAGTCTTCAGTCCCTCGACATCGCCACGCTCAAGGCCTGCCTGGCCGGAGTGTCCGGGGCAGTGGGCGCGATTCACGCCGCCAATCTTCCCGGCGCCATCGGCGCCATCGACGCCGCCTCGCCGCTCTGCCTCTCGCTGTACGGCTCGAGCGGTCCGGCTTATCCCTTCAACTTTCCCGATCCCTCGGTCCTCACGGTCGGGAACGAGTACTACGCCTTCGCCACGAACTCAGCGGCAGGAAACGTACAGGTCATCGAATCCTCCGACCTCAGTCATTGGACGACCCTCGGGGATGCCCTCCCCCACTTGGCCATGTGGGCACAACCGAACAACGTCTGGGCCCCAGGGGTAATCCAGCTCGGGAACCGTTTCTTGCTCTACTACTCGGCCGATTTCGGTGCCAGTCGGGAACAGTGCATCTCCGTCGCCGTCGCCACGCAGCCGCAGGGGCCCTACGTCGACTCCTCGACATGGCCCATCGAGTGCCAGTTGGATCTGGGCGGATCGCTCGATCCGAATCCGTTCCTGGATTCGAACGGCACGCCCTACCTCATCTGGAAGTCGCAGGGGGCCGGCAACCAACCTCCGGCAATCTGGTCCCAGCAGATGACCCCGGACGGGACCGCCCTGGTGTCCGCCACCTCCGCGACCCTGCTCGAACCGACCCAACCCTGGGAAGGAGGAGTCGTCGAAGGACCCGCCATGGTGGTCTCAGGCGGTCAGTACCGGCTCTTCTATTCGGCCAACTCCTGGCGGACCGCCGACTACTCCGTCGGCGTGGCCAATTGCAGCGGGCCGTCGGGGCCGTGTTCGGACGCGCCGAGCGGACCGCTCCTCACCTCGGACGCATCGTTCAGCGGGCCGGGAGGTCCCTCGGTGTTCATCGACGTGCAAGGGACCATGTGGATGGCCTTCCACGCCTGGTTGCCAGGGGCAGTTGGGTTCCCCAACAGTCGGCTCTTGTTCCTGCGCCCGGTCACCATCACGGCCAGCGGCGCTCAGATCGGCCCCTGAGCAGATCATCCGGCCGGGGATCGGACCGGCCGCGGGGACCGCCCGGCCGCGGCATCGCGGCCAGGCGTTCTAGGCGCAGATCGCTGCCAGTGATATCGGCTATCACGATGAGAGTTCAACCTCAATACGATGACAAGTAGCTGGGGACTTAAGCGGAGAATAAGAAAGTCATTGATCGTCCTCTGCAAAGTGAATATTGCCTACCCGTGACCTGGGAGTTCGGAATGAACTACCAGGTGAACAACGAATAGGCCTGACGACTTACCGACAAGTAACTCACGCTATAGTCATCTGAACCTGCTCGTGCTCACCCTTTGCAACTACGCAAAGTGGCCGCACCGCAAATCTCAATACAGGTGACTGCGGCATGCATCCAGCACGATCCGACTCGACGATCCGGGCCGGTGCGTCCGGGTGGATCCGGATCGCCGGGCGATACGACCGGACCGGACCGACAGAGCCAGAAACGAGTGGTGCAACCACGACGCACTCCCGGGCATAACTGAACCGGCCGCACACCCTAGGGCGCAACGCCAGGACGGACGAAGCCTGCCCGCTCGCCGTCCGGGGACCGAATGCAATGGCCGGAGCCCGCCAACACCGAGCAGAGGAAGGCGCCAACGCGCCCGACGAAGGGAGGTGCCGTGCGGACCCGCATTGCACTCGTGGCGATCGCGCCGATCGCCATCATCACCACGACCGTCCTCATGCAGGCTGCCACCGTGCAGGCAGCTCGAGGGGCGGCCGTCACGCCCTCCGGGGCACAAATCAGCAGCATCATTCACCGACCCGCCGGCCAGCCGGCGAGCATTCCCAGCACGCCCACCACTACGCCGGCCGGGTCGAGCCTGGTGCTCGATGTCAATGCCGGCCTGCTGGCCCACGCCGCAACCACCGGGGCGGCGGCGGGACCCACTCCGACCCCGGCGACAGTGCCTGCTCCACCGGCTCCGACCGGACCGGTCGACACCGTGACCCCGGCCCAACGGGGGGCCTGGGAACGCGTCGCCATGTGCGAAGAGGGCGGCAACTGGAGTGCCGACTCGTCGCGCTTCAGCGGCGGGCTCGGCATCACCCGGGCCAACTGGGACACATACGGCGGCCGGGAATTCGCCCCGGAAGGCGCCATGGCCACCGAGGACCAGCAGATCATGGTGGCCGAACGCATTCAGCCTGACGCTCCCGACCAATACGGGTGCCGCGGCTGGTAGGGAACGACCGTCCCCGGACGACGATCAGGCCGTGCCCTACCCCCCGGAGCGGACAGTCCTCGCCGCCACCGACCAGCCGGCCGGCCCGGAGACCGATCGGCGCGCCCGGCGCCTGACGGGCTCGAACAGCTCGGTCAGCACCATCGCCGAGAAGGCAACGAAGAAGACCGGCTCCACCAATGTTCCGAGACGGTCGGTGAGGTAGACGAGGCCGAGCAAGGGGTAGCCGACCGCCAGCACCGCGACGATGCCGGCATACGTCTTGGCCTCCAGGGTGCCCTGCCCCCGCGTGCGACGCATGGCCAACACTGCGGCGACGGTCACCGTGGCGAATTCGGCGACGCCCGCCGTCACGTGGACGTAATGGTGCACGGGCAGTTGGAGGTGCCACTCGAGCTGGCGGCAGCTCGCGCTGAGGCCTTCGGCGCAAGCATAGGGATACCGCCCACCCACCACTCCGGCCACGGCGAAGACGATCAGCCACTTCCACTCCCGTCTCACACCTCCCCCGGCCGATGACCCGCGCATCGCCAGTGCGACCAGCATCAAGGCGCCGCCGACCAGGTCCGCATCGGACATAAGCTCGGCGTGAGGGCGACCGGTGGCCTCGAGATCGGAGAAGAATCCGTTGACGGACGGCATGAGCCCGGGCACGAACGGCACGACGACCCACCAGTTGTAGGCGAGGACTCCCGCGATGCCCACCACTCTGGCCGCGCCCAGGCGAGTCCGTCCGGCTGCCACCCCGAGGCCCCGCGGAAACGCAAACGCCTGCACGCTCTGACAAACATACGTCCGACGACGAGCATTCCCGGAGGGCGCAGACCCCGTGGTCCCAGGCACATTCCGACGGCCCGCCGGCACCGCACTGCTACGTTCGCCGCCGATGCCAGTTCGCCCCCCTGCAATGCGCCTGGCCGCCCTGCTCGTCGCCGGCCTCATGGCCGGGGCGGCGGCCTGCTCGAGTACAGCGCAGCCGGGTGCGGTGGCGGCGGGCCAGCAGGGTACGGCTCCCGTGCCTCCCGTCCCCCCGATGGTGTGGTCGCCCTGTTCCGGGAACCCCGACCTGCAGTGCGGCACGGTTACCGTACCCGTCGACTACCGCCATCCGGATGCGGCCTCGATCCCGGTGGCGGTGACGAGGTCACCTGCCACCGGCGGGACCGTCCCGCACCGAACGCTCGTGTTCAACCCGGGTGGTCCGGGTGAGAGCGGGAACCAGATTCTCCCCGTCGTGCTCGGTCGGTTTCCCCCGTCAGTGCTCCAGACCTTCGACATCGTGAGCTTCGACCCACGCGGCACGGGCGCCAGCGAACCCCTCGACTGCGGCACGTCCCCGGCCGCAGCAGCCAGCGTGATCCCCGTGCCGAGCAGTCCCAGCCGGTCCCTGCCCGGCACGCCGGTGTACTCGACCATGGCCCGGTCCTGCGAGCAGCGGGCGCCCGACTTTGTCCCCTTCATCGACACGGTTGACACGGCGCGCGACCTCGACCGGATCCGGCAGGCGCTCGGGCTGTCCAGGCTCGACTATTACGGGCTGTCCTACGGCACCGTGCTCGGCGCTGTCTACGCCGACCTCTTCCCGCGGCGGGTCGGCGCCTTCGTCCTCGACGGTGCCGTCGATGTGGCGGCCGACCTCACCACCCAGGCCGCCCAGGAGGCTCCCGCCGCCGAGCAATCCCTCGGCCGGCTGCTGGCCACGTGCTCGGCCGCTCCGGACTGTCCGTTGGGCACCGATGCGACGTCGTACTACCGCTCGCTGTCGGGGGCGCTGGCGCGACAGCCTCTACCGGCGCCAGGAGACGGCGACACCTACCCGGTGACCGTAGGCGATCTCGACACGGCTGCGCTGTTGACGTTGAGCGTCCCGGCTTTCACGCAGGACTTCTATGCGGCGCTGCTCGCCGCCCGACAAGGCGACGGCGCACCGCTCAGGACGCTCGCCCTCGAGTTCGTGACCGACGTCGACGGTGCCCCGCTGGTCGACCCCCTGTGGGCCATCACCTGCAACGACACCGACCGCCACCCCGGGCCGATGGCCGCCGGTGACCAGGCGAAGTCACTCGCGGCCAAGTACCCGCTGATCGGTGGCTACGCCGTGGAGTACACGCTGGGCGGCTGTGTCTCATGGCCGGCCGGCCGTCGCCCGGTGGCCGGTCTCCGCCCGCTCGGCGCACCGCCCATCCTGGTCGTCGGCAACACCGGCGACCCGAATACACCGATCATCGGGGCCCGGCACCTCGCCGCCCTCCTGCCCGGCGCACGCCTGCTGACCTGGCGGGGTGGGGGCCACACCTGGCTGCTCAACGGTTCGGCCGACCCCTGCATGGAGAACCTGGTGGCCTCCTACCTCTCCGGTGGTGGGTTACCGGCGCCCCACACCGTGTGCGGGTAGCCGAGGGTCAACCGACGACCACCTTCTCGAGGCGAACGGCCCGGCGCGGGCAGGCGGCCGCGGCCCGGGTGGCCAGGGCCACCAGACCAGGCTCGAGCGGCGTGCCGTCGACGAGCGGGTAGCCCCACTCGTCGAGCGCTACCCGCTCGGGGAGCAGCTCGGCACAGTACCCGAAGGCGTCGCAGGCCACCGGGTCGACGCGAAGTCGCAACCCGAGCCGCCGGCGCTCGCTCACGATGCGCTCCGGCGCCGGGACGAAGCGGCCGGGAACGGCAAGCCGCTCGGGGCGGCGTGGCCCGGGCACGGACGCCCCCGGGCATGGGACCAAGCGTCGTCGGCGAAGACGCGGAGGGCGCTCCGGACCAGGCGCACCAGCCCGTCGGGGTGACGGCATGCACCGCGCCCGTCCACGGTGGCGGCGCCGTCCGGCGATGCGATCGAGTACCTCCGGCCCGGCCCGGCCCGATGCGAGCCGCTCCAGATCGCCGGCGATGGCAGGGAGCCCGAAGACGCACGGGCCGCACTGGCCGGCGCTCTCCCCGGCCAGGAAGCGGGCGATCCGAGCGGTCTCGGCAATGCCACACGCCGAGGTGGACAGGCCGATGATGGCACCCACGCCCATGGTGGCACCGATGGAGGCCAAGGGGCCGGGGGCGAAGGGGGTGTCGAGGACCGAGGCCCCGCACCAGGTACCGGCGTAGCCGCCGACCAGCACGGCCGCCAATCGGACCGTCGACACCACCACGCTCCAGGATGTCGGCCACGGGCGTGCCGAGCTCGACCTCGAACACCACCGGCCCGTCCGCTCCTCCGGTCACGGTCACGAGCGTCGATCCGGCGGCCTCCGGCGATCCGAGCTGGCCGGAACCATTCCGGTCCGTGGCGGGCGATGAGGGCTACCTGGGCCATCGTCTCCGCGTTGTGGACCAGCACGTCCCACCGGGCCAGTCGGAGGGGCACCGACTTGTCCACCCGCATGGTGGGCAGACCGGGGCCACCGCTCAGCCAATCGACGAGGGCCGACTCCTCGCCGGCCACGTACCGGCCCGGCGGGCGCCGGACCGAGACGGGGAGATGATCCGTCCCGGCCCTGCGTCGCTCCTCGATGGCCGCCTCGACCGAGGCGGCGACATGGGCGTTGTGGTCGGAGATGCAGACGATGACCTCCGACGCGCCCAGTACGGCGGCCGCCACCTCGGCGCCGTCGAGCACCACGTGGGGACAGCGAGTCAGAAGCACCCGGTCCTTGGCACTGGCCGGCTCGCCCTCGAGGGCGTTCACCACGACGACCGAACGCCTGGAAGTCCGCCGGCACGCCTCCCATTTGGCGGCCGACGGGAAGCCGGCCCCGCCCCGTCCGAGCAGGCCCGAGGCGGCGACCGCACGGTGAACGGCCGCGCCCCAGCGAGGATCGCCGTCCCGAATGGAGAGCGGGCCGTGCACGGCCAGATGGGCATGGAGGTCAGCGCGCCGATCCACCGAGGTGCAGACGGTCGGCGATGGCGATGGTGTTCATCGGGTGGCCTCCTGGAGTGGTGATGGGACCGGCCGTACCGGAACGGCACGGGTGAGGGCACCGACCCGAGCGGCCCGGCGCCGGTGCTGCCGGTGCTCGAGAATTCGCCACCACAGGGCCCCACCTACGGCCAGGGCACAGACTCCCGTCACGACGCCCATCCAGAGCTTCAGGGCGTCGGTCCCCTCCCCCAGCGAATGTGCCACGGCCACCGGCCAGCTCCCGTAGGCCAACCAGTGGATGGCGCCGCCAGGCTGCGGGCACCGATGCGGCGACGCAGGGCGCTCGACACCGCCACCGCGATCAGCAGGTCGACGCCCACCGCTCCGAGCCCGGTCCAGACAGGGCGGTAGGGCGATGCGAACGGCACCACGACACCGGCCCAGCCGATGTTCACGTAGGTGTCGAGGACCGCGGTCACCACGTGGATGCCGAGGAACACCATGGCCAGCAGGGAGACCCGCTTGTGCAGGTCGGCCTGGGCGAACGCCGGCCAGCTGCGGGTTCTGACCCGTCCGGCGGTGAGGATGCCGAGCACCATGGTCACCGTGAGCAGGACGAGGGCCACGATGCCGGTCGCCCGTGTCGAATACCAGAGCGCCGTCGAGGACGTGGCCAGCATCAGCCGGCGACCTCGCGTGCGGGCATCGTCGGCGCAGTCCCCGGCCGCGGGGCCAGCCCTCGACGTGCGAACGACAGAGCCGTCGGCCGCCACCAGCCGGGCGGGCACGCCCAGGGCCGCCAGATTGCCGATGGCGTCCTCGCCCCACACCACCGCCGCCGTCGTCCAGGCGTTGGCCTCCACGCAGGTCGGCGCCGTGGCCGAGACGAGCGACCACACGGCGGGCGCGGCATCGCCGGTCCAGGGGTCGATGATGTGATGGACCCGGCGCCCGTCCCGGACCCAGGCCCGGGCGGTGGTGCCCGACGTGGCCAGCCCGCCCGCGGCCAGAGGACGACCACCTGGTCGACCCGGTCGATCGGCGTCCGGCACTCGGGAGCGATGCCGATGGCCCACCCGCACCGAGGGGGCCGGCCCGGCGACGGCCACGTCTCCCCCGAGATTGACCAGGCGCCGCATCCGAGGGCGTCGGCGATGCGCCGGGCGCTCCGGTCGGCGGCGAACGCCTTGGCCGGTGGCCCCGAGGTCGACGTGGATTCCGGCCGGCAGGCTGACCGTGCGGGCCGCCGGATCGAGGAGGATCCGCCACCAGCCGGGGGCAGGCGCTGGACGTCCCGACGACGGGACCGCATCGACGGGAAGCCGGTCGAAGTCGCGGTCGTAGCCCAGCTCGACCAGGGCGGAGCCGATGGTGGGGTCCACGATGCCGGCGGTCTGGACGGCCACGACGCACGCCACCTCGAGGAGCTCGAACAGCAGCGGGCTGACCGTCACCGGGCGGCCCTGACTGGCCCGCTCCAGCCGGCGCAGCTCCGAGTCGGGGCGGAACCGGCTGCAGGCCCGGTCCAGGGCGGCGAGGTCGGCGTCCAGCATGGCCAGGGCCCGATCGGCGGCTCGGGGGCCGTCGACCGCCACCGATCGCGGAGGTGCCGATGGCCTGCGTCGAACGAACGGCCGCGATCCGGCGCTCTCGGTGCGCGGCTCGTCGTCCCGTAGGGTGACGGTCATGACTGCCCCGACACGGTGGTGGGCGTCGTGGCTGGCGAGCTGGCGGCGTGGTGGTGGTCGTCGTCGTGGTACCGACCGACGCCGATGCCGACGAGCTCTGCGACGAGCCCGACGAGGACGCGCTCGGGACGACGACGCCGATGAGGACGAGCCGGTGGTCGAGCCGATGTCACCGACGATGACCCGTTGGTGGTGACGGCCGACGCCGTATGCACGGTCGTGTCGGTGGCCACCACGATCCCGAGCCCGATGGCGGCGGCGGTGGCCGCCGCTCCGATCAGGACGGTGCCACGACGCACCCGGGCCACCGCCCGGTCACGGGCCTGGCCGCGCATGTTCGGCTCGGAGACTTGACATGACGGGGCCGTTCCATGGCACACCTTTCGTCGAGGACGGTCGATGCCACTGGCGGGCGGATCCGTGATCGCTGGGCATGCCCATTGGACCGGACCTCCCGGAGAGCCGGCGTCCAGCCACCTGTGGCGCTGCTGTGAACCGCTCGACCCGCGTCCGGGGGCACGCCGACCGGGGCCGGCGAGCGTCACAGCCGGCTCACAGGAGACTCACACCCGACGTCCAAGCCCTGGTGGGATGCTTGGGAGCGAGCTGAGACACCCGATCCCGATCCGGCGCGGCAGCCCACCGAGCGACGCCGCCCAGAGGAGAGGACCAGTGGAACCCACCCGCAGCCAGCGCATCCTGGTCGTCGACGACGAGCCCTCGATCGTCGACGCCGTCGCCACCTCCCTCCGCTACGAGGGGTTCGGGGTGGACGAGGCGGTCAACGGACGGCTGGCCCTGTCCTCGGCCCAGGAGAACCCGCCCGACCTGATCGTCCTCGACGTCATGCTGCCCGACCTCGACGGCCTGGAGGTCACCCGCCGACTGCGGGCCGACGGCATCCGGGTCCCCGTCCTCTTCCTCACCGCCCGCGACGCCGTCGAGGACAAGGTCGCCGGGCTCACCGTCGGCGGCGACGACTACGTCACCAAGCCCTTCGCCCTGGCCGAGATCGTGGCCCGGGTCCACGCCATCCTGCGCCGGCATCGGGAGCGAGCCCGAGGACACGGGCATCCTGCGCGTTCGCCGACATCGAGATGGACGAGAACGCCCACGAGGTGACCCGGGCCGGCCAGATCGATCCCGCTACCGCCACCGAGTTCAACCTGCTGCGGTTCTTCCTCCTCAACCCCCGCCACGTCCTGTCCAAGGCCCAGATCCTCGACCACGTGTGGCACTACGACTTCGGCGGCGACGGCAACGTGGTCGAGACCTACGTGAGCTACCTGCGCAAGAAGCTCGAGGTGGCCGGTCCCCCGGTCATCCACACCGTGCGGCTGGTCGGCTACGCCCTGCGCGAACCCGCCGCGGGCTGACCGATGTCGCTCCGGACCCGGCTGCTCATCGCCGTCGGCGTCATCGCCGTGGTGGCGCTGGCCATCGCCGACATCGCCACCTACAAGTCGCTCGCAGTCGTTCCTCTACCAGCGGGTCGACCAGCAGCTCGAGCCGGCACGCACGGCTGTTCGAGCGGCTGGCGAACAACGGACGAGACGATCCCCTGCACCCCCGATCCCGGCCGGCTCGAGCCGGGCCCGGCGGGACCCGCCGGGCCGGGCGGGGTCCGCTCCCACCGGAGAACAGCGGCGGCGCCAACGTCGGTCCAGACGTTCGCCATCGAGGTGCGGACCCCCTCGGGGTCCGTGGTCAAGGGCCAGGTCTGCCCGGCCTACGTGGACGCGCACCGCCTACACCCCGTCAGCTGCCCGCCACCATCACCGGTCTGGCCACCGACGCCCAGGGCGAGCAGGTCACCTACTTCACGGCCGCCGTCCACCAAGGCCGACGGACCGACCTTCCGGGTACGGGCCTCGACGCTGCCACAACGGCGACCTGCTGATCCTGGCGCTGCCGCTCAGCGACACGACCAGCACCCTGCACCAGCTCCTCCTCATCGAGCTGGTGGTGACCGGAGGGGCCGTACTGGTCGCCCTGGTCGGCGGCTTCTGGTTGGTCCGGATCGGGCTCCGCCCCCTGCGCGACATGGAGACGACGGCCGAGTCCATCGCCGACGGCAACCTGACCGAGCGGGTCCCCGGCGAGAACGAGCCGACCGAGGTCGGGCGCCTGGCCCGCACGCTCAACCTGATGCTCACCCGGATCGAGGCCGCATTCAGTGCCCGACTGGCCTCCGAGCGTCGGCTGCGGGCCTCCGAGCAACAGCTCCGCCAGTTCGTGGCCGACGCCTCCCACGAGCTCCGGACCCCGATCGCCGCCATCTCCGCCTATGCCGAGCTCTTCGAACGCGGCGCCTCCGAGCAGAAGGAGGACCTCGAGCGCCTGCTCGGTGGCATCCGTACCGAGACGGGCAGGATGGAGCACCTCGTCGCCGACCTGCTGCTGCTGGCCCGCCTGGACGAGGGACGGCCGATGGAGCAGCATTCGGTGGACCTGGTCGCCCTCTGTGCCGAGGCCGTCCATACTGCGTCGACGGTCGGACCCGACTGGCCGGTCACCTTCGAGGCGTCCGGCACCGATCGAAGTGGTCGGGCGACGCCACCCGGCTGCGGCAGGTGGTGGACAATCTGCTCGGCAACGTGCGGGCCCACACCCCGCCCGGGCACGCGCTCCCGGGTCACGGTGGAGCCGGACGGGCACGGCGTGGTCGTCACCGTGGCCGACGACGGGCCCGGGCATGGACCCGACCGAGGCCGAGCACGTCTTCGAGCGCTTCTACCGTTCCGACCCGTCCCGATCCCGGACCCACGGCGGGGCCGGGCTCGGCCTGTCCATCGTCAACGCCATCGTGGCCGCCCACGCGGCACGGTGGCGGCGGCCGGGCGGCCGGGGGCGGCACCACCTTCATCGTGCGCCTGCCGATCGCTCCCGCCGGCCCGGAGCCGGCTGCAGACGACACCGTCGTGACCGGGCCTCGAGTCGAGCGCCGATCGGAGCGCTCGTCGGCCCCGGCGGGGACCCTGCGACTCGAGTGATCAGTGCCGAGCCTCACAACCCGTCCGCATTCACATCAGGACCACAGCGCTGCTCCCACGTCGGTCACGAGTCCGAGCCGTCAGGGTCGTCGGCATGAGCATCGCCGCACTCGTCCCCTCGGCCCAGTCGCGGCCCCCGGACCACGCGCGGACGTGGACATCGTGATCCCCGTCTACAACGAGGAGGCCGCAGCTGGCAGCAGCGTCGCCGCGCTGCGCTCCTACCTCGGCGACCTCCTTCCCTTCACCTCGACGATCACCATCGCCGACAACGCCAGCACCGACGGCACCTGGCCGATCGCCGCCGACCTGGCCGCCACCCAACCCGGCGTCGACGCCATCCGCCTCGGACAGAAGGGTCGCGGACGGGCGCTGCGGTCCGCCTGGTCAGCGAGCTCGGCGTCGGTCGTCGCCTACATGGACGTCGACCTCGCCACCGGCCTGGATGCCCTGGTGCCGCTGGTGGCCCCTCTGCTGTCGGGTCACAGCGACCTGGCCATCGGAACACGGCTGGGACACGGCGCCCATGTGGTCAGGGGCGCCCGGCGCGAGCTCATCTCCCGCGACCTACAACCTCCTGCTCCGATCGGCCCTGCGGAGCTCGTGCACCGACGCCCAATGCGGGTTCAAGGCCGTGCGCCGTGACGCAGCCCTCGAGCTACTTCCCCTGGTCCAGGACGACGAATGGTTCTTCGACACCGAGCTCCTGGTCACCGCCCAACGCCTCGGCCTGCGCATCCACGAAGTCCCGGTCCACTGGGTGGACGACACCGACTCGGGTGCGTGGTCGACGCGTGATCGAGACGGCGTTTGGCCCGGGATCTCGGCCCGGCGCCGGCGTCTGGCGCCCGCGATGCTCGGAACGGTCCAGGCCCTCGGGAGTCGGGCGGCGTGGCCCGAACAGGAAGGTCGGGAAGTGTTCGCCGACGAGCTCCTGCGGTTCGCCGGTGTGGGCGCGGTGTCGACCTTGTGCTACATCGCGCTCTTCGCCGCCTTCCGCCGCGCATTGGGCAGCTACACCGCCAATGCACTCGCCATCGGGCTCTGCAGCCTGGCCAACACCGCTGTGCACCGCGGCCTGGTCGGGGCGGCCGCCATCGTTTCGGCCAATGGGGTCGGTGGATGGGCGCGCTGTCCCTGCTGGCGGTAAGCCTCGGCTTCACCACCCTGGCCCTGGCCGTCACCCGGGCAGCCGGGCTCGAGTCCCTCGTGCCAGAGCTGTTCGCCCTGACCGTCGCCAACCTGGCCGCCGCCTTCATCCGCTTCGCCATTCTCCGTACCTGGGTGTTCCGACCCGAATTCGGCAGCCCTCCGAGCCCGGCGCCGAAGCGGCGGCGGGCACGACCGGCACCTGGCGCCGCACACCGTCACGACGAGCGAGGAGACCAGATGATGTCCGGCCAACGACCCCACCGGTGACGCCGCCGGGCTCATGGCCTGGCCGGCATCGCCGGCGATGAGGGCGGGCCCGGGTGTCGAAGGGACGACGATCGAGGCCCCCCCGGCCGAGCCCCTCGCCCGGCCACAGCCCCCTGCCGACTGGGCGCCGGCATGGGATGCACCGGCATCACCCGCCGGTGCACCGACCGCCGGTCCCGCCCACCGTCGAAACCGGATCCTCCGGGGGAGGCCGGAGGATCCGGCCTGGGTCCGTCCGGCGTTGGCCGTCCTCCTGGCGGCCACCGCGGTCCTCTACCTCTGGGGCCTCGGTCGATCCGGCTGGGGCAACAGCTTCTACTCGGCCGCCGTGCAAGCCGGCACCAAGAGCTGGAAGGCCTTCTTCTTCGGGTCGTCGGACGCATCGAACTTCATCACCGTCGACAAGCCACCTGCCTCCCTGTGGGTGATGGAGATCTCCGCCCGGCTGTTCGGGGTCAACTCGTGGAGCATCCTCGTCCCGCAGGCGCTCGAAGGGGTGGCCACCGTCGGGCTGCTCTTCGCCACCGTGCGGCGTTGGTTCACGCCGGGAGCCGCGCTGATCGCCGGTGCGGTAGTGGCGGTGACGCCCGTAGCCGTCCTGATGTTCCGGTTCAACAATCCCGACGCCCTGCTCACCTTGCTCCTTACCGGCGCCGCCTATGCCACGGTGCGGGCCATCGAGTCCGGCCGGACCCGGTGGTTGGTGCTGGCCGGGACTCTCGTCGGCTTCGGCTTCATCACCAAGATGCTGCAGGCCGTCATCCTGATGCCGGTTCTGGTCCTCGTCTACCTGCTGGCCGGGCCACCCGGACTGGGGCGCCGCCTGGTGCAGTCCGTCTACGCGGGAGTCGCCATGGTCATTGCCGGCGGCTGGTGGGTGGCGGCCGTCCAGCTCACCCCGGCTGCCGACCGTCCCTATATCGGAGGCTCGAGCGACAACAGCATCCTCAACCTCATCTTCGGCTACAACGGGTTCGGCCGGATCACCGGCAACGAGACGAGGAAGCGTCGGCGGGATCGGAGCTCGCGGGAGCATGTGGGGCCCGGTCGGATGGGACCGACTGTTCCTCCGTGAGATGGGCGGACAGATCTCGTGGTTGATCCCGGGTGCGCTCATCGGACTGGTGGCCGCCCTCTGGCTGACCCGTCGGGCCCCCCGCACCGACCGGGTCCGCGCCGGGTTCCTCATCTTCGGCGGATGGCTGCTCCTCACCGGTGCCACGATCAGCTTCGCCCAGGGGATCATCCATCCCTACTACACCGTGGCCCTGGCCCCGGCCGTCGGTGCCCTCGTCGGCATGGGCACGATGACCTTGTGGTCGCGCCGGCGCGAGATCTTCCCGCGCCTCGCACTGGCGACGGCTGTCGTCGCCACGGTGGTCTGGGCGTTCGTGATCCTCGGTTGGAGCCCGGACTGGTACCCGGCGCTCCGCTGGGTCATCCTGGGCGTCGGGATAGCGGCCGCCGTCGTCATCGCCTCGATCCCTCGGGCCCGGGGCGTCCTGGCCGCCGGCCTCGCCGGCTTCGGGCTGGCCGCGGTGTTGGCCGGGCCCACGGCGTACTCGCTGACCACCGCGGCCACGCCCCACTCTGGGGCCATCCCCTCGGCCGGTCCGGCCATCGTCGGCGCCGGGTTCGGTGGGTTGCCGGGCGGCGGCATGCCGGGCGGCGGACCCGGGCGGGGCTTCGGTGGCAACGGGTTCACTGCGCCACCGGGCTTCACCCCACCCGCCGGGGTGCAACTCCCGAATGGGGCAGGCCTTCCCGGGGCAGGACTGTTCCGGCCGGGTGGCTTCCCAGGGCAGTTCCCGGGTGGCCCGGGCACCGGCTTTGGGCCTGGCGGGATCGCCGGCCGGTTCGGGCGGGGCAGGCGGGCGGGCGACCGGCGGGCTGCTCAACGCGACGACACCGGGGAAGGAGCTCGTCGCCGCTCCTCAGCGCCAGTGCTTCGAAGTACTCCTGGGTGGCCGCCACCACGGGCTCCAACTCGGCATCGGGGTACCAGCTGGCCACCGGCGACCCGGTGATGGCCATTGGGGGCTTCAACGGGACCGACCCGGCACCGACCCTCGCTCAGTTCGAGCACTACGTCAGCGAGGGGCGGATCCATTACTACATCGGCGGCGGTGGGTTCACCGGTGGCTTCGGTGGGGGGCTCGGATCCTCCGGTACGTCGACGTCGGCCAGATCGCTTCGTGGGTCAGCAGCCACTACACCGCCCGGACGGTCGACGGCGTCACCATCTACGACCTCACGGCACCGACCGCGGCTTCGTCCTGAGGCCCTCGCCGTTCAGCCGGCGAGCGGCCATCGCGCCTGTGACAATGGCCCGATGACCAGAGACGGAGCCGCCGCCGAGGGCGATCCGGCCGTCCGGGCCGCGGCGGTCGTGGCCCAGATGACCGAGGACGAGAAGCTGTGGTGCCTGGACGGCGACGCGCCCTTCTGGGCGGGCCTCGTCTACCTGGGCGAGGGCGGGTACCACAAGAGCCCGTTCCGGGCGGCCAGGATCGAGCGGGTCGGGCTGGACGGATTCTCGTTCTCCGACGGGCCGAGGGGCGTGGTCGTCGACCGGGCCACCTGCTTCCCGGTGAGCATGGCCCGGGGAGCGACCTGGGACCCCGAACTCGAGGAGCGGGTCGGTGACGTCATCGGCGGCGAGCTCCGGGCCGTCGGCGCCGATCTCTACGGCGGCGTCTGCGTCAACGTCCTGCGCCATCCGGCATGGGGACGCGCCCAGGAGACCTACGGCGAGGACCCATTCCACGTCGGAGAGATGGGCGCCGCGCTGACCAGGGGCGTGCAGCGCCACGCTATGGCCTGCGTGAAGCATTTCGCCTGCAATTCGATGGAGAACGCCCGGTTCAACGTGGACATCTCGGTCGACGAGGCCGCCCTCCACGATGTCTACCTCCCCCACTTCAAGCGCATCGTGGACGAGGGCGTGGCGGCCGTGATGACCGCGTACAACAGCGTCAACGGTGCGTGGTGCGGGGAGAACGAGGCGCTCATCACCGGGGATCCTCAGGGACGAGTGGGGATTCGAGGGGTTCGTCATCAGCGATTGGATCCTCGGGATCAGGGATGCGGCGCGATCCGTGCAAGCGGGGCTCGACGTGGAGATGCCCTACCGGATGATCCGGGCCACCGGTCTCGGGCGCGCCCTCGACGAGGGCAGGGTGTCCTGGGATCAGGTGGACGCCGCCGCCCAGCGGGTCGTTGCCACCCGACTCCGGTTCGACCGCATCCTCGGGTCCCCCCGGCCACCCCGGGAGATCCTGGCCAGTCCGGCCCATCGAGCCCTGGCCCGGGAGGTCTCGGCCCGGTCGGTCGTGCTCCTGCGGAACGAGCCCGTCGATGGCCGGCCGATCCTCCCCCTCGAGCTGGGCCCGGGCGACACCGTGGCCCTGTTGGGCCGATTGGCGGGGACGATCAACCTCGGCGACGGCGGATCGAGTGATGTCTGGGCCCCCGAGGTGGTAACGACCTCGGAAGGGTTGCGGGCCGCACTTCCCGGCGTCACCTTCGTCGAGCCGGACCCGGACGACGACCCGGGCGGTCGCCGCCGCCGCCGAAGCAAGCAACGGTGGCCATCGTGGTGGTGGGCTACACCCGCTTCGACGAGGGCGAGTACATCGGTGAGTTCGCCACCGACCATCTCCAGCCATCTCTTCCCCGGGTGGCGACGACCCCGAGCTGATCGAGCAATTCGAGCATCCATCGCCGCGGAGCGCGTCGATCGAGCCCCCCTCGTATCGTCAGGCGGAGACGGCCGGAGGGTTCGCCACCGGTGGTGACCGACGGTCGCTCCGGCTCCACGAGGAGGACGTCGAGCTCATCCGAACCGTCGCGGCGGTCAATCCGAGGACGATCGTGGCCATCGTGGCCGGGAGCGCGGTGATCATCTCCGAATGGGATGCGGACGTGCCGGCCGTGGTCCAGTCGTGGTACGCGGGCATGGAGGGTGGCAACGGCCTGGCCGACGTGCTGCTCGGCAAAGTCGACGCATCGGGCAGGCTCCCCTTCTCCGTGCCGGCGGACGAGTCCCATCTGCCGGCCTTCGACTGCAGACGCCGAGTCGTTCACCTACGACCGATGGCACGGCTACTGGCACCTGGCGCGGTCCGGCGTCGAGGCCGCCTACGCCTTCGGGTTCGGGATGAGCTACACGACGTTCGCGGTCGAGGGGGTAGAGGCTTCGCTTCCGACGACGGCATGCACGTCCGGGCGACGGTCCGGAACACGGGCGGGCGTGCGGCAGCGAGGTCGTGCAGGCGTACGTCCGCCGGGTCGGCTCGCCTGCGGCCCGAACGCCTCATGGCGTTCCTGCGGGTCGAGCTCGAGCCCGGTGCGGCCACCGAGGTCGCCCTCGAGGTACGACGCGCCACATTGGCCGAACGGGACACCAGGTCCACGCCATGGTCGTCCGGGCCGGGACCTACGAGGTGCGCGTGGCCCGCCATGCCGGCGATCCCGGAACGACGGTCTCGGTGGCCCTCCCCTGAGCCCACGCCTCGGTACCGGCGGCCGGAGGCAAGGTGGGTGCTCGAGCCATCCGTCCGCGTGGCGCCGGGATGCGACGATATGACCGTTGCGACCGAGCTGGGACCAGAGCAATCTGTTGTCACCGACGCCCTCCCGGTGCCTCGAAGTTTCCGAAAGGCCCATTGTGATCAAGACGATCCACCACGTCGTCGACAGCGACGCCGAGACGGACACCGTCCGGTCGGCACCCCGACCGAGCCGAGCAGCTGAGCCGATGGTGGAGCACCAGGCGTTGGGGCAGCTACCTGGCAAGCCTTCCCCACGACGCGACCCGCCACGAAACAACCCCCCCCCATGACACGACCCCCCACGACACAGCCGCCACGAAAGGAGCAGCCATGCAGCTGACCCGCCTGAAGGAATCCACCGAGTACACGACCCGACGCGACGCTGCTCCGCGACGCGGAGCTGGCGCTCATGCGCCAGCGAGAAGAGGTGGCCGCGTTGAGGCGCACCCTCCCTGCCGACACTGCGGTCGAGGACTACGAATTCCCTCGAGGGCCCGGCTTCCCTGAGCGACGGGGACGGGCCCACCAGAAGGGTCCGCCTGAACGAGCTGTTCACGTCGCCCGACAGGCCACTGGTCATCTACCACCTCATGTACGGCAAGGCACAGACGACACCCTGCCCGATGTGCACGCTGTGGATCGACGGCTTCAACGGGGTCGCCCATCACCTGGCTCAGAACATCGACTTCGCCATCGCCGCGGCGGCCGACGTTGCACCTCTCCGGGCCCATGCCCGGTCCCGTCGCTGGGACCGGCTCCGGCTGTTGAGCTGCGGCGAGAGCAGCTTCAAGTACGACCTGGGCAGCGAGGATTCCAAGGGCAACCAGGATTCGACGGTCTCGGTCTTCACGCTGGCTCCCGACGGTTCGCCCCGACACATCTACTCGGCGCACCCGAGGATGGCCGACGACGTGGACCAGCGGGGCATCGACCTGCTGTGCCCCCTGTGGCACATCCTCGACCTGACCCCGCAAGGTCGGGACGAGTGGTATGCCTCGCTCGACTACGCGCCGTAGGCGGCTGGTGCGGCGGTGCGTCTCGGAAACCTGACCACGCCGGCGTTGGTCGTGCAGCACGAACTGCTCGACGCCAACCTGAGGACAATGGCCGAGGCGCGGCCAGGGGCGAGCCTGCGGCCCCACGTGAAAGCCCACAAATGCACCGCGCTGGCCGCCCGGCAGGCCGGTGCCGGACACCTCGGATTCACCTGCGCCACCACCGCCGAAATGGAGGGCCTGGCCCGGGCCGGGTTGGGCGACGATCTGCTACTGGCCAACGAGGTGGTCGATGCCACGCGCCTGGGCGCGCTGGCCCGAGCCGGATCGCGGGTGACGGTTGCCGTCGACTCTCCCGAGACCATCATGCCGCCGCCTCGGCCGGCGTGCCCGAGGTGCTGATCGACGTCGACGTCGGCCTCCCGCGGTGTGGCTGTCGCCCCGAGGACGCAGGCCGGCTGGCCGAGCTCGCCCGGACCCGCGGACTGGAGGTGCGGGGGGTGATGGGGTACGAAGGGCACGTCGTCGGCCTGGAGGATCGCGCCGACCCGGATCGAGCAGGTGGAACGGTCGATGGAGTTGCTCATGGCCGCTCACCGCCAGACGGGCGGGGAGCTCATCTCGGCCGGCGGTACGGGGACCTACGACATCAACCGCTGGGCCACGGAACTCCAGGCCGGCTCCTATGCGCTCATGGACACCGCCTACGGGCGTCTGGGTCTGCCGTTCGCCCAGGCCCTGTCGTTGCTGGCCACCGTGATCTCCGTCTCACCGGGATGGGCGGTGGCTGATTGCGGTCTCAAAGCGCTCGGCATGGACCATGGCGACCCCACCATCGAAGGTGGCCGTGTGTTGTTCTGCTCGGACGAGCACGTCACGTTCGTACCCGATGGACCGCGCCCGGGTCGGTGACAGGATCCGCATCCTGCCGGCGCACGTCGACCCGACCGTCGCCTACCACGAGCGGATGTACTTGATCGAGGGAGAGGAGGTGGTCGACACTTGGCCGATCGACCTCCGTGGCTGGTGAGGCGCGGGTCGGCAGCGCTGGGTCGAACGTCGCATCCGTTCTGAAGGCCGAGCACCCCCTCGCGCACGCCGCGATACGGCCGGGTTCGTGCCAGGCTGGGTGTCGTGGTTGACCAGAACCGCCGCCTGGTGACAACCGTCCCGGGGCCCAATTCGGAGGCCCTCCACCGGCGCCGGGCGTCAGCCGTGGCACCGGGCGTGAGCTCGGTCCTACCCGTCTATGTCCGTGAGGCGTCAGGGGCCATCCTGGTCGACGTAGATGGGAACTCCCTCATCGACCTCGGGGCCGGTATTGCCGTCACCAGCGTCGGTCACGCCAACAACGAGGTAGTCGAGGCGGTCACGGCCCAGGTCGGCCGTTTCGCCCACACCTGCTTCATGGTCAACCCCTACGAGGAGTACGTGACCCTGTGCGAGACGTTGAACGCCGTTGCTCCCGGCACCGGCCCGAAACGCTCCGTGCTGTTCAATTCGGGGGCCGAGGCGGTGGAGAACGCGGTGAAGATCGCCCGGCACGCCACCGGCAGGGCGGCAGTGGTGGCCTTCGACCACGCCTATCACGGCCGCACCAACCTGACCATGGCGCTCACCGCCAAGAACATGCCCTACAAGGACAAGTTCGGGCCCTTCGCCCCGGAGGTCTACCGGGCGCCGACCTCCTATCCGTTCCGGGACCCACCTGGCATGACCGGGCCCGGGGCGGCGGCCCGCGCCATCGAGCTCATCGAACGGGGTGTGGGTGGGGACAACGTGGCCTGCCTGCTCATCGAGCCGATTCAGGGAGAGGGCGGGTTCGTCGAGCCAGCACCAGGGTTCCTGCCCGCCCTGGCTGAGTGGTGCAGGGAACGGGGCGTGCTACTGGCGGCCGACGAGATCCAGACCGGGTTCTGCCGGACCGGAGCGTGGTTCGCCTGCCGTCACGAGGGCGTCGAGCCGGACCTCGTGACGATGGCCAAGGCCATCGCCGGCGGCCTGCCGCTGGCCGCGGTGACCGGGCGAGCCGAGGTGATGGACTCGGTCCATCCCGGAGGGCTCGGCGGGACCTACGGGGGCAACCCGGTGGCCTGCGCCGCGGCCATCGCCTCGATCGAGATCATGGATCGCCTCGACCTGGCCGCGGCGGCGCGGCGCATCGGAGACACCCTGTCGCGCTCCCTCACCGTCCTGAAGGACCGGCATCCGGCCATCGGCGATGTGCGTGGTCGCGGGGCCATGATGGCCATCGAGATCGTCCGCCCGGGCACCATGGAACCCGACCTCGGCGCCACCCGGAGGATCCTCGAGGCCTGCCATGCCCGCGGGGTCGTGACCCTCTCGTGCGGGACCTACGGAAACGTCATCCGGCTGCTCCCCCCGCTGGTCATCGATGACGCCGTCCTGGCCGACGGCCTGGCCGTGCTGGAAGCCTCGGTCGACGACGTGCTCGCCCGGGCCACCTGACGCGAGCTGGATTTCCAACGCCGCCTCGGCCGCCAAGGGATCAGGCTTCGGGCTCGCCTGCCAGGGCGCGGGTCGACGCCAGACCGGCGTCGAGACAGATCAGCTCCTCGTCGGCATCGCGGGTGAGTGCCTCGACGTGGTGTCCCGTGGCGTGGCCGGCCGACGCCACCGCCGCCCGCTGGACGTCGGCGGCGGCTCGCACCAGCTCGAACGCTTGCGCGGCCACGGCGGACGACGTCGCACCTTCCGGCTCCACGCGGAGGATCCGGTCGAGCGCGATGGCCGAGTGCCGTAGCCGGCGGCAGAGCGACGGGAGCGAGGCGGTCGGGCCGCCCAGATCGTCGGCCGTGCGCACGGCCGCCTCGGCCCGGTCGACCGAACGCCACATCTCCTTGCGAACCACACGCGCCGGCCAGCCCTCCATGTCCGACGGTGAGCGGGCCGGGGTCGGCCTCACATAGCGCGAGGTGACGGCGGTCCACAGCACACCGGCACCGACCACGGCATGGTGCGAGCGCAAGAGTCGCCAGCGACGGAGGCCGAACCGCCACAACAGCAAACCGACGACGACCACGGACATGGTGACGAGGAAGACGAACACCATCCCGCCCACCAACAACGGCACCCAAACCGACCCCAACACGCCTCCAGTCTAGGCACCGTCGAGCCGGTGGCCGCAGGCGCGAGCCCGACCCGGCGCAGGTCGGCCCGGCCCGCGCCTCGGACCGGGCAACGGGTACCCCTCACCAGGAGGTCAGTCCTCCCCGTCGAGCAGCAGGTCGGCCATCCGGTCGAGCCTGGCTGGGTCCACGCCCGACGCTGTGGCCCAGGCCCGGGCCCCGCCGTACTGCTCGTGGAGACCGGCGAGAAACCGTTCCATGGTGTCGGCCTCGACGGCGAAGCGGTAGGCGGGCACGTCGGCCATGCGGGCGGCGACATCCGGGTCCGACCGGTAGCGGGTCAGGATGAGGTCCATCCGGCCGGCGGTGATGACGTAGTCCGCCACGATCACCTCGGGTTCGACGCCCAGGAGGTCGAGGACCAGGGCGGCGAGCACCCCGGTGCGGTCCTTGCCCGCCGCGCAATGGAAGACCAACGGGAGATGGCCGGGGTCGGACACCAGAGAGAGGGCCTCGACCAACGGCTCACGGCCACTCTCCAAGTACCAGAGGTACCGGGTGCTCAGCTCCTCGCCCGGCAGGGCGGGGGCGGCCGTCGCCTCGCCCTCGGCGTCGCGGATGACCGACAGGTGCCGGAAGGCGACCGGCTCCGAGGCCATCGGCCCGCGGCCGGTCCGCTCCAGCTCGCGGGACGTGCGCAGGTCGATAATGGTGGCGAGTCCCAGCGACCGCAGGACCTCGACGTCGGCGGCGGTGAGCTCATGGAGGGTGTCGCTGCGGAACAGCCGTCCCCAACGGGTGACCCCACCGTTCGCCGTGGGGTAGCCGCCGAGGTCTCGGAAGTTGAAGGCGCCGGCCAGGTCGATGAGACGTCGGCTGCGCTCCATCCCGCCCATCATGGCCGATGGTCAGGGGCCGCCCCGTCGGGCCAGGTGAGGCCGGCCATCCAGGAGCAGCCGGCGTGGCGCCGACTACCCAAACGGCCGACCTTCCGCCAGAATGGATTCGACCAGCCACGCGGCTCCCCCGCCGCGCGAGGGCCGGTCCCACCCCGAACCCCGAGGATTCCTGACATGAAGGCTCTCGCCTCCTGGTGCGTCCGCCACCGCGTGATCGTGCTGCTCCTGTGGCTGACCGCCCTGATCGGCACAATCATCATCTCCAACTCCGTCGGTACGGCCTACTCGAACAGCTTCTCCCTGCCCAACACCGAATCGACCAAGGCTCTCAACCTGCTCCAGTCCGCCTCGCCGAAGGTCGCCGGCGACCGGGAGCAGATCGTGTTCCACACGACCAACGGGGCACCCGTGACCGATCCGGCCGTCGAGTCTCAAGTGACCGAGATGCTGGCCAAGGTCGCACAGGTGCCGCACGTCGCCAATGTGACCAGTCCGTACGGTCGCGAGGGTGCCGCCCAGATCAGCGCAGACAAGCGAACCGGGTTCGCCACGGTGACCTTCGACACCCAGGAACAGAACATCTCGCACCTCGCTGGCCAAGAAATTCGTGGCTACCGCCCAAACCGCCAACAGCCCCGGCCTGCAGGTGGCGGTGGCCGGCCAGGTGGCGGAGGCGGCCAACCGGGTCTCGTTCAGCTCGGCCGGTCTCGGCATCCTGTTGGCCGGAGTCGTCCTCTATCTGGTGTTCGCCTCGGTGTTCGCCATGCTGCTCCCGCTGGGATCGGCGCTGGCGTCGCTGGGTACGGCCATCGGTGTCATCGGACTGCTCAGCCATGTCCTCAAGATGCCCGAATTCTCGACCCAGCTCGTTCTGCTCATCGGGCTCGGGGTCGGCGTCGACTATGCCCTGTTCATCGTGACGCGGCACAGACAGGGACTGATCGCCGGCAACGACGTCGAATCGTCGATAGTCAACGCGGTCAACACCTCGGGCCGGGCGGTGCTCTTTGCCGGGATCATCGTCTGCATCGCCCTGCTCGGCATGTTCGCACTCGGGGTCAATTTCCTCTACGGGCTGGCCATCGCCGCCGCCATCGGGGTGTCGTTCACCATGATCGCCGCACTCACGCTGCTGCCGGCCTTCCTCGGCTTCATCGGGCCTCGCGTGCTGAGCCGGCGCCAGAAGAGGGAGCTGGCCCTCAACGGCCCGAGGATCGTGGGCACCGGCACCAAGGGCTTCTGGCCCCGGTGGGCCGGGTTCATCCAGGCCCGCCCCGTCCTGCCGGCCGTGGCCGCCCTCGTCGTCATCGTCTTGGTGGCCATGCCCTTCTTCTCCCTCCGGCTCGGCACGTCCGACCAGGGCAACGACCCGGCGGGCACGACCACCCGGACGGCCTACGACCTGTTGGCCAACGGGTTCGGGCCGGGATTCAACGGCCCGCTGCTGCTCGTGGCCGTCAACGACGGGCCGGCCGCCACCCAGGCGCTCGACCACCTGGCTTCCTCGGTCAGCGCCCAGCCGGACGTGGCCAAGGTGGTCCCTGCGCTCTCACTTCCGACGGCGCATGGTCAGACCGTGTCGTTGATCACTGCCTACCCGACCTCTTCGCCGCAGAGCTCGGAGACAACCGACCTCATCGACCATCTCCGCCAGGCAACGATTCCCGCCGCGCGTCGACCGGGACCGGGGTCACCGTCTATGTCGGCGGCAACACGGCCATCTTCACCGACTTCGCCCGGGTGCTGGCCTCCAAACTCCCATTGTTCATCGGGCTGGTGGTCGGACTCTCATTCCTCCTGCTGGCGTGGGTGTTCCGGAGCCTGGTGATCCCCCTCACGGCCGCGGCTATGAACCTGCTCTCCATCGGGGCGGCCTTCGGGATCCTGGTGGCCGTGTTCCAGTGGGGCTGGCTGGGCTCCGTCTTCCAGATCAACAAGCCCGGGCCGATCGAGGCGTTCCTACCCGTGATGCTGTTCGCCATCCTGTTCGGGCTGTCCATGGACTATGAGGTCTTCCTGATCAGTCGTATCCACGAGGAGTACCTCAAGTCGGGCAACAACACGACCGGGGTGCGCAACGGGTTGGCTGCCACTGGCAAGACCATCACTGCCGCCGCGCTGATCATGATCCTCGTGTTCGGGTCGTTCATCCTGGGCGGTGAACGGGTGATCAAGGAGTTCGGTCTCGGGCTGGCGGCCGGCATCCTGATGGACGCCCTCATCATCCGCATGGCTATCGTCCCCTCGCTCATGTTCCTCATGGGCAAGGCCAACTGGTGGTTCCCCAAGTGGCTGGATCGGGCCCTCCCTCGGCTTTCGGTCGACCCCGACCTGACCCCGGTGATCCCACCGGCGGGCTCCGGCGAGGCGGCCGAGTCCGAGCCCGTGTCCGTCTGACCGGCCGACCCGTCGTGCGGGTACTGGCAGCCTGCTCGCTCGGCGGTTCCGGGCACCTGCAACCCCTGCTGCCCTTTCTCGCCGCCGCCGAGCAGCGGGAGGACGAGGTGCTGGTCGTCGGGCCCCCGGCTCTCGAGGCCATGGTGCGTCGCGCCGGCTACAGGTTCCTGGCGGGAGGTGAGCCCCCTGAATCGGAGGTGGCCGCCATCCGGGAGCTGCTCCCTGTCGCCGCTCCCGAGGAGGCGTCCCGCCTGGGCAACGGCGAACTGTTCGGGCGGCTTGCGACCGACGCCATGCTGCCGGTCATGGAGACCGCCTGCCGCGACTGGCGGCCCGATCTCGTCCTCCGAGAGCCGTGTGAGTACTCGTCCGCCGTGGCCGCTCCGAAGGCGGGCGTCCCCGTCGCCCAGGTGGCCATCTCGACCGCGGCGGTGGAAAAGGGGTCGATCGCGATGGCCGGTCCGGTCCTCGAGACACACCGTCGAGGCCTGGTCGACGAGCTCCGGGCCGCCCCGTACGTGACCCGCTTCCCTGCGAGTCTCGATCGCTCTGAATTCCGGTCGACCATCCGCTACCGAGACGGCCCGCCGGAGCCCCACCCACTGCCGGACTGGTGGGACGGGCAGTCAGGGCCACTGATCTATGTCACCTTCGGGACCGTCCTCGGCTACATGTCGATCGCGGCCGGGATCTTCCAGGCCGCGCTCGACGCCGTGTCCATCATCTCCGGGTCCCGCGTGCTGCTCACCGTCGGGACCCATTTCGACCCGGCCCTCATCGCACAGACCCCGAACAACGTCCATATCGAGCCGTGGGTGGATCAAACCACCGTCCTCCCCCGGGCTGATCTCGTCGTCTGCCACGGGGGTTCGGGGACGGTGCTCGGCGCCCTCGGTGCCGGCGTGCCGGTAGTGGCCGCACCCGTGTTCGCCGACCAGTTCGAGAACGCCAAGCTGGTGGTCGAGGCGGGAGCCGGGGTGGTCGTCCGGTGCGGACCGAGAGCGACCGGACGGTCCGAGCCCGGGTTCGTCGGCGACGACGTGCCCCGCATCACCGAGGCCGCGGAGGCCGTCCTCCTCGACTCCACCTACCGGGCCGGAGCCGGCTCGGTGGCAGCCGAAATGGCCGAAATGCCCCCTGTCCACGACGTCCTCACGGAACTGCTTCGCCGGTCCTGACGCGAAGCCGGGGAACCGCCTTCGGTAGTGTCGAACCGGCAAGTCGACGCACGACCGAGGGGAAGCCCATGTCCGATTCCGTGACGACCATCGGCGGGGGGACAGCGCCGCCCCTCGACCGGTTCGCCGTGTTGCCCCCGACCATGGGCGGGCCGTCGGAGTCCGGGTCGTAGGGGTCCGACCGGTACCGGTCCGACCGAGGAGCCGCGCCATTCCGAGCCTCCTGGGGTATCAACGACTGGTGGTGGCCGCCGGCGTGGTGGTGGGCACCTATGCCCTGGTGGCCGCCTCGGTCACCGCGGTCACCGCGGCCGGCGCGCCGAGCCTGGGGCCCGGTGCGTCGCCGGTGGCCGCCCGGGGCACCTCCGGGTGCGGACGTGCCCCCGACCCGCGACCGACCGTCGTCGGCTCTGGGGACGTGGTGCAGACACTGGCGGTCGACGACGCCACCCGCAGCTACCGGTTGGCTGTGCCGATCCACTACCGGCCCACGAACCCCTCCCCACTCATCCTGCTCTTTCATGGCAGCGGGTCGAACGCCCTCCAACAGTCGGTGTACTCCGTCATGCCGGCCCGTGCGGCACGGGTCGGGTTCCTCGTGGCGACACCCGACGCCATCGCCGAGCAGTGGCAGCTTTCCGCGCCCGATGCCCGGACAGCCGACCTCACGTTCGTCTCAGACCTCATCGCCTCGCTGTCGGCCCGGTACTGCGTCGATCCGGCCCGCGTCTACACGGCTGGCATCTCACTCGGATCGGAGTTCTCGGCCATCGTCGCCTGTGCCGTCCCCCATCGGATCGCGGCGATGGGCCTGGTGGCCGCCGAGTTCCCGCTCCGGCCGTGCCGCGGTCCCATCCCGGTCCTGGCCTTCCACGGAACGGCCGACCCGCTCGTCCCCTACACCAACGGCGGGACCGGGAGGGCCTACCCCGGTGTTCACCTGCCCGGGGCGGAACAGAACCTGGCCGCCTGGGCCCGTTTCGACGGGTGCCGCCCCACACCCCAGGTCAAGCGAGTGGCGACCGACGTCGTACGGCGCCGCTGGAGCGGGTGTAGGGACGGTAGTGCCGCCATCCTCTACACCGTGTTGGGCGGCGGGCACACCTGGCCGGGCTCGCCCATCGTCCTTCCGGCCGCCGTCTTCGGGCCGACGACCGAGCACATCGATGCCACCGGGCTCATGCTCGGGTTCTTCGGCCGGCACTCCGGTCCGGGCTGAGCCGCCCCGATCGAGGTCCGGCCTGATCGAGGCCCCGAGATACTTCGATAGTCTAACTATGTGACGATCAAAGCAAGCTCCGACGAAGCCCCGGCGACCCGCCCCCGGGGCGGCGGGGACCGGACAGCGTGCGGCATGCCCGGCGACCGGACGGTCGGCCGCACCGCGGCCTGGCTGGCCAAGCAGGTGGAGCTCGGCCTGGCCTCGGCCGACCTCTCGCCCTCCCAGTATCGGGTGCTGGGCTTTCTCGACGAGAGCTCGGCTGTCTCATCGGATCTGGCCGAGCGCCTGGCCGTCCGTCCACCCAGTGTTACCGCGGTGGTCGACGGGCTGGTCAGCCGCGGGCTGGTCGAGCGCCGCACGGTGGTAGCCGACCGCCGACAGGTGGCCCATGTCCTGACCACCGCCGGCCGTCGGGCCCTCGACACCGCCGATGCCGCCGTGTCGAGCCGGCTGGCCGACATCGCGTCCTGCCTCGACGACGAGGCCGACATCACCCGAGCTTTCGATGGTCTGCTCACGTGGAGGCGGGCATTCGGCGCCTACCGCTTGGCCCGCAGAACGGCCCGATGAGGCTTCCGACCCTGCGCCCCCGCCGACTGGGCCCAACGGAACAAGGCACGGAATTCGTGCCGATCGACGAGGAAGCCCACAATGAGGCGCCTCCGGCCACCATCGACCCCGACAGGTCGCTTTCCTGGCTGCGCCGGGCCTTCCCGGTGATGAAGGCCCACAAAGGGATCTTCCTCACCTCGCTCATCCTCTCCTTCGTCGGCTTGGTCCTACAGGTGCAGATCCCCAACCTGTTGAACCATGCCATCGACAACTCGATCCAGCACCACACCGTTCCGCTCAGCTACTACGTATGGTGGATCGTCGGCCTCGGGCTGCTCGGTGGTGCCATGGGCTATGTCGCCCGGCTGTTCCTGTTCGAGACGGCGTACAACATCGAGTACGACCTCCGCAACATCATCTACGAGCACCTGACCAAGATGTCGTTCTCCTTCTACGACCGGGTGCAGTCCGGTCAGCTGATCTCGCGGGCCAACTCCGACATCCGCTCGGTCCAGATGTACATGACCTTCGCGCCGCTCATCCTGGTGCAGTGCTCGATCGCAGTCGTGGCCTTCATCTTCATGCTGACGATCAACGTCCCGCTTGCCTTCGTGGCCATGACCACCATGCCGTTCGTCTACATCACCGGCGTCAGGATGCGCCGATCGATGTTCCCAGTGTCGTGGATCATCCAGGCCCGACTGGCCGAGGTGGCCACCATCGTCGACGAGAACGTCAACGGTGTGCGTGTGGTCAAGTCGTTCGCCGCCGAGCAGGAGCAGCTCCGTGCCCTGTCGGGTGCGGCCAAGCGCGTGCAGTGGGGCTATATCAAGGACGCCGACCTGCGAGCTCGATTCACGCCGCTGGTCCAGAACCTGCCCCAGCTGGGACTGGCCCTGGTGCTGCTGGTTGGGGGCTACATGGTGATCCACGGCGAGCTGGGGATCGGGGCCATCCTCGCTTTCAACGCCTATCTCCTCATGCTCCAAGCCCCGTTCATGATGCTCGGCATGCTCATCATGATGGGCCAGCGTGCGGCGGCATCGGCCGAACGCATCTACGAGATCATCGACGAGCAACCCACCGTGACCGACAGCCCTGATGCGGTGGACCTGCTGGACTGCCACGGGGACGTCCGATTCAGCCATGTGGACTTCGCCTACGAAAGCGATGCAGAGCGATTGGTGCTGGCCGACTTCGACCTCCATATCGAGCCCGGCGAGACAGTGGCCCTGGTGGGCCGCACCGGCGTCGGAAAGTCGACCGTGGCGCGATTGTTGTCGCGCTTCTACGACGTGAAGCACGGGTCGGTGCAGATCGACGGACACAATGTGCGCGACCTCACTCTGGCCAGCCTGCGGGCCAACGTGGGCGTGGTGCTCGACGAGCCCTTCCTCTTCTCGGTCTCGATTCGGGACAACATCGCCTATGGCCGGCCCTCGGCCTCCCTCGACGAGGTGGTGGTTGCGGCCAAAGCGGCCGGTGCGCACGAGTTCATCAGTCACCTGCCCGACGGCTACGAGACGGTGGTCGGCGAGCGCGGCTACACGCTGTCGGGCGGGCAGCGCCAACGCATCGCCATCGCTCGCACCTTGCTGGTGAACCCGCCCATCTTGGTGCTCGACGACGCCACCAGCGCCATCGACGTGCAGGTGGAGCAGATGATCCACGCCAGCCTGGCCATCCAGATGCAGGGGCGGACCACCCTGATCATCGCCCATCGCTTGTCGACGATCTCGCTGGCCGACCGGGTGGTCCTGCTCGACCAGCAACGGGTTGTGGCCGACGGGACCCACGCCGAGCTGCTCGAATCGACGCCGCTCTACGCCGAGGTGCTGGCTCAAGCAGCCGACTTCGAGCGGGAGGCGGAACGGTCCGAGGCGGAACGGTCCGAGGCGGCCGACTCTGCGGAGGGGGTCGAAGGGAAGGACGGTCGCATCCTGTCGGACCTGCTGGAGTCGGTGCGGGGCGGTGATCTCCCGTGAGTTGGGGCGGCGGCATGGCCGGCGGTTTCGGAGGAGCGCCGGGCGGGTTCGGCCGGCCGGCCGCGCCCGGGCTCCCCTTCGCCGGCATCCCCACCGAGCTGCAGAGCGGGGTGGATCGGCTGCTCGCATCCGAGCCCGGGTACACCGAGCCCGACGACGTCTTCATGCAGAACGGGTCGGAGGAGGATCTCCGGCGGCTCACCCTGTGGCGTCTTTTGACCAAGTACCGGGGCATGCTGGTGCTTGCCGGGTTTCTCGTGGTGGTGATCTCGGTCGCGGCCCAGACCGGTCCCAAGCTCACCGAGATCGCCATCAACGACGGCATGTTCCCGCACAAGAACTTCGCCGTCGTTGCCCTCATGGCTGCGCTCTATCTGGTCTTCATCGTGATCACCTCCATCTCCCAGCGCTTCCAGGTGCAGGTCACTGGTCGGTTGGCCGCCTGGGTGATGAACGACCTCCGCGTCAAGGTCTTCGCCCACCTGCAACGCCTGTCCCTCGGGTTCTTCACGGAGGAGAAGGCGGGCGTGGTCATGAGCCGCATGACCAGCGACATCGAGAACCTGCAGCAACTGCTTCAGGACGGGCTCTCCCAGCTGGCCATACAAGCGTTGACCATGGTGGTCATCACCATCATCTTGTTCACCACCGACGTCCGTCTGGCTGCCATCACCGTCGTCCTCATCATTCCGGCCCTGGTCGCCGCCTCGCTCTGGTTCAAGCGAGCCTCCGAACGGGGGTACGACAAGGTCCGGGACGGAATCGCCAATGTCCTGGCCGATCTGTCCGAGAGCCTGCACGGTGTGCGGATCGTGACGGCCCACAACCGCCAGCGGCACAACGTGATCCACCATCGCAACGTGGTCGGCACATACCGGGATGCCAACAACTACACCGCTCAGGTGAACGCGCTCTACGGGCCCGGCACCCAGCTGCTCGGCGTGATCGGCCAGGCGGTCCTGTTGGCCATCGGGGGTGAAATGGTGCTGCACCACTCCCTTTCGATCGGCGCCCTGGTGGCCTTCTTCCTCTATCTCAATAGGTTCTTCCAGCCCATCCAACTCCTCGTCCAGCAGTACAACACCCTCCAGCAGGGCCAGTCCTCGGTGTACAAGCTCCGTGACCTGGTCGACACGGAGCCCACGGTGAGGGAGGCGCCCGACGCCATCGTCCTCCCACCGATCGAGGGCGAGATCGCCTTCGACCACGTCTCGTTCGCCTACCAGCCCGGCCAACCGGTCATCGAGGACGTCAATCTCACGGTGGCGCCGGGCGAGACGGTGGCCTTCGTGGGACCGACGGGTGCGGGCAAGTCCACCCTGGCCAAGCTGGTGACCCGCTTCTACGACCCCACCGAGGGACGCGTCCTGATCGATGGTTACGACCTGCGCCAGGTGACCATGTACTCGTTGCGCAGCCAGCTCGGTGTGGTCCCCCAGGAGCCGTTCCTGTTCGCCGGGACCATCGGGGACAACATCGCGTTCGCCCGCCCGGACGCACCCGAGGACCAGATTCGGGAGGCAGTCGACCGGGTGGGGCTTACAGAGCTGGTCGAACGTATGCCGGCGGGACTCGACACCGTCGTTCACGAGCGGGGCCAGACCCTCTCGTCGGGGGAGCGCCAGCTCATCGCCCTGGCCCGAGCCTTCCTCGCCCACCCGAGGGTGCTGGTGCTGGATGAAGCAACGTCCAATCTGGACCTGCAGTCCGAGACCAAGATCGAGTCGGCGCTCGACGTCCTGCTCGAGAACCGGACGGCCATCCTCATCGCCCACCGCCTGTCGACGGCCATGCGCGCCGACCGGATCGTGGTGGTCGACGGGGGCCGGATCGTGGAGGTCGGACCACACCACCAACTGGTGGCGGCGGGCGGCCGTTACGCCGCGATGTTCGAGACGTGGGTCCGGCAGTCCGAGCAGGCCGAGCCGGCCCCGGCCGAGCAGGGGGTCTGACCCGGGGCGACGGGAACCTTCGCCGCTGTCACGCCCTCGATCTACCATCCCCGCCGTGAGCGCGCGCGTCCAATGGGTCGGCTACGGCCGGCCGGCCGGCGAGGCACTGCGCCTGGCCATCAGCGAGGCCAAGGGCGGCGATCCGCTGGCCCCGGTGAGCGTGCTCGTGCCATCCAACCACGTCGGAGTGGCCACGCGGCGCCTCCTGGCCTCGGGAGTGCTCGGGCCGGTCTCGGCGCGTGGCACCGGTATCGCCGCGGTCTCCTTCCTCACCGTCTACCGGCTGGGCGAGCTCCTCGGCGCGGCCGCGCTGGCGGCCCAGGGGCGGCGGCCCGTGTCGACCCCGGTGCTCGGTGCCGCACTCCGGGCCGCCCTGGACGCGGACCCCGGGGTGTTCGGCCCGGTGGCGGCCCACCCTGCCACCGAAACGGCCCTGGTGGGCGCCTACCGCGAGCTGCGGGACCTGTCCCCGGCCGCCCTCGACACCCTCGCCCGCCAGAGCCCCCGGGCGACCGACGTGGTCCGCCTCCAGGGCGCCGCCCGTCGGCACCTGATGGACGCCTGGTATGACGAGGAGGACCTCCTCCAGGCGGCCGTCGAGGCGCTGGACGAACGTAGTGCCGCAGGGCTCGGGAGTGTCCTCGTCTACCTGCCCCAGCGAATCTCCCGGCACGGCGCCGACCTGCTCCGGGCGGTGGCGGTCCGCCGACCGCTCGGGATCATCGCCGGTAGCACCGGGGACGAGTCGGCCGACGCCGAGGTGGTGCTCTCTGTCCGGCGCGTGGCCGGCGCATCTGGTGCGCCGCCCGCCGCTGCAGCCCCCCGGCCCCTCGACATCGACGCGGCGAGCACCCGGATCATCACCGCCTCCGACGCCGACGAGGAGGTCCGGGCAGCATTGCGGGGGGTGATGGGCGCCGTGCGGCGCGGCACCCCGCTCGATCGCATCGCCCTCCTCTTCGCCAGCCCCGAGCCCTATGCCCGCCTGGCCCACGAGCAGCTGTCGGCCGCCGGGCTCCCCATGAACGGAACGGCCATCATGCCGCTGACCGCCCGGATCGCGGGGCGGACGTTGCTCGGGCTCCTCGCCCTCCCGGAGGGGAACTTCCGGCGGGACGAGGTCTTCGCCTGGATGACCGGAGCCGGGATCCTCCACCGCGGTCACCCCGTGCCGGTCGGCACCTGGGAACGGATCTCCCGCGAGGCCGGGGTGGTGGCGGGGCGCGAGCAATGGGACCGGCTGCTCGTTCGGACCGCCGACCAGCTCGAGGCGGGCGCCGAGGCCGATGCGCAGGACCCCGAGGCACCGGGCTGGCAGGCCGATCATCAGCGCGCCGCGGCAACCCGGACACGCCAGCTTCGTGCCTTCGTGCTCGCCTTGATCGACGACCTCGGCCGGGCATCCCTCACCTCGCGGACCTGGCCGGAATGGGCCGGGTGGGGACGGGACCACCTCGACGCGCTGCTCGGCGGCGAGCGCCGGCGAGGTGATTGGCCGACAGTCGAGCAGCGGGCGTCCGAGCGGGTGGAAAGGGCCCTCGACCGGCTGGCCAGGTTGGGGGACGTCGAGGGACCGGTGAGCCTCGAGGTCTTCACCCGCACACTCGAGCTCGAGCTCGAGGTCGACCTCGGCCGGGTCGGGCGGATGGGTGAAGGGGTCCTGGTCGCCCCCCTCGCCATGGGCGTGGGCCTCGACCTCGACCTGGTGGTGGTGCTCGGCCTGGCCGAAGGGGTCCTCCCCACTCCGACCCGGGACGACTCCCTGTTGCCCGACCACGAGCGCTCGGCCGTCGGGAACGACCTCCCGTTGCGTGGCGGCGGGGTCGAGCGTCAGCACCGGCAGTGGCTGGCCTCGCTGGCCTCTTCGTCCCACCACCTGCTGTGCGTGCCGCGCGGCGACCTGCGCGGGAACAAGGAGCGTGTCCCGTCACGCTGGATCTTGCAAGTAGCGAGCGCCCTGGCCCACCGGACGTGGTACTCGGAGGATCTGCTGGCGCCGCACCGTGACGACGCACCCTGGCGCGAGCACATCGCGTCGTTCGACGCCGGCCTGCGGGCGGTGACCTTCCCCGTCTCGGACCAGGAGTACCGGTTGCGAGCGCGACTCGCCGGAGGGTCGGCCGCCGAGTGCGCCGGGGAGGCCCCGTCACCCGCCGCCCGGTTCGACGCCGGTTCGGAGCTGGTTGCCGAACGGCGCAGCCGGCGCTTCACCCGCTTCGACGGCAACCTGGCCGGACTCGACGTCCCCTCCCCGGTCACCGGCGTCACCTCGGCCACCCGTCTCGAGGGGTGGGCGTCGTGCCCCTTCGCCTATCTCCTACGTGATGTGCTGGACATCGAAGCCGTCGAGAACCCCGAGGAGGAGCTCGAGATCACGCCCCTCGTACGGGGCTCGCTCGTCCACGACGTCCTCGAGGATTTCATCGACGAGGTCCTGGCCCGGCCCGACGCGGACCAGCCCGACCCGTCCGATCCGTGGTCGCCGGCCGATCGGGGCCGGCTGGTCGAGATCGCCCATCGACGGTGCGGCGACTACGAAGAGCGCGGCCTGACGGGGCGTCCGATCTTCTGGCAACGGGACAAGCGCCGGCTGGTGGCGGAGCTCCTTCGAGCACTGGACCTCGACGACCGGCACCGGGCCGAGCACGGGGCTCGACCCATCGCGGCCGAGCTGGCCTTCGGGTTTCCCGATTCCAGGGTGGGGACCGTTCCGATCACCCTTCCCGACGGACGCGACGTGCAGTTCCGGGGACGGGCCGACCGAGTGGACCTGGGCGCCGATGGCACGATCCACGTCGTCGACTACAAGACGGGCAGGGCCCACGGCTATCGCAGCCTCAGCGAGGAGGACCCGGATCAAGGCGGGAGGAGGTTTCAGCTCGTGGTCTACGGGCAGGCCGCCCGGATGCTGCTGGGCGATCTCGGGGCCCCGGTTCGAGCCGAGTACTGGTTCGTCTCCGCCAAGGGCGAATTCAGGCGCATCGGGTATCGGATCACACCTGAGGTACTGGGGCGCGTGGGCCACACGCTGGAGACCGTCGTGCGTGGGATCGAGCATGGCGTGTTCCCCGCGTATCCGACGGCGACCAGCACCACCCCCTTCGTCGAGTGCCCGTACTGCGATCCCGACGGGCTCGGCGTCGTCGACCTGCGCCGAGCCTGGGAGCGCAAGCTGGCCGATCCGGACCTGGCCGGGTTCGTGGCGCTGGTGGCGCCCGGGGGCGGTCCCGAGGAGGGTCATGGTTGATCGCCCGCCCCCCGACGAGGCGGCCCGCCGGCGGATCGCCTCGGACCTGGATGTCACCCTGTTCGTCGAGGCCGGGGCGGGGTCGGGCAAGACCACCGCGCTCGTCAATCGAGTGCGGGCGCTGGTCGCCTCAGGTGAATTCGAGCTGGACTCGATCGCCGCCATCACCTTTACCGACAAGGCCGCGGCCGAGTTGCGGGACCGGTTGCGACAACAATTCGAGCGAGACGCAGAAGCGGACCCCGACGGCCCTGCCGGCGCCCGAAGCCGGCGGGCACTCGAGCAGCTTGACGGGGCCGCCATCGGGACCTTGCACTCGTTCGCCCAGCGCATCCTCTCGGAGCACCCGATCGAGGCAGGTCTGCCCCCGAGAGTGGACGTGGTCGACGAGGTCACCTCGGAGGTCGCTTTCGGTCGACGCTGGGCAACCTTTCGCGACAAGCTCCTGGCGGATCCTGCGTACCAACGCACGATTCTCCTTCTGTCCGCCTGCGGCATCCGCTTCGAGTCCATGCGGGCAGTGGCACGGACCTTCAACGACAACTGGGACCTGGTAGGCGAGCGCGTCCCCACCGCGGCGCCCTCCCCACCTGACGCCCTGATCCTGGTGAGGAACATCCTCGACGAGTTGGAGCAAGTCTGCGGGGAGCCATGCTCCGATCCCAGCGACGGCTTCCGGCTCGGCCTCGATGCGATCGCCGACTACGTGACCGGCCTGCGAATGTTGTCGGACGAGCTCGACCTCCTCGAAGCGCTCCCCGGGGGGCGCACCAATCGCCCTCCTTCAAGCTCGGCCACAAGGGGCGCAAAGCGTCCTTCTCCTCGGACCTCCAGCAGCTCCGCCAGCAGGTGCGGGAGGCCGGCGAGCGCCTCGAAGGGGTGCGCGCCGACGTGGCCAAGGTATGCGTGGGCAACCTCGGCTGCGCCCTCCGGAGCTTCACCCTCGAGGCAGCCGACGAGCGTCGCCGGCAGGGACGGCTCGAGTTCCACGACCTTCTGGTGCGGGCTCGAGGCCTGCTGCGCCATTCCGAGGCCGGGCCGGGGGTGCGGACCCGACTGCACCAGCGCTACCGGCGCATCCTCCTCGATGAGTTCCAGGACACCGATCCGATTCAGATCGAACTTGCCGTGCGGATCGCCGCCGAGCGTCCGGAGGACGAGAACACGGGGAACGTCGCCTGGGAGGAGGTCGCCGTCGCTCCGGGCCAGCTGTTCTTCGTGGGCGATCCCAAGCAGTCGATCTACCGGTTCCGCCGGGCGGACATCTCCATGTTCCTCACGGCGGCCGGCCGCTTCGGGGCGGGCGGCGGCGGTGTCGCCCTGACCGCCAACTTCCGTACCGTTCGACCGGTCATCGAATGGGTCAATGACACGTTCGGTCGACTCATCGGCGAGCCCGGCCACGACAGTCCCGGGGTTCCCACCCAGCCCCACTACGTCCCGCTCGACTGGGTCCGGTCCGGACCCCCGACCGGGCCGCCCGTGGCCCTTGTCGGTCGGGCCGAGCATCCTCGGGAGACCTCTGCCGACGAGCTGCGCAAGGCAGAGGCCGCCGACATAGCCGCCGCTGTGGCCCAGATGGTCGAGGATGGATGGAGCGTCCGTGACGATGACGCTGTCCGAGACGGTGTCGGCGTCGGTGTCGGTAGGGTCGGGAGCGGTCGGCGCGGCGACGGCGAGGACAGCTGGCGGCCGGCCCGACTCGGTGACATCACCGTGCTCCTGCCGGCCAGGACGTCGTTGCCCTTTTTGGAGGACGCCCTCGACGAGCTCGGGATCCCGTTCCGCGCCGAGTCGAGCTCGTTGGTCTACTCCTCCCGGGCGATCCGGGACCTGCTGATGGTGCTCCGGGCCCTGGCCGATCCCACCAATCAGCTCCACCTCGTGTCGGCCTTACGCACGCCGCTGTTCGCGTGCGGTGACGACGACCTGTTCCGTTTCCGCCAGGAGCGAAGCGGCCGGTGGAGCTATCTCGTCGAGCAGCCCGATTCGGTCCCTCCCGACGATCCCGTCCGCCGAGGGCTCGACTACCTACGCCGCCTCTACCACGAGCGCCCGTGGCTCGCGCCCTCCGAGCTCCTCGATCGCATCAGCCGGGATCGCGGAGCCATGGATCTGGGATTCGCCGAGGGGCGGCCCCGTGACACCTGGCGCCGGATCCGGTTCGTCATCGACCAGGCCCGCGCCTGGAACGAGGCGACCGGGGGGAATCTCCGGCAGTACCTGGCCTGGGTAGACCTGCAGACTGCCGAGGGAGCGCGGGTGGCCGAGGCCGTGCTGCCCGAGACCGATGACGACGCCCTCCGCATCATGACCATCCACAGCGCCAAGGGCCTCGAGTTCCCGATCACGGTCGTGTCCGGGATGTCCACGCTCCCGCAGGGACGTCGGGCCCAAGCCGAAGTGGTCTTCCCCCCTGCCGGAGGGGTCGGCTATCGCGTCGGCCGCAACGTGAAGACCGACGAGTACACGGCGTGGGCACCCATCGACGAGCAGATGGGCCTCCACGAACGGATCCGGCTTCTCTATGTGGCCTGCACGCGGGCCCGCGACCACCTGGTCGTGTCTGTGCACCGGCGGGCACGGGCCAACCAGGCAGCGGTGGAAAAGAGGACCAATGCCGAGCTGCTGATCGACGGCATGGAGCATCGCGTCGGAGAGCTCCCCGACGCGGGTGGACAACCTCCCGACGTCGCCACCCTGGTCCCGCCGGCGCCCGACCCGCTCCTGCCCTATGCCGAATGGGCGTCGATCCGAGCGACCGCCCTCCACGACGCAGGCCGGCCTACCACCGTGTCAGCCACCTCGCTGACCGACGAGGGGGAGCCCGACGTCGAGGAGGAGCCGACGGATGCCGGGCTCGAGAAGCGCCCCCGCGACCTCGACTTGCCACCCTGGCTGAAGGGACGGTACGGGACCGCCATCGGACGGGCCGTCCATGGTGTCCTCCAGACCCTCGACCTGGCCACCGGCGCCGGACTGGAAGCCGCCGCCACGGCCCAGTGCGAGGCCGAGGCCGTGGTCGACCGAGCCGATGACGTCCAACGACTGGTCAGGTTCGCCCTGGACTCGCCATCGGTCCAGGAGGCCGCGGCCAGCCCGCACTGGCGCGAGGTCTACGCCTGTGTCCCGGTCGGTGAGCGGCAGCTCGAGGGCTACGTCGATCTGCTCTACCGAGGACACGAGGGCCTCGTCGTCGTGGACTACAAGACGGCCAGCGACGCCGATCCGGATGAGCTCGAGCGGCGGGTCCTCGGGTACACGATGCAAGGCGCCTCCTATGCGTTGGCGATGTCGGAGTCGACCGGTGAACCGGTAGCCAGAGTGACATTCGTGTTCCTCACGCCGGAGGGACCGGCCGAAAGGACGATCGAGCACCTCGATCGGGCGATCGCCGCGGCACGCGTCGCCATCGAGGCCCCGGCCGCCTGACGCGGCACCCTCAGACCGCTTTCGCCACCACCGCGGCGGCCGGATCGACCATTTTGGCGCCCGGAAGTGCTAACAAGGTTGAGGTCACACCCGACATCGGGTTGACACGAACCCCAAGGGGGAGCCATGGGACAACAACTGGCGGCTCTGTTTGCGGCGTCTTCGGGGAGCGGCGTCCTGATCACCGTCCTGATAGCCATCGCCTTCTACATCTTGGTGGCGCTGGGCACGTACGGGACCTACCTGAAGGCTGGATCTTACGGTGAACCCGCCTGGGCAGCGTTCGTTCCCATCTACAACTTCATCGTCCTCTTGAGGGTGGCCGGCCGGCCGAAGGTCTGGGGATGGTTCCTGCTGCTGAACATCATCCCCTACGTGGGTTCCCTGGCATTCCTCGTCGTATACATCATCGTGGCCAACGACATCTCGAAGAGCTTCGGGCACGGTGCCGGCTTCACCGTGGGGCTCGTGCTGCTCTCGGTGATCTTCTGGTACATCCTCTGGCTGGGCAAGAGCACCTACCGCGGCCCGGCCGGTCCGGCCGGCAATGCAAACACCACGTTCGGCAGCAGCACGTACGGCGGCGGGTACGCGTCCACCTCCCGGGCAAGCGCCACCTCCTCCGCCACCGCCACCCGCCGCCTACCCGCCACCGGCCCAGCCGACGGCTCCTCCGCCGGGCCAGATGCCAGCCTCCGCCCGGCCAGATGCCACCTGCCCAGTAGGGCTGGTTCTCGCTCGGACTCCTGGACCTCCTGGACTCCTGATCCTGGCTCCTGGTCGACTGCCTGTCTGGCCGGTTGACGGGGCCCGGGGGACTGACTGACTGACTGACTGGCCGACTGACGGGCCGGCTCAGCCCATTTCGTCCCGCAGACCGGCCGGCACCTGTTGAAGCGTTACGAGGATGGCCTCGGCCAGAGCCCGGGCCGAGGCCGCGTCGAGCTCGACCGCCACCCTGGCCTCGACACCCCGCGCCCGGGTTGCGCAAGTCGATGTTCAGCGTGTGGTCGGCGCGGGCATGGACGGGGTGGTCGAAGTAGACGGTGGCGTCGGACACGGGGAACCAGCCCTGCGCCCCTTACCGCTTCCGCTGACCGTCAGCGTGGTCGTCTGGTAGGTGCACATGGCGCGGCCTCCCTTCTTCAGCTCGGTGGCCAGGTGGCGACCGAAGAAACTCCCAGATGGCCTGCCAACCTTCGACGGCCGCCTCCGGCCGGTAGGCCGGACGGTCGACGGCGAAGAAGGCGTGGCCGGCCCCGTCGTAGACCCGGAAGTCGAACTCCTTGCCCGCGCCGCGCAACGCCTCTTCCAGCTCCTTGACCTCGGCCGTCGACGGGTACTGGTCGTCTGCGCCGAACAGCCCGAGCAGCGGACAGCGGAGATCCTTGGCCAGGTGGACGATGGGTCCGATCTTGAGGGGCAGTCCCTCGGGCGGCGGGGCGACGACGAAAGCCCCGTAGCAGTCGACCGCGGCGTCGATGTCGAGGCTGCAGGCAGCGAGGAACGACTGCCGGCCACCCGAGCAGTACCCGATGGTCCCCACCTTGCCGTTCGACGAGTCGAGCGAGCGCAGGTGAGCCGCCGCCCGCCGACGTCACCGACGAGACGGTCGTCGGGAACGCCCCCGGCGGCCCGGACGGCTGCAGCGGCATCGTCGGGGCTGGCACCCGGGGCCTCGCGCCAGTAGAGGTTCGGGCAGATGGCCAGGTAGCCGCGGGAGGCGAACTTGCGGGTGATCTCCTTGGTCCCGGCGTCATACCCGGGCATGTGGTGGATCACCACCACCCCGCCGGTCGGAGGGCCCTCCAGTGGTTGGGCCAGATAGGCCTCGACGGCATCACCCCCATGGCCCTCGAACTGGACCGTCTCGGCCCGCATCGACTCGTCGTTCATCGGTTCCTCCCACTGGTCGCCTCGGTGTTCGTCCCCGGTCGTCGATCTGTCTGTGAGCCGCGGGTCGGAGCGCCCTCGGTGCCCGCCTTGAGCGGCGCAGCCCGCATCGACTTCCAGCTCCTGGCGCGCCTCGCGCAAGCGGGTGGCTTTGATCGCCCGCTCCTCTCGGAAGGCCCCGATACGACGAAGCGTGTCATCCAGGCGCTCGAGCAGCCTGTCGTTGGCCTCGATGGCGTCGTCCAGCAGTTGACGGCGCCTCGTCGGGGTGAGATCGCCCTTGCGATATTCCGAGCGCACGCGGTCGAGCACATCGACGTCCTCGGTGTCGAGAACGACTCGCACCTCGGAGAGCGAGAACCCCAGCAGGTCCTGCAGGTCCTTGATGCGGGAGGCCCGGGCCATGTCGGTCGATGAGTAGAGCCGCTCTCCTCGGCCGCGGTAACTGCTCGGAGTGATGAGGCCCAGTTCCTCCCAGTAGCGGAGGGTCCTCGTGGTGAGCCCGGTGAGCTTGGCCACCTCGCCGATGCGCAGCACGACCTCGGGGTCCCCGGCGACCGGACGCCTCGCCCTCATCGTGACCTCGATGGAGCGATCGGCCGGTTGGCGGCGTCATCGGACGTCCGGGCGGGAACGTGCCGACCTCGGTGACGGCCACCACCTCGATGGGCGGCTGTTCGGCTTCGTCGCCGGACTCGGAGTTCGACCTCGTCGGGCTCGGAGTAGACATAGCGACCGCCCCGGAGCCACGAGGCTCCGGCGGCCAACAGGCTGGCGACGATGGCGAAGTCGAGGGCGGCATGCAGCCCGGCTCGGAAGGGCGCGCTGATCAGGCCGGGGAAGAAGCTGCGCCCGGTGAGCGCGTGCTGCTGGGCCACCGGGCAGCTGGGCCAGGGCGTGGGGGCCGACCAGGTGCGCCACCGGGTCGTAGCCGAGGAAGGCCGCGAACAGGGTCGAGACGGGAGAGAGATGCGCGGCCCGTTCGGCCACGTCGTGCGGTACGCCGTGGGCGGTCAGCCCGTGGACCAGGTTGTCGGGCAGCGACGCCATCAGCCCGACGATCATGAGGGTGAAGAAGATGCCGATCGAAAGCACCTGGGCCGAGTTCTGGAACGTGGTGTTCATGCCGGCACCGGCGCCGCGGTGCTGGGCGGGCAGGCTGTTCATCACGCCGGCCCGGTTGGGCGATCCGAAGGCCGCCATGAACAGGCCGGTGAACAGCAGGAGCACGGCGAACACCCAGTAGGTGAAGTCGACCGGCAACACCTCGAGCAAGCCGAAGCAGAGGGCGGCGCCGAGCATGCCGCCGGTGGCGAAGGGCCGGGCCCCGTACCGGTCCGACAGGATGCCCGAGACCGGGCCGGAGATGAGGAAGCCAAGGGTGAGGGGGAGCATGGCGATACCGGCCCACAGGGGGGTGACGCTGAACACGTAGCCGTGGAGGGGCAGCCAGATCCCCTGCAACCAGATGATCAGCATGAACATGAGCCCGCCCCGGCTCAGGGCGGCCAGGAAGCTGGCCACGACGCCGGAGGTGAAGGCCCGAATCCGGAACAGCTGGAGGCGGAACATCGGTTGGGCCACGTGCATCTCGATGAAGCAGAAGGCGATGAGCAGGGCCGTTCCACCGACGAGGAACGAGATGACCAGTGGGCTGGTCCACCCCATGACGTGGTGGCCGTAGGGCTCGATACCGTAGGTGATGCCAACCATGACGAGAACCAGCCCGGCGGCGAAGGTGATGTTGCCCGGCCAGTCGATGCGAGCCGGGCGCCGGGGGCTGGTCTCGTGCAGCTTGAGATAGCCGAGCACGGTGGCGAACAGCCCAACCGGTACGGACACCAGGAAGATCAGCCTCCAGTTGATCGGGGCCAGGACGCCACCCAGGACCAAACCGATGAACGTCCCACTGAAGGCGGCGGCCTGGTTCACCCCGAGGGCCATTCCCCGCTGATTGCCGGGGAAGACGTCGGTGAGGATCGCCGACGAGTTGGCCATGAGCATGGCCGCGCCCACACCTTGGAATATGCGCATGGTGATCAGCCAGTCGCCGGCGGCAGGCCCGGTCATCCATGTGATGCTGAGCAGCAAAGAGAAGAAGGTGAAGACGGCGAAGCCGAGGTTGTAGGTCCGGACCCGGCCGTAGATATCGCCCATGCGGCCGAGACTCACCACCAGCACGCTGGTGACGACGAGGAAGCCGAGGATCATCCACAGCAGGTAGAAGGTGTTCCCGGGCTGTAGCGGATCGATCCCGATCCCCCGAAAGATGTCGGGTAGGGCGATGAGCACGATCGAACCGTCGATGGTGGCCATGAGCATCCCGAGCGTCGAGATGAACAGAGCCATCCACTTATAGTTGGGAGGAAGTGCAAGATCGGTCCCGTTGAGGCGGGCCGTCCGATCCCGGCTGACCGACCTGATCTCGGACACTGACGTCAACGCCGCCCCCCCGCAGCCGTGCCCGCTGGTCGTCGTGCCATTCGGACCCTCACTCGCTCCTGCGCCCTCGGTGCCTTCCCTCGCCCCCTCACCTCAACGGTAATTTATATTGACGTGTACGTAAAGGCTGTCCCAACATGTGCCGCGACCTGCGCTCGAGCAGCTCCGGGCGGGACGGCCCGCGGCGGGGGTCTCGACGACGAACCACCGATCCGGCGTCGGAGTCGCTTAACGTTCGGTCGGTGATCCCGTCCGGTGTTGATCTGAGGCCCGGTGCGGTCCGACTGCGCTGGTGGCACCTGGCCCTCGCACTGGTCGCTATGGCGGCAACCTCGTGCGGCTCCAACCTCCTTGGGCCGGCCTCGACCTCCTCGACAGCGGCGACTGCCTCGGGACCCGTATCGACCACCGCGCCCCCGATCGGCGAAGTGGCGGTCGCCTTCCCGGTGGTGGGTTGCACCACGCCGTACGGCACTCCCCTACCCGGTCAGCCGTGGAGGCCTTCCATCCTGCTGGCCCCGATCCCGACGGCGCTGGTCGGACAGGTCGAGTTCTACACCGACGGCACCCACTCGATCCTGGCTCCGAGTTCCTGGTCATGCATCGACATCACCGCATCGGACGGTGCCACGGATCTGGCGGTCGACCCCGCCGGCGCATTCAACACGACGACCTCTGGCGCACCGGCCCCTGGCACCGAAGGCGTCTTCGCCACGTTCGACACCACCGGGCGCCCGAGCGGCGCGGCAATGGTCTGCCCGTTCTTCGCCATTCCCCAGTGGCAACAACAAGAGGCGGATTGCAACGGGCAGAAACCGACCGGGGAGCAGTCCTCGATGCCCACGCCCGATGTGGTCTCGGTATCCGACCCCGCCGGCATCACAGGCACACTGACCGGATCGGGTGGACTCCGCGCGGTGACCGGCACGGTGATCTTCCCTCAGGTGACACCGAAGGTCTCGGACGGCGCGAGCATCAACGTAGCGATGGAGTCATGCTCGCTCACCGACGCGGCGCTGTGTCCCACTGTCCTCTCCGACTTCGATGTTCGCCAGTTCCCGGTGCCGTCGGCAAGCGGCGGCTCGGGCTAGTTCTCGCTGGGCTGGCAGGCGAGAGACAGCGATAATTCACTCCTCGTTGCAACCCGCACACGCAGGGCGAACTTAGTTGACGTGGTCACCGGCGACCCATAGGTTCACCTCGTCGTCATGGTGTCGTGACGGTGCAAGCCCGAATGGAGGCAGGCCATGGGCAGCCCATACCGACCGCGTCGCGCGGCAACTCCGGGGACCGCCCCGACAGCCACCTCCTCGCGAGGCGATGGTCCTGAGGCTGACGGCCGCGCCACCGACCCGGCCGCACCATCGCTGCCGATCGGGACAACGGGTGTCGCGCGCCTGGCCACCACGGACGTCGGCGCGCACCAGCAACGGGCCCGGTCCAGTCGCCTGCTGCGCCTGGCCCTGATCCTCGCCCCGGTGGCCCTGCTGCTCCTGTTGCGGGACTTCTTCGATCCCGGCGCCACACTCCCTACGCCACACTTGCCCGCATCGCTTACGCCCCTGCTGCCGGCCATTGTCCTCATCACCCTGCTGGTCCTGGTCATGGTGGTGCCCTTGGTCGCCGCCGGGCGGTCGCCCCACATTCTCTACCGTCCCGAGGACCTGTCCATGACCTTCGACGATGTGCGCGGGTCGGACACGCTGGTCGAGGAGGTCACCAAGACCCTCAACCTCTTCTTGGCCCACCGGACCTTCTCCGAACGGATGGGGGGCTCTCCCCGCAAGGCCATCCTGTTCGAGGGGCCACCCGGGACCGGCAAGACCTACATGGCCAAGGCGATGGCCGCCGAAGCAGGGGTGCCATTCCTGTTCGTCTCCTCCTCGGCGTTCCAATCCATGTTCTACGGCCAGACGAACCGCAAGATCCGCGCCTACTTCAAGACGCTCCGCACCCACGCCCGGCGGGAGGGGGGCGCCATCGGCTTCATCGAGGAGCTCGATGCAATCGGAGCGGCACGGGGCACGGACAAGCGACATGGCGAAGGTGTCCCCGGGGTTGTCAACGAGCTCCTCATCCAACTTCAGTCATTCGAGCTCGCACCGCTCGGAGTGCGTGCCAAGGGCCGTCTGATCGACGCCATCAACAGCTGGCTTCCCGCTCACCGGCGGCTGCACCGGCCGGTCCATCGTCCGGCCAACATCCTGGTGATCGGAGCAACCAACCGGGCGGCTGATCTCGACCCGGCGCTGTTGCGACCCGGCCGCTTCGACCGCAACATCTATTTCGGCCTGCCGAGCCGATCGGGACGCCGGGACATCATCGACTACTACCTAGCCCAGAAAGCCCACCAACCCGAGCTCGACGATCCAGCCCGGAGGAACACGCTCGCCGCCCTGACTGCCGGATACTCGCCGGTGATGATCGAGCACCTGCTGGACGAGTCGCTGGTCTGGGCGCTCCGCCGCGGCGACGAGCGCTTCTCGTGGAGCGATCTCCAGCACGCCAAGATGACGGAGGAGATCGGCCTGGCCCAACCCGTCGAATACACGGAAGCCGAACGACGCACCATCGCCACGCACGAGGCCGGCCACGCCACGGTGGCGTGGCTGGTGGGCAAGGGACGCAAGCTCGACGTGCTCACCATTGTCAAGCGACGGGACGCTCTCGGCCTGCTGAGTCACTCGGAGGAAGAGGAGCGTTTCACCAAGACGCGGACGGAAATGCGCGCCCTCATCGACATCGCCTTCGGCGGAATGGTGGCTGAAGAGATCTTCTTCGGGGAGTCGTCGACCGGTGTGTCGGCGGACCTGCACGCGGCCACCCTCAATGCCTGCCAAATGATCGGACAGCTGGGCATGGGCAAGACGCTGGTGTCAGCGGCAGCTATGGAGTACCCGGCCGGCGGGATCGTCTCCAAGGTCCTCTCGACCGAGGAGGGACGAGCCGAGGTGGAGGAGCTCCTAGCCGAAGCAAAGTCTTCTGTGACCGGCATGCTGGAAGTCCACCGCACGGTCGTGGAGGCTTTGCGCGACGCCCTCCTCGAGCGGGAGGAACTGATCGGCGACGAGATCCTCGAGGTCATCGCCGGCTCGGACCGCCCCGAGTGCCAGGCTTCCGAGGCCGCCCCGGTCGCCTCGTCCTAGCCGCGGACGACCTGATCGGTCGAGCGGCTAGCCGTGTGCTCGGCGCAGTTGCTGCAGCGGCCGCGGAAGACCACCTCGACGGTATCGACAGTCATGCCGTAACGCTGCGCACGGGGCAGGGACAGTCCGTCGACGCCCACCGGCTCCACGTCGAAGGTGAGCCCGCAATTGTCACAGAGCAGGTGGTGATGGTCTGGGCCCGTCTTCGGGTCATATCGGGCGGTGCCATCGGCTAGATGGATCTCGCTGATCTCACCCATGCCGACCAGCTCGTTGAGTGTGTTGTAGACGGTGGCCAAGCTGACCTCGGGCACCACCCGGCGAGCCGCGGCGTGCACTTGCTCAGCATTGAGGTGGACATGCTCGCCCGCCAGCGCCTCGATGACGGCGCGACGCTGTGGCGTGATACGCCACCCCCGAGCCTGCAACCGGTCGGGCAGCGCCATCATGTCGGCGCTCGCGGTCAGCGCCCGCGCTCCTTCACGCCTTGGGCGACCCGCTCGCCGAACTCGGTGTCAGCGGTTCGGAAATGAGCCAGGCTGCGCTCGATGATCCCGTCGCCTACGACGCCCAGGGACACCGCGGCCAAGCCGGCCGCGATGTTGTCCACCAGGCGCTGCTGCGCATCGGACGGCTGTAGGCGGTAGAGCTCGCCGGCCTGTGCGAAGTTGTCGGTGTCCCGTTCGTCCCATGGATAGGTCCCCGAACCACCGTCAGTGCCGAGCGGGGCGGCGTAGGGCTCGCCGGATTCGACCGGTCCGTCGAAGCTGTTGGGCTCGTAGTTCTTGGTGCGGCCGCCATTGCCCCGCCCCGCCATCAAACCGTCCCGTCCGTAGTTGTGAACCTCGGCTGCGTGCGGCGCGTTGACCCGCAGTTGGGTGTGGTTGATGCCGAGGCGGTACCGGTGGGCGTCGCCGTAGGCGAACAGCCGACCCTGGAGCATCTTGTCGGGAGAGGGCCCGATACCCGGCACGAAGTTGCCCGGGTCGAACCCGGACTGCTCGACGTCGGCGAAGTAGTTGTCTGCGTTTCGATCGAGAGTGAGACGGCCCACGTCCATCAGCGGGTAGTCCCGGTGCGGCCACACTTTGGTCAGATCGAAGGGGTTGATCCGGTAACCCGCCGCTTCGGCCGCCGGCATCACCTGGACCTTCAGTGTCCACGAAGGGTACTCACCCCGCTCGATGGCCTCGATCAGGTCGAGCTGGTGGCTATCGGGGTTCAACCCCGCCAGCTCCGCCGCATCGGCCGAGTCCAGGCATCGGATCCCTTGGTCGGTGATGAAGTGGAATTTGACCCAGACGCCCTCTCCCTCGACGTTGACCCACTGGTACGTGTGGGACCCGAAGCCGTCCATGTGCCGGTAACTGGCCGGGATGCCCCGGTCACCAAACAGCCAGGTGAACATGTGAGTTGCTTCCGGCGAGTGCGAGAAGAAGTCCCACACGTCGTCGGGCTCCTGGTGGTTGGTGAAAGGATCGGGCTTCTGCGAGTGGATGAAGTCCGGGAATTTGAGCGGGTCGCGGATGAAAAAGACGGGGGTGTTGTTGCCCACCAGGTCGTAGTTGCCGTCCTCTGTGTAGAACTTGACGGCGAACCCCCGCGGATCGCGTACGGCATCGGCCGAGCCACGGCCACCCGCCACCGTCGAGAACCGGAGGAAGACCTCGGTCTGCTTGCCCACGCGCTCGAGGAACCGGGCGCGCGTCCACCGGGAAACATCGGCGGTCACCTCGAACGTGCCGTAGGCGGCCGACCCGTTGGCGTGCACCACGCGCTCGGGAATGCGCTCCCGGTTGAAGCGGGCCAGCTTCTCAATGAGGTGCTGGTCCTGGATGAGCACCGGGCCGGCTGGCCCGGCGGTCTGGCTGTGCTGGTTATCGACGACGGGTGCGCCGGACTCGGTGGTCAGTGTGCGACGGGGCATGGCTACCTCCGGGGTGGATCGTCGTCCGCCACTGCGGCGCCCATCAGCGCCGGCTGGGCGGAACCAGCGCCGACTGGGCGGAACCCTTCCAACATTAGACAGATTCTAATCGCCGGTCAAGGGCGGTCGATCGCTGCCAGTCCCGAGCCTTCAGTCCTCAGCCCGAGCCCGAGCCGGGCCGGGCCCGCTCCTGCCGCCGCCGCTGTCGCATCTCGTCCCCGGCGCGCTGGGCCATCTCAGCCTTCCTCCGGCTCTCGATCTTCGCCTTCTCCTTCTTGGCCCGTCTCGCCTCCCGCTGCTCAGCACTGACGCCGGGGGCTGTGGCGGTCCGCTCCTCCTGGCCGGTCGCCGGCGCCGGGCCCGGCGCGTCTTCCAGTCCGGTCAAACCGAACCGCACATCGTCGGCCAGCAGCTCGGCGCAGAGCTTGGATGACGGCAGGTCGTCATAGGCCACCGACGCCAACATCACCGCCACAGTGGTGTCGGGAAATGAGGTACGTACTTCGTCGAGGGCCTCCAGGAGTTGCTCCCGAGTCGGGTGCTCCGAGTGTTCGCCGAGCAAGTCGACGGTTTGAGCCAGGCACTCGTCGGAGACGGACGCAGCCACATAGGGAAGGGCCGCCCGGTACTGGGGTCGGTCGAACACCGCAGCCGGATTGCGGTGCCGGCGCAAAGCGTTCCAAGCGTTCCGGGCCGCGACCGAGGCGGCCGTCGGGATATCCGACGCATCGGACAACGCCGCTCTGAGCTCGTCGGCTGCCACGTTGGCCACCGCCGCCCGCAGGAGGGCGGTCCGCGCCTGCTTGTCTGCCGCATTGATCGTCACTGTTCCTGGCCTCTCCCCGGCCCGCACAGGTCCGGCGTTCCTCATCTTCCCAGAGCGCGGACGAGCCCGGACCGCGAGAGAAGACGATACTGACGGGTGATGGCCAATGATCGACCGGGACCCGCTGGACACCTAGAGCCTGCTCGGACGGTGCCAGTGCCAGCCGGCAGACAGCACGGTTTGGGTCCGTTCGTGACCCTCATCGAATTCGAGCGGGCTGACGGACTGCTCGCCCGTTGGGAATCACGCCACCAGCGCAAGCGGGCCGGCCCTTCCTATACCGGCGGACCGTGGTGGGACCCACGAGCACGCGGCTGGTGGATCGGCGTGCTGTTCGCAGTGGGTTCGACGTTGTTCGCCCTCGGTGCCGTGCCCGGCTTCGCCGGTGCCGTGGGGACCAGGGCCGACTCGATGACGTTCTTCGTAGGGTCTGTCTTCTTCACCACCGCCGCACTGCTCCAGTACCGGGAGGCGGTTGACGCCGCCGCGGTCGGCCGTGTAGGCGGGTGGCGCCGCATCTTCACCTACCGGCCGGACCGGATCGACTGGTGGGCCTGCGCCGTCCAGCTGGTTGGCACCATCTACTTCAACGTGAGCACTGGTGCGGCGGTATCCGACAGCCTGAGCGCAGAATCCGCCCGGCACCACGTGTGGCGCCCCGACGCCATCGGCTCGGTCTGCTTTCTGGTGGCCAGCGCGCTGGCATGGTTCGAGGTCTGCCACGGGTGGAGTGCATGGTCCCCTGGCGACATCTCCTGGTGGATCACGGCGCTCAACCTGGGGGGATCGATCGCATTCGGTTGTTCGGCGGTGGCCTCCTACGTTGTCCCGTCGACCGGTGCCATCTGGAACGTCGAGCTGTCCAACCTCGGCACCTTCGTCGGCGCACTGTGCTTCCTGGTGGGAGCGGTGCTCCTGCTGCCGGAACGGACAGCTGCCCCTGACCCGCCTTGACCTGGACCACCGGCGGCCTCAGCCGGGCTCGCGGTGCGGGTGCCTCCGGAATGGTGCCGGACCCCCGAAATGGTCGTGGAGGAGCGTGCGCGCCGCGTAGAACCCGGCCATGCCGTGCACCCCACCGCCGGGAGGCGTCGAAGCCGATCCCAGGTAGACGTGGGCCATCGATGTTCGGTACGGGTTCCAACGCACCGTCGGTCGGAACATGATCTGGCGCAAGGTCGTGGCCCCGCCACCGATGTCGCCGCCGACGTAGTTCGGGTTGCGGTGGGCTTCTTGGGCTGCGGTGGTGGTGGACCGGGCGAGGACCAAGTCGCTGAAGCCAGGGGCGAACCGTTCGATCTGCCCTTCGATGGCCGCTGTCATGTCGACCGTCGATCCCGAAGGGACGTGGCAGTAACCCCAGAGTGTCTCCTGCCCGGCCGGGGCCCGGGTGGGGTCGGCTACTCCCGGCTGCACCACGATGCAGTACGGGCGGCCCGGATGGCGCCCGGCAGCCACCTCCCCCTCGGCTAAGGCCACCTCGTCGAAGGATCCTCCAAGGTGGAGCGTTCCGGCCCGTCTGCAAGCCGGAACGCTCCACGGCACCGGCCCGGACAGGGCCCAGTCCACCTTGAAGACCCCCGGCCCGTAGCAGAACCGTTCGAGCGAGCGGCGGTAACCGGGCGAGAGCTCGGAGCCGGCCAGCCGGAGGAGCCCCGCCGGTGCCAGGTCCAGCACGACCGAGCGTGCGGCCGGGAGGTCGGCAAGCGAGTCAACCCATCGACCGCACGCCACCGTCCCCCCGAGACGCTCGAGCACGTCGATCATGGATGCGGTGATGGCCTCGCTTCCCCCTTTGACCACCGGCCATCCGACCGCATGTGCTGTCGAGGTGAGCAAGAGCCCGAACGCGCTGGTCAACGGCGCGGCGAGCGACGACATCGAGTGAGCTGCCGCTCCAGCGATGAGGGCGCGGGCCGCATCACCATCGAACCGGCGCACCAGGCGTGTGGCGGGAAGAAGTCCCAACCGGACGAAGCGTGCCGTGGCCACAGGGCGCTCGGGCATGGTGCGGAGCGGGCCGAGCACCGTATCGCCAATGGTCCCGGCCTCCCGTACCAGTGGCGCCATGAGGCTGCGATACGCGGGCCCGTCGTCCCCCAACGATGCGGCCGTGTCGGCCACGGATCGCTGAGCGACCGCCGCTCGCCCGCCGTCAAGAGGATGGGCAAACGGAATGTCTGGCTGACACAAGGCTTCGTGCAGCGTTTCAAACGCCGGTTGGCGAAAGAACGGCGACGCCAGTACCAACGGATGCACGGCCGAGCAGACGTCGTGCCGAAAACCGCGCAGTGTCGATGCTTCGGTCCGGCACCCGCCGCCGGGCTGGTCCGCCCCCTCCACCACCGTCACCGACAGGCCGGCTCCAGCCAACGTGACGGCGGCCGCCAGCCCATTGGGACCCGAGCCCACCACGACGGCGTCGACCTCGGTCATAAGCCCCGACGGTGATCGTCTGTGGCAGTCACAGCCGCCCTCATGCCGCTGGGCGCCCACTGACGCAAACACTGGCCCTCGGCCCACCCGCTCGTCCCCGGCCGCGGTCGTGCCCTTGAAGGCTCCCGTCTCGTGTGCCCAGCAAGGAGATCTTTCGTCCCTGTCGCGGAACATCGAGAGAACATCGCGTGTTGAATATTGACATGGAGGAAACCAACGAGCGACCAGTGGCCGATTCACGACCACCGGACGAGGCATTCGATGTCAAGTTGGACGAAGACCGGCCTCACGGGGGTGAGTTTGGGCCGACCCCGGGCGACCAGCTCCGGGCGTTGCCTGCAGAAGCCCAAGACCGGGGAACGCGATTCGTCTCAGCTGAGGCCATGCAGGCCAGGCTCTTCTCCGTGTACGACGCCGCGGCGGCAGCGGAGGAGGCGCTTGCACTCGTACAGCAGCAGCTCACGCTGACGTTACAGCGCCACTACTACGAGGCCGAAGAGATCGAGCAGATGGCCGATGAGCTCGATGCGCTCCTGATATTGGGTGGCGAGCTCGATGACGAAGGCCTCGCGGCAGGCATCTGACGACACCGCAGGAGGCGAGCTCCTGGCGGACGCCGGGATGCGGCCACGGGACCGGGGAATGAGGCTCGCGGGAGGATCGTAGCGGACCAAGGCGACAATCATCGATCTCAGACAAGCATGCCAGACTGCTCCCATGAGCCAGCAGATCCGGTCGCGCCAGAGCACATCAAGTCGAGTCCGCAACTGGCTGGCGCGGCGCATCACCCCGCCGGTCACGTCCGCGTTTCACTATCTCTACTACCGGGATGCCTCGTCCTCTACTACCGGGATGCCTCGTCGACCTGGCACGACACCTGGCGGCTGGGTCACCGGGTCCTCAAGAACCCTCTCGACCTTTGGATCTACCAGGAGATGCTCTTCGAGCTTCGGCCTGATCTCATCATCGAGACCGGAACGGCGCAGGGCGGGAGCGCGCTGTACATGGCGTCGATCTGTGACGCCATGTACAGCGCGCATCGTGAGCATCGACATCGTCGATCGGCCGGGACGGCCCGCTCATGAGCGGATCCGCTACATCCTGGGCTCGTCGATCGAACACGGCGTCGTCGAACTGGTGGCAGACGAGGTCAGCCGGGCCTCCTGCGTAATGGTCATTCTCGACTCCGACCACTACGCTCGACACGTTTTGGAGGAGCTCGAGCTCTACTCGCCGTTCGTGACGCTGGGGAGCTACCTGGTCGTCGAGGACACCAATGTCAACAGGCACCCGGTCTGGAGAGACTTCGGTCCGGGTCCGATGGAGGCCGTCGATGCCTTCCTCAAGGTGACGACGGACTTCTCGGTGGATCGCTCGAGGGAGAAATTCCACTTCACCTTCAACCCGAAGGGCTATTTGAAACGAACGGCCTCGGCGGACACCGGGGCATAACTCATCGAGGACCGTCGGCCACAACGGTCCGGTACTGTTGCCACGGTGCAACTCATCGATCGTGTCTACGCCAAGTGCGTGCCGCCGGTGCAACCCTACTTCGAACTGCTCGACAAGGTTCACCAGTACTTACTTCCCCGCACCTACGTGGAAGTGGGAGTGTCGGGTGGCAGATCACTTACCTTGGCCTTGCCAGGGACCCGCTGCGTCGGCATTGACCCGAACCCGAGAATTGCACTCCGCGTGCCACGAAGGACGCGGATCTTCGCCGAGACCAGCGACCAGTTCTTCGCCGGAAACGACCTCAAGGTGCTCCTCGGGGGGCTCCCCCTCGATCTTGCGTTCATCGACGGCATGCACAACTTCGAATTTGCCCTCCGCGACTTCATGAATCTCGAACGCGCCTCATCCCCTTCGACAACGATCTTTGTTCATGACTGCCTTCCCATCAGCGAAGAAACAGCCAGCAGGGAGGTTCCTGCTGGGCGGGTAGCACCCGAGGTTAGAAGTGGAGGAGCCATTTGCTGGAGCGGGGACGTATGGCGGCTCATCCTGCTTCTACGAAAATGGCGGCCCGACCTCACTGTCGCGGTCGTCGATTCGGCTCCCACAGGTGTCGGTTTGATTCGCGGACTCGACGCATCTTCCCATGTTCTCCACGACCACTATGACGAGATCGTCGATGAGTATCTCTCCGTGCCCTATGACGTACTCGACGATGGGTCGAAGGAGGAGAAGCTCAACGTGATCCCCGGTGATTGGTCGACAGTCAAGGCGCTCCTCCCCGGTGGACCGTTCCGAAGGGCCAACCTCGAATTGATGAAGCTGCTTCGGGTGGCGGAGGCGGCCGGCAATACCGCTCGACGACGTGTGCGGCGGGTTAGCCTGACCTGAAGCGGGCGGGCCGGTGAGCGGCGACGCCGACTGGTGATCGATCAGTGAGATTGGCAACCGGTAGGGATCGGGTGAGCGCCGTCACTGGCGGCTATGACTCTCGCCCTGGGTGAGCTCCAGGTAGAACATCGGGTCGCGCGCGAGCTTGGCGAACATCTCCTCTCCCAGCCGCCGGTTGGCCATCATCTGGCGGTAGCTCCAAATCTTCTTCTGTGCCGAATCCGCCCGTCGCATGGCGGCTCCCAGCAGGCGGTGCCGGTCGATGCCGTCGAACCACTGAGGGCCCTCGGCAACGATGCTCCTGGCCATCGGATCACGGAAGCCGGCCCCATGGTGGTAGACGATGCCTCCGTAGACGGCGAACCACAGGGGATGGGGATTGAACCGATTGGAACGTGTGAGCGGCGTCCAGGCCTGCTTCGACCTCTCCAAGCACACGAGCAGATTGCCGCCGGTATCGGTGATCACCTCCCCATGGCTGTCCTGCCAACAATGTCCTGCCGACCAGTCGCCTCGGAGCCCGTCCCAGTCTGCGGCCCGAATGGCACAGAAGCAGGGATGAGGTTGACGATCGGCGGAGTTCTCTGCCCGTAGCACCGCGACCAGGACCGACTCGTCCAGAGCTCCGCGCACAAGGGGCATGGGGTCCACGATCGGGAACGCGTCGCCGTCGAGGAACATGATGAGATCGTCGGGGCTAGCCTCACCCAGGATCAGCGCGGCCAGAAGATTGAGCTTGCCGGGATGAGGACCTCGCGCCGGCACGACTCGGTCGAATTTGTGATCGTGGCTCCCCGGAACCGCCTCCAAATTCGCTACCACCCGGTAGGGCTCGTGAAGATGGCGATTCAAGTAGGCGAGCTGCACATCTATCCATTTGTCCGACCTGTAATGGACAGTCGCCACGTGGATCATCAGGTCAGCCTTTCAGACGGCTGGCGGGCCACCTTGCCGTCCCCTCGGTCACGGGACTTCCCAGATTCTGCCGACTCATGGTGAACCTCGTGAACTCGCATCAGCCTCCCGGACCTGGGACATGATAAGCGAACACACTCCCGGTCCTTACCGGACTCCCAGGTTGCCCCAAGGGTCGTCGAGTGGTGCGTGGACGCTGAGGGGACGTGGCGATGCCGAGCCGTGATGGTCGATCAGGCGGCGTCATACCCGAGGCCTGCAACCTAAACTCGGAGACGCGCAATCTGGCGACCACCTGAAAGGGTCAGCGGAACAAGGCACTGTCACAACCGGATGATTCAATGTCCGGTTATGGACCTGGACGTGATGGAGGAGACACTGGACCTGTTGACCAGGACTGATCCGTCCGCTTGTTCGGACCCGGAATCGATCGTGGTCCTCCAGCAGCAGTTGGCTCGGTTTGAGGCCTTCGTCACCGAGGCGACTGCCGCGTTCGATGCATCGGAGCACTGGGCACCCGACGGCGCCCGCAACGCAGCGACTTGGCTCGCCACCACATGTCGACTGCCAAAGGCCCAGGCCCGGCGCCAGGTGCGGAGAGGTCGGGAGCTTCGCCACTTGCCCGAATGCGCCCGTGCGTGGACGGACGGCAAGATCACCGCCGCCCACGTGGACACCATCGTGGCCCTGCGGCGGGACTCCACCGTGGAGGCACTGGCGCGTGACGAGGCTCTGCTGGTCGAGCAGGCTCGCACGCTCCGCTTCGACTCCTTCGTCCGGGCGGTCGCCTACTGGGAGCAGCTGGCTGACCCCGACGGGGTCGAGGAGGACGACGAGAGGCGCCAAGCCCAGCGGGATGTATATCTGGCCAGCAGCTTCCGCGGCATGTGGTTGGGCAAGATGACCCTCGATCCCATCTCTGGGTCGATCGTGGCCGGCGAGCTCGAGCGTCTCGAGCGTAAGCTCTTCGAAGAGGACTGGGCCGATGCCCGTGCCACCCTCGGGCGTGATCCCACCGCCGCCGAGTTGTCACGGAGCCATGGCCAGCGCCGGGCCGATGCTCTGGTCGAGATGGCTGCGCGAAGCCGATCGACCCCCGAGGGGACCCGCACGGCCCCGCTGTTCAGCGTTCTCGTCGACTACGAGACGACGGTTTCAAGCAGTGAGCGCAAGGAACTCAGCGAGCTTCTCTGATGGTTTCATGTATCCGAGGGTCTTGCGGGGACGGTTGTTCAGGCTGCGGGCGATCCGGGTCAGATCCCTCGTGGTGAGAAGTGAGAGGTCGGTGCCCTTGGGCATGTATTGGCGCAGGAGTCCGTTGGTGTTCTCATTGGAGCCCCTCTGCCAAGGGCTGTGGGGGTCGCAGAAGTAGACCTGGATACCCGTGGCAATGGTGAAGGCGCCATGTCGGTTGAGTTCGGTGCCTTGGTCCCAGGTCACGCTCCGAGCCAGCTCGGCCGGAAGGGTGCCCATGGCCTTGGCCATCTCCTTGTTGACCGCGTCGGCCGTATGGCCGCCTGGGAACTGCAGGAGCATGACGTAGCGGGTGGAGCGTTCGACCAGGGTCCCGACGGCGGACTGACCGTTAGCGCCGATGATCAGGTCCCCTTCCCAGTGGCCAGGCACGGCCCGATCCTCGACCTCGGCGGGTCGTTCGCTGATCATGACCCTGTTGGGGATCTGCCCTCGCTTTTCGAGCCGGCCTTGGGGTCGCCGGACCGCCCGCCCACTGCGCAGGCAGCGAGCCAGCTCACGGCGGAGCTCGCCCCGGCCCTGGACAAAGATGGATTTGTAGATCGTCTCGTGGCTCACCCACATCATCGGATCGTCGGCGAACTCAACCCGCAAGCGCTGGGCGATCTCATCGGGTGACCACCACTCGCCGATCCACTCCATGACCTGGCCCGCAACTTCGGGCAGGACTCGAACTTGGAGATCTTCGGTCGTCGAGCACGCTCTCGGGCCCGCTTGTGTCCTGCCCAGGCCCGATAGGCGTCCCGGCCGCCGTTGGCCGCCACCTCACGGCTCACCGTGGAGACCGATCGACCCAGTCGGAGAGCAATGGTGCTGAATCGCTCGCCCTGAGCCAAGCCGACAGTGATCTCCTCCCGATCAGCCAGCGTCAAGCGCCCGGGCCTTGGCGCCCAGGTGTCGGGTCGACCCCCGTCACGCCGGAAGCTGCCTTCGAGTACCCGATAGATGGTCATGAAATGCACGTCAGCGGCGCGGGCGACCTCCTTCACGGTCAACCCCTTGCCCCGCAATCGAAACACCAGCCGTCGCTGCTCCACCGTCATCTGAAGCGTCACGCATATCGACATGCCCACTCTCCCTTGGTCTCGACAACCTTCGTTGCCTCGCCAAGGTCTTGCGCGGACCCCTTGAAACCGCCGGCCCTACATGGCCGGATCTGTGAACTGGCGCAGGGAACAGTCGTCCCGCCAGGATCGTTGGTCCGCTGGCTCGAGCCGGCACACTTCGAGCGGGTGGTCTTCGAGCCAGGCGCCCGGGTCGAGGTCAGCGCCACCGCTCGACTGTTCAGTGGTGCCACCCGTCGTGCCATCGAGCTGCGGGATCGAGAGTGCAACCATCCCTTCTGTGACGTTCCGGCAGCGTCGTGCCAGGCCGATCACATCATTCCCTACACGGCCGGGGGGCCCCACCACCCAGGAGAATGGGCGGCTGCTCTGCGGGTTCCACAACCGGATGCGGAACCAGCGGCCCCCGCCCGATGACTGAGTCCGTGGAGGGCGCTTAGGTGTGGGTGTCGTTCAGGCCCGGAGGTCTATCGACAAGGCTCACCCGATGAGGTTCTTGACCGCGGCGATGAGGTCGACCGGGCGCTGATCGCCGACCGGCATGGGGCTGACCTGGAGATGGGTGACGCCCGCTTCGGCGAAGGCGGCGATCCGCTCGGCCACATAGCTCTCCGGACCGCACAGCGACGTCGCTTCGAGGAGGGCGTCGGGTACCGCCGCCTCAGCCTCGGCCTTCTTGCCGTCGAGGTAGAGATCCTGGATCCTCTCGGCCTCCTCCTCGTACCCGTACCGCCGGACCACGTCGTTGTAGAAGTTCTTTCCCTTGGCGCCCATGCCACCGACGTACAGGGCGACCATCGGCCGGGCCAGGTCCCGGAGCGGCGGTGACCTGGTCGCCCTCGCCGATGGCCAACGGTCCGCCCACGGTGATCTGCAATGGAGCGAAGGGACGGGTCCCGCTTGGCCTGGCCGGCGTCGAGCGATGCACCCCAGACGTCGGCGTGCCTTCTCGGGCATGAACAGCATGGGGATCCAGCCGTCGGCCAGTTCCGCGGTCATGGCCACGTTCTTCTCGCCGAGAGCGGCCACCCATATGGGGATGGACGGCCGCACCGGGTGGGCGATGATCTTGAGCGGCTTGCCCAGGCCGGTTCCCTCGCCGGCCGGGAGCGGCATCGAGTAGTAGGTCCCCTCGATGGACCAGCGGGCGCCTCGCGGGCCCACACCTGCCGGCAGACCTCGATGATCTCGCGGGTGCGGCCGATGGGAGCAGTGAAGGGACGCCGTGCCAGCCTTCGACGACCTGTGGCCCCGAGGAGCCGAGACCGAGGTGGAAGCGACCCTCCGACAGGGTGTCGATTCCGGCCGCGGTCATGGCGATCAACGTCGGGGTCCGGGAGTAGATGGGCAGGATGGCCGAGCCGATCTCGACCCGTTCGGTGAGGGCGGCCAGATAACCCATCAGGCTGGGGCTGTCCAGGCCGTAGGCTTCGGCCACCCAGACCAGGTCGAGCCCGGCCTTCTCCAGCTCGGCCACCTCGAGCCGCGGACTTGCGGAACCCACCGGCGTAGCTGAGCAGCGTGCTGATCTTCATCGTTTCGTCTCCTCAGCTGGCACGTCCTCGGTCACCCGCCGCCTCCGGTACGGGCCACCGCTCCGTCCCAGCAGCCGCACGCTCATCGACTGGCTGGCCGTGGCCAGCAACGACCCGCCCTGCGACCAGAGGTTGGCGTGCCCGTGCCCGTACCCGTCGACCAGCGCCTGGATCCGGATGTCGCACAGGACCCATTCGGTCGGCTCGAGGTGGACCACGCGCAACGTGTTGTCGAGGCTTCGCGACATCGCCCGGCGGCCCAGGGGCTGGGAGACGCCACCGGAGACGTAGTCCCCGATGATGGCCAGGGTGGCGGCCGAAGGCTCGAGGTGCCCGGGCACCCGGGCCCACAGGGCACTGCTCGGATCGCCCGGCGGAGCCTCCCCGGCGGTGATCTCCTCGAACGAGAGCCCCTGGGCCAGCCGGACATCGATGCGGTCGAAGATCGACGCCGAGGAGAAGTCGGGCAAGCGGCGGGGTGGGCACTGGTCCGGCGGGGGCACCTCGGGCGCGGCTGACCCACACCCCGCCGACATCGAGGTCGGCCGGGCAACCCGACGGCGGCGTTGACCGTCAGGATCTCCTTGTCGCCCACCGTTCCGACCACCCGGCCCTGGGTGACCCGGCGGCCCTCGGCTGCCAGGGTCACAGACAGATCGAGGACCGAATGGGTCGGGCGCATAGGACAGATACTGGGCCGTCGACCATACGGTCGGTCGGCCCGAGGCCGCCTCGAGGGCGACCAGGGCGGCACCCAGCCCACAGCCGCCGAAGAGGAAGTTGCCCGGCGTGGTGAGCTCGGGCACCACGGTGAGCCGCCAATGCAGATCGTCACCCACCGGCTCCATGCCGAGGAAACTGCCGGCGTCGGTCATCGGCGTCACCGCCGGCTCGGCGAGCGCCGGTCAACTGCGCGGCACCTTCGACCACGGCAGTTCCTTGTCGACCCGGACGTCACCGGGCAGCCCGAGGATCCGCTCGCCGAGGATGTTGCGCTGGATCTCGGACGTGCCCCCCTCGATCGAGTTGGCCCGGGACCGGATGAACATCTTGCGCGCCGAGCCCGGCGGGCCGACCAGACCCAGCGCCATCGGCTCGCCGCATGGTGTAGTCGTACCCGACCAGGCCGTCCGCGCCCAGCAGGTCGACGCACAGTTCGTAGATGCGCTTGTTGACCTCGGCGAACATCAGCTTGGCGATCGACCCCTCAGGGCCGGGGTTGCCGGCCTTGCGGTTCTGGCTGGCCCGCATGTTGGTGAGCCGGAGCACCTCGGCCTCGATCCACGCCCGCACGAGCCGGTCGCGATCGACCGGATTCTGACGGCACCCCTGCGCTCCGCCAGATCCGCAGTGCCTCGGCGATCGATCCCGACCCCCGGGTCGGCGGGCCACTGCCGCCCCCGATGGTGGTCCGCTCGTTGGACAGGGTGGTCATGGCCACCCGCCACCCCTCGCCGACGTCGCCGACGCGGTCGGCGTCGGGGACCCGCGCCTCGGTGATGTAGACCTCGTTGAACTCGGCCTCGCCGGTCATCTGGCGGAGCGGGCGCACCTCCACCCCGGGGGCGTGCATGTCGAGGGCGAAGTAGGTCAGGCCCTTGTGCTTGGGCGCATCGGGGTCGGTGCGGGCCACCAGCATGCCCCGGTCGGCGATGTGGGCCAGCGTGTTCCACACCTTCTGGCCGGTGATCACCCACTCGTCGCCGTCCCGGACCGCCCGGGTGGACAGGCCGGCCAGGTCGGATCCGGCGCCGGGCTCGCTGAACAGCTGGCACCACGACCTCCTCGCCGGTGAAGGTCGCGGCGCAGGATCCGGCGGCGGAGCTCGTCGGATCCGTGGGTCACCACCGTCGGGCCGGCCATGGTCAACCCGAAGAACTCGGGCTCCCGGGCGGGGTGGCGCCGGCCTCGCCCAGCCGACGGTCGACCTCGCGCTGCAGGTCGGGCGGAGCGCCGAGGCCGCCCGAATCCCTCGGGGAAGGAGACCCAGGCCAGTCCCAGGTCGAACTGGCGGGACCCGGAACTCCTCCACCGGCGTGGCTCGCGGGTCGAGCTCCTCCAGCAGCTGGCCGGTCCGATCCTCGACCAAGGTCGCGTCATCTGCCATACCGAGAACATACTGCGGCCTCGCGGTGACCCGGCAGGCCCGACTCGTGGCGCCGAGCCGGTCAGGGCTGGAGCCGGGCGATGCGCCACCCACCGGACCGCGGCGTGTACCGAGCCGGTCGTGCAGGCGGTCCTCCCGGTTCTGCCAGAATTCGAACGGCCTGGGCTGGACCCGCAGCCCACCCCACCACGGCGGCCGGGGCACGTCGCGCCCGGCGATACTCGGCCTCCAGCTCGGTCCACCTCGGCGTCCAGGCGGGCCCGGCTGTCGATCGTCTGGCTCTGGTGGGAGGCCCAGGCGGCGATCTGGCGCACCGCGGGGCCGGGTGGCGAAGTAGGCGTCGGACTCGTCGTCGCCGGTGCGTCCGCCGGTGCCCTCGATCCGCACCTGACGGCCGCGGGGCTCCCAGTAGAAGAGCAGGGCGGCATGGGGATTGTCGGCCAGCTCGTTTCCCTTGCGGCTGTCGTAGTTGGTGTGGAACACGAAGCCCTGCTCGTCCCAGCCTTCAGCAGCACCATCCGCACCGACGGCCGGCCCTGCCGCGTCGACGGAGGCCACCGCCATCGCCTCCGGGTCGTGCGACCACCCGGCCGGCGTCGTCGAACCACCGGCCGAACTGGACCAGCGGATCGGGGTCGACCCGTCCTCCGAGCAGCGGTTCCGAGAGCTCGGCCATTCACGGACTCGACCCTAGACGGGCGCCCGGTGGTCTCGACCACCACTGATCGCAGATCGCCGGCACCCGAGGTGGGACCGCTGGGGCGCTGGTAGATTCCGCGCGTGACCGGCACTCTCGACGTCGAAGCCGAACGGGCGGCCACGCCCGGGTGCGCCACGGTCGCCCACCTCAACAACGCCGGCGCCGCCCTGCCTACCGGAGCCACCCTGAAGCGGTGGTCGACCATCTGCGGCTGGAGGCGGAGCGGGGCGGATACGAGGCGGCGGGGCTGGTGGCCGACCGACTTTCTGCCCTCCGACAGTCGGCGGCCCGCCTGCTCGGTTGCGATGCCGCCGAGGTGGTGGTGACCGGCTCGGACACCCAGTCGTGGACCAAGGCGTTGTGGGGCTTCGCCCTCGGTGGCGGCATCGGCAGCGGACCAGCGTCCTGGTCGACCGGATCGCCTACGACAGCCATTACCTGGGCCTACTCCAGGTGTGCGAGCTGACCGGAGCGCACCATCGAGGTGGTGCCGAGCACCGCGGACGGCACGCTGGACCTCGACGCGCTGGCGTCGGAACGCTCGACCGATCGGGTGGCCCTGGTGTCCGTGACCCACGTCGGGACCCATCGTGGCCTGGTCAATCCGGTCGAGGAGGCCGGCGACGTCTGCCGGCGGGCCGGCGTGCCGTTACTTTCTCGACGCCTGCCAGAGCGTCGGACAGCTTCCGGTCGACGTGGCCCGAATCGGCTGCGACGTGGCCACCGCCACCGGTCGCAAGTGGCTGCGCGGGCCCCGGGGAACCGGGCTGCTCTACGTCGGAGCCGAGACTTCGCAGAGCGAGCTCGTCCACCGGGCATCGGCGGGAGCGCCGCCGTGTGGGAGGACGCTGAGCCATTACCGGCTGCGGGACGGGGCGGACCGATTCCTCGAGTTCGAGGTTCCCGGTGGCCGCCCACCTGGGCTCGGGCGTGGCCATCGACCATGCCCTGGCCCTGGGCATCGACACCATCGCCGCGCGAGTCGACGGATCTGGCGCGAAGCGGCTGCGCCGCGGCTGGCCGACCGTCGACGGGGTCGAGGTCCACGACGGCGGGTACCCGTCGGTCCGGCATCGTCACCTTCACCGGCCCGGGCCACGGCCTGCCCAGGTGTCGCGGCGGGGCCTCGGCCGCCGGCATCAATGTCTCGGTCAGCGAGGCCCCTGGGCCCGTCTGGACATGGCGCCCCCGAACCCTCCGGCGGTGGTGCGGGCCTCGCCCCACTACTACAACACCGAGGACGAGCTGGACCGCCTGGTCGACACGTGCGTTCGGTGGCGGGTCATGACCGGAGCTGACGGCGGTCATCGCCAGGCTCGGCACGGTCACCGTCGGCGCGCCGTCGGCCGTGGCCGCCCATCCGATCAGGCCCGGTGATCCGGAAGACCAGCAGGTCGGCAAAGGGCCGGCCCTGGTACTGGCGGTACTTGGCTCGGAGCAGCCCGACTCCAGCGCCGATCGTTCCTCGGCGCGTGGCCGGCGACCCGTTCGAGCGAGGCCCGCACCCACCACAAGCGGGACCAGTCGTCGGCGTCCCAGTGGTCGCAGAGCAGCACGGCGCGCGGATCCGCATCGAGGTTCCGTACCCGTCTGGAGGACCGTCGACGACTTCGCCTTGACCCGGTCGACGGGGACGGCGACGCGGCCGTCGGCATAGCTGAAGCAGACGGGAACGGCGTCGACGCCGCGGGTCGGGTGCAGCGTGGCGAGCGTCGCCCGCTCTGCCCGGCGGAGCAGCTCCTCGCAGCTCCCGGTGCCCAGCCTCATCGGGGCCGACCTCGCCCGGGCCCGGCTCCGCGCCGCTTGACACGGGCAGGTGACCAGGTGATCGTCGACCACGCCGACCGACTGGAGAAACGAGTAGACGATGGTCGAGCCGACGAAGGTGAACCCGTGGTGCTTCAGGTCCTTGCCACGCGGTCGGACAGCTCGGTGCTGGCCGGCAGGTCGGCCATCGAGCGAGGGCTGGTTCACGACGGGATGCCGTCGACGAACGCCCACAGATAGGCGGCGAAGGACCCGTGCGCCTCCGCGACTTCGAGGAACAGCCCGTGCATTGGTCACCGTCGCCTCGCACCTTCAGCCGATTGCGCACGATGCCGGGGATCCGCGAGCAACGAGGCGATCTTGGCCTCGCCGTAGCGGGCGACACGGCGCGGGTCGAAGCCGTCGAAGGCCCGGCGGTAGCCCTCCCGCTTGTTGAGGATGGTGGACCACGAGAGTCCGGCCTGGGCGCCTTCGAGCACCAGCATCTCGAAGAGGTGGCGATCGTCCCATGAGGGGACACCCCATTCCTCGTCGTGATAGCGGCGCATGGCCTCGGAGCTTTCCGCCCAGTCGCAACGCGCGCCCAGGTCGTGCGTCCCGGCCCGGCTCACAGGAGCTGCCAGCCGTAGATCAAGGCCACCGCCCAGCTGGCGTTGCCGACCTGAGCGACAGGCCGGCCTGCCCGGACACATGACCGTTTGCGATGACCGGTGATGGGCGCGCAACGGACAATCGAGCACGGCCTCCTTCCGGTCTGCACCCTACTCGTGACCCTCGGCCGGCAACTCGGACGGAGCGGGCGCGATGATGGCACGATGGACTCGCGTGTCGTCACCGTTGACAGCCGCGGCGGCTCGGTCGTCGACCTGACCGGCGAGCTCGTGCGTTTCTGCGAAGGGCGCGGTGACGGGTTGGTCAACGTCTTCGCCCCGCACGCCACCGCCGGGCTGGCCCTCATGGAGGTCAATGCCGGCTCCGAGCACGACCTCGACCAGGCACTGCGACGCCTACTACCGAGGGACGGTCGCTACCGACATCGCCACGGGTCGCCGGGTCACGGTGCCGACCATGTCCTGCCCGCCCTGGTCAGCCCATCGGTGTCGCTGCCCGTCCTGGCCGGCCGGGCCCAGCTCGGAACGTGGCAGAGCCTGGTGCTGGTGGACACCAACGAGGACAACCCGCGGCGCCAGGTGCGGTTCAGCTTCCTCCCCGGGTAGCGCCATTTTCCCGGGTAGCGCCATTTCCCGGGTAGCGCCATTTTCCCGGGTAGCGCCATTTTCCCGGGTAGCCATTTTCTCCGGTAGCGCCGTTGTCCCGGTGGAGGCTCTTCGCCGGGTTGCGTGCCCGGCAGATGGGACCCGGCCTCGACCTCGGTCGGGACCCTCGTTCGGCGGCTCGGAGAGAAGTGGGCCGCCGAAGCGTTGGGTACGGTATGTCGTAGGTGTCGCGAATACTGCTCATCCCCGGGAGCCTGCGGGGGGATTCGACCAACGTTGCGGTGCTGCGCACCGCACAACTGGCGGCCCCCGAGCACATTGCCACGGTCCTGTTCAGGGAATTGGGAAGGATCCCTGCGTTCAACCCCGATATCGACGAGGAACCGCTCGACCCGGCGGTCGCGGACTTTCGGGCCCTGATCCATGGAGCCGACGCCCTACTCTTCTCCACACCGGAATACGCCGGAGGGCTTCCGGGCGCGTTCAAGAACCTGTTGGATTGGACGGTCGGTGACGACCAACCCGGATCGATCTATGAAAAGCCGGTGGCCTGGATCAACGCATCACCCCGAGGTGCTCCGAACGCCCACGAGTCGCTCCGTCGAGTACTCGGCTATGTGAAGGCGACCATCGTCGAGCAAGCCTGTCTGCACGTCCCGGTGACGGCAGACATGCTCGACGACGGGATGATCTCTGATCATTCGGTGCAGGATCGTCTTGCCGGCGCGCTCAGCGCTCTCTCCCCGGAGGTCGTGGGCGGTCAGACCGGAGGCTGACTTAGCGAACACCAGCAGGCAGCGGAGCCCGTCCCCCTTCGGGGTCGGGTCGTCGCCCGGCCCGCCGGCTCCGACTGATCGAGATGCCGCGGCGTGGCGCTGGGCAGCTCGGCCAGGTGTCCGCCACCTACGCACTCTTGTGGAATGCAACCTCCAATTCGGCCCCATCCGGATCCCGGAAGAACACCGAGAGCAAGGCGGGGCCAAACTGAGTGACCTCCCCAGGAGATGCCCCCCGCGCGACCAAGCGATCGCGGATCTGAAGGAGCCTCTCCTCGGAGTCCACCGCCAATGCGTAGTGGTCGATCGGGCCCCGACCGCCCATCTTGGTTCGATCCCCGACGATTGAATCGGCGGGCACCTCGAACACGTTGAGCGCGCCACCGCCGCCCATGTTCACCACGGCCATCCGAGGGTGATCACCCTTCGCTTCCATGATCGAGACCACCTCGGCCCCGAACACATCCCCGTAGAACTCCAAGTAGCGTTCCAGGTCCGCCGTCATCGTGGCCACATGATTGAAGCCGCTCGTCTCTGGATTCCCGGACATGGCACCTCCATTCTGAATCTGCGGTAACAGCACCGCCTCTAAGATCAGCCCACCTTGAATGCATGAAACGCATGAGTTGGGAGCGTAGATGGGAACCCCAGTCGTCAGTCCTCCACGGCAGCTGCGGTAGCGACTGAATCCAAACGGGCGAGTGTTCGCTCCATGTCCCGGCGGGTCTTCCCAGAATAAATCCCGCCTAGCTTGAGAAGGACTCGTTGATGGTCGGCGGTTATGTCCCAGCTCTCACGAACGAGAGTGCCACCCTCAACCGTCTCCAATTCGTAGCGCCATATCCTTCCCGCCACGTACCTACCGAGCGCCCCGCTGGGTCCTGTCTTCCACGCAATGCGACGGTTGACCTCGAACTCGACGACTCGACTCTCGGTCTGGTACCGCACGCCAGTCATCTTCATACCCATCCTGAACGTCGAGCCGAGAGCCAGAGGCTCGTCGAGCTCCGACGCTGACCCTTGGAGCATTCCCGAGCCATCGATCGACGAATGCCTTCCGACATTCGAGAGCACGGCAAAGATCACTTCCGGAGACGCGGCGATCACTCGCTCTACGCTGAGCACATAGCCCTTCATGGCCAACTCCGTTCGTCGGAACTCAGATCCTACGTCTACAGCCCCAGTTTCCGGGCGCCCGACCGTGGCCGACGTCAAGGACTCGGGTGAGATCGGAGCTCGACATGGGAGGCGCGTGGGCATCTGACGCCAAGGCGCCAAGGATCCCGTTCGGTCGTCGTACCCGGTCGGTCGTCGTACCCGGTCGGTCGTCGTACCCGGTCGGTCGTCGGCTGGCGGGCCCATGAGCTATCCCCGGCAGACCCGATCGGACCTCGGCCAGATCCATAAGGCCGCTCTGAGAAGGTCGTCTGAGGACCTACCATCAGCGGTGCCTGCAATGACCAATAGCTTGCCGAACCAGGATTTCCCCCACGCCCTGATCTCAACGGGCAACACCCGGCCGTCGCCCGACAATCCGGTGGGTCGGGGTTCAGATGCATGGCGCTCATGGCCGTTGTGATGGTAAGTAGCGGGCTTGCCGGGTGCTCGGGGTCCTCATCATCTATTCTGGCCTCGACAGGCCATCACTCCTCGATCACGATCAGACCCACAACCGCAGCGCCGACGTCGACCGCTCCGGCGGTCGTCGACGGGTGTCCACCGGGATGCCGCTTCCCGTCGGACTACGACGCCATCACCGTCCTGGCGTCGTCGGCGACACTGGTTGCCGTCGTCACCGCGCACGGAACTCCTGGCCAGATACCCACCGCCACCTCGATGCTCACGCCGAGCGAAGTACTACAGACCAACTACCACAACCTCGTCTACGGAGACCAGGCACAGGTCCTGGATGAAATGTGGCTCCGCTACAGACAGTTCGTCAACGGTCAGAGCTATGTACTGTTCGCGTCGTACAACCGTGGTGGAGCTTGCATATCGGCGTTGTACTCCTTCAACCCGGCCACGCAATTGGCGACCTTGATCCAGAGCGACGATGGGCTGAACAATCAGATCACGCTCCCTGGTCGGGTGGTCCAGGTCCCTCCGATGATGGCCCTCGCCGACATTCGAGCGCGCATGTTCCCGACAAATGGTGTTGTCTATGGACTGGACACTGCCGAGTGGTACTGCCCCGGCCCCTAGTCGGAGCCGGCAGAGATCTGCCGGCTCCACTGACGAAGCATCGTGGCTCTCTGGTAAGCACCGCACGTCCCATCGACTCCCGTGCAGGTTCTGATCGTCACCCGCCAATATGCCCAAGTTGAGTGCAGGACTAGTTCTCTACCGACAGACCGACGATCGGGTCGAGTTGCTGCTCGTCCACCCGGGTGGCCCCTTCTGGGAACACAGAGAGGATCACGCCTGGTCCATCCCCAAAGGTGAACACGAACCGGATCAGGACCCCCTACGGGCCGCCGAACGCGAGTTCTGCGAAGAGCTGGGTCGCAAAGCCCCGCCAGGCGCACGAGAGGACCTCGGCGAGATCCGCCAATCAGGAGGCAAGCGAGTTCGCGCCTGGGCGGTGTGGGTCCCGGACTTCCCGACCGACCACATCGCGAGCAACGAATTCGAAATGGAATGGCCTCCTCGGAGCGGCCAGCTGCAATCCTTCCCGGAGGTCGATCGGGCCGAATGGACCACCGTCGACGAGGCTCGAAGGCGCCTGATCCGGGGACAGCTGGAGTTCGTCGATCGGTTGCTCGATCGAATCGCCCGGTGATGAACGACTCAACGACGGGTGCGGCGGCGCAGCCGCGACTCGGTCAGAGCGGCGGGCTTCCAGCCGGCGTCCTCGGGATTGATGTTGGTGCCCGGTGGGACGATCTCGTCGATACGGTCGAGCACGACCGAATCGAGACGGATGTCAGAGGCCGACAGATGCGACTCGAGCTGCTCCATGGTGCGAGGACCGATGATGGCCGCACTCACCGCCGGATGCTCGAGCACGAAGGCCAGAGCCAGCTCGATGAGGCTGAGCCCGGCCTCGGACGCCACTTCGGCCAGCTGGGTGACGATCTCGAGCTTGCGCTGGTTGGCCGGCAATTCGAGGTCGTACCGATCGGGCACCCGAGATGCCCGACGACTGGTGTTGTCCTTGCCCGCGCCGAAACGGCCCGACAGCCAACCCCCGGCCAGCGGGCTCCAGGGGATCACACCCATTCCGTAGGTCCGTGCCACCGGCAGCACGTCGCGTTCGATCCCGCGCACCAGAATCGAATATGGCGGCTGTTCGGTCATGAAGCGCTCCCGGCCCCGACGCTCGGCCACCCACTGCGCTTCGACAATCTGCTCGGCGGGGAACGTCGAGCTCCCGAACATGCGAACCTTGCCCGCCTGCACGAGCTGGGTCAGCGCGCTCAGGGTTTCGTCGATATCGGTGTGCTCGTCGGGCCGGTGGACTTGATACAGGTCGATGTAGTCGGTGCCCAGCCGGCGCAGGCTGGCCTCGCACTCGGCCAGGATCCAGCGCCGCGAGTTGCCTCGGGCGTTTGGATCGTCGCCCATCGGGGCATGGACCTTGGTGGCCAAGACCACACGGGAGCGGTCGGCGGCGGCCAACGCCTTGCCCACGATGATCTCCGATTCGCCGGCGGAGTACACGTCGGCGGTGTCAATGAAGTTGATGCCGGCGTCGAGGGCGCGGTGGATGATACGGATTCCGTCGTCGTGGTCCGGGTTTCCCCAGGCGCCGAGCATCATGGCCCCGAGGCAGAGCGGGCTGACCTGGACGCCGGTCCGGCCGAGGGTACGAGTGTGCATGGCGTTACCCTACGGCGGCGATGGGACCGGGGGAAGCAGGCCGGCTTGGATCGGAATCCATGTGGATCGGCCTCATCCACGTAGCCAAACAAGCCCGCCATGATCGGTAGTGCCACCCAGATCGGTCAGCGCCCGAGGATCGCTTCGACCACCACGCCGACCGTGAACTCGAAGAGCTCCTCCTCATCGATGGGGTGGAGCAGATGGGCGAGCAACTCGGGATGGCCCGGGGCATCACCGGGAGACCAGAGCTCCTCGGCTGTCAGGCGCTGGGCCGGCTGTCGCTCGAGTTGCCGGTCGAGCAGAACGGAGCCAACGACCAGATTGAGCACGGCTTGGATGGCCAACGCCGCGCCCGCCCCGTCGACGCCGGCTTCGGTCAGCTCGCGGACCAACACGCGGCGGGCCGGTTGGAACAGCTCGGCTGTACGACCCTGGCGGTGCACCAGGGCGACCAGATCGGGCCGTTCGAGGAGGGTCTCGCGGAGGGCCCGGGCGATCGACATGATCCGGGACGAAGGGTCCGTGCCCCGGACCGATACCCCCCCGAGCTGGGCGATCACCCGATCGGTCAACCCGTCGAGGAGGTCCTGCTTGTTACCGACGTGCCAATAGATGGCGGTGGCGGCCACGGCGAGCTTGGCCGCCAACCCCCGGATGGTCACGGCGTCGACACCCCCGGAATCAAGGAGCTCCATTCCGGCGTCGAGCACCTGGGCCCGGGAGAGCGCGGCGTCGGGAGTCCTGCCCCTCGCTCCTTGGCGGCTTGGCCTGCTCATTGGCGGACTGGCCCGTTCATTGACGGCCTGATCCGTTCATGTAACGATGTTACAGAAGAGGGCCCCGGGTTGTCCGCAGGTCGGTCCGGTGGCCGAGGCCCGAGGTCGGAGGGGAGGCGAGCATGGCTGGCGGTGAGCGCTACACGATCATTTCGGCCGACTGTCACAGCGGTGGCGACATCGTCGACTACCGCGACTACCTGCCGAGCACTCTGCATCAAAAGTTCGACGAATGGGCCCGCCAGTACCGAGTGCCCTTCGACGACCTGATGGGCGAGGACGCCAGCCGCAACTGGGACCACTCGCGGCGGCTGGCCGACCTCGAGGCCGACGGGATCGTGGCCGAGGTGATCTTCCCGAACACCATTCCCCCCTTCTACCCCGAGCCGTCCCTCAAGGTGCAGATGCCCGGCGCCAGCGAGGGCGACCTCGAACTGCGCTGGGAGGGATTGCGGGCCCACAACCGCTGGCTGGCCGACTTCTGCGCCGAGGCCCCGGGGCGGCGGCTCGGCATCGTCCAGATCATGCTGCACGACGTGGCCGCCGCTGTAGCCGAGGTCGAGTGGGCCGCCGAGGCCGGAATGACGGGCGGCGTGCTGCTCCCCGGCGCACCGCCGGGCTCGGGTCTCGAGCCGCTCTACTCGAGGCTCTACGACCCGCTGTGGCGCGCCTGTGAGGTGGCCGGCCTGCCGATCAACCACCACAGCGGCAGTGCGGTCCCGCCCCTCGGCGACCAGGACATCGACAAGGTCATGTTCATGCTGGAGGTGACCTGGTGGGCCCACCGATCCCTGTGGCACCTCATCTTCGCCGGTGTCATGGAACGCCATCCGGAGCTCCAGTTCGTCTTCACCGAACAGGGGACGGCGTGGATCCCCGAGACCCTCGGGACGCTCGACTTCTTTTTCGACCGGATGGGACATGCCCAGGGCTCTCAGGAATCCGAGTGGGGACAGTCGGTCGTGTCCGGCCTCTCCTTGCGCCCGAGCGAGTACTGGGCCCGACAGTGCCATGTCGGATCGAGCTTCATGCGGCCTGCGGAGGCGGCCATGCGTCACGCCGTCGGGGTGGACCGGATCATGTGGGGCAGCGACTACCCCCACAAGGAGTCGAGCTTCCCGTTCAGCCGCGAGGCGCTCCGGCTCTCCTTCGCCGGTATCGACCCGGTCGAGGTCCAGGCGATGCTGGGCGGAAACGCGGCCCGGTTGTTCGGCTTCGACCTCGACGCCCTGCAATCGGTGGCCGCCCGAGTAGGTCCTACCCACGAGGAGATCGACCGCGCCCTCGGGCCCGACGAGATTCCCCCGGAGGCGACCCGGTGCCCGGCCTTTGCCGGGGTCGCCGCCTGAACTGCATTGCCCCCGCCTGAGCTGCACTACCAACTACCCGATACCCCACTACCCGCCCACCCGCCTGAACTGCATGACCTGCCTTGCCCACCTGACCGTCGGGTTACCACCCCGCCGGCCGCCGAGACCGATTCCCGAGGACCTACCACAAGGAGAGCACCATGGGTAACGTTCGCTACGGAGCACGCTCCGAGAACCAGCTGCGCAACCGGGAGGTCGAGGCCACGGCGGTCGACGTCTGGGCCAACACCCTGGTCGCCACCTACCTCACCGACCCGGAGGTCATCGCCGCGGTGCTGCCTCCGCCCATCGAGCCGGGTGACGAACCGCTGGTCAAGGTCACGGTGGCCACCGTCGACATCAAGGGCTACCCGACGTTCGGGGCCGGCAGCTTCTCGGTGCGCTCCCGCCACGAGGGGACCGAGGGCTTCTACGCCTTGTTCATGCCCATGACCACCGAGCAGTCCGTCATCGGCGGCCGGGAGACCTTCGGCGAGCCGAAGAAGCTCGCGTCGGTGGAGCTGACCCGTCAGGGCGACCGTGTGACCGGCACCTTCGCCCGGATGGGCATCGAGATGGTGCGGATCGAGGGCCGAGTCACCGGTGCGCTCGAGCTACCCGGGCCGGAGACCCGCACCGACTTCTACTTCAAGTTTCTGCCCGCCCCCGACGGCAAAGGATTCGACACCGATCCGGCCCTCGTCTACTGCCACCGGACCGAGCAGACCAGGAAGCTCGAATCGGTGGACGGCGATGTGCAACTTCGGGAATCCCGATTCGACCCGGTGGCCGACCTCCCTGTGCGCCGACTGGTCGGGATCACCCTGTCCGAGCGAAGCAGCCTCCAGCGAGGGGAGATCCACGGCACTGTGCCGGGCGAGTGGCTCCGGCCCTATGTCCACCAGCGCTACGACGACCTGTCGCCCGTCGGCCAGGAGTCATGAAGGAGCTGGCCGGGCGGGTTGCGGTGGTCACCGGAGGAGCCGGCGGGATCGGTGCCGCCCTGGGGGAACGCCTCGCCTGTGAGGGGATGACGGTCGTGCTGGCCGATGTCGACCCCGGACCTCTGTCGGCGGTGACGGACGGGCTCCGAGCGAGAGACCTCGACGTGGTCGGGATCCCATGCGACGTCGCCGACTACGCCTCGGTGGAGCAGCTGCGGAACCGTGTTGTCGAGGACCACGGGGGTGTCCACCTCCTGTGCAACAACGCCGGGATCGGCGCCGGAGCCGAGGGGGCGTTGTGGGAGCACGAGCTGAACGACTGGCGGTGGGCCATCGACGTCAATCTCTACGGGGTCATCCACGGGATCAACGCCTTCGTGCCGGCCATGGTGGCCTCGGGGTCCGAGGGGCACGTGGTCAACACATCGTCGGGCAACGGAGGGGTGTCGCCGTTGCGAGGGACCCCGCAGTACGCGGTGACCAAGGGCGCTGTCGTGACCCTCACCGAATGTCTGTACGCGCAGTTACAAGACGCCGGTTCGAAGGTCAGCGCTTCAGTGCTCTTCCCCGGGCCCCATATGTTGCGCACGGGCATCTTCACGTCGTGGCGGGTGCGCCCGGCGGCACTGGCCAAGACCCGCCCGCGGCGGAGCCCGTACCCGACCATCGAGGACATCGAGTCCCAGATGAAAGCGGCCGGTATCGAGGTCCACTACACCGAACCCTCCGACGTGGCCGATCAGGTGGTGAGCGGCGTGCGAGACGACCGGTTCTGGATCATCCCGCCCAGCGAATCGATCGACAGGCAGATCCGGGCGCGGAGTGCCTCGATGGTCGAGCGCGCCAAACCCACCTACCTGCGTGAGGTCCCGGGGTGACCTCGAACCGAGAAAGGGTGCCATGTCCGTGAGCAACTACCTGGTGATCTCCGCCGACTGCCATGCCGGGCTGCCCAACGCGCAATACCGTGACTGGCTCGAGCCGGGCCTGCGCCAGACCTTCGACGAGCACATGGCGGCGCGGGCCGCCATGGAGGCCGACCTCGCCGAACGCGGACTCCGCAACGAGGAGTTCGCCGAGCAATGGGAGGAGGAGAACGCCGAGGGTCTGCGCGGCGGATGGGACGCCGCTCGGCGTGACCACGAGCTCGAGGCCGACGGCATCGCCGGCGAGGTCATCTTCCCCGATGCCGACGCGGTGACGGGCGGCGCCTCGGCCCCTTTCGGTGCCGGACTTGGGGCCACCGGCGACGTACCGCTCGACCTGCTGATGGCCGGGGCGCGAGCCCACAACCGTTGGCTGGCCGAGCTGTGTGCGGAGAGCCCGGCCCGCCGGGCCGGCGTGGCCATCGTGCCCATCTTCGACGTCGACGCCGCAGTGGCCGAGATCACCCGGGCCAAGGAGTCGGGTCTGCGCGGCGGGAATCCTCATCCCCTCCATGTGGCAGCCCTACGAGCCCTACAACCACGCCCGGTACGACCCGGTGTGGGCGGCCTGCTCCGACTTGGGCATGCCGGTCCATGTCCACTCGGGTGCGGCCGACCGGGCGTCATACGGCGAGCACGTCGGCATCTATGTGGCCGAGGTCCGGTGGTGGTCGACCCGACCGCTGTGGTTCCTGCTGTGGGGCGGGACGTTCGAGCGGTTCCCGAAGCTCACGTTCGTGACCACCGAGTGCGGCGCATTCTGGGCACCGGACCTGCTCTGGAGCTCGGACATCGTCTACGACCGCGAGCACGCGGCCAAGAAGTTGGGCAAGCAGCTGACCGAGCACATGTCCATGCGACCGAGCGAGTACTTCGACCGCAACTGCTATATCGGCGCATCCAACACCCGCCGGCGCGAATTGGCGCGGCGGTACGAGATCGGCGTGGGCAACATCATGTGGGGCAACGACTTCCCTCATCCCGAAGGGACTTGGCCCCACACCAGGGAGTGGCTCCGGAACGCGTTCTCGGACGTCCCGGTTGACGAGACTCGTCGCATCCTCGGCCTGAACGCGGCCGAGTGCTATCACTTCGACATCCAGGCCCTCCGGCCGCTGGCCGACCGCTGCGGTCCGTCTCCCGAAGCACTCGGGCAGACCGGCGACGGACTGGACAAGTGGACCGATCTGGCCGCTGCCGGCCGGCCCTGGTTGAGCGGGAAGGAAGCTCTCGAGGTCCCGACGGCCGACTGAGGACGGTCGATGACGGTGCCGATGATCGGGCGGCGGTCGGTAGCGTGGCCGGACAGCGAACGGTGGTGATCCGTTGCGGTCAACGGCGAGACGGGACGGCACGATGAACAAGGGACGGGTGGAGACCTTCAGCGACGGGGTGTTCGCCATCGCCATCACCCTGCTGGTCCTCACCATCTCCCCGCCGATCAAATACGACCAGCTGGGGTCCGAGTTGGCCCACCGGTGGCCTTCACTGGCCGCCTACGTGGTGAGCTTCCTGGTCATCGGCATCATGTGGGTCAACCACCACACGGTCTTCGGCCACCTCCGGACCATCGACCGCTCGTTCTTCTACTGGAACCTGGTGCTCCTGATGACGATCGTGTTCGTCCCCTACCCCACCGAGGTGCTGGGTGAGGCCCTGCGGAAAGGACAGGGCGAAGAGACTGCAGCCATCTTCTACAGCGCGACGATGACGTTCAACGCCTGTGTCTGGTCCGGGATGTGGCTGTCAGCCTCGGTCGGCCGCCGTCTGCTCAACGACGAGTTCCCCGAGGCCCAGCGAACCATCGCCACCCTCTCGTTCACCGGCGGCGTGCTCCTGTATGCCATCGCGATCGGATTGGCTGTCATCAACCCGTACCTCTCATTGGCCTTCCAGGCCGCCCTGGCCATCTACTATGCCCTCGATCCCATCTCGAGGAGGGTGACCCGCGCAAGGGCCGGATAGCCCGGCCGAGCCGGCATGTTCAGGCGTACATGAGCGAGCCGGGCGTGGTCAACAGCTCCCCCGACTCGAGCCACGTCTTGAGGCCGGAGAGAATCATGGGCCAACCTCCGTAGAGCTGGTCGTTTGCGCCCTCACGCAGCTGGTCGTGGATGACGGTCAGCCGGCACGAATCCTCCACCGGCTCGATTTCCCACGTCACCCGCGATTCCCCCTCGCGCTTCACCTCGTCACTCCAAAGCGCCACCATGGTGTGGACGAGGCGTCGCGGAGGGTCGACCTCCAGCACCTCGCCTTCACCAAGCAGGCCGGCGGCCTTCGGCGCCTGGAGCTCCATCCGCGCGCCGGGCGTCCAGTCGGACACGGCCCGGGCCCCGAAGTTGTACTTGCTCCTGATCTCGGGATCGGTGATCGCCTCCCACAAGCGTTTCGGGGTCGTGCGGATGTAGATCTCGAATACCTTTTCGACAGGCCTTGTCTCTTCCATGGGTCTCTCCAATCTGTTCTTGAGGTCGCTCATGCCGGCCGACCAGGGCTCGGTGTACTTGTCGATCCACCGGTCGTGGATCAACCGGATCGGAACGGGATTGAGGAAGTGGAGCTTCGAGCGCCCCGCCCGTCGGGTGACGACGAGCCCGGCCTCCTCCAGCTGGCGCAGGTGCTTCATGACTCCGAACCGGGTCATGGCCAACTCCGACTCCAGCTCGCTCAGCGTGCGACCGTCCCGATCGAAGAGCGCATCCAGCAGGAAGCGACGGGTGGGGTCGGCCAGCGCCTTGAAGACACGGTCATCGTCTGCCACCCGGTGATTATATGTGACTAAATGGTCACCTGTCAATCCCTGTCTGACGGTGGGACGCTTGCTCGACCGGCCCGCCGAGATTTAGCTCTGCCCGTGAGGCGGATCTCGGTGGTCGGAGTGTCGGGCTCGGGCAAGACCACCCTCGGGCATCAATTGGCGGACGCCCTGGACGTGCCGTTCGTCGAGCTGGACTCGATCTTCCACCAGGCCGGGTGGACTGACCTCCCCGCCGGCGAGTTCCGGGCCCGGGTCGGCGAGGCGATCGGTGGCGACGACTGGGTGGTCGACGGGAACTACCGGGCCGTGCTCGATCTTGTCTGGGAACGGGCCGACACGGTGCTCTGGCTCGACCTCCCCCGCGGAGTGATCATGCGCCGCGTGCTGGCCCGCACCATTCGGCGGGCCGTGACCGGAAAGGAGCTGTGGAACGGCAACCGAGAGCCGCTGTCCAACTTCTACCGGTGGGATCCGGAGCGCAACGTCATCCGATGGGCCTGGGTCAAGTACCCGGAGTACGTCGGCAGCGTACTCGCGGGCGATGGATGACCCGCCGGTTCCCGGACTCCGGTTCATCCGGCTGGCTTCCGATCGTGACGCCCGCGAGCTGATCAGGTCGCTCCCACCAGGCCGACACTGACGCCACCACTGCCGCCCGCGCAGCCCGTTGCCAGCCATTCGAAGGGTTCGCTTCTCCGTCGGCCATCGCAATCGGGCGAGCGCTCGGCAGCATCGCTACGGCCGGGGAGGGACCTCCTGCAGCGCCAAGCTGTTCCCGTCGGGATCGCTGAAGTAGACGAAGCGCCCCCAGGGGAGATCCTCGATTGCCGATACAGGTACCCCCCGGGCCTCCAACTCGTGGTGCACCTGCTCGATATCGGGGACGACCATCTGCAAGCCCTTCAACGAGCCCGGGGACATGTCCGTCGCGATCCCTTCGCCGAACGTGACCGAGCAGGCCGATCCCGGCGGCGTGACCTGGATGAATCGCAGGTTCTCGCTCACCCGGTGATCGTGGTCCAGCGCGAACCCGACGGTGTCCACGTAGAAGGTGAGAGCCCGCTCGACATCGGTCACCGGAACGGGTATCAGCTCGAGCCGCATCTCCACTTGGCCACCACCCGTCTTGGTCGCCACCCATCGCTCGCCTGCGGGCCATGGTACTGCCGCGTGCTGGCGGGCCCGGCGGGTCGATTCCCAGGTTGGGGGGGACGCGGCGACTCATCGGCCGAGCTCGGCTAGAAAGGTCGGCGATGCCGGTCCTCAATTGGATCAGCCTGCACCGTCTCTGGGCGCTCGGTATTGGCGTCGCGGTCGTGATCGCGGCCGTCGCCGCCGGGGCCTGGTTCTTCATGCTGAGGAGCCCGACCACACAGATCGACCTCCGCCAGGCCCTGCGGCTCTATCGACAGGATCAGGATTCGGCCGCCGCCGGATCGAGCGACAAGCTCCCGGCCTCGGGCGTGTACCGCTATCAGACCTCAGGCGTGGAACGCTTGAGCGTGGGCGACATCACCCGGAACTTCCCGGCGTTCACCAACCTCATCGTCACCGACGCCAGGTGCTCGACGATGAGATGGGAGCCGTTCGAGGAGCACGTCGAGGGCCTGGTGACCTGCCCATCACCAAACGGTTCCATGAGCATCACCTCGGTACCCTCCTACGAGCAGATCGCCGGGACCCAGACCACCACGGTCCTCCAGTGCCCGCCCGGCACCTACCTCCTTCCACCTGAACCGGTCGCGGGCGAACAGTGGCAGACCACCTGCCACGCCGCCGGCCAGACCGTCGTCGTCACCGGCCAGGTGGTCGGCACAGCCATGGTCGACGTGGGCCGGATCCAGATGCCCGCTGTCCACACCCGTCTCTCGATGGCCCTGTCCGGGTCGGAGTCGGGGACCAACCCCAACGACTACTGGTTGTCGGCCTCCACGGGACTCATCCTCCGCCAGAGCGAGACGGTCGAAGTCTCCCAGCAGGCGGGACCTCTGGGATCGGTGCACTACGAGGAGCACATGTCGATCGAGCTGGCCTCGATCCACCCGATGCGCTGATGCCGCTCCCCCCGTCAGCGGTGGCCGAGAGCCCTGTCGATGCGGGCCAGCTCCTCGTCGGAGAATCCCAACCCGTCGATCATGGCCACGTTCTGCTCCAGCTGGGCGAGTGAGCTCGCCCCGACCAGGGTGGAGGTCACGCGGGGGTCCTTGACCGTCCAGGCCAGCGCCATCTGGGCAATCGACTGACCTCGGCGGACCGCTTCCTCACCCAAGGCTCGAACCTTGCCCAGGGTGTCTTCGTTGAGGAAGGCCGGATGCAGGGTGTCCGACCGCCGCGCCCGCGAGTCCTCGGGGATGCCGTCGAGATAGCGGTCGGTCAGGATGCCCTGGGCCAACGGGGAGAAGACGATGCATCCCACGCCGAGGTCTTCGAGCGTATCCAGCAGTCCCCCCTCGACCCAGCGGTCGAACAGGGAGTACGAGGGCTGGTGTATCAGGAGTGGCGTACCGAGGCGGGACAGGATGCCAGCGGCCTCGGCCGTCGCCTCCGGCGGATAGGACGAGATGCCGGCGTAGAGCGCCTTGCCCTGACGGACCGCTGTGTCCAGCGCCCCCATGGTCTCCTCCAGTGGGGCGTCCGGATCGAGGCGGTGCGAGTAGAAGATATCGACGTAGTCGATCCCCATTCGCCGCAAGCTGGCGTCCAGGCTGGCCAGGAGGTACTTGCGCGAGCCCCCGTCGCCGTAGGGACCGGGCCACATGTCGTACCCGGCCTTGGTGGAAATGATGAGCTCGTCGCGATAGGGGGCGAGGGCTTGGCGCAGGACCCGGCCCAGGGTGGACTCGGCCGCGCCGTATGGCGGCCCGTAGTTGTTGGCCAGGTCGAAATGGGTGACGCCCAAGTCGAAGGCCCGGGTCAGCATGGCCGTGGCGTCCTCGGGAAGACATGCCCCACCGAAGTTCTGCCAGAGCCCCAGCGAGACGACCGGCAGCCGGAGCCCCCTCCGGCCGCAGCGGCGGTAGGGCATGTGCCCGTAGCGTTCCTCGGCAGCGACGTGGACCACGGGAGAAAGCTAGTGGGACTTCACCACGGGGTGCCCAACTGAGCGCGGCCCTCGGCGCTCGGCCGACTCAGGCGACCGAGGCGGATCGTCCGGGAGGACCAGGCTCGGCCCCGCCGCCCGACTCGACAGGTGCGGCTGAAGCCGCTCCCCGGAGCCCGTTGAGCAGCCCGGCCAGCTCCATGGGCACGACGATCTTGGTCGACGGGGCGGTGCCGATCTGCTTGAGCGTCTCGAGGTACTGGAGCTGCATAGTGTTCCGGTCGAGTCCCTCTCCGACCACCAGGATCTTCTCCAGCCCGGCGGCGAGCCCTTCGGCCCGGAGGATGGCGGACTGCCGATCTCCCTCGGCCCCGAGGATGGCCGCCGCCTTGGTCCCTTCGGCGAGGGTGATGGCCGCCTGCTTCTGGCCCTGGGCCTCGGTGATGGCCGCCCGCCTCGTCCGCTCGGCCGACATCTGGCGGGTCATCGCCTCGAGAACACCGGCGGGTGGGTTCACCTCGCGGACCTCGACCGTGGTCACCTTGACCCCCCATCGCTCGGTCACCTCGTCGAGCCGCATCCGGAGCGAGGCATTCATCTCCTCCCGCTTGGACAGCACGTCGTCGAGGGCCATGTCGCCCACCACGCTCCGCAGTGTCGTGGCCGCCACGTTCTGGGCCGCGGCCGCGAAGTTCTGCACCTGAAGCACCGACATGGCCGGCTCGACGACCTTGTAGAAGATGATGAAGTCGATAGAGATCGACGCGTTGTCCTGGGTGATGGCGGTCTGGCTAGGGATCTCGAGGAACCGCTCGCGGAGGTCGACCCACGAGACGCGGTCAGTGACTGGATTGACGAGGACCAGGCCAGGACCTCTCGTGCCGATGGCCCGGCCGAGACGGAGCAACACGATCCGCTGGTACTCACGGACGATCTTGACCGACATCCCCAATGCCACGAGGAGAACGAGGGCCCCGATCCCGGCAGCCAGTGCGAGGATCACCGGCTCCGCTCCTCTCGCCCCCGGTGGAGCAGGAACGAGGGGGGCGCACTGTTGGCCTCGGCCTCTTCGCCCCAGACCTCGAGGTGAACGCCGGCCGCCCGGAGCACCTGCACCCGAGAGCCCGCCGGCACCCTTCCGTTGACGGAGACGGCCGTCCACTCCTCTCCGTGGACACGGACGATGCCTTCATCGGCGAGGTCGCTGACTGCGATGCCTTCAGCGCTCTCGATCGAGCTGAGGTGCTGGACGGCGACCCCTTCGCCTGACGAGGCGTGCTTCAGACCGCTCCAGGCCATGATCCCGACGCCGGCCGACACCACGACGTCGGCGCTGAGCAGTGCCCACAGAATCGGCGTCGAGTGGCCGTTGACGGCCATCAGTACGAACCAGGCGGCGGTGACGAGACCGACGGCCGCGGCCACGGCATGGACATGCGGACCGGAGTGGAAGCTGACCAGGGAAGCGAGGACCACCATCCCGATCAGGACTCCGGCGATGATCCACATGACGCCTCCTCGGCGGTGGCTCCGCCCGCGATCTTACCAGCGCGACCTACCTCGACACCCCACCACCCAGCGGAACGACGCTCGCTACAGTCCCTGGCATGGCACGCCGGGCACCAGGCCGACTTCTTCGGCCGACCGGGCGGAGGAGGTGGACCTCCTTCGTGGCCGACTCCGTCGAGCCGGGTCAGCGGGCGCGCGGGTTACACGAGGAGACCAAGGCAGCGCACCGCCTACGCGTGGAGCACGATAAGCACACCCTGTTGATCCACCTGAGCGACGAGGATGCCCAGGGTTGGACGACGTTCGCCGTCGATCGCGCCACCCGCCAGTGGGCGGTGGCCCAATCCCGGCGCCAGGCCGATGCCGCCCAACAGGCCTACGAGACCCTGTACGGACCCTGAATCGGGTCTCGGGATTCTGAGCCCCCGACGAAGCAGCCGACCGATCAGATCGGTGTCCGCCGCGGGGCCGGGGGCGGCGGGTCCGTGCCGGGGACGCCGTCGTCGAGGACGTGGTCGGTCCACTCCGTGCCCGACCAGTAGCGCTGAGCGTGACGACCGGTGGGGTCGGTGAACCAGCCGGGTGCCAGGCCGGCGCCCGAAGGCGATGCGGCCGGCGGTACCGAGGTCGAGGGCGGCCCGGTCGGGGGTCCGGGGTGGGACGCAGTGAAAGAGCTGCTGGTGGGCCCCCGCCCTTGGCGGTCGTCCCGGCGTCGCTGCGAGGAGAGCAGCCTTATCAGCAGGACGGCACCGAAGATCACGAGAGCAATCCACGAACCGTGCCCGTAGTAGTGCATCCCCAGCAGTGTACGACCTACGTCCGACGACCGGTCATCGCCGCACCCGGATTTCCCTCCCCGCAAGCTGTCGCATGTCGCTGCCGGCATGCCGCCGCGGGTTGTCGCTGCCGGCTTGCCGCCGCGGGTGGCAACGGTCAGTCCGGCCGGGGCGGTCGCCGAGGACGATCGGCGATCCCGATGGGCGTTTCTGGTCGGCGGTCCCGGACCGGCTCCCAGTCGGAGTTCTGAGAACCTCATTTTCACCTGCGTGCTCATTAGCGTCGCCAGTGGCGCTCAACGGGAAATGAGCCCGGTCGTCAGCGATCAAACGCTGAGCCGGCTCGCCAGAAATGGAGGCGGGGATGGCGCTGCGCAGGTGCCTGGCGGGGGCCTTGGCTGTCAGCGGCATGCTGGCCGCCGGGAGCTACACCGTCTCCTCCGACCTTCCCCACCCGTCCGCGACATCGAGTCCCGTCCCGGCCATCGCGTCGCGGTCGCCCGTTCGCAACGTCTCCCGGTGGGCAATGGCCCCACAAGGGACGGGCGCTCAGTTGGTGGCCGCCGGCACCGCCTTGGGCACCGTCCTGGCCTCAGAGCTTTCCGGCCAGCACCACCGAGCAGAGCATCCGCGGGTCGGTCCGGATTACCTGGCCGGGCACGGCCGAGCGGTTGCCCACACCCACGGCGCCGACCGCAACGTCCCGCGACGGCAGGCCGTGACGGCGCGACCGCTGGCCCGGCGAATCCGACCGGCTTCGGGACGGTCCATCGGACGCTCCTCCGCCCCACATCGGCGTCGTCACCGCCGCTAGCCGTGGGTGGTCGCCAGTGGGCATCGAGCAATCGGCCCCTGGACAACCCGAGTCGGAGCAGGTCACCTCAACGGGTCTCGTCGACACCCGGCAGCACCAATGGCGAGCATGCCTCAGGCCACTAGGGTGATATCCATTCGCCGATGACAAGGGGTGTGCCATGGGGAACGCCGAAGATGCGGAGAAGGTGGTTCGAGAACTGGCCACGGCCTTCGAGAAGCACGACGCAGAGTCCCTACGTCCCTTCTTCACAGACGACGTCGTGTACCACAACATCCCGATGGATCCGGCGGTGGGCATCGACGCCACGATCGACTTCATCAGCGGATTCTTCGGCATGTTCGAGAGCGTGACATTCGACACCCTCCACCTGGCCGTTCGTGAGAACGTGGTGCTCACCGAGCGCGTCGACACCTTCCAGCTCGGGAAGAAGGTGGCGTCACTGCCCGTCATGGGGACATTCGAGATCCGGGATGGCAAGATCAGCGCTTGGCGCGACTACTTCGACATGGCCCAGATCACGAACATGCTGTCCGGAGACGATTGACACGCCGGAGACCAGACCCGCCGAGATGGTGACCCAGTCGGGCGGGAGCCGCTCCGCGCTCTACGGAGACGGGCTGGCGTCGCCTGCTGTCTGACTGGCCAGGACATCAACTGGTCCTGGCGGGAGCACACCCTTCTGCCACGGGCGCACGTAGGCGAGCCAGACTGCCGCTCCGCCCAGCAGCACCGCCGACAGGATCCACCCCAGGGCCGTCGTCCCTACTCCCACGTACTTGAGCCCCGAGGCGAAGATGACGAAGGTGATGGCCGGCCGGATATAGCGGTCGGGCGCTCGCGAGGAGAGGAAGGAGCCGACGAGGACGGCCGGGACGCTCCCGATGATCAGTGACGTCGTGACGGCGAACTCGACGTGCCCGAAGGCCAACGCACCGAGCGCGGCGGCCAAGGTCAGCGGTACCGCCTGTGTCAGATCGGTCCCGACCAACTGGTTCGCACCCAACATCGGGTAGAGGAAGAGGAGTAGGACGATCATGAGCGATCCCGAACCGACCGAGGTCAAGCCGACGATGAGCCCGCCGACCATGCCGATCGCCAATGTCGGAAGCGGACGGACCGCCATATCGTGAACCACGGCCCGGCGCGCATTGCCCGCCCGCCTGTCCAACACCAGACGGAGAACCATCGCCGCCGCCCCGAGGAGCAACGCCGAGCCCAACAGGATCTGGATGGTGGTTTGGTCGGACTTGGCGTTACCAAGCAGGTGCAGTAGGTACGCACCTAGAAAGGCCATCGGAACGGAGCCGGCCACCATCCATCCGACGAGACGCAGGTTGACCGTGCCCTTCCTCATGTGCACGAAGGCACCCACCGGTCGCATGACCACCGCTGCGACCAGGTCGCTGGAGATGGCCGTCGACGGCTTGACTCCGAAGAGGAGGATCAACATCGGTGTCATCAGCGCGCCGCCACCCGCACCGGTCAGCCCGACCAGGAACCCGACCACGGCGCTGCCCAGAACGATGTACGGATTGATCCCCACGCCAGCCCCCGACTTAGGTAAACCTATCAATTATCTAGAAATAGTAGCACTTAGGGTTGGACTCGCACCACGGGTCACCGGGCACACTGTCATGGCCAGAAACGGGCTGACCATCCCGACCACGGAAGGGCGGACCGTCCTGGCCAGGGAGATGGGCACGTCTTTGGCACAATGGACGTGCGGATGCTCGTCGGAGCGCCCCGCCTCCGCAGCCGGAATTGGAAGCCGGGATTGGAAGGAGCGCCGTGAGCGAGCCCACGGGAGCCGACGTGGTGGTGATCGGGGGAGGGCTTGTCGGCACGTCGCTCGCCTACGAATTGGTGACCGCCGGAGCCAGCACCGTGCTGATCGATCGGCACGATCCCGGTCGGGCCACCGACGCCGGGGCCGGCATCCTCTCGCCCGAGACCAACCAGGACCCCGAACCGGGACTCTTCAACTTCGGTCTTGACGCCGCCCGCCACTACCCCGCGCTCATCGACCGCCTGGAGGCGGACGGGTCGGTCGACTCGGGCTTCTCGGTGACCGGTTCGGTCCTGGTGGCCGAGAGGCCCGGAGACGATGCCGTCATGGAGAGCGCCGTGGCGCTGGCCAGAAGCCGGTGTCCCGACACCGTCGTCGAGATTGACCCTGGTGCACTGGTCGGCCACTTCCCGCCCCTGGGTCCCGTGCGGCGAGCCCTGTACAACCCGGCAGGGCGCCGAGTCGACGGGCGGGCGCTCAACCACGCCATCGGGCAGGCGGCCGCCAACCGCGGGGTGCAGACCATCGACGCCTCCGTTGTCGCCTTCGACACGGATCCCGATGGGAGCACGGTCCGGGGCGTGACTACGCCGGAGGCAACGGTCGAGACCACGGCGGTGGTCGTCGCCGGAGGGGCATGGTCCGACCAGATGGCGGCGTTGCTGGGCGTGCGACTTCCGGTGATGCCTCTGAAGGGCCAGATCATCCACCTGGTGCTGCCCGCCACCGACAGCCGTGACTGGTGCATCGTCCAGCCGGTCCTCGGCTTCTACCTCGTTCCCTGGCCCAATGGCCGGGTGGCCTGCGGAGGGACCATGGAAGCTGCCGCCGGATTCGACCACCGCCCGACCGCAGACGGGGTCCATCAATTGCTGCGGGAGTGCCTCCGCACCGCCCCCGGTCTGGCCCAGGCCACTGTGGCTGACATCCGGGTGGGCTCACGGCCGGCCACGCCGGACAGCCGACCGATTCTCGGTCGGCTACCCGGATGGTCGAACGCCTTCGTCGCCACCGGTCACGGGACCGAAGGTCTGCTCCTCGGCCCCTACAGTGCTCGGCTGGTCGCCTCTGCCTTACTCGGCAAACCGGCAGCCCGTGAACCTGACGGGCCGGACAGGTCTGCCGACACGCTGGCGATGTGCGCTCCCGAGCGGTTCGCCGCCGGTGCCGCCATCTGATGCCGATCCGTGAAGCGCCCTACCAGAGGGGAGACCATGAGCTGGTTCGCAGCAGCTTGCTCTCCCACTGGTCGCGGATCTCGAGGCCCTTGGCCATGTAGGAGCCCGGCCAGGTGCTGGGGTCGTAGTCCTCGACACTGGTCAGCAGATGCCCGAGGGTGTTGAAGTTCATGATCTTCTGCATCAAGATCGCCTCCGGCCGGATACCGGAACCGTGGGCCACTTGGAAGCAGGCCACAATGTCGAGGAGCTGGTGGTCCTTCGGGATCTCGCGCATGAACCGCCAGTAGTCCTCGTCCCACAGCTTGATGTAGTCGTCCAGGGGCTTGTCCGGCCATCCCGTGTCCTGCATGTAGACGGACAGGTTATGGTCGCGACCATCCACCGGGAGCTGGTCCAAGTCGACGTTCTGCAGGGCGGACCAGTACACCGGAGCGAGCATCTTCCCCCCGACCTGGTGGCGGCAGGAGTCGAGCCGCGCCCCGAGCGAGCTAAGGTCACCACTGACCATCCGACCCACCAGCGATTCCCAGGCTCGTCCGTCGGAGAGGGCGGTGACGGTGACCACCTGGTAGGCAGGCCCGCTTCCCATGGCATGGTTGAGGTACCAGGCCAGGCGCGTCTCGGACCGCTGGGCCAGGGCCGGCATCCACTCGTCGCGATAGATCTTCTCGAAGGCCGCGGCATGCTTCCCGATCACCTGGTGGGTCTCGTGCATGAAGAGCATCAGCCCGCCTCCCGAGCCCGGCGTGGGTCAGGCCGGCCCCGTTGATCCGCTCGGCCGGTCATGGCAACGGCGACCAGACGGCGGACCGCAACAACCTCGAACGCCATTGGTCCCGGAGCTCGAGCGCGTCGTGCATCCACGACCCGGGTCCCGTGAATTCGGGCGGGATGTCGTGGGTGAGAAGGTGGATGAGCGGCGGAAGGCTGGCGATCCGCTGCATCAACGTCACCTCGGGGCCACGTCCGGCTCCCGGCACGGTCTGGTAGGCCAGCTCGATGCTCAGCCCGACCCGGGCCTGTTCGGATCCCAACGAGCGCCGGTAGACACCGCCCGCGGCTTCGATGTAGTCGCCCAGCTTCCCCGGGAAGGGCCACATCGTGTCCTCCATGTACATCGCCGGCTCATGGTCGGATGGTTCGGTCGGGACATCGGCCAGCTCGATCGATGGCGACCACGGAAGCAGCGTCATGATCCTGCTCGTGGACTCATGCTGGAGCCCGTCGAGGCTCCGCGCCCACGATCGCAGGTCTCCGGCGGCCACACGCTCGGCCAGTCGCTGCCAGGCCGCCCCGTCCGCCACCGCGGTGATCGTCACCGCCCGATAGGCCAGTCCGCTGCCATGGGCCAGGTCGAGGTACCAGAGGAGTCGGGCGTCGGACCCCTCGGCCAGCTTGGGCATCCAGGTCTCCCGATACGCCGCTTCGAACTGGGCCGCGCTCTTGCCGACGACCTTGTGGATCTCGTGGACGAAGAGCACGTCAGCCGGTGCTCGCGACCTGATGGAGCTCGATGGTGTTGCCTGCCGGGTCGGAGAGGAACGTCTGTCGGTTGGATCCGACGGACATGGGGTCGCCGACGGAGATGCCCTTCGCCCGCAGCTCGCCGACCGCCACGTCCAGGTCGGCCACCCGAATGGCGAAATGCTGGCCGGTGTTGTTCGGGACCGGCGCCTCGACCAGATGGACCTGCTGGCCTCCGAAATCCAGCCACGCGCCCCCGATCCCCAGGTCAGGACGGTCGCCGCGCACGGTCCCCCCGAGCACGCCGACGTAGAAGGCGATGCCCGCCTCCACGTCCGGGACGTTGACGGACACGTGATGGACCCCGAGCGGCTGCATCGGCGCTCAGCCCGGCCGGGTCCCGTCCGGGCGGGCCTGCCTCACGGTCCGGTCGAGGATACCGAGGGTGGCCCGGAGGGCCCCTTCGGACAGGACGGGAAAGATCCCCGCCTCCTTCCAGACCGGGTCGATCTCGGACCAGTCGTAGTACGAGGTGACCAGCGTGCCTTCCGCCACCGGCTCGAGCGTGTAGCCGTAGACGTGGCCGATCTGGGGGCGGATCTGGCCGAGAATCGTCCAGGCGATCTCGCGGTCGGGCTCGAACTTGGTGATAGTCACGGTCACGTCGTAGCGCCCCATCGGGTAGTCGTTGAGCGCCTCCCGATCCATGTGGACCACGAAGGTGTCCCCGACGGCGTTGGCCGGGTCGCCGCTCGAGCTCTGGAGCATCCCGGAGCTGTCGATCGCCACGTGCCCCTCGGGATCGCGGAGGATCCCGAAGATGGCCGTCGGCGATGCCTCGATGGTGCGTTGCACTTCGATCCGCTCGGGCGCCATGGTCCTATCGTGCCACAGGGCGAGCAGCGGGACCCGAGCGGACGAGCAGCCGGACCCGAGAGGAGCAGTGCCGCTCTCCGGCCATCCTGAGGGCCGGGCCGGGCCTTCACTAGGCTGACGCCGAGTGCGGTGCCGGACCGATGAATGACGACCAATCGGTGGAGGAATCGGAGCCAGACGTCCGGTTCACCTACGCCAACGAACGAACATTCCTGGCCTGGAACAGGACCGCGCTGGCGCTGATCGCAGCCGGTGTGGCCGCCACCCAGCTGCTCCCCGAGTTCAACGTCAGTGGCGGACGACGGCTACTCGGTCTCCCCCTGATCGCCCTGGGCGCGTTGGTGGCCTTCACCAGCTTCCGACACTGGCGGGCCAACCAGCAGGCCATGCGGCACAACGAGCCCTTGCCGAGCTCACCCATGCCGCTCGTCCTCTCGATGGGCATCGCGGTGGTGGCCGTCATCGCGGTGGTGCTCGCCCTGGTCGGCTCCGGGTAGTCCGGTGACCGACCGGGACGATGGGGAGGGCACCTCCCGTGAGGTCGATCTGGCCCGCGAGCGCACCGGCTTGGCGTGGAACCGGTCGGGCCTGGCCGTGGCGGCCGCGGTCACCATCGTGCTGCGGCGGCTCTGGCCCCTCCACAGTGGTCGCGAGGTCATCACGTTGGCACTCATCGCCGCCGGCGCCGTCGTCTGGGCGATCGGGATGTGGCACAGCCGTCGCCTGCCCAACCCCGATGGGACAACGGGGACCATGGGCGAATCCGGATGTCGCCTCCTGACCCTGGGCACCGTCTTCCTCGCAGTCGCCGCCTTCGTGGGCGGCGTGCTCTAACCGGCTGCGTCCGGTCGGGAGGAACCTGGCCTCAGCGCGGACGGTTCTCCGTGTTCATGCCGGCCGTGATGAACAGGGCGGTCGCCGTTTCGGCCACGTCGGCGGTGTGCCACACCCCGGGGGGGTTGACGACCGCGTCGCCCGGACCCAGGTTGATCGAGCGGACGTCGCCATCGATCTCCTGCAGCAGGGTGATGGACCCACCCGTGCACACCACCAATTCCTCGCCGAGCGGGTGGACCTCCCAGGAGTTCCACGGCTCAGTGAAGGTGTGCATCATCACCAGACGCCCCTCGACGCCGTCCCCTGCCGTCCGCTCACCGTATTGCTCGTACCATGCGAGATCTCCGGTGAAGGGAGGCTGTGGCCGGGCCGTGGCGCCCCGGCCGAGATGGACCGGGACCGCATCGAGCCGGAACCTGCCAGCGTCACCCACGCGCAACAGTCTGCCACCCGCATGCCCCAGATCGTCGAGCAGCGCGGCGACTACCGTTGGCGCCGTGGAGGTCATCGAGCTCAGTGACTTCGGCCCCGACCGCTACGAACAGATCATCGACGGCGAGACCGACCCTTACGGCACCGACTACCTGGGGATGGACTGGAAGGAGAAGTCCGGCCACGTCGCCCTGGTCGAAGAGGGCCGGACGATCGCCCACGCCGGTTGGGTGCCGGCCGACCTCCGGGCGGCGACCGGGGACCAGCTCCGGATTGTGGGTCTCGGTGGGGTGATGGTCCATCGGGACCGTCGGGGGAACGGCCTCGGCCACCTGTTGGTGGCGGCGGCTATGGAGCGAATGGCCAAGCTCGGCCCGACCGTCGGGATGCTCTTCTGCCGCGACCAGCGGGTGCCGTTCTACAAGAGTCTCGGATGGCACCCACTCGAGGTGCGGGTGACCGCCGATCAGCCGTCGGGTCCGGCGGTGATGCCGCTCGTCACCTGCTGGACGCCGCTGCGCGACGGGGCCGGCGTGCCCGACTCGGAGATCCACATCGAGGGCCTGCCGTTCTGACATCGGCCGTCTTCGTCGGCCTACCCCGGGTCACGATTCGACAAGCTCCTTGAAGCGGGCCATCTCCTCGGTCGTGTCCGACTCGAGCCAGCGGCGGAGAAACGGTTCGACGAGCCATCGCCACGGCTTCTTGAAGTCGTAGACCTCGCGATGGGTGACCTCGGTGCCGTCCTCGGTGGCCCGACACTCGAAGGTCCCTTCGAAATCGAGGAACCACCGGGCCGGGCCTGCGATGGCCGATCTGAACTCCAGCCGGGATGCGCCGATGACAAACGGATAGGTCCCCGATGGACCGGGGAGTCCCCGAATGCGCCCCGAGAACGTCGCCGTACCTCGGTCACCGCAGCGCTCGACCGGACCGACCCGACCGATCTTGTGGTCGGCCTGCCTGTACCGCTCCAGGTCCAGGACGAAGTCGAACACGGCATTCGGCGGGACGGCCACAGTGGTCGTGGCCTCACCGACGATCACCGTGGCACCGTACACCTGCACGCACGCTCAGCCGGCAGCGACCTTCCGAAGTCTCCCCGACGGCGGCGTCGGCTAGCTGGCCTTGACGGTGAAGTTTGAAGCTGGTCTTCGAGTCGGTGCTCTTTCCCTACTATTTGCTGGCGACCAGCGTCATCTTCGACCAGGTCGATCTCGTGGCCCGCCGCTCACTACACCGCTCGTTGACCTGGTGCGCAGCTGCGGCGTTCTTCGTGGCGTTGCGCCCCGGGAACCGGACCGTGGACGCCGTCGGGACACTGCTCCTCGCCGCCATCGGTGTGCTCACCGGCCCGGCCGAGCTGCGGACCACGCGGCTCGCACCGGCTGCACCCGGGCCGCCCCTGCTCCCGCCCCTCCCCGACGAGGCCGCCCCCCCGGCCCTGATCACGAGTGGTGGAACGGAACCGGCAAACCCAGTGCTGGGCCAGAGTCGAGCCCGGGACCTCCGGGGACAAGACGCCCGGCAAGCGAGTGCAAGCGACTTGCAAGGGGCGACGGCCATACTGCCTGACATGGCCCACATTGACCTGACCTCGCGACCGCTCGCCGGATCGGTGGACGAGCTGATCGATGGCTGCACGTCGCGCACGGCGATGATCCCTGCCGACTCGAAATCCGGGGCGAGGTTCGAGTGGGTCGTAATGGCCGGCGAACGTCTCGTGCTCAAGTACCAGGACGCCCGTGACGACTGGCTGATGCGGGCGACCCGCGACCTCGACGGCCGTCGCTTTGCCGCCATGTGGGCCTCGGGGCTGCTTGACGCGGTCCCCGGATCTCATCGACCACGCCGTCGTGGGCGCGGCGCTCGAGGGCTCGGTCGGCGCCATACTCCAGCGGGACGTCTCCGACGGGCTCCTCCCACTGGGTGACGACCCGATCACGATTGACGACCATCTCAGCTTCCTCGATCACATGGCGCTGCTCCACGCCACCTTCTGGGGCTGGACCGACACCGTCGGGCTCACCCCGCTCCGCGACCGGTACCTCATGATGTCGCCCAGCGTGGCCTCGGACGAGGCGACACACGGTTCGGGAGCGCTGGTGCCCAAGGTGATGGCCGAGGGCTGGGACCGGTTCGCCTCCGTCGCGCCGCGGGCCGCTGAAGTCGTCCTACCACTGCTCGCCGACCCCGGGCCGTTGGTGAGGGCGCTCCAGGGCGTACCCCACACTTTCGTGCACGGCGACTGGAAGGCTGCCAACCTCGGCAGGCACCCGGACGGGCGCACCATCCTGCTCGACTGGGGTGAGGTGCCAGGCGAAGCCTCGCCCTTGGCCGACCTGGCCTGGTACCTGGCGCTCAATGCGGCCCGCATGCCCCACTCGAAGGAGGACGCCATCGCCGCGTACCGGCGAGCCCTCGAAGGCCACCGGGTCGACACGGGCGGGTGGTGGGAGGAGGCGGTCGACCTCGAACTGCTGGCGACGATGTTGCAGTATGGATGGGAGAAGGCCTTCGGTGGTCCCGGGCCCGAGCTCGACTGGTGGGAGGACCGGGCCACGAAGGGCGCCACCTGGTTGCGCTGATCTCCCGACCGGGCCTCGTCCTCGCCCGAGCGGGCTTGGTTGTCTCCGAGCGGGGCGTGGTGGGCCGGGAAGCCGCACCCAGCTCGGCGCTCCGATGGCGCGATGGACAAGAATCCACCAGGTGGGTCGCGTTGGCTCCAGGACGGGGCGGTGGTGACAGCCGTATTGCGGCTCCGGGTCTTCGGGAGCCTGCAGGTGGAGGGGATCGACTACGCCGCCCTCGGGAGCCGCAAGCAACGCACCTTGCTGCGGATGCTGGCGTTGGGGCGGGGAGATCCAGTGGGCGTGGACCGGCTGGCCGAGGGACTCTGGCCCGACCGGCTTCCGGCCCGTCCGGCAGACCAGGTCGGGCGTCCTGGTCAGCCGCCTCCGAGCGGTGCTGGGACGAGATCGGGTGACGCGCCGCGACGCGGGCTATTCGCTGAGGGCCGACTGGATCGACCTGATGGCGTTCGAACAGCTGGCGGAGGAGGCTCGGCGGCGACTGTCTGAAGGTCAGGCGGCCGCGGCGTGCACGGCCGCACAAGCCGGCTCGGCCCTGGCCGCCCATCCTCTGTTGGCGGATGAACCCGACGCGCCCTGGGCGGACGAGGCTCAGGCGAGCAGCCGATCGAACGGTGGCGGAGTTGCGATCCGTGGCGGCCGAGGCGGCGTTGGCCACCGGCGATCCCTTCGGTGCGGCGTCCGCCGCTCAGGCCGTCCTCGACCAGGACCCCTATGACGAGTACGCCCTCCGCCTGCTGATGACCGCTCACGCCCGCGCCGGACGGGCCGGCGCCGCCCTCGCCGCCTATGCCGAGACGAGGGAGCTGCTCGAGGAGGCGCTCGGTGCGAGCCCGTCCGCCCTGACCGAGGAGCTCCATCTCGCCATCCTGCGGGACGAGATCGAGCCCACCCCGTCGGGGCCCCCCGGTACCGCTGTCGAGGACGCCTCCCTTCCGGGCCGGGAGGCCGAATGGCCGGTGCTGGACCGGGCCCTCGACCGGGCCACCACCGGGGTCGAGCTGGTGATCATCGAGGGCGAGCCGGGCATCGGGAAGACCCACCTGCTCGAGGCGTGGTCCCGTTCGAAGGCAGGTCGGGCGCGAGTGCTCTGGGGTACGGGCGATCCGATCGGTGCGGCGCTGCCGTTCCAGCCCGTGCTCGACGCGCTCGAGCACCACCTGGCCCGGGTCGACGATCCCGAGGCGGAAGAGCTCCGGGCGATTGCCGGACCAGTGCTCGGGCCCCTCCTCCCCGGTCATGCAGGAGCGGCGGTCGCGCACGACCCGTTGACCGCGCAAGCCGCGCTGTTCCGCGCGCTCCTCCAGGTCTGTTGCCGGGCCGCGAACGAGCGCGTCACCATCCTCGTGCTGGACGATGTCCACCTGGCCGACGCCACCACCAGGGCCTGGTTGGGCTTCGTCGCCAAGCGACCGGGATCGGGACCATTGCTCGTGCTCGCTGCCCTCCGCCCGGAAGCCACCTTCTCGGTGCCGGAGGCCGCCCGGCTGACGCTTGGACCGCTCGATCTGGCGGCAGCCAGCCGGATCGTGGGGAGCGACCGGGCCCCGGCCCTGCTCGAGCGCAGCGGCGGCAACCCCCTTTTCCTGGTGGAGCTGGCCGGCATCTCCGGCGCGGACCTGCCGGCGTCGATCCTCGAGGCGGTCTCGGCCCGCGCCGCCCAATCCGGCTCGGCCGAGCAGACCCTCCGCACCGCGGCCGTGCTCGGGCCGGAGGTCGATCTCGACCTTCTGGCCGGCGTGATGCACGGGTCTGCCGTGGATCTCCTACGCGATCTCGAGGCCGGCCAGCGACTCATGATCCTCGAGGAGCGCGAGCTGGCCTACGTCTTCCGGCACGAGCTGGTGCGCGAGGCTCTCGTCGCCGGAACCAGCGCGTCCAGGCGGGCGCTCGCCCATCGAGAAGCGGCGCTGCTGCTCGCCGCCCGGCCCCGGCAGGATCACCTGCTCGTGGCCGCCCATGCCCGCCGGGGAGGAAACCTCGAGCTGGCCGCTCATGCGCTCGTCGACGCCGCGGCCGAGGCGTCGGCCCGATTCGACCACGGTGAAGCCGAGCGCCTGCTGAGCGACTCCCTCGAGCTGTTCCCACTGGCCGTGGCCTTTTTGGAGCGGGGACGGGTCCGGCTGACCACCGAACGGTTCACCGAGGCCGTGGCCGATGCGGACGAAGCCTCGGCACTCGGAGCCCGAGCCGAGCCACTCGAGCTGGCCAGTTGGGCGGCGTACTACCGGCGTGATTTCGATCGGGCCCGGCTCCTCTGCGCCCAGGCCCAAGCGGCCCTCGGCGACGACGACCGCGAGCTCAAGCCCAGCATTCTGGCGCTCGCCGGTCGTATCGCCCACGCCGACGGGGACCTCGCCACCGCACAGGAGGATCTCGAATCGGCCGTGGCTGCGGCCACTGCCCTCGGCCGGGGCGGTGTCGGCCAGATCTGGCTCGGCTGGCTCATGACCGACCGGGGAGAGGTGAAGTCATCCCGCCAGCTGGTCGATGCTGCCGATGCGGACCCCTTGCTGGCCACACACCCCTTTGCCCAGGCCCACCGGGCACTCCTGACCGCCTACGCCGCGGCGCTGCAAGGCGATTTTGTCACGGCGCTCACCCATCTCGATACCGTCGACCACGAGGTCGAAGTCAGGCACCTCGGCCACTTCGCCGGGCGCACGGCCAACTATCGGGCATGGCTGCTCCGCAACCTGCTGTTCGAGTCCGAGGCCGACGAGCTCAACTTGGCGGCCGCCGAGATAGCGGGCCGGTTGGGGCTCCGGGAGGCTCAAGCGCAGGCCGCGCTCGACACGGCCGATGCCCATCTGCGCAGGGGGAGGCTGGCCGAGGCAGCCACCGCCCTCGAGCTGGTCGACTCGGTGGGAACAGGATTCGCATTCGACTGGAAGGTCCGGTTCCGGCGGGAGCTGCTCGGCGCCCGCCTGGCCTTGTCCGACGGCCGATGCGGGGAGGCGTCAGCCCGGGCCGAGGCGCTCGAAGACGAAGCCACCAAGCTCGGGACACCTCGCTATGCCACCTTGGCTCGAGCGTTGGTGGCCAGGTCGCGGGCATTGAACGGCGAGGGCGACCCAGCGCCCGCCGGCCCCGACCTCATCAGGGACCTGTCCCGCTATGCCACGCCCGAGGCCTGGTGGATCACGGCCGAGCTGGCCCGCGACCTCCGGATCGACGGCTTGTGGAGTCAGGCCGACCGCCTGGCCGGCACCCTGGCCGCCGGGGCCGGACCTCGGGGCGAGGCGTTCGACCGTCAGGCCCGAAGACGGCTCGAGAGGATGAGGAGCTCCCGACTCAGCGGTTGAGGAGCCGGGCCGACGGCTTCCTCCGCATCGGCCAGGAGCCGGTGGTGACCATCGGGCGCCAGTCGCGTGACGAAGGCCGCCAGATGGGCGTGTCCAAGGCGCCATCCCACCAGTTCGGCAGCGGTGAGGGGCCCGGCCTCGACCTCGATCACCTGCAGCTCGCTTACCGGAAGCAGCGCCCGCTCGGCCTGAGCCAGCAAACCCTCGGGTGTGTCGGTCAGCGCCGCCCAGTGCCCCTGCTCCTCGAACCAGGCGGGTGGACGCCAGCCGTGACGGCGGGCCACTTCGTCCACGGCGGCCTTCGCCGGATGGTCGTCGCCGGCGGCGAACGTCATCACGGTGACCAGACCGCCCCGACAGGCAACCCGCGCCGCCTCGGCGAGCAGTCGGTGAGGCTCGGGGAGGTGGTTGATGAGGAAGGCGGACAGGACCGCATCCGCGCTCCGCGCCTGTAGGGGCAGGTGGGCCGCGTCGGCCTCGGCCGTCATCAGCCCGGGCGCCATTTGTCGGGCCTCGTGCAACATGGCCCGAGACAGGTCGATGGCGATGGGGTCGGCGCCAGCCATCCTGAGCTCGATGGACAGGGCACCGGTGCCGGCCCCCACGTCCACCACGCGCCGGCCGGCCAGATCCGTCGAGACCGACCTGACCAAGGCACGGGCGAACCGGCGATAGATGTGGTCGAGCCCCGATCGCCAGAGCCCGGCAGATCGCCCGTAGTCGGTCGTCATCGCCGCCAGCGAGCCGTGGCAAGCCGATCCGTCCCGACCGGGTGAACCAATACCAGCCGCCCGGCTCATACCGAATGCGGTCGTCACCCTGGAATTCGAGTGGCGTCGCCCATCTCCGCCAGCAGGGACGCCGGCCACCGACCTCCACACCACACCCGGTCCGAGATGATCTTCCCGTCATCCAGCTGCAGCACGTGGGCCTGATGGCAGGCATGCGGAATGCCCCGTTCCTCCCAGCACAAGGTGAACTCGACCAGCTCCCCACAGGCGATCTGTGTCCTGTGCAGCTCTTCGAAATGTCCGGGATCGGCGTACCAACCTCCGAGCTCATTCCTCACCTGCTCGGCGCCCTGTGCGTCGAAGCGCCAGTTGGGCACGGTCGCGTCGAGGTGCACGTCCTCGGCGAACACATCGCACCGAGCCATCGAAGCGGACGTCACGGCCTCGAGAAATTGGGCAACTGCCTCCATGGTCACGTCTCCTTCCGTTCACGTCGTCAAGGGGTCGCGGACAGCATCCTCCGGTGTCCCTGCAAGCGCCTTGCAGCGCCGGCCGGCCGGTTGCTGGGGCCGGCCCCGGCCGGTTGCAGGGAAGGTGCAAACCCGGCCTGGGACGATCCCAGAGGACACGCGCCCACGTCACCGGCGGGGCAACGACACCGAAGAGGAGGATCACCCATGGCCGAGGCCGAGCAGAAGACCTTTGAGACACCGGACGAGGTTCGGTCGTTCGAACACGGACGGCTCGAGCTGCTGCGTATCGGGGACAGCGAGATCGGACGGCTCATCCTGGAACCGGGATGGCGGTGGTCGGATCACGTCAAGCCGCTCGCCGGGACCGACTCCTGCGAGGCTCCCCATTTTCAGTACCACGTCGGGGGGAAGCTGCACATTCTCATGGACGACGGGACGGAGTTCGACGCCGGTCCGGGCGACGTGACCGCACTGCCCCAAGGACATGACGCGTGGGTCGTCGGGGACGAGCCTGTCGTCGTCGTGGACTGGTGGGGCGCGTCGAACTACGCCAAGTTCTGAAGCAGCAGCTGAACGGACCCAACCGACGGACGGCAGGGGCCATGCCGGCTTCGGCGCGGGGCGCTCGGATCCCCATCCGGGCGAAAGGGCCGAGCTCACGAATCTCTGGCGACCGGCAGCGACCGACGAAAACGGGCGAAGTCAGAAAGAAGTCAGAGATAGGGGTCGATCTCGAGCCCCTCGACGGCCTGGAAGAGCTCCTGATCCATCACAACCGCGGGAGGACCGGGGTTGAGGCTCCCGGAGATCCCGAGCTCCCGAGCCAACAAGTCCATGCTCCGGGCTGAGAACGGGCAGCTTTCGAGGTGGTCCATCGTCACGTTCCAAGGTTCACCCGGCTCGGTGACGACCACCAGATCCACCAGGCACTCGGGGCAGTGGCCCTTTGCGAATGCGTTGACCAAGCCGGCATAGCGACCCTTGAACCTCACGGGTGCGTCTTCGGGGACCGGAGGCAGGCCCATGTCGATAACGGTCTCCAAGTCCCACCGGCGACCAGCGGCCATGCGGCATGATCTCATGCTCCGGCGTGAATCACACGTCTTTCGCGCTGCGGGAGCCGTCACAGGTCCGGCAGCGACCCGACAATCGTGCCCGATGACCGGGGCTAGCTCACCTCTCGAATCAGCTCCGGCCCGTTGTTGCGGACGTTGCCTACGGCCTGGCCGACTTGGTGGTGGACGAGCGTGCCCGTGTGGCCAGGGTGCAGCAGGAGCTCCAGCTCGTCTGGGTCCTCCACCTCGGAGTCGAGCCAGATGTCCCAGGTTTCTGGCTCCAGGACCACCGGCATGCGGTCGTGGATGCCGTCCATGTCGTCCCCCGCCGCTGCGGTGATGATGGTCGCCGAATGGAGCATCGATTCATCCGGCTGTTTCCAGCGCTCCGAAAGGCCGGCGAACACGATGGGCCGGCCATCGGCTCGCTTGAACAGGTACGGAGTCCTCACCTTGCCGTCCTTCTTCCATTCGTAGAAGCCATCCACGGGTACCAGGATCCGGCTGTGCCTGAAGGCCCAACGGAAGGCCGCCTTTGTCGCCACGGATTCCGCCCGTGCGTTGAACGAGGACTTGAAGGCCTGAGGATCCTTGGCCGACATCGGCACGAGTCCCCAGCGGTACGAGCGCAGGCTTCGGGGGCCGCGGGGATGTTCGGCCACCCCGAGGATCGGGTCGGTCGGGGCCACATTCCACGACGGCTTCCACTCGGCCTCGCCGAGAGCCAGCTGAGCATCGAGTATCCGGGCGATTCGGTCCGGCTCGGAATAGAGGGCGACGCGACCACACATGATGGCGAGCCTAGAGTTTCGCCCACTTTTCGCACGCGATGAACGTTGTGCTACGTCCCGATGAATATCGCGCGACTCGGAGCAAGTATCGGTTGATGGCTCTGAACATGCGGCGTTACCTTCGCCCCGAATGCCTCGGGCTGAAAGAGCCGCTTTCGTGAGTCGATTGATGCGATCAAGGTGCCCGGAGGAGTCTCAAGCGGGGGGTCCAGGGATGCGCGAAGCGAGAAGATGAAGACGGGCTCACGGCGTCGAAGCGTCAGCGGGGGCAACGCACCGCCGGATGCTGCTTCACCTATTGCCCGGCGTGGTCAGGCAGAGGTCGGCGGTTGGGGGCGGCCTGCGACAGTCGTCACGAGGTCCGGGTTGACCGCCCTGGTGCTCGTCGCAGCCTTCGTCTCGCTCCCGTCAGTGGCCTCGGCCACGGCGACGAGGCGCGGGGTGCCGACGAAGCACCCGTCCCTGGCGGCGATCCCAGATCCGCGCATCCCCGGCGTGACACCACTACGCCGTCCTGGGATGAGAGCGGTGTCGCTCGCACCTTCAACGCCTCACCAGGGCTCTCCCGGGGGTGCCGCGCTCCCCCAGCCATCACTCATCCACCGCGTTCCGGGTCCGACCTTGGCCGCGGGCCCGGGCCCGGGCCCGCGGCCCCATAGCGCATCCCAGATCGGGCCCATCTACAGCACCAACTGGTCCGGACAGGTCCTTACCGGGGATCTCTTCACAGGAGTCGGCGGACACTGGGTCGTGCCGACCGTCCAGCCATCGACAGCTCCCGAATACTCATCCACCTGGATCGGCATCGACGGGCTGACCGCCTCCTCATTGATCCAGACCGGGACGGAACAAGACTCAATCTCTGGCACCACAACCTATTCGGCGTGGGTGGAGCTACTCGGCCAAGGCCCGTCGATGACGATCACCAATGCTCCCGTGTCGGCGGGCGACGCCATGCAAGCAACCGTGGTCGAGTCGTCGCTGAACATGTGGACAGTCTCGATTCTGGACACCACGGCGAACTGGACGTTTTCGCAGACGTTCAGCTACACCACCCCGGGTTTCTCCGCCGAGTGGATCGAAGAGGCGCCGACGGTCAACCAAAGCCAGTCCACCCTGGCCAACTTCGGTGTCGCCACTTTCAACACCATGGGGGCCCAAGCCGCGGGCCTAGCCTCATCGGTTCTCATACCGCTCTACATGCTCACTCCGGACGGCTCGGCCATCATCGCCTATCCCGGCGCGTTCGACTCGGCTACGAATTCCTTCTCGGACTTCTTCGGCTCGCCGCCGCCGGTCGTCACCTCCATCAGTCCGGCCCAGGGCCTGATTGGTGGCGGCGATTTCGTAACCATTCAGGGAGACTTCCTTCTCGGGGCAGAGACCGTTTCCTTCGGGGGTATCGCCACTCTCTTCACGGTCAACGCCGACTTGTCGATCACGGCCATCGCACCTCAGGAAGGGCCGGGGACAGTGGATATCCTCGTCACGACCCCCGGGGGCACGAGCGCTCCGTCGATCGCCGACGAATTCACGTACCTGGTCCCGGCTCCCCCACCACCAAGCTCGAGTCCCGGATCGCCGCACGGCTACTGGCTCGTCGGCGGTGATGGGGGGATCTTCACCTTCGGCTCGGCCCAGTTCTACGGCTCGACGGGCAACCTGCGACTGCAACGACCGGTCGTCGGCATCACGCCGACCGTCGATGAGTCGGGGTACTGGCTGGTGGCATCCGACGGTGGGATCTTCGCCTTCGGCGATGCCGGTTTCTACGGTTCGATCCCGGGGCTCGGGTATGCGCCGGCGGGGACCGTCGGCGCATCCCACCCGCTGAATGCGCCGGTGGTGGGCATGGTTCCCACCACCGATGGCGGGGGGTACTTCATGGTGGCATCGGACGGCGGCGTCTTCACCTTCGGTGACGCCCGATTCGCCGGGTCGTGTCCGGGGATCGGTGGCTGCGCCGGGGCCGCCGTAGCCGTGATGCCCGACGCCTCGGGCAACGGCTACTGGGTCGTCACCGCCACCGGTAACGTCTACTCCTTCGGTGACGCCACCTACTTCGGGGGCCCCGGCAACCAGGGGTCGCTCGTGACGTCAGCCGTCCGTACGCCCGATGGACAAGGGTACTGGATCCTGTTTGCGAACGGGACGGTGGCCGGCTTCGGCGATGCCGCCGATCTCGGGGGGCCGAGCGCGGCGGTCGGAGGTGCCGACCCGGCGGCTGCCATCTTCACGACGGCTGACGGTGGTGGCTATTGGGTGACCTCGGCCACCGGGGCGGTGTACACCTACGGTGACGCCCCCTATGACGGAGGCATGGGAAGTGTGCGATTGAACGCCCCGATCATCGCGGCAACGGGATGGTGAGCGACGGTCTGATCGGTTCCTGACGAACTCTCGCCGATCCGATCGTGACGGCCCCTCGGATGCCGGACAGGGGTACAGTGCTCGCGGACAGGAGGTAGCGATGAAGACAGCCATCGTGGGCGGCGGAATGATCGGGCTCTGCACCGCAATGCTCCTGGCCAACGATGGTCACGAGGTAACCGTCCTGGAGCGCGACGCCCAGGCTCCTCCCGACGCGTCCGACGCCTTCGAAGGGTGGGAGCGGCGAGGGGTCAATCAGTTCCGCATGGCCCACCTGTTCCTCAGCCGCTTCCGGGTCATCATCGAGTCGGAGTTGCCCCAGTTGGTGCCGGCTCTGACCGCGGCCGGCGCCCTCCACTACAACGTCGTGGCCAACATTCCCGATGAGATGAAGGGCGGAGCCCGCCCTGACGACGACCGCTTCGCTCTGCTCACGGGTAGGCGACCCACGGTCGAGGCGGTAACGGGCCAGTCGTGCGAGGACACGAAGAACGTCACGGTGCGGCGGGGGGCCGCCGTACAGGCGCTGCGGACAGGGCCCTCGGATGAAGATGGTGTCCCCCACGTCACCGGGGTCCGGCTCGAATCCGGGGAGGAGATCTCCGCCGATCTGGTCGTCGACGCCGCCGGGCGGCGCTCGGCGCTGCCGAGGTGGTTGGCGGAGATCGACACGGCACCGGTCGGCGAGGAGTTGGAGGATTCCGGCTTCATCTACTTCGGCCGGCACTTCCGCTCCGCCGACGGACAGATGCCAGTGATGCTCGGTCCGTTGAAGCAGGACTGGGGCACCATCGGCGTGTTGACCCTGCCGGCCGACAACGGGACATGGTCGGTGACGCTCACGGCCAGCTCCAAGGACGCCGAGCTCCGGGCGCTGCGCAACCCCGACAGCTGGGCGAAGGTCGCCCGGCTCCTACCCCTCACCGCCCACTGGCTCGAAGGGGAGCCGCTCGAGGACACAGTGGTGATCATGGCCAAGCTCGAGGACCGTATCCGCGACTTCTCTCCGGCAGGCAGGCCGCTCGCCACCGGTGTGATGGCCGTGGCCGACTCCTGGTCGTGCACAAATCCTTCTCTGGGCCGCGGCGCCAGCGTCGGGCTCATGCACGCCGTCGCCCTCCGTGACCTTCTCAAGAACGCCGGCGATCCGTGGGAGCTCGCCTGTGGTTGGGCTCAGATCACCCGCGAGACCGTCGAGCCGTGGTACCGCACCACCCTGGCCTACGACCGCCATCGGCTCGGCGAGATCCACGCCCTCATCGAGGGCCGACCCTACGAGACCGACGACGAGTTCTGGCACCTCAACCGAGCCCTCGAGAGCTCCGCCTTTGCGGACGGGGAGAAGCTCCGCGCCGTGCTGGACATGGCCATGGTCCTCCGTCACCCCGATGAGGTCTTCGGCGACCCGGTCGTGCGAGCGAAGATCCTCGCCGAGGGGGCCGACGCCGCCGACGGGCCGGAGCATCGGGCCCGACCGAGACCAACTACTTGCCGCACTCGGCAGCTGAGGAAAGGTGACCAGAACCATGCGAGTCGACAGCTCCGGAGTCATGCTGAACGTCGAAGTGACCGGACCCGCCGAGGGCCAGCCGGTCGTCCTCCTCCACGGGTTCCCCGACTCCGGCCGGCTGTGGAACAAGCAGGTCGCCGCGTTGTCCGGTGCGGGGTACCGGGTCATCGTCCCCGACCAGCGGGGCTATGGCCAGTCCGACAAGCCGAACGATGTCGACGCCTACAACATCGTCTTTCTCGCTTCGGACATCCGGCCATCTTGGACCAGCTGGATGTGAGCAAGGCCCACGTGGTCGGCCACGACTGGGGGGCGGCGGTGGCCTGGGCGGTGGGGTCTTTCGCTCCCGAACGGGTCGAACGGCTGGTCGCCCTGTCCGTCGGCCATCCCCTGGCGTTCAGCGCCGCCGGCCTCGAGCAGCGGGAGAAGTCGTGGTACATGCTGCTGTTCCAATTCGAGGGCATCGCCGAGCAATGGCTGTCCGCCGACGACTGGGCCAACTTCCGCTCCTGGAGTCGCCACCCCGACGCCGACGCGGTGATCGCCGAACTCGAGGCCAACGGATCGCTCACCCCGGGCCTCAACTGGTACCGGGCCAACGTCAATCCCCGCACGTTCGTCGAGCCGCCCCCAGCGTTCCCACCGGTGGCGGTACCAACCCTCGGCGTGTGGAGCACCGGCGACTTCGCCCTCACCGAGGCCCAGATGACCGGCTCGTCCGAGTTCGTCAAAGCAGATTGGCAGTACCGCCGCGTCGAAGGACCGGGTCACTGGATGCAGATCGAGGCCCCCGACCAGGTCAATGGGATCCTGCTCGACTACCTGACGTAACCCCATCCCGTACCCGCCAGCGTGCACGATGATCGACGACGACCTCGATGCGGGGAGGCCGGACGAGGGCGGTCCTGCTGTCGGCGCCCCTGAGACCCCCTGAAGAAACAATCGCCGGCTCATCGAAGGGCCAACTTGACACGACGGTTCGAACGGCGTCCTGATCAGGCCGCAACCAGGTCGGTCATCGATATGCGCTCCCGATGCTGATTCCCTGCCCTGAGATGAAGCGAAACCAGCACCGCGAGGCAATAGCGGCCTTACCCATCCGGCCCCGCCCAGAACCATGCGGGACTGCCGAAGCCTGTGGCCCCGCCTCGGCGACCCACCTTCAATGGTCAGTCCGAGCCGGGCCGGCGATGAGCATGAGATGGGGCCCGCCTAGGTCGCCGGAACGACCACCAGGCAAGCGGGGGATCCCTGGAGCGGAGGGTGCTACCCGGCGGCCTCCTGCGCTGGCTCGGGCTATGGCGTTCGGTCGCCGAACAGTCGAACGGCGATAGCCACAACGACAAGGCCGAACGCCGAGGCGGCAACAACGGTGACCAGGCTGGCAGTGGAACTCATGGCTTCGCTCCCTTTGTGTGCTGGGGTACTCGCTCAACTCGTGCCGACATGCGGAACTGTGGACCTTCCCGGCGGGCGCTGTCAAGGGACACCCTCGTTGGCGAAATGCGCATCGGCGCTACGATTCGGTAGGTGCTAGGCAGTTCGCCGTTCATGGGCTTCATCCCGGTGCAGGACCTTGAAATTGCACGCATATTTTATGAGCGGACCCTCGGACTTCGCGTGGTAGAAGACACTTCATTCGGACTGGTGGTCGACGCCAACGGGACGCTCCTTCGGATTACCCCGACCCCGCAGTTCACTCCTCAGCCGTTCACGATCGCCGGTTGGCAGGTGCCCGACATCGCCGAGGTCGTAACCGGGCTAGCTACCCGAGGAGTTCCCTTTTGCGCTACGAAGGCATGGACCAAGATGATCTGGGCGTCTGGGAGACTCCGGGCGGTGGACCGCGTGGCCTGGTTCAACGACCCCGACGGTAATACATTGTCTCTAACAGCTTTCGCCGGGCGATAATCAGACCGCGACACTGCCGTCACCCTAGAAACATCGATCGGGGCGGTCACTTGCTACGGTGCTGTGCAGGGTGTTAGGTGCCGAGCAATTCATCGACCGTCAGTTTTTCCAACGCCAGGCACGCGTTCCGCCGCTGTTCGTTGCTGGCAACGACTTTTGCCACGTTGACATGCACATCGGGCGCCGATCGGCTCCGGGGGCGAACGGCCTAGTGCTGCGAAGCGGCGGAGGCGGCGGGACTGCGCCCCGCATATCTGCCGCAGATGTCCATCGACGGGCCGACCGGGCGTCGGGGAGACACCAGTGATCGAGTGCTCGAACGTCTGCGGACTGTTCCTTGTTCGCCCGATGGCTCATTCGACGAGAAGCAACTCGACCTAGTGAGAGCGGTGAATCCGGATGGATCACATGATGCAGCCGTCCCAATGGGGATCCCGTGGAATGACTCGACCGGAACCTCGTTGGGCGGGCCCGCACCATGGACTCTCATGAAATTCTCATGACCGTCTCACTTGCTCTTTCGCTGGTGAACTGGATATTTCGTGTGTCGAGGCTGTCAAACAGGGTATCGACCAACACCTGATACACAACTGCGGATCCAGTGGTCTTCGAGCATGGAGAGCTTGTCTTCATGGACAGCTCCGGCATCGCGGTTCTGAAGCGATTCGAGCGTCGGTGCAGTTCCGCCACCGTCAAGAATCAACCCACCGCTGTGCGACGGGTGCTTGGAACACCCAGGTGGGCTCGTGAGCTCGAACTAGGGCCATGACAGAGCGACGCCAGTTTCCTCACGATGCGAATTCGGTGAAGGACGGCCGACAATTCGTCGATGCGGTGCTAGCCAGTGTACCGCTCGGCGTGCGGGAGGCCGCCGGCCTTATGGTGTCAGAGCTCGCCACCAACGCAGTCGTGCACGGAGCCGGTCCGTTCGTGATCGTTGTCGACTGCACCGAATCGCAGATCCGAGTCGAAGTATTCGACGAGGGTCGAGGAGTCCCACGGCTCGGCGCTCCTTCCTCTTCGGATCCACATGGCAGGGGCCTCCGGATAGTCGACCGCCTTTCCGACAGCTGGGGCGTAGGCGTACGATCCGTCTGGTTCGTGCTCGACTTGATGGAGCGCATCGTGACGAAATGCGACCATCTTGCGGATGCCCCGGCTCAGGGCCCATTAGCGCCCAGATCGGTGTCCGATGCGGGCACCGGCCCGATCTCCGGTCCTCTGACTTGAACCCGACCTCTCGACCGATCAACGGGTGGGAATACGGCGACCGTCCCGGCCCCTTTGCCGCGTCGAAATCATGTGAACTCCGTGATCCGGCAGGCGGATTGTCACTGCTGGCGCCACCGGGCCCGGCTGCTCGTGGCTGGGCTGGGACCGCGGGAGCCAGCATTGAGGGAGGCTCCGCAGGCGGTTGGTACCGGCGGCGGGTCTCTAAATGCTCGGCAATCGACCGGTCGGGCTCTGGCTATGAATTCCGGGTCGAGACCTCGGGCCATCAGCTCCTAGCCGATCCGTCCCTCCCCTTTGACCTTCGCTCCGATGTCATCCATCTCCTTGTGATGACGGGCCACTTCCTCCATCTCGTCGGCGTGCTCCTCGCGGAACTCGTCTGCCTCCGCTTCCTCTTCTTCCGTCGGCAGTCGGTCAGGAAGGTGGTCCCGACCCGCCTCGATCCGCTCCTCGCGTTCGGTCGATTCGTCCGGCGTTGTGCGCTTCTCTTCCATTGGGACCTCCCTGTGGATCACATGCAGTGCCGACATGATCGGCTTCAACCCGACACATATTCTGGATCATCTCTCTCTTCTTGTGAAGCAGAACCGCGGACCCCGCCGCTCCGGTAAGGGGCGAGCCTCGTTGTCAGCCGATCCTTTGCCGCACAATCACTGGCGCTTGTCCGTGCCACAGCCGCCGCCCACCGTTCATCCTGGGTTCAAGGATCCGTGACGTTGTAGCAAGAAGCGGGCTGTAAGAATGGTTCGGTCCCGCACGCTCCTGCGTTTCTGTCGGCGGACCCCGAGTTGCCTCACGTCGGCTGGCTCAGGGAGCGTCGTGAGACCTCTCCATATGGCTGACCGGAGGAGCAGAGTGGCGCAAGGTCCCGTTGAGCATGACGTTCTCGCAACGAAGATCGGTGGCCGGTCGGGTATCGGTGTGCCGTCACTGGGTAATCACACTGAGTGTCGGTTCCTGAGACAGGCCGACGCAGCAGCTCGCAAGGCCATCTCGACGGCGCTCGACGTTGACAGGTCCACCTTTGGTGTCTTCATCTGGCTACAGCAGGCCGCGGACAACAAGCGAAGCTTGCCCAGCCAACCTCGATAGCTGGGTCGCCGATGTCCACGTCACACCCGAGCGCTACTTTCACGCCATATGTCCGGTGAACGATGGGGACGCCACAACTTCGTGTGACTCACGATCGGCAGACTGCCCGCTACGACTTGAGGTTCTACGGTTCGGACGAGTTTCTCGTTCCTTGTTGGTGGATTGGCATCCTCGATGCGGGCGGCGAACTTCAAGCAACCGAGGTCCGGTATGGGCGACGCCGCACTCCAGACGACTCTTCCGATGGCTGGGACCGATCGTCGGACCTGACGTCGCAGAGCGGCGGGTTGGATTCGCAATGAAGACGGTGCGGGACGGTCGGCGCGGGTGCCATTCTGCCAGTGCAAGCTGGATGAGACCGGGTCTCGGAGCCGCTCTGTGCAGTAGCGCCCCGCTTCGAGTGGTCGGCTCCGAACTGATGGATAGCCTTCACTAATGGCCATCTCCCCGTACATCCGCCGCCTTCGGGAACTGGTCGGGAGCGACCTGCTGGTCCTGCCCTCGGCGGCGGTTCTGCCAGCGGGACCGAACGGCCGAGTTCTACTCGTCCGCATCACAGACACTGGCCAGTGGGCCGCTATTGGTGGAGCCGTCGAACCCGACGAAGCTCCACAAGCGTGCGCGATTCGTGAGGCGGAAGAAGAAGCGGGCGTTACCGTGTTGCTCGGGCGAATCCTGGGTGTCTTCGGTGGTCCTGATTTCAGAATGACCTATCCCAACGGAGACCAGACCTCGTATGTATCAACGGTCTTCGACGGTGCGGTCGTCGACGGCGCGCCACATCCGGACGGCGATGAGACCTCAGAAGTGGGGTGGTGGGAACCGGACCGGCTTCCCCTGAGCGAGATGAGTCCCTTCACGGTTGCACTCCTTCGCGCGAGCGGGATCGCCTCTGCCCGAACCGGGCAGTGAGATGCAGCCGGCGGTGGTCGTCGCTACCGGTACCGAGTGCGGGCAAGTCGGCGACTGGAATCGATGGCACCGCCTTCCGCGGTGACTCCGATCGGGCGCACCCCCGACGTCAGCTGCCGGTGACGGTGATGGTATAGGAATGGGCGCCCACCGGGCCCCGACCGTAGGCGACTCCAATCGTCACTCCGGAGGTGCCTATGGCTGTCGGCGTCCCGGTAATCGCTCCCGTGCTCCGATTGAGAGTCAGACCCGCCGGGAGGTCATCGGACAGAACGATCCACTCGGGCTCTCGGCCTGGTGTGGCCGTAAGCGATGCTCGGTATGCCTTCCCGACAATGCCTCCGGGGAGACTGTCGGGACCGATGACCGGGGTGTTCGGTACGGCGCCGACGGAGATCGCCCCGGGAGGTGGGATCGTGCCCGGCCCAGTCGTCAAGCACATCGCCGACAGGGCAGGATTCGCCGGCGGCTTCAGGTGTGGCGGTTTCAAGAAGTTCGGACGCGCCTCGAAGCTCACCATATCGAACAGGTCATGGGCATTCGCGTCCCTCCGCGTGAGTGCGGGCAGGTTCCACTTCCGCTCCAGAGTCTTCAGGACCGATGTGTGGTCATAGACGGTGTGGGACACGAAGTCGGACTTGGAGAACGGTGAAACAACGCCCGCTGGTACACGGAAGCCGTATCGGTCGAACGTCGCAACGACCTGGTTGGGCGAAAGTGCCGGAGGTATGTCGTCCGGTGGAACGGCCGCCGGTGGCGAGACGTGGTCATACCAGCCTCCCCATTCGTCATAGGTCCAAATGAGCATGGTCTTCGGCCATTGGGGTCCCGCCATCACCGCATTGACCACCCCGGCCAGAAACTGGTCGCCGAACTGGATGTCCTGCGGGTTCTCCTCGGAGGAGATCGAGTAGTTCGGCTCGACGAGCGAGAACTGGGGAAGGGTTCCTGCGGCAGCATCTGAGTAGAAGTGATTTATGGATGTGAGGTTCGCCGCAATCGCCGGCTCGGAGAGCAAGGGCAGCCAGACACCAACCGAAGGGAGGTTCGAGTAATAGTCCTTCCAGGTGATCCCGTATCGATTGAGGAGATCGAAGATCGTTCCATTCGGGGGCAGATCATTGTTGAGTTGGTCGCCGATCTGACCGAGGGACGTTCCGGCAAGAAGGCAGCGCCGATTGGGATCGGTCTGTCCCAGCAGAGATGAGAACCATCGATCGGCGATGGGAAACGTACGGGCCATGTCCCAGGTGAACGGGAGGTCCTCACCCCGGAAGTAGCCGAGCGCCTCACCCGTCGACCCCTCAACGAATCCACGATTCCCGTCGACCAATGAATGGTGAGCAAGGTTCCAGTTCTGGCCCACACCGTTTGTCTGACACTCGCTCGGCATGTGAAAGGCTCGAACCAGGTTGCCGTGGCCGTCGGGAAGACTGATGGTGGGACGGCCCCCCTTCCCCTTCGGGAAGCAGTCACCCCGACCCAACATGCCAAGAATGTTGTCAAACGAGTGGTTCTCCATCATCACGACGACAAAGTTCTCGACATCTGGGACCAGATCTGTCCCGGGCTGAACCCGCGGATTCGGAAGTGAGCCTGCCTGTCTCACGCCGCCGCCATCGTCGAGGCGCGAGCGACCGCCATGGAGGTGTGCGACGTCAGCTGCTCCGGCCGGAGATATGGGGGCGACCCTCCCGGTATCGATCCCCATTCCAATCACGCCCGTCACCGCAGCCCCGAGAAACGAGCGACGAGTGAGTCGATACGAGGTCATGAGCGAAAGGTAACAGAACCGGTGTCAGACGTGGCATCGTGTCCCTGGTGAAGGAACGGGAAGTGCTTCAAGGTGGTGTTGCAAACGCCGGAGCTGTCGTCCGGGAAGGCACGTACGTGCTGCGACCGGCGAACCCGCACAGCGAGGTGATCCACGCCTTCCTCCGACACGTCCGGGCAGCTGGCTTCGACGGTGTGCCGGACCCGGTGAGGATTGACCCTGACGGACGGGAGCGGTTGGTGTTCATCCCCGGCGATGTGACGTGGCCACCGTTTCCCGCATGGTGCCAAAGCGACAAGGCCCTGGCGTCCATCGCGGAGCTGCTGGCCCGCTTTCACGATGCGGCCCAAGGATTCGTGGCACCCGTGGGGACGTGGAACCGCGAGCTAGCCGACCCTGTCGGTGGGAGCGTGGTCTGTAACAACGATGTGTGCTTGGAGAACGTCGTCTTCCGAGACAACGCAGCGGTCGCCCTGGTGGATTTCGACTTCGCCGCCCCAGGTCGGCCGCTGTTTGACCTTGCGGTCATGGCCCGGATGTGTGTTCCCCTCGACACCCCAGCCGACGCCGCCGTGTGGGGACTGGGATCGCTCGACCCCTTCCGTCGGCTGCGACTCGTGGCCGACAGCTACGGTCTCCCACCTGGACAGCGAGGAGCTTGTGTGCATCCTCGAGCAGGGCATGGTGCGTGGGAGCGAGTTCGTCCGGCGCCGGGTCGAGCAGGGTGAGCCCACGTTCATAGATATGTGGAACAGAATGGGTGGCGAGGCTCGCTATAGCCGACGCCGCGACTGGTTCGCTCGGCACCGGAATCGCTTCGTCGAGGTTCTTGGCTGACCGCAGAAGGCGACATGCATCCAAAGCTGATCGTAGTCACCGGACTACCGGGTACTGGAAAGTCGACAACGGCTCAGTGGATCGCCGAGTCCTTGAACGCCCCTGTCCTCGGGCACGACTGGGCAATGAGCGGACTTCGTCCGTTCCCTGAGATGCAGAACGCTCTCGACTCGATGCGGCCGCCCGGACATGCTGCCGTGGGCTGGTCGATCCTCGAGGCGCTCGCCCGGTCGCAGGTGCGAACGGGCCGATCCGTGGTTCTCGATGGCGTTGCCAGGGCTCCACAGGTCGAACAGTGCCGAAACATGGCCGTCGAAGAAGGTGCCCGGTGCTTTGTCGTACTGACCGAGTGTGCTGATGCAGACCTCCACCGGTCTCTGGTCGAGGGACGAGAACGAGGTATACCCGACTGGTGCGAACTGGACTGGGCCCATGTGCAGAAATCGCGTGCGAATTGGCAAGCCCCGTCCTCTGTCGACATCACTCTCCAAGCGACCGAGCCACCGGAAGCCAACCGCCGGAAGGTGTGCGACTTCATCGAACGCCGATGAGCCGGCCTTCCCCATTGGCGCAGGCGCCAAACCCTGACGGTGACCCTCCGACTTCGGCAACGGGAGATTACCCTCGCCTCAGGGCTTCGGTATCCTCTCCTCGGGGACGGAGCACTGGGATGCGGCGTGTGAGGCCCATTGACCGTCCAGTACTCCGATGCCCGACTGTTTCGGGCCGTCCTTGAGCATGCACCGGTCTCAAGATGATGGGATCAGCGATGGTTGGACCGTGCCCGCTGGTGGTGGAGTCCTGGAGAGTATCCGTCGGGCGCGCCGAGAACTGGCCCGGGTTGGACCGGAACATCCGAGGGGTGACTTCGCACGCGTCTCGCTCCCGGATGTGGATTGCGATGCACTACGCGACCTGCTCATTGCTGAACGTCCTCGCGTGGTTGTAGAGATCGGCCTTGCCTATGGCAATTCGGCCCTGGCGATCGGTGAGGCTCTCGTCTGTCTGGGGCAGCCCGATTCGCAACATCTGATCATCGATCCGTACCAGGACTCGTTTGAGAGTGCCGGCTGGAAGTCGATCGTTTCGGCGGGTCTCAGCAATCTCTCCGCGCTCCTAGCCGAGCAATCACAATTGGCGTTACCAGGCTTGGTAGCGGAGGGTGTCGTTGCCGATGCTGCTTTCGTCGACGGGAGCCACACCTTTCACAATGTCTTCGTCGACCTCTATTTTCTTCGGGAGCTAGTCCGCCCCGGAGGATTGATCGTTCTCGACGACTGTCAATGGCCGTCGGTGGCAAGCGCGGCTCGCTACTTCGAAGTCAACACGGGATGGCAACAACGATCGGTTGACAAGTCGACACGACTGCGCGCATTCCGGCTACCCGATCCGCTCGAAGAACCCTCCTTCGAGAGTTTCATGCCATTTTGAAGTGGGCTGATGACCCAACCCTCTTGCTTCTGCGCACTCGGCCGCACCAGAGACGGACCGTCCCAGATGCCAGAATGTCTCGAGACATCCTGGAGATGCCCGACAAGAAGGGACGGGACTGATGGAAGTCGAAACACTGAGGCTGCGACTCCGGCCCCTTGCTCTGGATGACCTCGAGGACCTCCACAGGCTTCAGTCAGATGCGGAGATGATGAGGTTCTTCGATGACGGGCCGTACATCAGAGAGCAGACGAGGACCTGGCTCGAATGGCACATCGCCATGTGGGACCAAGAGGGATTCAGCTTCTGGGCCGCGGAACTGAAGCCGGACCTGAGGTTCATTGGTTGGCTGGGGCTCGACAAGGTGTGGGAGCCCATTGAGCTGTTACCTGCCATCGAAGCCGGGTGGTTCATCGACCGCCAGCACTGGGGTCAGGGACTGGCCACCGAGGGAGCGCAGATGGCACTGGCCTTCGGCTTCGATCAGCTCGGCCTGGATCGCATCATTGCCCGGTACAACTCGGAGAACGTTGCATCGGGTCGAGTGATGGAAAAAATCGGGATGCATCTATGGCGGCAGATGCAGAACGACGATCCTGCGACCGTCACCAACATCTATGAGGCTCTGGCAAGTCCTCGCGAGGTTGATGAACACTGACAGCGGGTTGGCCGAGGTGACATCTGGCCAAGTCACATGGGGTGCCTCTGTGTCCTCGTCCGACGCCTTGCCACCGTGCATCAGGCGGATCCAGACCAACCTGGGTCGTATCGCCCGAACGAGATAGCGCATCGTCCCTGCGTCGAAGGGTGGACGTCCCACCAGTTGCGTATTGGTGGCTTCTCAAGTCGTCAACTCGTTGCCTAGCGCTTGAGCCCTACCAAGTCCAGATGCCAGGCCGTTGGCGTTGGGAAAGGACGATTCTCAGGTCTATCTGACCTGTTCGATCTCGATAGTCGTGGAGCCTCCACCGTCCGCGTAGCTCTCTTTGCCAAGCATGGCACGCCGGGCATCGCCACCGCAGCGTTACTTGGGTCAGGGTGTTGTCTTGGGCCCTTTGTGTATGGAACTCGACCAGGATCCCAGCCTCGTCGCATTCGGACGCCACGCAAATCCGTGTTCCGACCATGTGGATGGCTTTGGCAGTGGTGGTCATGGTGATCCTTCGAACCCGATTTCCCTCTTGGAGTCATCGACGGGCATGGCTGGCTTCTGTAGCGCTCCTGGTGTAAACGACAATGAGGCGGAGCCCTGGTCGCCGTGGACTCGTGTGAGCTCGAGCTCGGTTCATTCGTCTGACCCCAGTCTCGCTGCAGGCATGGATCCGGGCCGAGGATGATGCTACGCAGCGAGGGCAAATGACGATGATGTCGGACCGCAGTCGGTCAGTGGGCTCTTGTCCTTATCCGACTGATCTTCGATCGAACTCCAGCATTAGCCGGAAATGCAGACATCGATAGATTGCCCTGTGGCAAGGCCGTAGTGTGGCCCCGGTGAGCACCCAGGCACTCCACGATGTGGTCGTGATCGGAGCCGGGGCCGCTGGACTGAGCGCGGCGATCGAGTGTTTGGACATCCAGCTCGATGTGGTCGCGCTCGAATGCGATCGCAAGGTCGGCGGCCAGATCGACCAGATCCCGCATACTGTCCGCAACGTGGCGCCAGCGCCGGAGGGCAACGACTCACTCGTCGGCGCTCTCGCCAGCCACGCTTCAATGCTGGGCGATCGCCTGCAACTCGACCAGATGGTGACGCTGCTCGATCTCGATGCCGGAATCGTCGAGGCCGGCACCAACCGATACCGAACCAGGAGTGTTCTGGTGGCGACTGGATCGCGCCGACGCGAGCTCGAGAACGTGCCCGACGGGTCGTTCGGAGGGAACGTGACCTACCTGGTCGAGCCACATCTGTCCCGCTTCGCCGGTCGACCGATGGCGGTGTTCGGAGGAGGTGACAGCGCCGCGCTCGACGCGCTGGCGCTCGCTGCGGCGGGATCGCCAGTAACACTTGTACACCGCTCGCCCCACCTCACCGCGAGGCGAGACCTGGTCAAACGGGTCTTGTCGGAGGGTCGCATCACCGACATGGCCGGGTGGACACTCGACCGGCTCGTTGGGTCGGACGATCTCCAAGGAGTCGAAGTGTTGGAACGCAGCACTGGCGATCATCGAAAGCTCGACGTCGGTGGCATCGTCCTCAAGCTCGGACGCGAACAGTGCGTTGATCTGGTGCGAGGCCAATTGAAACTCGGTGTCCGCGGTGGTATCGCAGTCGACACAGATCTCCGCACGTCGCATCCGCGAACATTTGCTGCCGGCGATGTGGTTGAGGGGGCATACGAGCGCATCGCAACAGCAGTCGGCCAGGGCACGCTCGCGGCCCGTTCCATCCTCGTTTACCTCGAGTCCACCTCATGAACAGCCCTCGCCTCCCTACTGCCTCCACGATCCTCGACGCTCTGCAAAATCCACCGGCTCGGGGCAAGAAGCGATCTGACGGCACACTCGACGACATCATGGACCCAATTCTCGCCTTGCACCGCAACAATGCCAACCAGTGGAATCGAGAGGACGACGCTCGAAAGGATTACCAGGACGATGTCATGGTCGCGGCAGCGAAACGCGATATAGACCGGATGAACAGTGCACGTCACGGCTTCATCGAATCCATCGACCGGGCAATCAGGCAGGCGGTAAATCCCCATGAAGACGCACCGGTGGTGACCGAGAGCCCCGGCATGGCCATCGACCGCCTGTCGGTTCTTGTGATCAGACTCTCCACGACTGAGGCCCGCGCTGCCGAAGGAACAGCCGATGCCCGGATTCACCCCGAACGGCTCTCCCGATTGCACCGCCAGCTCAAAGCCCTCGAGGAGGGGATCGCCACGTTGCTCAACGACCTGGCTATTGGTGCTCGCAGGTTCGTCGCCTACGAAAGCTTCAAACTGTACGGGTCCGAAGACCCCGGACAAGCTGGCTAACCGTTTGCAGTGGCATGGTGTGGAGCCGGTAGCCACCACGATTGAAGCCGATCACGAGTTGGTTGCCCACCACTGCCGCATGGGCGATACCGAGCGGGTCCGGAGCCAGCCCGTTGGTGAGCCGGGCGGTCACGTCCGCACCGGGGGCCAGCGCGTGCAGCTCGCCGCAGCGACCCACGCCACAGGGAATGCCGTCCGCCACGACCAGCGCGACACCACCGCTTCCCCAGGCGAGGTCGTCGCCGAAACCGTGCGGATGACATGACGGCACCAGTGGCGAGATCGAGCTGGACAAGGCCCCCTCCCCCAACTGCTCCCAGTCGTAGTCGTCGACACCGGTGCCACCCAGGTTGCTGCCCGCGGCCCACAAGGAGGACCCGGATGCCACCAGCACCGCCGAAAGAAACCCGACGGGAGCCTCCCAACGGGTCGCACCGAGGCGCCCACCATCCGCCTCGATGAGCCGGACCCGCCCCTGGCCGCCGAGAGCCACCCATCCAGTGCCGCTTGGGGTCGATTTCGCCGCTAGCGCGGTGACGAAGCCGAAGGACTCGTGTGCGGTGCTGGCGTCGAGGCACCGGTCAGCAGAGGCAATCCGCTCGGTCACCAGCACGCCATCCAGCCGCTGACCGCGGGGACGTGAGGTGATCAGGCGGTCTCCGAGGACAACGACCCTCTCGACGTCGTCGAGGAAGTCAATCCGCCGCTCTGCCTCGAGGTGGGGTTGAACGACGAGTCCCGGTTCGACGGAGCGTGGTAGCTCGAAGATGCGCACCGATCCCAGATGGTTCACGACGGTGATCTTCCTTGTGCCGGCATCTTCGACGATGGCATGGACGTCGAGGTCGAACTGGGACGCCTCGTCGTCATCGGGGAACATCGTGTCCCCGAAAATCGCCAGCGGACGAAGCGAAGTATCGGCGAACACGATATTGCGCCCCAGGTTGTTCCAAGCGCACCGGTTGTCGAGCGAGACGAGCCGTCCGATACCTGCAGGTTGAGAATTCACGACCTTGCTCAAGGGGTGCGAATCCATCAACAGAGCTCGCTCAACGCCCTCAAGACCATGCTGGGCTCGATCGGAGCCAGGCAGCCCACATTCGCTGCACAAACACGAGGCGCCGGGTGCGTGGTTCTCAGGTCTACGCGCTGGTTGTAGGCGTACGCCTTCTCCGCACGCTGGCACACCGGATCGCACCGAGACCCGGCGACCAGGCGGGTGTGGTCCCAGTCCCGGAAGTAGACCGCCGGTGTCCGGGAAAGGGTGACCGTGGGTGTCCCCTGCTGAGCTGCGATATGGGTCAGACCGGTATCGACCCCGACGACTCCCGCGACATGCACTCAACACGTCGACGGCGTCGCCGGGGGTCGCTGCCGCGACACCGGCGAGTCCATGTTCAACCAGCGTGTTGCCATCTTCGCCACGGGTGACAACGGCGACACTCAGACCTCTCCGTCCGAGCATCGCGGCCAGCTCCACCCATTGTGCGGGCGCCCATCGCTTCGCCGTCCCATCGGCGTCGGCGACGAACAGGACGAGGCCTTCGACATCAGGTCGGCTTCGCGACTCGAGAGGCGCCGGTGCCGAGAAGTCGCCGATCACGCCAAGATCGGCCCCGATCTGAGCGATGATCTGGTTGATCGACAGGGAGCCGTAAACGGCCGCAAATTCTGACGAACCCCACCAGTAGTCGCGCTGCAATGGGTGGTCCCGTAAGTCGATGAGCGCTTCTGGATCGATGGCGGCGTCACCCTCGACAACCGTCCCGGCGAGACCGCTGACGCGCTCGGCGAGCGCCGCCTGACTTGTTGAGCGGGCCACCAACCAGGTCTCGCTGTCCGAGCACCCGCCGCCGGCCACCGCCGACTGGACCACCGGGAGGGAGACGACGAGGTCTCCCAAACCGAACGAAACCGGGGCGACAAATCGGCGATGCGCGAGTTTCATCGGCTGGTCATGGCGTGGCGTATTCGGTGGTATCGGCAACGCCCAACTCGCTGAAGGCGAGCTTACGTTCGGCACATTTGTTGCAGCGGCCGCAATGGCGTTGTGAGCGCGGGGCAATGCAAGAGAACGTGAGGTCCAGTGCGAGCTTTCGACCGATCTCAAGCACCTCGCGCTTATGGCGACCGGCGAATGGAGTCACCACCTCGAGTGGGCAGCCGAGCGCCCGTCCGGCCACTGCCGAGAAGCCGGCAAAGAACTCCCGGTCGGCGTCGGGAAAGGGATTCGCGGCCAGTGTGCCGAGCGCGATAGTCGGAATTCCGTTGAGCGCGCACCACACGCTCGATTTCGCCAGCAGGAGAAGGTTGCGGCCGGGAAGGTAGACGGCTTCGTCGGGTGAGGTGTCATCGGGAACATCGTGTCCTGTCACACTCCAATGTGACCCGTAGATGTCGGCGACTGGAAGGTCGAGCACGACTAGGGGCTTCGCGTCGGGGTTGTCCAGCGAAGCGAGGAACTGTTCGAGATGTCGGATCTCCACGTCCTCCCACGCAAGGCCGAATCGCACATAGATGGGCGTGACCTCCCGTCCCTCGCTCATCAGGTCGGCGACGAGAATTGCACTGTCGAGACCCCCGCTCGCCAGTACGGCAACGGCATTCACTCCATCCAGCACCTACTCTTCGCCCCGGAAGACACAACCCGAATTGCACGTCTCTCGAACAACCACCTGGGAGAGCTCTGGCAGCGACACGTGGAGCCGCCTCCAGATCCACCGGGCGAGCACTTCGCTCGTCGGATTCTCCAGGCCTTCGATCTCGTTGAGGTAGTAGTGATCGAGCATCGCGAGGAGGGGATCCATCGCGCAGCTGATGTCCTGAAAATCGCGTACCCAACCATTGTCCGGGCCTACCGGACCTACTAGATGGACCGAGATCTGAAACGAGTGCCCATGCAGGCGGGAGCATTTGTGACCGGGGGGACGTTCGGCAGCCGGTGGGCCGCCTCGAATGTGAACTCCTTGAAGATCTCCACGCTGAGACCCTAACGCTCGACCTCATGCCGGTCGACCGGCATGCCATGCCCATGCCGAGACAACGAATGAGTCTTGTTCGACCTACAGTGAATTCGCCTTGAGCCCTCGATACGCCTGGCTTCAGAGTCGGAGTGCCCACCGCATTTGAGCCTGTCTGGCGCGGAGAGCTCCATCGCTGTCCGCCTGATTTCGTCAATCGATCGACCTGGGACGAGACGGTGCAGCGTCATCCTTCGGCAACCGGAATCCGTCAGGACTCGGCGATGCGTTTAAGGTTCGCGAGTGTGGCAGTGATGCCGTCCCGCGCCATCTGTGCCATTCCGTCGATGCGGCCCTTGATGTCAAAGTTCGGGTCGCCCCCGCTGACAAAGTCGGGGTAGGCGGGAAGCACCTGCCACGACTCAGTGACTTCCGTGCCATCAGCGTCTTCCTCGAAGGTATATCCCCAGCGCACGAGCTCGACATCGCCGTTCGGCCCGAAGTTGACAAAGGAGAACTCTTGGCCAGGCTCGGAGGCAACGACCTTGCAGTGCGTATCCCAACTGAATTCCCCGATGGCATTGTGGCCAGTGAACCAGGCACCCTTCTTGCCCGCCTGCGCAGCATCGTCCCAGGTCCCGGACTGACACACCGGGCTGAGGTCGCCGACACGGGTCACGTCGCTGACGATCGCGTATAGCTCGCCGGGTGGGCGGTTGATACGGATCTTCTCGGAATGGTTGTAGGAGGAGACGTCCATGAACGAGACCTTAAGCCAATCGGGAAGAGCGCGGGCTGCTGAGGCCGGGCCGAGTCGGCTCCTGGCGGGGTGTTGATGCGGCCCCAATCGTAGTGGGCGAAGGGCAATTGGCGATGATCACGCGGGATGCGTGTGCCGCTCTGCTCGTGAAGATGCGATCGAACCCGGGATCAAAGGAGGCCCGAGCGCGCACCCTCTGCGGGCGGTCTGCTCAGTCCCGAGCGGTCGACTATGCGGTGCATAGAGTGGCCGCCATCTCGGGATCTGGATTGACCGGGATGTGACTACCGCCGATTGCGAACAACGATCTTTGTGGGCGAGCTGACTCCATTGCCACTGGCGTTGAACGCTTGCGAGAACAGAAGGTACGAGCCGTTCGGGACCGTCTTCGTGTTCCAGCTGAATATCCAGCCGAAATACGTCTGCGTCGCGGAGCCGATCACCTGGCCGTAGTACGGTCCGCCAAAGAGGACGAACTGGACACTGTCGGCATTTGTTGCCGAAGCATCCAAGGTGGCCGTATTCGACAGCCTCGATCCGTTGGACGGAATGATGATGCTGGTCGTCGGTGGGTTGTTGACGAAGAGGGGAGCCGAGGCGCTAATGGCCAGCGGTAGCCCATCGAGGACGCTGCTCACCTGGATGTCGGCTGTCTCAGGTCCCGCCACCGAAGATGGAACGGTGAACCCGCCGCTTAGTGTCGGTGGGAGGAACGTATTTCCGTTGTAAGTGGCCGGAGCCACTTGAACATTCGACGCAACCGCAACCTTGGTTCCTTTCTGGTCGATCAGGGTGACGGTCACCGTCGGTGCCGAACCCGCGCCACCCCCCAGTCCCGCCTGTAGAGCCGCCAAGGTCGACACCCACCAGTAGGTGGTCGCCCCAGGGGCGTCACTGGTGGAGACGCTTTGGTTGGGAACGGCGGTCGAAGCCGATAGGGCCAGCGTCGGATTTGGAGGAAGCAAGGAGAATCCCGAGTATTCAAATAGCGCACTTCCGGCAGCAACGGGCTTGAAAGTCGTGAGATCTATCATCGCCACTGCACAGCCGAGCAGCCCTGAATTGAACTCCTGTTGCGTCGGAGGGCAGGATGCATTGGGGTCGAGTGGCTGGAAGGCCGGTACTGTCCAATCGAGGCTGAGATTGCCCGACAGGTCCGAGATCGGAAGCGCCTCGGACGCAAGATCAATTTCCTTGAGTGCAGCCAGCAAAGCGTTGAGAGCACTGAGTGACACCAACTGACCCGTGAGAAGAGGTTTGGCTGCAGGATCGATCGCCAGTAGCAAGCTTGCCCCCACGACGAGATACGGATGCAGCGCCGGCAACCCGGAGCACCTGATCGCTATCTGTCGCCGCTCGAGACACCCGTCACGAGCGGGAGTGCGCTTCCGTCGAATGTGCACTGGGGTCCTGTGCTCGACGCTCGAGGCGCGACCGTCGCAGCACCGGCCCGGTTCCCTTGACTGTCGAGTGTGACGACGACAATCGACAGAAGCAGAACGGACGTAGCCAGAAAGGCTCTGACAAATCGGGCCGGCATCGCGGAACCCCCTGTTCCCTGTGTACGCGCTTCCGCCTATACATTCCCTCGATCTACCATAACCAAACTGAAAATCCCTGGTCGTCGCCTACTGATCGCCTCTCTGCCGTGGTGAAGGCGACTCCGTGTGGCCGCAGCACCACAGCAGGTGCCGTCGACTCTTGATTCCTCATGGGCCACTACACCGAAGACCTCGCTGTCGTCCCCGGCCCGGGCATCCGGTTCCCGCAAAGGTCGATCTGCCGGGCGCCACCTCGAACTCCCTGGACAGCGGTCCGCTCGATCCGATTGCCGGCGGCTGGGAGTTCCGGGCGGTGTTCACCAACCCGTTCGGGACCCTATCGGCAGCCCGGCCACGATCACCGTGACTCCATAGCGTTTTGATTGCCGCCGGACGCTTCCTAGTCAGGCTGGCCCGGCTGGTTGGAAGGTGTCCAGTCCCCTGTTGTTGCGCGTCGAGCCCACAACCTCGCCAGACGTTGCTGGGGTATCGCAGACGCGCCTGGAATTGCTCGGCCAATGTTCGGCGCGTGGTGATGACGACAAGATATTCGTAAGGTTTTCAGGCTGATCGGGCTCGGACGTAACAGCAAGACTTGCCCAGCCCCTCCACTCACGATCTTGAGCTGCTGATAGGAATCGGAATGATGCTCAGGGTCAGCTCATCATCGACGACGATGAGCTGTGAAAAGGCAGAACCCGGAACCTTGTGGAACTCCTCCCGGGACAGCACATCCATGCGATAGGCCACCGACGGGGAGACCCACACTGGAACCGAGCCAAGAGCGCCGAGCTCTTCGTGATGGTTGTGGCCACAGAGGATCATTCGGACATCCGACCCATCGATCACATCCGCCAGGGTCTCCGGCTCCCGCAGTCTGAGATCTGACATGGGTCTGATGGGAGAAGGAATCGGAGGGTGGTGAAGCACAAGCACGGTGCCATTGGGAGCTCCCGTGGCGAGCGCGTCCGAAGAAATCCCAGTGTCTCGTCCGTAAGTGCTCCGAACTCCTCACCGAGAACTACCGAATCGAGACACACGACGCGGAGGTCACCGCACCGTGGACTTGGTTGATCGCTCCGATGTGGGAGGCCAACCAAGAAGGACCCGACGGAACTCAGAATGGATGTCGTGATTGCCAGGTACATAGACGACGCTTGCCCCGGTCAATGCCGCCGAGTCGTCCATGATCTGAGCCAGGTCCTCGTAGCACGTCGCGTCGCCCGTGTCGGCAAGATCGCCGGTGAGGATGACCATGTCCGGTTTGAGGTGGGCTTCGGCGAGCCGCGCCAGGCCCGCAAGCAGGTTGTCTCGAGGGCGTACGCCCGGCAACAGCGAGCCCTCAGCTGTGAGGTGGACGTCGGATATTTGGATAAGAACATGCTCAGCCAAACGATCCTCCTCTAGCGGACCTACGACCCGTGAGCCTGCTCCCGCAGCGGAGCCCGGGCAAGGCTTGACCGGTTGTCCGACCACTCACAACTGCACGACTTGCAACGCAGACTCATCACCGGGCCGCGGACAACGAGTGTCGGCACGTCGGCCGAACCGCAGCTAGGGCAATCCCGAAACACGGCATCCTCTGACATTTGCCAACCTCCGACCCGGTGGCTTCATTGGTCCGACCCTAGAACCTCACTCCTGGTCCGAAGGGTGCATCCCCTTATCGGCGCGCAACGGCTCGACTGTAAGGAAATGGCACTCGACATCTCTGCCGCTGTCGTTCGTGTACGGGCCCGGGTCTTCAACCAGCCGATCCTCGGGATCTTCGTTCTCTTCAATCGTGTGTCAGTAGTGTGAACTGACCATGAGCGGCCAACGTGGGGTTGGGCAGGCCTCCTCCATGGGGAGGTCGGTATCGTGGAGGCCGTGCGAACCAGAGCCCCTGCCCCGCCGGTCAGCTTGCCGCTGGGGGAAAGATCGAGCCGCGTGGTAGTCCCGGGCCAGACCAGCACTGACCGTCATGAACGCTGAGGGCTGGTTCATCGACCCTTTCGGCCGACAGCGGGCTCGCCGCGGTGGTCCCTCCCTGCCTAGGACGACCCATCCCTCGACATGTCGGGTAGATCGAGGTCTGGTACGAGACCGAGACGTTGTGTCTCGCGAACGCGACCGAGTCCGGGAAGCGTGACGGTGCGAACGCCGAGCACTTTGATCCAGGATGGCAGCGATTCCGCTGGGTAACCCACTGCCAAGAGTTCTTCGGGATGAGCAACCTGACACAAACGCGACGCCAAGTTCGTCGGCCGGCCAATGTAGTCGTCACCGTCCATGATCAAAGCTTGGCCGTGGGCGAATCCACCCCGAAGCGGTAAGACCGATCCGTCATACCGACCGATCAGCTCAGCGGCCGTCGCCAACGTCGGCCCAACTTCAACACCGACGATCATGGCTCCATCGCCAAGCCACTTGGCTACCAGGACGCCACGCCGCACGGCAATGGCCCGAGCCAACGAGCGAAACTGGGTCAACGTGGCGATGGCCGCGTGCTCCCCGTTTGCTGCCATGAAGCGCGTGAACCCGCACAGATCGACGAATGCAAAGGCCCGGTCGACCAGAGCAATTGACTCGGCGATTTCCCTGGGTTCTTCTATCCCCCGGGTGGGGGGAGCGGTTCCTACTGTGCCGGAGCGGGCACTTCCATCACCTGCCTCGACGAGCCGAGTAGTGCGGCTGACCATGTCGTGCGCCGTCCTTGGGGTGCGGTCGATCAGGTGGCTTCCATTTCGTAGCCTACAGCCGCGGCTATGTACGACCTGGGAGGCCCTAGCCCCGGACTGATGGCCGCTCTCTACCGACCCGAGCTGCACAAGGACTGCGAGACAATCGTGTACGCCCGCCTCAGTGATCGTTATCTAGCTTGACAAATCGCTGCCCCTCACGTCGGAGCCAGAGGCTCTGCTTGGTCCGGCTGAACGCGAAGCGGCCCCGGCATGTTCCGGGGCCGCTTCCGAAGCCGGAAACGATCAGGTCAAATTGTCAGGGTGCCGACACTTCGCTCATAGACGGAGCCATCCGAGGTGTTCCAGTAGCAGACATCAAAGCTGCCGCCCGCCGCGACCTTGGCCGTGCCCGCCACGTTACTGACGGTGATGATCTCCTGACCGCTGGCGGCCAGGTTCAGGAAGGTCCCGCAAGTCAGCCCCGTAGTTGAAGCAACGGAGTAGTTGTACGTGGTTATCTTCTTGTTTGTCCAGTCAATCTCTCCGGTGCCGCCGTTGAGCGATGAGTTCAACGTGGAGTTGTCGATGCCCGAGCTGGTCGTCTTGCCACCAGTGCATCCGCTGATAAGAGAGGACGCGGTTCCCCCGACTTCAATCGCGACAGTTGTTGAGCCGGACAGGGCGGCGCACGTTGCGGCCACCGGCGTCTTCGATGCGGCGGCGACACCAGAAGTCGCAACCGCGGCGCCAATCCCTGACCCGACAAGTGCAAGGACAGCGATAATGCGGATAGGACCAAACTTACGCATGGAAACCCCCTACTTATGGTTGAGTACTTTCGAGTCAGACTCTGACCCGAAAGCAACATAGGAAGCATGGGGGAGGATGTCAAACACGAATCAGTAGCGCTTCCGTATCGAGAGAGTGCGGCGCAGTTGGACGGCCAACGCCGCATGCTGCCCCGACTACCCTTCGACACTCACGCGACCGAAATCATCGTGGACGGCACCTACCTCGCGACGAAGTGGACGGGGCCCATGTAGATGGCGTCACGGCAGCCATACCGGTCGTTCCGGAGTCTTCCAACGAGAACGAGGTGGCTCACGGTGACGCGGCTACGACGCTGATCGTCGATCGGCGCCCCGTTTTCGCTCGCTCCAGGTGAACATCGGTAAAGCCATATTCGCGGCATCGGTTCACGAAGGCGGTGGCTTGTTCGTCGGTCCAGCCGTGGCTTGCGTGAACTCGTGCCCCTTGTTCCGTCCTTCGCTCCATGGCTACCAACCGACCACTCGGGACAAGCACTCGGCGTACCTCTCGAAGCCCGGCCTCGATGTCTGACCAATGGTGTACGGCGGCGATCGACCAGACCACGGAAGCGGAATCCTCAGGTAGAGGGATCGCCTCAGCGACACCTTCGATATATCGCACCTTTGCCGCACGCCGGGTGAAGAGTCTCGCGACCCGCAGCATGACAGGCGCTGGATCGACTCCTGTGACGATCGCACCCAGTCGAGCCGCGTAGCGGACTGTTACTCCGGGACCGCACCCGATGTCGACGACAGTGTCACCGGAGCCCAGACCGCTCAGTCGTACGGCAAGCCGCGCGTCACCCTTGCGACCGAAAGCCATGCTGAGCGCGGCGATGAACCCGACCACGCCGGAGAACCCTGGGTAGTCGGCGTGGTGATTGGGCGGTAGGTGTTGGTTGCCCACCTATCCACCTTGACAGTTGAACCCGACTTCAAGTCAAGTGGATGCGTGTCTGAAGAACTACTTACCATAGGGCAGGCCGCCGAACGGGCCCACCTTGCCACTTCGACGATCCGCTACTACGAACGCCTCGGCCTGCTCGTCGCCGATGCCCGAAGGTCCGGACAGCGCCGCTACCGCGTCGCGACCCTTCGAAGGCTCGTCTTTATAGGCATGCTCCAGGACGCGGGGCTCGCGTTGGTTGAGATCGCCGGAATTCTCGACGCTTCGGACGTCGCAGAATGGAAGGCTGTCGCTGCACACCGACTCGAAGCCCTCGATGCCCAGATCGTCACATTGCATCAGGCCAGGGAGTACCTCTCCGGCGCGCTGCTCTGCCGCTACGACCACCCAGCAACGGACTGCAAGATCATGGGGGCGGAGATCGATCGCCGACTCGCAAATGACCGCGGACCGGAATGATATCGATCGGCCTTCGTGGGATGCCCAAACTGAACCCCCGAATTGTCGGTTCGCCGACCATGCAATACGAGCCAGAGATCGACCCTGGAGAGCGTCCCGCTGCCGGCCGGACTCAGAGAGGGATGCGGCATCGGATGGGAGTTGCCCGGGATGTCAATCCCCTGAGCGATCTCCAACTTGACACACGAAGACAATCCTCGAACAGTTGAGGGGCGTTGGGGGTTACAGTGACCAGCCGTGAACGGAACCGACGCCGTGGAACCGGAGCTCGCATTCCCTGAGGGATTCGTCTGGGGAACAGCGACCGCTGCCCATCAGATCGAGGGCGGCAACGTCAACAACGACTGGTGGGCGTGGGAGCACAACCCCGACTCGGGATGTGCCGAGTCGAGTGGCGACGCATGTGATTCCCTGCACCGCTGGGCCGAAGATGTTCAGCTCGTGGCGTCACATGGGCCTCCATGCCTATCGATTCTCTCTTGAATGGAGTCGCATCGAGCCCGCCGAAGGCGAGTTCTCCCTCGCGGCGCTCGACTATTACCGGCGTATCTGCGCGTCGTGCCGCGAGCGCGGCATCAGCCCAGTCGTGACATTCCACCACTTCACCACCCCGACCTGGCTCACCCAACGAGGAGGGTGGGAGGCCGAAGACGCTGCCGATGTCTTCGCCCGTTTCGTTTCTCGGGCGACGGCCCATCTCGGGGATCTCATCGGGTGGGCCTGCACGATCAACGAGCTCAACCTCATTGGCGTCATGGGCTACGCCCTCGGGTCATCCCCGCCTGGGGTGAAGGATGATTTCGTCCCGACACCTCGCGGTAAACGAAACGATCGTGCGAGCACATCGTCTCGCCGTCGACGCCCTTCGGTCGGGACTAGGTGACTTTCCTGTTGGTCTGACTCTGTCGATGGACGAGATGGTGGCCGAACCGGGCGGAGAGGGGGTGCTCGAAGCCGCCCGCGAGATCCTGGAAGACAGGTTCATGAGGGGAGCCGAGGGCGACGACTTCATCGGTGTCCAGTGCTACTCGCGTGTGCACTTCGGCCCCGAAGGCCAAGCCCCAAACGAGCCCGGAGTTCCGATCACCCAGATGGGCTACGAGTACTGGCCACAGGGAGTTGAACACTGTGCCCGGCGGGCTGCGTCGGTATCCGGTCTCCCCGTCCTCCTCACCGAGAGTGGGATCGCTACCGAGGACGACGCCGAGCGCATCACCTACATCTCCCAGGTCCTGCGAGGAGTTCGGCGTGCCATCGATGACGGCGTGGACATCCGCGGGTATTTCGTGTGGAGCCTGCTCGACAACTTCGAGTGGTCCAACGGGTTCGCGCCGAGATTCGGACTCCACAGTGTCGATCGCATGACATTTGCCCGATATCCCAAGCCGAGCGCTTCGTGGTTTGGCGCCGTGGCGAGAGCAAACCGATTGCTAGCGCCCTCGAGCTGAGGCCACTCACAGGCCTGGGTGACTGGCCCAGCAATTCCCGCCGCCGATCGGAGTCAGACCGTGTTCCGCTACCAAGATCCGGACGATTGGTGCCCGAGATCCGGGGCCTGTTTAACCGGCCATGGATCAGCGATCTGACCGTCGTCGATGTCCTGAGTGCCATCACCCTGTAGACCACAAAGAATCGGCTCCAGTCCGTCTCCATCAGAAAGGGTCCGCGGCTCGGGCGTTATCATCGGTCCACCACCACGGCTGCACCTGGGCTCCATTGAGTGAAGGACTGCACTGGGACTCTGGAGGAAACCTTCATGAGCGATCCGTTGACACCAACGCCTGAGCATCATTTCACGTTCGGACTCTGGACAGTGGGGAATCGAGGTCGTGACCCATTCGGACAAGAGGTCCGCGTACCGCTCGATCCAGTGGATAGCGCGCATCACCTGGCCGATCTTGGTGCCTACGGCCTGAGCTTCCACGATGACGACCTCGTGCCCTACGGGTCCTCACCATCCGAACGGCAGATCGTGGTCAAGCGGTTCGCCCAGGCGCTCGACGAGACGGGATTGAAGGTCCCGATGGTCACGACCAACCTCTTTTCCCGGCCGATCTTCAAAGAGGGTGCATTCACGGCCAACGATCCGGAGGTTCGCCGATTCGCCATCCGGAAGGCATGTGAGGCCATCGATCTCGGTGCCGAATTCGGCGCTGAGATCTTCGTCATGTGGGGAGGCCGAGAGGGAGTCGAGGCTGACGCGGCCAAGAGCGTTCAGGCAGCACTGGAGCGTTACAAGGAAGCCGTCGACCTCTGCTGCGAGTACATCCGTGAGCAAGGCCTGATCATGCGCATCGCCATGGAGCCCAAGCCCAATGAACCCCGAGGAGATATCTTCCTTCCGACGGTCGGGCACGTCCTCGCCTTCATCGGAGCGTTGGAATGGCCGGACATGGTGGGGGTCAATCCCGAGTTCGCCCACGAAACCATGAGCGGCCTGTCATTCACTCATGGCGTGGCGCAGGCCCTTTGGCACAAGAAGCTCTTTCACATCGATCTCAATGCCCAACGCATCGGGAAGTTCGATCAGGACTTTCGCTTCGGCTCCGAGGGAATTCGAGACGCCTTCTACTTGGTCAAAGTACTCGAGGACGCCCACTGGGACGGCATGAAACACTTCGATGCGCACCCGTACCGGACCGAGGACATGGCAGGTGTCTGGGAGTTTGCCCGGGGCTGCATTCGCACCTACCTGATACTGGCGGACAAGGTCCGTCGATTCCGGGAGGACAAGGAGATCCAGGAGGCCCTGGGCGTGGCCAAGGTCGCCGGTCTGGACGAGAGGACGGCGTCGAGTGGTGGCCTTGCCGATATTCGAAAGGGCTCCTATGACGAGGAGGCGCTTGCTTCTCAGGGTTACGGTCATGAGCGTCTCGACCAACTGGTGACGGAGCTGTTGCTCGGGGTCCGCTAGTGCCTCTCGTCGTCGGCGTCGACTCCTCGACGACGTCATGCAAGGTTCAGGTGCGCGACGCAGACTCTGGCACACTCGTTGCATCGGGACGAGCGCCTCATCCCCTGACCACTCCACCCCGTAGTGAACAGGACCCACACGCTTGGGAGGTGGCGTTCTCCCAAGCCAGTGCCATGGCCGGTGTGAGAGACATCAAGCCCGCAGCAATATCGTTTGCGGCACAGCAGCACGGTGCTGTGATCGTCGATGATCACGGTGACATCGTTCGGCCCGCCAAGTTGTGGAATGACACTGAGTCCGCACCGGACGCGCAGCAGCTGCTGGCCGAACTGCCAGGGGGTGCAGCGGCCTGGGCCGCGTCGTGCGGAAGCGTCCCTCTGGCCAGCTACACCATCACCAAGCTTCGATGGCTGCGGCGCTGCGAGTCCGATTCGTTCCGCCGTATGAGCTCCGTCCTCCTCCCCCACGACTGGCTCACCTTTCGCCTGACCGGCGAAATGACCACGGACCGGGGCGATGCCTCCGGAACCGGATACTGGTCCCCGGCCGAGGACCGCTACCGGACCGACCTCCTGCGCCTGGTCGACGACCAAATGGATTGGGACACCATGCTGCCGATCGTGCTCGGCCCGGTCTCCGCCGCCGGCGAGTGGGCTGACACCGGGACGATCGTCGGGCCGGGTACCGGCGACAACATGGCCAGTGCCCTGGGCCTTGGCTTGCGTCCCGGAGACCTTTCCCTCAGCTTCGGAACGAGCGGAGCGGCCTGCACGGTCACCGAGGAACCAAGTGCTGATCCTTCCGGGACGGTTGCCGGGTTTGCCGATGCCACCGGCCGCTTTCTCCCCCTCGTTTGCACCCTCAACGCCACCAAGGTGACCGACTCACTGGCTCGGCTCCTCGGCATCACCCTCAAGGAGTTCGATTCGCTGGCGCTCTCCGCGTCCGCCGGTGCCGACGGCTTGGTCCTGGTTCCTCATTTCGATGGCGAGCGAACACCAAACCGACCGGATGCCACCGGCACCCTCAGCGGCATCAGGAACGACGTGTCAGCGGCAAACCTAGCGAGGGCCGCCGTGGAAGGGGTGATCTGCAGTCTCCTCTACGGCGTCGACTCCCTGGCCATAGGCGAGCGAGCGAGCGGTCAACGAGTGTTCCTCGGCGGAGGCGGGGCCCGAAGCGCCGCGTACCGACAGATAACCGCGGACCTTCTGGGCTCTCCGGTGATCGTGCCATCGGAATCCGAACTCGTTGCCGCGGGCGCCGCGGTCCAGGCAGCCGCCGTGTTCCACGGATGCGGCTTCGATGCACTCGCTGAGGCATGGGACCTTGGAGCGGGTGACGTAGTCGAACCCGATGACTCCGTGGATCATGCGGCCGTCCGCGCTGCCTTCTCGGAAGCGACGGGGAGGGCCGCACAGTGACTTCCATGAATCCAATCGTTCCTAGATTTCATCCTGACGCAGCGTGTGCCGTACCGAAGATGACGATCACCTGGTGAGGTGGTCGTTCGCTGCAACCGGATTCGGCATTTCCGGAGCGGTTCGAATGCACCCAGCCTGGCAGTCCCAGAGCCAGCGTGTTTCGGTGTCCCGGAGCCGAAGCTGGCGGGAAGACTCATGGTCGGCGCTGCAGGAACCCACTCATGTAAACATCGGCGCCGATCACGCCGTTGCGGAAGTTGAACAAGAGCGGTCCCCCCGGAGTTCCCGCTGGGGCTCGATCCGACGTGTACCAGGTCGTCAGTGGGTGGGCCCACAGGAATACCAAAGCTTCTTGCACGTCGAAGACGCCACTCGCTGACGACGGCACCGTTCCGCTCATACGTGCGGCAGGCAGAGCCTTTTGAGTTCCGAAGGTCACCGCCTTTTTCTTACCGGCGTCGACCCAGGTGAAGGCCGAATATATGAAGCGAGCCGGTTGATCGACGTTGTTCGTCGTCCAGTCGACGTTCCCATCCGAACTGCCCTCGCAGGCCCCGAACGAGGAGGTGAACGATGAGCACGGCTTCGTGCTGTCAAAGTGGATGTTCACGCTACAGAACTCGGTTTCGGAAGGGCATGTGGGCCAGGTGGGCTTCCATCCCGGGACCGAGACATCCATGGTGAACCGACCGGTAGTGCCGCACTGCATGTTCACAAATGCCGGGCTCCAGGGGGACTTCTTGCCCGGGCACCTGGCGTAATACTCAGCCAGGAGCGGCCGGTCCTCACCGAGCCAGACTGTCCCGCGTTCGAAGATCTTGTCGTTCCTGTAGACCTCGATCACCCAGGTGTTGTACGAGGGAAGGGCCGAGCATGAGCCAGACGCCTTCGTGTCCATTGAGACGTACTGCACCTCACCGTTGTAGGACGGCTTGAAGTCGGTCGAGGTCTCGTTGTTCGTGCAAAGGGAGTAGCCATCTGAGCCGTAGTGGTTCGACGCCGAGTCGATGAAGACATGGATCCCGCGACAGCTCTCGGGGCACACGTACAGGTTGATGGCCATGTGCTCGGATGAGTTGCCAAGCTGCGCCGCTCCTGCAGCTGGTCCTACTACTCCGAACCCGGCCAAAGACCCAATGAATGAAAGAGTCAATGCCACCGCTGTCAACGTCAGTCGATTCATCCCTGGGCTCATCATCCTCAAGAGCACCAGCCGCTCTCGCAAGCGATCCCCTTCCCTTCTGCTTGTAACTTCTATCGGCTGCTCGTCGCGGTCCTTGAGCCACGACCTCGGAAAGGCCATTTCCGCCGCCCCGCCCGTTGGCACAACCTCTGTGCCCTGGTGATCAGGGTCTTTGTGTGTCGGGGATGGCTGTGTGCTCGCGAAATTGCGGCGCGCTCGCTGTAGAAGAACGGGTGATGCGGCCCGAGCCGACGAAGGGGGCACCTTCCTTGCTGTGCCGTGAGAAGAGCGCCGGGAACTCGTTCCTGGCTTGTCTGATTCCCGGTGTCCCGTTTAACCCGTTCGGAGGCCGGAGCGTAGCCGCTAAGCCCCAGCTTGTGAGCAGCCTCCGCACAAGCTCAAGCAGCCCGTGTGGCGCTGAAGGGCACCTCTAACAGTCGGCCCCCTTTCCACCGGGGCGCTTCATCATCGGCACCGGTGCCGACGATGCGGTTCCAATTGAACTGAACGCCCCAAACGTCCCCGGGGGCAGAGGCCGTCGCCGGTGCGTCTCGATGACTCTGGCCCCAACGGAAATCTCATGGTCTTCCGGCTGCGTAGCGTTGCTCGGAATTCCGTCGCCTGCAGTTCAGAGTGCGGCCGGGGCACCCGGGAGTTCTTCGCGACTCCAGAAGCGCCGTTGCTTGCAGCTCCCGATTGCATTCTGTATGGTTCGGGACTCGGCGGCGGGCAGCGGCAACCGGATCGGCGGGATCCGGCTATCGCAGCAATCACACTTGCAGCCGGTAGTACATCCGCCGTGGGAGGTCGCGATGAGCACCGTTCGGCGGCTTCGGCGGAGCCGGGAGGACATTCGAGCACTCCTGTTGGCGGCTGGACGGTCGATCCTGCTCGAGGAAGGCCTCGGCACGGGGGCTGACGCCCTGACCTTCAAGGGTGCCTTCGACCGGGTCGAGGCGGAGATGAGCGTCAAGCTCACTAACGCCTCGGTCATCGGGCGGGTGTGGGAGAACCTCGCTGACTACCAGACGGACGTGATGGTCGAGCTGGCATCGGACACCAGCCGTTCCAACGTCCCCGAGGTCGAGGAGCTGGTGGCAGAAGTCTTGGCGGCAAGTGATCTGTCAAGTGCGGCCGCTCGCGCCGCGGCCCTGTCCGAAGTGTGCCGGGTCGTTGGCGAAGCCCTCAGTGATGCGCTCCGCGGCTCATCGAGCTGGTCGGTGTGGATCAACCTCTGGGCCACAGCGGTCTCGAGTGACCTGCCCGACCGGCACCAGCGGGTTCTTTCGAAGCTCATGGAAAGCTATGACGCCATCAACCAGCAAGGAGAGGAAGCCTTCAGCGGGCTGATGACGATCTTCGGCTACCGACCAAAGGAGCCCTTGACCGTCCGACAGTTCTTGAACGCGGTCGGGGCTCTGGCTGAGGGATGCTCGCTCCGGGACCGAGTCGACACCCAGATGGTGGGGATCGTCCGCCCTACCGGGCCCAATGGAGCAGATCAGACCTGGACGATCTTCGGCATTGGACTCCATGCTCTTGTGCTGGAGTTCTTCGAGCCAAATCCGAACGAGTGAACTGTACGTCTGACGGGCATCACCATGGGTCACGGGCCCGGAGATCTTGGGGGACGGTCAGCAAGGGGCCACATGAGCGTCGTGATTTCGAGAACCCAGCCGTGGACGGCGAATCCAGAAGAAAGCGTCAGATTCCCGCTAGCAGGATTGCTTGCAGCCACAAGTACCCTGGGCAGGCGGCCCCTCTAACCGGCTGGTACAACTGGCAGTTGCAACTGCCAATTGCAATGGTTACTGTGCCCGTAGGCGGGAATGCCCGGCCGCTGCGACGACAGGACAGAACGGCGGATTCCTGTCGTTGCAGCAGTTGGGTGTGGGTGTTCTTGCCAGGCGGAAGCGGAGGATCCGATATGGCCTGTCCGGGCTGTGGATCGTGGCCGAGAACGTTATTGCGGACCAAAGACCGCAGGCTCCCGGCGTCTGAAATCACTCTGATCTGCGACGCGTGTCAGTTCATGTGGCGCATCTTCGAAAGCAGTGGAGCCCCCTGCCTGTCTGAGGCGTCGGCATCGAGTCACCGACGACCTTGGTCTGTAGTTTCGATGGAACTCGATCCACAAGGTCGCAACTGCGGCCCAGGACGTCCGCAAAGTGCCGTGGGACGTGTGGCCGAAGTGACGTTCATGGGCAGGCAACAGTCGAGGGGATTGCCGGCTTGACCCGACACACGGCTCACCACGCTCGACCGGCTACGAGTTGGAGCAAGGCACGAAAGGTGCCCGACCGACCGGACGTGCAATGGCACCCCTCAACGGGGTCAACTCTGGGAATCTGACCACGAGCAGTCCCAACGGGGTTCGAACCCGTGTCTCCACCTTGAGAGGGTGGTGTCCTAGGCCTCTAGACGATGGGACCCCGAAGAGCCATTTCGTTTTGGAACGGCCTCACCACATCATCGCAAGCCGCACCAACTGTGTCACATTGTCCCATCCGAGGGGCACTGCGATCAGCTCGGGGGGGAGGGCTCGAACCTCCAACCTCATGAACCAGAATCATGCGCGCTGCCAGTTGCGCCACCCCCGAATGGGCGAAGCGCCAATTTAGCCGACCAGGCATGATTCCGGGCTTGCCCCGTGCCAGGGAGTTCTCCCTTGGAGTCCCCTCACCGCATTCCGGGCTCGGCGGCATCGATCCTCGCTACGATCGGCGATCGGTGGCCCTGGCTTGTCTCGCCTCGCAGGTCGAGTAACGATGCCCCCCTGGCTCCGACCTCGCTCACGTGGCCGGCGGGGCAGAAGCGGCGGCGCGCGCCGAATCCGGAGGAGCCGTGAAGCCGCACGAGCTCAACCGGCAGTTCTCGTGGATGTCGCCCCCTGGCCCGCTTCGAACCCTCAGCGCTGAGGATGCGGACCACTACAACCGGGAGGGCTATGTGCTCTACCGGGGCGCCTTCGATGACCGCGAGGTAGAGCGACTGATCGCGGCCATCGATCCCATCGAGGCTCAACGCGAGGAGTGGCTCCGGGCACGAGGGGGCACGTTCCTCATCGCTCGGGCCGATGAGATCACCTTTAGCACCCACCTGGTGCTGGAATCCGAAGTCCTCCGGAGGCTGGTGAGCTCGTCGCCGTTGATCGACCTGTGCAGCGATCTGGTGGGGCCGGACGTCCGCCTCTACTGGGACCAAGCCGTCTACAAGAAGCCCGGCACCACGTCACCGTTCCCATGGCACCAGGACAATGGCTACGCCTACGTCGAACCCCAGCAGTACCTCACCTGTTGGATCGCGCTCACCGATACGGACGAGAACAACGGCTGCCCGTGGGTGGTTCCCGGCGTCCACAAGATCGGCACGCTCGTCCACGAGGCGACACACATAGGACTCGTCTGCCTCGACCACCCCACGGGCGCGGTGCCGGTGCCGGCACCCCGGGGCAGCATCGTCGTCTTCTCGTCGCTCACCCCCCACTGCACCGGGCCCAATCTCACCGGAGAGGTTCGCAAGGCCTACATCGTGCAGTACGCACCCGATGGCGCCACCGTGGTCCAAACGGATGGAGCCGGCGTGGCCAGACGGACGCCGGCAGACGACCCAGGCCGCCAGTTCCGGGTCCTGCGGGACGGCCGACCCGTGTCGGTCTGACGATTCGATCGGCGACCAGAGACCTCGCTCGGTTCAGCGGGCCCAAGTCGAGACGCTGAGAGCACTCAGGGCGAAGCCTCCGCCGCGGCCCGGGCCAGCGCAGCCTTCAACCGGACGAGCACCCGGTCCGGACCCAATACCTCGAGCGCCTCGAACAGGGGTGGCCCGACTCGGCGTCCGGTGACAGCCACCCGGATGGGCGCCTGGGCCTTGGCGAGTTTGCGTCCCACTCGCTCGCCGACCTCCTGAGTGGCGGCGTAGAGCGCGTCCCGGGTCCAGTTCCCGACCAGGGAGGTGTAGGCATCGACAGCTCCCGACAGCACAGACACCGCGGCTTCGTCCCGTGTGATGGCCCGTTCCCAGGCGTCTTCTTCGATGACCGGCTCCTCGAGAAAGAGGAAATCGACCATGGCCGGGACCTCGCCGAGGGTGGCCACCCGCTCCTGCACCACGGGCGCCATGGCCGTGAACGTGCCTTCGTCGAAGTTGGCCGCCGGCCAGGGTGCCCGGTCGCCGACCAGCCAGGGCTTACAAGCTTCGATGAACGCGCCGAGCGGCAGAGCCCGCATGTACTCGCCGTTCAGGTGGGTCAGCTTCACCACGTCGAAGAAGGCGGGCGAATGGTTCACGTCCTCGAGCCGGAACCAGGCGATCAATTGGTCGACGGTGAACACCTCCTCCCCGCCGGGTGGGCCCCACCCCAGCAGAGCCAGGTAGTTGACCATGGCCTCGGGCAGGTACCCATCGTCGCGGTAGGACTCGACGGCCACCGGGTCGCGGCGTTTGGAGAGCTTCTTGCGCTCCTTGTTGATCAGCATGGGCAGGTGGGCGAAGCGCGGCAGGGGCGACACCGGCCGGCTCGCCGCACCGTCCCAGCCGTCCGTCCTCCACCCGACCGCGCTCGAGTGCCTCCCACACCAGGATGCCTCTCGGTGTGGTGGGTAGCAGGTCCTCGCCGCGGATGACGTGGGTGATTCCCATGTCGATGTCATCGACCACGTTGGCCAGGACGAACAACGGTGCACCGTTGGCCTTCACGGCCACGAAGTCGTCCATCGAGGACCGGGGGAACTCCACCGGTCCTCGGACGATGTCCTCGACGGTCGTCGTCCCCTCGTCGGGTGTCCGGAATCGCAGGGCGGCTCCCTCCCGTGCCAGATGGCGCGAGCGGCAGTGCCCGTCGTAGCCCGGCGTCAGGATCCCGGCCGCCCGGTTCCGGGCCTCGATCTCGTCGCGCGGTGCAGTCGCAGGCGTACAGAAAGCCCCCATCCCACAGGGCATCCACGGCCTGGGCGTAGCGGGCGCTACGGGCCGACTGCCGGAAGGGGCCCTCGTCAGGGTCCATCCCGAGCCAGTGCAGCGCGGAGGTGATCCCGTCCACCCACTCCTCGCGGTTCCGCTCGGCGTCGGTGTCCTCGATGCGGAGGATGAACGAGCCCCCCGACTGGCGCGCCACCAGCCAGTTGAACAGTGCGGTGCGGGCGCTCCCGACGTGGAAGTAGCCCGTGGGCGATGGGGCGAAGCGGACCCTCGGAGCGTCCCCGGCCACTCCCTGGTTACTCGTCTTCGATGATGGTGATGGCGCCGGTGGGGCAGCCGTTCGCCGCCTGTCGCACCCGCTCGTGCAGCTCCTCGCCGGGGTGCTCGTCGAGCACGTAGAGGAACCCGTCGTCGCGTACCTCGAACACCTCGGGGGCGATGCCCATGCACACCGCGTTACTGGCGCACTCGTCGTAGTCGACCACAATCTTCACCTGATGCCTCCGGACGCTCGGCGAACCGGTCTTGAGTGTACCGGTCCCCCGACCGATGACCCGGATGATGTCGCCCACCCAAAGGGCCAGGAGCACCACCGCCGCCCGCCGGTCGGGTAGAACTCTCCCATGGCCACCCTTCCCTCCCCCGCCGACGGGTCCAGCCGACGGCTCCGCACCCCCCCGAGGCCCACCCTGATCGGGGGGCTCATCGCCGTTGCCCTGCTGGTGGCGGCGTGCAGCTCGGGGAGCGGGGCACCGACGTCGACCACCGGGGCCCACACCGGCACATCGAGCTCGACCGCGGCGACGGGCAAGGCGACCGGGGGCCTCCCGGCCGTCCACCATGTCTTCCTCATCGTGCTCGAGAACCAGGGCTACGACGCCACCTTCGGCAGCCCGGCCGACGACCCCTACCTCGCCTCGACTCTGCCTGCTTCCGGGGCGCTCCTGACCAACTACTACGGCATCGGGCACCTCTCGAACGACAATTACATCGCCCTCGTCTCCGGCCAGGCCCCCAACCCGCTCAACCAGGCCGACTGCCAGTCGTTCGTCGACTTCCCGTCCACCGCCACACTGTCGGCCGCCGGGCAGATCTCCGACTCGGGCTGCGTCTTCCCCTCATCCGTCCAGACCGTCGCCAACCAGCTCGAACAAGCCCATCTGACGTGGAAGGGCTACATGGAGGACATGGGAAACATTCCGTCCCGGGAGCCCACCGTGTGCGCCCACCCGCCGATCGGGGCCGCGGACCACACCCAGCAAGCCGTGGCCGGCGACGGCTATGCGGCGCGCCATGACCCCTTCGTCTACTTCCATTCGATCATCGACAATGCGGCGTCGTGCGACGCGCACGTGGTCCCCCTGGGAACGACCACCGGCTCCCTCCCGGCCGGGACGCCGGCCGGGACCACTGCGCTGGCCACCGACCTCAAGTCGGTCTCGACCACCCCCAACCTCAGTGTGATCGTGCCCAACCTGTGCAACGACGGGCACGACGCCCCTTGCATCAACCAGCCGGCCAGCAGCTCATCGCTGACCAACGTCGACACCTTCCTCCAGACGTGGGTTCCCCGCATCACCGGCTCGCCCGCCTTCAAGCAGGACGGGCTGCTCGAAGTGACCTTCGACGAGGCTGACGTCGGCGGCGACAACCCGGCGAACGCCGCATCGTGCTGCAACGAGATGCCCGGCCCCGCCGCCGCCAACCCGGGGCTCAACGGGCCGGGCGGGGGCCGCATCGGCGCCGTCGTGCTCTCCCCGTTCATAGTCGGCGGCACCAAGAGCGCGGTCCCCTACAACCACTACGCCACGCTCGGGACCATCGAGGACATCTTCGGGCTGGCCCGGCTCGGTCAGGCCAAGACGGTCAGCGCTGTCTTCGGCAGGGACGTGTTCACCGGGGGTTGACCCCAGCGGACGAAACGGGACCGGCTCCACCGGCCATCGTTTCTCAAGCCGCTCGATCCCAGGCCGGACGGGGGCTCGAGAGCCTTCCGGCGCTGATCATCACCGCCATCAGCATTGCGAGCGCCACCAGCAAGGTGAGCGACTTGCCGACATGCAGCACCAGCACGGCACCGACTAGAGCCCCGCCGAAGAGGGCGGCCACTGCCAGGCCGCGGCGCCCGACCCTCGAGTTGTCGCCCCCACCGAGACGGCTGTCGAAAGCCGCTCCGGCAATGGTGCGGGTGAGCACGGTGGTGATGAGGTCGGGCACGGCCAGCCGCCGCGCTGTGCCGGTCTGCAAGCCGCCGCTGACCGCGAGCAGCGCCACCAACAGATAGCGAACCAGGCCCGAACCGGGATCGGCAATGCCTGCTCCGACGGCCCAGGCCACGGCCACCAACACCGTCTGTGCGCCGGCCGTTCGGGCCAGCGTCTGTCCCCGACTGCGGCCGAACCGTTTGACCAGTCGGCCGCTCAGCGCCGCCCCCAGTGTGAAGGCGCCCAGGGCGACGAGATGGACGGCGGCGGTGAATCCCTTGGCCCCCGCCACCGCCAGCCCCAGGAACAGCACGTTGCCGGTCATGTTGGCCACGAACACTTGGCCAAGGACGAGGTAGCTGAAGGCGTCGACCAAGCCGGTGACGGTCGTCAGCACCAGCAGCAATGGGGACAGCGGACCGTCCCGATCGCCGGCTGGAGGGACCAGCGTGTGCCAGGCGTCGGTCATGATGGTCAGCATGGGGATGCCTCCGGGCAGTCGGGTACGTCGGAGCCCTACCTTTCCACCGCCCGGAGCACTTCGTCTGGACTTCCTCACGCTACAAACGAGTCGAGCGTCGGCCAAGGATTGTCAACAGCCAGCCAGTCCGCACGGCAGCCGGGTCGTACGTCCCTGGCGTAGGAGAGCCGTGTGCTGGCCACACCGTTTCGAGCACGAGTGCCGCGGTCGATGCGCGCTTCCATCACGCAGCGAGGCGACGCTCCGGGGAGCGCGATCATGGAGCCGACCCCAACGAGGGAGGCCAGCATGAGTACGTTCGACTCGGACAGTCAAACCTCGACCGGGACTCCGGCGTCCGCAGATGCGATGGTCCTGGCCCACTTCATCGTTTCAGGCGATGTCGAGCGTTCTCGCCGCTTCTACACCGATGTCCTTGGCGGCGAGGCGGTCAGCTCAGGTGAGCGGGGTGACGAGGTGACCTACGTAGCGCTCGCCACCAGCTGGATCATCATCAACGTCGGGGGAGGTCCGACCGACGACAAACCGACTGGTCCGGTGAGAACGGGTCGGTCCTAGGGCTTTTCGCTCCCGACCACCCACATGGCGAAGAACTGCGACCCACCGCCGTAGGCCTGGCCGAAGGCCAGCCGCGCCCCGTCGATCTGGTGCTCACCGGCCTGGCCGCGCACCTGCATGGCCACCTCGAGGAAGCGCAGCATGCCCGAGGCGCCGATCGGGTTCGACGAGAGTACGCCACCCGAGGTGTTCCACGGGATGTCGCCGTCGAAGGCGGTGGCCCCCGACTCGGTGAGCTTCCACCCGTCGCCGAGGTCGCAGAACCCGAGGTTCTCGAGCCACATCGGCTCGTACCAGCTGAAGGGGACGTACACCTCGGCCACGTCGATCTGCGACCGCGGATCGGTGATGCCGGCCTGGCCGTAGACATCGGCGGAGCAGTCGCGCCCGGCCTGGGGGTTGACCTGGTCCCGGCCGGCGAACATGGTCGGCTCCGACCGCATGGCCGTGCCGTGGACCCAGGCCGGGGGGTACTGCCCGGAGACTGCACCCTCGGACGCCAGCACCATGGCGGCGGCGCCGTCCGACGAGGGACAGGCCTCGAGGTAGCGCAGCGGGTCCCACAGCATCATCGAGTCCTCGACCATCTTCATGTCGATGTCGGCCAGGTGCAGATGGGCATAGGGGTTGCGCATGGCGTTCTGGCGATCCTTGACCGCCACCATCCGACCGATGTACTCGGGTGCGCCCGACCGGCGCATGTAGGCGCGGATGTGGGGGGCGAAGTACCCGCCCGCTCCGGCCAGCAACGGGGCGGCGAACGGCTGGGGCACGGACAGCGCCCACATGGCGTCGGAGTCCGACTGCTTCTCGTAGGCCACGGTGAGGACCCGCCGGTGGATGCCCGAGCTGATGAGGTGGGCGGCCACCAACGTGGTCGACCCCCCGACGGACCCGGCCGTGTGCACGCGGAACATGGGCTTGCCCACCGCGCCGAGCGCCGGCGCGAGGTAGAGCTCGGGCATCATGTTGCCTTCGAACATGTCCGGCGCCTTGCCGATGACCACCGCGTCGATGTCCGCCCAGTCGACCTCGGCATCGGCCAGGGCCATCTTGGCCGCCTCACGGACCAGCCCGGCGATCGACACGTCCTCGCGCTTGGCCTTGTGGTGGGTCTGCCCGACGCCGATGACCGCACAACGTTCTGCCATCACTCACCCTCCAGCACGCACACCAGGTTCTGTTGCAGGCACGGCCCCGAGGTGGCGTGGGCCACGGCCCGGCGCGCCAAACCCGATTCGACACGGGCGGCGGCCTCACCGATGCGGATCAGGCCGGCGGACATGATGGGATTGGCCGCCAAAGCACCGCCGGACGGGTTGACGGCCGCGACCCCGTCGGCCAATCCGAGCGCATCCAGCACGATGATCTCCTGTGAGGCGAAGGGGGCGTGGATCTCGGCCACGTCCACCGGTCCGTCGGCCACCCCGGCCTCGGCCGCGGCCTTGGCCGTCGACGGTGACGAGGTCAGGTCCCGGGCCCCGAGCGCGTGGGTCTCCATCCGGTGATCGATCCCCGTGATCCACACCGGCCGCTCCGACCACCGCCTCGCCTTGTCCCCGGCAGCCAGCACGATCGCAGCCGCGCCGTCGGTGATCGGCGGCAGGGCATGGCGGCGCAGAGGCGAGACCACGTAGTCGTCCTCGAGCAGCGAGTCGAGCGAGACGTCCTTGGCCACCTGGGCCTTCGGGTTGCCGAGCGCGTTCTTGCGGCTCCGGGCGGCGATGTTGGCGAAGTCGGCCTCGCTGGCCCGGCCGGCGTCGATGAGGGCGCGAGCCTGCAACGCGGCCAGGCTGACCGGATCCGGCCACAGGGGCGCCAGGTAGTAGGGATCGAGCTGCAGGGCGAGGATCTCGTTGAGGTTCCCGAGCGACGACCGGCCGAAGGAGTAGACCAGTGCGGCGTCGATCTCACCCTCTTGGAGGAGCACCCACGCCTCGTAGAGGGCCCAGGCCCCGTCCATCTCGACATGGCTCTCGGCCCGCGGCGGCCACACTCCCACGGCATCGAGCGCGGTCACGAAGCTGAACGGCCCGCCGATCAGGTAGTCGGTCGAACCCGAGCAGATGAAATCGACGTCGTCCTTGGTGATGCCGATGTTGCCGAACACCTCGGCCACCACCGGCATGAGCATCTCGATTTCGTTGTGCTGATCGTCGTGGCGCACGTTCTGCGCCTGGGCGAACGAGGCGACCGAAACCGGCCGCACGGTCCTCCCCGGCCCGGTCGTGCTCACAGGTATTCCTTGTAGGTCTCGTAGTCGGCGTCGGGCTCACCGTTGGGCCGGAAGTACTTGACCGAGGCCAACGACGGCGTGAGCTCGTCGGGCCCCACCCAGACCGCCTCGACCCGCATCCCCATACGGATCTGGTCGGTCGGCACCTCTTGGATGAGCCCCATGAACGAGAGGTTGGCCCCGTCCAGGAGGATCTGGGCACAGATGTAGGGGATCTCGATGGACTGCCCGGCGAAGGGGACGTTGACCACGCAGTAGGTGGTGACGGTGCCCACGTTGGCCAGCTCGACGTCCTCGGTGGTGGGCACGCCGTCGGTCGGGCACGATCCCGCGAGGGGACGTAGACCTTGCCGCAGACAGGGCACCGCTGGCCCATGAACTTGCCCTGCTCCAGCCCGCGCAGGAACCGGGACTGGGCCACCCCGGGAGTGAAGTCGAAGTCGAGCCGGATCGGCGTGGCCAGGGTGGTGACCGGGCCGGGACTTGCGGTTGAGTCGTTCCCGTCGTCGGCGCTCACCGGCCCGCTCCCTGCTCGGGCACGAAGGCCTCGATGTCGGCCATCGCCCCGATCCGCTCCCCGGCCGGCCGGAACTTGACCGTGACCCGGTCACCGCTGGCCAGGCGGTCCGGGCCCCCGGCGTCGACCACGTGGAGCATGGCGGTGTCGGCCCCGTCCAGCCGGATCAGCGCCCAGGCGAACGGCCGGGACAGCGGATGCTTGGGCAGCGGGTGGCCCACCCAGGCCCACGACTCGACCGTGCCCGCCGGCCCCACCTCGACCAGCTCGCCGGTGTCCTCCCCGGTGGTCGGGTCGTACTCGGTGGGGGGCACGATGACCGTGCCTCCGGCTCCCCGGACCCCCAGCAGCCGGCCGTCGCGCAGTCCGGTCAGGAACCCGCCGATGACCGGGCCCACCGAGCGGGAGTACGGGTATTCGAGGCGGTGCTCGGCGTGCAGTGCTTCGCTCTCGGGCATCCCGGACCTCCCCCTGACGGCTCGTCGGTGACGCTCGGAAAAAGTAGAACACATTTCACTTTTGTGCGCCAACGTCCCCCGCCCATGAGCGGGCCGAGCCACTACCGTGGCGGCCCATGGCCGAGCTCCCGCCCACCGCCCCAACATCCTGCTGGTCGTCTCCGACCAGGAGCGGCAGCGCTCGTGGCTCCCGCCCGGCGTCTCCCTCCCCTGGCGGGACCGCCTCCGGGCCGAGGGGCTCGAGTTCACCCACTACTTCACCCACTCGTCGCCCTGCTCGCCGAGCCGGGCCAGCCTGTTCACCGGCCGCTACCTCGAGGGCCACGGGGTGGTCGACAACGTGATCATGCCCGAGCACACCGAGCTCCCCACCTCCACGCCGACCTTGGGCTCGCTGCTGGCCGGGGCCGGCTACCGCTCGTCCTACATCGGCAAGTGGCACCTCTCCCACTCGCCCACCCCGGACATGGAGGCCTACGGCTTCGCCGACTGGGACGGCAACGACCGCCACTTCATGGGGTGGGCCGGCACCGGCGTGCACTTCGACCCGATCATCGCCGCCAACGCCGCCCACTGGCTCAGGCGCCGAACGCCGGCCGGCGACGGGCAACGGTGGACCGAGCCCTGGTTCCTCACCGTGGCCCTGGTCAACCCCCACGACGTCATGTGGTTCCCGGTGGACCAGCCCGGATACCGGGAGCGGCACCCCGACGACGTGGCCGCCATCCGGTCGGTGCTCGAGTCCGCCGCCTGGAAGGACGACGACCCCCTCCCCGTCTTCTCCGAGCCCTACCCCGAGGTGGTCGACCAGCTGCCGGCCAACTTCGACGACGACCTCCACACCAAGCCCGAGGCCCACCGGCAGTGGCGCTGGGACCAGCAGCACGGGCTGTGGGGCTACATCGACCCGTCGGACAAGGCGGCCTGGCTGCGCCACCTCGACTACTACGTGCACCTCCACCAGCTGGCCGACCGCAGCCTCGGCACCGTCCTGTCCGCCCTCGAGGCCTGCGGGGGCGTGGGACGACACCGTGATCATCTTCACCTCCGACCACGGCGACATGTGCGGCTCCCACGGGCTCCGCTCCAAGGGGCCCTTCGTCTACGACGAGATCATGCGGGTGCCCCTCTACGTCAAGGTCCCCGGGGTGACCACCGCCGGCTCGGTCACCTCCGCCCTCGGCAGCCACGTCGACCTGGCCGCCACCATCTGCTCGCTGGCCGGCGGTCGACCCGTCGGCGACGGCGCCGACGGTGCAGGGGACCGACCTCACCCCGGTGCTGGCCGACCCGTCGGCCTCGGTCCGGGACCACATCCTGTTCGCCCAGGACTCGGCCCAGACCACCGAGCTCAACAAGGTCCGCTACGCCCTGCGCGGCTTCTACGACGGCCGCACCAAGTACGCCCGCTACTACGGGGTGGGCGGGGGCAAGCCGTCGACCGGGCTGTGGGGGAAGTCCCCGGGCACCAAGCTGTTCGACGTCGACTGCGCCTTCGACGACAACGACCACGAGTGGTACGACCACGACACCGATCCCGCCGAGCTGGTCAACCTGGCCAACGACCGCTCCCGCCGCGCCGAGCTGCGCCAGGTCTACGAGCGGATGCTCGCCTACGAGCGAGGAGTCCTTCGTCACCCTCGGCTGAGCGGCCAGCGGTCGGCGACCTGGCCGCGAGGTGGTCCACCAGCCCCCGGCACCCGGACTCCACCAGGTCCAGGCAGGACTCGAAGTCGGCGTCGTCGCCGTAGTAGGGGTCGGGCACGTCGACCGCACCCCCGGCCCGGGGATCGAAGTCCGCAACAGGACCAGGCGGTCCTCGTAGCGGTCGTCCCCGGCGTCTTGGCCCGGGCCAGGCCGGCAGGGTCTGCCGGTGGCCGCGGTCGAGGCACACCACCAGATCGGTGCCGGCGAACCAGGCCGACTCGAAGCGCCCGGGCCCGGTGCCCGTGGTCGGCGTAGCCCCGGCGCTCGAGGCGCCGACCGGGCCCGGTCGTCCATGGGCTCGCCGGCATGCCAGCCGCCGGTGCCGGCGCTGGAGATGGCCAGAGGGTCGGCCGAGGGTTGACCCGTCGGCCAGGTCACGGTCCCGGCGGCCAGCTGCGCGCAGGACGACGGCGGCCATCGGCGACCGGCAGATGTTGCCGGTGCAGACGAAACAGACCGTGCAACCGCCGGGGCGGGCCGGTGGGAGTCCCGTCGGGGCGCGCCGGCCCGTCGTCGAGCTGGGTCACCGGTCCATTCGTGCACCGTGCCCGCCGACCGTGCCCCGATACGCTTCCCGTGAGCGGCCGGTCCCGGGCCGCACACCGAGGAGGATCCGATGAGCGAGCCACAGAGCGCCGCAGCAGATGGGCCACGGGGTCAAACAGCGGGACATGATCGGCATGTCGCCCGAGGAGGTCGACGCCTTCCTTCACGAGCGCCGGCCGATGACCATGTGCACGCTCAACCACGACGGATCCATCCACGCCGTGGCCATGTGGTACGGGTTCCTCGACGGGTCGATCGCCATCGAGACCAAGGGCAAGGCGCAAAAGGCGGTCAACCTGCGCCGCGACCCGCGGATCACCTGCATGTTCGAGGACGGCGACTACTACGAGGAGCTCCGCGGCGTGGAGCTGGTCGGGAGGGCCGAGATCGTCGACGACCCCGACAAGAAGTGGGCGCTCGGGGTCGATCTCTTCGAGCGCTACTACGGTGGCTACACCGAGGACCTGCGCCCATTCGTGGAGACCATGCTCAACAAGCGGATCGTGGCCAAGCTCAACGTCGAGCGCACCGTCTCATGGGACCACCGCAAGCTCGGCCTGCCCTCCACCCGGCCGGCCTGACCGGCGCCTCGACCCGTCCGGCGCCCGATCGATCGGAGCCACCATGTCCCACCCGATGAGCAACGAAGAGCTGGTCGCCTTCCTCGACCGCCGAGCCGGCTCACACCGCCAAGCTGGCCACGGTGCGGGCCGACGGGCGCCCCATGTGGCGCCCATCTGGTTCGTCCTCGACGCGTCGACGGTCGGCGCCGGCGCCCCGGTCGGCGACATCGTCTTCAACACCGGCGCCGACGACCCTCAAGGGAAAGGCGCTCCGCCGCGATCCCCGGGTGGCGCTGTGCGTCGACGACGAGCGCCCGCCTTTCTCCTTCGTCATCATCGAGGGGATGGCGACCATCAGCGAGGAGCTCGACGAGCTCGCCCGCTGGGCCACGCTCATCGGCGGCCGGTACATGGGGAGCGGAGAACGCCGAGGACTTCGGGGCACGCAACGGCGTCCCCGGTGAGCTGCTCGGTGCGGTTGCGACCGACCCACATCGTGGCCTTGGCCGGCCTGGCCGACTGACCGTCCGGCCTGGCACCACCTGCTCCGGACTGGTAGCACTGGTCGCCGACCCACGCCCGACATGGGCGGAGGTCCGACATGAGGAGGGACCGGACCAGTGATTCTCGATCGCTTCGGCATGACCGACAAGGTGGCCATCGTCACCGGTGCCGGACGCGGCATCGGCGCGGCCACCGCCGTCGGCCTGGCCGAGGCCGGTGCCGACGTGCTGATCGTCGGCGCGGACCGCCGACCAGCTGGCGAGGTGGCCGGCCGAGTCGAGCGCGGCCGGCCGGCGGGCCGTGGCCGTGCCGGCCGACCTGAGCGACCTCGATGCGGTGGCCGGCCTGGTCGATCGGGCTCGCCACGAGTTCGGCCGCCTCGACCTGGTGGTGAACAACGTCGGGCGGGGCCATGCCCCGGCCGTTCATGGACACCTCGCCGGGCCGGTTGGAGCAGGCCTTCCATTTCAACGTGTCGACCGCCCACGCCCTCCTGCGGCCGGCGGTGCCGCTCATGCTCGAGGGCGGTGGCGGCTCGGCGGTCAACATCTCGTCGGCCATGGGGCGCCTGTCGGGGCGGGGGTACGTGGCCTACGGCACGGCGAAGGGGGCGCTGGCCCACTACACCCGGCTGGCCGCCGCCGACCTGTCCCCCCGCATCCGGGTCAACGCCATCGCCGTCGGGTCGGTGGCCACCTCGGCTCTCGACATCGTCATGCAGACCGACGAGCTCCGCCTGGCGCTCGAGGCGGCCACTCCGCTCGGTCGGATCGGCGACCCCGAGGACATCGCCGCCGCCGTCGTCTATCTGGCCTCCGAAGCCGGCTCGTACATCACCGGCAAGATCCTCGAGGTCGACGGTGGCATCGAGACCCCCAACCTCGACATGGGTCTGCCGGACGTCACCGCCGAAACACCGCAATCGTGAGCCGCCACCCGAGGAGGACACCATGACCCCGCCCTACCGAGTCGTCGCCTGGAGCACCGGCAACGTCGGCCGGCACGCCATCGCCGGCATCGACGCCCGTCCCGACCTCGAACTGGTTGGGCTGTGGGTGTCCAACCCGGAGAAGGTCGGGCAGCGACGCCGGCGACGCTGGCCGGACTGGGTCGGAGTCTCGGGGTCGCCGCCACCGACGACGACGACCGCCTGCTCGCCCTCGGCGCCGACGTCATCGTCCACACGGCCATGGCCGACAACCGGCTGACGGAGGCACTCGGCCGATCTGGCCGCGGATGCTCCGGGCCGGGGTCAACGTCGTGTCGAGCGGGCCGGTGTTCCTCCAGTACCCCTTCGGCGGTGGTCGACGAGTCGATGATCACGCCGGTCCAGGAGGCAGCGCCGCCGGCGGGGTGTCCCTCTTCGTCAACGGTGTCGACCCCGGCTTCGCCAACGACGCCCTGCCGCTGGTGCTGACCGGGGTGAGCGAGCGGATCGACGAGCTGCGGGTGGCGGAGATCCTCAACTACAACACCTACAACCAGCCGATGGTGCATCTTCGACATCATGGGCTTCGGGCGGCCCCTCGACGACGATCCCGATGATCCTCCAGCCCGGAGTGCTCACCATGGCCTGGGGCAGCGTGGTGCGCCAGCTGGCCGCCGGGCTCGACGTCGAGCTGGACTCGGTCGAGGAGTGGTACGAGCGGCTGCCGGCCGCCGGAAGACCTTCGAGGTCGACTCGGGGACCATCGAGGAGGGGACGGCGGCCGCCCTCCACTTCGAGGTGCGGGGCATCCGGGACGGGCGGCCCGTCATCGTGCTCGAGCACGTCACCCGGCTGCGACGACGACCTGGCCCCCGAATGGCCCCAGCCGGCCGGTCAGGGCTGCTACCGGGTCCAGATCAGCGGTGAGCCGAACTACACCCTCGACCTCCAGCTGCTCGGGAGCGACGGGGACCACAACACGGCGGGCCTCAAGGCCACGGCCATGCGCCTGGTCAACGCCATCCCTGCGGTGGTGGACGGCCCGCCCGGCTTGCTCACCGCGCTCGATCTCCCCATGATCACGGGCCGCGGGCTGGTCGCCGGCTGACCCGTGCTCCCGGTCCGGCCGGCTCCCGTCAACGGCCGGTCCGACCGGGAATTCCGTCAGTCGAACAGTAGGGTCCGGAGGCATGCCTGGTTCCCGGAGGTGCAGACCGATGATGGCCCACGGCGGTATGGGAGCCGGTGGACGGCGGCGGCCAGTTCTTCGGGGCGGTGCGCTCTCTGCGCCGGGACGATTCGGTCACCCAACAGCGGGTGACCAAGGGCACCGCCCGGCGAATGATCACCTTCGCCCGGCCCTACCGCACCATTCTGATCTGGTTCCTCGTCCTGGTGGTGGTCGAGGCGGTCATCGGCCTGATCAATCCCCTGCTGTTCCGCTCGATCATCGACAAAGGGATCCCCCAGCACGACAAGTCGCTGATCATCGGATTGGCGCTGGTCGCCGCGGGCCTGGCCGTCGTCGACACGGGGCTGTCCATCGGCATTCGTTGGGTGTCGGCCAAGGTCGGCGAGGGGCTCATCTTCGACATGCGGTCGAAGGTGTTCGAGCACATCCAGAAGATGCCCATCGCCTTCTTCACCCGCACCCAGACCGGCGCGCTGATCAGCCGGCTCAACAACGATGTGATCGGGGCCCAGCAGGCTTTCACCGACACGCTCTCCTCGGTGGTCTCCAACCTCATCAGCGTGACCTTGGTGCTGGTGGTGATGTTCCTGCTGTCCTGGCAGATCACGCTGATCAGCCTGGTCATTCTGCCCATCTTCGTGTTCCCGGCCAAGCGGGTGGGCCGGCGGCTGTCGAGCATCACCCGGGAGTCCTACGGCCTCAACGCCCAGATGAACAACACCATGACCGAGCGCTTCAACGTCTCCGGTGCGCTCCTGGTCAAGCTGTTCGGCCGCCCGGCCGACGAGCGAGCTCGCCTTCGAGTCCAAGGCCGGACGGGTCCGCGACATCGGGGTCACTCGGCCATGTACGCCCGCTTCTTCATCGCCGCCCTCACGCTCACCGCCGCCCTGGCCACCGCGGTCGTCTACGGCTGGGGCGGGGTGAGCGTGGTGAACGGCAGCCTGCAACTGGGCACGGTGGTCGCCCTGGCCGCCTACCTGGCCCGCCTGTACGGGCCTCTCACCGCGCTGTCCAACGTGCAGATCGACGTCATGACCGCGCTCGTCTCCTTCGACCGTGTCTTCGAGGTCCTCGACCTCCCGCCGGCCATCGAGGACAGGCCCGGAGCCCAACCGGTCCCGCCGGGCCCGGCCCGCATCGAGTTCGACCACGTCAACTTCCGCTACCCGAGGGCCGAGGAGGTGTCGCTCGCCTCGCTCGAGTCGGTGGCCGTGCTCGATCAAGCCCCGTCCAGCCAGGTGCTGTTCGACGTCAGCTTCACCGCCGAACCGGGCCAGCTGGTGGCGCTGGTCGGCCCGTCGGGCGCAGGCAAGACGACCATCAGCCAGCTGGTCCCCCGCCTCTACGACGTGACAGTCGGGGGCCATCCGCTCAACGGGCTGGACGTCCGCGACGCCCAGCTGGCCTCGCTGACCGGCCACCATCGGCGTCGTCACCCAGGACGCCCACCTCTTCCACGAGACCATCCGCGACAACCTGCTGTTCGCCAAGCCGGATGCCACGCTCGGCGAGCTGGAGTCGGCGCTGGCCGGGGCCCAGATCGCCACCATGGTCGACTCCCTGCCGGAAGGCATCGACACCGTGGTGGGTGACCGGGGCTACCGGCTGTCGGGGGGCGAGAAGCAGCGGATCGCCATCGCCCGGATCCTCCTCAAGGCGCCGCGGGTGGTGATCCTGGACGAGGCCACCGCCCATCTCGACTCCGAGTCGGAGGCGGCCGTACAACAGGCTCTGGCCACCGCGCTCGAGGGCCGCACCTCGTTGGTCATCGCCCACCGGCTGTCCACCGTGCGCGAGGCCGACATGATCCTGGTGCTCGACCGAGGACGGATCGTCGAGCGCGGCCGGCACGACGAGCTGCTCGCCGCCGGCGGCCACTATGCCGAGCTGTACCGGATCCAGTTCGAGGGCCAGGAGCACCCGGAGCCCTCCGACCTCCGCTGAACGGCAAGGCGGCACCGGGGCCGCAGCTCGGGGCTACCGTGAGGACGTGACCGACTTCGGCGTGCAACTGCCCCACTTCTCGGGCCCGGAACCCGGCGACCTGTTCGAGCACATGGCCGGGCTGGCCCGGGCCGTGGAGTCATCGGGCTTCGACTCGCTGTGGGTGATGGACCACTACTTCCAGCTGCCGCCGCTGGGCGGTCCCGACCAACCCATGCTCGAGGCCTACACCCTGCTCGGGGCGCTCGCCGCCCGCACCGAGCGGGTGCAACTGGGCACCCTGGTGACGGGCGTCACCTACCGCAACCCCGGCATTTTGGCCAAGATCGTGACCACACTGGACGTGGTGTCGAAGGGCCGGGCCATCCTGGGCATCGGAGCCGCCTGGTACGAGGTCGAGCACGAGGCGCTCGGGGTCGACTACCCGGCCGACGGTGAGCGCCTCGACATGCTCGAGGAGGCGGTGCAGATCTGCCGGGCCATGTTCACCGGCGACGACGTGAGCTTCGAGGGGGCCCACTTCCGGCTGGACCACGCCCGCAACCTGCCCCGCCCGGTCCAGGCCGGGGGGCCGAAGATCATGATCGGTGGCGGTGGCGAGAAGCGGACCCTCCGGCTGGTCGCCCGCTACGCCGACAAGATCAACGTGACCGGCGACGTGCCGACGCTGAAGCGCAAGATCGAAGTGCTGCACCGTCACTGCGCCGAGGTGGGACGCGATCCCTCGGAGATCGACGTCACGTGGATGACCCCGCTCATCCTCACGACCTCCGACGAGCACACGGCGGAGATGCGCTCGGTGCTCGAGGCCAGCGCGCCGGCCGAGGAGATTGCCGGCTTCACCGTCGGGCAGCCCCACGAGATCCCCGACCTGGTGGACCCCTACATCGAGGCCGGTGCCGACGAGGTCATCTTCAGCTTCGCCTTCGCCGGCCCCGAGGACATCGCCGCCGTGGGGAAGGCACTCGCCGGACGGTAGCCCGCGCGCCGGCCCGTGGAGCCTCCGCGGGCCCGATCCCCTCGGCCCGGCAGCGTCAGGCCGCCTCCCCCACGCAGAGGGACGCTTCACCCTTGTCGTGGCTGTCACCGGCGGCGAAGCTCAGCTCCGGCGACCACTGGGCCACTCGCTCTTCCACGGCGCGCCGGGTCCGCTCCCGGTTTTCGGCAGGCGGTTCGCGTTCCGGCATGGCGTGCTCCCTTCTCTTCGTTCTCGGTTGTTGCTCGGTCGTTGCCCGGTTGTTGCCCGGTCGGTTCTGCCGTCTGTGACGGTGCTCGTCTCGAACGGTGGTCTTGTGCTGGTTCGCAGTTCCGGCTGGTGCCCACTGCTCTGGGATCGACCCTCGAACGACAAGACCATCCGCCACACGGAAGCTCTCCGACCTTGGCGCCGGGAGGGTCCGGGTCGAGGGCCGATCGCCCCGCTGCTTGAGCCGCTCCCCGGCCGGGTGGGCCGGAGCGGGACGCTCGGGGTGGAGGTCGTTCCCGAATGTCTCCCGAAATGAAACTCCCGAAAAGAAAAGGAGCCGCTTCGGAAGAAGCGACTCCTCGACGGACCGGACCTGGTGAGTCCGACTACTCCGACGAGAGCGCCTCCCGGGCTGCCTTGGCGCTCGATACGAGGGCGTCCTTGCTACATGCCGTCGAGAAACCGGCAATGGAGATGGCCATAGGCGGAGCCGTCCGGCGTGGCTCCTCGCCTTCCACCTGGTCGTCGGTATTCGGCGTGTCTTCCCGGCCCGAGATCTCCCTGCTCCTCATGAACAGCCATTGTAACGAGAAAGATTGCGATATTGGCGCAATTTCGTAGCAATTTCGCCGAATTCCGGCAAGGGCGATGCGTCCCCCGCCTCAGGTTGCGGCCAGACGGCGAAGCTGGAAGGAGAGGGTGACCTCCAGCAGGCCGTAGATGATCAGCCAGATCCCCATGATCACGGCCAGCGCCGTCAGCGTGAGGTTGGGCCAGACCAGGGTCACCACTCCGGCGGCGAAGGCCAGGATCCCCATGGCGATCCGCCAGAGACGGGCCGGTGAGCCGAGCTCGCTGTAGGCGGTGAAGAACTCGATGATCCCTCCGATCACCCAGAACAGCCCGATCAGGAAGGCGAGACTGGTGACGGTCTCGTCGGTCCGGTGGAGGAAGAGGATGCCGACCAGGACCGATACCAGGCCGAGCAGGGCCATCAGCCACCGCGTCCCGGCCGTGTCCTCGCGGTCGGCGATGGCCACGACGATCCGGAACAGGCCGGCCACGAACAGCCAGATGCCGAGGACGATGGCGAAGGCATAGATGGTGTCCCTCGGGCGTGCGATGACCACGACTCCGAGACCGAGGGTCACGATGCCGAAGAAGAGCACCCAGCCCCACGACTTCCCGACGATGTGTAGGATGTCGCGCTCCTGGGGGGTGAGACCGGCGTCTGCGGTGGACATGACAACCTCCCAAGTCCCGCTGGCCACTCCTCTGAGCTGGCCTAATGAGCCGTTCGGCCCGCCGGGACCACTGTAGGTCGGGACCGATCGGACGTGGCGGACCGCCGACGCGGCACCGGTCCGGGCTCAGGCAGCCCGGGGCGCGGCGCGGTCGACCAGTTCCTCGCTCACCGACCAGAGGAGGGCGGCGGCGGCCTCGTCACGGGCGGCGGCCGAGGGGTTCCGGGGCCGGCACTTGATGAAATAGCGCCCGGTGACCCCTTCCACCTCGGGCGACGTGGCCAGGTACACCGAGGTGCGCGCCCCCTTCTCCGGGGTCAGGATGAACGGCTTGATCAGCTTGATACCGAAGGCGAGCAGGCCCGAGGCGTCACCGTCCCGGGCGAAGCCGGAAGCCACCGTTCCGGGGTGGACCGAGTTGGCCGTGACCCCAGTTCCCGAGAGGCGCCGGGCCAGCTCGTTGGTGAACAGGATGTTGGCCAGCTTGGACCGGCTATAGGCCCGCATGCCGGCGTAGTGCCGCTCCGACTGGAGGTCGTCGAAGTCGAGCCCTTTTCGGGCCGACCGGTGGGCCGTGGAAGCCACATTGACCACGCGGGCCGGTGCCGATTCCTCGAGTCGACCGGTCAGCTCCCGGGTCAGGAGGAACGGGCCCAGATGGTTGATGGCGAAGGTGGCCTCGAACCCGTCCTTCGTCACGGCCCGGTCGGACAGCACCAGGCCGGCATTGTTGATGAGCACGTGGATCTGCTCGTACTCGTCGAGCAGGCGATGGGCCCCGTCCCGGACGGAGCCGAGGTCGGCCAAGTCGAACACGACCAGGTCGACCTGGTCGGAACCGGAGGCCTGGCGGATATCGGCCTGCGCCTGGCGCCCGCGCGACTCGTCCCGGGCGGTGATGACGGTTCGGGCTCCGGCGGCGGCCAGGGCCACGGCGGTGGCCTTGCCCACCCCTGAGTTGGCCCCGGTGATCACGACCGTCCGGCCGACCATGGGGGCCACGCCGCGGGATCGACTTGGGCTCATGGTGCGCCTCCTCTTCGGCGGGTTCAGGTGGACGGGAAGAGTCCTCCCAAACCCTACGTGCCCGCCCGACCCGACCCTGGTTGACAGGTAATATTCGGCTTACCTAATCTTTTTTGTGATAAGCGCCTTAATAGGCGCCCTCCGGTGGAACGGGCCCGCCGGGGGAAGCCGCTCGGCCCGGAAACGAGGTGTCGATGCAGGACGAGGCTCCGGGCCCCGACGGTGGACGGCGACTTCTCCGCTGGCGGTGGGCTGCCCCGGGCCTGGCCCTCGCGGTGCTGGCCCTCGCCGGTGCCGCATGCGGCAGCGGGTCGGGTGGCACGACCATCACCGTCTACAACGGCCAGCACGAGCAGACGACCGCGGCGCTGGTCACCGCATTCGAGCATCAGACCGGCATCAACGTGAAGGTCCGCAGCGACAGTGAGTCGGTGCTCGTCAACCAGATCCAGACCGAGGGGTCGGCCTCCCCTGCCGACGTCGTCTACACGGAGAACTCGCTCGGGCTCGAGCAGCTCCAGGAGCGCCACCTGCTGGCCCCGGTCGACCCGGTGACGCTCGCCGCCGTGCCGGCCCGGTACAGCTCGCCGACGGGGCACTGGGTGGGGGTGTCGGCCCGGGTCAGCACCATGATCTACAACACCGCCCAGCTCACCCCGGCCCAGCTCCCGAAGTCCGTCATGGACCTGGCTCTGCCGGCGTGGCGCGGCAAGCTCGGGCTGGCCCAGGGGGAGGTCGACTTCTACCCCGTGGTGGTGTCCATCGCCCACGCCCACGGCCGGGCGTCGGCGGAGGCCTGGTTGGCCGGCATCAAGGCCAACGCCGGGGGCAACGTCTACCCGGACAACGAGACCCTGGTCAACGAAGTCAACCAGGGGCACGTCCAGATCGGGATCATCAATGACTACTACTGGTACCGCCAGCGCGCCGAGGTCGGGGCGGCCTCCCTCCACTCGGCCGTGGCCAACTTTGCGCCGGGCGATCCCGGCTACGTCGTCGACGTCTCCGGCGCCGGGGTGCTGGCCTCGAGCCGGGAGCAGGCCGCGGCCCAGCGGTTCCTGGCCTTTCTGGTCAGCCGCCAGGGACAGGAGATCCTGGCCCACAGCCAGAGCTTCGAGTACCCGCTCGGCTCGGGGGTGACCACCGCCCAGCCGCTGCCGCCCTTCGACACGTTGCAGCCCTCGCCCCTGACGGTCGCCGAGCTGGGCGACGGCTCCGAGGCCATCACCCTGCTCCAGCAGGCCGGCCTGGCGTGAGCCGGGCGGTCGTCGGCCGAGCGCGGGGAATCCGGGAGTGACGCTCGCCGTCTCGGGTGCGGCCGAGCTCGACCTGGCCGAGCCCCTGCCGGCCAAGGTGCCGGCCCGGTCCCGCGCTCCGGTCCTCCTCTGGCTCGCCGCCCTGGCCGTCGCCCTGCTGCTGGCCCTGCCGCTCGTCTACGTGGTCGTCCAGGCGTCCCAGGTCGGGTGGTCGGAGGTGGTCCACCGCGTCTTTTCGCAATTCACCTTCGGCTTGGTGTGGAACACCGTGCGGCTGTCGGTGGTGGTGACCGCGGCGTGCGCGGCGATCGGGACGACCACCGCCTGGCTGGTGGAGAAGACCGACCTGCCCGGTCGCCGCTTCTGGGCGGTCCTGCTGGTGTTACCGGTGGCCATCCCCGACTTCGTGACCGGCTTCGGCTGGGTGTCGGTGGCACCCGCCGTCCACGGGTTTCCCGGCGCGGTGCTGGTCATGACCCTCGCCCTCTACCCGTTGGTGTACCTGCCGGTGGCCGCCTCGTTCCGCGGGGCCGACCCCGGGCAGGAGGAGGTGGCGCGGTCGCTCGGCCTCAGCCGGTGGCAGACTTTCCGGCGGGTGATCCTGGCCCAGGCCCGCCCGGCCCTGCTCGGAGGGTGCGTCCTCGTCTCGCTGGCCCTGCTGGCCGAATACGGGGCCTTCGAGGTCCTCCGCTACCAGACCCTCACCACGGCGATCTTCACGGAATCGGAACGCGCCTCCAACCTGCCCCTGGCCTCATCCCTCGTGCTCATCCTGGTGGTCCTCAGTCTGGCCGTGCTCGGGGGCGACGCCCTGGCCCGGGGTCGGGGACGGGTCGCCCGAAGCACCACCCCGGCCCGCAGCCGGCGGTTCCACCGGCTGGGCCGGGCCACCGCACCGGCCCTGCTCGGCCTCACCGGGCTGTCGGGACTGGCCCTCGGGGTCCCGATCGGGGTGATCGTCCACTGGCTGGTGCGCGGCGGCACCACCACGTTGCCCGCCTCGGCCTCGGTGGCCGGAGCCGCCCTGACCACCGCCGGCTACGCCGCCGCGGCCGGCGCCCTGGCTACCCTGCTGGCCCTGCCGGTGGCGCTGCTCGCCGTCCGGCACCCACGCCGGTCGACGGCGCTCCTCGAGCGCGGCACGTTCATCGTGCAGGCCGTGCCCGGACTCATCGTGGCGCTCGCCCTCGTCTTCTTCTCCATCCGGGTGGCCTCCCGTTTCTACCTGAGCCCCCCATTGATGGTGCTCGGCTACGCCATCATGTTCTTCCCGCTGGCCCTGGTGGCAGTGCGCACGTCGGTGGCCCAGGCCCCGCTCGCCCTCGAGGACGTGGCTCGCTCGCTCGGCCACCGGCGCCTGGTCGTGTGGTGGCGGGTGGTGCTCCCCCTGGTCGGCCCCGGCCTGGCCGCCGGGTTCTGTCTGGTGTTCCTGTCGACGGTCACCGAGCTCACCCTCACCCTGGTGCTGGTGCCGACCGGGGTGCAGACGCTCGCCACCCAGTTCTGGGCCTTCACGCAGAACCTCTCCTATGCCGCCGCCGCGCCCTATGCCGGGGTCATGATCCTCATCGCCGTGGTGCCCAGCTATATCCTCGGCCGATGGTTCGACCGGCTGCCGGCGCGGGCGAGTCGCCGGTGACCGGCCTCGGCATCGCCGATCTCCACAAGTCCTTCGGGCACCAGCCGGTGCTGCGGGGCCTCGAGCTCGAGGTGCCCCCCGGCTCGCTCACCGCCATCCTCGGCCCGTCGGGCAGCGGGAAGACCACCCTTCTCCGGGTGGTGGCCGGGTTCGAGCGGGCCGACCGCGGCCGGGTGACCATCGGCGGTCGCACCGTGGAGGACGGCCAGCGCGCCCTCCCGCCCGAACAGCGGGGCATCGGGTACGTGCCCCAGGAGGGATCGCTGTTCCCCCACCTCACCGTGGCCGCCAACGTCGGCTTCGGACTGGCCCGCCCGGCTCGGCGCCGGAACGCCGGTCGGGTGGGGGAGCTGCTGGAGATGGTCGGGCTGTCGGGCATGGGCGGCCGCTTCCCGCACGAGCTCTCGGGCGGGCAGCAGCAGCGGGTGGCGCTGGCCCGGGCCCTGGCCGTCGGCCCGGCCCTGGTCCTGCTGGACGAGCCGTTCTCCTCCCTCGACGCCGGGCTGCGCTCGAGCGTGCGGTCGGACGTGCAGGACGTGTTGCGGGCCGGCGGGATCACCGCTGTCCTGGTCACCCATGACCAGGACGAGGCGCTGTCGGTAGCCGACGAGGTGGCCGTGATGCGTGAGGGCGGCATCGGCCAGAGCGGGACCCCCCAGGAGCTCTACGACCATCCGGTGGACCCGGACATGGCGCGGTTCCTCGGGGACGCCAATCTGGTGGCCGCCACGGTGGAGGGCGACCGGGTGCTGACCCCCTTCGGGCCGCTCGAGCTGCGGATCGACCCGAAGGCTCCGGCCGCGGTGGGGCCGGCCGTGGCGCTCGTGCGGCCCGAACAGCTCATCCTCTCGACCGAGCTGCGCGGGGCTGGGATGCGGGCCAGCGTGGTCCGCACCCAGTTCCACGGGCACGACATGGTGATCACCGTCCACCCCGAGGCCTCACCGGGGGTGCCGCCCATCACCGTGCGCGCCGACGGCGACCTGGCGGTGACCGACGGGACCGAGGTCGAGGTCACCGCCGACGGCTCGGCAGTGACCTGGCCGGCGACGGTGGGCTGACCGAGGAGCGACGCCCGGAAGCCGGTCCCCTGATCGGTGATCCGGCGTGGACCCGTCGCGGGCTAGACGGGGAGGACGGCCACCGACCCGAGGGCCGTCATCCGGCCGTCCTGGCCGAGATCATGCACGGCCACACGCACCAAAGCCCGCCGGGGGCCGGCCCCGAGCACCTCGCAGCGGGCTTCGATGGGTCCGACCCGGTTGGGGTGGAGATAGTGGAGCACCGTGTCGGCGGCAGCCAGTGGGCCGGAGGTGCCCCGGGCCTCGACCGAGCGACAGGCGGCCACCTCGGCCAGGGTGGCCACGGCCCCCCCGTGGAGGATGCCCCACGGGTTGCGCAGGTGCTCGGCCAACCGCAGTCCCGTGACCATGCCCACACCGGGCTCGATGCAGAAGAACTCCTCGGGACTCGGAGCGTCCGTTCGCGGCGGCGGCATCGGCGTCGAGTAAGGCCGTTCGAAGTGCAGGTCGCGACCGCCGGGATCGAGCACGGCGCAGGTCATCGTGGCGGCCGCCACCGAGTTGTCACCCTCACCCTCGTCGACCACGTCGAGGCCGGAGACCACCGAATTGCGCCCCCGACGAAGCACCCGTCCTTGCAGCCGCAGCGGCCCGGTGTGGGTGAGGCGGGTCACCGTGGCTGACATCGAGGTGGTCACGATCCAGCGCGGGTGCACCGACAGGCCCGAAAGCAGTCCACCGATCGAGTCGACACAAGTCAGGAGCGCGCCGGTCCGCAGGCCACCGGCCGCGTTGCGCAGGTGGTCGTCGATGGGCACCCGGCCGCCGAACTCGGAGAATCCCTCGGCCCCCCGCGGAGGTGGGAGCTCCCAGCGTTGCAACCGGAAGTACTCGGCCACGTGGCGCCGGCGGTCGATGGAGGTGTCGCCGTCCTCGCCGCTCACGACCGGAGTCACGGGCACACCTCCGACGCGCCGACCTGGACCACGGTGGTCAGCCGATGGTCGGCGCCCGCGTCGAGCAGCTCGACCAGAGCGGTGCCCCCGGTGGGCCCGTCGGGCGCCTGCAGGACCGACACACGCGAGACGATGGGCCCCACCCGACCGAGCGTCAGGTACGTCAGGCGCAGGTCGCGCACGACCGGTTCGGGACCGGGCCCCGCCGCGGCGAGTGCGGCGCCACCGGCCACCTCACCCACCAGTGCCATCGCCCCGCCCTGGACGGCGCCGACCGAGTTGTGCAGGTACTCGCTGACCGGCATGGAGACGGCACCGGTCGCCGGGTTGGTCACCGAAATCGACAGGGCATCGACGATGGGCCGGTCGAAGCCGCGGCCGGTGACGCTGAAACGGTCGGCCAGCACCGCCGGCACATCGCCGCTCGCAGCCGGGCTGCGACTGGGCAGGATGGCGAAGGTCATGGTGGCCCAGGCGGCCGGGCCGGGCTCGCGGCGACCGGTCCCCGGGTCCCCGTCCGGTTCGTCGTACACCCCTGCCTCGACCACCAAGGTAGTTCGCCCCTTCCGGACGACCGTCCCCCGGGCCTCGACCATCGGGCCCCTCAGGGGCTGCACGATCTGGATGGTCAGGTCGGCCGTCGCCGCCCAGTCAGGACCGACCAGGCGCACAGCGGCGACCCCACCCACCACGTCCACCAAGGTGGCCAGCACCCCGGCCCGCACCCCACCGTCGGCCGCGGTGACGGCGGGACTGACCCCCATCCGGGTCACTGCCCGCCCTGGGGCGAGCACCTCGGTGTCGACGCCGAGGTCGCCGATGAAATGGCCGGTTCGCTCGTCGGGGTCGGGCACTAGCGCTCCTGCTCGGTGGGCCGGATCAGCACCTCGTTGACGGCCACATGGCGAGGACGGGAGACGGTGAACACGATCGACTCGGCGATGTCCTCCGCCCGCATCAGCTCGGTGCCGGCGAACTGTGAGCGCATCCCTTCGAGAATTTCGGGTCGGTTGTGGCCGGCCAGCTCGGTCATCACCGCGCCGGGCTCGACCACCGACGCCGCGGACGTGACGCCTGGTGACCTCTTGCCGCAGCGATTCCGTGAAGGCGACCACTCCGAACTTGGTGGCGTTGTAGACGCCGCTTCCCTGGCGCGCCACCCGTCCGGCAACAGAGCTGACGTTGACGATGTCGGCCACCCGCCGCGGCTCGCTCTCGGCAGCTTGAAGGAGGTGGGGCAGGGCGGCATGGGTGGCGTAGAGGAGACCGAGCAGATTGATCCCGACCATGCGCTGCCATTCCTCGACCGGAGCATCCACGATCGGGCCGAGCAACATGACGCCGGCATTGTTGATCAGGATGTCGAGGCGCCCGAGCTCACCGACCGTACGCTCGACCATGGCCCGGGCCGAGGCCTCGTCGGTGAGGTCGACTTCGACCACTGCAGCCTGGGCGGAGGCGCCCATCCGCTCGACCAGCGCCTCCAGTCGATCGCGACGGCGGGCGGCCACGGCCACCGCGGCCCCCTCGGCGGCAAGGCCGAGTGCGGTGGCCTCCCCGATACCGCTGGAAGCGCCCGTCACCAGCGCCACTGTCCCGTCGAGCCGTCCAGCCATTGTCATCCTCCGATCCATCGCCGGCCGAGCCGGGGCGCTTGGGCGAACCGGCGTCACAGGATGGCACCCGCGTCGGCTTTCGTACGAGTCGGGGGCGACGAGGCGACCGTTCCGACCCTATGTCGGCAGGCGGAGGAGGCCGACCCGGACGGGTCAACCCGGCCGGTGCACGGCCCCGAGGCGCCCGTCCCTACCGGCCGTCCCGACCGGCCGATCGGGAGTTGCGCCGATTTGAATGGGGTGCTGGTGCTACGCCGCCGACTGGCGCCGACGGGCCCGGCTCGAGCTCCGCCGGCGACTCGAGGAGCTGCGAGGACGCCCCCGCCTGGTGGTGGTGTCGAACGGCCGTTGGGTCGAGAGGGGGCTCTCGTGGAGAGCGCACCACGAGGTGCTGTTGTACCGGGACAACCGCACCTGGCATTCGGGCTCGATGCAGACCCGCCCGACCTCGAACACCTCAGGAGGGAGGCTTCCCGACAACCCGTCAGCCTTCAGGGCTCCGTCCTCTTTCTCACGCCGCTCCACCATGCCGCAAACCCTTTCCGGATTCGTGCGAGTCCCAGTTTCAGAATTTCCTCGGCGCGAACCGCGGCGACCTGAAGCGATCCCTCAGTTTCAACCCCTGGGACCGGCGTCCGGCGCTCCCCGGCCCGCATGGTGCCCACCTACCGGCGCCCCACGTGGCCCAATGCCCACCAGGTCGGATTGCTAGCCTGCGGCCCCGTGCACGGCGATGCAGGCTCCTGACCGTGGCGCCAGGCGTCCCGTGGTGGCAAGGGGCCGTGTTCTACCAGGTCTATCCCCGCTCCTTCGCCGACTCCGACGGGGACGGGATCGGGGACCTCGAGGGCGTCCGCTCCCATCTCGCAGACCTCGCCTGGTTGGGGGTCGACGCCCTGTGGCTCTCCCCCTTCTACCCCTCCCCCATGGCCGACTTCGGCTACGACGTCTCCGACTACTGCGACGTGGACCCGCTGTTCGGCACGCTGGATGACTTCGACCGGCTGCTGGAGAAGGCTCACGCCCTCGGGCTCAAGGTCATCATCGACTGGGTGCCGAACCACACCTCCGATCGACATCCCTGGTTCGTAGACGCTCGGTCCGGGACCGGTAGCAGGCACCGGAACTGGTATGTGTGGCGCGACGGCCGGGCCGATGGCGCACCTCCCAACAACTGGGTGTCGGCCTTCGACCTGTCCGCTCCGGCGTGGACATTCGACGCCCGGTCGGACCAGTGGTACCTCCACCTCTTCGATGCGGCGCAACCCGACCTCAACTGGGACGAGCCCGAGGTGGTCGAGTCCATGCACCGGGTGCTGCGCTTCTGGCTCGATCGTGGCGTCGACGGGTTCCGGGCCGATGTGATCCACTGCATCGGCAAGGACCCCGCCCTGCCCGATGACCCTCCGGCCGTCGCCGGCCTCCCCCATTGCATCCTCAACGACGAGCCGGTCACGCACGACCGCCTGGAGGACATCCGCACCCTGCTCGACGCCTATCCCGGCGACCGGGCGATGGTGGGCGAGGTCTACCTGCTGTCGACCGAGACGGTGGCCACCTACTACGGCGCCGGGAACGAGCTGCACCTGGCCTTCAACTTCCCCCCGCTCCTCGCCCCCTGGCGAGCCGGGTCATGGTTCGAGTGCATCGAGACGACCAACCGGGCACTCGGGGCGCACCAGGCCTGGCCCACCTGGGTGCTGTCCAACCACGACAACCCACGGCACCGCTCCCGCTACGACCGCGCCGCCGCCCGATCGGGGGAGGACGCCGCCACCACCGTCCGGCGCAGTGAAGCGAGGGCCCGGGCTGCGGCGGTCCTGCTCCTGACGCTGAGGGGTTCGCCCTTCCTCTACCAGGGCGAGGAGCTCGGGCTGCTCGACGCCGAGGTCCCCGCCGATCGCCGGGTCGACCCCGGGGGACGCGACGGCTGCCGCGCGCCGATCCCATGGAACGGGGACCCCGACCACGGCTGGCCCACGGCCCCGGGTGACCGGCCATGGCTCCCCTTCCCGCCGGGCGCCGACCGCGCCGACTACGAGGACCAGCGACAGGACGCCTCCACGATCCTCCATCTGTACCGGCGTCTGCTTGCGCTCCGTCGGGCCAGCCCGGCGCTCGCCCGCGGCGACCAGGAGCTGCTGACGCTGCCCGACGGGATCGTCGGCTACCGCAGGGGGGCCCGAGAAGGTGACGTCGTCGTCCTGGTGAACTTCACCGGCGACGAGGTGCGAGTGGATGCCGATGCCGTTGGTGACACCGACATCGAGAGGTCACTCGCCGGCGAGCCAGGGGACGTGGCCGGAGCTGGCGCCGGGACGGTGACGATCGGTGCCGAGATGTCGGTGGCGCTGTCCAGCGACGGCACCGGCGAGGGTCGTGCCTTCGACGGCTCGCTCCGACCGGACCAGGCGGTCGTGCTCAGCCGGTCGGACGATGCGGAGACTTGATGCGGAGACTTACAGCCAGGACTCGCGCCAGTAGTCGGCCGCGCCCTCGTCGCCGAGCGACATCGAGTGGGTGTCGTCGTGGCCGCTCCGCCTGATGCAGCACACGAGCGTCCCGATCCACGGTCCTCGATCGATGCAGTGGATCGCACCGCAACGCTGCCACTGTGGTTCGGGAGGTAGCAGGTCGTCGAGGTCGAAGTCGACGTCCGACCACTGGCTGGTCTTCTCCAGGTGAAACGGATTCAAGTCGTTCCTGCCCCTTTGTGCTTCGGATCCCTGCCCCTTGATTTCGGATCCCTCACGGGGATGATCGGAGCAAGGCCCGCCAAGCTGTAGCGGGAATTGCCGGTCGGTACCGCCGGGGTCGGGTGTCGCCCGGAGGCCCGACTTCTGTCAGTGCAGCCGGTCAGGGAACGCCCGGGCGCCGGTGCTCGACGCACCTGCCCGCACCTGGCGGTGTGGCAGGGTGGCTCTCGACCGGTCGGCGCTGGGGCTCCGGCCGGCGGCCCAGAAGCCACGGAGGGCGGCGGGACGCCGAAGAGCGACAGGCGACGGAGCGCCACGAGCCTGTTCAAATTCTGACCGTGAGCGAGATCGGGTCTGGGCCGAAAAGCACCGTGAGTGATCTCGACCGGTGCATCGAGATGTTCATTTTCATTACACGGGCGTAAGATGGGGCCATGAATGGCGAGCCGACCAAGGGCATCGAGGACATCGTGCGCCGCAATGTCGCCGCACTGCGATCCAAGGCCAACCTCACCCAGCAGGGCCTGGCCGACGAGATGCACCGGCGTGGCATCCCCTGGACACGGGAGACGGTGGCCCAGGTGGAGACGACCAACCGCCGGCTCGGTTTCACCGAAGCAGTGGTCGTGGCCGCGTGCCTCGACGTGCCGGTGGCGCGCCTGACCGCGACCGGCTCGCCGACGTCGCCATCGGCGACAGCGAATGGAGCGCGGCGTACCTCGGCGCGGTCATCGCCGGCACGGCCGGTGACATCTTCCCGCCCGAGAGCTACAGCGCACCGGCCGGACGGCGGCGCCGGTCGCGCCGGCGGAGCCGCCGGTCACCGCCACCTCCCCCGCCACCGGCGCCACCGGCACCGCGCCCGGCACCGCCGAGACACCGGCGAGCGGCGGCGCGGCGATCGACGCGCATCCGACTTCGACGCATCCGAGCAACTGGGAAGGCGATCGACCGATCGAGCCGCTCAGGGACCGCAGAAGACGGCCGAGCGGATCGAGCGGCGGCTTCGGCTCCGGGTCACGGCCAGCGACGTCGATGCCGCCGCCCAGAACCTCTGGTCCCGCAGCCTCGAGAGCGAGCGGGAGCGGCGGGTCACGGACCGCCACGCGCTCACGGGCGGCTCGCTCCAGACCATCCGCGGCCACGTGCTCGCGCGACCTCGACCGGGAGATCGCCTACGAGATGGAACGAAACCCGCGACCGGGCGAGGTTGCCGTCGAGCGAGGCGAACTGAGTCCCGGAGGAGGCGACCTGGGAGGCCACCCGGCTCAATATCCTGCTGGCCAACAAGGGATACAGCGACAGCGACGTGACCCGTTGGTGGAATTTCACAAGGCACCACGAGCTCGGCGACCGGACCATCGCCGAGGCCTGGACTGCCGGCGAGTACGCCGCCACCAGCCGGCTGGTCGAGTCCCTTCCCGACAAACACGGATCGGCCGCCGGGTACCACATCGACGAGTAGACGGGATCCATCGGTGGCGGTTGTCCCGCATCGGGCCACGGCCGCCGCTAGCGTCCCGGCATCAGGCCTGGAGGTAACCACCCGTGGCACGCCACACATCGCTTCGCTCGCAGCTCTATCGGGCCGCCCGCGACATCGGCAACGCCGAGGCCGCAGCCAAGGGCCCGTCTTCCTACGCCAAACGGGTCGCACGCCGGAAGATCTACCGCACCACCAACGGGCTGAGCAGGCAGCTCACCAGACGCCTCGGGTTGTAAGCCCCGACTTCGGGCTCCCGGCCTCGCGCCGGGCCGTCAGCTCCACCACAGCCCAGACCGACAGGGTGGCGAAAGTCCACACCGGCAGCAGGGCGTCGAGGCCGTCACCGCGTGGTGCCGGACCACCACCAGTAGGGGCCGGCGACGGTGAGCGCGACCATCCCCCACAACAGGCCTCGCACCACGCCGGGTACCGATCGCCGGCGCACCCCGACCAGAAGGGGCGGGACCAGCAGCACCCAGACCCAGTGGTGGCTCCACGAGATGGGACTGACGAGCAACCCGGCCAGGGCCACGGCGATCACCGCCCAGGCCTGTCGTCCGGTGCGAGCGCACCGCCAGGCGATCACCGCCCCGACGGCCAGGGTGAGGGCCGAAAGGAGCAGCCACACCGGAGCCAACCCGGTTGACGGGAAGGGCGGGCGGTGCAGCACCGCATTCCACGACTGGTTGCTCGGATCGGCCACCTTGCCGATCCGGGACGTATGCACCACATCGTGCTGCCAGAAGGCCCTCGACTCGGACGGCCAGAGCAGCCAGGTCGACAGGGTCCAGACCAGAAACGAGACGAGGGCGCGCGCCGTCGACGCCCAGTCGCGCCGGGTCAGCAACACGATGAGGAAGGCGAGGGGCGTGAGCTTGACGGCCGAGGCGACGCCGAGGACCACACCTCGGAACGGGGCGGGTATGGCCAACAGGTCGGCCACCACCAGGAACATGAGTAGGAACTCGATCTGGCCATAGTCGAGGCCGCTCCTCGCCGGCTCGAGCACGAGAACGGCGGCAGCGGTCCAGGCGAAGGACGCGCACCACAGCCGGGCCCCGCCGGCCACACCCGCCTCCCGCAATACGCAGAACACCGCTGCCGTGCCGGCCGCGATGCTGACCGCCCAGAACAACCATTGAGTGAGGACGAAGGAGCCCCAGGCCAGCGCGGACAGGGCCAGGAGTGCGAACGGCGGGTAGGTGAAGTCGAGGTGACTCGCGGTGAAGGTGCCGTCGTACGGGTTGAGGCCATGGCGCCAGGCTTGCACCGAGCCCCGGTAGACCTTGAGGTCGAGGCCGTACCGGTGGCCCCAGAGGACGAGGTAGACGAGGACGACGGCACCGGCCGCACCGGCTGCCACGTAGGGGAACATCGCCGAGAGGCGCGGGCGCGACGTCCGAGGGGCGATCACCGCACCGGCCACGGGACGTACCGTACCCTTCACCGGTCTCGCCCCGGCCCTGGAGGCGACGACGGAGCGGCGACGACCGGGTTTGCGCCTACCATCGCGGCCCATGTCGATGGGATGCCCGCTTCTCGACCGGATGAGCCACACGAGTTTCGATGACGGGAGGCATCCACATCGTCGACCTGGAGGTCAGCGATGAGATGCGCGGGCCCGGCGGTGCCGTTCACGGTGGCCTGGTGGCCAGCCTGGTCGACCGGGCCGGGGCCTACGCCATCGCCCGGGACAGCCAGCAACCGGTGGCCACCTCGAACGTCGCCCTCTCCTACCTGGCGTCGGCCAGTGCGGGACCCCTCCGGGCGACGGCCACGACGCTCCGGATCGGGCGCCGGCAGGGCGTCGCCGAGGTCAAGGTCTACGACCAGGGTCGAGATGGCCGACTGGTGGCCACGGCGGTCATCACGTTGAGCTACTTGCCGGACTCGTCGCGGCAACCCCGTGTGGGGCAGCCTGTCCGCGTCCACCGCCGATCCGGTACTCGATTGACCTGGCGGTGATCGAGGACGATCACCGGCGCGGCACGTTTCACTAGCGTCGGATCGATGGAGCCGATGCCCGAAGACTGGAGTCGTGCCGTCGCCGTCGTCGCCCACCCTGACGATCTCGAATACGGAGCGGCCAGTGCCGTCGCCCGGTGGACTGACCAGGGCAAGCAGGTCGCCTACGTGCTCGTCACCAGCGGCGAGGCGGGGATCGACGGCATAGACCCCGCGGTGGCGGGACCGCTCCGGGAAGAAGAGGAGCGGCGTAGCGCGGCGCTGGTCGGGGCGGGACCGGTCGAATTCCTCGGGCCATGCTGACGGGCTGATCGAGCCGGGCATCGCCCTGCGACGCGATATCGCCGGGGCGCTGCGCCGGCACCGCCCCGACATCGTGGTCACCATGAACTTCGATCTCACCTGGGGCGACGGCGGCAGCGTCAACCATGCCGATCACCGCGCCACCGGGCTGACCGTGCTCGACGCCTGCCGGGACGCCGCCAACCGATGGGTGTTCCCCGAAGCGGGGCAACCGTGGACGGGGACCAAGTTCGTCTATGTCGCCGGCGCGGGCGAGGCGACCCACTACGTCGACGTTGCCGGCTGGTTGGATCGGGGCGTGGCATCGCTCCGCGCCCACCAGGCCTACCTGGACGGGCTCGGTGGCGAGTTCGATCCCGACGAGTTCCTCCGTTCGATGGCGGGCTATGCCGGGATGGTCGCCGGTTGCGAGTTCGCGGTGGTCTTCCAGCGATACTCGGTGGGCTAGCTGCCATGACCGGTCGCCGTGGCGAGCGGGCCGGGCACAGACGGCCAGGTCCTCGGGACTACCCGTCCTCGGGGATCGCCTCCCACCACTGGCACCACCACTCCGCGCCCACCAGGATGCGCAGTTTCGGGTGCCAGCAGTACGAAAGGTCCTTGTACGGCTCGAGGTAGTACCGACAGTTCTCGCACTTCTCCGCCCCGGAGGGCTTTCCCTTGAGGACCGCGTTGTCGGCAAGATGGCGCAGTTCGATGGCCAGCCGTTCGTCGATCTCCTTGGGCTCGGGCTCGGGGATCACGTAGTCGGACATGGCGGAGACCTTATGCGTCCCCGAAAAAGCCCTGCGAATCACCGTCCCGGCGGCGGTGTGTCACTGGATGAGGACGGCGGCGAGCAGGCCGACGGGGACGAAGATCCAGCTCCACCGGACCGCCACCATCACCACCCCCGACCGGTAGCCGTACAGCACGGCCTGCTGGGGAGGGTTGAAGGCCGGCGGCCCGAACGCCGAGAGGACGGCGATGACCGCCACCACCTTCGAGTTCGTGATGATGGCGATGGTCACCAGGTAGGCGACCCGTACCCCGGCGAGCAGCAGCCAGCGCCCGTAGTCGGAGGCCGAACTTTCCACCGAGGCGTTGTGGGGATGGAACACCGAGCCGGTGTACAGGGCGGCGCCGACGAAGGCGAGCAGCGGGCCGGCCACGACCAGCACCCAGTGGGAGGCGGCCGGTGCGGGACCCTCGAGGTGGAGCAGCAGGCCGAACGCCACGGCCAGCACCATCGACTGGTCGGTCCAGGTCGTCGAGCGGCGCTGCGGGTGTGGGGCGTCACGACGCATGAGGTGGATGCACATGGCGTTGGGAGCGGCGTACACCGCGTTGGTCAGGGCGGCGAGGGCGCTGGCCGACGGCCCCAGCAATCCCCCGGCCACGGGCAGGACCCAGAACTGCCCGTTGGGGAAGGCGGCCCACCCTTCGAGCTCGGCCAACCCGCGGCTGTGGCTGCCTCGCATGCGGTCCGAGACCACCAGGAGGACCACGCCGACCGAGGCGATGGCGATCGGGTCCACGATCTGGCGCGGGGCGGTCAACCGCCAGGCCGAGAACAGCCCGAGCAGGCCCGCCGTGGCGACCAGCTGGATGCGGAGATAGACGGGCCATCCCCGCCTGAGCCCGGCGCCACCCCGGTGGACGGTGAGGCCCATGAGTGCCCCGAAGAGATAGGCACCGAAGGTGATGGCCAGGTTCAAGAGGGCCGACAGTAGGGCCGGACAATCCGGAGCTGCCAGACCAGCGCTCAACACCGCAGCACCGCGACCGGCCCGCTCCGTCGCCGGCGGAGATCGTCGCCGCGCCACTCAGGACGGCGCCAGATACCCCCATCCCGGCTCGAGCCGATAACTCAGGATCATGGCGGCGGCGACTCCGGGGAGCTCGTCCCATCCCGCCCCGGGCCGGCCGCTCGAGTCGACGTCCTCCTCCAGGTGGCGGCGGACGGCGTCTTCGTCCTTGAACCCCTGCTCCCAGAGATGGCTCCACCTCGGGCCGGTCCCGAGCTGGGTCTCGCCGTCGAACCACGCCGCGGCCAGGCTGTTGGGGGCGAACACCGACACGTCGGGAATAGCGGCCTTGCCGGCCAGGTCAGACACCACCCCGATATCCTCGGGTCGGGCCGCGGCGCATGTCGAGGAAGACCAACCGGCGGATTCCCGAGGGAAGGAAGTATCGGGGGCCGACGCAGGGGTACCCGGCCAGGCCGATTCCGAGCCTACTGTCCTCGACGATCCGCTCAGGGCTGTCGGCCAGGAGGTACCGGTCCAGCACGGAGGCGTGAAAGGGATGCTCCATGTACCGCCGGTAGGCCTCCGGAGATTGGTAGGCGTGTTCCCACACCAGGTCGGCATCGGCGCCGGTCACCTGCTGGCCGATGGCCGAATGGAGGACCTCGGGGATGTAGCGCGACGAGTCGAGGAGCGCCTCACTCAGCCGGGCCCGGACCTCGGCCGCGGCGTCCACACGGAAGCTGTAGGTCTCGAAGCGGCGCAGCACGGGGACTAGCTCCGCCGTTCGGGTGACACGTTCGCCATGATCCGGCGGGTCCCGCCCCGCCGAAGCCCCCTGGCGCGCTGGGCCCAGACGTACCAGCGGGGATCGAGCACGAGGTTCCTCCGTATCAGGTTCCAGTGAGCGAAGTCGCGGAACCGCCACACCACTTCGACGTCGACGTCCGTCCCGAGACGGGCGAACGTCGAGCGACAGGACTCGAGGACGGCACCGGCCGCAGTCATTACGGGGATCCCGTCCTCCTCGAGAGCCCGCAGGTAGGCCGCGGCGTCGTGCTCGCCGACCTGGACCACATCGACCAGGAACAGCTCCGACGAGCCAGCGAAGGCCATGGCCCACCTTAAGGACTGTCCAGACGGCATGCTTGGCGACATGGACGATGAATCCTCTGCGGCCGCAGGTCCGAGCCCCCGAGATCGGATGCTTTCCGGAGAGCTCTACCGTGCCGACGAGGAACTGGCCGCGCAGCACCACCGGGCGGTGCGTCTGAGCGACGAGTACAACCGGACATCCGCTGACGACCCCCGGCGGAGGGACATCCTCGAGGAGCTACTCGGTGCGTTCGGCGATCAGAGCGTCGTCCGCACCCCGTTCCTGTGCGACTACGGGTCCCAGGTCCACATCGGGGCGCGCACGTTCATCAACTTCGGTCTGGTGGCTCTCGACGCTGCGACCATCACCATCGGGGACGACGTACAGATCGGACCGAATGTGCAGCTGTTGACGCCCACCCATCCCGTCGATGCTGAGCTCCGACGTGACAAATGGGAGGCCGCCGAGCCCATCGGCGTCGGGCACAACGTCTGGCTCGGCGGAGGGGTCATCGTCCTGCCCGGCGTGACCATCGGCGACGACACCGTGGTGGGTGCCGGCGTCGGTGGTGACCCGGGACCTTCCCCCCGGTGTGGTGGCGGTCGGCAACCCGGCCCGGATCATCCGGGAGGCCTGACGCCTAAGGTCGGCTGGAACCACGGGGGCCCGAAAGCGACAGGTCCGATCATGCAACCACCAGCCGCGTGCACGCTCGATGGGGAGGATGCCTCCTCCCGCCTGGCGGAGTGGCGCACCTTCCTCCACCGGGCCGTCGACCGGTCCGAGCGCAAGGGAGACCAACGGTTGTGCCTGCGACTCAACCCGGCCGTCGAGGATCTGCTCGCCGCGGTCGATCTCGTCCCGACGGGAGAAGGCCTGCTGTGACTTCTTCGAGTTCGCCATCGAGATGCGTAGCGATGCGAATTGGCTCGTGGTGACGGTCCCGCTACAGGCCGTCGGGTCCCTGGACGGTCTGGCCGGTCTCCTGGCGGGCTGATTCGGTGTGGGGGCTGCCACCCGCGCCCAACGGAGAGCAAACGCGCTTGACCTCGCCAGCCCAATCCACCAAGCTGCCCCGGGGGGCTGACAAGACGGCGGATCGGAGCGATCGCGTTGCCAAGCACGGACACAGCCCTGATCGGTCTCACTCGAGGCCACCGGCGGGACCGTGTCGGCATCGGTGACGCAGATTCAACTAGACAACGGAGGCGTCGCGTGGTGACCAGACGAGCATTGACCATGGGTACGGGTACCCAGTCCCCTAAGCGGGTGCAAAATGGAGAACCCGGACGCCGGCGGCGGTTCCGGACAATCCTGTTCTCGCTACTGGGCTCCTCCCTGCTGGTGGTTCCGCTCGGCCTGATGGCCGGCTCGTCCGTCGCTTCTGCGACCACCCCCGCCCCGGTCACCTGCACAGGCCCGCTGGCGGCAGGGACCTACAGCTCAGTGACCGTTTCGGGAACATGCAACATCAGTGCAGGTCAGGTCGTCGTCACCGGGGACGTGACCGTCCCGGCGGGTGCGAATTCCCTGTTGGCGAGCTACGCCCTGAACGGCGGCGTTCCGGCCACCTCGTCGGGGTTGACCGTGGACGGGAACATCATCGCCGGGAGCGGGGCCACCCTGGTGATCGGCTGCAAGGCGTCGGACGCGGCCTGTTTCGACGATCCGAGCCCGAGCACGCCCACGCTCAGCTCCCCGGCCACCGTCCAGGGCAGCATCATGGCCACTAGCCCCCTGGGCGTGATTGTCACGGACTCGACGATCGGTGGGGACGCCTCCCAATCGGGCGGGGGCGGCGGTGTCGCCAGTGAAGGGCCTGGTTGCTTCACCCCGCCGTTCCCGGGGGTCTTCAACACCTTCCCGGGAGGGGGCTCCCCCGTGTACAGCGACTACGAGGACAACACCATCGCCGGCAACCTGCGGGTGACCGGGCTCAACTCGTGCTGGCTGGGGAGCTTCCGCAACCACATCGGCGGTAGCGCCACCTTCAGCGGCAACTCGCTGGGTGATCCCGATGGCAGCGAATTCCTGACCAACCAGATCGCCGGGAACCTCCTCTGCACCGGGAATTCACCAGCCGCCCAATACGGGGACTCGGGTGGGTCGCCCAACACGGTCGGGGGCTTTGCCACCGGAGAGTGTGCCTTCGGCGTCATGGCGCCCAATCCCGCTCCGAGTCCCTCTCCGCCAACACCGGCCGGACCGTTGACCCCCATCTCCAATCCCGGGGCTGCCCCCGGATACTGGCTCGGCAGCCAAGGACGGCGGGATCTTCAGCTTCAACGTCCCGTTCCTCGGCTCACAGGGTGGCCAGACCCTCCCGCAGCCAATTGTCGGAATGGCTGCTGTGCCCGGTGGGAGCAACTACAACCTGGCCGATGCCAACGGTCTGGTCTATGGCCATGGCCCGCTGTCCGCTGACTGCGCCGGGCTGAACGCCACCCTCAACAAGCCGATCGTGGGCGTCGCGCCTGCTCCCGGTGGAAATGGCTGCTGGACGGCCGCGTCTGACGGAGGCGTGTTCACCTTCGGATCCAACACCGCCTTCTACGGCTCGACAGGCGGCATGCGACTGAACCAACCGGTGGTCGGGATCGCCTCGACGCCCAACGGGGACGGGTACTACCTGGTGGCGGCGGACGGGGGGGTCTTCACCTTCGGACCCGGGGCCAAATTCCAAGGGTCCCTGGGCGGCGTCCACCTCAACAAGCCCGTCGTGGGCATGGCCGTCGATCCGTCAACAGGAGGGTACTGGCTGGTCGCCTCCGACGGCGGGGTGTTCAGCTTCAACGCACCGTTCTTCGGGTCCACCGGCAACCTGCGGCTCAACCAGCCGGTGGTCGGAATGGCCGCTGCACCGACCGGGGACGGCTACTACCTGGTCGCAGCGGACGGCGGGATCTTCACCTTCGGGACCGGCGCCCACTTCCAGGGCTCGACCGGCGCCATCCGGCTGAATCAGCCGGTTGTCGGGATGGCGCTCGGCTAGAGGCTCATCCGGGTCTGGGGGCCTGAGGGCCCTCAGACCCGGTGCGCCCTCGGTTGTGGGCCCAGTGACACGGTGAATCCCTGGAAGCGGAGAGGAGGGGCCGCCGGGCTAGCGCCTTCCAGCCGCGTCGGCCGGTGTTCCTCACCTTCGGCTACTCCCAAATTCGCCGGCTCAGCCGGCAGTCCGAGCTGAGCAAGCCGGTGGTGGGATCGGGTACGCATCGGGCACACAACCCGGGCTGAGTACTTACTCGACCCGACCACAGAATTCGCGGTTGATGAGCATCAGAGCCGGACCTATATTCCTCGGCGAGACCGCCCGTCGCCCACAGGCGATGGGCACGTTCCCGATTCTGCGATCGAGGGAGGGACCAATGGCGACAACGAGGTCTGTGAGGCGCGCTCTGCTAGGGGGAGTTCCCCTCGCCATCCTGGCGAGCGGTCTGGGTTGGGTCGCACCCGCACTCGGATCCGCCGAGGCCGGTGCCAGCCCCCATGTCGTGTGCAGCCCGGCGGGCAGCACCGGGTTCACCGCCGCGTTGGTCGTCACCAGCAGCGCCCAGGTGATCCCGTCGAGCGTCGACGGAACGGGCTGCAACCTCGGCATTTACGTCGCACCGGGTGCGAACAACGTGACGGTCAACGGGGTCACGGTGTCGGGAGCCGGCGACCACGGGATCATGGCCGAGGGCGTCACGGGATTGCTGATCGAGAACAGTACGATCCAGGGCAACGGACTGAGCCCTACGCCCAACCTGGGCACCGACAAAGCCGTGCAGCTGGTGGGCGTCTCGGGCTCGACGGTGCAGAACAACACGGTGACCGGCAACCTGGCCGACGGCGGCATCTCGGTCACCGACGAGGGCAACAATTTCGACCCTGCGGCACCGAACGGCCCGGCAGGACCGGTGGCGTCCACCAATGACACGATCAGCGGCAACACGGTGTCGGGCAACTACAAGGGCTGCGGCATCATCGTCGAGGGATGGGTCCCCGGCGCAGGCGTCAGCGGGATCACGGTCAGTAACAACCAGGTCACAGGCCAGCCGGGTGTCTTTGGGCCCCATGGCCCGGTGATCGGGCAGATCATCGTGGCGACCGACGCCCCCGGTGCAACGGTCTCGAGCACCACGGTCTCCGGGAATACCGTCTCGGGCAGCTTCCTGAGCGGGATCACCGTCCATTCCAACGCGCCCAACGACTCGATCACCGGCACCACGATCAGCGGCAATACGCTGACCGCGAACAACTGGGGTCACATCAACGGTGCACCGCAGACCGACGCCATCGCCCTCGAGGTGAACCCCATCCCGCCCCCGGTGACGCCGGTCCTCTCCGGGACCACAGTGACCGGGAACACCATGACCGGGCAGTACGTTGGCGTCTGGCAGGACTGGCACGTGACCGGTACCACGGTCTCGGGCAACACCTTTGCGGGGACGACCTTGTTCTACACCCAGCCGGTTCCCGGCCGTGGCTACTGGATGGGCGCCTCCGACGGAGGCGTCTTCACCTTCGGCGATGCCGGATTCTTCGGCTCGCTGGGCGGGATGCCCCTCAACTCCCCCGTGGTCGGCCTGGCCCAGACCCGTGACCAGGGTGGCTACCTCCTGGCTGCCTCCGACGGCGGTGTGTTCACCTTCGGCGACGCCAACTTCTACGGCTCGCTGGGCGGGATGCCCTCAACGCCCCGGTGGTCGGTGTGGCCATGTCACCTGCGCCCGGCGGGCCTCAGGGAACCCCGGGCACCAACGGTCTCGGCTACTGGCTCGCGGCCGTCGGACGGCGGCGTGTTCTCCTATGGTGATGCTCACTTCTACGGCTCCCTGGGCGGGATCGCACCTCAACCAGCCGATCGTGGGCATCGCCCCGACCGCTGACGGGCTGGCTACTGGCTGGTAGCCAAGGACGGCGGGGTGTTCGCCTTCGGCGATGCCGGATTCTTCAACTCTCTCGGCGGCGTCCACCTCAACAAGCCGATCGTCGGCATCGCCCCGACCGCTGACGGGCAGGGCTACTGGCTCGTGGCTTCGGACGGTGGCGTGTTCGCCTTCGGCGACGCCATCTTCTATGGCTCCCTGGGCGGGATCACCCTGAACAAGCCGGTCGTCGGGATGAGCGCGACCCCCGATGGCAAGGGCTACTGGCTCTTCGCCAGGGACGGCGGGGTGTTCACCTTCGGCGATGCGGGATTCTTCAGCTCCCTGGGTGGAATGCCCTTGAACAAACCGGTGATCGGCGCCACGGGCACCGGATCGAACGGGGTGGCCCCCTAACGGGCCCAGGCCAGCAACCCGAGCGAGGCGACCGGCAGCGACCACGTCGTTGAACGGCCGAGTCAGCAAGGAGATCGTTCCTGAACCATCGCCGGGTGGAGTCGGTTGCCCGGCACCGGCCCATTCGAGGGGCTGGGGACCCGGGCCACTTGGCGCGCAGATGATCTCGTCTCCCCTGGCCGCCGTGTCCCCGCATCTCGACGACCTGGCGCTGAGCTGTGCCGGCCGGCTGGCCGCCCAGACCGGCTCCTCGATGATCACCGTGTTTGCCGGCGGCCCCCCGTCGGTCGATCCGGTGACAGGCTGGGAGGCGCTCTCGGGTCTGTTCGAGGCAGGGGCGGACATCGTGGGGGCCAGGCGGGACGAGGACGTCAGGGCGGCGGCGATGCTCGGCTGTGCACCCGTCCACCTGGACCACTGGGACGACCAGTACCGACACGCCGTCTACGGGTACCGAGGTCCCACCGGGGAGGCGCTCGTGGCCGCCATCTCCTCGGATCTGGAGAGCCTGGTCGGCCGCCTCGGCCTGTCCACCTGGCTCGTACCCCTCGGGCTCAGTCACCCCGACCACCAGATCACGGCGGCGGGGTGCCTGGCCGTCGTCGACCGCCACCCCGAGATCGACTGGCTCGTCTACGAGGAGCTCCCCTACGCCGTCTACGAGCCCGACAGGGTCGGGGCACTACGGGCCCGCTTGAAGGACAGAGGATTCAGGCTCGTACCGGCCGAGGAGGTCGAACGGAGCTCGGGTCCGGACAAACGAGGGGTGGTCGACTGCTACACGTCGCAAGTCGGGCCGCTCGGCCGCGGGGTCCAGGACGCGTTTCGCTCATCCGAGCGGGTGCATCGTCTCACCCGCCTGGACTGACCGGGCCGGTAGGCCCTGAGGGCTCCCTCCCGGCCGCAGTCAGGGGGTTCGTATCGAACCCATGATGGGCGCGAGGGCCCACACCCGGTTCCCCATCTTCCGCCAGGTCCTCGCCGAAGTGAGCAAGGCCAGGCCGAGGGCGATCAGCGTGAGCCCGAGGAACCACAGCGGCTTGGTGTTGATCCCGGTAAAGGGCAACTGGGTCGGCGCAGCCGCGGCCGGAGTGGCGGTCGTCGCCGTGAACGGCAGGGCGGTCGGCGTGGCTGGCGGAGAGGCAGCCGGCACCGTCGTAGGTGGCGTCGGCGGAGGACTGTGGTTCCCGGTCACCACGGGCGGGACCGGGGGGCGTCGTCGTCGTGGTCGTCGTTGTCGTCGTGGTGGTCGTGGTGGTCGGCGGCGGGTTGCAGTCCTCGATGGTGTGCTGGAAACCTCGCTCGGGGACGAAGGGCGGCCCAACGTAGGCGTCGGCCTGGATCACCCCGCAGAAGTCCTTCGGGTACGGGATGGTGAGCGTCCCGGAGGTCCCGTACACGACACCCACCGTGATATCTCCCTCGGGGATCTGCAACACGAACTTCCACTGGCAGTCGGGCTGGGTGGTGGGACACGGTGGCGTGGGAATCACGAGCTGGGCCTGCTGACCCACGTCATCGAAGATGATTTGAGGAGTGGACGAGGTGGCTGCCGCACTCCAGGTCGCCCCACCCACGGTGGCACTGAGGGTGAACAGCGCCAGCACTGACACGAACACAACGATCAACCGTTTCACCATCGCTCCTCTGCTATGGAGTGTCTCCTGGCGGGGTGGCCTCGGCCCGGAGCAGTAGACGCCGGTTCGAAGCATGGCGGTTTCGGCCACCGTCTCCGGTCGTCACCATCCCCCACGTGCCGTTGGCCATCCCCGGTCGAGGCACCCGGGCGCCGCCGGGGCTGCGCACGATCCGGTGTGCAACTGCACGACTCCGCCCGACCCTCATCTCGCCGAAACTCCTACCCCCAAAGTTCAGTCGCCGACGGTCGCGCCATGCATGGTGAGCCCCCTCCTTCGGCGAAGAACGGAGGCCCCTGTCCGCGGATCAGCGCCACACTGCGTAGCTCGGCCTGACCGGCCAGTGCCCGAATCCTCTCACGGCCAATCCCGAAAGTCACTATTGAGCGGGGAAAAAACTCGCACCGTAGTCAGGCATTCTCGGCCCGTGACCAGGACCTCAACTGCTCGCAAGTGCAATAGACCTCTTGTGATAAGGCTCCGCTACAGAACACTGGCGACTGGCACAATGGTCCTATGGCTTTCGAGTCCCGACCGGTGAGCGCCAAGGCGTGGAAGGCCCTCGACCGCGTGGTGGCGGCCAACGACGCCATGCGGGAGGCGGAGGCCAAACGGGCCAAGCAGGCCAGGAAGCGAGCCAGGTCGATCGAGGAGGCCCGTGAGCTCGGACTCACCCTCGACGCCATCGCCGATCGTCTCGGGGTCAGCCGGGAGCGGGTACGCCAGATGGCGAAGGCCGCTCACAGGCGATCGACCCGCTGACGGCCCGGGCGACCGCCGGACCGAACGGGCCTCCGGCGGCTAGCGGCTCATCCCCACGACCGGTTGGTTCAGCCGGATCGCCCCGGCCGAGCCATAGAAGGGGGCGTCCCCGAAGCTGAAGATGCCGCCGTCGGAGGCGACCAGCCAGTAGCCACCACCGTCGGGAGTGGCCGCCATGCCCACGACGGGCTTGTTGAGCCGGATGGCCCCGGTCGAACCCTGGAAGGCGGCGTCCCCGAAGCTGAAGATGCCGCCGTCGGAGGCGACCAGCCAGTAGCCACCGCCGTCGGGAGTGGCCGCCATGCCCACGATCGGCCGATTGAGACGGAGCGCCCCGGTCGAGCCGAAGAACCGGGCGTCGCCGAACGTGAACATGCCGCCGTCGGAGGCGACCAGCCAGTAGCCGCCGCCGTCGGGAGTGGCGGCCATGCCCACCACCGGCTGGTTGAGCCGGATGGCTCCGGTCGAGCCGTGGAAGGCGGCGTCCCCGAAGCTGAAGATGCCGCCGTCGGAGGCGACCAGCCAGTAGCCACCGCCGTCCGGAGTGGCGGCCATGCCCACCACCGGCTGGTTGAGCCGGATGGCTCCGGTCGAGCCGTGGAAGGCGGCATCCCCGAAGGCGAAGACCCCACCGTCGCGGGCCACGGTCCAATAGCCCCCGCCGTCAGACGTGCCGACGACGCCGACCACCGGCTGGTTGAGCCGGATGGCCCCGGTGGAGCCGCAGAAGGGAAGGTTGCCGTAGGTGAAGATGCCTCCGTCGCTCGCCGTGAGGCGATAGCCGGCCGGGGTACCGGCCGGCCGGTTGCAGGGGACGTTGAGGTCGTTGGTCACGTCGATGGGGGCCACGAACAGGCGCCGCACCGCTCCGCACCCGTAGTTGGTGCATCCGGCCGGCCAGGCCGCATAGCCGAGCCACCAGGCGCCGCCGGCGTCCTGGAAGAGCGAGCCACCTCCCGGACCGGCCACGCTGCCGTAGGACGTGAGGAAGGGGGCGGTGGGCTGGCTACAGGGTCCCAGCGGGCCGGCGCAACTGGTCAGGGCCTGCGAGTAGCTGGCCGACAGGAAGTTTCCGGCCGAGAAGAGAAGGTCGTAGCTCCCGCCGGCGAAGACCATCTGGGGATCGTCGACCGTCGTCTCCCACGGGAGGTCGGCCTGGTCGACCGTCAGGATCGGCGCCGGTGTGCCGGCCAACGTCGTGCCGTCCGGGCCCAGCCTGACCGACCAGACCTGGGAGGGCGCAACCGAGCTGCCGTCATTGGACTTCCAGAACAGGTAGGCCACCCCGGTGGCCGGGTCCACGAAGGGGGCCGGGTCGAGCACGCCCCCGGCGGCGTCATTGCAGTAGAGCGGGCCACCCGAGGTGTCGCTGAACACCGGTGCGGTCGGGGTGATCGCCGCCGCCGTCGCCACCGAGAGGCAGCTGTGCCCGCTGTCGATGGGGTTCGGATTGACCGAGGCGTCGTAGAACATCACCCAGTGGCCCCCGTAGAAGAAGACGCCGGGCGAGGTCTGGGTGTTCGGGGTCTCCCAACCCGGCGGGCTGGGAAGGGCGCTCGATTCGAAGGTGAGGCCGTTGTACGAGCCATACCCGGTGTTGGGGCTCGCCGAGGTCAGCGCCTGGATGTGGTTCCCGAGCGGGGTGCCCGTGGTGAAGGCGTAGTACGTCCCTCCGGAGTAGACGATGTCGGGGTCCGGGGCGTCGCCGCCGAAGGCCGGCGTCTCGCTGACGATCACCGAGACGTGGCCGTGGGCCTGGCCCTTGGAGCCCGGCCCGGCTCCCGACGCCGTCGCGGCAACGGGCGCCAGAGCCAGCAACACGACCGCCACGCCCATGGCGGCCACCATCCCCAGCCTCTGTGGTCTCACGAGAGCCCTCCCTCGGGTCGATCCGCCGTGCTGACCCCCCTTGGCTCCGAGGGTAGCCTCGACCAGGCCGGCTGGACGTGGACGGTGCGAGCGATGAGACCGGAGGCCCGATGGACTGGAAGCTCGAGCTGGTGGTGGTGCCCGTCTCGGACATGGATCGGGCCAAGGAGTTCTATGTCGAACGGGCCGGGTTCCACCTCGATGTGGACCACCGTGCCGGAGACGAGTTCCGCGTCATCGAGCTCACCCCGCCCGGCTCCGCCTGCTCGGTCACCCTGATGAAGAACCCAGGCGCCGGATCCCTCCAGGGCCTACACCTCATCGTCGACGACATCGAGGCGGCACACCGCGAGTTGAACGAGCGAGACGTCGACAGCAGCGACATCTTCCACTTCGAGGATGGCGTGCAGGCCGCAGGCCCCGACCCGGACCGGAACCCCTATGGCTCCTTCATCTCGTTCAGTGATCCCGACGGCAACGGCTGGCTGGTCCAGGAGGTCAAGCGGTAGGCCGCGTCCCAGTGCTCAGGGGGTCACGACGTAGGGCGCGCCTTGATCGTCGAAGTCGAGCTTGACCAAAGCCAAAGGCCGGAGACTGGGAGTGGTGAAGTAGGACCCCGGGTTGTAGGCGATCCAGGCCTGTCCGTCCGGGGCGACGAATGCGTTCTCCTCGCCCGGCGCCGCGCCCTGCGCGTTGCGTGTCACCAGGTTGACAGCGCTCCGGACACGGCAGGGCCCTTCCGGACCGTCGCAGGGCGTCATGTACATCTGGTAGCTGGGGTTGCCGGGATCGGGTGCACCGGCCGAGAAGACGAGCCACCACTGTCCGGAGACAGGGTTCCGGGTCAGGCTCGGCGCCTCGATCTGGCCGTGCTCCCAGGGTTGGTCCGAGGTAAGGAGTGTCACCCTCGGTCCGTAGGGCAGGCCGTCGAGGCCGATTCGCTGCGACAAGAAGGTGGTCGGCTTGCCCACGGCGTTGGCGTTGGTCTTCTCCAGCAACCACCACTGCCCCGAGACCAGGACGAGTGACGGGTCGATGTCACCATCGAGAGCGGAGTCACAAGGAACACGTCTCGGGTCGACCGTGAACGGTCCCGCCGCGTCCCGGGCGGTGGCCCGGAACGGGCAGAGGTTCGCCTGCTGATCGGCCGTGCTCGCCCACATCGTCCAGACGCCGTTGACGTCCTGGACCACCGGCGCCCAGGTGGTGAACGGCAAACCCTGCCACGCCGGGAGGACCGGGAGCGCGTCTCCCACGAACTTCCAGGGCCCGGTCACGGCAGGCGCCTGCCATTCGGGGGCGTTGGCATACCAGGTCTCGGTGGCGTACAGGCGGTACACGTGCGACTGGGGATCCCAGGTGATCGAAGGATCTGCTCGACTGACGGTCGGATCGACCACCAGAGCCGGCGTGTTCACCGACGCGGGGGGCGACGGCAACGAGTCCGCCCGAAGCGATGCCGGAAAGAGCGCGACCGAGATCACGACTATGGCTATGCAGAGTGCCCCTCGCGTTTTCATCAGTGCCCCGTCAGGAAAGGATCCATCTTGGAGAGCCCACGGCCACGGTTATCTGTGACAACAACGCAATGAGCGAGCCGACATCTCGGTGCCTCATTGACCCCCCAACTTCAACCGAACGAACGACCGACGCAGTCGCTACACAGGCCTCCATGGCGCGGACGCCCAACCGTCAGCAGTGCTCGTTCCAGCATGAATGCGATGCGGCCCGGCTACCGCCGGGTGCGCCGTTCACACTCCCCAAATGGCTTCCCTGCCCTAATTCCCCCCACATTCCATAGTCGTCAAGCGACCAACGCACTGAGGATGGCATAGAAGATTTCCGGCTCGCCTCGTCAAAAGTGAGGGTTGGACCCGAGCTTTTGCCCTAATGAGCGCGAACGCTCACAATGAGCGGCCGTCCCGACGCGCCGAGCAGCAGACCTGCGCCGGACGGGTGCCACAGGGCCACGTCGTCGACCGCCTCTCTACGACGCCCCGGCCATGAGACCGTGCGCCACACGTCCGGTGACCACGACCGAGCGACCGCGCTGGTGCCGTCGAATCCGACGGTCGTCGAGGCGCCTGGCACGACGGCGCACCGACCCGAGACGACTAGCGGATCACCCGGAGGCCACCAGCGCGTCGGTCAGCGCATCGATGCCGGCCAGCCTGGCCGCCAGGTCGGTCGTCAAGCGGTGCCGTGCCGCCAACGACTGCGGCGTTTCGTAGGAGACATTCGTCTGCCTGCCTTCGGCCCAGCACACCACCTTCAGCGGCAGGTCCACGCCGGCCAGGGGTGAAGCCTCCATCACCGGAGTGCCGGCACGGGGATCTCCGAAGATGACCAGCACCGTCTCCCGCAACTCGAGTCCCACCTGGCGAGCGGCTTCGCTCTGATCGATCACGGCGAAGACCTGGATCCCCTTGTTGCTCAGAATCTGACGGAAGCGGGCGACCGTCTCCGATACGGAGCGGCTGCTGACCTTGGTGACTATCTGAGTGGGTTCGTTCTGTTCCGGCACCGGACTCTCCTCGGCTTTGGCACACCACGGTCCGTCGGGGCGAAACCCACTCCGGCCCCACGTGACCGGCATCCGGAGGTCACCGATGACCCAGTTGGGATCCGCTCCCGGGCATGCTACCGACAGGCCTCGGCTGAGGTGTGCAAGCGAACAGTTCCGGGGCGTCGGAACGCTGGCCGCGGCCGGGCGACGACCACCGTTCGGGGAACGCTGATCTCCGGACTGTCTGAACTCCCTCCGCTGTCTCTACGCTGTGGAGGTGGCTGTGGAGGTGAAGGGCCAAGACGTCGAATCGCGTGTCAGGGCGATCTGTCTGTCGCTCCCATCGGCAACGGAAAGGCTGAGTCATGGCGCCCCAGCTTTCTTCGTCGAGCGACAGTTCGTGATGCTCTGGCCAAGCGGTCACCACGACAACCGGTTTGCGCACCTGTGGTGTGCCGCACCACCGGGTGCCCAGGAGAGCTTCGTCGCCACCGCACCGAACAGGTTCTTCAGGCCACCGTACGTGGGGTCGAGAGGATGGCTCGGTGTTCGTCTCGATGGCCGGGTCGATTGGGACGAGATCCAGATTCTCTGCGAAGAGGCCTACCGGGTCGTGGCTCCGAAGAAGCTGGCGGCATTGCTCGGCTCCCAGACCGCTGCGGAAGTCGACGAGACTTGAGCGCTCACCGAGAAGCACCCAGAGGTGAGCACCACGGCAAGCTCGGCGCCGCCGAAACGCCATTCACCATCCTGATGGCCTGTTGGGCGCCTCGTCGCGGTCCCGAATCGAGCTGCTGATCCCTCGTGTTGTTTGATTGCGACCTCGACCGCCGGGAATACCTCAACTCAGGATGTTGACTGCCCGCGAGATGACCAGAGCGACGGTCAGCAGCGAGGCGAGGGACTGGACCATCATGAGCAGCTTGGCCCAGGGAGTGAGCGGCATGGTGTCAGTCGGGCTGAATGCGGTCGCATTGGTAAAGGACGTGTACAGATAGTCGAGGAAGTCCGGCGTCCACCTGGGTGACGCACCCGGGTTGGACATCTGTGGGAAGAGGAAGTCCGGTTGGCGATGCCTCGTGAGTAGCCGGGCTGCCGGGCCGCCCCGATCGAGCTCCCAGTACCACAGACCGAACACGATCACGTTCGTCAGCCAGATGGGCACGGACGCGAACACGAGCGAGCGTCCGCCCGCCCGTGTGTGGTTCAACAGGGCGTTCACGAGCTCTCCCAGAGCCACCACATTGGCCACGGTGATCACGGCGATCAGCACGATGGACAGTGACCGGAGTATCGATGACTCCCTGGTAATTCGACCGGGAGTGGCAATGGTGAGCGCGATGGCAAGTGCCCCCTCGAGCGCGGGGAGCAGCCACCTCGGACCGAGCCCCCGGATGACCGTATTGGGAAGAACGATCTGGAGAGCGATCGCGACCAGCACGGCCACGGTCGCGGGCCAGCGGTGCTCGCTGATCGACGCCACGCCCCACTGCGCCTGGTCATCCGTCGGTTCATCCATCGGACTGTGACGCCGAAGCTGGTCCGGTCGTGATGTTGCGTCTCCTGAGGTCATATTGAGTCCCTCATCCCTTCCTCACGGTCGGGCGGGGCTCCGGGGGAGCTGCCGCCGGCCACCGAGCATCTCGGCGAGTCAGATCGATCTCGAGTCCTCGAACGCCGCGCTGGCAACTGTGGCCGCCGGCGCCCAAGGCTAGGACATCGAGGTTCGCCGATGACCGGCCATCTGATCCGCGCCGCCGAGCGCCGGCTCGGGTGGTCCTCAGCGGCTGATGAGCGCCGGGCCGTCCGGTTTCGGTCGACAGAGGCCAGTTATCCTTCTGAAGCCGATCGCACCACCCCGGACGCCAAACGAGGAGAGGGAAGGTTGTGAAGCCAGACCCGATCGTCATCGAGGACTTGACGAAGCGCTACAGCGGCGACGTGCTGGCCGTCGATCGCTTGAGCTTGACCGTGCCGAGCGGCAGCGTCTTCGGACTCCTCGGTCCCAATGGTGCCGGCAAGACCACGGCCATGCGGATGCTGGTCGGATTGATTCGACCTACGTCGGGAAGGGTTCGAATCTTTGGAGACCCGGTCAAACCCGGGGCTTCCGTACTGTTTCGAGTGGGTGTCCTGGTGGAGTCAGCTGGGTTCGTTCCGCATCTTTCGGGTCGTGAGAACCTGGAGTTGTTCTGGAAGGCCGGGGGTCAGGCGCTGTCCGAGGCCAACCTCGACCGGGCAATCGAGACAGCCGACCTGGGCACTGCAATCGATCGGAAGTTCAAGACGTACTCACAGGGCATGCGACAGAGGCTCGGGGTGGCCCAGGCACTGCTGGGGACGCCCGATCTGCTCGTGCTCGACGAACCGACCAACGGGCTCGACCCGCAGCAAATGCGTGAGACCCGGAACGTCATTCGTCAGGTTGCAGCCGACGGTACGACGGTGCTCGTTTCAAGCCACCTGTTGAGCGAGGTCGAACAGATCTGCGACCACGTGGCGGTCATGAACAAGGGGCGGCTCATCGCCATGGGCCCTGTGTCGGAGCTTGTCGGTGCAGCCGCGACCGTCTACATGGAGGTGGACGACGTGCAGCGAGCTCACGTGGTGCTGGGTGACCTGGGTGGCGTTCGTGACGTCTCGCCCGAAGGAAGGGGTCTGTGCGTCGAGCTCGATGGAGCCGAACGCAAGCACGTGGTGGCCGCGTTGGTCCACGCCGGTGTCGGGGTCGAGACGATCACCACCCGCCACCAGCTCGAGGACGCATTCATCGGTCTCGTCGAGGACGCCGCAAAGTGATCGCTGTCGAGATGCGCAAGCAGCTGCGACGGACCCGCACCTATGTCGGGTTTGGGATCCTCGCGGCGATCCCAGTCATCTTCACAGTGGCATTCAAGGCGAACCCTCCCAAAGGTCCTCATCACGAGTTCTTCGATCTGGCCACCGCCTCGGGAATCAACCTCACCATCGCGGCCTTGACCGCCGTCAGCGCCTTCCTCCTGATTGTCGTGGTCGCCCTGTTCGCCGGTGAGACCGTCTCGGGAGAGGCCAGCTGGGGGACGCTCCGGTATCTACTCGTCCGCCCCGTCACCCGCAATCGCCTTCTTGGCGCCAAACTGGTCGTTGCCGCGCTGCTGGCGATCATTGCAACGATCCTGGTGTCCGTGGTCGCACTGGCAGTGGGCACCCTTGCCTTTGGCTGGCACGCAGTGAGTACCCCGGCCCTCGTGTCAGTGTCTCCGGGAAGTGCTCTGGCGCGGCTGGCTCTCGCAACCCTCTACGTGGCATGGAGCCAGGCGGCCTACATTGCGTTCGCGTTCATGTTGTCGACCATGACCGACAACGCGTTCGGTGCGGTGGCCGGTGGCGTCGGCCTCGGAGTGGTCTCCCAGATCCTCAACAACATCCCGGCATTGGATCGGGTCAGCTTCGTGTTTCCCACCCACTACCTCGACCGTTGGCATGCCTTGTTCATTCAGCCCGCTGATACGACGGAGATGATCCGGGGCACGATCCTCCAGGTGCCATATGTCGTCATTCCCTTGGTCGTCGCATGGTGGTGGTTCAACCGCAAGGACATCGTCAGCTAGGACCGATTCGCACATCCCGATGTAACCGCCGTGTCGAAAGTCATGGGCCCGGCTCCCGCTATCCGTGGTGGCGGTCTGGGGGTTGCCAGCCTCGGGTCGCGATCCACCCTCACCTGGCAACCCAAGTCACAGTGATGCCCGGCAAAGCGGACCCACTACCTTGCGCCTCAGAAGGCCACTACGTCCTTTGCAGTAGATGAGACGTGCGAAGCCCCCGATAGGACTTCGACCGGCTTCTTCTGATTGGTGGTCGTTCCGTTGCCGACCTCCCCGACGTTGTTGTTGCCCCACGCCCATACGTTGCCACTGGTATCTATTCCGTACGAGGAGGATCCACCAGTAGCCAGGGCCACGTACGTGACGTTCGTCGGTGCCACGAATCGCTTTGGCGAGGCCTCGGTCTTGGTCGACTGGTCGCCGAGCTGACCGTACTTGTCGAATCCCCACGACCAGAGGGTTCCGTCTGACAGCATCACGAGCGTCTGACCGTTGTTCGATCCCGAGCCACCGAGAGCGACGAGGTTGACCTTGGCCTGCAGGAAGATCGTCTGCGGCATGAGCGCATCGGTTCCGAGTTGACCATTCCCCACGTTCCCGAGCCCGTTGTAGCCCCACGAGTCGTACTGACCGTTCGTCAGGAGCGCTCCGGAGTTGCGCCAAGAGGCATAGACGGAAACGACGGTACCCGCCTGCAGGCCAGTCACAGTCGTCGGTGCCGTGCTGGGTGTTGTGCTGCCATTTCCGAGATCGCCATTGGCGTTATCGCCACAGGCCATCGCATTGCCAGCCGTCACATATAACGCGTGATCGCCGGCACCGGCCAAGGCGGTCACGTTGGTCAACGGAGTCTGGACCGGTGTCAGGTGCTTCAGGCTGTTCCCGAGACAGAGTTGTCCGTCTCCGTCCAACCCCCAACCCCACGCATTCCCTTTGCTGTCAATGGCCAGCGCCGTGTCATAGGGAGAGGTACTGGCCAGTTTGGCGATGGTGACACCAGCAGGGAACGCCACTTTGACGGGAACCGTGAAGGAGCTGCTCGTTCCGCCGTTCCCCAACTCACCTGAGGTACCGATCCCCCACGCATAGACGGATCCGTCGGACAGCAGTCCGTAGTTCGCCGCATTCGACGATGCGACCTGTACCACCGTTCCGGGTAACGAGATTTGCGTCGGAGATAGCAGCGTATCCTGATCAGGGATACCGCCACTGATGAACGCGCCCCAGTGGGAAGGGGACGTTGTCACCGCGCCCGCACTACTCGCCAGACCAATAGTCAGGACCATCCCCGACGCCGCGGCCAGCACAGCTGCGCCGATCTTGCCGATGTTGGTTTGCCACACAGCTCTTCGGATCCAGCCGGAACTATGTACGCGGTTGAGGTTCATCGCCGTCTCGACCTGCCTTCCACTTGGTGCGCACCGCCGATCCGCCGTTGCGCCATTTGACAGCTTCGCAGACGGGATCCTCGTCGGCCAGCCTCATATTTTGGGACCTGCGGCCTCGTGGATTCCGAGGAGGTACCTCATCCTCCAGGCCCACTACATCCGGGTCTACGTCGACCCCAATCGCTCCGACTTGGTGGGCATCGAGCCCCCTCGGGGCTCAAGGGCTTTACCCAGAACCGGATCGAAGGGCGGGAGCTTCGCAGTCGCCCCAACCGATGTCGACGCCTCCGGGAGGACGGCGCAGTTCTCCACAATTTTCGCCAACGCCCGATGCGTCGCGACGGCTGGCCGGCCTGTCCTACACCAAGAACGGTTTGTTTCGGATTGATGGCCTTGGCCTCGCAGATGAACTCGGTGACCTCGTCGGCCAGCCTGGGTGGTGTGTGCTCTGGCGGGTCCTCCTAGCTAGTAACAGACTCGGGCAGCGGCAGCGGCAGCGGCATTCAGCCACCCCTAAATCCCGGTGGCTCGGGGTCAGAATGATCAACTTGGAGGTGCGCTCATTTGCTGCGGCTACAGAGGTTCTGGCCGGTCCGCAGCCTCGTCCACGGTCAGCTCCGCTGTGGGGTCACTCTCTAGGCGATCATCCGGAATCGGCAGCCCAGACCGCAGGGAATAGCCATACGTTCCGAGATCGAGGCGGCGCTCAGCTCGGTTGATCGCATCCAAGTGGCGCTGCAGCTCCGCGACCACAGAATCGTCAGTTCCCTGCTGGATCAGGGGTTGGGCGGAATCGAACATGTCTCCAGGTTCGTTCGCCGCGCTTCTATCGGCTTGCCCCTGACTTAGCAGTTCGCTGAGTCGCTGCTGCGTCCGTTGTCGCTCCAACTCGAGTAGCTGTCTCGCCCTAGCGGGATCCATGTCTCATCCTCCCCCGCTTCGCCTGCTGGGAGATCCATTGGCACATGACAGTCCGACGCTACTGGATGACCTCTTTGGTGCGATGCGGGAGCTTCCAGCCCGGTCGCACGAAATGGCAGGTGTAGCCATCCGGAAACTTCTCGAGATAGTCCTGGTGTTCGGGTTCCGCCTCCCAAAATGGCCCTGCGGGCGAGACCTCCGTAACGACTTTGCCAGGCCAGAGCCCCGAGGCCTCGACGTCGGCAATCGTGTCCACCGCGGTCCGCTTCTGTTCGTCACTGGTGTACAAGATCACCGAACGGTAACTCGATCCGATGTCGTTCCCTTGGCGATCCATCGTGGTTGGATCGTGAATCTGGAAGAAGAACTCAAGCAGGTCCCGGAACGTGATTCGCTTCGGATCGAATGTGATTTCGACTGCCTCAGCATGGTTGCCATGGTTTTGATAGGTGGCGTTGGGAACATCACCACCGGCGTAGCCAACTCTTGTAGAGATCACTCCCGGCTGCCGACGGATGAGGTCTTGCACGCCCCAGAAGCAGCCTCCAGCCAGAATCGCCTTCTCAGAATTCTCGGTCACCTCATTCCTCCCTCTCTGCCTTGACGGATTCGAAGAGCTTGCGGTACTCACCGTATCCCTCACGTTGGAGCTCTTTCACCGGAATGAACCTGAGGGCAGCGGAGTTTATGCAATACCGCAACCCGCCACGATCGGCTGGACCGTCGTCGAAGACATGTCCGAGGTGGCTGTTACCGTGGGTCGATCGGACTTCCACCCTGGTCATGCCGTGGCTCGAATCGGGTCTCTCGACGACATTGTCGGGTTCGATGGGAATGGTAAAGCTGGGCCAGCCGCAACCGCTGTCGAACTTCGTGGTCGAAGCGAACAACGGCTCACCTGACACGACATCGACATAAATACCTGCCTCTTCGTTGTCCCAGAAGGCGTTGTCGAACGCCGGTTCAGTGGCATTCTCTTGCGTCACTCTGTATTGGTCGGCAGTGAGCTTGGCGATCCTTTCGGGATCCTTCCTGTGAGCTTCGGCCACTGGTCCTCTCCCGACTTGTCGGCGGTGTGGGCAACTGCTCGGCCAACGCACCTCAGGGCTGCCGATGTCGGGCCACGGTGCGGCGCACTGGACAAGTTTGGTACAACTCTAATCCGACACCAGACGACCGAGGCTCCGACGGCGAACTCCCATCTTGGAAGATCGCATCGTACCCACGTCCGTCTCGAATCGACGGGCGCCGGCCGGTGACGGGACCCTCGCGCCAGTTCTCGGACGTTGCACCGCTCATCGATTCGAGGCGCAGAGAGGCTCGCGAACGGCCACTGGGCCCTCGATGACCGTGCGCGTCGAAGTCCTCCCCCGCATCGGCGGTCACTGCCAAAAGACGAGGTAGCTGGATCGGGCGGGACGGCTCGAGCGGCGAACAACGTCAGTGATTGAGGAATCTGGTCCACGTGCCGAAAAAGAGGCATGAGATCCACTTCCCTCCAGGCTGGCCGGCAGCAATCACCGTCCCAGCAAGATGTCTGGCTAGGAGCCGGCATGGTGGGGCTCTTCGCACTTGTGGTCATAGGCAGCGCCTGGGCTCTGCATGCGCCCCAGGCCACGATCAGTGCAATTGTCGATGTCTTCGTGGGAGCAGTGCTTGCCGACATCGTGCTGGTGCTGCTGCCATGGCAACAACTTCCGACCCGGTTCCTGATGGTCTTCCCACTTCTCGTCTTGGCGACGCAGCTTGCCCTGACGGCAAGCACCGAGGGCGTCGCCGTCAACTACACCGGGTTCCTGACGTTGGCCTTCATCTACATCGGACTGACTCAACCGCGGTGGACGTCCGTGGCATTTGCGTGTCTCGTCGCTCCAAGTTGGGTCTACAGCCAGCAGGGTCTCACTGCGCATATCTGGATACGTCTGCCCATTGCCCTGGGGATCTGGTTGTTGATCGGAGAGGTTCTGGCCGCTCGCTCGGTCAAGGGCAGGGCTCAGACCCGGGCCCTGATCGCACAGGCGAACACCGACGTCCTTACCGGGCTGGCCAGCCGCCTCCTGATGTCGGATCGCATCGACCATTCCCTGGCCAACCCAGACGAACGGGGCTCATCCCTACTCCTCCTCGACCTCGACGGCTTCAAGGCCATCAATGATGCATTTGGTCACGTGGTTGGCGACGAGTTACTGATCGTGGCGGCGGATCGCATCCGGGCTTGCACCGGAGCAGAAGACCTGGTGGCCCGGTTGGGCGGCGACGAGTTTGTTGTCTACTTGAAGGGTTGTGCACTGCCTGATGCCATCCGGGTCGGCGAGCGCCTTCTTCGAGAGGTGGCGCGGCCAATTGAGCTGACCAGAGGTCATGTCAGAGTAACGGCCAGCATCGGAGTGGTTGACCTGAACGCCTGCTCCACGGCTCAGGACGCTCTGCGCGATGCAGATGTTGCCGTCTACGAAGCAAAATCGGCTGGAAAGAGCCGCCTCTCGGTCTTCGAGGCGGACATGCAGGAGCGGATAGCGGCCCGAATGGTTCTCGAGTCGGAGCTTCGACGCGCCTTCGAGGAAGGACAGTTCGAGGTCCACTACCAGCCGGTCGTCCATGCAGAGACAGGCACAATCGTCGGGTTCGAGGCGCTCATCCGCTGGCGCCATCCGGAACGTGGACTGCTTGCGGCCGGCGAGTTCATCGGGGTCTGCGAAGAGATGGGCCTGATCGTCCCCCTCGGCAACTGGATCCTGACGGTGGCCTGCAGACAGGCTCGAGACTGGCAGCCACTTGACCCCGCCAGGCGGATGACGATGGCGATCAATCTCTCGGCGCGTCAGCTGTTCGATAGTGACCTGGTTGCCGAGGTCAAGGAGGCCTTGTCGGCGGCAGACCTTCCAGGAGATGCATTGGTCCTGGAGATCACAGAACGCCTCTTGCTGGTTGATTCACCATTTGTATTGCACCAGCTCGACGAGCTCAAACAACTCGGGATACGAATTGCCATCGACGACTTTGGCACCGGGTATTCGTCGCTGGCCTACCTACGCGACTTCCCGATCGACATCTTGAAGATCGACCGAAGCTTCATCGAGCCCATCGGCGATGATCGCCAGGCGGTAGCCCTCGTCCGATCGATCATCGGCATCGCCGAGGCACTAGACCTGGATGTAATTGCCGAAGGGGCGGAAACCTTGGCCCAGGTCGAGGTTCTCTCACAGATAGGTTGCTACGTCATACAGGGTTACTACTTCGGAGAGCCAACTTCGGCCAACGATGTGACCGGCTATCTCGGCCGGACGGCTGCCAACGCAAGGCTGCATTCTCAACGGACGGCCTAGCTCACGATCTTCGGACCCCACCCCCGGTTGAGGGTCCTCTCGACGGTGGTGGTCAACCGCAACGACATTGTGCGCGAACACGGTGGGCGTGCGGAGGAGCGTTGGATCTCACCCAGTTGTTGCTGCGTCGATTTGGGGCAGCGTCTGGAGGACGCATACGCCGGAGGCGACGGTCGTACCCGCCGCACTTCTTCTTTGGTCAACTTGGCTCATTGGGTGGACGGCCGTCGGAGCTCCCCATTGCATCGTGGGCTGCCAACTGCTGATACAGGGGGAGCATGGCAGACGACCTCTCAGGGGACGCTGACAATGACCCCGCTACCCGAGGCCGATTGAGAGAGCTCGACGCGCTTGATCGAGTCGGAGGTCGGGAGGCTGAATGGGACCGTGACCGTGATGAGGGCCCCGGGGTTGATCTGAGCATCTTCCGCCTCGCCTTGATCCGGCATCGAGAAGAAGGCCGATGTGTCGGCCTGGAATGTCCGGCCGGCGGCATCGCTGGCCGTCTGGTACGTCGAGAAGAAGTCTTGCAAACCCCGGCTGTCGTTGCTCACCGTCATTGAAACCAGGCACCATTGTCTCCCGGCAGGTGCCGTCTGCACGAGTGGATCCGTTCCGATCGTCGTCACGCCACATTGCACGCCGTTGACCACGAAGGAGAGATTCCCGTCTCCGACCACCTGATTGAGGCCCGGGGAAGAAGGGCCTGCACTGGCCGGAGCCGTTTTTGCGGCTGGAACATGCCCGGTTCTGGTCGTTGTGAGTGGATCGCTCGGCCTTGCGTTACTCGTGTTCCTGAGGTTCGACGTTGTGGCCAGAATCACTACCAGGAGGAGCAGAGCAACAACACCGATCGTCGTCCTGGGCCGTACTTTGCGGGTTGACTTCCTTGGCGAATGCACCCCGACGCCAGATCCACGAGGCGAACTGGGCAACGGCGTGGGCAGCTCCGGAACGGGCTGGGGCAACCGGTCACGAACCTGTGTACCGCAGTTGCGGGTCTCCAGCGCCGGCAACAGCTCAAAGAGCGTTGGGGTCGGAGTTGGTATGCGCCGTGACACTGCTGGATGTCAGTTAGAGACGACAGATCGAACAGGAAGTCGTCTCGACTAGTTCGGTCGTTCCAGCGTCTGCAACTACTAGAGCCCCCCTCATGCAACCAGGCTAAGTGGTCAATCTGGATGATCGCAACGCGCGAAGGATGCCCCGATTGGTCAATTTCATTGAGAGGCACCGAGAGATCACTCTCAGCGGTTACATCGACGAGTGGGCTTCCCGGCTGCGTCCAGCGCCAGTCACAAGCCTGACTGGCTACAGCCCACACGACCGAATTCCCCTGACTATATAGCTGGTGGGTCCAAAGCGAACGGCGGATATTCATCGGTGAGTAGCAGGAAGTAGGCCTGGACACGTAGATACCAACGCGTGACGTTGAGGACGAGAGTTCGCATTCCTTCGGGCCAAGCGCCGGTGAAGAGGACAACGAAGAACGCGACCACGGCTACAACCGTGGCGACGATTTCCAGTGCGAAAAGGACGAGCAGCTGTGGAATAACGAGGATGATCCGGAACCCGACACTTAGGCGGTCGCGGTCAGTGAGTTGGGGCCGGAAATCGACACGCAATCGGGGCTCTTCCCCGCTGTCGGTCGGCGTCAACGTAAACGCGAACGGCGGGTACTCCTCCCGCATGAACAGCGCGTACGTGTAAGCGCGGATCTCATATCGCAAGTACATGGCCTGGATGTTGGCGAAGCTCTCGGGCAGTTCTCCGGTGAAAAGGATGACAAACCAAGAGATGATGCCCACAACCTCAGCGAGTATCCGCAAGCCGTACAGGATTACGAAATGCGGAATGGCGAGGAACCAGTTGGCGACCGGTCGCCAGTTGGCGACCTTTGCAGGGGGATCGAAGGTGAGTGTCGCCGGATAGGTGGAGTTCGTTGGTTCCATTGGCGCCTCCCGCCTCGAGCTCGCAACTAACGGTAGCCGCCGGCAGGTCCTATGGGAAGTAATTTGTCGGGGATGGTGCCATCAATCTGACTGGCCAGCACCGACATCAGTAGCAGCCTCTATCTGGCTCTTCATACAGATGTGGACGGGAACTGAAGGGCCCACAACAGCCTCGCCATAAACGGCTGATCACACCAACCTTCACGCCGCTACATGAACTAAAGCTCGTCCCGAAACCGCCTCCGGCCCCTCGCCCCCTCCGTCCCCGCGTCCGGGTTCGGTTGGAGCCCACCGCTGCGCAGCGTTTGTGCCGCCGGCGACTGGCCAGTTCTATGCGTTGGTCGAATAGTTGCCGAGTGCTTGGCACTGAGTAGCAACACCCGGATGGGTGCCGCCAGCTGCTCGCCACTGATGGGGACATCCATCGAGTGGGACAACGACCATGGTCTCCTACGAATTCAATCGTGTTTCTCAGTCGTGCAATCTATGATCTGTCTCGTGCGTCCTCTCCACTCGCATCAGCGGTCCTCTTGGGGGAGACGCATAGGACTCGCAATCGGTTGCCTGGTAGCACTCGCCCTTGCGGGATTTGTTGGATCATTGGTCGGTCCTCACTTCAAAGTCACTTCGACTTCAACTACACGTGACAGTTCGACCCGGCCGCCATCGACCACCACGTCGACGGTGCCACATTCCAGTGTGAAGGTTCTTGTCGCAAACGGTACACAGGAGCCCAACGCCGCCAGCCACTTCTCCCAGCAGCTCCAGCAACAAGGCTGGAGTGTCTCGGTTCCGAAGAACACAACGTCGGCGGCATCGACGACGACTGTCTACTTCGCCCCGTTCCAGCAGCAGGCGGCGATGCTTGTTGCTTCCGAGCTCGGGGTGCCAATGACGGCGGTCCAATCGCTGAGTTCGAGCGTACCGGTGGCGAGCACCACTGGTCTTGATGTCGTCGTCGTCATCGGATCGGACCTCGCCGGCAACGGCTTTCCTGCCACCACGACTCCCACCACATGACTAGGGCGCGGGGAGGATCTGGTCCGCACGATCTGGGTCTGGGCCGGTCAAAGAGACGAATGGCGAAGCAGTGTACGCCTTCAATAGGGCGCACGGCGGCGCCAGGGCAGTCACCGGGAGGTTCGATTCCTCCCTTCACTGCGCACGCGCAGCAAGGTGCACAGTTGATGGCGCATGGAGTATGCCGCACTGATCAGGTTGTCCGAGGATGGGTGAGGCGATATCTCACGGCGCAGTAGTGACGGACGTGATCGCGGTCCCAAGCTGCTGCTGATCAAGACAGTCAGATCAACACCCCATAGTGGCGTTCGGGGTCACATCTCTCAGAGGAACTACCGGGTGGAGGCCCAAGCCTCCGTCCTGGACTCGTAGCCGACGATCTCCACGATCTCCCCGGCAGCGACCGTGAACACCTGCCCGCGGTCCACCTCCCCGCCAGCCTCATCGGCCGCATCGTTGCCCCTGATTCTTGTCCCGACGAGAACCCGCGAGCCAAGAACGTCCTCTGTCACCTCGGCCCGGACGCCCCGTACGCGAGCCCGTCGATACCAGGACAAACGTGCCGCTCGCTTCGCCTTCGGAGGTGCTGTCCGTCACCGCTCAGCAAGCACAGATGGTGGGGGCCATCTATGAGGATCTCTGAGCCGTTCACTCCCGATCGCCGAGGTCGGCCGCCTTCGCCCTGGCGCTCCATCCGTCGCCCTCGTGCGCTCAGGCCATACCGGCCGTCCGATTGACAATGGCGGTTCTTTAGGGTTACCTAATACTCCGATGAAGCCACACCTAGCCCGTGGTCGGTCGGCGGCGCCGCACCGAAGAGGCGCCTCGGTAACCACTCTTGCGATCGTTGGCACCCTCTTTTTCGTCACAGTCGCTTTGGCGGCCTGCAGCTCGTCGAGTCCATCAGTCTCTGGTCCACAGGCCACCTATCAAGCCGACAATGCTCGAACTGGGTACTCGACCGGCACAAGTATCACGACGGCCAATGCCGCCGGCCTGACCCAACAGTGGAGTGTCAAAGAGACCGCTGCCATTTCGGCCCAGGCGGTCATCAGCGACGGAGTCGCCTACTGGGGTGACTGGAATGGCATCGAGCACGCGACCACAACGGCTGGCAAGAGTCTCTGGGCGACGTCGATCGGTATCGCCCCGAGACCGTCGGCCTGCCCCTTCAAGCAACTCGGGCCTATTGGAGTCGTGAGCTCGGCCACCGTCGGCGAGATCGGCGGCAAGAAAGCCCTATGGATTGGCGGGGGAAACGGGAGTTTGTACGCCCTCGATGCCTCGACCGGTGCGGTGATTTGGCAGACGCAGCTGGGCGAACCACCACTCCACGTCTTATGGTCGTCGCCGGCCCTCTACAACGGCAGCATCTACGAGGGCGTGGCGTCGTGGAATGACTGCCCGGTCGTCAACGGCACCTTTTACCGGGTGAATGCCAGCACCGGGGCCGTTCAGGCGATGAGTCATCTTGCACAGCAGGCGAACTGCGTTGGACCCGGTGTCTGGTCGTCGGCGTCGATTGACCCCAGCGACAACTCGATCTACGTGTCGACCAGCAACGCCAATAAGCGATCCAACGCGGACGAAACCTGCACATTGCCGGACGCAGATGCCGTTCTCAAGCTGGACGCCTCCACGCTGGCCGAAAAGTCGGTCTGGCAAGTCCCTCTGGCCCAGCAGGTTTCTGACTCGGACTTCGGGGGCAGCCCGATGCTCTTCAGCGCCACCATCGAAGGCGTAAATCGCAAACTCGTCGGGGAAGTCAACAAGAACGGTGTCTACTACGCCCTCGACCGGACCAACCTCGCCGCTGGTCCCGTGTGGATCTTTACTGCCGAAGACGCGGCCACGGCCCAGGCCACGGCCCTGAACGACCCCTGTGTGGACCGAAACACCATCTCCACCTCGGCGTGGGCCGGCACGAACAGCCCCGTCATCGTTGCCGGGATCGCGGTCAATGGGTCGTCGTGCATCGGTACCGTCGCAGCCCTCGATGCCGCGACAGGACTACCCATCTGGCAGGTTCCTGTGGGAGGGGTCGTCCAAGGTGCGGTCACTGAGGTCCCGGGCCTGGTGGCCGTGGGCGCAGGACCGTTCGTTCAAGTCCTGTCGAGTAGCAACGGCGCCTCTCTCTTCTCCTACCACGAACCCACTGGTGCCGATACAGGCAATGGTCAGGGGCAGAACCACTTCTTCTGGCCCCCGCCGACCATCTCCGGTTCCCAGCTCATCATCGGGAACGAGGACGGCTACTTCCGGGCGTTCGGCTTGTAGGAGTGGCGGAACCATGTGGCAGCGGGACCGCCCGGCCCGCCGCGCCTTGTTTCGCCCCTGGTTGCTTGTCCCTGCGCGGCGGCAAGCAGCAGGGCGCGGGAGCCGCCCGATCCGGGCAGAGGCTGGGCGGCCGGCGGGTCGAGGAAGGCCAAGACGTAGTGGGGAGCCGGCCTACCCACGAAGGTGCTTCTTGATGGTCGGCACCTGGCAGGCCTGTACATGCGCTGGTCAGCTCCTGGTTCGGCTTGGTCGGGGTACCGATTGAAGAGGAACCTTCCTCCGCGACCACGAGCCAGGTGATGGCAAGTTGCCATTGATCAATACGGCCGGGGTCCCCACAACCGACGCCGCCAGGAATCAGGTGGTCCGGAGCGAGCGGTCATTCGCCTATGCCATGACCTGGTAGAGACCCTTGCCGACCAGCCATAATCCGAGTGCCAGTGACACCACGATGATGACCTGATCGGTATGGGCGTCGATCCACTCCCGTGTCTCTTTCAAAAACGCTTGCGTTCTATCGGGCCGGAAGCCCGCATAGATCTCCAACGCCAAGTAGGTAATCGCTGCGATAACGCAGAAGGCGAACAGGGCAATGTAGCTCTCCCATGAGGACAGCTTCGCTTCGGTAATGACGGCGACGCCGGCCGCGACCAGGCCCCAGGGTTGGACGAGCAGGGCCAATCCGATGGCAAACCACGGTGACATGTTGTCGATGCCCGTCTGCCACTTTGGAGTCTTCTTCGGCTTCTTCGGCTTACCTGTCCTTCGCCACTGCCGAACAGCGAAAAGGACCAGCACGACTCCGATCAGGATCTTGACGGCGAGAGCTGCCAGCGACGGTGTCGTGCTCGGTTTGGGTGGTTTGTTGCCAGTGGCAACGAGTGTGAGAGCGACAACGATGGCCAATGACAGCAACCAACCGAAGATGAAGCCCGCGCCCTTGCGCACCCCTCCCTTGGACGCGAGCACCAAGATGAAGGCTGTCAGCGGGATTGGCTCAAGCGTGATCGCCAGGCCGATGAAAATGAGGTCAAGGACCACTGGTCCCCCATCCCGTCAGCGCGACTGTGGCTCGAGTCGGGCCAACAGATTCCAGCTCAGCGGCGCTCACTGATCCCAGCCCGGCCGTTGGAGAGCGGTGTCGGCTTGTCCGTCCCGCCGAGCGGATATCGGGCATCGTCGAGTTACAAGCCCGACTCGACCGCGATCCGTCCGTTCGCCGCCGCCTGCTTGAGAGCCTCGTAGTCACGCTCGTTCTGGTCGGCATACGTCTCGGCAAACTCGGCAAGGGCCTTGTCAAAGCTGGGTCCGTTGCCCAGGTAGTTGGCGATGGCAATCCGGTCGCCAGACCGGCCGTGGGCCCGGGCGAGAGCCTGGGCACACACCCCGACGTACTTGGTGAGACCCGGGGGGATCGTTTCCTCGACCTCGAAGGAGCCCTTCCAATCACGGAGCTGGCGTAGGTAGTAGTCCCGGGTCACCCCGTCGGGCCCCGTGACCTGCTGGTAGCCGAGGAAGATGTCGCTGGCCGCCTGCATGAGATGCTGTCCCGCCACCACCCGCTCGCCGTGGGTGGCGTAGCCGCTCTTGCCGACGAACGCCTCCACGACCGAGGCTTCTGCCTCTTTAGCCTGGAGGAAGAGAGGGTCGTCCTGGTCGCGTCCCACGAGCAACAGGATCCAGGCTCTTGTTCCGACACTGCCCACACCTACGACCTTGCGGGCGATTTGGAGGAGCTGGAACTCCTCGAGCAAGTGCCGCCGGTCGGTCTGAAGGCTCTTGCGGTAGCCGCGCAGGAGTTCATGGAGCTGGTCGAGAAGTGAATCGCTCTCAAGCTGGGGGAAGAGCTCCTCGATCGGAACGATCAACGGCGGATCGCTGATGATGCGGCGTTGGCCGTCGATCACCTTTGTCAGCTTGTCCAGAGCCTGGAGGCTGTCCCGGGTGCGGGCTTTGGTCGTGACCTCGCGGGCGACCTTGGCCATGCGTTTGTCCGACTTGGACCCGGCGGTCCCCGCTGCCGCTTGGAGGTCAGCCAGCAGTTGGGCGACGTCGATGTGCGAGTACCAGACGTCTAACGTGGACATCCCGGCCAGCCGGTTCATTTCCTGTCGATAGCTGGCACCGACCTCAAGCGCCGCGGTGCGGGCTTCTGTCTCGGTGAACTCGCGGTTCCGAGCGGCGATCACCACGCTTGCCGCCAGTCTCTTGAGATCCCACTCCCAAGGACCCGGCAGGGTCTCGTCGAAATCGTTGACGTCGAACATCAGAGCCCGTTCCGGGGAGGCGAAGAGGCCGAAGTTGCTCAGATGGGCGTCGCCGCAGACCTGAACTCTGAGCCCCGAGCTGGGAGTCGTCGCCAGATCCGAGGCCATGATGAGCGCCGCGCCTCGGAAGAACGTGAACGGCGAAACGAGCATCCGCCCGTAACGGATCGGGACCAGCTCTGGTACCCGGGTCGTCGCTTGCCGTTCCAGGAGGCTCACCGGATCCGGGCGGTCCGAAGCTGGGTTGAACTCCGCCTGGGATGAGCGCGGGGTCGTGGTGCGAGCCTCCTTGCCGCGTTTAGCCCGCTGCGCCGGCGAGGGGTGCTGAACGTCCCCGGGGATCCGCTCCTGAACGGCCGTCTGCTCCTTCGGCATGATTCCTCCTCTAGCGTTCGAGCGGGAGTGCCCCGCCCTCTGCTGCTTCGCGCTCTTCCTGGTCGGGGAGACCCCGGACCAGGCTTATCAGTGCCAATGCGATTGCTGCCCCGGCGAGAGGCCCCACGATGTAGATCCACCAGCCCGTGAAGTCGACGCTGACGATGTCCGGACCGAGCGTGCGTGCCGGGTTCATTGAAGCGCCGCTGATCGGACTGGCGAACAGCCCGAGGAGGGCGACCGTCGATCCGACGGCCAGCGCGGCATTGTGCCCGATGCTTCGGTAGCCGGTGGCGGTATGCAGGATCACGGTGACCAAGATGGCCGTCAGCACAATCTCCATGACCAGGGATCGCCACTCACCGCCCGGCTTGGCGATGGGATAGTTCCCTCCGGCAGACACGTGGGTGTACATACCTTGGAGGAAGAGGGCGGCAGTCACCGCGCCAGCCAGCTGGACCGCGACATAAGGAACCACCCAAGCCATCTTGAACACCCGACGCCCGGCGAAAGCCAACGTGACGGCCGGGTTGATGTGGAGGCCGGACAAGGGACCAAGGGCATAAATCATGGCCATGACCACCGCGCCCGGGGCGATCACCGCGGCCGTGCGGCTGATCGTCCCGCCCCCCACGTAGTGGTTGATGACACCAGACCCTGCGGCCACGGTGACCAGAATGAACGTGCCGACGAACTCGATGATGAGCCGGATCCACAGCGGTCGGTGGCGGAGCGTGTCCTCCGAGAACTTGATCAAGTAGCGAGTACCGAATGCCTCTTCGGCTACCTGCTGCGTGTTTGCTGGAGTCGGTGCGTTGGCGACGACAGGGACGGTCATACATCTCTCCTGTTCTCGATTCGATGCGGCAAGACGAGTTAACACCAATCGCCGGACCAGTGTCACCGCGATGTCATCTTGCCCCTTTTGACATTCTCTAGCTGTAGTGCCCACAGACCTTGCTGACAGGGTCCACCCATAGGTGAAGCCCCCGGGGTGAGTGTGTAGCTGCCAAGCAAACGCACTCTCCGAACGGAGGCTCCAATGCACCGTAACGCTCGTCTCACCCCAGCTGGTCGACTGCTCCTCTGTCAGCGAATCGAGTCCGGCTGGCCCGTGGCTCACGCCGCTGCTGCCATGGGCATCTCTCGGGATCGGGCCTATGTCTGGTGGCACCGTTACGAGGAGGATGGTCAGGCAGGGCTGTGTGACCGCTCGAGTCGCCCTTACCGGTCGCCCTGCCAGACGAGGCCGTCCGTCGAGCGCCGCATCGCCGGTCTGCGACAGAAGCGAGGCCTCGGACCGGCGCGGATCGCTGGCATCGTGCGGGTCCCGGCCTCGACGGTGCACCGAGTTTTGGTCCGCCAGGGGCTCAACCGCCTTGATCACCTGGACCGGGCCACCCGCCTGCCGGTTCGCCGGATCGAGATGAGCCGGCCCGGAGAGCTCGTCCACGTGGACATCAAGAAGCTCGGCCGGATCCCGCGTGGTGGAGGATGGCGAGCCCACGGCCGTGGACGGGCGAACCGGTCAAGGGTGACACGGGTCGGTTACGCCTACGTCCACACCGCCATCGATGGCTATTCGCGACTGGCGTACTCCGAGGTCCTCGGCGACGAGCAGGGGCCCACCGCGGCCGGGTTCTGGCAGCGAGCCGAGCAGTTCTTCGCCGAGCACGGATTCTGGGTGGAACGTGTACTCACCGACAACGGCGCCTGCTATCGATCGCACGCCTTCTCAGCCGCGCTCGGCAGCGCCCGCCACAGCTTCACCCGGCCCTATCGACCTCAGACCAACGGCAAGGCAGAGCGTTTCAATCGCACCCTCCTGGCCGAATGGGCCTACCTCCAGACCTGGACCTCAGAAGGTCAGCGCAATCGCCGGCTTGTCCACTGGCTCCACATCTACAACCATCACCGTCATCACACCGCCATCGGGGGTCCACCCATCGGCCGTGTCAGCAACCTGGTTGGGCACTACATCTAGCTGACTTGCCAGAGGTCTAGGGCCGAAGTTCACACCGGCCCGCCGACCTGGGGCGAGGTGGCACCTAGTTACAGGGTCTCCCTCGGCGCCACCGATCAAGCTCGTCCCGCGTTCAAGCACTCGAAGAGGGACCTATGGCCCTGGTTGCCCCGACAAAGTCCCACTACATTGCCTCTAGGGAGCCTCGTCGTCGGGATGAGGTCCTCATCGCGGCGCAACCGTAGCGACGCATTGCGAGGAACTGCTGACTGGCCGAGGAGGACGTTATGGGTCTTGGACCGATCGAGTACATCGTCGTTGGATTCCCGGGAAACAAGTTCAACGGGGAGATCCTGCCGGAACTCGGTGCACTAGTGGACAAGGGAATGGTGCGAATTTGGGACATGGTGTTCATCGGGAAGGATGCCGACGGTGAGGTGTTGGCATTCGAGGTTGATGAGATGGATCTCGCCGGATTGGACGACCTCGAAGGTGAGACGGGGGGCCTCATCAGCCAAGCCGACATAAAACATGCGGCAGCCGGGCTCGAGCCGAACTCTTCAGCAGGTCTGTTGATATGGGAGGACCTCTGGGCAGCACCTTTTGCCGACGCAATCCGCAACTCCGGCGGGGTTGTGGTGCAAGGGGCTCGAATTCCTGATGAGCTCATCGTTCCGCATATCGAAAACCTGCCCGCAGCAGAATGACTGAACAAGGAGAATCGTCATGATGAGAAGAAGGCCAATTGCCAGGATGGCTGTTCGCACGACCGCCGTAGCGGGAACTGCCGCAGTTGTTGGTGGTCATATGGCCAACAAGCAGGCTGCGGCAGCGCAGGAACAGGCTCCAGCGGCTGAGGTAGCTCCGCAATATGCCCCCACTCCAGCTCCCGCTGCCGCACCGAACCCCGTCGAACAGCTCACCCAGCTGGCTGCGCTGAAGGACTCGGGGGCCCTGACCGAAGCGGAGTTCGAGGCTCAGAAGGCCAAAATTCTCGGCTAAGTCACCTCTGCTCCGGTTGGGTTGGAGCCGACCTCTGGGTAGGTCATGCCCAAAAAGCGGATCTGGCGTTCGTTGCCCGTCCCAAGGAGAACACATGGCCTTCATCCTCGGTGCCATCTATTTGGTTCTGCTGGTCACCCTCGGCATCATCTCGATCAGGAAGGGCCACTGGGTGATGTTCATCGTTGGGATCTTCATCCCACTCTTCTGGATTATCGGGGCGGTACTGCCCGAGAGGGTGCGCTGACGTCCCACTCATTGGCGGGCGAAGACGGCGGGATCTTGCGACCTACTTGAGGATATTGACTGCCCGCGCAATCACCAATCCCAAAATGACCAGTGACGCCATTGCCTGGAGAGCCATGGCCAGTTTGGCCCAACGGGCAAGCGGCATTACATCAGTGGGACTGAAAGCGGTCGAGTCCGTGAAGCCAAGGTACAGATAGTCGAAGAACTCTGGGCGCCATCCGGGACGGGTGACACGAGGGTTGAGATGTTCGGGAAACGCCAAGTCCGGAAACTCCGGTGCCGACCGTGCTCGGACCTCCGGACCCCCTCCGTCAAGCTCCCAGTAAAGAAATGCAAAGGTGATCAAGGTATAGATCCACACCACGCCACCGATCCTGAGGAGCCCACCCGGTGAGTTCGTCTCCGCTCCGCCCCTCACGAGATCGATGACAAGGCGAACGGTAGCCCCGGCAGCCCCAGTGGCCAGGATGACCACCAGCCCAAGCGAGAGCGTCCGAACAAAGGTCGACCGACGGTCGATCCGACCTGGATCGGCGACTATGAGCGCCACCAGCAGTACCGCTTCCATCGCCGGGATGATCCATCTTGGAACGAAGGCGTATGTCGGAGGAAGCAGGAAAGGCAATGCCATGGCAACGATCAGCGTGACAGCCATCGGCCAACGCTTCTCCCCCCTAACCGCATCGCCAGGTGTGTCCATGCCGAAACCGTAGGACAAGGAGGGAACGAGCGCGCTTGTCCACGGCTCCGAACGAAGAGCGACTGGTAGATCGTCTTGTGGGACACCTGCATCTCCGGGTCATCGACGTACGTCTCAGCCAACCACGCCGAGATCTGCTCCGGTGACCACCGGGCCTCGAGCTTCCGTTCGACGGTCTTGCGTAGTCGACGGCACCGGGAGAGCTTGGCCCGCTTCGGTCGGAGGGCCCGCCGATCAGCACCACGGTCGGCCTGGAGGGCCCGGCACTTAGTCCGGTCTCCGTTGGCGTTCACCTCACGACAGACCGTCGAGGGCGCTCGGTGAAGTCCCTCGGCGATCGCCCTGATCGAAAGGCCAGCGGCCGGGCTCCAGGAGATCTCCTCCCGCTCCTCAAGGGACAGGCGGAGCTCCGATCGTGGCCGCGGCGTAGGCCGTTTGCCGCCGTGGTCGGCGATGAACTTCCTGAGTGAGACGTTCTGCCTGTCCAGATGCTTGGCGATCCGTTTGACGGGAACACACCCGCTTCCCGCATGTCCCAGATCGCCTTCCGGTCTTCCTCGGAGAACCGCTTCCACATCTCCACATCTCCCGATCGACGAACTCAACGTTCGCCGATCAGGCAGGTGTTGCGTTTAACCGGCTGAGGACACAGGTGATAGGAGGCACCCACCGGACCGTTGTTTAAAGGAACACGCACAAAGTGGACGCGGCCTATTCCAGCCTGGATTGTGAGTGTTCAAGACTCTTTCCATTGGCGAACCTCAAGGCTCGCAACTACCTCGGCGATGCCGTACACAATCATGCCCAGCCCGATGATCACGCAAATGATCGACAGCGACAGTGATGGGTAGACGAGGCACAGTATGCCGACGGCCGTCGCAATCAGGCCCAGGATCACGATTGGCCAACTCACCTTGCCATCGTTGGCGCTGAAACCCTGATGCAGCTCCGCGACGCCACCGATCGTCCAGAAGATGCCGACAACGAATCCGACGACTGCGACGGTCGTCGTGGTGTGATGTAGCAAGATGATGGCGATAACGATCGCGAGCAAACCCACAGCCAGATATCCCAGCCGCTCCCCTGTTGCACCGATGGCCTGGATCAGCCGAACGGCGCCCACGATCAACAGCCAGATTGCAAAGATCACAGCAATCGTGTGGACCGACTTGCCTGGTTTGAACGTCAACACGGCCCCAAAAGCGATCGTGATCACGCCAAATACTGTGAGTAGCCACCACTTGCGTCCGACAGCCCTGATGCTTTCCGCCGAATCGACGCCATCAATGTTGGACATGGAACCTCCTGGTCTAGAGCCCGAGTGCTTGCTTGAGAGAGTTCAGGGTGCTGTTGGCGCCCATGACACCGGTGGACGCTTGGTCGAGTAGATCTGTGCTGTTCTGGTTCACGCCGTTGCTGCAGTCTCGGGCCGCCTTGGTCAGTTCTGTGAGCAATGACGACCATGTCTTCTGCACCGTCGAGTTTGGAATCGGGGCTGTCGCTTTCGCCTGGGAGATATCTGAGGTGAGCTTCTGGCAGGCGCCGCTGACCGTAGTCAGAGTGTGAGAGGACACCGCTGCTGGCAAGGCGCTCGCAACTGAGCCAATGTCGCTGCCCAACATCGTTAGAACCGCCCCGTTCGTGCTGGCCCACTTCGCCGTCCCGACTATTCCTTTGGCGACGCCGGTAGTCGAAGTGGTGGTCGTCGTATTGCTCGATGAGGAGCTGGAGCATCCGGCAAGAGACAATCCGACAATCACCAAGCCCCACACGACGTAGTTGCCTTTCATCTCTTCTCCTTCTGTTGACTGCAACCGACCCTCAGTCACCATTTGGATTTCAGGCCATCGTTGTCCGGTTCCCGGGCCGGGACTAGGGCCGATGGTCCCATTTCCCCCCTGGTAGCGTCACTCCTGGGCCGCCCTAAGGGAGCAATGTGGCCGACGACGACAGCCCACCAGAGACGGTTGCCACAGTCGGCAAGGGGAAGATGGAGGCTTTCAGCGATGGCGTGATGGGGTTTGCCATCACCTTGCTGGTGATCGATATTGCCGTCCGCCCGCCGGGCTCTCCTACGGAGCAGTTCTTTCACGCCTGGCCGTCCTATCTCGCCTACCTGGTCAGCTTCCTGACGATCGGCGGTGCGTGGATCGCCCACCACGGTCTCACGGATCAGCTGGACCGGGTCGATTCCATCTTGCTGCGACTCAATCTCCTCTTCCTGCTCGGCATCGCCTTCCTGCCATTTCCGACGAATCTCGTTGTGGAGGCCCTGCACAAGAGCACCGCCTGGGAGCGATTGGCCGCCGTCGTCTACGGACTTACGCTGCTCGTGATTCGGCTGCTCTTCTCCGCCATGGGTGACTATGCCCGGCACAAGGACCTACGAAGGCCAGGGGTGGATGATCCTGATCTTGACGAGGCTCACAAGAAGTTTCGCTATGCGTCGTCGCCTACGTTCTCACCATCTTGGTAGGTCTACTTGCCCCGACTGTAGCGATCTTCCTCTACTTCGCCGTCGCCGGATACCTCTTCGTGCCATTCCGCACCGTCTTCCAAGCCGTCTTTGGCGAGGACGAGAAGTAGCAACCGCATTGATCGGATCGCAAGGCGAGACCGCCTACCCCAATGGTCATTCTCCACTCAGACTACGAGCCTTGCCGTTGCCTGCCGATCTTGATGGCATTTACAACCAGGCGTAGCACCACACCAACAATCACAAGGTCCATAATCATCTGGTACGTGACGATAACTCGGGCAGCTTGGGCCTTTGCAGCAATGTCGCCGAATCCAAATGTGGTGAATACAGTGACCGAGAAATACATGGAGTCGATCCGGCTAAGAGGCTGAGTGAACGTTGTCGCATTGGCATGATCCATGAGGTAGTAAGTGGTGGCGAACAAGGGATGTAGACCGGAAGCGTCAACGCAAGTGCCTCAACCGCGCGGACGCCCGGGTGTTCGGATCGAATGATCTGTCGGACCTGCCAGGTGATGACACCAAACAGCACCAGACATCCGAGCAACAGTTCAGTCACAGTCGCCGCGCTGATCGCCCGGTCCATCGGCACTAGTAGATAGACGGCCACCACCATTGCGACCGTGAACATTGTGCGCAGCGCAACTCGGGCAACGAGGCGGCGCCTTTCATGGACGGAGAGGTCGTCGAAGTGTACGGTCGGCATTCGGTCCTCCTCCGAGGTGCCTTGGGGCGTTAGGTCACATGACTTACGGCACGCTATGCGACACCCCGGATCATCCGCACTGCCTGTTACTGGAGCGGTGCCCTTGGCTGTCTGTCCTAGCCCAGATGTGATGCGATGAAGGAGCGGGGCCTCCGCTCCCCGTGAAAGTTCCACTCTCTCGATTGAGACCGGGCTTGCCCAGTTCCACAAGAAGGAAGGCCCCTATGGGAAAGGAGTACGTCGGTATCGACCTGCACCGACGGCGCTCGGTGATCTATCGGATGGACGAGGCGAGCGGGCGGATCGACTGCGCCAGGATCAACAATGACCCGGTCTGGTTCGCCCAGCGAGCGAGCAAGGCCCCAAAGGGCAGCGACGCGTTGGCAGACCGTTGACCTGAGAATACATTCCGACTGAAATCACTATCTCATGTTGTTCCGCGGTCCCAAGGGGCAGTCTCGAACGAGCCGGTGCTAGTTCCCAATTAACTTTGGCGGGCGCTTCCCAAGAAAGCATCGATACCTTCAATCCCATCTGGTCGGACGGACGAAGGACTCCCCTTTGACGGCGACAGCAACATTCAACCTCACCATCCACTAACAGTGACCCGCGGACAAAGCACACCGGAGAACGGGTGGTGGGCGGAGGGGGGTCTCATCGTTTGAGCGTTTTTCGCCTGCCCCTACCGGAACTTCGGGGTCAACTCTTCTCGCTGGCTGGAGGCCAGTATGGTTCGGAGGGAGGTGTTCGCCAGCCAAGGGCCGAGGCGTGGTCGATCAGAGTCCGGGTAGCGCGAGCAACCATCGGCCGGGTGTCATCGGCGCGGTGAAGTAGCGCCCAGGCCCATAGGGGCACCGGGGATCGGACAGGCCGGCGGGTCAACGTCGGCGGCATCGGCGCCGCGTGGCGCTTCGGCGAATCGAGCACCGGCCGCCGCAAGCGGGCCACGTGGTCGAAGAATGCCGGCCCAGCAATGCCGCCGTCGTCGATATTGGTCACTGACGCCTGGTTCGCCTTTGCGAAGGCAGAGGCGTAGCGGTTCCATGACCACCACGACGCTTCGTCAACATCGACGAGCACCGTGATCTCGGCTGCTGGCACGCTCTCGTGACGAGTCGCCCGATGGGCGCGTGGCATGACGGCTTCCAGTCTCTCGTACCACAAGAGGTGGGCGGCCAAGTTGATGCCGTTCGATGTCGGCCTCCTCAATCCAGGCGATAGCCAGGTCGAGGCTGCCTTCGGCCACCCGCGCCGCTTGCGTGTGTGAGGGTAGGACCCATTCGTCGACACGGACCCGAGGGTCGGGCATTGCTGCTGCCTCTGGGGGAAGCCAACTGACATAGCCCAGCCGCAGAGGTAACTCTCCGGCTCCCTTGCGGGCCCGATCGAACGCCCGTGCAGCGGCGCCCAACACCTCTCGAGCATCGGTCAGGAACTGGCTGCCGGCGGGCGTCAACTCGACGTGTCGGCGGTCGCGGACGAGGAGCTGGGTCCCAAGCTCACGTTCGAGATTGCTGATCTGCTGAGAGAGCGAAGGTCCAGCAAGGTGAAGCCGCTCTGCGGCCCGACCGAAATGCAGTTCCTCGGCAACGGCGACGAAGTAGGTCAGCTGCCGGAGTTCCACGCGGTCGATGGTACAGCTGACATGGGGTGATAGGCGGGGCCTACCACAGTTTGGTCATAAGTCGTGGACGCAGACGAGGACAAGCGTTAACTGAAGCAGGACCCCGCTTTGCGAAGCAGGGACGAGCTGGGCTCCCGACACGAGCGATGCCATCCGAATGCGATGCGTCAAAAACCGACAAACCAAAGGAAGAAGGAGATCGCCATGAGCGCAACCGAAGCACCCAAGATGAATCTCGAAATCCACATCATCCCCGTATCCGACGTTGACCGAGCCAAGGCGTTTCTACGACCAACTGGGTTGGAGGCTCGACGATGACGTGGCGCCGATGGAGGGGATCCGCTTCGTCCAGTTCACGCCCCCGGGCTCGGGGACCTCGATCACCTTCGGCCATGGGACTCCCCACGGCCGCGCCAGGATCGATCCAGGGCACGCTTGTTGTCCCCGACATCGAGGCGGCGCATGACGGGCTCGTCAAGCGTGGCATCGATGTGAGTGACATGTGGCACGGCCCGCCGTTCCCCCTCGAGGCGCGCCAGCCCGGCCCCGACCCCGAGCGCACCAGCTACGGGTCTTTCTGCTCCTTCAATGATCCCGACGGCAATCTGTGGATCGTCCAGGAGGTCACCACCCGGCTCCCAGGCCGGGAGTGAACGCCCGGCGTAACTGAATTCGCGCTCCGCCCCCGGCTGTCGCACCTGCGACGGCCGGGGGCGGCCCATCCGCATACTGGAACCCGCACCCAGCGAGGAATCCCAGAAATGGAGAGAGGCATGGCTTCTGTCACTGTCGGCACCGAGAACGACACCCCGATCGAGATCCACTACGAGGACCACGGAAGCGGCGACCCGATCGTCCTGATTCATGGGTATCCGCTGGATGGCAACTCGTGGGAACGTCAGCAGCGGGATCTGCTCGCCAATGGATATCGAGTGATCACGTACGACCGCCGCGGCTTTGGCAGGTCGAGCCAGCCGGTCCTCGGGTATGACTACGACACCTTCGCGGGTGACCTGAAGGCACTGATGGACCACCTCGATCTGAGTGACGTCGTCCTCGTCGGCTTCTCGATGGGGACCGGGGAGGTGGTCCGCTACCTCGCCACGTTCGGATCGGAGCGAGTGCGCAAAGCCGCCCTGCTCGGCGCCATCCCGCCCTACCTGCTCAAGACCGACGGCAATCCCGAAGGTGTGGAGGTCAAGGTCTTCGCCGACATCGAGGCGGCAATCGTCACCGACCGGTATGCCTACTTCGAGAGCTTCTTGAACAACTTCTACAACGTCGATGTCCTCGGTGGCACTCGGATCAGCGATCGCGCATGGCAGGCGAGCTTCAACGTGGCGGCCGGCTGCTCACCCCACGCGACGTACGCGTGCGTCGACACTTGGCTGACCGACTTCCGCGACGACCTGCCGCAGATCGACGTGCCGGTGCTCGTCCTGCACGGCACGGAAGACCGAATCCTTCCATTCGAATCAACCTCGGCGCGACTTCCGGCGCTGATCGCTGACTGTACGCTCGTCCCGGTCGAGGGCGGTCCGCATAACATCGGATGGACGTACCCCGAGGAGGTCAATGCAGCACTGCTTGCCTTCCTTAGCGAGGAGAGGTAGTTCGATCCTGCTCCTCTTGATATTCGGGACTGCCCAGTGTGGTTGTCTCCTTGGCTTACGCAGTTTGGTTGCCCAAATGAAGGAGTGTTGCAGTGGAGTTTCTTGCCGACATGATGACCAACGTTCCGGACGGTGCGTCTGACTCCGATGTGGATGACACCAAGGAGCGAGAGGCCATTCGTGCTGCTGAACTTGCGATACAAGGTCATCTCCTTCGTCTCTGGAAGCCACCCGTTCAGGCGGGAGAGTGGCGCACGCTTGGCTTATGGAGCGCCGACGATGAGAAGCAGCTGCAGGGGCTTCTCGCAACATTGCCGCTGCACGTGTGGATGACGGTGCAGGTCACTCCCCTCCTACCGCACCCCAATGATCCGGGCACATCCACGGGTTAATGGTGTCCCATACCAATGACAATGTCCCGCAGGGTCCACCGCTTGACCCCTGGTCCTCAATAGCTTCGGGAGCACTGGGAGATTGGGCCTGACTTGGTGTTCTGAGGCGTCTTATGACGTCGTCGGCCGAGCTCTTCCAGGCGCACATTGACAACGGCACGCCCCGTCTCTGAGATTGGGTGATTGGCCCGGGTTGCTAGGAACAATCCGGACCGCCCGTCACTCCGATCGGGGACGGCCGTGCCACCCTTCAACCCGTTACGAGGAAGGAAGGGATGGCCATGACCATCGTAGAAGCCGCACCCGGTATCACCGGTGGTGTCGACACCCACTTGGATGTTCATCTGGCTGCGGCCCTGGACCCGCTGGGCAGGCTCATCGGGACCGAACCGTTCGCAGCTAACGCCACCGGCTACAAGGCCCTGCTCTCGTGGCTGGAGGGCTTCGGCCAGGTGACCATGATCGGGGTCGAGGGGACCGGTTCCTATGGGGTGGGGTTAGCCCGGTTCCTTCGTCGACGTGGCATCGACGTGGTCGAGGTCAACCGGCCCAACCGCCAGGCCCGGCGCAACCACGGCAAGTCCGACCCCCTCGATGCCATCGAGGCGGCTCGAGCTGCGCTCAGTGGTCGGGCCACCGGTGCCGGCAAGACGATGGACGGACCTATCGAGGCCATCCGGGTGCTGGTGGTGGCCAAGCGTTCGGCCCGCCAGGCCCGGGTCAAAGCCATCGTCCAGATGCGGCACCTGGGAATCACCGCCCCTGACCAGCTCCATGCCCGCTTGAAGGGTCTGAGCGTCACGGCCCTCGTCGCCGAGGGAGCAAAGCTCCGACCCAGTCGATCTACCGATCCGGTGACGGCGGCCACCAAGGCGTCGCTCTCCTCACTGGCTCACCGGATCCAGGCGCTCGACGACGAGCTCACCGAGCTGGACGAGAAGATCGAGTCGCTCCTCGTGGCCACGGCTCCCGATCTCCTGGGCCTGTTCGGCGTCGGACCCGACACCGCTGCCGCTCTGTTGGTGGCGGCCGGCGACAACCCCGAGCGGCTCCACTCGGAGGCCGCCTGGGCCCACCTCTGTGGTGTCTCTCCGGTGCCGGCCGACTCGGGGAAGAACGCCGGACACCTTCGACGCCACGACGGCGGCGACCGACAGGCCGACAGCGCCCTGTGGCGGATCGCCATGGTCCGGATCGCCCATGACCCCGAGACCACTCACTACTTCGACCGCCGGGTGAAGGATGGACGAACCAAGCGGGATGTCATCCGGATCCTCCAGCGCTACATCGCTCGCGAGACCTATCGCTACCTCCCTCGTGGCTGAAACCCCGTGGTGTGGGTCTGGCTCACCCCATAACTGTCGTCCTTCGGGGCTGACTTCCCGGCGACCCGCCGACCCACGCCTCGGGCTCTGTTTCTAGAGACGTGTGACTTCGTAAGAGCATGCCCTCGCTTGTCGAGTGGCTCATCATTGTTGAGTCCGCTGTCTCAACCTCGAAGCCCCGTGCAGGGCTTGACATTGATAGGAGCGTCGCCGGCTAGGCGGCGGTTATTGACCGTCCCCCAACGGCACTACAGAGGCAGGGGATGGCTGAGGACCCCCGCGCCGGGCAGTCGGCCGGAGAGGGTGCGGATGAAGGCCTGCACGTCGATCTCGACGCGCTCGCCGGCGACGCCCTGCGTGAACTTCCCGCCTGCGGGTCCCTCCAGCACGAGCTCGAAAGGTTGGCCGTGGATTCCGGCCCACTCGGCCACGATGTCGGCGACGAGGCGGCCGTCATGATCGGCCGTCAGCTGCATAGGGCGGTCGATGGCCGCATGAATGTCGATCCGATGGGCCCAGACGTCCCGCGTGAACCCAACGTCGAGCAGGTACTTGAGGGGGGCCCATCCGATCGGCGGTCCGAATGGAAGGGGGATGTAGCGGGCTGGAGGCGGCGTGCGCCACCGGCCCTTGACCGCCTTCGGGCCCACCGCTGCAATCTGCACGACGAGCTCGTCGTTCGAAAGATGGTTGCGCTCGCGAATCTGCAGTTCGTTCATGCCGTCGACCCAGTGGTGCGAATCGATCTCCTTGTTGAGCGGCATGCCCCGCCTGAACTGGTGGACGAACTCTCCGACTGACGCCTGGGATTCACCCGAGCCGAGGACGTGCAGCACCATCTTGCGAACGTCCCATCCGATGCAGTCCGTAGGTGTAACCCACTCCTCCGGTGTAAGGGACGCGACCAGGTCCGCGAAGCGGGTGAACTCCTCCTCGGCTAGGACCCGAGCCTCGGGACGGGTGATTCGGTTTGCCATCATGAGCGGCTGCTCCTTTCGAGCACGTCGTCGACATACAGATCGACGAGACGGTTGAGGTGACGGATCCAACGGTTGCCACCGGGGTCGTTGCTCAGCTGCGCCTCCATCAAGCCGGCGACCATGGCCACGATGCAGTCGATATCGCCCTGTCTGGTGACGCCCGCCTCGTTGATCAACTTGTAGACCCGTCCCAACACTTCCTCGGCGAGGACGTAGGACGTAGGCGAAGGCGTGAATCCCGGTACGTGGCGCTCGAAGAGGAGCTCATATCGCGCCGGGTCCTCGAGTGCGAACGCGACGAACTCGGCCAAGAACTTCTTAAGGCCCACGCGTGGATCGCGGGGGAGCTTGACCAGGTCGAGCCGCTCAATCAGATGCCGGTTTCCGTCAGCGAACATTGCGTCATACAGTGCCAGCTTCGAGTCGAAGTAGGCGTAAAGCGATGGCTGGCGCATCCCGATCTCGCGGGCCAGGGCGTGCAACGACACGCCAGCGATCCCGTGCTCGCTGGCGAGCTTCCATGCCGACTCGACGATCGCGGCCACCTTGGCCTCTCGTCGCTGCATGACCTTGTCCGGCATCAGCCGACGATCAACGCTCGCCCGTTTGTCTATCATCGATAGGCACTCTAGCTATCTATGATAGGTAAGTCAAGAGGTATCGAGCCCAGCTTGGAGACGGCCTTGCACTTTGGATCACCGAAGCCCTGCCCCAGATCGGCTCCTCTCTGTCAAGAGACGAGGGAACTGCGCCTGTCAGTCGATGATCTCCGCACCGTCGAGGAGGTCTTGCGGGAGCCGGGTGCTGGCGTCGAGGACTTCGATGCCGACGAGACGGTCGACCTTCCAGTCGAGCACGACGAACGCTTGGATGCCTTCGGGCGGCTGGGCTTTGATGCTTGCCGTCGGACCGGGTGGGAGCTCCTCTTCGGTGAGGTGGACGTAGACGGCGTCGGCGTGGCGGTTGTAGGTGATCCGCACCCCTCGATTCTGCCTCGGCTGTCGGCAACGAGTTGGTAGTAGACGATGTCTGATAGCCGGCGCTTCAGACAGCGCAGGGCCTCCTTCGGAGTCTTGCCCTCGAGGCGCTTGCGCTCGTAGTAGGCCCGGCCAAGCGTCTCCGTCTGACGCAGCTGGGTCAACGCCATCATGTGCAGGGCGTGGTTGAGCCGCCGGTTCCCTGCCCGTGACAGGCGGTGACGGACCTGGTCGCCCGAGGATGCGTCAATCGGCGCGGTTCCGTTATAAGACGCGAAGTGATCCTTGGTCGGGAATCGGGCGACGTTCTCCACCTCGGCCATGATCCGTCCGGCGATCACCGGCCCGACCCCGTAGAGGTCGACCAGGCTCGTGCTGGTGGCCTTCACGAGGGCGGTGATCTGGGTGTTGCTCGTCTTGAGCTTGGCGTCGATGGCCTCGATGTCGGCCAGATGTTCGGTGGCCAGCTGGAACCGGACTTGGGCCACCTCGCCGTCGGGACGCAATCTGACCAGGACCGATGCTGCCTTCTTGGCACTCAGCTCGCTGCTCATCCCCCCGGGGGTGAGCTCCACCAAGAGACGGTGCAGCCGGCAGACGGCCTGGGTGCGAAGCGCCACCAGCTCCTCGCGGCGGTCGCTCAGGAGTCGCAGGCTCGTGGCGGCGCCATCCTCGACCACTGGGGCGACACCCTCACCGTCGAGGGCCGCCAAGCCGACGGAGATGGCGTCATCCCGATCGGTCTTTCGACCATGGCCGGTCGAGAACACCCTCACTCGGGCGGCCAGCTTGGCTGGCACGTCGAGGACCACCTCCCCGGAGACCAACAGGCGTTGGGCTAACGACCTCCCCGCCCCGTGGCATCCTTCGACCGCCCATCGACGGTCGTCCCACCGTCCCGCGAAGGCCATCAGCGCTCGATAGCCCTTCGAGGTGTTGGCGAACCGACCTCCGTCGATCGGGGTCTTGGTCACTGGGTCGAGCACGGCCAGGGTGTTGCTGGCCTTATGCGGGTCCACGCTTATCAACACGTCCTGCACGGTTCCTCCTTCGCTCTGGTTGGCGTGGTGAGGAGGGCAATGCAACTACCGGCTGTGCAAACCTCTCTTGAGCCACTTCCTCACCGGGTGAACCCAACGGGTCGCAAGCCGTTAGTGAGCCAGAACGCCAAGGACGACGGCAGCCGGATAGCGAGCGAGCCCGCTGAGTTCAACGTCCGAGGATCTCAGACCCCCGGACTCCCAAGGTGGATTCAAACAAGTTGCCGGATATGCACCGGGCCAGGAGCCAGGTGGCGGAACCTGGCCCGTCCTACCAGGGCGTCTGGACCGCTATGTCGAGCATTTCCTCGTCCAGCCGGGCAAACGAGGAGCCGGTTTACGTGTTGGCCAGCCTGCTGACCGTGACAGCCGTTAGCTGTTGCTCCAAAGTCGAGTCGAAGGGAGTTCCCTCTCCTTGAAAATAGAGTCCGGTTGTCGCGCGTCCCTTCCGCACCCCCACGATGTCGAGATAGAGCGATGGACTTAGTCCCTCGTAGGAAACCGGAATGGTCACGCGGAATGCGATGCTCTGGTCTCCGAACGACGGGAACGACATTTGGGCCACCGTCGCGTTGCCGATGGTCAGGTTGGGGGGCACTGTGCTGCCAGGACTTTCTGGATGCTGAAGGTTGTACTGAATCACTTCCGTAACTGCGCTGGTGAGGCAGGGCGGCAGCTTCGGATTTTCGAGTACGGCGAACTCCACCGAAGCGTCCGCAACCGAGCCTCTGTATCTGACGTCATTGGATGCCGAGTCTCCGTTGGAGTCCTTGAAGTTGGGCGAGTTGGCCGAGTCACCCGGGCCCGAGTTGAGGACGGCTTCGGAAGTATGCAGACAATCGGCAAGTTGCTGACCGACATCCGTCGGCCCGCTGTTGCCGTTTTGGGATTGGACGTCCACCCAGTTGGGAAGTCCGAGAGCCTGAAAAGTGCAGCTTCCGCAGAGGCCTTGTCGGCCGCATTCACAGTGGACTTCGTCGAGGTGTTAGGGGGCGAGCTGGTCGTTGTGGAGCTGGAACCCGACGAGCACGCAGTCGCTGCTACCGCGAGTCCAGCGACCAGCCCAAAGAGGAGACTCCTCGAACGAATCACCATCTTTGGCTCACCTCCCTGTCAAAACTAGCCAGAGGTTAACGCCGCGATGCTCGAAAACCGAGAATACCAATCGCTCGAATGAACCAACCCTCGTCGTGCTTATAGAACTTGACCCGGCCGGGAGATGTCGACGTAGCCATAGTTTTGATCCTACGGCAGCGTGCCGCACAACACCGGCTAGGTGGGACACCCTATGGGCCGGTTGCCCTAACCCCCGGTCACGAAGGCCACCACGACGTACGCGGCATGGCGATCGAAGTTCTCCCGCCTCCGGTCGTAGATGGTCGTGGTTCTGGGATCTGCGTGGCGAGCGGCGATCAGCTCGATGTGCGGCCGCTGGGCTTCCAGGACAGCAAGATGTGCATCAGAGGCCCACTGGAAGAAGGTCCGCAGGTCATAGCGATAGGCATCAAGCGTCCGGCCGCTGTACCGGGCTAGGAACGCAGCAGCAGCTACCTCGGCCTCATCGAAGAACGGATCCTTAGTGACAGTGGCGAGCGTGAGCGGGGGCGAGTCGAGAACGGACATGTCTTCCTCCTGATAGTGGGAAGACAAAGCAAATACTGATCCCACTCAGGTGCCCCAATATGACGCTCGCGGCTCGCGAGCATCTGCTGTGCGAGACCGTCAGGTAACGCACCCTGAGCCGGCGATCTGGGGCAGTCTCGCGTCCGCTCGGTATCGGCCACGGACATTCAGAATGGTCCAGCCGCTCCACCCTCAGGTAGTGGCGGAGTTTGAGGTTGGTGGGGGTCGAACAAGGCCAACTCGGCAGCATCGGGCTCCTGGAACACGCGTAGCCAGCCGTCGAGGTCCGCGCGGCGGATCGGGTAGCTGTCCCAGGGTGGCTCCGAGTTCCGGGCCTCGATGCGCCGCCAGAGTTCGTCGGTAGGCACGTCGAGATAGTGCAGTTCAACGCCGACACCAAGGCGACGAGCCGCGGATCGCATCTCGTCACGTTCGATCCGAGCCCAGAGGCCAAAATCGAGGACGACGCTCACTCCGAGGCGCAGGATTTCTTGGGCGAGGCGCCAGAGCTCATGTTCGACCTTCTCGCGGGTCGGCTCGTCCCAAGGGGTGGAACCGAGGGCCCAGAGCCATTCGTCCTTCGTGAGGCGCACGGCCCTTCGGTCAGCGGCTAGCTGCGTCGCGAGTTTTGTCTTACCCGCTCCGGGCAACCCGCAGGTGAGAATCAGTCGGGCCTCGGTCACAGCATCTTAGTCCAGCAGGCACAAGAGATCTTAGTCCAGCAGGCACAAGAGCAGCCTGCCGTGACCATCCTGATAACCCCCGCGAGCGACGCCACTGGATACGGGGTTGCCCTCGAGGTGCCGATCAGCCACCGTCGACAACCGACCCGCTCCCGGCGTTCAGGGTACGCCTGGCAGACTGGCGAGGCCGGGATAACTTCCACCTCGCTCATACGCGATGACTCTGCCGACCGGTAAACGTCTGATAGACGACACGACCCTGAGCAGTGTCGCCGGACTACCAGAAGGGAGACGCAATGGACATCATCAACTTGGGTGCGACGGACGGGCTGCCCCCGGTGAACTGGGCGAACGTCGTCGAGAAGCTCGATGCCGGATCGCCGCCGGCTCCAGACGCCCACAACGCTCGCACGACGTGGCTCTCGACGGTGAACGAGGACGGGAGCCCGCACGTGACTGCGGTCGGTGCGCTCTGGCTGGACGGAAGCTTCTGGTTCCAGACCGGATCGGGTACCCGGAAGGGCCGCAACGTCGCCCGCGACCCGCGCTGCTCGATCGCGGTGTCGATCCGCGATGCAGACGTCGTCGCCGAGGGTGAGGCAGCGCGGGAGACCGACCCGGCCACACTGACGCGCCTTGCCAAGGCCTGGGCGGACCAGGGGTGGCCCGCCGAACTGGATGAGACCGGGGCCGGTATCACCGCCCCGTTCAACGCGCCGTCGCAGGGACCACCGCCGTGGAACGTCTATCGCATCAAGCCACATTCGGTGACCGTGGTACTGGGCACCGAGCCGGGCGGGCTGACTCGCTTCAGGTTCTAACCTCAGCCCAGCGAGGCGCCTGCCCGGCCTCGCCGATCGATGAGTTCCTCGAGTCAGCACTCCGCTCGTCTAGCCGCTCTTTCGGCCCCAGTCCAGAGCGCACAGATAACGGCCCGGAGCCGGCGACGCTCCTATCACTTGTCAAGACCCGAATTTGGATGTTCGGGATGCAAGCGGCGGGCAGATCAATGATGAGTCACTCGATCTCGAGGACAAGCTCCTATGAAGCCACGCGTTGCGATCCTATGTCCGGGCCGTGGATCGACGAGTCGCCGGGAAGTCAGCCCAATCGGGCGACAGATCTGGGATGAGCCAGACCCACGGCCGCGGTCCTCAGCCGCGAGGCAGGTGGCGATAGACCTCGCGGGCGACGTAGCGCTTCAACAGGCGGACGATGTCAGCCTTGGATCGTCCCTCACGCAGCTTGCGGTGGTAGTAGGCGGTGGTCTCGGGATGGTGGGCGGTGCGAACCATGACGATGCGCCAGAGGGCCACGTTGGCCTGGCGATCGCCACCTCGATCGAGCCGGACCCTCCCAGAGGTCTGCCCCGACCCGGTCGGGATGGGGGCCACGCCGCACAGGTGTGCCCAGGCCGGCTCCGAGTGCAGGCGCTCGGGATTGTCCCCGGCGCAGGAGTACTTCGATCCGGGCGTCGAGCTCGGCCAGCTCACCATCGAGCTCTTGGACCCGGTGCGCGAGCGACGCCAGAGCGGCCTTGGTGCCGATCAGTACCGGATCGCCCTGGCGTGCGGGGCGCAGCCGGGCCGCCTCGGCGGTCAAGGCGCTGATGCTCAGGCCGCGCAGACGGCTGCGCAGCTGGTCGGGGGCGGTCACGATGAGTTCTCGCATCTGGATAAGGGCGCTGGTCCGCGCCGTGCACGCCGAGCGCTTGGCGACCAGGAGCGCCCGGATGGCTTCGACGGCGCCGTCTTTGGCCTTGGGGATGCTCTTTGCCTTGCCGCCGAGCGCCGCTCGGGCCGCCTCGATGGCGTCGAGCGGGTCGGACTTTCCGCTGCGTCGACGCTCTTCTCGGTTCGGCCGGTTGACCTCGAGAACGCTGATGCCGGTGCGGGCCAGGAACTTCGAGAGCCCCGCGCCATACGATCCGGTGCCCTCGACCCCGACCTTGGCGACCGGGCCGAAGGACTCGAGCCAGCCGAGCAGGGCCTTGTAGCCGCCGGGCGTCGTCGGAAACGGGGCGGTACCCAGCAGGGCTCCGACTGGATCCAAAGCGGCAGCGACGTGGAACTCGAGGTGAGTATCGACACCACCAGTGACGGCACGCGCGCCTTCTACGATGGTGATGGTCATCCCTTCTCTCGTTAACTGTGTGAGGGATGGCACGGCCGTTCCGGATCGGAGTGACGGGCGGTCCGAGTTGTTGCTGCAACCCGGACCAATCACCCTCTTTCGAGACGGGGCGTGCCGTTCCCTTGACTGTGCTTCCGAACTTATTGACGGCCAGTACCGAAGCGGTGGACCCTCAGCACAGTGTCATTGATCTGGGACAGGGATCCGCGCAGGATCGGACCTGGTGACGGCAGAATCGCGGTGAAGGTTCCGGTTCTTTCTCGAGAAGCGGGGATTGGAGGGCCATGACTGAAACAACGGGTTCTGCTTCGCAAACCGACTCCGCTGCCACGCATACGGGGAGCGGCGGTGGCAATACAGTGCCCTCCGCGGGCAACTCCGCGGTGCCGACGCCGGAGTTTCCCCCAAAGAGTACGGGAAACAAAGTCGTCTGGGTGATCGGCATCATCCTCTTGATCCTTGCTGTCGCGCTTTTGATCGGCTTCTTCGGCGCCCTCCGTCACTGGTTCGCGCTCCACACGGGGACACTCCACGGCGGACCGGATCTCTATTACAACTTCTGGTCCGGTTTCGGCTCCGACATTGGTGAGGCCACACTGATCAGCGCCGTATCCCTCGGTGTTTACACCGGCGTGCGCAAGGTGAACTGTCACACAAAGGGCTGCTGGCGTATCGGCCACCATCCCCTGGATGGGACGCCCTATATCCTGTGCAGGCATCACCATCCAGACGTGCCGAACCACGGTGCTACGCATGAGCACATCTTGGCTCAGCACCACAACTTCAAGCTCGAACAGAAAGCCGAGAGAACCGCCCACGCGACCCCCGGTAATACGGCTGGCCGGTCGGTCGGGTAGCCCCGTCATACTCGAGATATGGCAGCCGACCAGGAAATGGGTCCCATTGCAAAGGAGGTCATCGATCACCTCAGGGATGCCAAAGAGCTGTCGGAACTCAACCTGAGAACCCTGGTTGAGGGTCCGGGTCCACTCGCAGCCAGGGACTACGTGGACTCCATCGCCGGGATCACGAACGCGATTCAGCAAGACTTGGTGTTGATCGCTGCGTTCCTGGACAGACTGACCACGCGCGTGGCCGAGCTTGAGAAGGGCGATTGAAGTCCTTCATCGGACGCTACCTAGAGCCGGGGCGTGGGGTTTGCCCCGAGTGCATCTAACCGAAGCTCCTATGGATGAAGTCAAGCCCTTCTGAGGGATTTTCGGAGGAGAAGACAGCGGACAGACCAATGACGGGCCACTCGATGCAGAGGGCAAGCTCTTATTAGGTCACGCGTCTCAGAGAAGTCGGTAGTGCCCGGACCATGGACCGGCAGATCGGTTAGAAGCCAGTCTCGATCGACGGCAGGTGTTTAGGTGAGCCAGGCCCATGATCCGGGGATTCAGCCGCGAGGCAGGTGGCGGTAGACCTCGCGGGCGACATAGCGCTTCAGCATGCGAATGATCTCGCGCTTGGAGCGACCTTCCTTCACTCGGCGCTCCATGTAGGCCTGAGTCTCGGGATCGGATGCCAGTCTGGAGATGACGATGGTCCACAAGGCCCGGTTGGCCTGACGATCACCCCCTCGGTTGAGGCGATGACGGGTGACCTTGCCCGAGGATGCCTGGAGCGGTGAGACACCGCACAGGTGGGCCCAGGCTGCCTCTGATCGCAGACGTTCCGGGTTGTCGCCGGCGGTCACGAGCAAGGTGGCTGCGGTGTCGATGCCGACGCCATAGATATTGAGCAGCTCGGGAGCATGAGCCTCGAGGAGTGGGGTGATCCTGGCGTCGAGTTGGGCAATCTCTTCGTCGAGCTCACCGATGCGGTGGGCCAGCGACGACAGCGCCGCCTTCGTCGCCGCCGTGACCGGATCGACAGACCGTGTCCGTCGAAGTCCCTTGGCGGCGGCAATGAACTGCGGGGTGGGTAGGCCCTTGATCCGACATTGGAGCTGGTCAGGGGCCGTGAAAGTCAGCTGCCGCATCTGGGTGAGGGCCTTGACCCGGGCCTGGCGGGCCGACCGCTTGGCCACCACGAGGACCCGGATGGCCTCGACGGCACCGTCTCTCGACTTGGCCTTGCCTCGCGCGCTCCCCGACAGGACGGCACGAGCAGCCTCGACCGCGTCGATCGGATCGGACTTCCCTTGGCGACGGCGGTTCTGGCGGTTGTGCCGATCGACCTCAATCACCTCGATACCGGCTCGAGCGAGGAACCGGGCCAGTCCGGCCCCGTAGGAACCGGTCCCTTCCACACCGACCTTCCCGACAGCTCCGAAGCCGGCCAGCCACGAGAGCAGGGCCGAATAGCCGTCGGGAGTGGCAGCGAACGATTCGGTGCCGAGCAGTCCGCCCACTTCGTCCAAGAGCGGCGGCAACGTGGACCTCGCCGTGGGTGTCGATGCCGCCAGTGACAGCACGCGCAGCTTCTACGATGGTCATGGCCATCCCTTCCTTTCCTTTAGCGGGTTGAGGGGTGGCTCGGCCGTCCCGGAAAGGAGTGACGGTGCGGGTCGATCTGCTCGTAACAGACCGGCCCATCACCCCCTCTGGAACGGGGCGCGCCGCGCCTCGACTCTGTTGGTCCGGAGCTCCGACCGACGGCGTGCGGATGCAGGAGTGCATCCACGTGATCTGAAGTCAGGCCGAGGACTCCGGTGCTTCCGAAATTACAAAGGACCAGCCATTCGGCGGTGGACCCTCACGGAAGCTCAACAACATCATTGGCGTTTAGGGGCAGGCTCTAAAGCCGTACAAGACGGCGGTCTCCACGTCTGTTTGCCCAATTGCGCCAGCTCCACGCCGGCCTGGTGGTCATCGGTACCCCTCACGCTGAGGCCTGGCGTTTCTTGGCCAAGGTGGCGTTGGACGGGGTACACCCTGGGAGGAGGGCGGTACTCGATTTCCTGGTCGAACACCCAGGGGAACATGCCACCGCGTCCGTCGCTGGGCATTGTCGGCTGACTGTCACTCCGACGCGGCGCCACCTTCAAGACTTGGTGGCCCACGGGGCGGTCGAACTGGTGGGTACCCACCCCGAACGGTGGGCCCCGTCGGAATGGTTGTGTGAGGTGTGGTGGGCTGTAGATGAAATTGCGCCCGGCCTAGAACGATGATCGGTACCATCGTCTTACCCTTCCATCAGACGGGCTGGTTCGTGGCGATGGTCCCTTATGGGTCCGTCGGGACATATCCGATCCACTCTGCAATCTGTCCTCGGCTCTCTAGCGTGCGAGCGGAAGCGCCCCGCCCTCCGCCGCCTCTCGTTCTTCCTTGTCAGGAAGGCCCCGGACCAGGCTGATCAAGGCCAACGCGATTGCCGCTCCGGCGAGAGGCCCCACGATGTAGATCCACCAGCCGGTGAAGTCCACGCTGAGGATGTCCGGTCCGAGCGTGCGAGCCGGGTTCATCGATGCTCCGCTGATCGGACTGGCGAACAGACCCAGCAGGGCGACTTGGTCGGCATGCCAGCCAGACACACCATGGTCTAGGGGCGAAGGTCCCAATCGCGCGTGGCAGAAGGCAGGTCTGATTTCCGACTCTCAGGGGTCTAGCGAAATGTTGACGCAGGATCCAAATCATGCCGACCAGAACCGCATCCGACTGAGGATCGCCAAGAACAGGCGGTCAGGTAAGCCAAGCGGACCCAGTAAGCCGGCCGAAGGGCCCCGGCTCGGCCTCTGTGGCCGATTGGGACCTTCGGCCCTGGCAGGTCGCTCCCACTAAGGACATGGTGGCTTGTGGGGCATTGGCTAGCAAAGGAAAGTCGGCTTGATGCTTGCCTACGTCTATCCCCTACTCGGCATCTTCTGGTCGATGCTCATGTTTACCGGATTCGTTCTGATGATCATGCTGATTGTCTGGTGCTTCATCGACAACTTCCGGCGTCACGACCACCATGGCTGGGCCAAGCTCGGCTGGACCGTGCTGATCCTGTTCATTCCGATTCTCGGTGCGTTCATCTACATCGTCGCTCGTCCGGCACTAGTCGATTGAGAGGAAGGTATCTATGACACCCACCGAATTGGATGAACTTGGACCGGTCGACTACCTGGTGGTCGAGTTCCCACCTGGCGAGTCTCACTTCAACGGTGAGATGGCAGCTGAGCTTGCTGCCCTGGTCGAAGCAGGAACCATCCGGGTGCTGGACTTGGTCGTGCTGGTCACGGACGAGGACGGCGACATCGAAGGGATCGAGATCGAGGATCTCGATCCGGTCGATGAGTTGCGAACCGCCGAGACTCAGCTTTCCGAAATCCTTGCTGCGGAGGATGTCGCAAACCTGGCTGCAGCGATGGAGCCCGGCACGACTGCCGGTGTCTTGGTTTGGGAGAACACCTGGGCTGCACCGTTTGCATCAGCTGCCCGCCGGTCCGGTGGGCAGCTGATCGCCAATGGCCGCATCCCGATCCAGGCAATTCTCGCTTCGCTGGAGGCAGACGAACAAAGTGAAGGAGCCTGAGATGCCACTCGGACCAGGACGAATGGGTCGTCGAGGTGTGATCGGTAGGCCCGTTGCGCGAACGGCGGCCGTCGTGGGCACTGCAGCAGTCGTCTCTCACGGCGTCGGCCGTCGCCAGGATCGTCGTGAAGATCGGCGCCACGACCGGCATGACCGCAGAGACGACCGCCGCGACCGACGATAAGGCCAGATGGGACCCGAGGTCGCTTAGGGACCGATCCGGTGGGCTGCCGATTCGCCAGCAACCAGGTGATCGCAGGCAGTCGGGTGATCTTGAGGTCGAGTAGTCGGTGCTTGGCCCCTCACGCTTGGAGGATCGACCCTTTCAGAGCCGTACAGAGAATTTTAGGTGCTTACCCAAAGTGAAAGAAGACGAGCATGACTATGCAAATGGACACAATGGCAGAGCCTTTCCAGTCCCCCGAAGAACGGGTGGCGCTCGGAAAGTCAGTCCGACACCAATGTGACCGTGACGAGCATGGCGCTTGGTCCTCAGGCCTGCGCAATCACAACCCACTGGATTTGCTGGTCGAGCAAGAGCTGACCAGGGTGCCCGAACTGGTCCCCATTCGACACGGAAGAATGGCTGCATCGCCCTTTGCCTACTACCGGGGTGCGGCCTTGCCCATGGCTGCAGATCTGGCTGTGCTGCCGCAGACCCAACTGCAAGTCCAACTGTGTGGCGATGCCCACCTTGCGAACTTCGGTGGCTTCGCATCCCCCGAGCGGGAAATGATCTTCGACGTCAACGACTTCGACGAGACGGCGCCGGGTCCCTTCGAATGGGACGTTAAGCGCCTGGCGGCAAGCTTGGAGATCGCCGGCCGCAGCCAAGGCTTCAGTCCCAAGGTCTGCAAAGACATTGTGCTTGATGGGGTCCGGACCTACCGAGAGTCCATGCGCGAGTTCGCCGGGATGAACAAGCTCGACATTTGGTATTCCAGGCTCGGCGTAACCGAGATCCTTGGACGTTGGGGCCAAGAACTAGGTGGCAAGGCGCTGAAGAGATTCCAACAAGCTGTGAGCAAGGCCGGGTCGAAGGATCGTCTGAAGGCTCGGAGCAAGCTCACCACCGTGATCAATGGCGAGCCGAAGTTTCTCAGTGATCCTCCACTTCTCGTTCCCGTCGAAGAGATCTACTCCGATCCAGCTGACGCGGCCTTGGTTGAACAATCTGTCCACGGTGCGCTCGATACCTACCGGGAGACCCTCTCATCCGATCGACGCCGGTTGCTCAACGAATACCGGTATGTCGACCTGGCGAGGAAAGTCGTGGGGGTCGGGAGCGTCGGCACCCGCTGCTGGGTGGCGATGTTCGTGGGTCGAGACGAGGGCGATCCGCTGTTCCTCCAGGTCAAGGAAGCTGAGGCCTCGGTACTCGAGCGATTCACCGCAAAGAGCGAACTGCCCAATCATGGCCAGCGGGTCGTCGAGGGTCAGCGCCTGATGCAAGCGAGCAGCGACATCTTCTTGGGATGGCACAGCGTCGTCGGTCCGGACGGCGTCAGTAGGGACTTCTACATGCGTCAGCTCTGGGACTGGAAGGCCTCGGCAGCGATCGAAGCCATGGACCCAGAGGTGCTCGGCATCTACGCGGGGATCTGCGCCTGGACGATGGCACGAGCGCACGCCCGCACGGGAGACGAGATCGCGATTGGTGCCTACCTAGGAGGAGGCAAGTCCTTCGATCACGCCATCGCCGACTTCGCAACGTTGTATGCGGATCAAAATCAGATCGACCACCAAGCGCTGGTCGATGCCATCACAAACGGCAACCTCGTCGCTGAGTCAGGCGTCTGATCGGTGCGTCCTAGATTCCGCAGATCGGGTTCACCGGTCTTGCTGCGGCACCGTTGACTATCGTCGGGATCGACGTTGCCTATTTCATCGAGTTCGTCCACGCCACCCGAGCCAACACCCGGGCCCTCCACTGATTCAGCCGGACAAGCACCCGAATCGTGTTCTGGCCCCGAGCCTTCGACCGAGGTGCAGCTCAGAGTCCAGAGGCGAAGAGGGACTGGCTCTCTGAATCGAACCCGTGGCTTCGGTCCCGTGTTGGTCCTCATCTTGATCACATATGTGCTGTCGGTGACGATTACCCAAGAGTGGGCCGGTTCGATCGTTCTGCTCGTCCAGATCGTCACGATTTGGCTCATTCTCCGCACATCGGAGGCGCCGCGATCAGTGCGCAGGTTCGCAAATGCAACACTGATCATCGCCGCGGTGGCGGCAGTGATGGGTTTGATCTTCAAGCAGGACGTCGGAGCAAGATTCCTGCCCGCGGCAAGCGGGCTGCTCTATCTCGTGGCTCCCTTTTGCATTGCTCGCTTTCTGATCCGCCGCAATACAATTGACCGCGAGACAGTACTCGGCGCCATCGCGACCTACCTCCTCATCGGCATGTTCTTCGCCTTCCTCTATCGGTCGACGGGCGCCAACGCCTCAAGCCCATTCTTTGGAGCTCAGGGGAATGGTTCATTCCCTCAGGATCTCTTCTTCTCATTCACGACGGTGACTACCACGGGTTACGGAAATTTAGTTCCGGCCGGCAACCCTGGAGAGACCTTTGCAGTTTTGGAGATGGTTGTCGGTCAGCTGTTCTTGGTTACTGTCCTTACCAAGGTCGTCAGCGCCTATCGCCCTTTTCAGAACGGACCGCAGAGCAAAGGGAACGAGGATGCCGGCTGACGCACCCTTAAGCGAGACGGAACATTGGTGGGGGTCGTGGCTAGCAGCGGCCGGCCACATGAGCGTCATGATCTACCTTCGATCCATCGGCACAGGCAGGTGGCGTGCCCCCGCGTCGGACGACGACAAGTGGACCGGGGATTGTCATGGTTCTTGACCTTCTGCTCATCGGCCTGGCGATCACGCTAGAGCCAATCCCACTGACAGCCTTCATCTTGGTCCTCGCATCAACGAATGGAGCCCGGAAGGGAGCGGCATTCATCTTTGGCTGGCTACTGTCGCTCGCCCTGGTCATTGCGATCACACTTGTCGCAACAGGTAACAATCCTCCAAAGCCAAGTACAGCACCATCGTTGGCTTCGCTTGCCGTCAAGATCGCCATTGGTACGGTGCTCGTCATCATCGCTTATCGCCGACGTCGCAAGTTGGGTCAGCCGAAGGAACCAAAGAAGGTCCCGAAGTGGCAGACGGGCATTGACAACATGTCGACCTGGTTCACGATCGCCCTCGGTCCTTTGACCCAGCCTTGGGGGCTGGTGGCGGCTGGGGTCGCCACCATCACCGAGGCGAAGCTGTCCTCATGGGAGTCGTCGCTCGCCCTGATCATGTTCTGCCTCGTGGCGACAGGTGCCTATCTGACAATGGAGATCTACGTCGGCTTTTGGCCTACGAAGGGTCAAGCGCTCCTTGCCCGGCTGCGTTCTTGGCTGGACAACAACACAGACCAAGTCATCATCATCGTCTCGCTGGTGATCGGATTCTGGCTGATCGGCGACAGCATCTACCTGGTGGTGAGCTGAGGGCAGGAGGTGGGTGAAACCGAGAGCACCGGTCCTCCCGGAGTTTCAGCGGTGAGGGATAACGGGCTTTGCTCGCCGTGGATGGCAGCGGACCTTCTTCACCTGGCACCCAACGGAGTCGAAAGGGGCCGAAGGACCCTATCTATTCGGCACCTGATCACTCAAGATCGGTAATTCGGACGCGGACTTCTCGAAAAGCGGGCGTCGCCCCGGTCCTATAGATGGCTGGCGAGGGCTTGAGGAATGGCAGTCAGTACTGCCGAATGCAGGATTACCGCTCGAAGCTGGCGAAGGTGACGTTGGTGCCAGTCAAAGGATGACGATCGAGATCACTTACTCACGATAAGGCGATCGGCGCCACGTGTCGGCGTGGCATGACAAATGGAAGCTCGCCATCCCGCTGGCGCCTGTCACCGAGCCTGACACCGTTCGAAATCCACGAATTAAACATGATGGAGGTTTCTTATGACTCTCGTTGAGTATCCAGAAGGAATGCCGTTTCCCGGAATAGTCGGCCGTACAGCAGACGAGTCGAGTCCGGCGTGGCCCGCCTTACCACGCGCCGCCAAGGGCTCACCGAACGTCATGTTTATCGTCCTCGACGACACGGGTTTCGGACAGCTCGGATGTTTCGGAAGTCCCATCGAAACTCCTCATCTCGACGCACTGGCGGAAAGCGGTCTTCGCTACAGCAACATGCACACCACTGCGCTGTGCTCGCCGAGCCGTGCCTGCATCATCACCGGTCGCAACCACCATTCAAACGGAATGGCCTGCGTGACCGAGTTCGCAACGGGGTTCCCCGGCTACAACGGCGTGGTCCCCATGAAGAACGGCTTCCTCTCCGAGATGCTCGTCGAACATGGCTACAACACCTTCATGTTGGGCAAATGGCACCTAGTCCCCAGCAGCCAGGAGACTGGCGCCGGACCGTTTGACCGGTGGCCCTTGGGCCGCGGCTTCCAGCGCTACTACGGCTTTCTCGGAGGCGATACCAGTCAGTGGTATCCCGAACTTGTTTACGACAACCACCCGGTCGAGCCGCCCAAAACTCCCGAAGAGGGATATCACCTGACCGAGGACCTGGTGGACAAGGCAATGCAAATCGTCGCCGATGCCAAACAGGTCGACCCTGACAAGCCGTTCTTCCTCCATTTCTGCCCCGGAGCCACCCATGCTCCCCACCACGTGCCCAAGGAATGGGCCGACAAGTACGCCGGCGCCTTTGACGATGGGTGGGACGCCTATCGAGAGCACGTCTTCGCCCGCCAAAAGGAGCTGGGTGTCTTGCCGGCTGATGCCGAGCTCCCGCGACACGACCCCGACGTGCCCGAGTGGGAGTCGCTCTCTGCCGAGGCCCGTCTCTTGGCCTGCAGGATGATGGAAGTTTTCGCCGGCTTCCTAAGCCACACCGATCACCATGTCGGCCGACTCCTCGAGTTCCTGAGCCGCATCGGCGAACTGGACAACACGCTGATCATGGTCATCTCTGACAACGGGGCTAGTGCCGAGGGCGGTGTGGACGGCACGACGAACGAGGCGCAATTTTTTAACAACGCCCCCGAGACCATCGAGGAGAGTCTGGCCCTCCTCAACGACCTAGGCGGTCCGAAGCTCTTTAATCACTACCCCTGGGGATGGACAAGGCGGGGAACACACCGTTCCGCCGATGGAAGCGCGAGACCTACCGAGGCGGATCATCCGATCCCTTCATCGTTCATTGGCCGAAGGTCATCAAAGCCAAGGGCGAAATCCGCGCCCAATATGCCCACATCATCGACATGGTGCCCACCGTCCTCGATGTTCTCGGCGTCGAGCCGCCGGCAACAATCCGAGGGATTGCCCAGTCACCGATCCAAGGCGTGAGTTTCGCCCACACTTTCAACGACGGGACTGCGCCGAGCAATCACCACACCCAGTACTTCGAGATGCTGGGGCACCGTTCGATCTATCACAATGGTTGGCGCGCTGTTTGCCCCTGGCCGGGCCCGTCGTTCGCCGAATCCGGTGCATTCGGCCAGCCAATCTCCTCGGAGAAACTCTCTGAACTCGATGCCACCGGCTGGGAGCTCTACCACGTCGACGAAGACCCCGCGGAGAACCACAACGTTGCGGCTGACAACCGCGAGCGCCTCATCGCCATGATCGCCATGTGGTATGTCGAGGCTGGTAAGTACGACGTTCTCCCGGTCGACGGCAGTGGGATTGCGAGGGTACTGGTTGAGAAGCCGCAAGTCGCTGCGCCGCGCGATCAGTATGTGTACTACCCGGGCACTCAGTCAGTCCCCTTCTTTGTCGCCCCTCGTGTACTCAACCGTCCACACAGCATCACGGCCGAGGTGGAGATTCCAAAGGATGGTGCTGAGGGTGTGTTGTTGTGCCAAGGAAGTGCCGCAGGTGGATACACGTTCTTCGTGAAGGATGGTTTTCTGCACTATGCGCACAACTACCTGGCAAAGACAATTTTCCGTGTCGTGTCCAAGGTGGGCGTTCCCCCGGGGAGCACAAGCTGCGCTTCGAATTCGAACCCACGGGTGAACTGGACCTCCTGCAGGGAAAGGGAGCACCCGGGCGGTTGCAGCTCTATATCGACGGCGACCTTGTCGGTGAGACGGATGTTCCGTTTACGACACCCTTGATATTCAATCCCGGAGGGCTTACATGTGGCGCCGATTCAGGATCTACGGTCGTTGACGACTATGAGAGTCCGTTCCGCTTTGGCGGCATACTCCGCCAGGTAACGGTGGACCTCAGTGGCAAGCTGATCACCGACTCCGAATCAGAGATGCGGGTGCATATGTCTCGGCAGTAGTAGGGGTCTGGCCCCCCTCCCGCCCGCGCCCTGCCCTCCCCGTTCGGGTGGCTGCCGCCCGGCCGGTCGGCCCGTCGTGCCTCTCCGCTTGGCGCCTGTCTCCCGTGCGCGGCGGTTCTGTTCCGCCTCGGCCCCCGGGCCCCTCTCTCCCCCATACATGCACAAAGGTGCCCACGGCAGGAATTGAACCTGCGACACCTCATTTAGGAAACGAGTGCTCTATCCCCTGAGCTACGTGGGCGCTAAGCGCGATTGTAGGTCCACCGTGCCGGGACACCTGTTCTCCGTGCTGCGCGAGTGTCATTGGAGAGGCTTGGGAGGCGCCTAACCTCGGCGAAGCTCAGAGGGGTCGGCAACCGCAACCAGAACGCAACGTGTACCGCTATAGATCGTGGGCATGCACCGGTTGCAATGGATGCACAGCCCTTCCCGAGCCGACCCCTGCTCCCACCGAGAGACCAGATCGGGCTCGCGGAGCAGTGCCCGGGCCATGGCGACGAATTCGAAACCCTCGGCCAATGCGCCCTCGACCGTCTCCAGCCGGTTGAGCCCACCAAGAAGAATGAGTGGCAGGGACAGTGCCCCACGGAACTGCCGTGCGTAGGGCAGGAAGAATGCCTCCTCGAATGGATACTCACGGAGGAACCATCTCCCGAAGGCGCGGAACCCCAGTCGCAGGGGAGCCGGCAGGGTGGCGCCGAAGTCTCGGCGGGGAGCCTCCCCTCGGAACAAGTACATCGGGTTCGACAGGGAGCTGCCCCCTGTCAGCTCGATCGCGTCGAGCGTGCCGTCCGCCTCCAGCATGCGGGCGAATTCGATGCTCTCATCGAGCCAGAACCCTCCTGGTACCCCGTCGGCCATGTTCAGCTTGGCCGTGACCGCGACCCGGTTGCCCACGGCCTCGCGCACCGCGCTCACGACCTGACGGGGGAACCGGGATCGGTTGTCCAGGCTGCCACCCCACCTATCCGTACGCCGATTGAGCTTCGGGCTCAGAAAGGCGCTCAGCAGGTAGTTGTGCCCGAGGTGGACCTCGAGGCAGTCGAACCCGGCGTCGACCGCCAGCGCCGCCGCCCGCCGGTAGTCGTCGGTAATCCGGGTGATGTCGGCATCGCTGACGGCACGGGTGATGGCTCCGTTCGGACTGAGCCGGCGGGAGGCGGACAGGGACGGGCTCCCATTCGAGCGACTGTTGGCCACCGGCCCGGCATGACCGATCTGTGCCGAGACGGCTGCCCCCGCGGCGTGCACCGTGTCGGTGAGCTTCCTCAGTCCGGGGAGTGCAGGCTCCCGCAGAAGCACACAATGCCGGTCGGTCCGGCCCTCGGGCGACACAGCCAGGTAGGCGACGGTCGTCATGGCCGCGCCACCCGCCGCCACCCGCCGGTGGAAGTCGATCAGCTCCTCGGTGACTTCCCCTCTCGGAGCCGCCCCCTCGAAGGTCGCCGCCTTGATGATCCGGTTCTTGAGCGTGAGGGGCCCGAGCCGGGATGGCGCGAAGACGGCGGTCGGCCTGCTCGCGGGGCCAGTCGTCGACGAGCCCGATGGATTGGCTCCGCCCGACCGCGTCATGACCCCAGTGCCTCTGAACCGCCGACCTCGGCCACTGCGGTGGTCACCGCATCGACGACGCCGGGGTGGCACACGACCAGGTCCGGCAACCACGGGTCGGGCTGCGAGTAGCGAAGTGGGGAGCCGTCGAGCCGGGTGGCATGGAGCCCGGTGGCGATGGCCACCGCCACCGGTGCAGCCGAATCCCATTCGTACTGCCCGCCGGCGTGCAGATAGATCTCGGCCTCGCCTCTGATCACAGCTGCGATCTTGGCGCCCGCCGAGCCCATGGGAACGATGTCCGCTCCAAGCCGTTCGGCCACCCTGGAGACGAAGGCGGGCGGGCGGCTGCGGCTGACCACGATGCGGGGACGGCGGGCCGCACCGGCCAGGGGTGGAGGGTCACCCGTCCCGAGGACCACCCCCAGCGCCGGCAGGGCCACGGCGCCGACCACGGCCACGCCGTCGACGGCCAGCGCCACATGGACCGCCCAGTCCTCGCGACCCTCGCCGTACTCGCGGGTGCCGTCCAGCGGGTCGACGATCCAGACTCGGCCCGCCGACGTCCCGAGGTCCACGTTGCGATCGGCCTCCTCGGATCGGATGCGGTCTGCCGGGAAGGCCTCACCGAGGCGGGCCATGAGCAGATCGTGCGAGAACCGGTCGCCTTCCTGACCGAGGGCCTTTCCGCCCTCCGAATGACCGCGCAGTGCAATGAGGCCCACGCCTGCTTCGCCGGCCAGTTCCGCTGCGACCTTGTGCTCTTCGCTCAACACGCCGAACACCATGCCACATGTCCCGGTACCCGCCACCTTCTCGCAGCCGGGCCGGTCGATCGGAGGTTCGACCGGAGGGCGGGCGCTGGGTCCGGTCGGCACCACCGTGGCTACAGTGCTCGGGCCATGACCCGGATCTCCCGCCATGGACGTCGACGAGCTCCAGACGGTTCCTGATCGACGCCTTCCCGGGGGCGGCGATCCCCTACGTCGTCGAGGAGATCACCGGCGACACCGTCCGGTTGCGCCTGCGCGTCGACCAGACCCACAGCCGCCCCGGGGACACGGTGGCCGGCCCTTCCCTGATGGCCCTGGCCGACTGCGCCGCATGGCTGGTGATCGTGGCCCAGATCGGTCCGGTGGCCCTGGCCGTGACGACCAGCCTTCACATCGACTTCCTCCGCAAGCCGGCCCTGGTGGACGTGGTGGCCGTCGCCACGCTGCTCAAGCTGGGGAGCCGGCTGGCGGTCGCCGATGTGGCCCTGTTCTCCGACGGGCGCGACGACGTGGTGGCAAAGGCGCAGGTGACCTACTCGATCCCGCCGACGATAGCGAACCCTCGGCCCGAGCCGGCGGATCGTCCGGCGAGCACCGACGCCAAGCGTCGTTGCAGTCGGCACCGCAGGCCGTGCCAGCATCGGTGCGAAGCCTGGAAGGGGGACTGCACATGCACGACCTGGTGATTCGCGGGGGAACGGTGGTCGACGGTACCGGGTCGCCGGCCCGGACGGCCGACATCGCCGTCGACGAGGGTCGGATCACCGAGGTGGGCGACCCTGGCCGACGAGTCGGCCGCCCGCACGGTCGATGCCGACGGATTGGTGGTCACCCCGGGCTGGGTGGACATCCACACCCACTACGACGGCCAGGCCACCTGGGACGAGGTCCTGGCCCCGAGCAGCTGGCACGGGGTCACCACCATCGTGACCGGCAACTGCGGGGTGGGCTTCGCACCGGCCCGACCCGACCGCCACGACTGGCTCATCGGCCTGATGGAGGGGGTCGAGGACATCCCGGGGACAGCGCTGGCCGAGGGCATCCACTGGGATTGGGAGACCTTCCCCGAGTATCTCGACAGCCTCCAACGCCGGCACTGGACCATGGACGTGGGGACCCAGATCGCCCACGGAGCCGTCCGTTCCTACGTGATGGGTGATCGTGGGGCGCACAACGAGGCCGGCAACGCCCGAGGACATCGAGTCGATGAAGCAGATTGGTCAAGGAGGCGGTCGCCGCCGGGGCGCTCGGCTTCTCGACCTCCCGGACGATCGCCCACCTGGCCATCGACGGTGAGCCGGTCCCTGGCACCTTCGCCGCCGAGGACGAGCTGTTCGGCATCGGCAGCGCCCTCGGCGAGCTCGGGACCGGGGTCTTCGAGCTGGCCCCGGTGGGCAGCGCCGGCGAGGACGTGATCGGGCCCAAAAAGGAGGTGGACTGGATGCGGCGGCTGTCGGCGGCCATCCGGACGCCCGGTGACCTTCGCCCTCCTGCAGGTCGACAGCGCACCCGGCCTGTGGCGCGAGCTGATGGACGAGTCCCTGCGGGCCGTGTCCGAGGGTGCCGACCTCTGGCCGCAGGTGGCGGGACGGGCGACCGGCCTGTTGTCGGGCCACTTCACCACCTACTGCCTGTTCGACCTGATCCCCGCCTACCAGCAGCTGAAGGCGAAGGGGCTCTCGCCCGAGGAGTTCGTGGCCGCCCTGCGCCGGCCCGAGGTGCGCCACGCCATCGAGACGTGGGAGCCGGTCGCCGACGACGGTCGACCGCATGGAGCAGGCCTACCGCACCACGTTCACCCTCGGCAGCCCGCCCGAGTACGAGCCCGGCCCCGAGCGGTCGCTCGCGTCGATCGCCGCCTCGAACGGTCGGTCGCCGCTGTCGGTGGCCTACGACGCCATGCTCGAGGACGAGGGGCGGGGACTGCTCTACGTCCCCATCCTCAACTACTCCGACGGTGACCTCGGACGCCGCTCGGGAGATGCTGCTGCACCCCCGGGCCGCGGCCGGCCTGGCCGACGGAGGCGCCCACTGCGGGGTCATCTGCGACGCGGGCCAGCCCACGTTCATGCTCACCCACTGGACCCGGGACCGGACCCGCGGCGACCGGCTGCCCCTCGAGTGGGTGGTGAAGAAGCAGACCCACGACACCGCCCGCCTCTACGGTCTCGGCGACCGGGGCACCGTCGAGGTCGGGGCGGTGGCCGACCTCAACCTCATCGACTACGAGAGCCTGCAGCTCGGGAACCCCACCGTGGTGGCCGATCTGCCCGCCGGGGGCAAGCGCCTCCTCCAGGACGCCACCGGCTACGTCGAGACCATCAAGTCGGGGGTCACCACCTTCGCCAGGGCAGGACACCGGGGGCGGCCCGGGGAGCTGCTGCGGGGCGCCCGCTGACCGACGGGGGTCGCATCACCGGGAGGCGGCGTCCCCGCCGATAGGCCCGTCGGTCCCAACCGCCGCCGTCGTTCCGTCGTCAGCCGTCGAGGCGGCTTCGGCGGCGAACTCGGCCTGCATCTGGCGGTTCACGTGGTGCTCGACGATGAAGGCCAGAAAGGGCACGAAGCCGGCCGCCACCACCATGAGGATCCGTCCCAGGCGCCAGTGGGCCCGGCGGGCGAGGTCGGCGCCGGCCACCAGGTAGACGATGTAGAGGTAGCCGTGGATGGGGGCCACGATCTCGGCCACCTTCTTGTCGTTGCCCCAGTACTGCAAGGGGATGGCGACGAACACGAGGATGATGAGGGCGGTGCCCACGACGAAGGCCATGACCCGGTAGCGGGTCAGCGCGCCCCGCACGACACCCCCCGTACCGACCGAGATGACGCCGGCGCGCTCGGGCTCGGTGGGCGGCCCCGTCAGGCCGATCACCGGCTGCCGGCGCCCGAGTCGGCGTTCAGCTCGGCCAGGTACCGGTTGTACTCGGCCAGGGCGGCGGCCTCCTCGGCCGTCTGGGGCTCGAACCGCTCGCCCCGGGCCCGACCCTCCTCGATCGGCGGAGCTCGCCGCGATGGCCACGTTCTGCCGCCGGCCCCCGGTCAGGGCCCAGCCGGGCTCGAGGCGCTCGGCACCGGGGAGCCCCTCCTCGCCACCGGACCCCTCCGCGTCGGACGTCGGGCTCCGCCCCGGCACCCCGGCCGGCCGGTCGTGGATCAACTGCCACCAGACATAGACGGCGTAGCCGGCGAACAGGGGCCACACGAAGATGTACGCCCAGCTCAATGTGTTGCCGCCCAGGGCTCGTCCCAGCTGCCACCAGGTGAGCCAGGCGAACGCCGGGAGCAGGACGAGCAGCGTCACGTGCATCCCGATCTGCCGGGGGGTGAAGTACCGGCGCACGCGGCTCATCGTACCGTCGGGGGCCCATGCTCCCCCATCGCCCGACGACGGCGTGCCTACACTCGTCACGTCCGTACCCAGCAGGTCAGCCACGGTGTAGCGCACCGTGCGGCCCATCCACCCGGTGAGCGAAAGGACCAGCATGAACAATCGACTGAGAATCGGAATCGCCGAGGCGGTCGGGACGATGATCCTGGTCGTCGGCGGCCCGGGCACCGCCATCCTGGCCACTGGTGACTTCTACGGGACACGGGCTCGGTCGGCATCTCGGCGTGGCCCTGGCCTTCGGCCTCAGCCTGCTGGTGGCCGCCTACGCCATCGGCTCCATCTCGGGGTGCCACATCAACCCGGCGGTGACCCTCGGCCTGTGGGTCATCGGCAAGACCAAGACCCGGGAGCTGCCCTTCTACATCGTGGGCCAGGTGTCGGCGGCATCGTCGGTGCCATGGTCATCTTCATCATCGCCACACCCGGGTGCCGCCACCGTCTCGGCTTCAGCGCCAAGGCGATCGGGATTCGCCTCCAACGGCTACGGCGTCCACTCCCCGGGCGGGTTCCAGCTCGGCGCCGTCATGCTGGCCGAGGTGTTCTTCACCGCCGTCTTCGTGTTCATCATCGCCTCGACCAGCCGCAAGTCGATGCCCGTCGGCCTCACCGGCATCACCGTGGGATTGACCCTGACCGTCATCCACCTGATCTCGATCCCCATCGACAACACGTCGGTCAACCCGGCCCGGAGCCTGTCCACCGCCGTCTTCCAGGGCAGCTGGGCGCTCAGCCAGCTCTGGGTGTTCATCGTCTTCCCCATCGTCGGCGGCATGCTGGGCGGGGCCGCCTGGAGAGCCCTCCGGCCGGCGTCGGACGAACGAGCGAAGAGGCCTCCGAGGCGGTGACCCCACCGCCCTACGGCCGGCGCCCCCAGCCCGAGTAGCCGGCGGGCGGTGCCGATGACCAGCCCGATCACCCGCCGTCACAGTCGGGCCCTACGCTGCGGCTGATGACCTACGACCACCGAGCCCCCCACGCTGTTCCACCCCCACGTCGAGGTCCGGGTCAGCAAGCGCCGGAAGAAGACGGCCGGCGCCCACTGGGAAGGCGACCGCATCGTGGTGGTGGTCCCCGCCCACCTCCGCGGCGCCGACCGAGACGAGATGGTCGAGGCCCTGGTCCGCCGGCTGGCCGGCCACCGTCCCCACCTGCACGCCTCCGACGCCGACCTCGAGCAGCGGGCCGCTGGCCCTCGGTCGGCGCTACCTCGACGGCGTGGCGCCCGCCTCCATCCGATGGTCCACCACTCAGATCAAGCGGTGGGGGTCGTGCACCCTCGACACCCGCGAGATCCGCATCTCGGCCCGGCTGCGGGTCGTCCCCGAGTGGGTGCTCGACGCCGTCATCGTCCACGAGCTGGCCCACCTGCTCGAGCCGACCCACTCGGCCCGGTTCCGCCAGCTCGAGCAGCGCTACCCCCGCCGCGACGAGGCCGACGTCTTCCTCGAGGGCTATGCCCTCGGGCTCCACATGCCCGGCGCCGGCGAAGACGCACCGGACGAAGGGTGTGCGTCACAAGCCGACGGGACGGATCGGCTCATCACCACCAGTGCCGCGGCCGGCGACGATTGCCGGGTCTGGTCCGGGCAGCCCGGGTGCCGATAAGGCACTGCCAGGCACGTGGCCGTGATCGCGAGTACAACGGAGGGGTGGCCTACCTGCTGGCAGCGACTCGCCGCTTTCGTCAATGCCCTGACCTCGGTGCTCCAGCGGATCGGGGTCGAGACCGCGCCCGAGTCGACCACCCTCCGCCTCAGCCTGATGGCCCATGCCATCCGGCGGGGCATCTGGCTCATCGGGTTCGGGCTGATGCTGGTCGTCTTCGGGCTGCAGGCCACCGCCCTCCGGTTCGGCGAGCTCAGCGTGGTCCAGCCCGTGCTGACCACCGAGCTCCTGTTCCTGCTGCTCATCCTCGGCGGCTGGTTCCGCTTCCGGCTCACTTGGCAGGAGTGGCTGGGCGCGGTGACCGTCGTCGTCGGGCTCGGCGGCTTCTTCCTTGCCGCTGCGCCGAGCGGAGGCCAGGCCATCCCGCGACACTACGAAGTGGGTGGTGGCGTCAGCGGTCCTGCTCGGGATCATCGCCGCGTGCATCGTGGCCGCCCTCCGCGGTCCGAGGTGGTGGCGGGCGGCGGCGTTCGGTGCCGCGGCTGCCGTCACCGGCGGCTACACCGCCGCCCTGACCAAAGCCATCACCAACTACACGAAGCTCGGCTGGGGTCACGTCTTCACCCACTTCCAGCCCTACATGCTGGCGGTGATGGGGCTCGGAACGGTCTTCCTCCTGCAGAACGCGCTGCACGCCGGCCCGATCACCGCCTCGCGGACCACGCTCGTCACCATCAACCCGCTGGTCAGCATCGTGCTCGGTCTCTCCCTGTTCGCCGACCGGCTGCGGGTGGGCCCGGGATGGATCGCCCTCGAGGCGCTGTGCCTGCTGGTGCTGGTGGTCGGGGTGGTCGTGTTGGCCCGATCGCCACTGGTGGCTGGCGAGCACAAGGCGGGCGATCCGGACGAGATGCTCGGCGGGGCCAGACGGCGCGCCCTCGACCATGGCGAACCCGTGCTGGGCGCGGTCGCCATCGAATCCCAGCCGGTTCAGCCGGTTCAGCCGGTACAGCCGGTGCCGTCCACCGGCGGCGGCCCGTCTCCTGATCACCCAGGCGACCCTGGTACACCCCCGGTCAGGTGCCGGCGCCCACCAGCTCGCGCAGTTCGTGCTCTACCTCCTGGCTGTGCTCGATCTCGTCCTCCCGGGCCTTGCTCGGGCTCCAGCGGCCCCGGTTGAGCCAGATGGTCGGGATGAAGAGGACCATGCCGGCGACGCAGACCCAGAACCACCGCTGCCACTGCTTCGGGCGACCGGTTCACGCCGTTGACCAGCGTGGTCAGCGATCCCTGATGATCGGCCAGGTAGGTGAGCTGGGACTGGTAGGGCACGACCAGGGTCTTGAGCTGGTTCACGTTGGCGATCACCTTGGCGAATACAGCCGGTCCGACCGCCTGTTGGAGGGCGGCCAGGTTGGCTGCCGAGGCGTCCGCGTTGGCTGCGGCGACCACGGGCGCGTTCTTCGGTTCGCTCAGGACCTGCAGCCAGCTGGCGTTGGCCTCGGCGAAGGCTACCGACTTCGGGTGGTGCACCTGGAACGCCTGGACGTTGAACGGCGCACTACCTGTCGGAGAAGTCTGGGCGTAGACCAGGTTGTCCACCACCGGGTTCACCGCGTTGATCACCAACGGCAGGAAGATGAACGAGAGTCCCACGACCAGGCGCAGGATCCATCCCCAGAGGGCCAGGCCGGTCCCGACCAGGGCGGGGTTCTTGGCCTCGATCATCTCCGTGTAGGCAGCCATCCATGGCGCGTAGGTCAATGAGATGCCGGCCGCAAGCAGGACCTCGAGGACGATGAGGGTCGAGAAGCTCGTGAAGGGGCGGTCGGCCTGGCGGAGGAAGAGGATGAGCATGACGATCGACACCGAGCGCACCGACCAGCATGAGCGGCTTGCGAACCGCGGAGCTTGTCCGAGAGGATCCCGAAGACGACGAGAGCCACCGCGTCGGCCCCCCAGAACCAGATGTTGAGGTAGTTGGCATCCGAGGTGGACAGGTTGAGGCCGTCCGACGTCTTGAACACGGTGGCCCAGTAGATGGTGAAGAACGCCGACGCGGCGTAGTACACAAGGAGGAACAGCGAGATCCCGAGGGCCGAGCCGATCAGATCCAACTTGAGGATCTGTCGCCACGGGTGGAAGGTGGCGGCCACGACCTCCTCCTCCGAGATACCCCGGGCGCGGGCCTCGACCAGCGCACGGTCGCGCTCGCTGACCATGAGCTGCTCGCGTAGCCGGGACGAGAGGTCCTTCATGAAGAACAGCGCGACGAAGAAGAGGACGATGGACACAGCACCGGAGATGACGAACTGCCACTTCCAACCGGCACCCCGTTCCAGATCGGGGGGTTGGGAGGAAGTAGTTGATGGTGTTGGTGGCCACGATGGAGGTGATCAGGGAGCCGGCCACCGGCCCGATGGTCCAGAACCCCATGGCCGAGGCCCGGCCGAGCTGGGGGCTGAAGTCGCGCACCAGCGCCGGTGTGGCCACCAGGATGGCGCCCTCGACCAGTCCGAGGGCGCAGATGGTCACCGCGAACTCCCACTGGGTATTGCAGGCCGGCACGGCCACGGCCACCAGCAGGCCGACGATCAGCAGCCCGTAGATGATGACGTTGGACCGGCCCAGCTTGTCGGTCTTGCTGGCCGGCAGCGAGGCGAACGCGCCGATGAGGTTGGAGACCACCACGATGCCCACATAGAAGGCGAAGGACATGTGGTAGTACTGCAGGATGTTGGGGGTCACCCCGGTCTGGGTGAAGTAGGTGTAGTAGAGGACGATGGTGGCCGCGCACAGCCAGCGCCAGATAGGCCGTGCGCTTGCCGGTCGTCGGGTACTCGTCGATCTCGTGGACGAAGAGGGTCCGGAACAAGGCTCCGTGCTGGGAGGCCGGTCGGCCCCCTCCCCCTGACGTCACCACGACTGCGGTGTCGCTTGCCATACAACTCCCCCTGTTCGTCGGGCGATACACCTCTCCCCGGCCTGGCTCGACCGTAGCGCACCGTGGGCTCGGCTGGAGCTTTCGGCCACTGACCGGCAGCGGTGGGATCCATGCCATGGAGCGCTCGGGGCGAGTGCCGCTCACGAGCCCGTCTCTCACGGATCTGGGGTGGCCGCCGGTCATGGGCGGCCGCGGTGGGAGACGTCAGGCGTCGAGCACCGCCGCGGCCACCAGCTCCTCGAGGTAACGGGTGTCCCACCACGAGATCTGGAGCTCCTTGGCCCGGCGGAAGTAGAGCTGGATGTCGAACTCGACGGTGAACCCGATGCCCCCGAAAACCTGCTGGGCCATGGCCGTCACGTCGCGGAAGGTCCGACAGGCGAACAGCTTGGCCATCGGAGCCAGCTTGGCCACGCTGTGGTCCGCCGAGCGAGCCCAGGCCGCCTCGTGGACCAGCTGCTCGGCCCCGTCGACGGCGGTGGAGGCATCGGCCAGGTAGTGGGCCAGGGCCTGGAAGGCCCCGAGTGGCTTGTCGAACTGGTGGCGGTCCTTGGCGTACTGCACGGTGATCTCCAGCGCGTACTGGGCCCCCCCGACGGCCTGGGCCGCCGCCAGGATGATCCCGTCGTGCATCACCGCGTCCCAGGTCGACCACCCGGTCTGTGGGCCGCCCACCCGGTCGGACGCTCCGTACCCGTACCCGGTCGAGGTCCACCCGGTACTGGCAGTCGGAGGCGATGGTCATCTGTTGGGTGAGGGTAACCCCCGAGTCGGTCGGGTCGACCAGGAAGAGGTCGATGTCGGTGGGGGCGTCGCCGGTCCGGGCCAGCACCAGCAACCTGGTGGCCGCCTTGGCGAACGCCACGTGGCGCTTGGCACCCGAGAGGACGTAACCGTCGCGGTCGGGCTCGGCCCGCACCTGCACGCCCCGGGGACCGAACCCGTTGTCGGGCTCGAGCCACGCCGGGGTCAGGATGGCCTCGCCGGAGACGAGGCCGGGCAGCCACTCCTGCTGCTGTCCGCTGTCTCCGGCCCGGACCAAGGCGCCGCCGCAGAGAATCGCGCTCACGAAATGGGGCGACGGGGCCAGCGCCCGGCCGAGTTCCTCGTAGAGGACGACGCCCTCCAACGCGGTCATGCCCGACCCCCCGAACGCCTCGGGCAGCTGGAGCCCGATGAGGTCGAGATGGGCGAGCTGCTTCCACAGATCGGGGGAGAAGCCGATCGGGTCGTCCTCGAGTTGGCGGACCACGGGCAACGGGCTGGTGGTGGCGCACACGCCTCGCACGGTCTCCCGCAACATCTCCTGCTCCGGGCTGAAACGCAGGTCCAACATGGTCAGTGCTCCTCTTCGGTTCGTGGCGGAAGGTCAGCGGCGTATCCAGCACCGGGTGGCGGCTCACGGCGTCCACGTGTCCCCGCCCCGCGCTCCAGGGGTTGTCGTCCTCGGTCAGCGGGAGCGCCACCTGGGCCCGGCACGTGGTCTTGGCGTCTCCGTCGACCGACACGGAGATGTCGATGCCGACCCAGCCACACCCGGTCCCGTCGACCCCCGAGTCGGTCACCATTCCCTGGAACACCATGGTGTCGCCGGGGAAGACCGAGCCGAGCATGCGGAACGTCATGCGGCGCAGGCGGCCGTAGGGCCCGGTCCAGTCGGTCACGATACCGCTCGAACCAGGCAGCCTGGTTGGGAGTGTTGAGGAAGATGTCCCGGGTGCCGTTGCGCTCGACGGCGAAGTCCTTGTCGTGGTGCATGGGCCGCCAGTCGCGAGCCGCCAGGGCGCCCAGGACCACCGTGGTGGCGGTCACCGGGTAGGACAGCTCGGGCAGCTTGTCGCCAACCGCGACGTCGCCGTGCAACCGGCGACCGATGCCGGTGGTCACGGCGCCGCCTCCCCGTCGTCCGGGTCCGGACGCCGGTAGCCGAAGCCGGTGTAGCTCTCGACGGCCACCAGCTCGCCACGCTGGTTGTGGTACTCGACGTCGATGACCCAGAAGCGACCGGTGCCCAGCTTGGTCGTCTTCTCGTCGCTCACCGATCGGAGGATCTGGTGGGTCACCAGGCGGTCACCCGGTCGCACCGGTTCGTGGAAGACGATGGTGTTGTCGCTCATGACCGCCTCGGGCAAGCCGAGGCCCTCCTTCAGGTCGAAATGGACCTGCAGCGGCAGGCCCGGCCGGTCCCGGCCCGGTGCCCAGTGGTGGGGCCGGAACCAGACCGAGACCATCGTGGGCGGGGCGATCGGGCCGCCGGTCACCGCGTCGGCCACCTCGGTCGTCCCAGAACAGCGGGTTGCCGTTCTCCACCGAGGCGCAGCTCGTCCACACGTAGCCCTGCTCGACCGGGAACTCCCCCACCTCCTCGTACTGCTCGACCCCGAGGAGGCCCTCGATGTCGTCCGCACCGATGGCGCTCACGCCACCACGCCCCTCGTGCGCAGCTCGGCGATCCGCCTGGGTCGAAGCCGGCGGCGGCCAGCAACCGGTCGGTGTCCGTCCGCGCCGGGTCGGTCACGGTGACCGGCTCCGTCGGCGCGTGCCATGCCGGCGAACACCGGAGCCGACCTGGCGGAACCGGCGGGGTGCGCTCGCCGGCAGCGGAGGGGCGACGGCCTCGACGAAAGCGTGACGGGCCCGGTACTGGTCGTCGTCGACCAGCTCGGCCAGCGACAGGACGGGCGTCACGCAGGTGTCGGCCCCGGCCAGCTCGGCCACCCAGGCGTCGCGGTCCTGGGTGGCGAAGGCGGTCCGGAAGGCGGCCCGGATCTCGTCCTGTCGAGCGTCGTCCAGTTGATGGGGCGACCCACTCTTCGCAGCCGAGCAGCCGGCAGAGGTTGGCGAAGAACCGCGGCTCGATGGCCCCGACGGCCAGCCAGCCCCCGTCGGCCGCCCGGTAGGTGTCGTAACAGGCGTAGCGGCCGGTGACCATGCTCTGGCCGTGGCCGACCGGGGCTCCGGTGGCCAGGTGCTCGTCGACGGCCAGCGAGGTGAGCCACAGCACCCCGTCGGCAATGGCCACATCGAGGTGGGTGCCGGGGCCGCCGCTCGCCCCGGCCGATGAGCGCGGCCATGATGGCCATCGCCGCCTGCATCCCGCCGCCGGCCGCGTCGGCGATGGTCGCCCCCGGCACCGGCGGGCCGCCGTCGGCACGCGGCTCGGTGCTGGCCAGGTAGCCGCCCACGGCCAGGTAGTTGATGTCGTGGCCGGCCCAATCGCGGCCGGGGCCCGTCCTGGCCGTACCCGGTGGTGGAGCACAGGATGATCCGCGGGTTGACGGCGCTCAGCTCGGCGAAGCCGATGCCCAAGCGGTCGGCCACACCGGGCCGGAAGCTCTCGACCACCACGTCCGCGCCGCGGGCCAGGGCCAGGAAGGCGCTCGCGCCCGTCGGCGTCCTTCAGGTCGAGTGCCGTCCACGCAGCAGGTGGCGCGAGCCGCTGTAGGCGTAGAAGGGCGGGCGGAGGGGCTCGGCGCCGCGGCCGGGCACCGTGCCCGACCTTGACCACGGTGGCGCCGTAGTCGGCCAGCAGGCGGGTGCACCGCGCCGCCGGGCCGACGGTGGCCAGGTCGAGCACGGTGATACCGGCCAGCGGGCCGCCCGGGCTGCCCGGCGGCGGCGTGGGCGCCGTCGACGGCGCGACGGTCGGGGTGGACATTCGGTCACGTCACGGTCGCCGGGGATCAGAAGTTCTTCGGGAGCCCGAGCTTGCGGCGGGCGATGATGTTCTTCTGGATCTCCGATGAGCCGCCCCCGATGGTGTCGATGACCGTGTAGCGGTAGGTGGATTCGGCCCGGCCCTCCATCGGGGCGTCCTCGCTCCGGACCCGCAGCTGGCTTCCGGGACCGGCGATGTCCATCGACGCGTCGGCCAGCCGCCTGGAGTACTCGGTGGTGAACAGCTTGTACTCCGACGCCTCGGCGGTGGGCGGCGCACCCGCCCTGGCGACGAGGCGAAGACGAACTTGAGGCCGAGGACCCGGGCCACCTCGGCCTCGGTGTGCAAGGTGGCGAGCTGGGACCGCACCACCGCGTCGTCGTCAGTCGGCTCACCGTCGCGGGTGGCCGTGGCCACGTACTCGGTCAGGAGCTCGAGGCGCTGGGCGATCGGGCGAGTAGGTGAACAGGGTGAAGCGCTCGAGGTCGAGCGCTTCGGAGATGTACTGGAAGCCCCGGTTGAGCTCGCCGACCACGTAGTCGTCGGAGACCCACACGTCGTCGAGGTAGACCTCGTTGGTCCGCTCGTCCCCCATGGTCCAGATGGGCTTGACGGTGATGCCGGGATGGTCCATCGGCACCAGGAAGAGGGTGATCCCGTGGTGCTTGGGCGCCTCGGGGTCGGTGCGGGCGCCGACCCAGTACCAGTCGGCGAAGTGGGCCGAGGTGGTCCAGGTCTTCTGGCCGTTGAGCCGCCAGCCGTCGCCGTCACGGGTGGCCTTGAGCTGCATCGACGCCGCGTCGGAGCCGGCGTTGGGCTCGGAGTAGCCCACGGCGAACTCGACCTCGTTGCGCAGGATCTTGGGCAGGAACTCCTGCTTCAGCTTGTCGCTGCCGTGGCTGATGATGGTCTTGCCGATGATGCCGACGCCCTTGCCGATCTGGGGGCCACCCCGGGCGGCCAGGGCCTCGTTGAGCAGGTACTCGTAGATGCCCTCGCCGTCCGTGCCGCCGTACTCCTTGGGCCAGGTGATCCCGAGCCAGCCCTGCTCGCCCACCTTGGCCATGAACTTGCGGCGCAGCGGGGTGTCGACGATCTGGGCCATGTTCTCCCGGGTCAGGTCGAAGACCTCGGGATCGTCGTTGGCGTCGAGGAACGCTTCGACCTCCTTGACGAATTCGAGCTGCTCGGGGGTGAACTCGAAGTCCATGGTGGGCCTCCATCGGCGGGCTGCGGCCGCCGCCACGGGTGGTTACCTGACTGACCGTCAGATACTGTGGCCATCATAGGATGGGCCGAGCTGGACCGGGCCACGTCGGACGCCTGACCAGCGGAAGGCCCGTGCCGCTCCGGTTCCGCCTGGCCCGGCCCGGGACGGCCGATCGCGTTCCGCCGCCCGCATCCGGGGCGGGCACGGCCATGCGAAGACGAAGGGACCAGCACACAGATGAGCCGAGGCGTCGTCAGCATCGCCGGGTACGTCCCCTACCGGCGGCTGCCGCGCTCGGCGGTGGCCCAGGTGTTCGGGAGCCGGCGGGGGCAAGGGCACCCGATCGGTGGCCTCCCACGACGAGGACACCACCACCATGGGCGTGGAGGCGGCCCGGCTGGCGCTCGGCCGTCCGCCCGGGCGCGCGCCCCGACGCCACTCTGGTTCGCCACGGCCACGCCCGCCTACCTGGACAAGACCAACGCCACCGCCATCCACGCCGCCCTGCGGCTAGCCCGCCCAGGTGGCCGCCTTCGACTTCGGCGGCGCGCTCCGCTCGGGGGCCGGGGCCCTGCGCGCCAGCCTCGAGGCCGCCGGCACCGGCACCACCTGGTGGTGCTGTCCGACCTGCGGGACGGGCTGCCCACCTCCGCCGACGAGGCGGCCGGCGGCGACGGCGCCGCGGCCGTGGTGGTCGGCGACGACGGCCCGGGGACGCCGGTGATCGCCGAGTACCTCGGGGCGGCCTCGGTCAGCGACGAGTTCCTCGACCGCTGGCGCGACGCCGGCGACCGGCGCTCGCAAGGTGTGGGAGGAGCGGTTCGGCGAGACCCGCTACGTGCCGCTCGGGCATCGAGGCCTGGGAGTCGGCCCTGAAGGACGCCGGGCTCGACGCGCCGACGAGGTCGACCAGCGTCGCGGTGACCGGCATGCACGCCCGGGCGGTCAAGGCCGCTGGCCGGCAAGCTCGGCGTCGGCCGACGGACGCCCTCGGGCGACGACCTGGCCGCCACGGTGGGCCAGACCGGCGCGGCCCATCCGGGGCTGGTGCTCGCCGCCCTGCTCGAGCGGTCCGGCCCGGGCGAGGTCGTGGCCGTGGTGTCCCTGGCCGACGGCGCCGACGTCCTCCTGTTCCGGACCACCGAGGCCATCTCGTCGTGGGCCCCGGCCCGACCGGTGGCCGACCAGATCGCCGCCGCCGCCGACCTCCCCTACGGGACGTTCCTCACCTGGCGGGGGATGGTCACGCCCGAGCCGCCCCGCCGACCCGAGCCGCCAGCGGGTGTCCGTCCTCGGCGGCCTGGCGGAGCGAGGAGTGGAAGTTCGGCTTCGTCGGCTCGCGGGACCGCACCAGCGGAGCCGTCCACCTCCCGCCCGTCCCGGGTGTCGATGAAGGGCGGGGCCGTCGACGACATGGACCCCGTCGCCCGGGCCGACACCGAGGCCACCATCGCCACCTTCACCGTCGACCGCCTGGCCTACTCCCCGAGCCCGCCCATCGTCTTCGCCGTGGTCGACTTCGACGGCGGCGGGCGGTTCCCGGTCGAGCTGACCGACGTGGACCCCGACGCGCGTGGCCATCGGGGACCGGGTGGCCATGACGTTCCGCAAGCTGTTCACCGCGGACGGGATCCACGACTACTTCTGGAAGGCCAAGCCGGTCGAGGGCCGGCCGGGCCGGAGCACCGACCCGGCTGACGTCACCGCGAGAGGAGGGCACGATGGCATCGCACGGGATCAAGGATCGGGTGGCGATCGTCGGCATGGGCTGCACCCGATTCGCCGAGCACTGGGACAAGGGCCTCGACGACCTGATCGTCGAGGCGAGCGAGGAGACCTTCGCCTCGGCCGGGGTGACCAAGGACGAGGTCGACGCCTACTGGCTCGGCACCGCCCAGTCCGGGATGAGCGGGATCACCCTGGCCCGCCCCCTCCAGCTCGAGGGCAAGCCGGTCACCCGGGTCGAGAACTACTGCACCACCGGCTCCGAGGCACTCCGGGCCGCCGCCTACGCGGTGGCGTCGGGCGCCTACGACGTGGCCATGGCGGTCGGGGCCGAGAAGGTCAAGGACTCCGGGTACCAGGGCCTCAACGCCTTCCCCATCCCCAGCGACGGCACCGCCCGGACCCTGACCGCGGCGGCCATGTTCTCCATGGTGGCCCCGGCCTACGCCAAGAAGTACGGCGTGCCCGAGGACGAGCTGACCGAGGTGCTCGCCCGCATCTCGTGGAAGAACCACCGCAACGGGGCCCGCAACCCCCGGGCCCAGTTCCGCAAGGAGGTCTCCATCGAGACCATCTGCGCCTCGCCCCGGGTGGCCGGCCGGCTCGGCGTGTTCGACTGCGCCGGCGTGGCCGACGGGGCGGCGGCCGCCATCGTGGTCCGGGCCGAGGACGCCCACCGCTACACCGACCGGCCGCTCTACATCAAGGCGCTCTCCTTCTCGGCCGGCAGCGGGTCCGGCCTCATCGATCCCGACTACGACTACACCTGGTTCCCCGAGTGCGTCCGGGCCGCCGAGGACGCCTACCGCCAGGCCGGCATCACCGACCCCCGCCAGCAGCTGGCCATGGCCGAGGTGCACGACTGCTTCACCCCGACCGAGCTGGTGCTGATGGAGGACCTCGGGTTCGCCGAGCGGGGCACGGCCTGGAAGGAGGTGCTGGCCGGCACGTTCGACCTCGACGGCGAGCTCCCGGTCAACCCCGACGGCGGGCCTCAAGAGCTTCGGCCACCCGGTCGGGCGCCTCGGGGCTCCGGATGTTCTTCGAGACCTGGCTGCAGCTGCGGGGTGAAGCCACCCCCGAGCGCCAGATCACCACCGACCGGACCCTCGCCCTCACCCACAACCTGGGCGGGTACCCCGGCGAGATGGTGTCCTTCGTGTCAGTGGTGGGAACAGAGCTCGGCTGAGGCCGGGGCCTCGGCCTCCCGCTCGTCGAGGAACGCCCACCAGGCGTCGGCCGCCCGCCGGGCCGCCCGGAACGACCGGCGCCGGTCCGCCCCACAGCCGGGTCAGGGCGTCGATGGTCCAGTCGCCGTGGTCGGCGTCCATGGTGGCGTGGACGTCCCAGAACTCGGTGGCCGCCGCATCGACCCCGTAGAAGCGCCGCAGGCCGTCGGCCTTGGAGGTGGCGATGGCCGCCGCCTGGGTCTCGTAGGCGGCCAGGCCGGCGAGGGCCGCCTCGGGACCCTCATCGGCCAGCTCCCGGTAGGTGGCGACGAGGGCGTCGGCCGCCGGCCCGGCCGGGCGGGCGGTGTCGGCGCCCAGGCCTCGGCGAAGCGGTCGAACAGCGCCAGGTGCGGCTCCGGCACCCCGAGCTCGTCGGCCAGGTTGCCCGCCGACCAGGCGGCCGCCGTCGGGCTTCGCCCTCGGCCGCAGTCGCTCGGCCACGGCCGCCAGCACGGCGGGCAGGGCGGCCTCGAAGGCCCGGTAGTGGACGGCGTATTCGGCCAGCTCCTCGCGGGCCAGCTGGCCGGCCTCCCAACGCCGGTAGAAGGGGTGGGTCAGCAGCGCCCGGCCCTCCACGGCCGAGGACACCGCGGCGGACAAGGCGGCGCGCCTGGTCGGGTCGGTGGCGGTGGGGGTGGGCTCGCGGAGCTCGGTGTCTCTGGTCATGCCGCACCCTAACTCCGATTCCCACCGCGGAATCCAATTGGGCCGGGGTGACCCCGAGGCCCCGGCGGTGACACCTGGACGGCATCGCGTCGGTGGCGTGATGGCGTCGGGTTGCCCAGCTGGGGGTGCGTCTATCGTCTGGGACCCGATGCTGGACGGTCGACGATTCGACGATCCCGCCCGCCCGCAGCCCGTGATCCGCTCGGTGATGTTCGACTTCGGCGGGGTGATCACCTCGAGCCCGTTCGAGGCCTTCGCCCGATACGAACGGGAGCAGGGACTGCCCGCCGGGTTCATCCGCACCGTCAACTCGACCAATCCCGACACCAACGCCTGGGCGCGGCTGGAACGAGGCGCCTTGGGAATGGAGGACTTCGGCGGGGCGTTCGAGGACGAGGCGCGGGCGCTCGGTCACCCGGTGGACGGCCAGGTGGTCCTGTCCCTTCTGGGGGGCGAGGTCCGGCCGGCCATGGTCGAGGCCGTCCGCAGCTGCTCGGCGCACTTCACGACCGCCTGCCTGACCAACAACTTCGGAGCCGCGAACACGCCGGCCCCACCCGAGGTGGCGTCGATCCTCGACCTGTTCGACGTGGTGCTCGAGTCCCGATCGCTCGGGGTTCGCAAGCCCGAGACGCGCTTCTACGAACTCGCCTGCGAAGCCGCCGGTGTCCGGCCCGAGGAGGCCGTGTTCCTCGACGACCTGGGCATCAATCTCAAGCCGGCCCGGGAGATGGGGATGCGCACCATCAAGGTCACCGATCCCACCAAGGCACTGGCCGAGCTGGCGGTGGTCACCGGGCTGGCGCTCGCCATCTGATCGTGTCTCGCCCCGGGACCGGCCAGAGGGTCCCGACCTTCAGTGGGCGGCCGACATCTGGTAGGCAGGGTGGGCGAAGCGTCCCGTCGAGGCCGGTTGCCACTCCGGCGCCGGGCCGGCGGCCGGCACCGGACGCACCTCCCTCAGATAGTGAAGCTTCTGGGCGCGCTCCTCGGCCAACTTGCGGAAGCGCACGAGGAGTCCGACATAGCCGGCCAGGGCCAGAGCGCACAGGCCACACACCACCCAGGCCACATCGGCGCCGGGCAGGAAGCCGAGCAGGAGGGTGGTCACGAAGACGGCACACAGCACCCCGAGCGTGTCACGCCGCCGCCGCCGGACCAGTTGGCGGTTGGCTGCGCTGACCTGCGGTATCGAGACGACCTGGGTGGGCATCGCTTCGGCCGGTGCCTCATCCTGGTCGCGGCCGAGGAAGGCGAGCGCCGGTCGAGGGAGCTGATCGGCCCCGACCACCGTCAGCACGGGAGTAGCCCCGTCTTCGCCGGCGCCGGACACTGGGCCAACGGTGCCGTCGCCGTCGACCGTCCGGAGGCGATAGGCCGGAGCCACGATCGGCTCGGGCGCCGAGTGCTCCAGAACCCTCAGCTGGTGGTGGAAGTGGGAGATCGAGCTGATGCCGTCGCCCAGCCGTGCCCGTCGCTTCACCACGTTGGGCGCCAGGATGCCAATCCACGCGACCGCGATGATGATCACAAGGATCACGGGCATCAACTCCTCGACCTGCCGACCTTGCGGAAAAAACCCTAACCAGGGGTAATTCGACAGTGGTGGATGGTCGGGGATGACAGCGCCGACATCGGCCCTGGCACGCCTTACAACGGCCCTCCCCGCGGAGGCCTGTCTACACCGGCCGAGGGAGCCGATCCAGTCACGGACAAGGGCCCAGGTGAACGTGCCGGACGGTCGTTCTGGCCTTCCGCCTTGCGCACATTCGCCAGGCCGACGCCACTGGCGGCGGTCGCCGTGCTCAACTTGGTGGCCGCCGGAACCTCGAATCTTCCCGGTCGTTCTCGGACGTCCGAAGCTCCCGACGTGCCGCTCGATCCCAGGAGACGGAATGGCCAACCGCACCGAAGCGCCGGGTCGACGACGTCCTGCACCTGAACCGTCACCGGCCCGGCGCTACCGCAACCCGATCGTGTTGGTGGTCGTGCTCCTGGTCGGCGTCGGCGTAGTGGTCGGCGTGTTGATCACGCGGCTCGTCGCCCCGGACGGCGACGACGGGTACGACGAGTACGACGGCCCCGTCCACCGGGCCCGAGGGGATCCCGCTCGAAACGGGCCCACTGTTGGCGCCGGCCTCTACCGCGGCGATCGGCCAAACGGTCGACGGCATCCAGTGCGACGCCAGCGAGCAGGTTGCCTACCACGTCCACACCCACCTCAGCATGTTCGTCGACGGGACACTCCGGGCCCTCCCGGCCGGCATCGGCATCGTGTCCCCCATTGTGCAACCGACCCCGAACGGGGCATTCGACGGCGCATCGCGTCTGCTACTACTGGCTGCACGTCCATGCTCAGGACGGGGTGATCCACATCGAGTCCCCGACCGAGCAGCTCTACACGCTCGGCCAGTTCTTCGACGAATGGCAGCAGCCCCTGAGCAGCAACCAGGTCGGGCCGGCGACCGGCCCGGTGACCGCGTTCGTCAACGGCCGACAGTACGGCGAGGACCCGCGGAGCATCCCCCTCGGCTCCCGCGAGGACATCCAACTCGATGTCGGTACGCCGGTCCGCCCGGTGGCGGTCGACTGGACGAACACTTCGCTCTGATCCCCGGCCACCCCGCTTCGGACTGGAGCCCGCCACGGCCGGTCACGGGTCAGGACGAACGGGCGAGGAAACGTCCGTGCCGGCGCTCGACCACCACGTCGACGTCGAAGGCACACGAGACGGCATCGCTCGTGAGGACCTCGTCCACCGGGCCGGCTGCCAGGAGGCGGGCGCGCCGCAGAGCGCGGCGTGGGTGACACCGGGAGGGATCTCCTCCAGGTGATGCGTGACGAAGATCAGCGGCGGCACGGCCGGATCGGCGGCCAGTGAGGCCAGGCGGCCGAGCAGGCGCTCCCGGGCCCCGAGGTCGAGTCCGGCCGCCGGCTCGTCCATCAACAGGAGATCCGGGCTTCCCATCAGGGCCCGGGCCAACAGCACTTGCTGGCGCTCGCCTTCGGACAGCAGGCCGAAGGGTCGGGCCGGCGAACTCGGCAGCGCCGAACCCGGCATCCGAGAGGAGGGCGCCCGCCCGGGCCCGGTCCTGGTCGCTGTACTCGTTCCACCAGGTCTCGAGGGCGGCGTGGCGGCCGGTCAGCACCACGTCGAGCGCGGGCAGCCCGGGCCGGAGCGCACGAGCCAGGGAGGCGCTGACCACGGCGATGCGGCGGCGGAGCTCCCGCATGTCGACGTGGCCGAGGCGCTCGCCGAGGAGCTCGACCTTGCCGCCGGTCGGCCACAACGACGATCCGACGACCCGCAACAGCGTCGTCTTCCCTGACCCGTTCGGGCCGAGCAACACCCATCGTTCGCGCGCCCTCGACCGACCACGAGATGTCGTCCAGGAGGGCCTGCCCGTCACGGACCACCGAGACATGTTCCAGTCTCGCCGCCGGACCACTCCAGGAGCGAGGCGCGCTCATCGCACGGGGGCGGTGGCCGGGCGGGTCACCCTGTGACCATAGTGTCCCCTTCGAACGCCGGGACGGTGCCGCCGATCGTCAGGCGGTTGCGTTGGGCGGATTCGGCGTCGGGAGTTGCATCGCTGCCTGCTGCACCTGCGCATTGGAGGCGTCCACGACCAACGGTCCACCCGGAACCGGTGCCAGCCACACATGGATCAACGGCTGGCTCACGTGGTTGGTCGACCCCGCCGGGCACGATCCGGCGCTGTCTGGTTATGGCCCGAGTTGCCGTGACCTACCATCGGGCACGATGACCTACGACGAGGAGCTGGCCGACCGCATCCGGGAGCTGGTGGCGACGGAGTCGGGGCTGACCGAGAAGAAGATGTTCGGCGGGCTGGCCTTCCTCATCGGCGGCAACATGGCGGTGGCCGCCAGCGGTCAGGGTGGGGTGCTGGTCCGGGTCGACCCGGCCCGATCGGACACCCTTGTCGCCTCTTCCGACGCCTCCAAGATGGTCATGCGCGGCCGGGCCATGGATGGCTGGCTGCGGGTCGCACCGGAGCACGTGAAGACCAAGCGACAGCTGTCCAGGTGGGTGGACCTCGGCGTCGGCTTCGCCCGGTCACTGCCGGCCAAGCGCTGACCGAGTGGCCCGGCGGACAGCCCTCCCGCCCGCATACCGGGCGGTGGGTACCGTGGTGCCGAGCGTGCCGGCCGGGAGGGGGGATTGCCGTCCCGCCTCGCCGGCCCAGCACGCCTGACGACTCAGTACCACGTCAACGTTGGAATCACCTGTGCAAGACCCGGCTCAAGTGGCGGCCAGCCCGGGCCATCCCCGAGCACCTGAGTTGACTCTCGAAAACGGCGACGTCCCGGGCGGAGCCTGTTGGCATTCCGGGTCGGGGACTGCTCCGCCCGCCTGCCGAAGGGACAACGCGATGGATTCTGATGCCCAGACGAAAGCAGCTCTCGAGGAACACTGGCGGGCATCGGAACGCATTTCGTGGTGAACCGCGTGAGCGGCATGGATCAAAGAACACTTGCCATCAGGAGAAGAACGGCAGAAGTCGTCAGCAGGACCGGGCAGATCTTGAACCAGATGACACTGGTCCGGGCACCAGTGAGACTGGTGAGAACGGCCAATGCGAGAAGTAGCCCGGCAGCGACCCGGTACACCCACTGACTGGTGTTCGCTTCCGCCCCTCCTACCACAGTCACTGTGACAATGACTCCCGCCAATCCCCACATTGTGAAGGCTTCGGCTAGCCACTCCTGAAGGACGATCCGACGATTGTCCTGGTTGATCGGCTTGAAGCCGACGAGGACCTGACGAGTAGGAATCGCATGAGCAATTCCCCAGAGGGCGACGATTGCAGCGGCTGCCGTTGCCAATATGCGTGCCATGGTTCCAATGTTGGCCGCCAAGTAACGTGCCGACTAGGGCCGAACGTCAGGGATCTCTGCCAAACCAACCGGCGGTGGGAAGCAGTCAGCCGTCATCCATTTCGCCTTCTCGCCACGATCACGCCGCTGGCAAATGTCAGCTCGGCGCAGATGAGATCGGGGTGTTGAACGAGTCGCTCCTTGACGGCGGCCAGTCCGTTCCGAAGTTCGGGATCCGAGTGGCGAGACAAATCCATATCATCGACCAGTAAGACCCCACCGGGTCGTAGATCGGCGATGGTCTTGCGAAGCTTGAAAATCTTCCCGCCGGGGGCGTCTGGAAAGATCACGTCGAACGGCCCCATTGTCCCGACGAGCTCGGCGCCGTCTCCTTCCACTATCGACACCCATTGTGGCCAGTCCATAGCCCGGGTCTGGGCTGCTCGCTCCGCATCACTCTCAACGCTGATCACTTCGACGTCTTGTCGTTTGCCGATTCCATACACGATCCAAGCCAATCCGACCCCAGATCCCGTGCCAAGCTCCAGTACCCGCCCTCCGAATGGAACCCCGTTGGAGAAGAAGGCAATCAGTCGACCGACTTCCGGTTCTGAAGACAACTCAAAACCAAGACGATCCGCCTGGGCCTGTGCTGCCAATACCAATGGAGGCGACTCCATGACCGGCACCGTACATGGTTGGTCCCATCGACCCGGATACGGTGCTTGTCGTCACCCCCTGCAACAGGAGGTCTCAAGTGATTCCGTTCGTCAGTTGATTGGCTCGCACGATGGAGTTCTGACACCGTCAACAGTCGATACCCCGACCAATCACTGCCCAGATCTGGTGGATCTCTTCCCCACATCGGTCTTCCGGCTAGAGGTGAATCTTGTCTAGTTGTTACCTGTCATTCTGACGGCAAGACCAACGGTGTCGCCCCAGCCATCGCATCCTCTGCGAACTGCAGCGATCGGGCGAAAACCTCGGGCGGCATCGCCGAACGCCAGTACGTCAGGACGTTCTCACGATGCTGATCCCCGAGAAGAGGAAATAGCCAGCTAACGAAGTCGCCGAATCGTCCGTTCGGAACGCCTGAGGCGAGAGCCGCAACAGCGGCGGCCTGTTCAGCGTCCGACAGACGCTCCGCAAACAGCACGTAGAGATGCCGGTCCTCCTTCAGTAGATGCAGATCGAGGTGGAACTTAAAAGCTGCCGTGGCCCGGGCTGTCTCCAACGGGTCATGCTGGCTAACAGCGGACCGCAGTGCCTCAAAGACGACATCAAGACCACGATGGTCCATTTCGTAAGCGGCGACGACGTCGGGGGCGACGATCTCAAGGGCAGGGAAGATGCCCGCTTCCTCGCCATCCGCATGCCAGACAAGGACCTCGTCGATGCGCCAGAAGCGTTCGACAATCCCTTCGAGACCCGGTTCGCCTCGTGCAGCCCCTAGCGCCGCTTTGTCGATCGTGGCCATGTCGGTGCGGAAAGCGCTGTGTACGGCATCGATGATGTCGAGAGGCCTTGTCATCGATTCTCCTCTAGCTCGATTGGAGCAGTCCCCCACCTTCCCAACTTGGAAGGGCTGGCGGAGACCGTTTCCGAAATGATGGGCACTGGTGGCCACGTTGATCAAGTGATCATCACGATTGGCTTCCCATCGATCAATCTGTCCGTGCCCCCGGGGCCAGAAGTTCGTTCGATGGTGCCCAATGGCGATTTTCCGACAGGCAGGCCGTCACTGGTTCTACCCCCAATGAGCCGGTTCAGTCGGAGCGGAACATTCGGGTCCACCGATAGGCAACGCCATTCTTGGATGTTTCGGTGATCTCGTCGAGACCGAAGACGTGGTCAGCCTTGGCCCGGGCTTCGGCCCTCGTCATTGGCATGCTCAGGAACTCGCCGTCAGTGAACTCGACGGTCACCATATCCGTGTCGCCCTCTCTCCAAGACTCGATGGCAACGACCTTGTACGCATCGTCGGGCGAGGAGAAGTCAAAGGGATCAATCGGGTAGCCGACGTCGCTCACGGCTCCTCAATCTCGATGGTCAGCCGAAAACTGGAACCCTGGACTCCGACCCTCATCAAGGTGGCTAGCCCGGGCGGCCCCCCTGAGCATGGGTCTTCCGATCCGGGCCTCGCCGCAGCACTAGCCACAAGATCCAACCTAGGTCGATGCCTTCTCAGTCGGTAGGGCCGAATTGCCCATCTCTCTTGTGCAATGTCGACAAGGGACTCACGAGATGGATGGAATCTCGGTGTACCAGATGCCACACCTCCATCCCACTGACACGTGGGTTGGGACTTCCGGCCCTAACAGCCCCGGTGGAGCGGACTTACCGTGAGACGAACGTAGGTTCCGAAGGTCGGAACGGGTCAACACTCAAACGGAAGAGAATTCAAAATGCGGCGCAGGACTTTCGATGCGATCCTCACCATCGTCGGAGCGGGACTGACCATCTTCTTCATCGTGGCAGGCAGTCTCGGATTGTGGGCCTACAGCTTCGCCAACTCGAACGTCCACAACCAATTGGCCGAGCAGCAGATCACCTTCCCGTCGGCGACTGCCTTCGCCCACCCGGTCGCCGGGAGGCGAGATCACCCCGTCGATGATCCCAGTCGTGTCGCAGTATGCGGGCCAACAGCTGGTGACCGGCCAGCAGGCCGAGGTGTATGCCGACCACTTCATCGCTGTTCATGTGCAGGAGATCGGCTCAGGGCAAGACCTACGCACAGCTGTCGAGCGCTGCACTGGCTCTGCCGAAAGGCTCGGCGGCCTACACGGCAGCCGAGGCCAAGGTGCAGACCGTCTTCCAGGGCACCACGCTTCGGGGCCTGCTGCTCGAGGCCTACGCCTTCTGGCAGATGGGGCAGATCGCCCTATTTGCAGCGATCGCCTGCTTCGCTCTGGCGGCGCTCATGTTGATCTTCACGATTCTCGGATTCGTCCACATGCGCAGGGTGCAGCCGGATCAGGAGATTTGACACGGGTGCCCTCGGTCCAGAGGTCGCCGATGCGGCGCAGCTCTTCATCATCGGGGCCCGCAGTTACTCGCCGCAGACCGCGTGGGGCACGGCATCTCACCGCGTTTCGCCCGCAGCAGCGAACCGTCGGCTCCGGGCAGCTTCTTGAAACCAGAAAGGAAACATATGACCAAGCCATCGGGCAGCGATAGGGAAGAGGTTGCGGATCGAGTCGTCGCATCGGTCGCAAGAGCGGAGGAGACGGCGATCAAGGCGGTCAGGGACTTCGTCGAGACGGTTAATCGGACGTTCGCCGACGAAGGCAAAGACAGCAGTCACCGGCAGCAGATCATCGACTCCGCCTTCAAAATGACCGAACAACTCGTCGGTGCATCGAACGAGCTGGCTCACAGAGTTGTGAAGGTCGGCCACGGTGCGGCAAACCGTGTACCTGGACACAAATCGGCAGCAAGAAAGGCGGCGGCCCGCCAGAAGACCACGGCAGCAACGGCTAAGACAAAGAAGAGTGCGCCGACGAAGGCTGCTGCCAAGAGGACCGCTGTCCGAAAGGTCGCCGCCGCGCTAGTCGTTGCCAAGAGGGTGTGCGAGCATGGAACCGAAATTCCTCGACTCGGCGACTCGGGCGGAACTGGTGTCATCAGAGAATTGCCAGTACGAGATCTTTGTGATGTTCGATTCCACCCCGATCGTCCACGAGTTCCGCTTTCACTCGTGACGTTCGGGATCCCACCTTTGATTGGCGGTTCGCAGATCAACGGCCGTGGTTGAACGTTTCGAAGAACGCCTTCGCAGCTGGATACCACCCTGTCCTCAGTGAGGCTCGGCCGCCGCCGTTGGGGGTTGCGGGCCGTCCAGGCCAAGTGAACGGTCTCAGCACCGGTTAGGTTTGGGAAGAGGAGGGTGCGCACTATGTCAAAGATCACGATTGTCGACAGAACCACGGTCAAGGAGATCGGTGACCGGGTAGAGGTTGAATGGAAATTGAGCGGCGAACCCGCCGTCGAGTGGGCTGAGATCTTTCAAATTCGCCGTTGTGTCGGACCGGGAGGGCCCCGTGGACTGGATGAGGGGTGGCGGTCCTGATGTGATGGGTTCTGTCGTCAGATGGTTCGTTCCCAATGACGAAATCGAGAATGCAAATGCCGAAGTAACCCACCGCTTGTCAGTGGCCAACGAGAGGTTCGATAAGGATCAGCCCGGCTAGGGAGATCCGTATCAGTGACCGTGAACACCAGGGAGGGAAGGCCATTACTAACGTGAACTCAGCTTCATCTCGTCGGATCGTTGTCGGCGTTGATGGATCGGATCCCTCGATGCACGCACTCGATTGGGCGATTCGTCAAGCGGAACTGACCCACGCATCCGTGCTCGTGGTGATGGCCTGGCGCTGGCCGGTGGCATTCGGATGGAACGTACCCATTGGATTTTCCCATGACATGGGTAAAGATGCGCGAACCAGCATGGAAGAGGTGCTCGAACCGATTCGCAATGAGCACCCCCACGTGCTCATCGAATCACGGATCGTCGAGGGTCATCCGTCTCCGGCGCTGGTCGAAGCCTCCGGTGGAGCAGATCTCCTCGTCGTTGGAAGCCGCGGCCATGGAGAATTCGTCGGCATGCTGCTCGGATCGGTGAGTGAACACTGCGTCTCGAATGCCAGGTGTCCGGTACTCGTAGTTCGGGAGGAGCAGTCAATCGAGACCTCGGGCTGAGATCGCATCCGCACAGTCGGGGTCCCTTCGATCAGGCATCACGGCGAGGATCCGACACCAGCCTCCCGTGCTGAGTACTCCAACTCGAAGCGAATGTCGTCCATGCCTTCCCCACTTGGACACCTCCTGGTCGACGAACTCATTCGCCAATCAGTCAGGTGTTGGTTGATCAGTTGAGGACACAGGCCATAGGAGATACTCGGAGCCCACCTCAACAGGGTTCCGAGGCAATCAAAGACTGTGGGCAGGATACTGACGCTTTCGAGAACCACCTCTACGCCTCGCACCTGAGCCGGGCGGCCTACGTTCACCGACGACTACCCCACTGAAACGGCTCCAGGGCGACACATTGCCGGATGGCTTAGTTAGTCGCGTTAACCACAACCACGAGCGCTGGCACCTGATACCCCGATGGGGTTCGAAACGGCTCCAGCATCGGCTTCAATACGGCCTTGACCGACTCGGTCTCATCTCGTGAGAGCGATGCCGCGACCGCCGCAATCGGGCCGGTGGCGTGTGTGTGGTGGTCCCAGTACTCGTCAAAGTCGTCGTAGATTCGGGGCTCAGCGATGTCTTCGATCAGGATGTCGGAGAACCCGCTGGCTGCAAGCAGGGTCCGATTGACCTCGTGATCTGCGAGCGAGAAGAACGACCCATCCCGCTCAAAGATGTCGTCGGAGAGCGCGTGGCCGGCTTGCGCGAACGCGTCGGCCAGTCTGGTGATCCATGCGTTCCCCTCGTACTGACCGAAGACTGCGTAGGCAAGGTGACCGCCGGGGCGAAGGACTCGATGGCTCTCACTCACTGCCTTGTGTGGTTCAGGCATCAGCATCAACCCGAAGCGGCACAAGACTCCATCGACGCTCTCATTGGCGAGATCGAGGCGTTGGGCGTCCATGACCCGGCACTCCACATTGTCGATGCCTCGCTCCCGGGCACCCCGTGACGCGGCATCGACCATCCCAGAAGCTAGATCGGTTGAAATGACCCTCCCGGTCGGGCCAACTCGCTCGGCCGCGAGGAATCCCGTTTCGCCGGGCCCGGCCGCAAGCTCCAGAACGGTCTGACCGGGTTGAGGGACGATGGCGTCAACGAGCCACTCTGAGACCCGGCGATGTCTCTCGAAGGTACGGTTTCGGCGCTGTTCCCATGCCGCTGCCAGCGACTCGGACCAAGCTCCATCTGGTTCATCGTCCTTCGCCATTGTCCGCAATTTAGCGACGGAAAGCTTCTGACATGCTACGGCGCAACGTAGCGAGGACCGATCCCGGCGGGGTATGTGACACTCATCCGTGATTGCCGAACACTGGGCGGGTTGGGGTAGCAATATCGAGTCACAGATCCGGCGTTGCAGGCAGGGGACGGCAGAGCCCTGACTCTGGCAAGATATCGGCAAAGGGAGAAGAGCGCGATGGGCGGAGTTGCTGGACGCAATGGCAGGGCACTTAAGCGACCTGACCGCCTTGGGCGATCTACCGAACTGCGACTCTCACGATGAATCCTAGGGGCCGTCGACTGGGCCTGGTGCTTGTTGGGCGCGGTGTCGGTTCGCTTGGCTTGGCCTCCTTCTCTTTGGCATGGAACCCCGGCGGTGTCTATAGGCTTCAATTGGCGCTTGGCTGCATTGCGCTGATCTGCTCGCTCGACCTCGCACAAGCGAAGATTGCAGAAGCGAACGGGACCGCCAACACCCATCCTGGGTATTCACATACTCCGTATCCGATCGGTTCGGCCGGGGCATTGCCCTAGTGGTGGTGGCGAGGATGAGCCCGTTACGGTCGTTCCGAGGCTCGGGCCAGCCGAAGACACGCCAGACCATGCTGGAAGTTGGTTCGGCGGGTGGTTCCGAGCCGCTGACCCGAGGGCCTCGGAACAGTCGAATATGGCGCAGTGTCTTGGTCATAATCACCATGGCGGCGTGCGTGGCGGTCGTATGGCCATCGTCCTCGGCCTCCGCTGCCACCGACCCGGCCCTGAAGCGGTACCCATACATAAGTGAAGTGGTGGGCAAATCGGCCCGCATCAACTGGGGAACCGATCGATCGCAGACCACCGGGTCGGCCACATGGGGCGCCGTGTCCGGAGGGACGTGCACCCCGACCAACACAGCTGCGGCCACCAAGATCTCCATGACGGTCGGCTCGACGAGCGAGTACCAGTGGACGGCGCCGATCGCCTTTCCCGCCTCCGGCACCTATTGCTACCGGGTCCAGCTCGGAACCATCGACCTCCTCGGCAGCGACTCATCGCCGCAAGTGACCACCGCGGCCGCTCCTGGCTCCTCGTACTCCTTCGCCGTCCTCGGGGACTACGGGAGCCGGTACTACTTTTGAATCCAATGTGATGAGTCAGATAGCCGCCAGTCCGGCCAAGTTTGTAGTCACCGTGGGGGACAACGTCTACAACTCCGGGACCGATACGGAGTACGGGGATCTCTCGCAGGGCAACATCTTTCCCAAGCAGTACTTGCCCTTGCTGGGCAGCCGTCCGATCTTCGCCGCCGAGGGAAATCACGGGTTCACCCAGAACCTGCCCTACCTGCAGAACTTCTCCGCTCTCACCGCGGCCCAAGCGTCGGGTGGCCGGTTCATCCAGGAGTCCTACTGCTGCATCTCGACGCTCTCGTCGCCGACGAACTACCCGAGCGCCTGGTACGCCTTCGACTGGGGATCGGTCCGCTACTACGTGCTCGACGGGGCCTGGGCCGACGGCACCGGGGCCTACCAGGGCGACTTCCTGGCCCACTGGAACGGCCCGGTGTCGGGTTGCGGCCCGTGCGGCGCCGAATTGTCATGGCTGAAGTCCGATCTGGCGACCCACGCCAGCACCCCTATCAAGTTCGCCTTCTTCCACTACCCGCTCTACTCCGACAACAGCTCCCAGAATTCGGACACCTACCTCCAAGGCCCTAATTCCCTCGAGGGCCTGCTTGCCAACAATGGCGTCGACATCGTGTTCAACGGACACGCTCACCTCTACGAGCGCAACAACCCTCAGATCGCGGGCAAGCCACTGGTGAGCTACGTCACCGGTACCGGCGGCGCACCGCTCGAAGGAGCTAGCAACTGCAGCGCATTCGACGCCTATGCCATAGGAACCGGGTCGTCGTGCCGAGCGCCGGCCCCCACGTCCGATGCACAGGTCTACGGGTTTCTGCTGGTGACGGTCAACGGGAATCAGGTCACGGTCACGCCGACCGACTCGACCGGCCGGACCTTCGATGCCCAGACCTATAGCTATTCGACCGTTCCACCGCCAACTACAACAGTGCTCATCCCTAGTAACGGGGCGACGCTGTCAGGCACCGCGGCCACTTTGGATGCCAACGCCTCGAATGCCAACAGCGTCGAGTTCCTGCTGTCCGGCGGCTCGTACACCAACCACGTGATCGGCACGGCCACCCCTACCTTTTACGGATGGCTGTACAGCTGGAAGACCACCACCGTGCCCAATGGCCCGTACACGCTGCGCTCCGAAGCCTTCAACTCCAGCGGCAGCGCCTTCAGCCCAAGCGTGAACATCACGGTTGCCAATTCGCCACCGCCAACCACGAGTGTGCTCATCCCTAGTAACGGGGCGACGCTGTCAGGCACCGCAGCCACTTTGGACGCCAGCGCCTCGAATGCCACCAGCGTCGAGTTCCTGCTGTTCGGTGGCTCCTATGGTTTCACCGGTCACCTGATCGGCACGGCCACACTCACCATCTACGGATGGTTCTACGGTTGGAACACCACGACGGTTCCCAACGGCTCGTACGCGCTGTTGTCGTACGCTTCAGGCCCGGGGGGAAGTGCCGTCAGTCCCAATGTGGGCATCACCGTCACGAACTGAGTCTCCAGTTACTCGCCTGCAGAGACCCATTGCGGACTCACCAGGTCGACCTACTCCTACCTGTGCCCTGGGTGCGGTAACGCTCTTGCGGCCCGGGCATTGGCAACGCGTCCAACCGATTGGAGAACGGTCAGGGGGTGAGCTGACCATTGGGTTACACAAGGGAGGCACCCAAGCCGGTCGGTTGCACGTTTTGATCTCACATCGCTCGCATTCTTCGGAGATGACTTCGTAGCGGTGGATCATGACCCAACTCCGAACGACTCTGCATCCCCGAGGTTGAGGTCGGCGAGCAACGTGTGGATGGCATCGAGCACCTTCTGATTCCGCTATTCGTGAGCCAAGACGTTCTGCACGGTCGTGGCACTGACTCATGCCAGGGCTGCGACATGCCAGTAGGTCATTGCCCAGGGATGCGACGTGGTGACCGTCCAGCGGGCCTTAGGACACGCCTCAGCGACCACCACCCTCAACACCTACGCCCACCCTCTGGCCGAGGGCTGAGGACCGCACGCGCCAGGCTGCTGAGTCCATGGTCTCGGAGGCCCTCAACCGAACAAACCGGACCCTCCGGGCACACTTCTCGGGTACTTGAGGACGCTACGGGGACTGCGGAGGGTAGCTGAACCTCTGACCAGGGACAAAGCCCGTCTCTACACGTTGAAGCGGAACTCGACGACGTCACCGTCCTGCATCACGTACTCCTTGCCCTCGACCCGGGCTTTGCCGGCGGCGCGCACGGCGGCCAGCGAACCGGCCTCGACCAGATCGTCATAGCCCACGATCTCCGCCTTGATGAAGCCCCGTTCGAAGTCGGTGTGGATCGTGCCCGCCGCCTGCGGCGCGGTGTCCCCCACATGGATCGTCCAGGCCCGAGACTCCTTGGGACCGGCGGTAAGGAACGTCTGGAGGCCGAGGGTGCGGAAACCCACGCGGACGAGCTGCTCCAGCCCCGACTCGTTCTGGCCGTACCCGGCCAGCAGCTCGGCGGCGTCGGCGGCGTCGAGGGCGGCGAGCTCCGCCTCGATCTGGGCGCACATGGCCACCGACTCCGGCCGGAGCGACCAGGGCGGCCAGCTCGTGCCGCAGCGACTCGTCACCGAGCGCGCCCTCGTCGACGTTGAAGACGTAGATGAAGGGCTTGGCGCTCAGCAGGTGGAGGTCGGCGAGCAGGACGGGGTCGAACTCGCCGGCGGCGACCGCCGAAGCCACCGTGCGACCGCTGTCGAGGACGGTCGCGTGCCTGTTCGGCGGCGGCGAGCGCCGGCACCAGCTCGGGCTGCTTGCGCGACCTCCTTGGCCAGCTTGGCCAGCCGGTTGTCGACGGTCTGCAGGTCGGCGAGGATCGAGCTCGGTGTTGATGGTGGCGATGTCGTCGACCGGGTCGATCCGCCCCTCGACATGGATGACATCGGGATCGTGGAACACCCGGACCACCTGGCAGATGGCATCGCTCTCCCGGATGGCGGCCAGGAACTTGTTCCCCAGTCCCTCGCCCACCGAGGCCCCCTTGACGATTCCGGCGATGTCCACGAAGGTGACCGTGGCCGGGACGATCTCCTGGCTCTCGAAGAGCTCGGCCAGCCGGCCGAGCCGCTCGTCGGGAACGGCCACCACGCCCACGTTGGGATCGATGGTGGCGAAGGGGTAGTTGGCCGCCAGGACCTCGTTGTGGGTCAGGGCGTTGAACAGCGTCGACTTCCCGACGTTGGGAAGACCGACGATGCCGATGGACAGACCCACGGGTGCTTGCCTCCGATGTCGCTGCGAACGCCGCTCTCGGCGGACGACGTCAGGGATGGACACGCGAGGGACTACGGTGATGGTGGCCACGACCCGTCCGCCCGGCTCACCGCAGAGGTGCCGTCAGGTACTCGCTCATGGTGGAGCTCCGCAGCCGGGTCGAGGTCCAGGCAGGCCTCCACGCTGGCCATCATCCGGGCCACGTTGGCATCGAGCTGCTCGGGCGTGGCTGCGTTGAAGAACAGCATCGGGTCGGCCACGTGCTCGGCCGAGGGCCAGCCCTCCTCCACGATGCCGTCGATCTCGGGGGCGCCGGCGGTGAGCGGTCGCACGACCTCGTTTCGGACGTAGCGGGTGCGCGGCTGCAGCTCCCCCGAGACGGGTGATTGCGTGCCGTGCCAGCGCCGGATCCACTCCCGGTAGCCGAGCCCTTCGGGACGCTGGATGAGGGCAACCGTGAGCAGCCCCGGCGAGCGCTGGCCGTCCGGCCAGTCACGGGCCGCGGCGTGCGGCGTGCTCCCGTAGTCCTCGTAGAGGGACTCCACCACAAGGTAGGCGGCGAACGGGAGCCCGAGCGCTCCCACTGCCGCGTCCACCCTGTCCCGTCGCTCGTAGCAGTCGAGCCACACCGACACCTCGGCCACATGGGGCGGTTCGCCTGCCGGTGGTGGCGCCGGCGAGGGGGCGGCGGCGGCCTCCCCGTCGTGGACGTTGACCGTGTTGGCCCGCACTCCGGCCTCGGCCAGGCCCGGGCCCACCTCGCCGAGCAGACGCTCCCGGAGCTCGTCCCCGCCACCGGGCCGCCTTCGCCCCACAGCAGGTAGATCAGCTTCTCCATCGGTTGGCCGACGGATCAGCGGCGGCCGGAGGTGGCGGCCCGAGCGGACCGACGAGGACGGGTCGGATCACGTCCCGGCCGGTGCCGGCAGGCGGCGGACCACCCGCCCGGCCAGGCCGGTCAGGAAGGCCAACCACTGGCGTTCGCCCATGAGCCACAGCCACAGCTCGCGCTTGTTGGCCACCACCACGTCGACGAAGTCCTCGCGGCTCATCCCGTGGGGCTCCAGGGCCGGTTGCCACCGCGCCCATAGCCACAGGCCGATGCAGATGTCGTCGCTGAACCCTGCACGCCAGTCGCGACCGTCCAGCAGTGCGTCCCGCAGCCCGGCCTTGAGCTCCGGGGGCTCGTCGGGGATCTCGAGCCGGGGACCCGCCTCCACCTCGAACACCGTCATGACGGTCACCCTACCCACGGGATCCACCCGGCGGCGGCACCGGGCCGAATCGGAACACAACCTTCATGTGTCCGGTCAAACATCCTGGCCACGGTCCTCCCGCCGGTCAACGATCCGGATCCACCGGGGCCCGGTCGCTGTCCTGGTAGGCGGCCACGTGCTCGGCGTAGTCGATGAACAGCGGGCCGTCGGGATCGAAGCGGCGGCGCAGCGTGTCGATGGCCACCCGCTTGTCGAAGGCGTCGAGCTTGACCAGGGCCTCCGGGTTGTCGAGCTCCCGGAAGTCGAGCCGGCCCCGGGCGTTGTCGAGGGCCCGCCGGCCCCGCTCGGTTCGGACCAGCACGCTGCTCCACCCGTCCATCGACCCCACGCTCCCGACCGACAGGTCGGCGCCCCGCCCCAGGAAGTCGGCGCACTCGTCGCAGCCCTTCAGGGCGGCGCCGTGGAAGTTCTTGATGGGCTCGTCGACGGCGATCTCCCCGTCGCGGTACTCGACGATCATCCGGCCCCGGATGACGTCGACCTTGCTCACCCGATCGAGGTCGATGCCCCGGTCGTTCCGCAGCAGCTGGAGCATGAGACCCTGGTAGTCGAAGCTCTTGGTGCACAGAGGGCGATGGTGAGCACCACCGCGTCGACCCGGTGGGCGCCGGTCGGCCAGCGCCGCGCCTGCATGGCCCGCATGCCCTGGATCTCGCAGGGCGTGCCCACCACGGCGAGACGGGGCTTGGCCGGCAGGTCGTAGCGGGACAGGTCGAGCTCGGCCAGGGCCATCGTCTGGTTGTAGTAGCTGCCGGCCGCGTCGGTGATCTCCTTGGCCGTGGTGGCCACGTGGGCGACACCCTTCCACGGCTCGTCGGGGTCGTCGCTCGGCCTGGTGACCAGGGCGCCGTCGATCTCGCCGCCGGCCAGGGCGGCGATCAGCAGGGCGGTGACCACGCCGCCGTCCTGGGCGCCGTCGGGGCGGGAACCGGCCCGCACGGCATAGGAGTCGAGAACCGCGCCGAGCCCGTCGCCCGGAGGTCCGCCGGTGATCTTCCAGTAGCTGTCGGCGGCATCGGCCCGCACCACCGGGCGCCGCCAGCCGTCCTCGGCCCTCGGCCACGGTGGACGGTGGCCACAGCGCCTCGTAGCGCAGGCCGCCCCGGGGGCAGAAGTCCCAGCACAGCGAGCAGCCCGTGCACATCTTGACCAGCTCGGGGAGCTCGGTGTCCTCGTCGATGCCGATGGAGTTCGAGGGGCAGACGGCCACGCAGGTGCCGCACTGGATGCAGCGGCCGGCATCGATCACGCCGGCTTCGAGCTCCCAGAACCAGGTCTTGCCCGGGGGCTCGGCGACACCGTTCATCTCCTCGCGGATCCGGTAGCCCTTCATCGGGCCGACTCCAGCCGTCGGGGCGGCCACCGGCGTCCCCGGCCTCCCCGGCCAAGGTCCGGCGGAGGTCGTCGTTCGGAACCCGGCGGGCCCAGTTGTGGAACGGCTCGTCGGGACGGCGCTCCGACTGGTAGCGCCGCACCACCCGGACGAGGGCCTCGGGGACGTCGTTGACCGGACGGGCATGCTCGACCCAGTCGATGAACCCTGCGTCGCCGCCGAGCGATCCGCCCGAGGCCGATGTCGACCGCCTCGGCCAGGTGGTTCCCGACGTGGGCCACCTCGCCCCGGAAGCCGACGTCGGCGATCTGGGGCTGCGCGCAGCTGGCCGAGCACCCCGAGAAGTGCATCCGGATGATGCCGGCGTCCTCGCGGAGGCCGGACCGCCCGCCGCCCGACGGTGCGGTGCCGACCGCTTCGCCGGCCAGCTGCTCGTCGAGGAACCGCGCCCATTTCACGGCCCGCTCCTTGGTCTCCACGATGGCGTACCGGCAGAACTCACTGCCGGTGCAGGCCACCGCCCCCCGGGAGAACGGACCGGGGTAGGGCGAGTACTTCTGGAGCAGGTCCTCGGCCAGCAGGTCCTCGAGCCGGTCCTCAGGCACTCCGGTCAGGATGAAGTTCTGGTCGCCGCTCGAGCCGGACGGTCCCGTCGCCGTAGGTCTCGGCCAGGCGGGCCGCCTCGACCAGCTCGATCCCGTTCATGCGACCCACCGGCACCGAGCAGCCGACATAGACCAGCCCGGCCTCCTTCTGGGCGTGGACGCCGACGTGGTCGCCCCGGTAGCGACGGGTGAGGTCCTCGCCGGCCGGGACGAGCGTCGAACCGGGCCCGGGCGGCCAGCTCGGCGCGGAAGCCCTCGGCGCCGAGCTCCTGGACGAGGTAGCGCATGCGGGCCTGGCCGCGGTTCTCGCGGTTGCCCAGCTCGCCGAAGAGCTGGGCGATGGCCCGGGTGGCCTCGACGGCCTGGTCCTGGGCCACGAAGACGTCGACGTCGGAGGCCATCCGCTCGCCGTCGGACAGGCCGCCGCCCGACCAGCAGGTTGAAGCCCAGCGAGCCGTCGGCGCCCCGGGCCGGCCACATGCCGATGTCGTTGATCTCGGCCTGGGCGCAGTCGTCGACGCACCCGGTGATCGAGATCTTGAACTTGCGGGGCAGGTTGGCGTACTCCCGGTTACCGGTGAAGAAGGCCGAGACCGCCCGGACGATGGGCATGGCGTCGAAGGCCTCGTCGGCGTCGACCCCCGAGACGGGGCAGCTCAGGACGTTGCGGGCCGAGTCCCCGCAGGCCTGCACGGTGGTGAGCCCGACGGCGGCCAGCCGGCGCCAGATGCGGGGGATGTCCTCGATCCGCACCCAGTGGATCTGGACGGTCTGGCGGGTGGTGATGTCGGCGTAGCGCGAGCCGAAGATCCTCGACTCTCCGTTCCGTCCGGGCCCTCACCGAAGGCGTCGGCGATCACCCCGATCTCGCGGATCTGGGGTGCGGTCAGGAATCCACCAGGGACCTTGATCCGCATCATGAAGGCGTCGCCGCCCTGGCGCTGCGGATAGATCCCGGCCCATTTCATCCGCTCCACTTCGCCGACCACCTTGGCGATGCTGGCCGGGCCCTCCTGGGAGTAGGTGTCGATGATGGCGTCGATCACCTCGAGGGGGTGGCGCGCGAGCTTCTGCTGCTCGATGTCGTTCGAGCTCGCCCTTGGTCCGGTAGGGGTTGAGGAAGGGCATGGGGCGGTCCGTGCCCCGGATGTGGAGCCCGTAGAGCTCGTCCCGGTCCTTCGTCACGTCACACGTTCAGTCATCACGTCAGAGGTGCAGCCCGCACTCGACCTTGTCCGAGTCGGACCACCGGCCGGCCCGGGGGTCCTCGCCCGTCGGCCACCGGCCGGGTGGTCGGCGCGCAGCCGATCGAGAGGTAGCCCTTGGACAGCAGCGGGTGCTCGGGGATGCCGTGGTCGGCCGCGTACCCGGCCACGTCCTGGTCCGTCCAGGTGGCCAGTGGGTTCACCTTGACCAATGCCCCAGCGCGTCGTCGATAGGAGACGATCGGCGCCTCGCGCCGGGTGGGCGCGTCCACACGCTTGAGGCCGGTGACCCAGGCCGACTTGCCCGCCAGAGCCTGCTTGAGCGGCCGCACCTTGCGGTACTCGCAGCAGTGGGCGCTGCCGCACGGCCACTGCTCGGCTCCGGCGGCCGGCTTAGTGACCGTGAGGTTCAGGTCGTAGCGCCGGCGCATCGTCTCGACATAGGCCAGCGTCTCGGGGAAATGCGAGCCGGTGTCGAGGAACACGACCTCGATGTCGGGATCGACCTGCGACGGCGATGTCGATCAGCACCCCGTCCTGGAACGACGAGGCCAAGGCCAGGCCGGAGCCGAACCGCTCGGCGGCCCAGGCGACGATCAACCCGGCCGGCGCCGTCTCGAAGGCCTGCGATTGCTCGGCCAACTCGGCTCGGAGTTCGGCGACTTCGGTTTCGCCGGTCACGATGCTCATTCTCGAAACCCTCTCTGTCCCATGCCCAGGCCACCGGCAAACCCCGACAAGCTCCTTCGCCGGCCGCTCACGTCCTGTTGCCGTCTCACCTCTCGACGGGCCAACCGGGATCGGCCCGCTTCCATTCCTTCGGGCTCCGGCGCACTGGTCCGGCCCACCCCGCCCACGTGCCCTCCGGATGGCCCAACCGCTGCGTCGGACCCCCCGACCAATCCCTCGGTCCCGGCTCCCGACTATACATGACTATTCAGATCATATTTTAAATCAATCGGACGTTCGAACAGCGACCCCGGCGGCCGCCGGCGATCGGCCACAACGGCCCTGCCGGGGCCCCGTGAGCCCGACCGCACCATGCCGCGAACCAGCCACCCCACCTCTGTCCGAGCCCCAGCGTGACTTCCCCGTGGTGCTGGACGTGACCGGCTGGCGCTGCCTGGTGGTCGGCGGTGGCCGGGTGGCCGCCCGGAGGGTCCGCGGCCTCCTGTCGGCCGGCGCCCGGGTGACGGTGGTGGCGCCCCGCCCTGGCCGAGGCCCTGGAGGCCCTGGCCGGGGAGACCGAGGCGAGCGATCCCGGGGCCGGTGCCGGCTCGTCCTCGAACGCCGTCCCTACCGGCCCGGCGAGGCGGCCGGCTACCAGCTGGTGGTGACGGCCACCGGCCGGACCGAGGTGGACGGCGCCGTGGTGGGCGACGCCGTCGCGCGCCGGGATCCTGGTGACCAGCGCCGACCGCGTCACCCCGGGCACGATGCGTCTCCCCGCCGTCCACCGGTCGGGGCCGGTGACCCTCGCCGTCTCGACCGCCGGCACCAGCCCGGCCCTGGCCCGGTGGCTGCGCACCGGCTGGCCGCCTGCCTGCCCGCCGGAGCTGGCCACCATCGCCGCGCTCGGTCGGACGAGGCCCGCACCGACCAGCAGGAGGCCGGGCGCCCGACCGACGCGACGGACTGGGACGTCACTCCTCGACGAGCATGTCGTACCCCTGGTCCAGGCCGGCCGGGTCGACGAGGCGCGGGAGATCCTCCGGCGGGCCGTCGGACCGCCGCGGCCGGTGACCCGGCCGGACCGGGGTGACCGATGCCGGGCGCCGGAACGGGGTCGCCTCCGGTAGGGTGGCGACCATGGAGCCCCGGTCGGTGCTCGACGTCGACGACATCGACCTCTCGGATCTCGCCTTCTGGGAGCGGCCCTGGGCGGAGCGCGAGGGGGCCTTCCGGCTCCTTCGTCAACAGCGGCCACTGGCCTTCTTCGAGGAGCCGGACGTCTCGGAGTCGTCGCCGCTGGCCCCACCGCCCGGGCCCGGCTACCGGGCCGTCACCCGCCACGCCGACGTCACCGAGATCAGCCGCCATCCCGAGATCTACTGCTCGGGCCAGGGCGCGGTCAGCGTCCTCGACCTCCCCCCGGAGATGGTCGAGTACTTCGCCGGCATGATCTCGACCGACAACCCGCGCCATGCCCGCCTACGGCGGATCGTGTCGGCCGCCTTCAACCCGCGCCGGGTCAAGGAGCATCGAGCGATCCATCGAGGAGGTGGCGGACAAGGTCATCGACCGGGTCGCCGCGCTCGGGGAGTTGCGACTTCGTGACCGAGATCGCCGCACCGATGCCGCTCGAGATCATCTGCGACATGATGGGCATCCCCCCTCGGAGTACGCCGGCGTGCTCCGCTGCTCCAACATCATCCTGAGCAACGGCGACCCCGAGTACATCCCCGAGGGGAACGACCCCGTGCTGGCCTTCATCGAAGCCGGGCAGGAGCTCACCGTGCTGATGACCGAGCTGTCAGCGCACACCGCGTCGACCACCCGACCGACGACCTCACCACCGCGCTGATCACCACCAACATCGACGGCGAGGCGTTGACCCACGCCGAGCTGGCCTCCTTCTTCATCCTGCTCCTGACGGCGGGAAACGAGACCACCCGCACGGCCATCGCCCACGGCCTGCTGGCCCTGACCGAGCACCCCGACCAGCGGGCGCTGTGGCAGTCCGACCCGGCCGGGATCGCCGCCACCGGGGTCGACGAGATCGTACGGTGGGCCTCGCCGGTCATCTGGATGCGCCGCACGGTCGTCGAGGACACCGTCCTCTCGGGGGAGGAGCTCCACCCCGGGGACAAGGTGCTCCTCTTCTACAACTCGGCCAACCGGGACGAGTCGGTCTTCGACGAGCCCTACCGCTTCGACGTCCGGCGCCAGCCCAATCCCCATCTCGGGTTCGGGGCGGCCGGACCCCACTTCTGCCTGGGCGCCCATCTGGCCCGGCGCGAGGTGGACGTGATGCTCCGCCAGCTCCTCTCCCGGCTGCCCGACATCGAGGCGGCGGGGGAACCCGACCGGCTGCGATCGAGCTTCATCAACGGCATCAAGCACCTCCCCTGCCGCTACTACGCCGAGCTGAGCCCGGGCGATCACGGCTTGGCCACCATGATGACGGCGGCCGCCGCCAGCGCGGCAGCAATCAGACCGGCGGTGGCAGCCACAGTGAGGCACCGGCGACCGAGGTCGGCGGGTGGCGGGCTCAGCGCCGCGGCGGCCTGGAGGGACCGCTCGCCGGGCCACAGCACCAGCTCGGCCAGCAACGCGGTCGCCGCCCAGAGCAACAGGCCGCCGAGCACCCAGCCCTCGGCGTAGGACCAGTCGCCCCCGCTCATGGCGACGAGGGCCACGCCGAGCACCGGCACCAGGAAGAGGGCCCGGCCGGCCCAGTTCACTCCGGGCCGGTAGTAGCGGCGCACCGCCTCGGAGGGCGGGCCCGGCCGGCGGAGGGCCAGCGGGTAGGAACCGGCGACGGCCACCACACCGAAGCTCGCCACCACGCTCAGCACGTGGGCCAGCAGGACGATGTCATAGGCCGCGTCCCGGGCATGGTGGATCGTCATCGGCGGTGGGCGACCGGGGTCATCGGCGCGATTCTGGCATCCGGAGGTCGGGTTTCTGCAGCCGCGACTGAGCCCCTGGCACCAACGGCGGCCCGGCGCTTGGTACTTTAGTGGCAGGGCTTCCGCCACCGCCCGGGCATCCCGGCCAGGGTCGAGCGCCGAAGACAGAACAGAGGTGTCGACGGGCGTGCGAAGAGTGACACGACGACCAGAGCGAAGCTGCGCCCAGTTCCGATGAACCAGCTCCGTCTCGATCCCCTCACCGGCCGATGGGTGGTGGTGAGCACCGAACGGGCCACCCGGCCCAAGGCCTTCGCCCCACGGATCGCCTCCATCCAGGCCGACACTTCGAGGCCCTGCCCGTTCTGCCCGGGCAACGAGGAGAGCGTCTCCCCCACCCTGGAGATCGCCGGGCCCGACGGCCACTGGAAGGTCCGGGTGATGCCCAACCTCTACCCGGCCTTCGAGGGCAACGCCCCGTTCGTCGTGACCAATCGTGGCCCCATCTTCACCCAGGCCACCGCGGGTGGGACCCACGAGGTTCTCGTCCTGTCGCCCAGTCACCAGAACTCGTGGTCGATGCTGTCCGACGATCAGACGGCGGCCGTCATGACCGCCATCGGCGACCGCATCAAGGAGCACGCCGACATCCCCGGGCTCCGCTACAGCCAGGCCATCGTCAACGCCGGGCGGGAGGCAGGGGCCTCGATCGAGCACCCCCATGGCCAACTGCTCGGCATGTCGTTCGTCCCCCGGGAGCTGGTCGAGGAGCAGGCCGGGTTCGCCCGCTTCGCCGGGCGCTGCCTGCTGTGCACCACCGTCGACGCCGAGGAGAACGTCGGTCACCGGGTCGTCTACTCCGACGAGCGGGTGGTGGTCATCTGTCCGTTCTGGAGCGGGTCCCCCTTCGAGATGCTGGTCCTCCCCCGGGCCCACGGTCCCCATTTGCACCACAGCTCGCCGGGTGACCTCATCGCCGTGGGCAGGGCGCTGAAGGTGGCGCTCGGCAGCCTGCGGGACGTGGTGGGCGACATCGCCTACAACCTCGTCTTCCACTCGGCCCCCTACCGGGCACCGGAGCCTTACCACTGGCACGTCCACGTGGTCCCCAAGCTCGCCACGGTGGCCGGCTTCGAGCTCGGGACCGGTGTCCTCATCAACATCGTCAACCCCGAGCAGGCCGCCGAGGAGCTGGCCGTGCGGGTACCGGTGGCCAACGCCGGCTGATCTGCTGATCTGCTGACCGGCGACGCGTCAATCGATAGGTTCGGAGCCGGCCAGTTCGGAGCCGGCCAGTTCGGAGCCGGCCAGTTCGGAGCGGGCCAGTTCGGAGCCGTCCAGGACGGAGCTCAGGCCAGCTCGAAGCAGAGCGACCCGTAGGGGGCCAGGGTGACCGGGTAGGGATGGGCCCCGATGAGCGGGAAGGCCACCCGCCCGAGCAGCTCGATGGGTTGACGCCCGATCCAACGCTCCACGTGCAGGTCGGCCGGTTGGGCCAGGCGGCTCAAGCTGTGGACACAGAGCACCGGGTTGACCGGCCCCCGTTCGGGCGAGTCGGGCGAGAAGCGGGCGAACGCCAGCACCGACGGATTGGCCGAGGCGACCACCTCGAGCTCGCCCCTGCCGAGCACGGAGAACTCGCGGCGAACGGCCAGGATGCGGCGCATCCAGTGGAGGAAGGAGCTCGGGTTGCGCTGCTGGGCCTCGACGTTGACGGCGCTGAAGCCGTACACGGGGTCCATCAACGGCGGCAGGTAGAGCTGAGCGAAGTCGGCCCGGCTGAACCCACCGTTGCGATCTGGTGTCCACTGCATCGGAGTGCGCACCGAGTCGCGGTCGCCCAGGTAGAGGTTGTCCCCCATCTGGATCTCGTCCCCGTAGTAGAGGACAGGGCTGCCGGGAAGGGTGAGCAGCAGGTAATAGAGGAGCTCGCTCAGCCGCCGGTCCCGGTCGAGCAGGGGGGCCAGGCGGCGACCGATGCCCATGTGCCGCTTCATCCGCGGGTCCTGGGCGTACTCGGCGAACAGGTAGTCGCGCTCCTCCTCGCTGACCATCTCCAGCGTGAGCTCGTCGTGATTGCGCAGGAAGATGGCCCACTGGCTGGAGCCGGGCGCCTCCGGCGTCTGGGCCAGGATCTCGGTGATCGGGTAGCTCTGCTCGCGGCGGACGGCCATGAACAACCGGGGCATGAGCGGGAAGTTGAAGCAGAGATGGCACTCGTCGTCCTTCCCGAAGTAGTCGGCCACGTCGACCGGCCACCCGTTGGCCTCGGCCAGCAGGATCCGCCCGGGGTAGTTGGCGTCGAGCTCGGCGCGGACCCGGCGGATGAAGGCATGGGTCTCGGGCAGGTTCTCGCCGCTGGTCCCGTCCCGCTGGAAGAGGAAGGGCACGGCGTCGAGGCGGAAGCCGTCGAGCCCGAGGTCGAGCCAGAACCGCATCACGTCCAGCATGGCGTCGGCCACTTCGGGGTTGTCGTAGTTGAGGTCGGGCTGGTGGGTGTAGAAGCGGTGCCAGTAGTACTGGTCCCGCTCGGGAACGTAGGTCCAGTTGGACTTCTCCACGTCGATGAAGACGACCCGGGCCTCGGGCCAGCGCTGGTCGTCGTCGTTCCACACGTACCAGTCGGCCTTGGGGTTGTCCCGGCTCTGACGCGACTCGAGGAACCAGGGATGCTGGTCACTGGTGTGGTTGATGACCAGGTCGGCGATGACCCTGACGCCGCGGGCGTGGGCCTCGTCCAGCAACCGCTTGAGATCGTCGACGGTGCCGCTCTCGGGATGCACCGAGTAGTAGTCGCTGATGTCGTACCCGCCGTCCCGCAGCGGCGATGGATAGAAGGGGAGCAGCCAGAGGCAGTCGACACCCAACCACTGCAGGTAGTCGAGCTTGGCGATGAGGCCGGGGATGTCCCCCACCCCGTCGTTGTTCCCGTCGAAGAACCCACGGATGAGCACCTCGTAGAAGACGGCCCGCTGGAACCATAGGGGGTCCTCCTCGGCCGGGGGCACTGGCCCCGTCTGGCGACCGCGGTCGGTCAGGCTGCCGAAGGGCGCGAAGGGAAGGGACAGGCCCGAGATGTCCGGATCGGAGCCAACGGCCACGTGGGCACGCTACCCGAGCACCCGACGCAGAAGGGGAACGCTCAGGCGCTCTCGGCCGCCCGGCGGTGCGCCGGCAGTCCCGACAGCAACTGGTCGGCGGCCTCGTAAGGATCCAGGTCTCCGGCGAGCATCGCCGAGACGATGGCCGACCGCTCCTCGGAGGTCTCCTCGTCGATCTGCTCCATCACCCGGGTCACGACGATCAGCCGCAGCTCGCGCTCCAACCGTTTGCGGCGCAGCGCTTCGAGCGCGCCGCTGGCCAGTTGGTGGTCGCGGTGCGCGCCGATTGCGGCCCACAGCTCATCGATCCCCTCCCCGTCGATGCCCACCGTGTCGACGATCGGAGGCCGCCACCCGTGGAGCTCGGTGAGATCGAGCATGACCTCGAGATCGCGGCGGGTCTCGCGGGCACCGGGCCGGTCCGACTTGTTGATCACGAACACGTCGGCGATCTCCAACAGGCCCGCCTTGTTGGCCTGGATGGTGTCGCCCCAGCCGGGGTTGACCACGACCACGGTGGTGTCGGTCGCCCCGGCCACGTCCACCTCCTGCTGCCCGACGCCGACCGTCTCCACCAACACCACCGCCATCCCGACGGCCGAGAGCACCCGGACGGCGTCGGGCACGGCCACCGCCAGACCGCCGAGGTGCCCGCGGGCGGCCATGGAGCGGATGAACACCCGGTCGTCGAGGGCGTGGCGCGGCATACGAACCCGGTCGCCCAGGATGGCCCCGCCCGAGAAGGGCGACGAGGGGTCGACGGCCAGCACCCCGATTTGATTGCCGCCGGCCAGCCCCTGCTGGCGGCCGATGGTGACCAGCCGGTCGGTGAGGGTGGACTTGCCGGCCCCGGGGGCCCCGGTGATCCCGATCGAGTAGGCGTCGCCCCCGGCCCGGAAGGAGAGGCCCGCCACCCGGCGGGCCGGCTCGCCGCCCCGCTCGACCAGCGACAGCAGGCGGGCCAGGGCCACCCGGTCGCCGCCGCGGGCCGCTTCGAACAGCGCCGCCGGATCGGGTGGGAGAGCCTCGGCCATGGACAGACGAGCGTAGAGGGAGCGGCGGGAGGCGCGGGCCCTCAGGCTCGCGACACCCGGGCGCCCAGCGAGGCCAGCTTGCCGTCGAGGTCCTCGTAGCCCCGCTCCACATGGTGGGCGTCACTGATCACCGTCTCGCCTTCGGCCACCAGCCCGGCCAGCACCAGGGCCGCCCCGGCCCGCACGTCGAAGGCCCGCACCGGCGCCCCCGACAGCCGCCCCACCCCGCGCACCACGGCATGGTGGCCCTCCGTGCGGATGTCCGCTCCCATCCGGCGGAGCTCCTCCACATACCGGAAGCGTCCGAAGAAGAGGTTTTCGGTCACGATCCCCACCCCGTCGGCCACGGTCAGCAGCGTGACCAGCAGCGGCTTGTAGTCGGTGGCGAAGCCGGGGTAGGGCAGCGTGGCTACGTCCACGGCCTGCAGCCGGGACAGCCCGTCTCGTTTGGCCCGCAGTCCCTCGGGCACCTCGTCGATGGCGATGCCCGTGGCGGTGAGCTTGCGGATGAGCATCTCCATGTGGTCGGCGCGCCCGTCTTCGATGATCACCTCGCCCCCGGCGAGCCCGGCCGCCACCAAGAAGGTAGCCACGACCAGCCGGTCGGGAATGACCGAGTGGCTGGCCGGGTGCAGCTCATCCACTCCCTCGACCTCGATGCGTGAGGTACCGGCCCCGGTGACGCGGGCCCCCATCGAGTTGAGGAACTCGGCCAGGTCCCGCACCTCCGGCTCACGGGCCGCGTTCTCGATCACGGTGGTCCCCTTGGCCAGGGTGGCGGCCATCAGCACGTTGTCGGTGCCCGTGTGGCTGGGGTATTCGAGCACCACCCGGGTGCCGATCAGTCGGGGCCGGGAGCCCACGCTGGATTCGACGCGGCCCTCGACGTAGCCGTGGGCCGACTTGAACGACACGCCCATCGACTCGAGGGCGCGCAGGTGCATGTCGATGGGACGGGGACCGAAGTCGTCACCACCGGGGAGGGGCACGCGCGCCCACCCGTGACGGGCCAGCAGCGGGCCGAGCACGACCACCGACGCCCGCATCCGCTCGACCGGCTCGTAGGGCGCCTCGGGGAGCACGTCGCCAGGTGTGGCGACCACCAGTTCGTCGGGAGAGGCGCCCCGCTGGGAGACGACCCCCATGGCTTCGAGTACCTCACCCATGATGTCCACGTCCGTGATGCGGGGAACGTTGGTCAGCACGTGGCGTCCCTCGGCCAGCAGGCACGCGGCCATCAACTTGAGGACCGAGTTCTTGGCTCCGCCCGCCCGAACCGTGCCTGACAGGGGCCCGTTGGGGCTGACGAGGAAGCGGTCCACCCCCCAAGTATGGCCTGTCCGCCCCGGCCGCCCCGTTGATACCGGCGCAAGTGAGCGACTCGGCGCCAGCCACTATCGTCATCGTCTGTGACGGCCGCACCCGAGGCACCCGACCGCAACTTGGCCATGGAGCTGGTCCGGGTGACCGAGGCGGCCGCGCTGGCCGCGTCACGGTGGATGGGTCGGGGTGACAAGGAAGGGGCAGACGGCGCCGCCGTCAACGCCATGCGCATCGTCCTCTCGACCATCTCGATGGACGGGGTGGTGGTCATCGGCGAGGGTGAGAAGGACAACGCCCCGATGCTGTACAACGGCGAGCGCATCGGCGACGGCAGCCCACCGAAGGCCGACATCGCCGTCGACCCCATCGATGGCACCACTCCAACGGCACTTGGTCGGGGTGGGGCCTTGGCCGTCATCGCCGTCTCCGAGCAGGGCACCATGTTCGACCCCGGGCCCTGCGTGTACATGGAGAAGCTGGCCGTCGGCCTGCCGGCGGTCGGCACCATCGACATCACCCGGCCCATCGAGGACAACCTGAAAGCGGTGGCCCAGGCCAAGGGGACCTCGGTGCGCGATCTAGCCGTGGCCATTCTCGACCGGCCGCGACACGAAGGGCTCATCGCCGCCGTGCGCAGTGCCGGGGCCCGGATCCGGCTCATCACCGACGGGGACGTGGCCGGCGCCATCGCCACCGCCTGGCCCGACTCCGGTGTGGACATGCTCGTCGGCATCGGGGGGACGCCCGAGGGGGTCATCGCCGCCGCTGCCCTCAAGTCCATGGGCGGCGAGATGCAGGGTCGGCTGTGGCCCCGCGACGACGCCGAGCGCCGGGCGGCCGTCGACGCCGGCTACGACCTGGATGCCGTCCTGACCACCGATGCCCTGGTCCAAGGTGACAATTGCTTTTTCGCCGCCACCGGGATCACCGACGGCGAGCTCCTCCACGGCGTGCGCTACGACCAGCTCGGGGCCACCAGCCAGTCGCTGGTCACCCGCTCCAAATCGGGCACGGTCCGGCTCATCGAGGCCCGCCACCCCCTGCACAAGCTGGCCGAGTACAGCGCCATCGAATTCGGCTGACCGCTCCTTTCGGGAGCCGGTGGAGTGCGACGCGGCGGAGCCCTCAGGCCGCGGTGGCGGGACTGCCCGGCGCTGCGGCCTCCACGGCAGCCAAGCGGACCTCGGCGCGACGGCGGGCCGCTTCCGCTTCGGCCAGCTCGGGGTCGGCCTCCTCCTCGGCCGGGCTCGTCCCCCGCCCGCCCGCTCCGGTGAGCTCGGCCACCTTGGCCTCGGCGGCCTCGAGGGCGGTCCGGGCCCGCTCGACGTCGATCTCGGCTGCCGGCTCGGCCACGCCGATGAGCAGGGTGACCCGGGTCGGGCCGGCCGGGGTCGTAGCGACCGGCGCGTCGGCACCGTCGACGGCCGGATCCTCACCGACCTGGACGAAGCCCCCGTGGACGGCCACCCGCTCCTCGTCGCCTTCGGGCCGCACCACCCGGATCACGCCCGGTTCGACCGTGCCGACCAGCGGGGCGTGGCCGGCGAGGAAAGAGAGGTCCCCCTCCCCCGTCCGGAGGATGACCTCGGTGGCCAGGCCGTCGACCAGCACGCGCTCGGGCGTCACCAGCTCGACGGCGAAGAGGTTGGAGTCCGGCACGGCGGTCGAGCCTGGTCAGTCATTCTCGAGGGCGTGGGCCTTGGCCAGGGCCGCCTCGGCCCCGCCCACGTTGAGAAATGCCTGCTCGGGAACCTCATCCAGCTCGCCGTCGACCAGCGCCTCGAAGGACTCGACCGTCTCGGCCACCGGAACGGTCACTCCCTTCAGCCCCGTGAACACCTCGCCCACGTTGAACGGCTGGGAAAGGAACCGCTGGATCTTGCGGGCCCGGGTCACCGTGACCCGGTCCTCCTCGGAGAGCTCGTCGAGCCCCAGGATGGCGATGATGTCCTGGAGCTCCTTGTATCGCTGCAGCACGCTCTGCACCCGGCGGGCCACCTCGTAGTGGCGATCCCCGACGATCTCGGGGGCGAGGATGTTCGAGGTCGAGGAAAGCGGGTCCACCGCCGGGTAGATGCCCAGTGAGGCGATGTCCCGCGACAGCTCGGTGGTGGCGTCCAGGTGGGTGAAGGTGGTGAAGGGCGCCGGGTCTGTGTAGTCGTCGGCGGGGACGTAGACGGCCTGCAGCGAGGTGATCGACCGGCCCCGCGTGGAGGTGATGCGCTCCTGGAGCTGGCCCATCTCGTCGGCCAGCGTCGGCTGGTAGCCGACGGCGGACGGCATCCGGCCGAGGAGGGTGGACACCTCGGAGCCGGCCTGCACGAAGCGGAAGATGTTGTCCACGAACAGGAGGACGTCCTGGTTCTTCACGTCCCGGAAGTACTCGGCCATGGTGAGGGCGGCCAGTGCCACCCGCAGACGCACCCCGGGCGGCTCGTCCATCTGCCCGTAGACGAGCGCCGCCTTCTCGATGACGCCCGACTCCTGCATCTCTAGCCAGAGGTCGGTGCCCTCGCGGGTGCGCTCACCCACCCCGGCGAAGACCGAGACGCCGCCGTGGTTGGTGGCGACCCGGTTGATCATCTCCTGGATGAGCACGGTCTTGCCCACGCCGGCCCCGCCGAACAGGCCGATCTTGCCACCCTGCACATAGGGCTCGAGCAGGTCGATCACCTTGATGCCGGTCTCGAACATGACCGACCTCGGTTCGAGGGTGTCGAATTCGGGGGCGGGACGGTGGATCTCCCACTGGTCCTCCGCCTGACCGATGGAGTCGGTATCGAGTGGCTCGCCGAGCACGTTGAAAACGTGCCCGAGCACGGCATCACCGACGGGCACCTGCAACCCGCGGCCCCGGTTGCGTACCACCGAGCCACGGGTCAGGCCGTCGGTCGCCCGCAAGCAGATGCAGCGGACCCGTCCGTCTCCGATCTGTTGGGCGACCTCGGCCACGATCAGTTGTGACTTCCCCTCGAGGTTGACGTCGACCTCGACCGCGCCGTTGATCTCGGGCAGTGCGTGCGGCGGGAATTCCACGTCGATGACGGGCCCGGCGATGGCCACCACACGCCCCGAGGGCAGTGTGTCGCTCTTGGTTGGTTGGGGGGCAGTGGTGGTCATGAGGGTTGAGCTCCCTTGATCTCGTGAGCATCCGGAAGTGATCGGGCCGTCGCGGCGTGGCCAGGCGGGATGGGGTGTCTGTGGATCCTCATGATCGCAGCTCGACCTTCGTCTCGATGACGAGGCCGCCCTCGTCCCCTTCAGCGCCGGCTCGGAGCGCCTCGGCCCCGCCGACGATCTCCATGATCTCGGTGGTGATGGTGTCCTGGCGGGCGCGGTTCATGATTCGCGAGTACTTCTTGATCAGTTCGCCGGCATTGTCCGTGGCGGCGGCCATGGCGCGCTGGCGCGCCGTGAGCTCCGACGCCGAAGCCTCGAGCAGCGCCGCGAAGATCTCGGTCTCGGCCGCTCGCGGCCCGAGTGTCTCGAGCAGGATCGCGGCGTCGGGCTCGAACTCGGTGTAGCCCAACGGACGGCCGGAGCCGGCCGGCGCCTCGGTCGTGTCCCCGGTGCGAGGGTCGGTCAGGGGAAGGAGCTGGCGCACCTCGATCCGCTGGCTGCCGGCCGACAGGAAGCGAGTGGAGACGATCAGTACCTGGTCGACCTCCCCGGCGACAAACGGCGCCAGCACGACTGACGCCACCTCGCGGGCATCGGTGAAGGTCGGCCGTTCACTCATCCCGATGAACGCCTTCTCCACCGGCTGGCGGCGGAACCGGAAGTAGCCTTGCGCCTTCTTGCCCACGGTGAACAGCCGGTAGTCGATGCCCGATTCGGCCCCGCCGGCCAGCAACCGCTCGGTGGCCCGGAAGACCATCGTGTTGTAGCCGCCGCAGAGCCCCCGGTCGGCCACCACCGAGAGCACGGCCGCCCTGGAGACCGACTCGGGCGTGCCGAGGAGGTGCCCCGCCGCGACCGGGTCGCCCAGCGCCGTCTCCAGCACGATGCGAGCCATCCCCTGCTGATAGGGCCTCGCCGCGGCGATGCGGCCCTGGGCCCGTACGATCTGCGATGCCGCGATGAGCTCCATCGCCTTGGTGATCTTCTTCGTCGACTGGATGCTCTTGATCCGTCGACGTAGGACGCGTTCCTGACCGCCGGCCATGGCTCAGTCGACCTTGCCTGCGTCGAAGTTCTCGGTGAACGTGCGCAGCGCCGTCTCGAGCTTGTCCCCCTCGGGCAGCTTCCCCGAGTCGCGAATGCCGTCGAGGAGGTCGGCATGGTGCGCCCGGAAGTAGGACCGCACCTCGATCTCGTACCGCTGCACCTCCGACACCGGGATGTCATCCACGTAGCCCTCCGACCCGGCGAAGATGACCAGCACCTGCTCCTCGACGGGGACCGGGGCGTTGAGCCCCTGCTTCAACAGCTCGGTGAGTCGGTAGCCCCGGTCGAGCTGGGCCTGAGAAACCTTGTCGAGCTCGGAGCCGAACGTGGCGAACGCTTCGAGCTCGCGGAACTGGGCCAGGTCGATCTTGAGGGTGCCCGACACCGACTTCATGGCCTTGATCTGAGCCGCGCTGCCCACCCGGCTCACGGAGATACCCACGTTGATGGCGGGGCGCACCCCGGCATAGAAGAGCTCGCTCTCGAGGAAGATCTGACCGTCGGTGATCGAGATGACGTTGGTCGGGATGTAGGCGGAGATGTCACCCGCCTTGGTCTCGATGACGGGGAGGGCGGTGAGCGAGCCGCCACCCTCGGCATCGGACAACTTGGCGGCGCGCTCGAGGAGCCGGCTGTGGAGATAGAAGACGTCGCCCGGGTAGGCCTCGCGGCCCGGCGGACGACGGAGCAGGAGTGACATCTGGCGGTACGCCTCGGCCTGCTTGGAGAGGTCGTCGTAGACGATGAGGGCGTGCTCCCCGTTGTCCATCCAGTGCGCGCCCATGGCACAGCCCGCGTAGGGGGCCAGGTACTTGAACGGTGCCGGGTCAGCCGCACCGGCCAGGACGACCACCGTGAACTCGAGGGCGCCGTACCGCTCGAAAGTGGCCACCGTCTGGGCCACCGACGACTCCTTCTGGCCGACGGCCACGTAGATGCACTTCACGCCCAGGCCTCGCTGGTTGAGGATGGTGTCGACGGCCACAGTGGTCTTGCCCGTCTTGCGGTCGCCGATGATCAGCTCGCGCTGGCCGCGGCCGATGGGGGTCATCGAGTCGATGGCCTTGATGCCGGTCTGCAGCGGCTCGCTCACCGGCTGGCGGCGGACGATGCCGGGGGCCTGCACCTCGAGGCGGCGGGTCTCGTCCGTGGCGATGGGGCCCTTGCCGTCGAGCGGCTCGCCCAGCGCGTTCACCACCCGGCCGAGCAGGGCGTCGCCCACTCGCACCGAGAGGATGCGACCCGTGGCCTTGACCAGCTGTTCCTCCTCGAGCCCGGTGTCGTCCCCCAAGATGACAGCTCCGATGGTGTCCTCGTCGAGGTTGAGAGCCAGGCCCTCGGTGCCGTCCTCGAACTCGAGGATCTCGTTGACCGCCGCGCCGGGCAGTCCGGTGACTCGGGCGATGCCGTCGCCGACCTCGACGACGCGCCCCACCTGTTCCGTGCCGACCTCGGGCGTGTAGTCGTCGACGTACCGCTTGAGGGCGGCCGTGATCTCGTCGGCGTTGATGGTCAACTCAGCCATCGGTTGCGTCCCTTCTTTGTGGTATCCGGTAGGCCGCCTCGGAGACGAGGAGGTGCTCCTTCAGTTCGTCGAGCCGGTGCCGGGCGGAGCCGTCGACCAGCAGGTCGCCGACCTGGACCACGATGCCCCCGAGCAGCTCACGGTCGATCGTCACCTGAAGGTCGACCGGATTGCCGGCCAGGCGGCCGAGCTCTTCGGCCAGGACCCGGCGCTGGTTGTCTCCGACCGCGTCGGCCGCCTTCACCCGGGCGACCCGCCAGCCGCGGGCCTGGGCGGCGTCCTCCACCAGGGTGTCGAGGGTGACGACGATGTCGCGGGCACGCCCCCACGCACGGCGTAGGTGGCCAGGCGAACGGTGGCCGGCAGGACCTTGTCGCCGAGCAGCTGGGCAATGACCTGCTGGCGGACGACGACCGGCAGGTCACGGTCTCCGAGGGCGCCTCTCAGCCGGCGGTCGGACTCGACCGTACGGGCGAAGCGGAAGAGCTGGTCCTCGATCTCCTCGAGATCGGGCACACTGACGGTCTCGAAGACGGCCGCCGCGTACCCCGAGACCCGGTTGCGCGAGCCCATGCGCCCGAGGACCGCCTCGTCGAAGGGCTCGGCCGCCGTGGCCGGAGGGCGGCTGGCGGCGTGGTCGAGCTGGCTGGCCAGCCAGTGGAAGGAGGTGGTCACATCGGCGGCGGGCACCACGGTGATGGCCTGGTGCACCAAGCGGACCACCTCGGGCCGGACCTTGCCCTCGAGCAGCTGGTCGAGCACGGCCCGCCGCGAGCTCACCGGGACGGCTCCATCGTTGATGGCCAGCTGCAGCTCGTTGTTGCCATCGACGAGGTCGGCCACCGCGTGCAGCTCCGCGCCAGCCTCGGCCAACCCGTCGGTGGCGCCGAGCGACTCCTCCATGGCGGCCAGGTAGCCCTGGAGCGCAGGGTTCACTGGCTGGCCCCGGCCGGTGTCGCCGCGACACCCGAGGTCTCGGCCCGCACCGCGGCGATGGCCTCATCGATGAGGTCCTGATGGTCGACGGCCCGGATCTCGCGTCCGACCACCCGTTCGGCCGCGGCCATCACGATCTTCCCCACCTTGGCCGTGACCTCTTCCACGGCCGCCTGCCGGGCCACGGTGACCTCGGCGTCGGCGGCCTGAACGATGCGGTCGTGGATGGCCTGGGCATCGCTCTCGGCTCTGAGCTTGGTCTGGTCGGCCGCCGTCTGGGCCTGGGAGACGATCTCCCGCGCCCGGCCCCTCGCCTCCTCGAGCAGGGCGCGCCGCTCGGCGTCGGCCTGTTCCGCATCGGCCTTGGCCTGGTCGGCGGCCTCGAGCTCGCCGCGGATCTGCTCCTGGCGCTCGGTCAGCACCCTGTTGAGGTACGGGACCACAGCGCGGCCCATGAACGCGACGACGATGAGGAACGCGATGAGGACGACGAAGAACGTCCCGTTGGGAATGAGGAAGTTGCTGTCTGCGATAAGCATGGCGGTCATCCTTCGGCGGTCACACCGGGGCCGGCAGCAGACACCGGTACGCCCGGCCGGCGTGCGATACGGGTGCTCCCGGCAACATCGGCGCTACTTCTTGTAGAGCGAGAAGATGAACAGTGCGGTGAAGGCCAGGTTGATGAAGTAGGCCGCTTCGCACAGTCCGACGGTCAGGAACATGATCGTCTGCAACCGGCCCTGCGCTTCGGGTTGGCGGGCCACACCGGCGATGGTCTGGCTACCGGCCAGACCGTCGCCGATGGCGGCTCCGACCGCGCCGCCGCCGAGGGCCAGGCCGCCGCCGACCATGGCGCCGGCGATCCGTACTGCGTCCGCCATTGAGGCGTCTGCCATGACTGCTTCTCCTTTGTCAGGTTGTTGTTGAGACTCGGGTCAGGTTGCCGTGACGATCAGGGGGTGATGACGGACGGGGGACATCAGTGGGCCGCCTCGGGCGCCATGGCGGCATCGAAGTACACGATGGTGAGCAGGGCGAAGATGAAGGCCTGGATGGCTCCGATGGCCATGTCGAACAACTTCCAGATCACGGTGAAGGGGACCGAGAGTATGCCGCCGATGGGCAGCGGGCCCAGCTTCCAGATCACCAGGGCGGCCAGGAGGGAGAGCATCAGGCCCCCGGCCAGCAGGTTGCCGAAGAGCCGGAGGGTCAGGGTGAGGGGCTTGATGATCTCCTCGATGCCGTTCATGAACAGGTTGACGGGCCAGAGCCAGGGCGAGAAGGGCTGCTTCACGTAGTGGGCGAAGTAGCCGCCGACGCCGCGGTTGCGGATGGCGGCGTAGTTGGTGAGCACGAAGACGGTGAGGGCCATGGCCAGCGGGAGATTGATGTCGCTGGTCGGTGCGGGCAGGAACTCGAAGCGGCTGCCTATGCCGAGCACCTCGAACAGATTGCAGGTGAAGATGAAGACGAACAGCGTGAGTGCCAGTGGGACCACCCTGGCCCCCGCCGGTCCGATGGACTCGGTCACCTGCCGCTGCACGCCGGTCACGGCCAGCTCCCAGGACAGCTGGAACTTCCCCGGCACCCCGCTGGTGGCCTTGGACCGGAGGACCAACCCGAGGACCACCACCACCAGCACGGCGATGATCGTGGCCCAGACGATGTCGACGTTGATGGTGAGCGGGCCCAGCTTGGCGTGGGGGTGCTCGCCCACCGTGATGTTGGTGGCGAAGAGGGGGGTCCGGAGCAGGAACGAAGCGGCGCCCACGGTCACTCGCCCCCTTTGTCGTCGTCAGCCGAACCGTTCGGCGGCAGCGGGTCGGGCCTGGCGATGTTGTCGTCGACCACATTGGCGCTGATCACCTCGTCGACCGAGGTCATCGGCCCCGCCTTGGCCATCGACCGGGCCACGTTGGCCAGCAGGACGATCTGAAAGACGGCGAGACCGGCGAGAACCCCGAACCCGAGGTCGGGCGAGACGAACAACAGCCCGATGGTGACCACGGTGATGATCCCCATCCGGCCCATGGTGTTGAGGGCCAGGGGACGCCGGGTGTTGCCCCCCGGTCGAGCGCTGACGCGAGTCACCGAATTGCCGATCATCCGGAAATTGAGCGTTCCGAGTGCGAGCCCGACGCACGCGCCCAACCCGAGCAGGGGCTTACCGAAGGCGATGCAGGCGACCAGGGCGGCGACGCCCACCACCAGCACCGTGGATACCGTTCGCCGCGCCACGTCGGGAACGTTCGGCAGAGAGAAATGGGCGAACACGACCCAGTCTATCCGTGACGCCGGGCGGGCCAGCCGGCGGTGGCGCGGCCCCGGGCTACAGGTACTTGCGGATCCGGGCGACGGTCAACAGCACGGCCAACAGCACCCCGAAGGCCAAGCCCACCAGCGTGAAGGCGGGACTGGTACCCGCCCACTGGTCGATCAGGTAGCCGATGCCCCACCCGGCGGCCAGGGCGACCGCCCAGGCAATCCCCAACGTGAGGAAGGCCACCGCGCCCTGCCCGAGCGGTGGCGACCGATCGGGGGAATGATCCTGGTCGGCGGGTTCTGCTGGCTGCGTGTCGTCCATAGCCGGGCCGTGCCGCGTCAGGGAATATGGAATGTCGGAGCTTCACGAGTCGTCCCTGAGATCACGCAGTGAACCGGCGACGCAGGCCGGTCGAGCCGCCTGGACCGAAACCACCCCCGATGGGGTGGCGAGGCGTGCGATTCACGGGCGTATCATCGCACCTCCGCCCCCTGGGCGGCAAAACGGCGAAACACTCCGTTCACACGATTCAGGCCCGGCCGGAGCGGATCGAGGGGCCCCGGACTGCCCCGGGCGAGGTGGTCCCGTCCGCCGGTGGAACGGCCCCGTCCGGGCCCGGAACCTCGCCCGTGAGGGCCAACACGCCGTCGCCGGCCTCCGGGCCGACCTCCGGCGGGTCGTCCACTGGGGGCTCGCCCTCGGGGCCGAGCCCGCTGTGGCGCCGCAGCGAGGGATGGAAGAGGGTGTAGAGGACCACCCCGAGTGCCAGGGCGCCGAACGGGATGAAGGCGTTGACGCTCGAGTTGTACAGCGGGAAGAGGATGAACCCGGACAGGAGCACCGTCCACGCCCACAGGATGAGCACGCTCCGGCGGTGGCCGTGGCCCAGTCGCAGCAGGCGGTGGTGCAGGTGGTTCTTGTCGGGCGTGGAGAACCCGGTCCGGTTGGCCGTCCGGCGCACGAAGGCGAAGGCCATGTCGACGATTGGCACGCCGAGGATGAAGAAGGGGATGAACAGGGGTGCGAAGAAGAAATAGGTCTGGCCGCTGCGGGCGGTGACCCCACCCACCGTCCCGGCGGTGCGGCCTCCGATCAACATGGTGGATGCCGCCATCAGCAGGCCGAGCAGCAGCGCGCCGGCGTCGCCCATGAAGATCTTGGCCGGATGGAAGTTGTGCGGCAGGAACCCGAGGCAGATGCCGCAGGTGACCACGGCGATGAGGGGGCCGATGTTGTCGGTCGGCAGGTTGCCGAGATATTGCAGGTGCAGCCCGTAGACGGCGAGGGCACCCGAGGCGATGGCCACCACCCCGGCAGCCAGGCCGTCGAGGCCGTCGATGAGGTTGACCGCGTTGGTGATGGCGATCACCCACAGGGCGGTCAGCAGCGGGGTCCACTCGGGGGAAAGCTGGACCAGGCCGGCCAGCGGGATCTTGAACTGGAACCAGGTGACCCCGAGGAAGTAGAGGATGGTGGCGGCCAGGACCTGGCCGGCCACCTTGGCCGGGGCCGACATGTCCCGGAAGTCGTCGATGAGCCCGACGACGAAGATGGCCGCCGCGCCGAGGAGGAGGCCGAGCGGCTCGGACGAGTCCCGGAACAGAGGGGCAAGAGCCGGGATCGACGCCGCGACGGCCCAGGCCACCAGCATGGCCACGAACATGGCCACGCCGCCGGCCTCGGGTGTGACCCGCTGGTGGACCTTTCGGTCGTCGGGCTGGGCCACGTAGCCGATCTCGACGGCGATGCGGCGAGCCGGGAAGGTGAGCACCCAGGAGCTGGCGGCTGCGACCACCAGCAGGACGGCGTACCAGTTGAGCGGTGTGCCCGAGCTCACCGTGTCACGGGCCGGCCCCGAGTCACGCGTCCCCCGGTCACGCGGCACCCAGGGTGGGGTAGGGAGGAAAGGCCCCGCACAGCTCCCGGACCTCGCCCCGCACTGCCGAGAGGACCCCTTCGTCCTCGCGGCTGCGCAGGGTCCGGCCGATGAGAGCGCCGATCGTCCGCATCTCGTCCGGCCCCATGCCCGCCGTGGTCTGGGCGGCCGAGCCCAGCCGAAGGCCCGAGGTGATGAAGGGCGAGCGGGGATCGTCGGGGACGGTGTTGCGGTTGCAGGTGATGCCGGCCCGGTCGAGGACCTCCTGGGCCACCTTGCCGGTCAGCTCGCCGTCGAAGGTCCTCAGGTCCACCAGCACCTGGTGGTTCTCGGTGCCGCCGGACACGAGACGGAAGCCGCCTTCGGCCAGGGACCGGGCCAGGGCGGCGGCGTTGGCCACCACGGCGGCGGCGTAGGCACGGAACTCAGGCTGGGCCGCCTCGGCGAAGGCCACCGCCTTGGCCGCGATGACATGTTCGAGGGGACCGCCCTGGAGGCCGGGGAAGACGGCGCTGTCCACCGCCTTGGCCAGCTCGGAGGAGCAGAGGATCGCCCCGCCGCGCGGACCGCGCAGGGTCTTGTGGGTGGTGAAGGTGACGACGTCGGCCACACCCACCGGCGAGGGGTGGACGCCGCCGGCGATGAGGCCGGCCGGGTGTGCGGCGTCGAACATGAACCGGGCGCCGACCGAGTCGGCGATCTCCCGGAAGGGCAGGGGATCGATGATGCGGGCATAGGCCGTGGAGCCGGCCACGATGAGCTTGGGCTGCTCTCGCCGGGCGACATCGGCTACCTGGTCGAAGTCGATGACCTCCCCGGGCTTGTCGGGGTCGCCGGTGGCGGACGAGACGCCATAGGAGACGAAGCGCCACACCTTGGAGGTGATGCTGGCCGGCGACCCGTGGGTCAGGTGCCCGCCGTGGTCGAGGCGCATGGCCAGGATGGTGTCGCCCGGCTCGAGCAGTGCCTGATAGACGGCCAGGTTGGCGGTGGCCCCGGCGTGGGGCTGCACGTTGGCGTGCTCGGCACCGAAGAGGGCGGTGGCCCGCTGGCGGGAAAGCTCCTCGACCTCGTCGATGATCTGGTTGCCGCCGTAGTACCTACGTCCCGGATAGCCCTCGGCGTACTTATTGGTGAGCACCGACCCCGAGGCGGCCAGGACGGCCGGAGAGGTGAAGTTCTCCGAGGCGATCAGCTGGAGGGTGGTCGACTGCCGTTCGGCCTCCTCACCGAGCAGGCGGGCCACCTCGGAGTCGCCGGCCAGCCACCGGTCGAAAGGGGATGCGGCGTACTGGCTCATCGACTCGATTCCTGCCTCTCGAATTCGGCGAGCTCGTCCAGGCGGTGCTGGTGGCGACCACCTTGGAACTCGGCGGCCAGGAACGCCTCGACGGCATCGAACGCCTCTGCCGCTCCGGTGGTGCGCCCGCCCAGACAGAGCACGTTGGCATCGTTGTGACGCCGGGCCAGGCGCGCCGTGGTCACGTCGTGCACGGTGGCCGCCCGCACGCCGGGGACCTTGTTGGCGGCGATGCCAATGCCGATACCGGTGCCGCAGATGCCGATCCCGAAGTCGGCGCGGCCCTCGACCACCGACCGGCCCACGGCGATCCCGAACTGCGGATAGTCGACCGGGGGCTCCGGGGCGGCGGTCCCGAGGTCGATGACCTGGTGTCCCGAATCGGCCAGGTACTTGCCCAGGGCGGCCTTCAGCTCGAATCCTGCATGGTCGGAGCCGAGGGCGATGCGCACGCTCCGAGTGTACTGAGCGGACCCTCCCACGGCCGTGGCGCCGGCCGGCCGGAGCCCCCAGAGCAAGCCGGTCGCGCTCTATAAAGGAGAGGAGTGGGGAGGAGCGACGGCCGGGGATCTCCGGACAACGAGGACCCACGAGCGGGGGAACCTCCGGGTGCGGGTCAGGGCTCGGCCGGTACCGGCGGCGGGATCTTGCCGTTGCGGTACCGCAACTTGAAGGCGCCATAGGCGAAAGGGCCGGCGAGCAGGGGAAGCCAGTACGAGGCCAACCGGTAGGCCAGGGTGGCCAGCACCGCCTGGACACCGGTCAGCCCGCTCAGCACCAGCAGACCGCTGAGGCTGGCCTCGACGATCCCGAGCCCGCCCGGCGTGATGGGGATGAGCCCGATGACCCCGGCCACGCCGTAGGCCAACAGGATGAGTGAGGCCCGCGGGTGGGCGCCGACGGCCCGTACGGCGAACAGCAGGCAGAGATAGTCGAACAGCAGCCGCCCGGCCGAGAGCAGCGTGGCTTGCCCCCATTGTTGGCCCAGCACGGTGCGAATGAGGTTCCGCTGCTCGAGCAGTCGGTCGCCCAACCCGCTGATCGGCGGGCGGCGGCGCAACAGCCGATTGCGCAGGGTCTGGGCGGTCTCCCCGGCCCAGCGCAGCGGGCGCTCCGTGGTCATGAGCATGACCCCGAAGGCCATGAACAGCACGAACCCGACGGCGCCGATCACGGCGGCCTCGACCAACCCGCGGCTCACCGGGGCGCCGAACAGCACGGCCGGAAGGGCGAAGATCGGCAGGGCCAGGAGACCCCCGATCCCGAGAAACGAGAAGGCGGTGAGGCCTCCCACCGAGTCGGCCGAGTCCATCCCGCTGGTGGCCAGCATCCGGAACTGCACGGCCGCGCCGGCGGCCGCGCCCCCCGGCACGATGAGCGAGATGGAGTTGCCGGCTAGCTGGGCGGTCACCACCGGAAACCACCCCTTGGTACGCAGGGCGATGCGCTGCAGCGAGAAGGTGCAAGCGAAGTGGGCCAGCTCGGCGATGACGGCGGGGATGAACCAGAGCAGGTTGAGCGTGGCCAGTTTGGGCCAGGCGTGGAACACTGCCACCACCTCGGGCAGCACCAGGTAGAGGGCGACCCCGGCGATGACGATCCCGACCGTCCGCTTGATAGCGGCCTTCCAGGGGAAGGGCCGCTGCTGCTCCTGTTCGAACCGGGCTTCGAACGAGCGCGGGACACCGTCCCCGCCGGCAGACACGGTGCTCACCCGGTCACGCCCCGGCTGATCCGGTCATGCTCGGCGCCGTCACCGCGACCAGGGTAGTTGCCGCGGTGGGATCAGCTCCCGGCGAGGGCAATGGCGGCGGCCAACACGATGTTGGCGCCGCGGACGTCACCCTCGAGACCGCTCTCCATCTTGTTCATCACGTAGCAGACGGTGAGCCGGGCATCGAGGTCCATCACGATGAGGGACCCCCCGTAGCCTCCCCAGAAGCAAGCCCGGGGACCGATGGGCATGAGATCGGTGCTCAACCCGTACCCCATGCCGAAGCGATACTGCGACCCGAGGACCAGGTCGATCCCGTTGATCTGCTCCTCGAAGACGGCCTCGCACCCCTTGGGGGACAGCAGCCGGACGCCCCGGGCCTCGCCGCCGCCGGCCAGGACCGACTGGATCATCGCCACCGAGCGGGCATTGCCATGGCCGTTGGCGGCCGGGATCTCCGCCCGCCGCCACCACCCGTGACGGGGGAAGGTCGCGTCCAGGGGCGGGTTGGAGAAGGTCCGCACCGGGATGGCGGCGGGGTCGAGCGACCCCCAGTCGACCGCCGGGGGCGGGATGACAAATGACACCCTCGGGTCCTCCGACTCGGGAAGACCGATGAAGAAGTCGGCCCCGAGTGGCTTGGCCACCTCGGCGGCGAACCAGGTCCCGATGCTCACGCCGGTGATGCGGCGCACCACCTCCCCGATGAGGTAGCCCTGGGTCAGCGCGTGGTACCCGGAGGCCGTGCCCGGCTCCCACCACGGCTCCTGGGCGGCAAGCAACGAGGTGCAGTGCTCCCAGTCGGCGAGCTGTCCCGGCTCGAGATGCTCGGTCCAACCAGCCAGGCCCGCAGTGTGGCTCATGAGATGACGCACCTCGATCGCACCCTTGCCCCCGGCGGCGAATTCTGGCCAATACCGCGTCACCGGGGCGTTGAAGTCGAGCTCGCCGCGGTCGGCCAGCATCAGAGCACACAGAAAGGTCATGGTCTTGGTGGTCGACCAGACGTTGGTGATGGTGTCCTGCTCCCAGGGAGCCGAGCCGTCCTCGTCCACGTACCCGCCCCAGACGTCGACCACCGGCTCGCCGTCGAGGAAGACGGCCACCGTCGCGCCGACATCGGTCCCGGCGTCGAGACTCGAGTCCAGCGAGGAGACCACGCCGTCGAAGCGCGGGTCCCATGACCCCTTGATGTCAGCCACCCTCCGACCTTCCGTGCTTCGTCGGCCCCGATCATTCCACGGCGGTGGTCACCGGGTACTCCCCTGACGGGGCGGTCCGGCCGGCGATCGGCAACCGTTAGCCTGGTGGGTCGTGAGTGACACCGCCCACCCGCACCTGACCCAGGACACCTACGATCGGCTCCAGGCCGAGTTGGAGGACCTCACCACCCGAGGCCGGGTCGAGATCGCCTCGGCCATCGAGTCAGCCCGGGCCCTCGGCGACCTGTCGGAGAACGGTGACTATCACGCGGCCAAGGACAGCCAGGGGAAGATGGAGTCGCGGATCCGCCAGCTCCAGGGCCTGCTCAAGGCGGCGACGATCGTCGAGGGTCGGGACAGCGACGGCACGGTGGCGCCGGGCTGCGTGGTGACTCTGCGCTACGAGGGCGACGACGAGGACGACGCCATCGACTACTTCGTCGGGTCGATCGAGGAACGCCACGCCGAGGCAACCGTCGTCTCCCCCGGATCACCACTCGGCCAGGCTCTGCTCGGTCGGGCCGCCGGCGAGGCGGTGGAATATGCCTCGCCGGGGGGCACGATGAAGGTCCACATCGTCAACGTCGGGGGACCGGGGTCCTGACGTCCGTGACACCGACCGCCACACCGCACACCATGTCCGAGAAGGTGTGGGAGCGCCATGTCGTCCACGCCGGCGGCGGTGACGAGCCCGACGTCATCTTCATCGACCTCCACCTCATCCATGAGGTCACCTCCCCGCAAGCCTTCGACGGGCTCCGCATGGCGGGGCGGGGGGTCCACCGCCCGGACTTGACCATCGCCACCGCTGACCACAACGTGCCCACCGTCGACATCGACAAGCCGGTCGCCGATCCCATCTCGGCCAAGCAGCTGGCCGTCCTGGCCCACAACTGCGCCGAGTTCGGGATCACCTGCTATCCAATGGGTGACGCCAATCAGGGGATCGTCCACATCATCGGACCCGAGCAGGGCCTGACCCAGCCCGGGATGACCATCGTGTGCGGGGACAGCCACACTTCCACCCACGGCGCGTTCGGGGCGCTGGCCTTCGGCATCGGCACCAGCGAGGTGGAGCACGTGCTCGCCACCCAGACCCTCCCCCAGCGCCGGCCGGCATCGATGGCGGTGACTGTCGACGGCCAGCTGCCCACCGGTGTGACGGCCAAGGATCTGGTCCTGGCCATCATCGGGCAGATCGGCACGGGCGGTGGCGCCGGCCACATCATCGAGTACCGCGGCTCGGCCGTCCGTGGCTTGAGCATGGAAGGCCGGATGACGGTGTGCAACATGTCGATCGAGGCCGGGGCGCGCGCCGGCATGATCGCCCCCGACGACACCACGCTCGCCTACCTCGAGGGGCGGGACCACGCGCCCAAAGGGTCGGCTTGGGACGAAGCGGTCGCCGAATGGCAGGCCCTGACCACCGACCACGGGGCGACGTTCGATCGCGAGGTCGTCATCGACGCGGCCGGCTTGGTCCCCTTCGTCACTTGGGGCACCAACCCGGCACAGGTGACCCGGATCGACGGCACGGTCCCCGACCCCGACTCCTACCCCGATCCCGTCGAACGGGAGGCAGCCGCCCGGGCGCTCGAGTACATGGGACTCACCGGAGGCACCCGGCTGGCCGACATTCCGGTGGACACCGTCTTCATCGGTTCGTGCACGAACGGCCGCATCGAGGATCTCCGTGCCGCCGCCGACGTGCTGCGGGGCCGGAAGGTCCGCGCCGGGCTCCGGGCGCTGGTCGTGCCCGGGTCCCACCGGGTGAAGGCGCAGGCGGAGTCGGAGGGACTGGACGAGGTGTTCGAGTCGGCCGGCTTCGACTGGCGCGAGCCGGGGTGCTCGATGTGCCTGGCCATGAACCCGGACAAGCTCGCCCCGGGCGAGCGGGCGGCGTCGACTTCCAACCGGAACTTCGAGGGGCGTCAGGGTCGCGGGGGCCGCACCCATCTGGTCTCGCCGGCGGTGGCCGCCGCCACCGCCGTGGCCGGCCGGTTCGCCACCCCGGACGGGCTCGACTGATGCGGGCGGTCCGGCTGGTCAGCGGGAGGGCGGTCCCCCTCGACCGTTCCGACGTGGACACGGATCAGATCATCCCCTCGGACTGGTTGAAGCGGGTGGAGCGCACCGGCTTCGGCGCGGGCCTCTTCGCCGAGTGGCGCGACGACCGGGACTTCGTCCTCAACCGCGAGGAGTTCGCCGGAGCCAACATCCTGGTGGCCGGACCCAACTTCGGCACGGGCTCGTCGCGAGAGCACGCCGTGTGGGCGCTGCAGGACTACGGGTTCGAGGCAGTGGTCGCCCCCGGGTTCGCCGACATCTTCCGTAACAACTGCACCAAGGCTGGCCTGGTACCGGTACAAGTCGAACCGGCCATCGGCCGCCGCCTCCTCGACGCGGTGGAGGCCGACCCCAACCTTGAGATCACCATCGATCTCGAGCGGGGCACGCTGGAGGCGCCCGCCGCGCGACATCGAGACCGAGTTCCCGCTCGACGAATTCACCCGGACCCGCCTCGTCAACGGGTGGGACGACATCGGGCTTACGCTGCGCTACGAGGACGAGATCAAGGCCTACGAGGCCGGCCGGCCGGTGTGGCTGCCGACGACCCGCTGAACGCAGCAACGAAGAGCTGACCGAACCCAGGGACGAAGGCTTCCGCCGTTGTCAACGCGGCGCCGTCAGCAGCAGGGCGTGTCTACCGGGTCCCCGGCGCCGACTACCACGAGGGGCAGGGGGCAGCCGACGTCGGGGGACCCGGTAGAACATGAGTTGCGATCAGTCCCGGGGATCGCAACTGCGAATGTGTGGCTCCTCGGCGCATGGAGTCTGGTCGGTGGTTCAAGCGGCAACGCCACCGCGACAAACGGTACACGAACGGGAGGTTCAGGTCGGGTATCTCCGCGCATCCCGCCACGTCTACAGCACTGATCCCAGGCTCGATCCCCATCCCACGCCACCGCAATTCAGATCTCCCCCGGACGGAGCCGCAGATCCGTGGTCGACGCCACCGCAGACAATGGCCGTCCCCACTCCCGCAGCGCTCATGGTATGCCCGCCCCCATCCTCGGTCAACGGAAATCTCGGCCTGCGACCCGCTTCCCGAAAGCGGCCGGGACCAGGTCGAATGGTCACGCAGCGTGAGGTCCCCGCCCCCACCCCGCGGCACAATGACGTTCCGGGCGCCGACTTTGCACAACCGAAGTCACAGAGAGTGCCCGTCCGCGGGCTACACGGCGGTCACCGGAACGATGGGACGTTCCGAAGGGGGATGAAACCGCACGGTGCATCGGTGGTGTGGATCAGCTCACCCCCGACCTCTGCGAACACCACGATCAACCCGACACCGCGGTGGTCGACGAGTGGCACGACCAACCGGCCGCCGGCGGCGAGCTGTCCCACCCATGCCTGGGCAACGGCGCGCGCTCCGGTGGTGACGATCACCCGATCGAACGGTGCGCCCGGCGCGTAGCCGTTCCGGCCGTCGCCCACGAGCACGTCGACGCGTCGATAGCCGGTGTCCGCCAACGTGCGAGCGGCGGCTGCGGCCAAATCCGGCTCGAGTTCGATGCTGGCGACGTAGCCCTCGGGCCCGGCGAGGACGGAAAGAAGCGCCGCGTTGTACCCAGTGCCGGTCCCGACCTCGAGCACATGGTGGCCCGGCACGACTCGGAGCCGCTCGAGCATCGTCGCCACGATGGTCGGTTGCGAGAGTGAGCTGATCGGCACGCCGTTGCGGGCGTGCTTGACCATCACCGCCTCGTCGAGATACGCGGCCCGCCGGCCGATGTGGGGGACGAACCGGTGCCGGGGAACCTCGAGCATGGCCGCCTCGACGTGCGGGTCGGCGATGATGCCGGCCCGGCGCAACCGGCTCACCATCTCCTGCCGAGCGGTTGCCTCATCGGCCATCCCGCCCATCATGCCGGACTGCCGTCTCAGCCGGGACAGATGGTCCCGGCTGGCGGCGGCACGCCCGTCACCAGGTAGGACTCGTAGGCGGCGCCGCACGCACGAGCTGTAGAAGTAGGCCACGTGGCTCTGGCCCTGCCAAGTGAGGAGCACGCCGCCGCTGAGCTCGCCCGCCAGCGAGACCGCCCACTTGTAGGGGGTGACCGGATCACCGGTCGTCCCGACCACGAGGATCGGGGGTGCCCCGGGTCCGACGCCGGTGCCGGTGTGCGGGTCGGGAGCGCCGGCCAGCTCGCACAAGCGAGGAGACCCCACGACAGGAGCGGTCCGAACACCGGGGCCGATCGACCGGCCGCCGCCGCCAGAGCGGCATAGTCCGACGGATCGCGGTCGGTCGGATGATCGAGGCAGTCGATGGCGCGCTCGGCATCGGCTCCGTTGCTCGACCCCCCGTGGTCGTACCGCCCCGAGATGGAGCTGGCCGCCGAGCCGCTGCCGGCGGCGGCGCTGGCCAGTGCGCCGGCCAGCGTCGGCCAGGACGACTGTGACTCCAGACCGGCGAGCAGCGTGGAATAGATCGTTCCGGGGCCGGCCGTGACGCCACCGGCGGCGGGCAGCGGCTGATTCGCAGTCTGCTGGATGAGGCCCAGCAGGGCGACGGTCGGATCCCCGGCCGGTCGGTAGCCGCAGCCCCGGTTGGCCGCGCACCAGGCGAAGAAGGACTGCAACTCGGCCTCGAGACTGTCGGCCTGGTCGATCACGTACTGCTGCGTGGTGAGCGCCGGATCGATGGCCCCGTCGAGCACCATGGCCCGCACGTTGGTAGGGAAGAGCTCGGCATAGGTAGCCCCGAGCAGCGTGCCGTAGGAGTGGCCGATGTAGGTCAGCTCGGTGTCCCCTAGGGCCTGGCGGATCCGGTCGAGGTCACGGGCGGCGTCGACGGTGCCCACGTAGGGCAGGACCGTGCCGCTGGCCTGCTGGCAGGCGTTGGCGTACGCCTGGTCGCTCTGGAGCAGCTGTTGTTGTTGGCACGGGGGTGGTGGGGACCGGATCGGGACCGGGGCCCGAATCCGAGCTCGAAGCCGAGTCCCAGCCGCTCGAGCAGGACACCGGACTGCTCCGCTCCACGCCCCGCGGATCGAACGAGACGACGTCGAAGCGGTCGAGCAGGCCGGACGGGAGCACCGACAACTCATTGGGGAGATCGTCGATTCCCGAGCCACCCGGGCCCCCCGGATTGATGACCAGGGACCCGATGCGCTCGGCAGGCACCTCTGCCGGGTGGCGGGCCACCGCGATCTGGATGGTGGCGCCGTCCGGATGGGTGTAGTCCAGCGGCGCGGTCACCGAACCGCATTGCGAGGCCGCCACACGGTTGCCACTGGACCGGGGTCACCGGCAGCGGCGGCTGGGTGGTCGTGGTCGGCGCCGCCGGGGTCAGGTGGACGGCCGGGTTCGGCCCGGTCCGACGGACGGGACCGGCCCCGCTACCCGATCGAACAGCCGGCGATCACCGCCGCCAGCACGATGACACAGGCCGCCCGAATGCCCCGAGCACCGGCGAGCGGCCGATGGATCAGCCGGTCGACTAATGAGGCCCGTTGCGGGTCGCGGCCACGGCTGCGTTCCATGTACCGCTCGCTTGGTTCATTGTGTTGAGGCTGTTGTTCCATGTTGTCAGGTCCTGGCTGCCGTGGTTACGGGCGAGCGTGACGCAATCGGAGGCATAGGTCGCGGTCCGGGCCAGCATGCCTGCCCAGGCCTGCTGGAGCGAAGCGGCGGGTGCACGGGGAATGGCCTGGGCCTTCCGGGTGTCGGCCAGCATCTTCGAGCAGGCGTCGTTCAGGCGAGTGAAGAACTGCGAGCTGGAGACCCCGTCGACCGCACCGGCGGCGGCGACGATGGACCGCTGATCACGTTCAGCGCGTGGTTCCAGGGCTCTGCCTTGTCGCGGAGCCAGACATAAGGGGAGGTCGGCCGGGCCGCGGTCGAGGGCCGAGGAGCGAAGACGCGCCTCCGCCACGGCCCAGGGCGGCCATGACCAGCCCGAACAGGAGGATGGGCACGGCCCAGCGGGTACGCCGCGGTACAAGGGCGGGCCGGCCCGGAGGCGTGGCGGTGTCCGGCGGTGATCCCACCAAGACGGCGGCCGGCAGGAAGTTCGTCAGCGTCTCGAAGAGGATGAACAGCATGGCGGCCCAGATGGGGACCAGCACCAGCCACCGGCCCTCCTGACCGAGGATCCGCGACCACCGGCGGTTGGTGAACCCGAGCGCCACCAGCGGACCGCTCTTCGAGTTCGCTCCGACACCAAACGAGAGCCCCCTTTGCCCATCTGGTCAGGCGGAATGCCCGGGATGCCCAGGGCGGCGGTGGGCCGAGCCGCGACCGCCCTTCCGGGCCGGTCCTAAGGTGTTCCCGTGTTGAAGAGGGCAGCCAAGTGGGCCCTGCGACTGGCGGTGCTGGCGATGCTGGCCACCGCGGTGGCCCGAGTCGTGGCCAGGGTGTCGGAGGGGGGCCGGTCGGGCGGATCCCCCGTCATCGGGGGCGACACCTGGCCTCCGGTCCCGACCAATCGGGCGCAGGACTCGAGGCGCAGGACCGAGGCGCAGGGCTGAGAGGACCCTCCGTACCAGTAGCAGCGCCCCGGATCGGCTCATGCGCCCGAGGCCCGTCGAAAGGTCGGCGAGTTCAGTCCCCTCGTTCAGGCGCGCCCGGGTCCGGCGGTCGTGCCCACTCGGAGACCCTGGTGCAGCGGGCCACCTGTATCGAGTACTCGGCAAAGAACTCGTCACGTCCGCGCTGTTGGGCCTGTCGGTGGGGAAGCTCGTCCCGCCAGGCCCACTGGTCCTCGGGCGTGGCGAAGGTCACCACCGAGACCTGCTCGCCGTCCTCGGCGATGAACGACTTGAAATCCACGAAGCCGGGCATGGCCGCGCCTTCGACTCCATCTCCCGGCTCAGCGCGTGATAGGCGTCCTCGGCTTCTGGGCGACGCCGGGACCGGAAGACCGTGACGACTTGGTCCGCCGCGAACCGGTGCGAGGCCCGCTCGGTGCCCGGCACGACCTCAGGACTCGACGACGTGGACGTCGCTGATGCCCGGCGCCGCCCGTAGGCTCGCCAACGCGCCGTCGGGCACCTTGCCGTCCGTGGAGAGGACCATGAGCGCCGTGTGGCCGGAGGCCGACGGCCCGACCGCCATCGACGAGATGGACACACCGGTCTGCCCGATGACTGTACCCACCACCCCGATCATTCCCGGGCTGTCGTCGTTGCGGACTACCACCATGTGCGGCGCAGGGGGCACCTCGACGGTGTGGTCGTCCATCATGACCAGCCGCGGCTCGTTGCGCGGACCGGTGAGGGTTCCGGCCACGGAGTGGTCGCCGCATCGGACCACGATGAGGTTGACGAAGTCATGCGGGGTGACGGTCGAGATCTCACGGACCTCGAGGCCCCGGGTGGCAGCCAATTGAGGCGCATTGACATAGGACACAGGCTCGTCGGTGTTGGCCGCGAACAGCCCCTTCAGGACGGACAGCCCGAGGATGCCGGTACCGGCGCCGGCCAGCCCGCCCTGGTACTCGATCTCCAACATTTCCGGCAGCCCGTCGTTGAGGCAGGAGAGGATCCGGCCGAGCTGCTCGGCCAGTGCCATGAACGGGCGGACCGTCTCGGAGACATCGGTTGCGGCCACGTTCACGGCGAAGGGGACGAAGTCGCCGTTGAGGGCCAGGATGACCTGCTCGGCGATGGTCACGCCGGCCTTGTCCTGTGCCTCGGCGGTCGAGGCGCCGAGGTGGGGAGCGACCACCACGGAGGGGAGCTCGAAGAGTGGGGACTCGGTCGTGGGCTCCTTGGCGAACACGTCGATGCCGGCGCCCTGCACCTGACCGGAGCGGATCGCCTCGGCCAGCGCATCCTCGTCCACGATCCCGCCGCGAGCCGTGTTGACGATCCGCTGCCCGGGCTTGGCCTTGGCCAACAGGTCCTTGCCGATCAAGCCCATGGTGTCGGCGTTCTTCGGGAGGTGCACGCTCACGAAGTCGGCCTCTGCCATCAGCTCCTCGAGTCCCATGAGCTCGACACCCATGTGCCGGGCCCGGTCGACCGAGACGAACGGGTCGTAGGCGACGAGTCGCATGCCGAAGGCCAGGGCCCGCTGGGCTACGAGGGCGCCGACCCGGCCGAGGCCGACCACCCCCAGGGTCTTGCCGTGCAACTCCACGCCCTCCCACTTGGATCGCTCCCACTTCCCGGCGATGAGAGCGGCATGGGCCTGGGGGACGTTGCGCGCCTGGGCCAGCAGCAGGGCCATCGCCTGCTCGGCGGCGGAGAGGATGTTCGACTGGGGAGCGTTGACCACCATCACGCCGCGCTCGGTGGCCGCCGCCACGTCGACGTTGTCGAGCCCGATGCCGGCACGTCCCACCACCACCAGGTCGGTGCCGGCGGTCAGCACCTCGGAGGTCACCGTGGTGGCCGAGCGGATGATCAGGGCCTCGGCTCCGGCGACGGCCGAGACGAGCTCGTCAGGGGAGAGTCCGAGCCGCACATCGACCTCATGGCCGGCCCCGTCCAGGATCTCCAGGCCCGTCTGGGCCAGCTTCTCGGTGACCAGCACCCTAGCCATGGCAACGCCTCCTCGCCCTCAAGGCCCTTTCGAAATGGTCCGCGGCGGCCGCGGGCCCGGCGGCCCGCGGGATCCCGCCCGTCACGCGGCGTCGCCGAAGAGCTTGGCCAGCCGGGAGACTCCCTCGACGATGTCCTCGTCGCCCAACGCATAGGACATCCGGAAGTAGCCGGGCGCGCCGAAGGCCTCGCCGGGCACCACCGCCACCTGCGCCTCGTCGATGGCCAGCTCGGCCAGATCGGCGCTGGAGGCCGGGTGTCGGCCACGGATCTCGCGGCCCAACAGCCCCTCGACCGAGGGGAAGGCATAGAAGGCGCCCTCGGGGAGCGGGCACTCGACGCCTTCGATCTCGTTGAGCATGGAGTGGATGGTCAGACGCCGGCGGTCGAAGGCACGCCGCATCGCCGCCACCGCCTCGAGATCGCCGGAGAGCGCCGCCAGCGCCGCTCGCTGGGAGACGTTGGCCACATTGGACGTCTCGTGTGACTGCAGATTTGTGGCGGCCGTCACCATGTCGGAGGGACCGATCATCCAGCCGACCCGCCACCCGGTCATGGCATAGGTCTTCGCCACCCCGTTGACCACGATGCACCGATCGGTCAGCTCCGGGACCAGCACCGGCATCGAGTGGTGCTCAGCACCGCCGTAGACCAGGTGCTCGTAGATCTCGTCGGTCAGGACCCAGAGCTCGTGCTCGGCGGCCCACCGCCCGATGGCCTCGATCGCCACCCGTGGGTAGACCGCGCCCGTCGGGTTGGAGGGCGAGACGAACAGGAGGACCTTGGTCCGGGAGGTCCGGACCGCCTCCAATTGCTCGACGGTGGCCAAAAAGCCGCTCGCCGCGTCGGTGACGACCACGACGGGAACACCGCCGGCCAGGCGGATCGACTCCGGATATGTCGTCCAGTAGGGGGCGATCACCACCACTTCGTCGCCCGGATCGCAGAGGACAGCGAACGAGTTGGCGATGGCCTGCTTGCCCCCGTTGGTCACCAGGACCTGCGAGGCGGTCACCTCCAGGCCGGAGTCGCGCTTCGTCTTGGCCGCCACCGCCTCCCGGAGTTCGGCGAGTCCTGCCGTCGGCGAGTACTTGTGGGCGCGAGGGTCGCGGCAGGCCGCCTCGGCGGCCGCCACGATGTGCGCGGGGGTGGGGAAGTCGGGTTCGCCGGCGCCGAAGCCGATCACGTGCTCGCCCTGGGCCTGGAGGGCCTTGGCCTTGGCATCGACGGCCAGCGTCGCCGACGGCGAGACGGCGGCAGCTCGAGCGGACACCCTCCGGCCGGTCACCGCGCACCCCGGCGCGGGCGGGCGCCGGGACCAGGGCCGGTTCGTAGCGGCAGGGTCATGGTGCCATGATTCCATACGTGACCGAAGCCCCCGACATCACCATTCCGGCCCATTTGCTCCCCGGCGACGGCCGGTTCGGCTCGGGGCCGTCCAAGGTCCGCCCCCAGGCAGTCGAGGCCCTGTCCGCCTCGGCCGGACGGTACCTCGGGACGAGCCACCGCCAAAAGACGGTCAAGTCGGTGGTGGCCAGCCTCCGCGAGGGTCTGGCCCACCTCTTCTCCTTACCCGACGGCTACGAAGTGGCGCTCGGGAACGGCGGGACGACGTCGTTCTGGGACGCCGCCACCTTCGGCCTGATCGACCGGAAGAGCCAACATCTCAGCTTCGGCGAGTTCTCCTCCAAGTTCGCGGCGGCGGCGGCGGGCGCCCCGCATCTCGACGACCCCGAGATCATCGCCTCGGAGGTGGGGACCCATCCGCTCCCGGTGGCTCGGGACGGGATCGACCTCTACGCCCTGACCCACAACGAGACGTCCACCGGGGTGATGATGGAGATCGCCCGGCCCGACGGCCTGGCCTCGCCGGCGCAGGGTGGCGGCCTGGTGGCGGTGGATGCCACCTCGGGAGCCGGGGGCCTCCGCGTGGATCCCCGCCAGTTCGACGCCTACTACTTCGCCCCGCAGAAGTGCTTCGGCTCCGATGGCGGCCTGTGGGTGGCGCTGCTGTCACCGGCCGCCCTCAACCGGGTCACGGCCATCGCCGCAACCAAGCGGTGGGTGCCGGCCTCGCTGGACCTGAGCATCGCCATCGAGAACTCGAGGCTCGACCAGACCTACAACACCCCGGCGCTCGCCACCCTCTTCCTCTTCGACCACCAGGTGACGTGGTTCAACGAGAACGGAGGGTTGGAGTTCTCGGCTGGGCGCTGCGACAAGTCGGCCGAGATCCTCTACACCTGGGCCCACGGCTCCGACTTCGCCACCCCGTTCGTCACCCGGGAGCAGGACCGGAGCCGGGTGGTCGGCACCATCGACTTCGTCGACTCCATCGACGCCTCGGCGATCGCCTCGGTCTTGCGCGCCAACGGGATCGTCGACACCGAGCCCTACCGCAAGCTCGGCCGCAACCAGCTGCGCATCGCCATGTTCCCGGCCATCGAACCCGACGACGTGGCCGCCCTGTGCGCCTGCATCAACCATGTGGTGGGGGCCCTCGCCGGCTGAGGTCCCGGGTCACACCCGGCGGTGACCAGGCCCCGTCGCGTCCATCAGCCGTCCGCCGGCCCCTCACCCTCGACCACCCAACGCGAGCGCAGGTCCTCGAGCCAGGGTGGCAGGTCGATGGCCGGATCCGGGAGGGCCTCGGCGCCCTGACGCTCCAGCGCCGCCTGGAACAATGCCGGGTCGTCCCCCCAGGACCGGGGATCACCCATCATGACCTCGAGCAGGACGGTGCCATCGGGCCCGGCGACGAACGGCCCGAATGCCGCCCCCAGGGGCAGCTCGATGTGCGTGCCGGCCGGGCAGTGGCGGTCGCCGCACCACATCTCCCCGCCGATCACGAAGACCACGTGGGGGCTCAGGTGCCCGTGGCGGCGGATGACCATCCCCGGGTCCCAGCGGGCGTACAAGGAGAGGTAGGGCGGGTCGGGCGAGAAGGCCAGCCACTTCTCCCACACCGACGAGGTCGACCCATCGGCGTTGCGAACGGCCTTGACCTGCTGCCAGGGGACATCGGGGTCGTCGAGGTGCCGGAAGGTGGGACCGAGCCCGGGCACCTTGACCTCGGGGGGTCCGCTCAACCCCCGGAGACGTCCTGGATCTTCTGCTTTCCGGCCGTCACGAAGGGCATCATGTCCCGCAGCTGGGCCCCGACCTTCTCGATCGGGTGCTCCAACCCGGCCTGGCGCAATGCCTTGTAATTGGGGCGCCCGTTGGCGTTCTCGGACACCCACTCCTCGGCGAAGGAGCCGTCCCGGATCTCCGACAGGATGCGGCTCATCTCGTCCCGTACCGCCTGGTTGATGACCCGCGGGCCCCGGGTCAGGTCGCCGTACTCGGCCGTGTCCGAGATCGAGAAGCGCATGCCGCTGATCCCCTGCTCGTACATGAGGTCGACAATGAGCTTGAGCTCGTGCAGGCACTCGAAGTAGGCGGACTCGGGCTGGTAGCCGGCGCCCACCAACGTCTCGTACCCGGCCTGCACCAGCGCGGTGAGCCCCCCGCAGAGCACCACCTGCTCACCGAAGAGGTCCGTCTCGGTCTCCTCGGCGAAGGTCGTGTCGAGCACACCGGCGCGGGTGGCGCCGATGCCATGGGCGTAGGACAGGGCCAGGGCGTGGGCCTTGCCGGACGGGTCGGCGGCCACCGCCACCAGTGAGGGCACTCCTCCGCCCTCGGTATACGTGCGTCGCACCAGGTGGCCGGGTCCCTTGGGCGCCACCATGGCCACGTCCACGTCGGCCGGCGGCTCGATCAGGCCGAACCGGATGTTGAAGCCGTGGGCGAACAAGAGAGCGTCGCCCCCGTGCAGGTGCGGGAGGATGTCGCTCTTGTACACGGCGGCCTGCTCGGTGTCGGGCAGCAGGATCATGATGACGTCGGCCTCGGACGCCGCTTCGGACACCGAGAGGACCCTGAGGCCGGCCTCCTCCGCCTTCTGCCGGGACGACGAATCCGGGCGGAGGCCGACGCGGACGTCGACCCCGCTCTCGGCGAGGTTCAGGGCGTGGGCGTGGCCCTGGGAGCCGTAACCGATCACCGCCACCCTCCGGTTGGAGATCAAGCTCGGATCGGCGTCCTTCTCGTAGTACAGCGTGGCCATCGACTTCAACCTGCCTTCTCTATGGGGACCGGGCTCACCGACCGCGCCGCGACCCCGGACCGGTCAAGCATAGGCAGGGCCACCCGGCCAGTCCTCTGCATGTCGACGATGCCGTAGCTACGGATGAGGTCCTCGAAGTCGTCCAGCTTGGCCGGCGCGCCGGCCAGCATCACGGTCAGCCGGTCACGGCCGACGTCGACGATCTTCCCTTCGAACACGCCCACCAGCTGGATCACCTGACCTCGGGTGTCGGGCCCGGCCTCCACCGTGGCCAGTAGGAGCTCCCGCTCGCGGGACACGCGCCGGGTCGAGCTCGGTGATGGAGACCACCGGCACCAGCTTGTCCAGCTGCTTCATGATCTGCTCCAGCGGGGACGACTCGACGTCCACCACGATGGTGATCCGGCTGAACCGCTCGTTGTCCGTGGGGGCGACGGCCAGCGAGAAGATGTTGTACCCGCGGCGGGAGAACAGCCCGGCCACTCGGGCCAGCACTCCGGACTTGTTCTCGACCACCACCGTCAACGTGTGGTGGTGCTTGTCGGTTCCGTACATGTTCAGTCACGCTCCTCGGCCTGTGACGGGTCGACCACGATGTCGTCGTTCGAGGCGCCCGCCGCCACCATGGGGAAGACCTTCTCGAAGGCGTCGGTGCGGAAGTCGACCACCACGGGCCGGTCGTCGACGTTGTTGGCCTTGTCGATGGCGGGGCCCACCTCCTCGGGAGCCTCGACCCGGATGCCCACGCACCCCATGGCCTCCGCCCACCCCACGTAGTCGGGCAGGTCGGGCGAGAGGTAGACCTCGGAGTAGCGCTCCTCGTAGAACATCTCCTGCCACTGGCGGACCATCCCCAGGTAGGCGTTGTTGAGGATGGCCACCTTGACCGGGATGCGCTCGGAGCTGGCGGTGACCAGCTCCTGCGCCGTCATCTGGAAGCAGCCGTCACCGTCCACGGCCCACACCATGCGGTCGGGTCGGCCGACCTTGGCCCCGATGGCCGCCGGCACGGCGAACCCCATGGTCCCGAGACCCCCGGAGTTGACCCAGGTATAGGGGTAGTCGAACTGCCACCACTGCGAGGCGAACATCTGATGCTGCCCGACGCCGGAGGCCACGATGGTGTCCGCCGGGGTGGCGTCCCGCAGCGTCTCGAGGACGAACTGGGGCTTCAGCGCGCCCGGCCCCGGCTGCTGGTCGTAGACGAGGGGGAAGCGCCGCTGCCACTCGCTCAGCTGGGCCCGCCACGGGCTGAGCCGGTGCCGCGGGAAGGTCGCCGCCAGCGATCCGTCGACGGCGGGGCCGCCGGACACGGCGTCGGACGGTGCGCCGCCCGCCCCGCTCCGGGTGGCGTCGGTGTGGCGGAGCCCGCAGGCCTCGAGGGCCGACAGCAGTTCCTCGATGACCAACCGGCAGTCACCGGCGATGGCCACATCCGCCTGTCGCACCTTGTTGAGCTCGGCCGGATCGATGTCCACGTGGATGACCTTGGCCTCGGGCGCGAAGGCATCGACCTTACCGGTCACCCGGTCGTCGAACCGGCTGCCCAGGGCGATCAGGAGATCCGACCGCTGCATGGCGGTGACCGCCGTGTAGTTGCCGTGCATGCCGGGCATGCCCAGGCACAGCGGGTGCGAATCGGGGAAGCAGCCCCGGGCCATCAGCGTGGTGACGACCGGGATGCCGGTCCGCTCGGCCAGCTCCCGCAGGGGCTCGGCCGCCCGCGACCGGAGGATCCCGCCGCCGGCGTAGATGATCGGCCGCTCGGCGGCGAGCAGCAGCTCGGCGGCGCGGCGCACCAGAGCCGGGTCTCCCTCGGTCACCGGGTGGTATCCGGGGAGGTCGAGATCGGCGGGCTCCGGCCAGTACCACTCCATGGGCCGGTTGGCCACGTCCTTCGGCACGTCGATGAGCACCGGTCCCGGCCGCCCGGTGGTGGCCACGTGGAAGGCTTCGGCCACCACCCGCGGGATGTCGGCCCCGTCGGTCACCAGCCAGTTGTGCTTGGTGATCCCCATGGTGATCCCGGTGATGTCGCTCTCCTGGAATGCGTCGGTCCCGATGGCCGTGGTGGCCACCTGGCCGGTGATCACCACCAGGGGGACCGAGTCCATGTAGGCGTCGGCCAGCGGCGTGACGATGTTGGTCGCCCCGGGGCCGCTGGTCACCATGGCCACGCCGGGCCGCCCGGTCACGTCGGCATAGCCCTCGGCCATGTGCCCGGCGCCTTGCTCGTGCCGAACCAGGATGTGGCGGATCGAGGAGTCGAGGATGGGGTCGTAGACCGGCAGGATGGCGCCACCGGGCAGGCCGAACATGACCTCCACCTGCTGCATCTCCAAGCTCTTGATCAGGGCTTGTGCTCCGGTGAGTTCCATCGTGTGGCTCCCTTGTCTGCGATGGTTGTCTGGGTCGTGGGTCGTGGGTCGTGGTCGTGGATCGCCCGGCGCTCACGGCCGGAGAAACGTGCGGGGACATGAAAACGACCTCCCGTCTGGGAGGTCGGAGAGCGCGCACGGCGAGAGGCGACGTGCGCGCTACGAGATAAGTACCTGGATGGTGGGGCGGCGTGCGGGGCTCAACTGCATGACCTCAACATTGTTACACGTCTGGAACGTGGCCCACAAGCACCGGCCCTGGTCATAGAAACCGTCCTCCTTCGGCCGCCCGAGGCCGGGCTCTCCGGTCACGTCGGGTAGTAGAAGGGCTTGTCACACCGGTAGCCATGGGTCGGACCCGTGACTGGTGGATCGTCCATGCGCTGGAACGACCCGTTCTCGATCTGTCCGAGGAGGTAGCAGCTGATGGGCGTCTTGTGGGCGGGGTCGCTCACCGGAATGAGGTTCGACCCGGTGAACGACGTCATTCGGTGCAGCGCCTCGAGTACCGAGCCCCTGCTCGGACGGGCCCCGGCCGATCGCAACGCGTCCGCGAACAGCTCCGCCGACAGCCACCCGTACAGGGTGAAGAAGTCGGCGTGGAAGCCGGGCGAGACCCGCTGGACCCACTCGAGGAACGTCCGGACGGGCGGAACGGCGCTGGCGTCCTCGCCGAGGTAGAAGGCGGAGGATTGCTCGAAGAAAGCACCGTCGAGCGAGCTCGGGCCACCGGAGTCGGCCACCAACGACTTGCTGTAGGCCGGGCCACCCAGCACCAGAACGGGATGGAAGTTCTGCTGGCGCATGTCCTTGACCGCGGCCGACGCATAGTTCTCCGGCATCTGCTCGAGGAACACGATCTGCACACCGGCGTTCTTCATGGCCACGATGTTCTGCGTGAAATCGGTCGTTGACGGCGGAAGGGCCGCTTCGTAGGCCACCTGATACCCGAGGTGGTCCATGGTCGCCTTCTCGTGGTCCCAGGCCGTCACCGTCGATGACAGGTCGGCGACGATGGTCCCGGTGTGGTGCACCTGTTCCGGGAAGCGTTGCTTGAAGTAGGCGAGCGGCCCGAGCGGCCAGCCCGGGGCGTTGGGGGCGGGACTGAACGTGTTCGGAAGAGCCGCGGTGGCAGGATCGAGCGCCTCGGCCACGTTCGGCATCTGCGGGTTGGCGGCCAGGACCGAGCCGCCGAATGCGTCCTCCAGGGTGAAGCCGCCCACTGTGGCGAAGTCCTGCTCCACCGCGGCCTGGGTTTGCTGCTTGTTCAGGGCCCCGGTGAACCGATCGTCGGAGCTCTGCACCACAAGGGTCCTACCGGCGATGCCACCGTGGGCGTTCACGTACGCGGCATACGCCTCGGTGCCCACCGCGGCTCCGGTGAACAACCCGGCGGACTGGGTCGAGATGTTGGCGATCGTCACCGTGTGCGGCGTCACCCCGGTGGTGTCGGTGAACGCCGAGGCGGGAATCCGGCCTTCCGCCGAACCGCCCGTTGCCGTGCTGGCCGAGGTCGACGAGCATCCGGGGACCACGCAGGCGACCAGCACGAGACCGACGCCGGCGAGGGCGGCGCGCCATCGCCACTGGGAAGCCTCCCTGGCTGTCTTGCCCATCCCGCCCGGGGAGTCTACGACGTCGGTGCGGTCCAGGTCCGCGTTTCGTGACCCTCCCCGCTCACGACGAAGTAGCCCACGGCGGTGATGTCCACGGCGAAGAGATGGAAGTCACCCTCGGGCCGCCAGCCGATGCGGGCCTCGAGGGCACGGCAGTACCGCTCGCGCTCGGCAGCGTCGCTGACGTCGACGGCACGGCCGTAGACCTTCACGTCGCCCTCCGTCCCCGCCGTATCCTGCACGATGCTGTGCACCGTGCAGCGCGGGTCGCGAAGCAGGTCGAGCGCCTTCTTGGACTGCCACATCATCCCGAGATAGAGGAGGCCGTCCACAATGAGGGGCTCGACCGGGCTGATGCGGGGCCATCCGTTGTGCCGCAGGGTCCCGACCAGCACCAGGCCCGGACCCTCGATGCGGCCCTCGGCCAGCTCGGCGAAGGGGCCGTCGGCCGCTCGGAATTCGCGCCAGCTGGCCATGGGACGCCGCAGCCCGTGCAACCGTGCAGCCCGTTCAGGCCTCGGTGACCGCTCCGCGCTCCGCCCCGGTGACCAGGCGGGCGTACTTGGCCAGCACCCCGCTGGTGTAGCGCGGGTCGGGATGCTTGAGATCGCGGCGGCGGCGCTCGAGTTCTCCCTCGTCGACCATCAGGTCGACGGTATGGGTCGACACGTCCACCACGATGCGGTCCCCGTCGGTGACGAGCGCGATCGGTCCACCGTCGACCGCCTCGGGGGCCACATGCCCGATGCAGAACCCGTGGGTGCCCGCCGGAGAACCGGCCGTCGGTGACCAGGGCACAGTCCGCCCCGCGCCCGACCCCCTTCATGGCGCCGGTTACCGCCAGCATCTCCCGCATGCCGGGGCCGCCCTTGGGGCCCTCGTAGCGGATGACCACCACGGTGTTGGGCTCGATCGCTCCGGCCAGGATCGCCGCCATGGCCGCGTCCTCCCCGTCGAAGACCCGGGCCGACCCGTCGAAGGTCAGCTGGTCGATGCCGGCCACCTTGACCACCGCTCCCTTGGGGGCGAGCGTGCCGGTCAGCACGGCGATCCCTCCCTGGGCGTGGATGGGATCGGCCATCCGGTGGACCACGTCACCGTCGGGGGCGGCCGGGTCCAGCGCGGCCAGGTTGTCGGCCACCGTCCGCCCCGACACCGTGATGCAGTCCCCGTGGAGGAGTCCCGCCTCGAGCAGCTCGCGCATGACCACCGGGACGCCTCCGACCCGGTCGATGTCGGCCATGTGGTACTTCCCGTGGGGCTTGGTGTCGGCCAGATGGGGTACCCGGGCCGCCACCTTGTTGAAGTCGTCCAGGCCGAGATCGACGCGGGCCTCGTAGGCGATGGCGAGCAGATGGAGCACCGCGTTGGTCGACCCCCCGAGGGCCATGGTGACCGCGATGGCGTTCTCGAACGCCTCCTTGGTCATGACGTCCCGTGGGCGGATGCCCGCCCGCAGCAGCGAGATCACGGCTTCCCCCGAGGCGAAGGCGTCGTCGTCACGGCGGCGGTCGACCGCCGGGGCCGACGAGCTCCCGGGCAGGGCCATGCCGAGGGCCTCGGCCACCGACGCCATGGTGTTGGCCGTGAACATGCCGGCGCAGGCTCCCTCGGTCGGGCAGGCATTGTGCTCGATGAGGCTCAGCTCCTCGTCGCTGAGGGCGTCGACCGCATGGGCGCCGACGGCCTCGAACACCGAGGTGATGTCGAGGGCGCGCGCCCCGGCCCGCCCAGGAAGGATGGAGCCGCCGTAGAGGAACACGCAGGGCAGGTTGAGCCGTCCGGCCGCCATCAGCATGCCCGGCAGCGACTTGTCGCAGCCGGCCACCGCCACCAGCCCGTCGAACCGTTCGGCGTGCATGACCGTCTCCACCGAGTCGGCGATCACCTCGCGGCTGACCAGCGAGGCCCGCATGCCCTCGTGTCCCATCGAGATCCCGTCGGACACCGCGATGGTCACGAATTCGAAGCGGGAAACCCCCGGCGTGGCGGACTCCGTCCTTGGCCCGCTTGGCCAGCCGGTCGAGCGGGAGATTGCAGGGGGTGACCTCGTTCCAGGAGGAGGCCACGCCGATCTGCGGCTTGTCCCAGTCGTCGTCGGTCATCCCGACGGCCCGCAGCATGGCCCGGGCCGGCGCCCGGGCCGGTCCGTCGGTGACCTCGTGGCTGCGGGGCTTCATCCCGACCAGTGGCTCTTCCGACGGATCGATGGGGGTCTGGGCGGCCATCCCTGCATGGTACGGCCTTCGCCGCGCCGCCCCGGTGGCCGGGCTCCGTCCCGGTGGCCGGGCTCCGTCCCGGTCAGCGGCACCGGTTGCCTGCTAACGTCTATTGACATAGCGAGTGTCACTTCCTGTGCCCATTACGTTGGTTGTGGCCGTCAGGTCTGGTGACGGTCTCAATCCCGGCCCACCGCCAACCAGAGCGAAGGAGTCAAGCCCGATGGAGGTCCTCCGCACCCCCGACGACGCATTCGTCGACCTGCCCGGGTTCGACTTCGAACCCCACTATGCCGACATCCCCGACCAGGACGGGGGCTCGCTCCGCGTGCACTACGTCGCCGAGGGGCCGGCCGGCGGCGAGCCGGTGCTCCTGCTCCACGGCGAGCCCTCGTGGAGCTACCTCTACCGCCACATGATCCCGGTGCTGGCCGGCGCCGGGTACCGCGCCATCGCGCCCGACCTGGTCGGCTTCGGCCGGTCGGACAAGCCGACGCCGCGCTCGGAGTACTCCTTCGCCCGGCACGTGGAGTGGATGCGGTCTCTCCTCTTCGACGCCCTGGCCCTGTCCGACGTCACCTTGGTGGGCCAGGACTGGGGAGGTCTCATCGGTCTCCGGCTGGTCGGCGAGCACCCCGACCGCTTCGCCCGGGTGGTGGCGGCCAACACCTTCCTCCCGACCGGTGACCGGCCGCCCGGAGAGGCATTCCTCGCCTGGCTGAAGTTCTCCCAGGAGGTCGACGTCTTCCCCACCGGCGCCATCGTCAACTCCGGCTGCACCACCGAGCTCAGCCCGGAGGTCATCGCCGCCTACGACGCGCCCTTCCCCGACCAGTCCCTCACCGAGGGGGCGCGCCAGTTCCCCACACTCGTGCCCATCTCCCCCGCTGACCCGGCGGCGGAGGCCAATCGGCAGGCATGGCGGGTCCTCGAGCGGTTCGAGAAGCCGTTCCTCACCGCCTTCAGCGATGGGGACCCGATCACTGCAGGCTCGGACAGGTATCTGCAGGAGCACATCCCCGGGGCGCGGGGGCAGGCGCACACCACGATTGCCGGCGGCGGCCATTTCCTCCAGGAGGACCGCGGGCCCGAGTTGGCCGCTGTGGTGGCCGAGTTCATGCGCACCACCTGAGCCGGCGCCGAAGGAACCGCCCGAGGGTCAACGGCCCGGGATTGGCGGTGGCACTATCGGCCGGACTCGGGACTATCGGCCGGACTCACTATCGACCGCACACCGGGTCGGCCTCGTCGAGGGCGGCCAGGCGCCGGTCGATGAAGCGGCGCTCGGCGGCGTTGTCGGTCTGGGTCCGGGCCAGCCGGTAGGCCGCCGCCGCCTCCCGCGGCCGCCCGAGCCTCCGCAACAGGTCGGCCCGGGTCGCCTGGTACAGGTGATAGCCGGCCAGCTGCGACCGGAGCTCGGGATCGTCGACCAGATCGAGCCCGGCAGCCGGTGAATCGGCCATGGCCACGGCCACCGCCCGGTTGAGGCGCACCACCACGGTGGGCTCCCACCTCGCCAGGGCGTCGTAGAGCCGCACGATGGTCGCCCAATCGGTGAGCTCGGCCCGGGGCGCGGTGGCGTGCAACGCGCTGATCGAGGCCTTGAGCCCGTAGGGACCGGGTTGGCCCATGGCCCGGGACCGCTCGAGCAGCTCCAGCCCCTTGGCCACCTTGGCCGGCTCCCAACGGGCCCGATCCTGTTCGTCGAGCGTGAGCGGGACACCCTCGGCATCCACCCGCGCCGCCCGTCGGGCATCCTGGAAGTACATCATCGCCGCCAGACTCACCGGCTCGGGATCATCGGGCAGCAGATCGATGAGCACGCCGGCCAGCCTCAGGGCCTCGTCGCAGAGATCGACCTTGACCAGCTGCGGACCCGAAGGGGCCAGATACCCGGCGTTGAAGATGAGGTAGATGACGGTCAGCACGGCCGACAGGCGGGCCGGCAGCTCCTCCTCGGAAGGCACCCGGTAGGCGATGCCGGCCTTTCGGATCTTGCGCTTGGCCCGCACGATGCGCTGGGCCAGCGCCGACTCCGAGATCAGGAACGCCCGCGCCACCTCCTCGGTGGACAGTCCCCCGAGCGTCCGGAGCGTCAGCGCCACCTGGGCCTCGTGGGTAAGCGCGGGGTGACAGCAGGTGAAGATCAATCGGAGCCGGTCGTCGGGGATGGGACCGAGTCCGTCACCGATGTCCCAGGCCACCGCCAGCTCGCCCCAGGCCCGGGCCCGGCGGTCCGAGGCAGCCGAGCTGCGCAGCCGGTCGATGGCCTTCCGTCGAGCGGTCGTGACCAGCCATCCGGCGGGATTGGCCGGCACCCCGTGGGCCGGCCAATCGGACGTGGCTGCAACCAGCCGCGTCCTGGAGGGCGTCCTCGGCCCGGTCGAAGTCGCCCAGGATGCGGATGAGCCGGGCCAGTACCCGGTCGCGGTCGGCCCGGTAGGCGGACTCGAGCGTGGTGCTCGGACGGTCGGGACGACGAGGCGAGGGTTGTCCGAGCAGGGCTACATCTCCGCCACAGGGCGCACCTCGACCGAGCCGAACTTGGCCGACGGCACCATGGCGGCCGCCTTGAGAGCCTGGTCGAGGTTGTCGCACTCGAACACGTAGTAACCCGACATCCACTCCTTGGTCTCCTCGAACGGCCCGTCGGTGACCAACGTCTCGCCGCCGCGCACCCGGACGGTCGTCGCCGTGCTGGGGTCGTTGAGGGGAGCACCGGTGTAGGAGCCCAGCTGCTCGCTGAAGGCGGCGTAGTCCGCCATCAGCTGGTCCCACTCGGGATCGCCGGGGACCGGATGGAGGGAGGGGTCGTTGTGGATGATCAACATGTATTGCACGGTGGTCTCCTTGTCTTGGGATCGTGGTCTTCCACGCTTTCCCTGAAATTGACGGTGCCACCGCCCCCGGATCGACGCTACTGCCCGAGTTTCCCGCCCGGACCCTGGACCGTCGAGTCCAGCCCCGATCGGCCGTCCGGACTACGGATGCCCGATCCGAACGGTCGACGGTTCCCTCGGGTCCACCGTGACCACGTAGACCGACGACCCCGGTCGCGGGGCGAGTCCCGTGTAGGCACGGGCCATGCCGTCGAGCCCCGGATGCCAGCCGGCTGCTTCCAGCGACCAGGCTGCGCCCTCGGTCAACCAGAACGACTGCAGCCCGTCCGCCCCCACCTCGTCGACGCGTATCACGGCCCGGCCCGGGGGGGCTGCCCGTTCGACCTGGGTGGCGATGCGAGGGAGCAACCGGGAGTCGCTGACGCTCGTTCCGACGTTGACCAGCCCGGGTTGGTACGAGCGCAGCGCCACAGCACCGAAGACCAGTGCCACCACCGGGACCATGAGTACTGCAGCGGCCCGTTCCGGGCGACCGCCGACGAGGAACCGGTGCACGTCCGGCCCGGCCAGCCGGCGGGCCGCGGCCGTGGCCAGGACGACCAGCGCCCAGACCACGACCGACCACACCAGCAGGCTGATGGCCCACAGGACGGTGATCATGTAGGCCAGGTTCAACGAGTTCTTCGTCGGCACCAAGGCGAACCCGGTCCCCAGGGACAACAAGCACATGAGGGTCACGAGCGTCAGAGTGCAGAGCATGAGCCGGCCATCTCGCCAGGCCCAGACCGCAATGACGGTGAGGATCACGAGGACCACCACGCCGAGGGCTGGACTGTTCACCGCGATGGTGCCGAGCACACGGAAGAAATCGGTGGGCAGAGCGTGGAGCCACAGCGGCGACGGCGAGCCCGCTGTCCCGATGACCCGCAACCCCCAGCCTGGGCCCAAACGGGGCAGGCCATGCGTGCTCGTGGCCAGAGCGGAGAGATTGCTGTCGGACCCGAGGGCCTGGAGCAACGGTGCCAACCAGCAGGCCCCGGCAACCGCCAATCCGACAACCAGCCATCGGAACCGGGGTGGACGACCCCTCAGCACGAGCCCAAGGATCGGAGCCAGCACGACCAGCGCCACAGCGGGAAGGGCGAAGATCAGCTGGCTCTGCGCCGCCACCGACCCGGCGAACACGAGCACGGGCCACCAACCGACCGACCCACCGGCCACCACCCAGGCAAGGGCGATGGCGGCGATGAAGAAGGGGATCGGGAAGTAGGCGTTCCAGACGACGTTCTCGACCACCGTCGGTGCGAAGCAGAGGTAGTCGGCGACGACGAAGGCGACGACGGCTCCGGCCAGCCACTGCCCCGCCGACCACAGTGCTTCGATGGCCACCGACAGGGCGATCCCGCTGAGGAGCGCCGCGCCCCACAGCGGACCGTGGAGCGGGTCGATGCGAACGGGAACGGCCAGCAGCCAGAAGAGCAGCGGACCCGGATCCGAGACGTAGTGCCCGGTTCCCGTTCCGACGGTCGAGACCAACCCGAGCAAGGGAGGATGCAGGGTGAAGGTCTGGTAGGAGCGGATGGCGATGGCGGCATCGTCGCCAGAGGGGATCCACCCCCGGGCCAGGACCACCACCAGCGGGACCACCAACGCCACCCATACGACGAGATGGCTTCCCACCCTGACGGCCTGGAGAGCACGGGGCTTCGGGGCTCCGCCTGACTGTGGGGTCCGAGTCGCCATGTCCGTCTTCTTCGATCCGGCCCCGGAGACTGGTTGGTCACAGGTTGCTGGTGGCATTGGTCGGTTCCCGATCGCTTGGTTCATACCACTCCCGGTCACACCGTGGCCCGCCGGCCGCCACGCCGATCGGCCACGTCGGGCCGGTCCGGGGACGGCCCGAGGTCCAGGGAGCGCCCGGCTGTCTCGCTATGGTTCGGCGATGCACCTGTACACAGCGTTCCTCGGCGGGTCCATGACCGACGGCCGGATGGGTGAGGACCACGAGACGTCCTGGTCGTCGCCGACGACCGGGACGAGGCAAACGCCAAGGCCAAGGCCAAATGGACCGGGACCGGGCGCAGCCATGTCGACGCCCTCCAGCGCATCGACATGGTCGACGGGTTCCGGATCGAACTGGTGCCGGCGGGCACGGGAGACCGCTCCGAGCTCGACGGCTACAACGCGTGACCGTGCCCCCGTCCGCGCTCACATCGGCACACGTTCGAGGCCACGTCCGGCCCGATGCGGGACTTCCTGGCCGTCTACGGCTGAGACATACTGACGCGATGGCCGATCGGAACGTGCTCGGCGGCGAGCTCGAGCCCTGCAGCACCGAACCGCTCACCGGCTTCTACCGCGACGGCTGCTGCAAGACGGGCCCGGAGGACCGGGGCAGCCACACCATCTGCGCAGTTGTCACGGCCGAGTTCCTCGAGCACCAGCGGAGCGTCGGCAACGACCTGACCACCCCCCTGCCGCAGTTCCGCTTCCCGGGTCTGGTCCCTGGCGACCGCTGGTGCGTGACGGCGTCCAATTGGCTGCGGGCCCACCACGACGGAGCGGCGGCCTTCGTCGTGCTCGCCTCGACCCACGAGCGAGCCCTCGAGGTGGTCCCGCTGGCCGCACTCGAGGAGCACGCCGTGGACGTCCCGGCGGGGCCCGGCGACCTGGCGCCCTGACGGTCAAGCGGCCCGCTTGCGCAGCGCCTTCTTGAGCACCGCGTCGTAGCCCTCCAGGCCCTCGCGGTAAAGCCGGGCCTCGGGCCCGGCCGCGATGCCCACCCGCTCGGGGATGACGCCCCAGACGGGCACCTTCGACTCGGTCCACCACTGGATGGCCTCCTCCAGATCGTTGGTGCCGAGGCGCGCCGCGGTGATGACCACGCCGTAGGGCGTTCGCCCGCGGACCATGTCGAGAGTGGCCACCACCCGCGAGTACTCGACCCCGCCCGCCCGGGTGGGGACCACCACGGCGTGGGCCCGTTCCAGCGTGGCCCTGACCATCCGCTCGTCCCCGGGCGGCGTGTCCACGACGACCAGCCCGCGGTTCCCGGACATGGCTCGGGACACGGTGCGCTCCGAAGGCGCCTCGACCAGGTCGATGCCCTCGATGGGTCGTTGCTCCAGCCACTCCGCCGAGGAGGCCTGCCGGTCGGCGTCGACGAGGGTGACCGGATCCCAGCCCGCGCTCGGCGGCGGCGGCGGCCAGATAGACGGCGGTGGTGGTCTTGCCCACCCCGCCTTTCACGTTGCTCACCACGATGTTCATCGAGACCTCACTGGTGGCCGGGGGGCCACGACCCCACCGGATGACGACTCTGTCCGGCTCGACCCTAGTCGACCAGTTTCGCGTCTGACCAGGGGAAACGGCACCGCCGGCGCCGGCCCCCGGAGACCTGCCCGGCCGGGGTTGACACCACTCGGACGGGACAGTGAGCATCTGCGGTCGTGAGCGATGCCTTCTCGGCTGCTACGTCGGTGAGGGCGATCGGGCCGGGGCGCTACGAGGCGGACATCGACGACGGCTGGAACCTCAATCCGCTGCCCCAGGGAGGCATCGTCACCGCCGTGGCCCTCCGGGCCATGGCCGACATGCTGGCCGACCCGGCACAGTCGCTGCGGACCCTCCACACCGCCTTCGTCGCCCAGGTGGCGGACGGGCCGGTCTCGATCGAGGTCGAGCTGCTGCGGCGGGGCCGATCGATGTCCCACCTGCGCGCCGAGGTGGCCAACCCCGGTGCCGCCCGGGGCCACCTGACCACCGGCATCTTCGGCACGGCCCGGCCCGGCTTCGCCTTCACCGACCTGGCACCACCGATCGGCGTGCTCACCCCCGAGGAGTGTCCTTCCTTCCGGGACCCGCCTCCGCCTGGAGCCCGGTCGTTCGAGCCCATGCCCTTCTGGGTCCGGCGGGTCGAGGGCCGGAGCGCCATCGGCCACGCCCCCTGGGATGACGACTACCTGCCCGAACGGGCGGAACGCGCCATGTGGTACCGGTTCGAGGAGCCGCCGTTCCTCGACGACGGCACCATCGACCCGCTGGCCCTGGTCGTCCTGGCCGACACCATGCCCGGCGCGGTCGGCGAGATGGTCGGGCCGGGACCGCGCACCTGGTTCGCCCCGAGCATCGATCTCACCGTCCATCTCCTCGACGGTTGCCGCTCGTCGTGGGTGCTGGCCCACAACCGGGCCCGCCACGCTGGTGACGGCTATGCCTCGGCCGACATGGCGCTCTGGGACTGCGGCGAGCAGGGTTCCGACCCACCCCGGCTGGTGGCCTACGCCACGCAGCTGTTCCTGTTCTCGTTCATCGCCTGATCCCAGAAGCGGCATTGGTGGAGCGGGCCGATCCCACCTCGGTACCCTGGGATGACGCGCGTCGGCGACGCCCGGAGGTCAGGAGCCACGATGAGCGACGGTGCGATCCGCCTGGTGCTGGCCGACGTCGACGGCACTCTGGTCACCCCCGAGAAGCAGCTGACGTCGGCGGCGGTGACCGCGGTGCACCGCGCTCCACGACGCCGGGATCCTCTTCGCCGTCACCAGTGGGCGGCCACCACGCGGCATGGCGATGCTGGTCGAGCCCCTCGGGCTGACCACGCCGACCTCGGCCTTCAACGGCGGCGTCATCGTCGAGCCCGATATGGCCGTCATAGAGGAGCGAGTGCTCCCGCCCGAGCTCGTCGGTCCCATCATCGAGCTGCTCGATTCGTTCTCCCTCTCCGCCTGGGTCTACCGCGGTCAGGATTGGTACGTACTCGACGCCGATGGTCCCCACGTCGACCGGGAGGCGGCCACGGTCGCCTTCGAGCCCACCGTGGTGGAATCGTTCGGCGTGCTGTGCGACGGAGTGGCCAAGATCGTCGGGGTCACCGACGACCGGCCGAGCATCGACGCCGCCACCGCCGCGACTGTCGAGCGATTCGGTGACGAGGTGTCTGCCGCCCAGTCCCAGCCCTACTACCTGGACGTCACCCACCCCGACGCCAACAAGGGAATCGTGGCGCGATGGCTGTCGGCCCGGTTTGACCTGGCCCCCGAGGAGATCGCCACCATCGGAGACATGCCCAACGACGTGCTCATGTTCGCCCACTCCGGGCTGAGCATCGCCATGGGCAACGCCGCTCCCGACGTGCAGCGGGCCGCCCGCAGGGTTACCGCCTCCAACGCCGAGGACGGCTTCGCCCGGGCCATGGAGCGGTTCGTCCTCTAGGCGCCGCCGGGGCAGAGTCGCGGACTCAGCCAGTCAGTGGGTAGTTGGTTCGTTGGCTAGTGATGCTTCTCGAGTGCCTCGTCCTGGGCGGCGATCTCCCGGCCGATGAGTTGTCGCTGCGCCCGCAGCAGTTTGTTTGCGTCCGGGGGCGGCGACGAGAGTTGGGCGCTCTCGGGCGGGAGCGACCCGCCGGGCAACGCCGTGCAGATGGGGTGGAACAGGGCCATGTCGGTGGCGCCCAGCGAACTGGGCGGGAGGGCCGCCGGACTGGAGAAGGGGTTCTTCGGGCCACGCAACGCCGGAGGATCGGCAAACGGGGGCCTCTTGGCGCTGAAATCGAAGAAGTCGAGCATGTTGCGCGCGTTGGCGTCCCGGTAGGTCATGGCCGGGAGGTTCCACTTGGTCTCGACCAGCTTGAGGATCGAGGTGTGGTCGAAGGTCTGGTGCGAGACGTAGTCCTTCTTCGACCAGGCGGAGACCATGGCGCAGGGGACACGGAAGCCGGTGAAGTCGTAGCCGCCCGGGATGTCGCCGGGCTTGAGCGCGGGTGGCACGTTGTCCGGCTTGACGGCCGGCTGGGGTGGGACGTGGTCGTACCATCCCCCGTGCTCGTCGTAGGTCCAGATGAGTGCGGTCTTCTCCCATGCCGGGCCGTCCATCACCGCCTGGATGAACAGTGCGGCGTAGGCCTCGCCGAGGCTGATGTCCCCGCTCTCCTCCGAGAAGTTGGTATAGGGGTCGACCAGGCTGAAGGCGGGCAGGTTCCCGGATGCCGCGTCCACGAAGAACTGGCTCATGTGGACCGCCTTGGTCGGGTTGTTGAAGAAGACCGGTTCGAACAGTGCACAGGTGGGGAGGTCGGGGTAGTAGTCCTTCCACGAGATGCCGTACTGGTTGAGGCGGTCGAAGATCGTCCCGTTGGGCGCGTCCGTCGTCGAGATCCCCGAGCCGTCCGTGCTGATGTTGCCCAGCGCGGTGCCGGCGATGAGGAACCGGCGGTTGGGATAGGTCTGGGCCATGACCGATGAGAAGTACCGGTCGCCGATGGGGAAGTTGTGCGCCAGGTCGTGGTAAAAGGGGAGGTCGTCGCGCCGCCAGTAGCCCATGGCCGCGCCGCCGCAGCCCTTGACGAACCCCATGTTCGTGCCGTTGTCCCAGCAGATGTGCGACGTGTCCCACGACTGCGAGATGCCTGAGTCGGCCTCGCCGCAGGTGTTCGGATTGTGGAAGGAGCGGACGAATCCACCGGCCGGGTCGGGGTTGTAGTTGACCGGCCTGCCGCCCGCTCCCGGAGTCAGCCCGTCACCACGCCCGAGGGTGCCGAGGTGGTCGTCGAACGAGTGGTTCTCCATCATGACGACGACGATGTGCTCGATCTGCGGCAGCGTGTCCGTACCGGCGGGCAGTTTCGGGAACGGCAGCGTCCCGGGCGGGAGGACGGAACCGCCGGGGCCGAGACCTCGGGCCGGGGCGGTGGCGGCATAGGCCTCTGTGCCCACGGCCGGACCGGCCGCGGCTGCGAGCCCGGCGGCCAGGCTCCCGGCCATGAACGATCGCCGGGAGATCCTCGGCCCGGGCCGACCACCATGCGGCCGGCTCTGCGGTTCACCTCCGTGATCACCCCCGTGGTCGCCCCCGCCGGTCACACCGTCACGCTAACCCCACGGCACCCGGTACGCCCGATTGGCAGTTTTGTCTCGTTCCACGTCGCCGATCCGGCTTCCCCGCGGCACAGCCAGAGCGCACCATGGAGGGGCATGTTGCTCATCTGTGACCGGCGAGATCCCTCCCACCTCGTGCTGCGGGCCAAACGCCCGTGGCACCGAGCCCTGGCCCGGCTGCTGGCCGGAGCCTCGACCATCGCCTCGCCGCCGGACAGGCGCCCGAGTCCAGCGTGCTCCTCGCCAGTCGGGCCGAGGCCCTGGTGACGGTGGTGCGTCGCCGGGAGCTCGCGCACCTGCTGGCCCGGCACCTCGATGCCGGGGGCCGGACGCCGTCCCGAGGTCGGTGCGCCCCGCTCACCCCCGATCGAGACGGCATCGCCGCGACAGAGTCCGCCCTCCAGGAGGTGGTGACGTTGCTCGGTCGGGACAGGCCCGTTCCGGCCACCGGGGTGGCCCTGGTGAGCGTGCTGCTCACCGACGGGGCCGGACCCCTGTTCAACCCGCGGAGCGAGGAGAGCCTAGCCGGCGTGCTCGACCGGGCGGCATCCCACCTGGACCCGCGGCGCGCCCTGGCCCCGGTGACCTGAGCAGGTCGTAGCCCCGCGAGGCCGAGTCGGCCGGCCTCACCGAGCCGGCTCAACTAGCGGTCGATTTCTCCCTCCCGTTAGGGTGGCCCGCGACGCCGGGCGAACCGGCGACTACTGGAGTGGAGACGATGGCCAAGCAGATTCCGCTGGTCGACTACCTGGTGCTCGGGGATGACCCGCACCTGACGGCCCATGAGTGCACCTCCTGCCGCGCCCGGTTCTTCGACCGGCGCAATGCCTGCGCCGGCTGTGGGGCCACGGAATTCCGGACCGTCGATGTCCCGACCACCGGCGAGGTTCGAGCCTTCACCATCGTGGCCTTTGCCGCACCGGGCGTACCGGTCCCCTATGTGGCGGCCCTGGTCGACTGCGAGGGAACGAGCGTGCGAGCCAACCTGATCAACGTCGAGCCCGACCCCGAGCACGTGACCCTGGGGATGAAGGTCCGCCTGGCCCTCCAACCCGTCGGCACCGACGAAGCTGGCACCGAAGCGGTCGGCTTCGGCTTCGAACCCCTGGGAGGTTGAGCCATGGCAACTGACGACTTGTGGATCCTCGGGATCCATATGACCAAGTTCGGCAAGCACCCCGACAAGGATCTGGTCGACCTGGCCTCCGAGGCCGTCCTCGGCGCCCTGGCCGACGGCGGGGTAGGCATGCAGGACGTCGGGGTGATCGGCGCCGGCAACTTGATGGCCGCCAACGCCGGCATCGGCCAGCAGCTCCAGAAGCAACTGGGTCAGACCGGCATCCCCGTCTACAACGTGGCCAACGCCTGCGCCACCGGTGCCACCGCCCTGCGGGTGACCTGCATGGCGGTCAAGGCGGGCGAGACCGACGTCGGATTGGCCTTCGGGGTCGAGAAGCTGTCGGGCGCCGGCTTGCTGGCCGGGGGAAGCCGAGGTGCCGACTCGAACACCTGGGAGCCGCACGGTCGCTATGGCGCGGTGGCCCCCGTCGACGGCCGCATCGGCACCGAGACGATGCCGGGGGTCTTCGCCCAGATCGGGATGGAGTACGGCTACCGCCACGGCGGGACCAGCTTCGAGCTGTTCGCCCGGATCAGCGAGAAGAACCACGCTCACTCCACCCTCAACCCCCTCGCCGCCTACACCAAGAAGATGAGCCTCGAGGAGATCATGGGCGACGTGATGATCGCCTACCCGAACACCCGGCCCATGTGCTCGGCCAACTGCGACGGCGCGGCGGCCGCCGTGGTTGTGAGCGGGGCCAAGCTCAAGACCTTTTCGGCCGAGCAGCGGCGTCGGGCCGTGAAGATCTCGGCCTCCATTTTGACCACCGACCCCTGGGAGGAGGCGTGCCAGATCCTCCCGGACGTGAACACGCTGACCCGCAACGCCGCCGCCCAGGCCTACGAGCAGGCCGGGGTCGCTCCGGCCGACCTCGACCTGGTCGAGCTCCACGACTGCTTCGCCACCGCCGAGCTGGTCCACTACGACAACCTCGGGCTCTGCGAGCCCGGGGGCGCGGTCGACTTCTTCGAGTCCGGCGCCACCTGGCGCGACGGGTCGACGCCGGTCAATGTGTCGGGCGGCCTCGAGTCGAAGGGCCATCCCATCGCGGCAACCGGGATCGCCAACGTCTGGGAGGTCGCCACCCACCTGCGGGGGGAGGGCGGCGCCCGTCAGATCGAGGGCGCCAAGGTGGGCCTGACCCACGTCATCGGGCTCGGTTCGGCCTGCGGCGTCCACATCCTCGAGAAGGCGGCCTGACCACCCGCACCCACGGGTCCGACTGACCCCTGCTCAGTCGGACCCGCCGGCGCCGAGCTGTTGCGCCTGCCAGTCGAGCAGCTGGGGCGCCAACAGGGGCCAACGCTCGAAGAGCCCGGACCCCTCGGACTGGGCGGCGTCGACTCGCTGGTTCCATTCGGTGTCCGGCCAGGGCGGCTCGACGAGCTCGGCCCGGCTGAGCAGCCTCGCCACCCGCTCGGACATCTCCCTGGTGTGATGGGGGTCGCTCTCCCCGCTGCGGAAGACGAGGGCCGGGACGTCGATGGCCCTGGCCCGGTTGTCGGGCAGCCCCGGAACGAGCTCGCCGGGCCGGGGGCAATAGGCCAGCATCCACTGTTCGAGCGTGGCGATGAAACGGCGAGGGTCCTGGTCCAGGAAGACCTCGCGGTTGGCCGAATTGCGGGCCACGACCTCGCTCCACTCGGGCAGCTCGGCCACGGCCGCCATGCCGTTGCGCCAGGCTGCCACGATCGAGTCGCCGCAGTAATGGACGCCGAGGCTCACCAGACCGAACACTCCGCCGCTGATCCACCACACGGCCAGGCCCCTGGCCACATCGGGGTGGCGGGCGGCGGTGAGCAGCGAGACTCGCGACCCTCCGGAACCGCCGGCGACGACGGCCGGTGCCATCTCCAGCCGGCGGAGCAGTCCGGCGAGCACGTCCGCCTGCATCGCCGACTCGGAATCTCCGGTGAAGCACACCTGTGAGGCCCCGGTATTGGGGCGGTCCCACAGGAGCACGCGGTTGCCGCCGGCGGCGAGCTTCTGGGCCAACTCATACAGCCCAGGGGTGTCCTTGCTGAAGCGGCCGCCGGGAGTGAGCACCCACGGCGACCCCTCGCCGACGATGTCGTAGGCGATCGACAGACCTTCGACTTCGGCGACCGCCATGGCCCTCCCTGCTGGCCCACTACATTTGGCGACAAGCTACTACTGGGGGAATCCGATGACGCTGGCGCTCGAGGGACTCCGTGGTGACCACCCGGAGCTTGCTGGTCGCCTCTATGCGCACCTCCTCGTCGTCCGTGCTGGCGATGAGGGATTCCCGCCGAGCCGGTGGAACGAAGGCCCATCCCCGCACGCGCCACGCGCGACGGTCGGCGCCGGTCAGCCGGTGGGCTTCGTCGATCCGCCGGCCGGGACGGGAGCACTCGCCGCCGGTGAGCCCGGCCAGGGCGGGTAGACCGGCACCCGGTCCACCGCCGGGATGGCCGCAAAGCTGGTCACCGAGTCGGCCGCATCGAACATGGGTACCGGGCCCTTCGGGCCACCCGACGAGGGGTAGCGGCGGCCTCCGGCCACGTAGCGCATGAGTCCGCTTCCACTCGTGCCCTCCTCGTCGGGACCGATGGCTGACGCGTCATACCAGACGAAGGTGTAGTCCGACGGGGTGGCGTAGCTCGGGAGGGGCGGCGCGCCCTCGAAGCCGTAGCTCACCGTCGGGGTGGTCGGACCCCCGCCGGTGGGCGGGTACCGGAAGTTCCCCGCCGCGTAGGTGGACGCGGTCAGGCGCGGCCCGGCCAGTGCAAGACCGCCGAAAAGCTGGCCGATGGGGGGAAGGATCACCACCGCCGTCTGGGCCGCGGGCGGGGTGGTCCCGTAGTACCAGTCGTACAGTCGGTAGGCATCGCCGTCTCTGAGCGGGGTCGGCACGGCCACGGGCGAGATCCCGAAGGCGTGCGCCCACTCCTTCTGGTCGTAGAGGCGACCCAGGGTCGAGGTGTAGGTCAACACCGTGCCGGTGATGACCCACTCCGGGTAGTACCCGATGGCCGCGCAGGCCTTGGTCAGGTAGATGGGCATGATCGGGTCGCCCATGAACACCACGGTGGTGGTCCCGGAGCTCTTCAGGTGCTCGGCCAGGGTGGCGGCCTCGGCGGGCAGCTCGCTCAAGTCGAGCAGGTAGCTCTCGTTGAGGGCGTAGGAGAGGTGGCTGCTGGCAAACTCCCGGTCCAGCCGGGTGGTGACCGAGGAGTAGATGGGCGGGTTCTGGTCGTAGTGCACCAGGCCGAAGACGCGCCGGTGGCGGCGGAACGCCGCCTCGCCGGCGTAGACGGCGTCGCCGTGCTGGAGCTGGGTGGTCACGTAGCGGACGGCGTCGGTGAGGACTGTGTCGGTGCTGGGCAGCACGCCCCATAGGTAGGGGGCGTCCTGCTGGTACTCGGAGTAGGGCGCACCCAGCCCGCAGGACAGGCACAGCACGTGCAGCCGGGCCAGCTCGTCCTGGTAGACCGGCGTCTGGGCGGGGCCGCCGATGGAGGCGAAGGCGTGGATCTGCTGGGCCACCCGGATGGCGTCCGCCCTGGCGGCCACGACATCGGTGCTGGTGCCGGTGGCGTCGTAGGGGACGAGCTGCACGTGGCGGCCGTACATGGGGACGACACGGTTGTACATGGCCACGTAGTTCTCGGCGGTGGCGAGGTTGGTGGCCGGGTTGCCGGCCGCCCCCGAGATCGCCGAGGCGAGGTCACCGGGCGGAGGCACGTAGTAGGCCACGGTGATGGTGGTGCCCGTGACCCCGGGGGCCGTCGACCCCCCGTTCCCGCCAGTGAAGACCGGCACGCACGGTGGCGCGAACACGGTCGGCATCGACAGGCGCCCGGTACCGAGGTCGCAGCCGGCCGCCCAGTGGTAGTCCCCCGCCCGGCCTGCGGCGCGCGCCATCTGGTAGGTCACCGGCAGTCCCGACGTCGAACCGACGGGGGACGGAGTTGTCGCTGCGCCCCCCGGAGTCGGTTCCGGGAGGGACCCGCTCCCGCCGGACTGCGTGGTCGCCACAACACCGGCCGCGACCAGGGCGGCCACCACCACGAGCGCCGGGCCAAAGCGGCGTATCCGGCCGACCCGGGGCCAGGGACGCGCCGACGGCGGGCCTCCACCCGCATCGGGGACGCTCGGGTTGCCGTCGCTCATCGGTCCACCCCGCCGGCTTCGGCCGCCACCGTGCCGGTCGGCTCGGCGGCCATGGCACCGGAGCGGCTGCGGGTCAGCGGCTCAGTACCGAGGAAGGCTTCGACCACCTCGGGTCGCCCGAGCACGTCGGCCGGCTCCCCATCGGCAAGCACCATGCCACGGTCGAGCGCCACCAGCCGGTCGGCCAGTGCGGCGATGAAGGAGATGTCGTGCTCGACCACCAGGAGGGTGGCACCGAGGGTCTGCTGCACCCGGCGGAGCAGACCCCCCATGGCCTCCACCTCACGTTGGGCCACGCCCGACGACGGCTCGTCGAGGAGCACGACCGACGGGGCATGGGCCACCACACCGGCCAGGTCGACCAGCCGTCTCGTGCCAGTCGAGAGCTCGCTGACGAAGGCATCGGCGAGCGGCTCCAGCCCGAAGAGTCGGAGCAGCTCGTCCACCCGCCTGGCCACTGCGGACTCGGTGTCGACCATCACCGGCAGGCGGAGCACGGCATTGAGCGGGTCACCTGCGTCGATGAAGCGCTCGAGAGCCACGGCCAGGGTGTCGCGCACCGACAACCCGCGGAACAGTGACGAGTCCTGGAAGGAACGACCGAGACCGAGACGGGCCCGTGCGGCCGCCGACAAGCCGGTGACGTCTGTGCCGTTGAGCACCAGCACGCCCGCGTCCGGGGCGGTGAAACCAGAGATCACGTCGAAGAGGGTGGTCTTGCCTGCGCCGTTCGGTCCGATGATCCCGACGACTTCCCCACGGCGCGCTTCGAGAGACACGTCGTCGAGGGCGCCGATGCCGCCGAAGGTCACCGACACCGACGTCACCTGCAGGGCCGGCGTCGGGGCGGGTGGAGATCGGGGACGACGTGGCCGCCGCCGCGGTCCCGAGCGTGGTGGCGCCGTCGTCGGCGACCGGGTGGTCGAGGCGGGTCGCGGCCTGCTGGAGGAAGACCGAGCGCAACAGCTCCGGCCGGTCCCCGACCTCGCGCCCCGTGCCCGAGAACCGTATGGCCCCCGACTCCATCACGTAGACGCGGTCGGCTACCGACACGGCCACGTTGACCGACTGCTCGACCAGCAGGACGGCGGTGCCGGCGGCGCGCAACGACCGTACTGACTCGAGGAGGCCCTCGACCACGATGGGGGCCAGGCCGAGGGACAGCTCGTCGATGAGCAGCAGGATCGGGGCGGCGAGCAGCGCCATGGCTAGCGCCAGGATCTGCTGCTCGCCACCCGACAGATCGCCGGCGCGGTCGCCTCGCCGCGTGTCGAGGATGTCGAACCGGTCGAGGATGTCGGCCGTCCGCGCCTCGACCTGGCGTCGCCGCCGGTTGCGCCGGTCCTGCCAGCCGGCGGCACGCAGGTTCTCCTCCACCGTGAGCGCGGGGAAGACCCCGGCACCACCGGGCATCTGACCGATGCCCCACCGGGCGATCTCGTCGGGTGGAGCGTGGGTGATGTCACGCCCGTTGAAGATGACCGCGCCGCGGTCGGCTTCGACGATCCCGCCGATGGCCCGCAGGAGGGTGGATTTGCCCGCCCCGTTGGTGCCGATGAGCGCCACCACCTCGCCTTCGGCCACCTCGATGTCGACACCCCCGAGCACTGTCACGCCCTCGTAGCCGACGACCAGGTCGGCCACGGCGAGCAAGGGCAACTCGCCCCGGGCCCGTGCCGCCCGCATGGCCTGGCGGGTGTGCATGGACAGCCAGACATCGTGCACGTCCGTCTCGATGAGCGATCCGGCACTGGCTACCAGCAGCCCGCCGATCAGGAAGACCGGTACCAGGATGAGCATCCCGTAGCGGAACCCGACGGCGTCGCCGACGGCCCCGACCATCGGGATCACCACCAGCCCGGGCAGGACGAACAGGGCCCCGATCGAGAACCCCACCGAGCGCGCCCGGGCGGGGATGGCCAGCGACAGGGCGGCGAGCACGCCGGGGCCGACCACGGCCAACGACGCTTCGATGCCGCTGTCGGCGAAGAACGCCACCGGCACGTTGGGGGCCAGGGCGAACAGCACGGCAAAGGCCGACGCCAGCACGGCCGCCACAGCCAGCATGCGGAAGACCAGCCCCAGCCGCCTGGACGCCAGCTTGGTGCCCACCGCGGCCCCGACCACCAGCCCGGCGAGGACGAACACCTGCACCGGGGCGACCAGAAAGGCGCGCTGGACGGCGTCGAGGTGGAAGGTCTGCTCGTATTGGAGCGAGGCGAGCGACGTGAACCCGACGATGGCGGCGGCGACGAAGGGGAGGGCGATGAAGATCCGGCGGAGCACACCGATCTTCCAGACCAGGCGCCAGGCCTCCCCCATGGAGGGCGGAGGGTCCCCGGTCAGGCCGGGGTCGGGCGGCGCCGGGAGTGGGCCCGGGCTTGCCACTTCGGCCTCGGCCAGCACTGCCGCCGGTGATACCCCCTGCTCGGTCGCGGCCAGCGCCACCTCCTCCTGTCGCCCGCGTTGCGGTTCGCGCAGACGGAGCCCGACCACGACCACCACGGCGATGGGCACGGCGAACACGATGAAAGGGACGCGCCAGCTGAAGGCATCGGTCAGCCCGGCCCCGATGAGTACGCCGGCCACCGCGCCGAGGGAGAGCCCGGCCCGGTGGGTCGAGTAGACGCGGGGCCGTGAGGCCACCGGGTAGTAGTCGGCGATGAGCGAGTTGTGCGTCGGGAAGATGACTGCCAGGCCGAGGTAGAGGCCGCAGAGGGCGACCGTCATCACCACCGCAGTGGGTGCCAGCCCCAGCCCCACCGAGAAAGCGGCGCCGATGGATGCCCCGACCAGCGCGATGGGGACCCGCGGCCGGCGATCGGCCAGCCACGCCACCGGCACGGTCACCAACAGCGCGGCGGCGCCGGCCAGCGCCACCACGGCCAGGATTTCGGCGTCCGACAGGTGGAAGGCGTTGCGCACGTTGGGGATCAGCACGTTGAAGGCGCTCTGCGTGGCCTGGTCGAGCAGTTGCAGCGAGAAGAGCACGGCCAGCGGGAACAATGACGCCCCCGGCGAGCGCCCGGAGGCGGCCCGGCCTCACTCCGCCACTCCGGTGACGGCCACACCGCGCCGACGGACGGCCGCGCCCACCAAGCGGTCCCGGGCGGCGAACACCAGACTGGCGATCCCGCCGGGGAAGACCAGCAGAACGAGCAGGACGCCGAAGGCGGACGGAAACAGCTGCCAGCTCGGGGGCAGGAAGACCGCGCTCCCCTCGACCACGGCGGCGCCGCTGACGGCGCCTACCACCGAGCCCAGGCCGCCCACGGCGGTGGCGGTGAACACGGCCAGGCTGGCGGTGGCGGTGAAGGGCGACTCGACGTATTGCTGGTTGACCAGCACCAACAGGCAACCGGCCACGCCGGCGATGCACCCCGAGACGGCGAATGCGCTCAGTTTGGCCCGCCGGACGTTGACGCCGTACCCGGACAGGGCCCGCTCGTTGGTGCTCACGGCCCGCAGCACCCGGCCGAACCGGCTCCGGCGCAGGCCGCCCATGGCGACCACCGTCACGACAACCACACCGAGGCAGGTGGCGTAGACGGCGGGCTGCGTGCTCAACGACACGCCGAAGAGCCTCGGCGTGGTGATCGGCGCGTTCGGTATCCATGAGAACTCGGCGCGGTCGAGCAGGTAGCCCGAGACGGCGAGCCCGAAGGCCAGGGTGGTGACGGCCACGAACATCCCCTCGAGCCGGAGCGTCGGCAGGCCGACCACCAGCGCCACCGCTGCGCCGGTGGCGCCGGCCAGCATGAGGGCCAGGCTGAGATCCCAGTGCCAGTCCACCATGGCCGCGGCGGCGGCGACCCCTCCGGCGGCGGCGAACGCCATCTGGCCCAGGCTGACCTGTCCGGCCCACCCGGTCAGGACCACCAGCGAGCAACCCACCACAGCCAGGGCCAGCAGAGTCGAGACCTCGAGCAGGCTGCCCGGCCCGAGCCAAAGGGGGAGCGTGGCCATGAAGCCGACCAGGATGACCGCGCTCCCGGCGGTGCCCAGCCGCACCTCGATCAGGCGGCGCCAGACGCCGGGCATCTCCCGGATGCCCGAGGCCAACACCCACTGGCCACCGGTCGAGCCCGGGCGTGGGCCGGTCGACCGAACCAGCTGGCGGAAGAACATCCCGAACAGCACGACCGCGGCGATCACGGCCAGCACCAGTGTGGGCCGAGCCGGTTGGTCCCAGGCCACACCCTGCTCGAGGGTGCCGATGGCCACCGCCGCCAGCGCCACGAGCGGTAGATCGGTGAATCCCCCGAGGGCCAGGGCGCCGAGTGCGGAGACCAGGGCGGTAAGGCTGAACGTCGGGTCGAGGGGCAGGCCGACGACGGCCGCCTTGAGGAACACGCTGAGGTACGACAGCACGCCGGCCGCCACCCAGGTGATGGTCTGCAGCCGGTCGACCGGGATTCCGAGCATGGCGGCGCGGTCGCGGCGATCGCCGGCGGCCCGGGTGGCGATGCCGATGTCGGTCGTCTTGAACCACAGGGCCACCGCCACCAGGGCCATCACCGAGACCACCACGGCCACCAGGTCGTCAGCGGTGAACACCACCGGGGACAGCCGGAAGGTGATGTGGATCGGGACGTGCACGGCCGCGGTACCGATCGGCGTCTGGCCCCAGATGTTGGGGATGAGCAGGCTGGCCACGATGAGCAGCTGGGAGAGGCCGATGGTGGCCACCGTCAGCATGAGGCGGGGGGACCGGACGAAGCGACGGATGACGGCGATCTCCACTACGGCGGTGAGCAGCACCACACCGACCAGCCCCGTGGCCAGCCCGAGGAAGTAGTTCACCCCGGACAGCCCGACCAGACCGAAGGCCAGGACGGCGGGTGCGCTACCCAGGTCCCCCTGGGCGAAATTGACCACACGGTTGAGGCGATAGACCACACCCAGTCCCACCGCCATCAACGAGCCGAGCAGCCCGAGGACCACCCCCTGGAGCCACACCCCGACCGGCATGGGGAACAGAAGCACCTGGGTCAAGACGACGACGGCGACCGGGGTGACGGCGGTAGCCACGCCCACCGAGCGCTCGGCGGCTGGAGGCACGCGGCAACGAACGACCCACGGAAGGGGCCATCGAAGTTCCGCTCATCTGGTCGCCCACCCCCGGCTATTCGCCTCGACGTGCCATCGCTCGCTGAGCACCCCTCGGCAGGTCTAGCACGAGGTCAGGTCGGAGGTCTGCCGCCGGATTCCGGCGGCATGGACACCCCTAGCCGGTGTAGATGTGCTTGTCGAAGGTGGTGGTGACCGTCTGCGCCTCGCCGAGTCGGGGAAGTCCGAACAGGTCCTCCAAGGAGGCCAGGGACGAGTAGTGGTTGTAGGAGGTCTTGCTCACCACGGTATTGCCGGCGATGAAGGGTGACAGCAGGACCGCCCCGACGACGCCCCCTCCCGGCCCGCTGAAGCCGTTGCCGCCGGGCGAGGCCGCCGGACCCGGGGTCTCGCCGCAGCACGCGGTGGTGTCGAGGCTCGGGGACTCCCCTTCGTCGAAGGTGATCTCGAGCAGGCCGTCCTGCCGGAATGCCGGTGACGAGGTGATGATCGGCACCCAGGTCTTGAGCCACTTGTCGATGTCGCCGACCGCCGACCCCCCGCCCTGGCCCGCTCCCGTCGTGTTCGTGCAGGGGTAGTCGTGGCCGTCGTCACACAGGTTGGGGGTGATGAAGCTGAAGTTGGGGGTGGTGGCGACCGACGAAAGGTCGGTGGCCAGACCGGTGACCCCGGCCGGGGTACCGGCGGGCATGGTCCCGGTGGTGCTCCCGAGGGGCACCAGGTTTTGGTCGCACTCGGCGGTGTTGTCGATGATCGAGTGGAAGTACGCGAACGGGTCGTGCCGGGTGGCGTACCCATCGGCCGCTTCCGCCGAGTTCGTCCCGTCGCTGCCGTTCACGGGCGGGTGGCTGCAGGTGACGCTGCCGTCGCGGGTGACGTCGTTCCCCATGTCCTCCTGGTAGCCCTTCCAGCTGAGCCCGGCGCTGTCCAGCTGGTTGGCGAGGGTTGTCACCGCCGGTGGGTACACGCAGCCGGTCCCCTGTTGGATGCCGTTGAGCTGAGGGGCACCGGGAGGAACTCGGGATAGGTGCCGCTGCAGTCGAGCTGGTTGGTGGCGTTGGGCGGCTGCCCGGACAGGAAGGCGGCGTAGTTGTCATTGGAGAAGTGCCCGATACCGTCGTACTCGCTCAACAGGGCACCCTGGCCGGGGAGGGTGGTGGCCAGGTAGGGATCGACCGACGGTGCGCCGAAGGTGGCGGCGTAGCCCTGGTTCTCGAGCATGATCACGAACACGTGGCGGATCGGCGGGAGCTTGGACTTCACGAAAAGGGTCAACGTCTGGTCGACCACGTTGACCTGGCTGGTGGTATTGGTGGCCTGCAGGCCGATGGTGTAGGTCCCACCCAGCGGCGTCGGATCCGACAGGGTGCCGGTGCCGTTTCCATTGTTGTGGAACGAGACACCGGGTGGAAGTGGTGTGGTGACCGACAGGGTTGCCGTGGGATTGGCCTTGGTCTTGACCGTGAAGTTGAGCGGCGTGCCCTGCTTCCCCTTGGCCAGGCTCTTGCCGGAGAAGACGGGCGCCGACAGCGGCTTGGTGGCCCCGGCCGGCGGCGCCATGGACACCATGGAAAGAACCAGCGCTCCGGCGGCGGCCAGGGCCGCAGCCGGGACCGCGGTACGGGCGGCAATCCCCCTGCTCATATGAGTCCCTCTCTTGCGTCGTGATGCCGCCCCCGTTGGCATCCTGTCATCGCGCCGGTTGCCCCCGACCGGACGTCGCAGACGGCGAGTCTCGTGCCGCCCCCCGGCCTTGTCAATCCGCCGACGTCGAGCGGCTCCCGAACAGCCTCCGCCGGGAGGCGGTTGTTACCCTGGCAGGATGAGCGTCCTCACCGCCGGCCAGCGCCGGAGCTGGCGGGAGGACGGCTGGTGCGTGCTGGTGGGCGCCGTGCCCGCCGACCGGCTGGAGGCGGCCCAACGAGCGGCGGCCAAGCTGTTCCCGTCGGCCGAGGTGATGGCCGGTCCACCGGAGAGCCGTGACGCCCGGTGGAGCACGTGGGACGCGACCTGGCCGGAGTTCCCCTTCCGGAGCCGCTCCCTCAACGCCCTGGTGGTGAGCGACCTGCTGATCGACCTGGCCGCCGACCTGCTCGGCACCGACGACGTGCGCATGTACCTCGCCATCGCGTCGGCCAAGTACGCCGGCCAGCCCTCGGGTTTCAACCGGCTGTTCCATACTGACTTTCCCAATCACACGCTCACCGTGCCCCGCCCAGAGTCCGGCTACCACCAGGTCGAGCTGTTCGTCTATCTCAACGACGTCGGGCCGGAGAACGGCGCCACCCGCTTCGTCTCGCGTCGGCTCACTGGTGCCATCCCGGTGGAGGAGCACACGCTCAACCTCGACGACCACGCCGCCCTCTACGAAGAGGACGGCGACGCCTCGGCGCCGGCCGGGTCGATCGTCGTCTACCGGCCCGACGTCTACCACCGCTCGGTGGACTTCGCCGATCCGGCCCAGGCCCGCTTCATGCTGCACGTGTCCTTCAAGCCGGCCGCCATGGAATGGGGTGGGTACCAGGCCTGGCCGTTCAAGGGGTTCTCGGCCGAGTGGCACAACTTCGTCCAGGGTGCGTCGCCGCGCCAACTGGCCGTGCTCGGCTTTCCGGCGCCGGGCCACCCCTTCTGGACCGAGGAGACCCTCGACGGCGTTGGCCGCCGCTACCCCGGACTCGACCTCACCCCCTGGCGGTCGGCCCGTGCCGCCCGGTCGGCCGACCGGGTCACCGCCGCCACCGGACCGGCCGTCTGACCGTCGCTCCCTTGATCGACGGCGCCGACCGGTTCACCATGGACGGAGAAGCACACCGTCCGAGGAGGGAGTCACGATGCACGCCAATGTGGGGGACCGGATCCTGATCGGTGGGCGCCGGGTGGGTCAGCCCCAACGCAATTGCGAGGTGTTGGAGGTCCGCCACGCCAACGGGGAGCCGCCCTACGTGGTCAAGTGGGCCGACACCGGCCACGAGGACCTCTTCTTCCCCGGTCCGGACGCCACGGTGGTCAGCGAGGAGCACACCCCGTCCTGAGCAGCCCGATCGGGATGGGCCGGGCGGGCGGTGCCGGCCGGCTGAAGCCGTGCGCAGGAGGGGCGAGGTCGCCAGGCCCCCGCCCGGTTCCCGCAGGCAGTCGTCAGGCCCGTCGGTAGCCCGTCACGTAGTCGGGAGGTTCGACCCCGGCCGGCAGGTCGGCGGCGCCGACCGGTGGCCCGACAGCCGGTTCGATCGGCAGCTCGCCGGCCCAGATGGGCAGGGCCAGATCCTCCTCGTCATCCTTGGGCCCACCGTTCCTGACCTTGGCGGAGGCCTCGTTCAGGCGGACACGCACCACCCGGGTGGCGCGCAGCTCGGACGCGGAGGCCGGCCTGGCGTCGGTCCGGCGGCCGGGGACCAGATGCTCGACCAGAACGTCCATCGCCCGCCGCTTCTCGTCCTGATCGGTGATCTCCTCACCCGTCCCGTAGATCACCACGGAGCGGTAGTTGATCGAGTGGTGGAAAGCCGAGCGGGCGAGGACGAGCCCGTCGACCAGTGTGACCGTCACACAGATCGGCCCGGCTCCGGCCGCCCGCAGCATGGCGTTGGCCGAAGCCCCGTGGAGAAAGAGCCAGTCGCCGTCGCGGCCGTAGGCCGTGGGGATGACCACGGGACCGTCCGGTCCGGCCACGCCGACGTGACAGACGAAGCCCTCGTCGAGGATGGCGTCGACCAACTCCCGCTCGTAGTGGCCACGCTCGGGAAGCCGGCGCACGCGGACCCGCCGGCTGGCCGGCGGGGCCGGCGGGACGTCGGGAACGGTTCGGGACGGGACCACGGGAGCTCCTACTCGGCCCGGCACCACCCGTGCCTGTCGGGCGGTTGGGACAACGGTCATGGGCATACTGTTACAGTACAAACTGTGGAACAAACAGTACGATCTACACAGTACGTCATCAGGGGGACGAAGGCCAGCGAGATCGTCGACAGCGTGGAGGCGGTCATCCGCGACGGGACGTTGGGGCCGGGCGAGGCCCTGCCCACCGTGAGGGAACTGGCGGCGGAGCTCGGGGTAAGCCCCTCGACAGTGGCGGGCGCCTACCGCCAACTTCGTTGGCGCGGGTTGGCGACGGGCTCGGGCAGGCGGGGCACCCGGGTGAACACCCGTCCTCCTCTCTCGTCGCATCTCCCGCTCGGCACGATCCCGGAGGGAGTGGTCGACCTCCGGACGGGTGGGCCCGATCCCGAGCTACTCCCCCGGTTGCCGGCCCTGCCGGCCTCGACCCGCCAGTACGGTGCGGCGCCGGTCGCTCGTCAATTGGCGGACGTGGCCCGGAGCGAGCTCGGGCAGGACGGAATCGACGTCACGAACCTGGCGGTGGTCGGGGGTGCTCTCGACGGTGTCGAGCGGGTCACCGGGGCCTGGCTGCGCCCGGGCGACCGGATCGCCGTCGAGGACCCCGGGTACACCGCCGCTATCGACTTGCTCACCGGACTCGGGCTGGAGCTCGTCCCGGTGGCCCTCGACGACCGCGGTGCGCGTCCTGAGCAGCTCGAGGGCGCGCTCCGACAGGGGGTCGCGGCCGTCCTCCTCACCCCGAGGGCCCAGAACCCAACCGGCACAGCCTGGGACGCCGCCCGCGCCGACGAGCTCCGGGCGGTAGTGGCTGCTTACCCGGGGGTGCTGGTCATCGAAGACGACCACGCCGGGCCCGCCGCCGGGGCATCGGCCTTCACGTCGTGCCGGGGCCATGACCGCTGGGCCACCATCCGCTCGGTTTCCAAATGGCTGAGCCCCGACCTCCGACTCGCTGTCATGGCTGGCGACCGGGCCACGGTGGCGCGGGTCGAAGGACGCCAGGCCCTCGGCACCGGCTGGGTCAGCTACCTGCTTCAACACGCCGTCGCCGAGCTGTGGACCGATCCCGGCGTCGTCGGGCTGCTGGAGCGCGCCGCACTCGGGTACGGCCGGCGGCGCGGCGCCCTCCGCGACGCACTGGCCGCCCACGGGTTGCACGCCACCGGTTCGTCCGGGTTCACGACCTGGCTTCCGGTCGTCGATGAGGCGGGCGTAGTCGGCTGCCTCCTCGAGCGGGGCTGGGCGGTCAGTCCCGGTGCGCGCTTCCGCATCGCGTCGCCTCCGGGCATCCGGATCGCATGCGGATCGCTCGATCCTCAGCGAGCCCCGCACTTCGCCGCCGCGCTGGCCGGCTGTATCAACCAGCCGCCCCGACGCTCGGATTGAAGGGCGGGTGGGATCCACACAGTCCGGCCTCTTCCGTCGGGGCCCGAGCTCCACAAATAGTTAATCGTTCTCTTTACTTTCTAGCGGCCCGGTCATATACTTAATCGCATGGTTAAGTATTCGGGCGGGCTGGACCAGGTCTTCCAGGCTCTTGGAGACCCGACCCGGCGAGCCATCGTCGAACGATTGATCGGCAGCCCCGCGGCGGTGACCGAGCTCGCCCAGCCGGCACACATGTCGCTGCCCGCCGTCATGCAGCACATCCGGGTACTCGAGTCCTGTGGTGTCGTTCGCTCCGAGAAGGTCGGCAGGGTCCGTACCTGTCAGCTCGAGCCCGATGGACTGCGACGGGCCGAAGACTGGCTCGCCGGTCAGCGCACGGCGTGGGAGCAGCGGCTCGACCGCCTCGGCGACTACCTCCAGGACGAGTCCGACCCGACCACGGAAACCCCCAGAAAAGGGACCGAACGATGAACGACACCGCCGTGACCCACGCCACCTTCACCCTCGAACGCACCTATCCGGTGGATACCGACCGGGTGTTCGCCGCCTGGTCGGAACCGGCCGCCAAGGCCAGATGGTTCGCCGGGCCCGACGCCCGCCATCAGCTCGATTTCACCGTCGGGGGCGCGAGGTGACCCGTGCTCAGCACGAAGGTGCCGACATGGTCTTCGACACCACCTATCGGGACATCGTTCCGAACGAGCGGATCGTCTATACCTCCACTCTGGCGTCAGACGGGCACCTGTCCACCGTCTCCCTCACCACCGTCGAGCTCCGCGCCGTTGACGGAGGCACCACCTTGACGTTGACGGAGCAAGGGACGTACCTCGACGGCCTCGAACAGCCCTCATGGCGCGAGGCGGGAACGGGTCAGCAACTCGACTCCCTCGGACGAGAGGTGGCGAAGCGGCGGTGACCGGCAGCCAACGCCGCCGTGAAGGCCCGGTTGGATCAGTTGCCTAGGTGAACACCGGGTCGTAGGGTCCGGATCGCGACACCGAGTCGACCGAAGTGGAGCCGACCATGGCCGAGACGATCACTACCGATGGCGCCGTCGGGGAGCCCGCACCGGTGATGCCCGCCGACCTGTCGATGGTGGTGTTGAGCGTTGGCGACATGCCGACGCTCCGTGGCTACTACCGGGCCCTCGGGTGGCAGGAGCAGCCAGGCGCATCGGACGCGCTGGCGATCTTCCAGCTCGGGGGTGTCGCCCTGGCGCTCCATCCCCGCAGCGACCCGCAACCGGTGACGGGGCCGAACAGCGCGGCGACACCGGATCGTTCGGCGGTGACCCTGGTCGTCAGGCTCGCCACCCGTGATGAGGTCACCAGCGCCTTCTCCTCTGCCGTACAGGCTGGGGGCCAGGCCGTATCGGAACCGGAGGACCAGCCGTGGGGCGGTCGCTCGGGATTGGTGGCCGATCTCGAGGACAACCGCTGGGAATTGCTTTGGGTGGATCGTGCCGGCGGCTCGACGGGAAGGGCTCCTGGAAGCGCGGGCTGACGCCCAGCACCAGTTGCTCCGCTCAGGACTCCATGGCCGAGGCCGCCAGTGCCCTGATCTCCGGCGGGACGAAATTGTTCTCCGTCGTCGTCTCTGCCTCCACCAGCTCGACCATGCGGTCGGCCACCTCCCTCGGATCCAGCTGGTCAGTCGTCACCATGTCTCCGACCACGCGGAACAGCTCTGCGGCCGAAGCATTCAGCGAGGCGTCACCGAACCACTCCCACATGGACGCGGCCATCCTGTCGTTGAATCCGGTCTGATACGGACCCGGGTTCAACAGGGTCACGTCGATCCCGAGCGGTGCCAGCTCACCGCGCATCGCCTTGCCCATGGCCTCCAGGGCGTGCTTGGTCATCGAATAGGGGCCGAAGGTGGGGGCGGACAGGACACCGGCGATGGAGGACACGATGATGATCCGTCCCGCACCCCTTGGGATCATCGACTTGAGCACCTGCTGCGTGACGGCGAGGGTGCCGAAGACGTTCACCTCGAACAGCCGGCGGACCCGGTCGATCGGGATATCGGCCATCGGTCCGGTCTGACCGACACCGGCGTTGTTGATCAATACGTCCATCTCCCACCGAGCGGCCCGGATGACGTCGTCGCTGGTGATGTCCATGCGCTCGACCAGCAGGGTTGGTGCCTCGGCTTGGAGAGCCTCGGCCTGCTCGTCGGTTTCCGTTGTGGCGATGACCTGGTGGCCGCGTTCGGCGAGGGCGAGGCTGGCCATCTTGCCGAAGCCCGAGCCGGCACCCGTGATCATCACTGTCTTCGCCATCTCTTCACCCTACGCATGGCATGGGGCCACGGCGAGCAGGGGGCGCTGATCGCGACGAAGTGCCAGAATCCCTACGTGGTTCGGCGAAAAGGAGCGGTGGCGGCGCTCATTCTGATCGTGGGCGTCGGGACGCTGGCCGGATCGGCCGGACCGTCGTACGCCCGATCCCACCCTCGACGGGCGCCCGCCGTTCGTTTCCGGCCGGCGACGACCGGGGGGCAGCCGAGCATCACGGCGCCGGGGGAAGCCGGGCCGTTGGCCGCCTATGACTGCACGTTCAACCTGAACACCGATGCGTTCACCGGCGCCTATGCCACCGCGTCGGCGATCGGGTGGGAAGGCAATCACCAGGGCGTCGTCACCTGCCTCGGCGGGACGTTCGTTGTCCAGAACGGCATCAACCAGAACTACGGGTTCGGGATCTACACAGGAGCCCCGACGACCTGGGTCGACGCAGACGGGTACCTCCCGGCCCAGATCACCACGTTCAAGCGGGCCGGCGCCGTCGTGGCCATCACCGAGTTCGCCGACCGGGTGGTCATCGGCGGCAGTCCCTTCGTCGCGGTGTACGCCCGCGTACGCGTGACCAACCCCACCAACCGGGCGGTCAATGCGGATCCCCAGCCTTCCCCCGGCCTGGTGACCGTCGACACCGCGCCGATCAGGGTCGGAGCGCACTCGTCCGTCGCCCACGACTATGTCGTCGCCTCCGACCGGTTCGGGAACAACTATCCCTGGCCGAGCCCTCAGGCTCTGGCCGGCGCCGGGAGCTTCAGCGCCCATTTCGATCACATGCGCACCTTCTGGAACCAGCAGCTGGCCGGCATCACCGGCATCAAGGTACCTGATCCGGCTCTCGACGACGCCTATCGGAGCGGGTTCATCTACACCCAGATCGCTCGGAGCGGCGACGCCCTCAACACGGGGGTGAACGGCTACGAGAGCGAGTTCAGCCACGACGTGATCGGCATCCTCACCAATCTGTTCACCCAGGGCTACTTCACCGACGCCCACGCCCTGCTCGCAGAGGCGCGCAACGCCGTCGGGTCCCAGGCACAGTACGTCGACGGTCTGTGGACCTCCTCGGTTCCGTGGGCGACATACCTGCTCAAGACCGGCGACATCGCGTTCGTCAAGGCGAATTTCGCCCCGATCGGGACCTCCCAACCCCGCCCGACCGAGCATCGAGGAGGCCGCCCACCAGATCGCCGCCGACCGGACCGGGCCGTCGGGGACCATGGAGGCCACCGACGACATCGACACCCAGAGCTACTGGACCACCGACGACTACGAAGCCCTGCTCGGCTTGGCCGCCTACCGTTACGTGGCGGAACGCATCGGCGACCACGCCGAGTCCGCATGGGCGGAGGGCCAGTACGACAGCCTGCTCGCCGCGACCGACCAGGTGCTGACCGCCACGGTCGACCAGTACCACCTGCAATACCTCCCGTGCTCGATCACCCAACCGAACACGGCCAACCGGTGCGTCAATCCCGAGGACGCCAATTGGACCTCGCCGTTGGGCAGCTGGGCATGGGAAGCCCATCTCCTCGGGGCGGCGGTGAGCGGGCCCGGCGCCACGCTGATCGATGCCACCTATGCCTACGGCTTCGGGCGGTTGCACGGGCTTCTCCCCGCCAACACCACCGGCGGCTTCCCCGACGACTTCTACTCGTCCGGCTACAACGCCGCCCAAGGAAGCGCCGGGCTGGCCGGCCAGGACTACCGCGACCAGGGAATCCTCGATTACCAGTTCATGATCGCCAACAGCCAGAGCGGCCCGTACTCCTACTGGGAGAGCTCGACCGCCCCGGCGGCTACGCCGTGGGCCGGGAGCCATCCCGGCGCAGGCCAGGGATCCTCTCCGCACGCCTGGGGGCTGGCCGGGGCCGACAAGGTGCTGCTCGACTCGCTGGTGGCGCAGCGATTCGACGGTGCGCTCATCGTGGGCAGAGGAATCCCCTCCGGGTGGCTCCGCGGCGACCAATCCATGGACGTGACGAACTTCCCGACCGTCGATGGGCGTCGAGTCAACCTCTCCATCCGCTCGGACGACGGATCGGTGCGATTGGAGCTCGACGGCCAGGCGACCGGCCCGGTGCTGTTCCAGGTCCCCGCCTTCGTCGACAACATCGCGTCAGCTTCGTCGGGCACCATCGACCGCTCCTCCGGCACGGTGACGGTGGGTCCCGGGACGCGAGAGGTCACCGTCGATCTTCGACACGTCCCGTGACGTAGTACGGCCTCGACGCCGCTTGGGCGATGCCGCTAGTCGAGGCCGCTCATCGGGCCCGCCAACGGGGCTCTCGCCCCTCGACGGCGGCGCGCACACCTTCCCTGGCATCCTCGGTGGCCAAGGCCACCAGGCGCATGGTCTCGCCGAAGCGTATGGCTTCGACGGACGACAGTGACCGGGAACGGACGGCCACCTCCTTGCTGGCGCGTGCAGCCAGAGGGGCCGCCGCCGCCAGTCGGTCGGCCAACGACCGCGCCTCGGCCATCAATTGGTCATGGGGAACGACCCACCCGGCCAAGCCGATCTCCTTCGCCCTCGCCGCGCCGATCCGCTCACCGGTCAGGAGCAGCTCCATGGCGTGCTGCCAGTTGATCCTCTGCGGAAGTCGGATGGCGCCGACGATGGCCGGGACCCCGATACGGACCTCGGGAAAGCCGAACTCCGCCCGTTCGCTGGCAATGACGAAGTCGCACCAGGTCACCAGCGTGAGCCCGTAGCCCAGGCAGTAGCCGTTGACCGCGGCAATGACGGGCTTGAAGATCTCCCAGCCGCTCTCGAACGAGTTGATCGTCGGCTTCTCCCAAAAGGTGCCCCCGAACTCGCCGACCGAGCCGGTTCCATCGCGGATGTCACCACCCGCACAGAACGCCCGGCCGGCACCGGTCACGATCCCGACCCAGGCCTCCTCGTCGTCGCGAAAGCGGCTGAATGCATCGTTCAACGACCGCCGCATGGCCGCGTTGACGGCGTTCAGCGAGTCGGGTCGGTTGTAGGTGATCGTGGCCACATGGCCGTCAAGCTCGTAGGTGACCAGCGCGCTCATGGGAACAGCATGCCGCGGTCACCCGTCGTCCACTGCTCCGGTCCGACCGGCTTGTCTCCGCTCCAGATCATCCACTATAGTGGAATTATGTCCACCACAGTAGACTTTCCAGGACTCGGGCCGCTGCTGGCCGATGCCCGTGCCGCCATCGGGATATCCCTGCAGGACGTGGCCGAGCAGGCCGGTTGCTCCACCGCCTACGTCCACAAGCTGGAACAGGGCCGGGTTCGCACCCCGTCACCCCGCGTCTTAGGCGGGCTCGCCCGGGCCCTCTCCCTCGACTACGGCCTACTGATGGGCGCCGCCGGCTACGACGCCCCCTCTCCCGGGCCAGCGCTCTCGCCACCCGTCGCCGCCCGGTTCAGCAACGCGCACATCGTCCAGCTGCTCGAGGCACTCCAGGCGGATGTGACCCAGCTGCGGAAGGACCTCGATCGGCTGGCCGCCGGGAAATGAGCGATCCGTCGGTGCGTCGATTGGCCGCAGGCGCCGACCATGCCGAGATCGTCGCGGTCCTCGCCCGGGCGTTCTGGGACGACCCGTTGTTCGACTACTTGACGAACGGCGACCTCCTCCATGAGTACCAGGTGCTCCCGAGCGTGTTCCGAGCGGCCATGACCGACTTCCGGGCGAAGACGGCGGAGCTCTTCGTCGCCGACGTCTCGGGCAGGCCCCGTAGCTTCGCCGGATGGTTGGGGCCCGGCTCCTTCCCCCGCTCCCGGGGCGAGCAGCTGGTCCGGGATGCACGGGCGGCACGGCTGCTCCTGAGGCTCCGGCACCGACGAGCCGCGGCCGCCCTGCTGCGTGAGGTGGAGCGTCGACACCCGACCGAGGCTCACTGGTACCTCGCCCTGTTGGGCACGGACCCCGGCGCGCAGGGTCGCGGCCTCGGGACCAGGGTGCTCACGCCGGTGCTTCAGCGGTGCGACACCGACGGCATCGCGGCCTACACCGAGACGCAGAAGCAGGAGAACATCGCCTGGTACGGTCGCCGCGGTTTCGAGATGATCGACGAACTACGCACTCCCGGCATGCCCCCGATCTGGCGGCTGTGGCGCGATCCTCAGCCGGTGGGCTGAGGGGCCGCCCGTCCGTTGCCTCGGTAACGCCCGTCGAACGTCGGGCGCGCAACGACTTTTCGAGGGTCGGCTCGCCTGGGCCCTGAGTTACGGTGGGCGATGCCATTCGCCTGGGCGCCATTCGGTCCTCGGATCGGCGTTCGGGGCATGGTGTGTGCGGCGGACCAGCTGGCGTCGGCGGCGGGGATGTCCACCTTGGGTCAAGGCGGCACGGCGGCCGACGCCGCGGTCACCGCGGGCGCGGTCATGGCGGTGACGAACCCGCACCTCTGCGGTCTGGGCGGCGATCTTCTGGCCATGGTCGCGGCCCCGGACGGTCATCCGCAGGCCCTGGTGGCCGTGGGACGGGCCGGATCCGGCATCGATGCCGAACTGGTCCGGGCCGACGGCCACGCCGTGCTGCCGGCCCGAGGTGACATCCGCAGCGTCACCGTCCCGGGTGCCGTCGATGGTTGGCTGGCCCTTCATGCCCGCTTCGGGCGCCTCCCGCTGGACCGGGTCCTCGCCCCCGCCATCGAGATGGCCGTCGAGGGATTCGCTGCCTCGCTGCTGCTGTCGCTCGCCAGCCACCTCGTGTGCGACCGGCCCGGGGCAGAGCAACTGTGTCCAGCTGGACCGCTCCAACAAGGTGACCGGGTACGGCTCCCAGGCGTGGCTCGGTCCCTCGAGGCCCTCGTCGCAAACGGTCGGGCCGGTTTCTACCAAGGGGAGTTCGGACGGGAGCTGATTCGTCTGGGCGAGGGGGTGTTCTCAGCCGGGGATCTCGCCGCCGACAATGCCGACTGGTGCCAGCCGCTCAGACTCCGGGTCTGGGATCACGACCTCTGGACGGTCCCTCCCCCATCCCAGGGCTATCTCAGCCTGGCCGGCTCGTGGATCGCCCAACGAGCCGGGCTCGGTCCGGATCCGTCGGATCCTCTGTGGCCGCACCTGATCGCCGAAGCCTCGCGGGCCGCCGGTCACGATCGCCCGACCGTGCTCTTCGATGGTGCCGACGGCTCCGCCCTCCTCGCCGAGGACCGGCTCCAATCCGCCGCCGAACGCATCAGCCCGCACCGGGCATGCCCGCCGGACGTGGTCCGCTCGCCGCTCGACAGTCCGGCGGCAGCGGCCCGCCTGGGTGACGGAGACACCACCCACATCTGCGCCATCGATGCTGAGGGCTTCGGGGTCTCGTTGACCCAGTCGAATGCCCTCGACTTCGGGTCCCACCTGATCGCCGGATCGACCGGGATCTTCCTTCACAACCGCGGCCTGGGTTTCAACCTGGTGCCTGGTCATCCCGCTGAGCTCGGGCCTGGGCGCAGACCCCCGCACACGCTGTCCCCGATGCTGGCGACCACCACCGACGGGCAACTCTCCCATCTTGCCGGGGCCATGGGAGGGGATGTCCAGCCGCAGATACTCGTGCAGCTGATGGCCCGCATGCTGGTCGCCGGTGAAGATCCGGCCACCGCCGTCGCCGCGCCTCGCCTGGCGTTGGCTTCCAGCACTGCGGGGCCATTCCGCCTGTGGTGGGGCGATGGCCTCGTGGTCCGCATCGAGGCCCATGCTCCCAACGGCTGGGCGGAAGGCCTGGCCGGCCGAGGCCACCAGGTCCAGACCATCGCCGCGTTCGATCCCGTGTCGGTCGGGTGCGCGCAGATCATCGCCGTAGCCGGCGAGGACCGGAGTCGGAACCGGCGGTTTGTGGGCGCGTCGGATCCGCGAAGCCCCGAGGGCGCCGCGGCCGCTCGATAGCAATCGGCCATCGCCGCCGTACCGGCGGAGGGTCGATCAGCGTCTTCCGATCCCCGCCGGGTGGAAGGGCCTGGCCGATCCCAGTTAGCGTCCGGGCGTGCAATTCTCGGTCACGTATCCGTTGATCATGCATCCCTCGAGCCCGGACCTCCTGACCAGGAATGCCGTCAAGCAGTTCTGCCAGACGGCCGAGCGAAGTGGCTTCGACGGCATCGGGTTCACCGACCACCCGGCCCCGACGGCCAAATGGCTCCACAGCGGCGGGCACGACGCCCTGGACCCGTTCGTGACGCTCTCGTTCTGCGCGGCGGTCACCGAGCGGATCCGCTTCATTCCGAACATCGTGGTGCTGCCCTACCGACATCCCTTGATCGTCGCCAAGATGGTGGCGACCCTCGACATGCTGTCCGAAGGGCGATTCACCTTGGCGGTGGCAACCGGGTACCTGCGGGGCGAGTACAAGGCCCTCGGCGTGGAGTTCGAGCAGCGCAATGCCCTCTTCGACCAGGCCGTCGAGGTGCTGCGGGGCGTGTGGACGGATGACGAATTCAGCTACGAGGGCACGGGCATCGTCGCCGCCGGTCTGGCCGCCAATCCCAAACCCCGTCCCTCACCACCCCTGTGGATCGGCGGGAACAGCCGCCAGTCGCGCCGTCGGGTGGCTCGCTACGCCGACGGTTGGACTCCGTTTCCGGCGCCCCGGGAAATGTCGCGGACGACCAAGACGCCTTCCTTGGAGACGGTCGCGGACCTGGCGCAGATGCTCGACGAGCTGTGGCGGTTCGTCGACGAAGCGGGGCGGGACCGCGCCGAGATCGACGTCGCGTTCGGAACGCCGAAAGGCGGGACGGCCGGGAGCAGCGCGTTCGGGCCGTCCGAGCACCTCGAAGGCCTGGAGGAATTGCGCGGGCTGGGTGTGACCTGGGCTCACACGAGCGTGCCGGGCGATTCGTTGGCCCGGGCCCTCGAAGCCCTCGAGCAATACGGCGAGTCCGTCATCGCACCATCTCGAGCTTGACTCCATCTCCGTGGTCGAGCGATCGGTGAGACGTGGGGGGCGGGGGCGCCGGGCAACCGGACCCAGGCCGGCGCCAGCACCGAATGTCCGAGGCTCGGGACCGGGAACAGCTCCATCACGCTCTCGGCGACGGCGATCACGAAGGCCTCAGCCGTTCAGGGGTCCCTCATCCCTGGACGGCCTCGTCACCGCCGGTGACCCCGCCGTGGACCTCCTCCCACTCGGCGGGCGGACCGATCGTCGATGCGGCCGGTCCGAAGCGCTCGATGTAGGCCATCCGAACCTGCTTCCAACGATCCGCCGCTGACCAGGGCGGAGCCACTCCGGCGACCTCACAGGCGAGCAGGTCGAGAGCTGCGTGCCACCCGGCCCCGTCGCGCGCCGCTTTGCCGAGCTCTTCGAACGAAGCCGTGAAGGTGAGGATCGTCCCGTGACCGTCCGGCTCGAGCTCGAACCGTAGTGTCTCGTCGCCCCACAGGAGGCTCAAGAGAGCCGGGGGCTCGTAGGCCAGCATCTCGCCCTCGAACGGCTCGGCTTCGCCGTGTGGGAACTCGAAGTGCAGAGGCGCCCCGACGCGCCGCTCGCCCCCGATCGTCGATGGGAACCAGGCTCGTAACCGCTCGGGCTCGGTGATAGCTCGCCAGACGTCGTCGCGAGCCTGTGGCAGACGGCGGATCAACCGAACCGTCGCCCGCTCGTCGGCCCGCTCGAGCTCGCCGAAGTCACCCTGGCCAGAATGACTATCCGTCATCGTCCTGACCGGCGAGATGTCGTTCGAGCCGGTCGAGAGCGGCCTCCCACATCATCCGGTGGGGACTGAGCCACTCATCGATCTGGACCAGTGGCCCGTAGTCCAGTTGATAGATACGACGCTGCGCGTCCGGCCGAACATCGACGAGCCCGGCTTCGAGCAGCACCCGAAGGTGCTTCGATGTCCCAGGTTGGCTGATGCCCAGGGAAGTCACGAGCTCGCTCACGGAACGGGCTCGCTCACCCAGAAGGTCCACAATCTGCCGCCGATGGGGCTCGGCCAGGGCCGCGAACGCTGACATCCAGACCAGTATATCTAATTGATTATATAACTGTCCAGTTATGTACGGTCCCCCACCAGCAGGCGGTCCTCCCCTTCGGAGCGGTACGGCCTGACCTCCATAGCGGGGTCGGCCACGCCGGCGGGGTCGGAACCTGTTTCGACCGCCCGGGCCGGCCATCTGGTCTCGAGCTCACCGAAGTGCCAGATGGCCAAGGCGACGATCCAGGTGGCCACGAAGATCCCCACGATCATGAAGCCGGCCCGGTTGATGTTGAAGGTCTGCATGAACCGCCAGAACGGACCGGTCAGGTCGGCCTCCCCGGCGATGAGGCTGAGGATCTCGATCGTGCCGATGAACAGAGCGATGAATGCGGACAGTCCGGTCATCGTCAGGTTGTAGTAGATCTTGCGCATCGGGTTGGCGAAGGCCCAGTCGTAGGCGAAGTTCATGAAACACCCGTCGAATGTGTCGAACAGGCACATTCCGGCCGCGAACAGGATCGGCAGGGACAGAACCGCGTAGAAGGGCAGGCCGCTCACGACGGCCGATCCGGCGAGCACCAGGAGCCCGACCTCGGTGGCTGTGTCGAAGCCCAGGCCGAACAGCACCCCGACCGGGTACATCCTGGTCGGGGTGTCGATCCGCTTGGCGTAGCCGCCGAGGATGCGGTTCATCAGACCCCGGTTGTCGAGTTGGCGTTCGAGCTCCCTGTCGTCAAAGCGACCCCGGTGCATCTCCCGGGTGACCCTCACGATCGAGAGCAGAACGACCAGGTTCAGCACGCCGATCAGCCACAAGAAGGTGCCCGATATGGAGGTGCCGACGATGCCCGTCCAATGATGCAGTCCACCGGTGTTGTTCCGGATGGATCCGTCGAGCCAGCGGATACCGAAGTTCAACATCACTGCGAGCGCGAAGACGACGGTCGAGTGGCCCAGGGAGAAGAAGTACCCGACACTCAGAGGCCGTTTCCCGTCCTGGATCAACTTCCGCGTCGTGTTGTCGATAGCCGCGATGTGATCGGCGTCGAAGGCATGGCGCATCCCGAGGGTGTAGGCCAAGATGCCGGTGCCGAAGCCGAATACCTGCGTCTTGCCGACTTGGTGGTGCCCTCGGAGGGCCAGGGCGAGCGACCCCCAGCCGAGGACGTTGAGGCCGATGATGGTCAGCGCCATGCCTCCGACCTTCACCCACTCCTCCCTGGTCAGGGCGGTGCGAATCCGGCTGATACGGCTGCCGCTCGGCTTGTCCGCAGCACTCAGTAGGGCGGCCACACCCGGCACTGTACCCACTAACGCAAGTCAATTGCAACAGCGACAAGGCTGCAGGTACCTCGGCTTCCTATGATGGGCAGGTGAGCCGTTCTCCGATCACTGGCACGCCGGCGACGGTGACCCTGGCCAACGTCGAGGACGTGCTGGCCCTTGTCCGGGCCAACGGCGGCAGAGTCACGAACGCCAAGCGCCTACTGGTGGCCGCCCTGTTCGACCGCTCGGACCACCTGACCGCGGAAGACCTGACGATGGAGGTCCAGACCGCAGCTCCGGACATCCACCAGTCAACGATCTATCGCAACCTGGACGAGCTCGAGCGTCTCGGTGTCATTACGCATACCCACCTCGGTCATGGACCATCCACCTATCACTTGGCGGCGCGCACCCATGGGCATCTGGTCTGCGAGCAGTGTGGGTCGACCATCGAGATCTCCGATTCGATGTTCAACACCCTCGCTCGCCGGGCCAACAAGGAATTCGGCTTCGATGTCGATCCTCATCATTCTGCGGTCCTTGGTCTTTGCCGCGACTGCCAGGTTGAGCAGCGCTGACGGGAAGGGGTCAGGTCTCTCCGAGAACATGACGGAGGGTGGCCATCTGCTCGGGGACAACTCGCCACCACACCCACCTACCCCGCTTCTCCCCGGAGATGAGACCGGCCTCAGCCAGCACTTTGGTGTGATGCGAGATCGTCGGCTGGCTCTTGGCCAGCGGTCCTTCGAGGTTGCAGCTGCACACCTCCTCCTGGCTGGCAACGATGGAAAGGAGCCGCAGGCGGGCGGGGTCGGCGAGCGCCGCGAACACGGCGGCCAGCTTGGTTGCGTCCTTCTCCCCGAGCGACGCCTCCATCAGCGAGACGCAACAGTCGGATGTGACTCGCACCGGCCGGCCTGGCCGAGTCGCCGTGGTCTTCCTATTGACAGCCATCTATGTATGATACAGACTCTTCATATCCACAGTGGTCGATGTATTGGAGATGACGATGTCCTCCGTCGTCGGGCCTTGTCTACGAATGAATGTTCATTATGATAGAGAGCGTGGGTCGGATCGCCGGGCTGAGCCGGGACGAGGCTCGGCAGCGCGTGCTCGATGCGGCAGCCACCGTCTTCGCCAGGTCAGGCTTCGAGGGAGCACGGATGGCACAGATCGCCAAGACGGCTGACCTGAGCGTCGGGGCGATCTACAACTACTACGAGTCCAAGGCCGAGCTGCTTGCCGCGGTGGTCGAGCGCCACAGTGCCGCCGACCTCGCACACCTGATGGCCAGCCGTCAGCCCGGAGGTGTCCTGGACCTCATCGCCGCCCGGGGGGATCAGCTGAACGACCGGCCACCGGCGTCCCCGCTCCTGGCCGAGATGATCCTGGCCTCGAGCCGTGACCCCGAGGTCGCCGCGGTCCTCGTACGTGAGGCGTCCAGACAGGAGCACCTCCTCGCCGACTTCGTCCGTCTTGCCCAGTCCGCCGGGGACGTCGTCGGAGACGTCGACCCTTCGGTGCTCGCCCGCTTCTGCCTGATGCTCGGCCTGGGCTCGATGATGGTGCAGGCCCTCGATCTACCGCATACCGACTCCGACGCCTGGGCGTCGTTCATCAATCGTCTTGTCGACGAATTCCGAACCGAGGAGGACACATGACTGCGCTGGACCGCGATGTGAACGACGTTGACGTCATCATCGGCGCCAACCGCAGCGCTTTCGACGAGGTGGTCCACGCCGTCGATCAGCACAGCGAGGTCCTCTTCACGTGGGACTACGAGCGGAGCCGTACGGCGCTCGAGAAGCTCTACGAGAAGGCCAAGACCTCGCAGTGGAACGGCAAGACCGACCTCCCATGGGATCTCGAGGTCGACAACGAGAGGCTCGCCGCCGAGTTTGGCGGCGCCAACGCCCGCTTCAACATGTTGGTCGATCTCGAGAGCTCGCCACTGGCGGCCTGGGGCAAGAAGGAGTGGAGCCGATTCGCAGTCGAACAGCAGACTTGGTTGCTCTCCCAGTTCCTCCACGGGGAGCAAGGGGCTTTGGCCTGCACCGGCCTCATCACGGCCACCGTGCCCTGGATCGACGCCAAGTACTACGCCGCCACGCAGGTCATGGACGAGGCCCGCCACGTCGAGGTGTTCGCCCGGTACATAGAGGAGAAGTTGGGCGGGGCCTACCCGATCAACCCCAATCTCGGTGGGTTGCTCGACCGGATCATCGAAGACAGCCGCTGGGACATCACCTATCTGGGCATGCAGATCATGGTCGAGGGCCTCGCCCTGGCTGCCTTCGGGATGATGCACTCGATCACCACCGAGCCGCTCCTCAAGCAGCTCCTGCGCTATGTGATGAGTGACGAGGCTCGGCACGTCGCATTCGGTGTGCTGTCACTCAAGGAGTTCTACGCCGACTTGTCCCACGAGGAGATCCGGAGCCGCCAGGAGTTCGCCTTCGAGGCGGCTCTGGCATTGAGGAACCGCTTCTATGCCCCAGAAGTATGGGAGCGGGTGGGCGCCGACCCCCGGGCGGTGATCAAGTTCATCACCGAGCACCACAATCCGGACGAGGACGTGTTCCAGGCCCTGTTGTTCTCGAAGATCGTCCCGAACTGCAAGAAACTCGGACTGCTCGATGCCGGAGACGGGTGGCTGCGCCAGCGCTTCGGTGAGATCGGCGTGATCCAGTTCGAGGACTGGGTCGACACCTCCGAGGAGTACGGCACCCTCGATGCAGTAGCCCAGGACCGAGCCACGGGTTAGGCGCGTCGGACCCGCTGTGCAACCGTGCACGATCGCTGATCCGGGTCGGTTGGGAACGTCGTCATCGCACCGGCGGGAGCCCGATGGGATTAGGATAGGGAATGACCCCTGACGTGGCAATGACCGCTGCCGGACCGTGGAGCTGGCCGATCAGACCCTCGGTACCCGCTTCACCGATCGGGCCATACGCCGTCGCGGCCAGTCGATCGGTGGCCGCCTCGATCTCGTCCCGGAGGCTCTGCCCGGCCCGACTCAGGACGCCTTCACGCGAGATGAGATTTCGCTCGACGAGGGCGTCTCGGCTGTTGCTCCACTCCTCGCTGCTCCAACCGCGGTTGTCCTGCATCACGTTCGGCGGATAGCCACGCTCGGCGAGCAGAAGGAGGTGGGGATCACAGCCGGTGAGTACCGATGCGCCGAGCACGGCCACGTGCGCGTCGCCGCGGTGCTCTCGAAGCGTCGTTGCCAGCTGCCAGAGACGGGAGACGGCATCATCGGACACCTCGGCGTCGCGGTTCGCACAGAACAGCGGGCGGCCCGACCCTGGAGCAGATTCGACACAGGCTGAGAGCTGAGGATTGGCTGCCAGCGCAATCTCTTCGATGCCCGGAACGAGGCTCCGGAGCGCGGCGGCCGCGGCCCTTCCTCGGGCCTCGATGATGCTCGAGGGGTCCGCGTAGGACCAGGCGTCGGGGATCGAGCGCCTCACCATGGCCGGCGCGAAGTTGAAGAAGAGCGCCTCGACCACACCCGGGCCGACGGGTCCCAGTGGAGCCGCCCGCGACCCGAAGTATCCCATCCAAAACCCGCGGAGACCGAGCGACGTGAGAGCCTCTCGGCAGCGTTCGTCAAAGTAGGTCACCGCGTGCAGGTGCTCGAGGCATTGCCACAGCCGGCGGGCCTGAGGGCCGCTCGGCTTCTGATTCAGGAGCGGCATCGCAATACCCCCACCCAGTCGGCTGCGGCGCGGACGATCAGGGGAGTCACTCCCCCAGTCGCTCGAAACAACGACTCGTCTCCTGGGCAAGACGATCGACGAGCTCGCCGGCGGGGACCGATCGAAGGCCACCGACTCCTTGCCCGGCCCAGAGCGACAGGAAGCTGGCATCGCCCCGTGCTGCAGCTGCTTGGCGCAATTCCCGCGTCATGGCGTTGAGCACCGGATAGGGCGGCAGGTCGTTCCGCCCGGCGAGCTCGGCGGACAGACGGTTGGCGATACCCCGGGCCCGCCGACCGGAAAAGGCCCGGGTGATCACCGTGTCCTCCGGGTTCGCCGATGCGAGCGCCTGGCGATAAGCGCTGCTCGTGCCGGCTTCGGGACACAGGAGGAATGCCGTGCCGAGCTGTGCCGCACTCGCCCCCAGCACCAATGCGGCGGCGATGCCCCGACCGTCAGCCATACCGCCGGCTGCGACCACCGGCAAGGCGGCGGCGTCGAGTACGGCGGGCACCAGGGCCACCAGCCCAATGAGGTCTTCGCCCTTGCCCGACTCCAAGAAGCTCCCTCGATGGCCTCCGGCCTCGGAGCCCTGGGCGACGACGAAGTCGGCGCCGTTCCCGGCAACAGCTACCGCCTCGGCCGGCGTCGTGGCCGTGCCACCGACGACGGTGCCCGATCGGTGCAGTGCATCCACGGCCTGGTCGGGCAGGGGCCCGAAGGTGTAGGTGAAGACGGGGATCCCCTCCTCGAGCACGGCCTCCAGCTGCGCACCGAAGTCCTCGGCGGGGTGTTCGGGGGGTACCTGGGGGGGCAGGCCAAGCTCACGTCGGTAGGGGGCGAGTACCTCGATCGCGGTCTGGACCGACCGAGGGTCGACATCGACGGACTCGGGAGCGAACAGGTTGACCGCGAAGGGCCGGTCGGTCAGGGAGCGGACCGCTCGGATATCCGCTCGGATCTCGGCCGGGGACCGGTAACCCTCGCCCAGCGAGCCGAGCCCGCCGGCGTTCGACACCACCGCGGCAAGCTGCGGCGTCGATGGTCCGCCCGACATGGGGCCTAGGACGATGGGCAGCTCGATCCCGAAGAGCTGCTCGGACCCACGCTGTGGTGTCGGCGTCATAGCTACGTTCCCATGACGCGGACCGGGGATGCCGAGCGACCCCGCAGATCGATGCGCACCGAATACACCCCCCACGCCAGGTTCACGTGGAGGCGACCTGCCTGGGACAACAGGGGAAGGACGAAGCCGTCCTCGGCGAGCACATCGGCCAGGAGCTCATCGACGTGGGCGGCATGGGCTGTGTCCACCAGGACCGAGAGGATCCGTCTCCCCACTCCTCTCCGCTGCCAGACGTCCTCGACGAGGACTCCTACATGGACGTTACCGTCCGGTCCGGCCAGGGTTCCGAACCCCACACAGCGGTCACCCGACCAGCAGACGACGGTGCGGCAGTCCGACCGTGAGGCGAGCTGGCCTGTATGGGCGACACCGTTGCTGAAGCCGTGGAAGCGCTGGAAGAGCGTCCGTCTCGAGCAGCGGGTCAGCATCTTCAGCAGCTCGGGCGACTCCTCCGCCACCAGGGGCCGGAGGTCCAGTTCGACGCCCGGCCGGGGTCCCTGGCCGGTCATGACAAGTGTCATATACTGTAGGAGTATGAATCATGACAACTGTCATGGTCAAGGCCGCGCCAGCCGATGACGAGGAGCCGACTCGAGCCGGGCCCGAGTCCGCGGGAACGGATGGTCCGCAGTGCCGCCGAGCTCATCAGGACCCAGGGCGTGTCCGGAACGGGAATGCGCGCCGTTGTGAACCACGCCAGGGCGGCCTCGGGGGTCGCTGCAGACCTATTTCCCCGGGGGGAAGGACCAGCTCGTCACCGAGGCTCTCCTCTGGAGCGGGGAGACAGCCGGGCTACGAGTAGCGCGGGTCCTGGACTCACTCGATCCCGCCACGCCGGCCGGGCTCTTCGCCGGCATCGTCGAACGCTGGCGGGATCAGTTCGCCACCCGGGGGTTTGACGCCGGTTGTCCACTCGTCGCGGCTGCAGCTGACGTCGCGGCCAACAGCGACCATCTTCGCCATGTAGTCGGCCAGGCCTTCGACGATTGGCAGGAGCCACTCGAGTCTGCGCTCGTGCAGACAGGCGTACCGGGGATGCGAGCCACACAGTTGGCCGTCCTCATGATCAGCTCGCTCGAAGGTGCGATCGTTCTGTCCCGAATTCGACGAGACGTGACTCCCCTCGATGTCGTGGTCGACGAGCTCTCTCCCCTGCTCGACGCAGCCATCCTCCGGGAACCCTGACACGGGGCGGGCCTAGACCACGAGGAGACCGACCATTCGACAGCGCTCGCCCTGTGGGCCGACAACCGTCCGGATGCAGTCGTGAGCGGTCAAGCCGCCTAATCGAACCAGGCCGACCGTGTGCTGCCCAGCTGTCCGATCGCACCGAACGATCAACCATCGTCTCCCGTAGAGGTAGCCGGTGGCGCAGCCGTCGAGGTAGCCGGCGGCGCAGCCGTCGAGGCCCTCCCGGTGAGGGTGGTAGTGGGATGCACCGGGAGCACGACCGCCGGGCGAGGTCCCTGATTGAAGTCGAAGTCCTCGATGAGGTTGCCCAGGACCTTTTCGTTCTCGCGCACGCTCGGCCGCGGATCGGGCCGGCCGTCGGACGCCGGGTTGATGCGTTGGCCGCCGAGGAAGTCGTCCTCGATGAACTTGTCGTATGCATCGAAGCTGAGCGTTTGGTGGTCGACGTACCCGCGCTTGGCATAGGGACTGATCACCATGCCCGGCACGCGGAGGCCGTACCCGTTCTCGTCGACGGTCGGTGGCACGACGTGGTCGTAGAACCCGCCCCAGTCGTCCCAAGCCAGAAAGATCGCCGTCGAATCCCAGTCCGGGCTCTTCATCAGGGCGTTGATGAGGCTGGTGACGTAGGACTGCCCGGCGCTGACAGGCGCCGGTGGATGCTCACTGACGGCACCCGAGGGAACGACCCACGTCACGGCGGGCAGGGTGCCGGCCTTCGCCGCGGTGTAGAAGCTCGAGACGTCCTTGATGTTGCCCAGCTGACCGTCGGCCTGCACCGTGTCGAACCAGGGCAGCGGGTTCCAGATGCCCGGCGTGTTCGAGTTCTGGGCCACCGGTGAACAGGTCTCGGCCGCGTCGTTCTCGCAGTCGGGCTCGGTCCCGCTCACCACGTAGTAGCCCCAGCTCACGTGGTCCTTGTGCAGCAGGTACGTGAGGTCCGTCCAGGCGTAGTCGGGTTGGCCCGCCGCCCGCTTCCTGTTCGCATGCTTCGGGTTGCCGCCGCCGTTCTTCGGACCGGCTTGGCCCCCGTAGACCGCCGGTGCGTTCTGGGGCCGCTCGGCGGGCCTGGTCTCGAGGGCGTTGACGCAGCTCGAGGGGTTGTCGTGCTGGGTGCAATAGGCCGACCATTCCGAGACGAGGAACAGGTGCGAGGGCAGACTCCAAGATGCGTTGGGCTCGAACATGTGGTCCTGCAGGACGAAATCGTTGGCATAGGTCCAGTAGTTGGGGATGTCGCTTGCGACGTGGTAGCCCATCACGTCCGGAGTCGAGGAGTTGCTGCAAGCCGGATCAGTCGGATCCAAGCACCCCTTGCGCCCGGACGCGGCTTGGCCGATGAAGCCGTTCATCTGCCCGCCGTTGATGTCAGCGACCGCGCTCGAGGCGTTGTGCGGCCCACCTCCGTTGACGTCCGCATGGTCGACGTACGGTGCGACGCATTGACCCGTCGTCGGGTCGTTGACGCACACCTTCGGCACCCCGTTCTGCATGGGAATTCCATCGGCACCCGGATACGTGCCGAAGTAGGTGTCGAACGAGCGGTTCTCCTGCTGGATCACCACCACGTGCTTGATCTTGTGGATGCCCGACGGCACCACGTAGCTACCCGTCGGACCTCCCGATACTCGCTCGGCGGGCAGCGAGCTCTGCCCGCACGCCGCCGCCACGAGCGCAAAACCGGCAAGAACCGGCGCAAGGCGCCGCACCCTGGAGTAGGCCATTCCCCGAGTCTCGGACGCGCCGAGTAGATTGTCAACCATGGTTGCCGATACTAGGGCGCGAGCGCAGTGACCACGAGGAGGGGGACCGTTGGGAACGCCGGACGACGGGGATCCGGTGAGCCGGAGGGGGCTCCACTTCGGCTCGGGGGGGCCCTAGGGCGCGCCTGGGTGGGCTACCAGCGACAACTGGACGAGGAGATGGCGGCTGCAGGATTCGGACGGCGACGCATCCCGGACGGCCGGGTCCTTCGTTTCTGCGCCCGGACTGACGATGTGACGATCTCGCGCCTCGGCCGGGAGCTCGGCATCACCCGTCAAGGTGCGAGCAAGATCGTGGCGAATTTGCGTGACGACGGATTCGTGACCCTGCACCCATCCCCGTCCGACGGGAGGGAGACGCTCGTCCTGGCGACCCCCCGTGCTACCTACTACTTGGCGGCTCATCGAAGGGCAGCCGACGAAGTCGAGCGTCGACTTCGTCGGCGCGTCGGTGCCCAGGCTATCGAGGGCCTCTACCGGGTCCTCGAGGAGCTGGGCGGCGAGGGGCAAGTACCCGTGCGCGAGTACTTGCGATCGAGGTCATACGGCCGGATGAGCCCCGACGACTGAGAGCCGGAACTGTGCCACTGATTAGCCTGGTCGACACGAGTCGGGCAACGGTATCTATTCGCGGTCGAGGTGAGATGACATGAACATCGGAATCGTTGGCGCCGGCAAGATCGGTGGGACGCTGGGGCGCAAATGGGCCAACGCCGGCCATGAGGTCACCTTCGGGGTTCGCCACCCCGAAGATCACCCACTCGGCTCTCAAGCTGAAGAGATCAGGGCGAGCGTGACGTCGGTCCCGGACGCGGTGAGGAACGCGGAGGTGGTCACGTTCGCGGTACCTGGCACGGCGGTGGCCACCACTGTCGCGGACCTCGGCAAGCTCATCCAGACCAAGGTCGTCCTCGATGCCACCAACAACATCGGTCACGACGTGGTGAACAGCGCCGAGGCGATCCTGTCGACGGCACCCGGTTCTCACTATTTCAGGGTCTTCAACACGCTGGGCTGGGAGCTGCTCGACGATCCGGTCGTCGGCGGTACGCAAGCCGACATGGTCTTCTGCGGTGCTGACGGACCACCTCGTGTCGTCGTGGAACAGCTCATCGCCGACGTGGGGCTCAGGCCGGTGTGGCTCGGTGAGGTCGGGGAAGCTGACGTCGTCGACGGGCTGCTTCGGGTCTGGATCGCCCTGTCCAGAGCTCGGGGGACACGGCGATTGGCGTTCAAGGTCCTGGAGGACTGACCGAGGGTCATCCTCCTGGATAGCACCTCGCCGTGCCTGATGGCACGGCCATCGTCGCCGCCCATCGAGCCCACGGCCATGGTGCGCATGGGAGGTGGCCGGGCTGGGATGACCTCTTTCGGCTCGTCGGCCCCGGTACGATTTTCTTTCCGACCTCGACCCTGTCGTCCCTGCGGCGCGCGATCCGACAGGGTCCGGTCTTCAGTCGAAGCCACGGAGGCTCGCCCAAGTGCGCAACAAGAAGGCAACAGGTTCAGCGAGCGAGGGGCGGCTGCGCGCGCTGGGAGAGAAAATGGCAGCAACCCAGCCGCGGGCAGCGGCAGCCAAGGACGATGGGCTCGCGGCGCTCGGGGCAGAGATCCAGCGGACGACCTCCCGCCGGGGGCGGCGTCAGGAGAGGACGACCAGCCGACGCCGACGCCGGACCAAGCGAATCCTCGTGTTCTCCCTCGTCGGCCTGCTCCTGATCCTCGGTTGCGGCGCCGGCTATGTCTACTACCTCACGCACGACCTCAACCGGGTCCAAGTGCACGGCCTTACCGGCACATTGACGTCCGGGCAAGAGGCCGGCAGCGAGAACATCCTGATGGTGGGGTCGACCGACCGGTGCTCGCTCAAGGTGCAAAATCCCGCATACGGGCTGTGCTCCCAAGGAGTGACCGGCGTCAACAGCGACGTCATCATGATCCTGCATGCCGATCCCGCCCACCACCGGCTGGCCCTGCTCTCCATCCCACGCGACGTCTTCATCCCGAACGCCCGCAGCACGGGCCCGAACAAGATCGATGCCGGTCTCTTCCAGGGGATCACCCAGCTGGTCGCCGCGATCGAGGAGGACTTCGGCATCCCGATCCAGCATGCCGTTTCGCTCAACTTCGATCAGTTCGCCAACATCGTCCAGGCACTCGGTGGCATCAACATGTCGTTCCCGATTTCGGTCTTCGACTGGGGCCCGACCGGTGGCGGCGTGAGCGGCAACGGTCCAGTCAGCTCCGGGCTCAACGAGCGGGCCGCGTGCGTCCACCTCAACGGCACCCAGGCGCTGCAGGTCGTCCGTGCCCGCCACCTGCGCTACGAGACCCCCCAGTCGAATCCGAACGATCCCTACGCCTGGCCCCAGGAGACCCAGAGCGACCTCGCCCGCATCCGCCGCAACCACGAGTTCCTCCGGGTGCTCGGCAGTGCGGTCGCCAAGCAGGGATCGGCGATCCCATCGCCGACATCAGCCTGATCAATTCGGTGAAGAGCGACCTCACCTTCGACCAGACGTGGTCCGTCACCGACATGGCCAATCTGGTCCTGGACTTCCACTCGGTCGGCGTCAACTCGGTCCCCCAGTTGACCCTGCCGGTCCAGGTGGTCACCGACCCCAATGGCCCGGAGGGGGCCTGGTCTACCAGGGCTACAGCTATGGCGACGTCGAGTTCCCGGCCCAGTCCCAGGATCGGGCGGCGATCGAGCAGGTGCTCGGCATCGGCCCGAACACCGACTCGATGACCGGCCAACCCCTGCCCGCACCCTCGTCGGTGACCGTCTCGGTGATGAACGGCACGGGTGCCTCAAACCAGGCGAGCGATACGGCCACCGCGCTCACCTCGCTCGGCTACCACACGGTCGGAATCGGGGACACCACACCGGTCGGAGACGTCGCCGAAACCTACGTGTACTACGGCTCGCGCGATGCCGCCACCGAGGCGGCGGCCGAGTCGGTGTCCCGGTCGATGATCCGGTTCGGTCATCATGGCCTACGATCCGTCGAAGGTCGCCGATGGGGCGCAGGTCACCGTAGTGACGGGCACCCAGTTCTCGGTCAACACGCCCGCTCCGAGCCAGGCGGCCTCGGGCGCCGCGGTGGCCTCGACTCCTCCACCGGCTGCGTCGACCACCGCGTCCTCGGGGGCGATCGCCGCGCCGACACCGACGAACTCGAACCTCCAGCCGTGGGACCCACGGGCCTGTGCCCCCGGGGCCGTCCCGACCGCTCCGGTCCCGAACCCGACCTGAGGCGGAGTTCGGAGCGCGGCGGACCCGACGAACCAGTCGAGACGACCGGGCACCCGTAACTGGCCCGGACCGGATCCGGCAACGGCCCGGCCAGGTCCCGAGCACCCTGGGCGCGGTGGCTCACACTAAGTTGACGGCTCCAGCTCGACCTCGTGGTCGGCACAAGCATCCACCGTCCACGCCGTGCCTTTGGCGTCGGTGAACCGGCCGGTCGACACGACTGGATTCGGACAGTGCTCGGCATGTCCGGTGCCCGCATGAGTAAACCGGAAGCATCGTCCCGGCATGGTGCTGAACGCTTCTGCGTAGTGATCCGCCATATGGCCCTCGACCCTACTGCTGCGCCCCGAGCCGGCGTCGACCGACCGAAGCGGGTATCAGATCAGGCAGCCGAACCCAGGAACGGCGCATTGAAGGAGAAGACGCCGCCGTCGGAAGCGGTCAACCAGTAGCCGCCGGTGGCATCGTCGCTGAGACCGGCGATCACCGGTCTGTTCAGGACGATGTTGCCGGTGGAGCCCAGGAACGGTTCGTTGAAGCAGAAGACTCCCCCGTCCGACGCGACCAGGCGGTAGCCGCCACCGTCGGGCGCGGTGATCATGCCGACGACCGGTTGGTTGAGCCGGATAGCCCCGGTCGACCCGTAGAACGGGGCGTTGAAGGAGAAGATGCCCCCGTCGGAGGCCACCATCCAGTAGCCACCGGTGGCCTGGTCCACCCCCATCCCGACCACCGGCCGGTTGAGAGCGATGTTTCCCGTCGAGCCGTAGAAAGGCGCGTTGCCGAAGGTGAAGATCCCGCCATCAGAGGCCACCAGCCAGTAGCCCGCTCCATTCGGCGTCGGCGCCATCCCGACGATCGGCTTGTTCAAGCGAAGGGCACCGGTCGACCCCAAGAACGGCGCGTTGAAGGAGAAGATTCCCCCGTCGGAGGCGACCAGCCAGTAGCCGCGTGTGGCCGGGTCGACGGCCATGCCGACGATCGGGTTGTTGAGCGGTGTGCCGGTCATCGCACCGGAACAGGCCGCCGCTCCGAACGCTGCCACGTCACCTGCGGCATCGACCTCGAAGTAGCCGGAGCCATCCCCGAGGGCGGCCGAGCCGACGACCGAGCCGGCCGGGAGGTGCGTCATGCATGGCGTCGGTGTCGGGCCGGGCCCGGTGGACGGCGGGGGCGGTGTGCCGGGCGTGGTCACCGGCCCTGAGGTCCCCGGGCCTGACCTGTGGCCGGCGGCGTCGACTGCGATGACCGAGTACGTGTAGGTCATCCCCGGTTGCGCACCGGTGTCGGTGAAGGAGGTGGATGGCGCATTGACGGCGCCGATCTGGGCGCCGTTGCGGTAGACGTCGTAGGACCTGACCGTCCCCCCGGCCTCCGTGGACGCCGACCACGTGACCTGTACGGACGAGGAAGACGTCGCCCCGGCGTTCACGTTCCCCGGAGTCGTCGGGGTTCCGCCGCCAGAGGAACCGAGCGTGTAGGTCTGCACATCGAACGTGTGGCCCGCGGCGTTGGTCGGCGACACGGTGACTTGATTGCCGCTCACGGTGACCTGCAGGAAGCTGTAGACGTCGGCCGCCGACAGCGACGAAGCCGACGGTGCGCCCGCCCCACAACTCGACCCGCTCCCACTCGGTGGGGTTGCACCCGGGCTCCAACCCAGCGCGTACTGGCTTTTCGTTCCGGGGTTGTCGCAACCCGACCCGCCGTCGACCGGTTCGAGGACGCCACCCCCGCCACCGCTCACATAGTTGGGGATCTGCCCCGACTGGCCGGGGTCGAATCGCTGGTAGTTGTGGGAGTGTCCGCCCATGACAAAGCCCACGCCATTGGCCGCTAGAAGACTCTCGAGGCTGGTGGCCTGGCTCGGGTTGGACGACGTGTTCTCCAGGTAGACGTCGCTCGGCTGGCTCGAGGTGTCCGAGCGGAACGGGTAGTGGAACACGGCCAACTTCGCGCCTCCGGGGTGGGCGGCCAGATCGGCTGCCAGCCACTGGTATTCGGGTGAGGTCGTCTGCCAGTGCTCGTTGTAGTCCATCTCGTACTGCTGGCACTCCGGAACGGGAGTGTTGTTGCCCGAGCAGGCCGATCCAGTGGAGTTCCCCTGATTCAACTGTTCGTTCCACGCGGCGTCGAGCACGTAGACCCGGACGTTGCCGCTCTGGATCGCGTACCAGGGGTCGGGCTCGTTGAAGGGCGATGAGATACCGAACCCGGCCGGGTAGCTGTCGAAGGCATAGGTGCCATTCGACGAGGCGGCGGTGTCAGGGGTCGGGAAGTTCTGCAGGCTCTCCACGTTCAGTCCGTGGTCCCCATTGGCCTTGAACGTCGGTATGCCCCCGGTCTCCGGCCAGTAGGACGGGCCGAAGAAGTCACTGACCTCGACCCCGGTCTGCTGGAGGTCGCCGAAGTTGTTCTGGTCCCCGTTGTTGTAGGCGGTGTCGCCGGCCAGGATGGCAAAGCGTGCCCCGGAGGAACCGATCAACTTGTCGAGCGCGGCCTGATAGGTGTTGAGGTTGCCGGGAAAGCTCGCGCCGGTGGCGTAGTACGTCTCGGCCGAGTCGTCGACGACGTCGAACGTCAGCGCCTTGGTCGATCCGGCCGGCTCCAGGGTGGTGAACATCTGGTCCGGTTGCGACGGGGGGAGCAGGTCGACGGCCCCGCTGGCGTCGCTCGAAAACACGGCGTAGCAGTACTGAGTGCCCGGCGTCAGGCCGGTGAGCGGCACCGACCACTGGTGCTCAGTCGTCGCCCCTACCGTGAAGGTGTTGCTGGTCATGTTGCCGGCAGGCGATGTCGGATTGACCGGACCCGGCAGTGACGACGGGGCGCCGACCGCCGCCGACGACCAGGTCGTCGTTTGCGTGGGGCAGAACCCGTTGGTGGTGGGTGCGAACTGGACCGACCCCGGAGTGCCTGATGTCGTGGCCCAGTTCACGTACGCGGACGTCTGAGTCAAGTCCGTCACATACGGCGCCCGGGCCAGACTGGGGTCGAACCCGCTGTAGGGAGTAACCGGTATCGGTGTGTCCGATGGCGATGCACCTGCCCGGAACGCGGGCCAAACGAACACGCTGATCGCGACGAGCATCACCGCGAACACGACGCACAGCGTCCACCTCAGTTGCTGCTTCCCCATCCCCATTGACTGCGCCTCCTACCCGCAGGCGAAGGTAGTGCAGCGCGATTGGCCATGCCAAGGGTGAATCTCGAATTTCACCGCTGTAGGCATCAATCGCCCGGACCGCGCCTGACGCGGAGTGCTCCGTCTGCCACAATCTGCGCTGAGGCCCATGGCCGAGCTCGCCGCCATCGTTCACACTCCGAAGTGGGGCCGAAACATCGGTACCTCGGGAAGCAGCCACCGAATGCCGGGTCGACGCAGCCTCACAGAAGACAATCGGCCGCGGCACTTGGAGTCCCACCGCTGGCGCCCCGTTCAAGCCGCCCTCGGGCCCGCATGGCTCGCAACCTGTTCGTGTCACAGATAGCTGGGCAGTCGAACGTCCTCGTCGAAGCCCGACGACGGCCTGCCAGCTGACCACGATCTCCACAGCCAGAACGTGAGACCTAGTCCCGCGAGGCCGGCTGCGAACAAGACCCAGCCGAGGGGCTGAAGCGTCCTGTCCAGGTACATCAGGTGACCGGGCAGAGGTCCCACGATCGTGAATCGGCCGGGGCCGCCACCAGGGCCCGGACCCTGGCCCGGCAGGTACATGGAACGCCGGACCGCAGCTTCCGCCATCGACGCCCCTTGACGACCGACGAGAAGTACAAACCCTGCCACCAGGGCCAACAAGGAGGCCATGGCGCTCACGGCCACCGTCCAGGGCGGGCGGCGCATCGACCCGAGCACACGGGGACCGGGGCCCACGACGCCCCGGGCCGTGGCCCAAGAGGCGGCGAATGACCGAGCATCGAAGACACCGTTGCCAAGGACCTCCTCAGGCGAGGCTCCCTCAGCTTCGGCTTCGGCCAGATCGGCCTCCAAATCTGCCGCCATCTCGTTGGAGACGGCCTCCGGCACGCCCAGTCGCTTCCACTCCTTTCGGCATTCGTGCACGAACTGGCTCATGAGTCCACCTCCGCTTTGACGAGACCCAGTACGGCGTCGACCGCGTCTCGAGTCGCCTGCCATTCGGAGATCCCCCGCGTCAAGGCCCGCTCGCCCTGGCGTGAGAGGCTGTAGTACTTGCGCGGCGGACCTCCGTTGCTGGTGGCCCGATGCGTGTCCACCAGGCCGTCCCTCTCGAGCCGGCCCAGCAAGGGGTAGATCGAGCCCTCTCCGACGATGGAGAGGCCCCGCGCCCCGAGCCGCTTGGTCATCTCATAGCCGTAGGCAGGGCCTTCTCCCATCACCGCCAACAGGCACAGGTCCAGCACACCGCGGAGCAGTTGGGTTCTGCGTCCTCCGCTCTCTACCATGCGAGACATGCTAGTGGACACTATCTTGCGGTGCAAGAGTCCGGTCAATCAGAGCCGGCCGCCGTTCATCGCCCCACAGCCGATTGCACGCCCTCGAACGGTCCTGGACCTGTTTGCATCCGCATGGAACGTCTATCGGGATCCAAGCCGCCTGATGCTCGCCATCCGGGCTCTTGAACGGTCAGGTTGCGCTGCATGCAGCCGCGGCGGCCTCGAGATAACCCCAGGCGCGGTCAGGAGGAAGGCCTCCCACCAGGGGTTGCAGCGCAAGCACACCGCCGGCTTCGACGATGGAACGGGCCTCGTCGGGCGTGATGATCTGGTAAGCACCCTTTTCGGCGTGCAACGCGGCGACCGAGGTCGCCGACGAGATCGAGGCGATCCCCGACCGGTGAGCATTCCATTCGCCGTAGCTCATCGCATCGTGGAGCAAATATTCACCGATCTCCTCCCAGGACCGCTCGGGGTCCTCGGAGACGAAGACCGTCAATGGAGTTCCAGGTGATGGGAAGACACATCCCTGCGGGGTTGCGCCGACGCGAGCCGCTTCGTCCCGATAGGCGGTCTCCAGCGCATTGTTCTGGGTCTCCGCGATGAACAGCATTCCAAGACGTCCTGCGCGTCGAGCTGCGGCCTCGGTGCCGCCTCCGTAGGCAAGCAGCGGCCCGCCCGGCGTAAAGGGCGCCGGAGTCGTTCTCACCGTTCGACCCTCAACCTCAACCGGACGACCGGCCAGCAGTCCCCGGATGATCCCTATCCGGTCCTCCACCAGCTGCGCCCGTTGCTTCCGGTCCACTCCGAAGAGATCGAACTCCTCTTGACGATAACCAATGCCGATCACATAGCTCGTTCGACCCCGACTGATGAGATCGAGGACCGCCATGTCCTCAGCCAGTTTGACCGGCTCGTAGTGGGCAATGAGTAAGGCGGCAATCGTGATCGGAAGGGTGACGGTCCGGGCGGCTATCGCCGCCGCAAGCGTGAGCGGAGAGGGGAGGTACCCGTCGTCGACGCCGTGGTGTTGGCTCAACACAGCCGTCACCGCGCCGCGAGTTTCGGCCCAAGAACACATATCCACCGCTGCGCCGTAGAGTGCCGCCCGGTCCTCCGGATCATCGGATGCCGATCTCATGGCAAATCGGAGCGAGAACACCTGGCTATTTTCTCATAGGCGCCCGACCGCGTACCCGAAGTCATGCGGCTCACCCATCTTGGACATCCTCCCCTCGCTGATCTTGAGGATCAGACGACGGACCGGCCAAGGATTCATCGACCAAGACCTGAAGGGCAAACGCCCCTATGCGCCAGGTTCCCAACGGCGCCGCCCATCCCCGACCGTGAGGACGGTCGAGTCGTGGGGTCACGAGAGCCACCAGCCATTCTCCGGCCAGTCCCGATTATGACCTCGACGCATCGGGTCGAAATGCGCTGCCAGACTAGCGACTGATGGTATTCCTCAGCGTCAACTGGTCGACGATCTCTTCCTTGGCCACTGCGGGCGGCACGTTGGTGTTGGGTTTCGCCACGTTCGCGGCAGTTCGATCTTCCAACCGGTCGGCGCGGATCGCCGAAGCAGCGCTACAAGAGCAACGACGACCTCTCCTGGCCCCCTCCCGCTTCGACGATCCGACGCAGAAGATCATGTTCCTGGAGGGCAATTGGGTGACGGCCACGGGTGGTCACGCCGCCGTGCAGCACACCGACGGCTCCGTGTATCTCGCCATCAGCCTCAGGAATGTCGGCAGTGGGATCGCCGTTTGCCAGGGCTGGTCGGTCAGGCCAGGGGCGGGTTCATCACGCGACTTCCCGACGCACGTCCCGCTGGAGGACCTCCGCCTCCAATCGCGGGACCTGTACGTTCCTGCCGGTGACATCGGCATGTGGCAAGGGGCGCTGCGCAACCCGGACGACCAGCTGCGCGCCGCCGTCGTCGACAGGATCGAGACAGGCCAATCCATCATGGTCGAGGTGCTCTATTCCGATCTGGTCGGCCGGCAGCGGACTATCTCCCGGTTCGGCCTCGTCCCTGCGGGCGAATCGTGGCTCGCGACCCTGAACAGGCACTGGTATCTCGATTGGGAGGGACCCCGTCCGGAGGACCTGACCCTCGCGGCGTCCGAGATGATCCTTCGAGATCAAGAAGCCGCGGTCCAAAGGCGGGAGGCAGCGGAACACGGGGGTGCCGAGGCTGATCGTGATGACTCATCGGGGGCCGCGAGAGCCCGCTCCGACGCTCAGCGAGCGGATCCGACCGACCCGGATGCCTAGGCCTTGGCGTACTCGTCATGCCAGTTCCACCACTCGTAGGGCCCCGTCTGCGGATAGCCCTCCGGCGAGTCCTCCCAATTCTCCTGGCGGCCGAGCGCAGTCAGGTCGAGGTAGCTCCAGGTGCTCCCCATCGCCTCGTCACCGCGGTCGTTGATGAAGTAGGTGCGGAACACACTGTCGCCATCCCGGATGAACGTGTTCGTCCCGTGCCATTCATCCACACCGAAGTCGGTATCGAAGCCGTCGATCATGGTGTACCACGGCATCTCCCAGCCCATCCGGGCCTTCACGCGCTCGATATCCGCCTGCGGGGCACGCGAGGCGAACGCAAGTGTGGTGTCACGAGCATTGAGATGCGCGACATGGGCGACCTGGTCGGCCACGAGGGAGCAGCCCGGGCAGGCATGCTCGGGCCAGCCGGTCACGCCGGGCTCGAAGAAGGCTCGGTAGACGATCAGCTGGCGGCGGCCTTCGAACAGGTCGTGCAGGCTCGCCTTGCCCGAAGGTCCCTCGAACTCGTACTCCTTGTCCACGGCTAGCCACGGCATTCGTCGACGCTCGGCGGCCAGTGCGTCACGGGCTCGCGTCAACTCCTTCTCCTTCACCAGCAATTGCTGGCGGGCGGCCTCCCACTGCTGCAGCGATACGACCGGGGGTGTGTCCATTGCGATGTGTCCTCCTTCGCCTCTGGGTTGGTGATGAACCTTGTTGCGAGTGGTTGGCGTCCGCCGATCACCTGGGCGAGTCGGCCTCATTCCCTCCCTCGGGCTCATCCCCCAGGACGTCCGGCCCGACCGTGCGGCCGATCGAGACCTGGGACAGACGATCGAGGTAGTGATCCCAACCTTTGGTGTGATCGTCCACGGCGTCGGCGGGTAGGCCGCTGTGGATCAAGCGGACGCGAGTCTTCGTCCCTTCGGCAGCCAGCGTGATGTCGATTCGAGTCGACCCGGCTGGAATCGGGTGGCCGGGCTCGTCCCATCCGAAGGTGAACGCCACCCTCTCGCATGGCACCACCTCGACGAATTCACCCCTGGACTCATGACGGCCCCCGACGACCACCTTGTAGATGCCGCCTGGGTGCGGATCGAGTTCCACCTCGGTGCCCATCCATTCGGTGTGCTTGTCGGGGACGGTAAGGAACTCGAACACCGTCTCCGGACTGGCGTCGATGAGCAGCTCCCGTACGAGTTCAGCCATGGCTGCTGTCCTTTCTTCTCTGGGCGGCCTCGGCGGCGTCCCGAAGACGCTCGAGACCGTCAGTCCAATAGTCGTCGAGGAAGGTGCGTAGTCGTGTCATCTCGGCTCGATCGGCGCGATAGAGCCGACGCGTCCCATCCCGTCGCTCGCTCACCAGACCCGCCTCGCGCAGGACCCCAAGGTGCTGAGAGATGGCCGATCGAGTGACTTGTTGGAAGTGTCCGGCGATGACGGTGGCCGGAAGCTCTTCTGACCAGACCAGTCGCAGGATCTCCCGACGCCGTGGTTCGGCCAATGCTTTGAGCGCGGCATCCACACGTAGTACGTTAGTCTCTTCTTACGTAAGTGTCAACTGAATAACGGCCGACGACACGAGCTTCCGATGGTTCGACACGCACTTTCGGGATGATTGTGGGTGACGCAGTGGCCCGTCGACCGAGAGGCGCTCGTCGAGGCGACGGCTCGCAGTCGCATCCGAACCCAAGGCAGCCGCGGCACGACCCGGCAGCTCTTCTCGACCCGGCAGCTGTCGACGCACCATCCCGCGGAGGGTTGTCCCCTCCCCGGCACATCGAAGTCGGGCAGCTCGAGATGCCCAACCGGCCTGGTGTTGGCGGGCCTTTGAGTCCGGCGGTTCTCAGGGGCGGCACGGGCGAGAACGTCACTAAGCTCCGTCCCGACAGGGGAGGTCATCACTTACCCACCAGGAGGAGACGCAGATGCCTGAGTTCACTTCGTACCCCGCCGGCACCCCGTCCTGGGTCGATCACGCGACCAAGGACCTCGAAGCCTCCAATTCCTTCTACGGGACGCTCTTCGGCTGGGAAGCCGATGACCAGGGTGAGGAGATGGGCCACTACACCCTTATGCGCAAGGGGGGTAAGACGGTGGCCGGCAACATGAAGGCCATGACGGAGGACCAGCCCAGTGCCTGGGTCTCCTATGTGTCGGTTGACGACGCTGACGCGACGGTCGACCTGGCCAAGAAGGCGGGGGCCACGGTGTTCGTCGAGCCCATGGACGTTGCAGACATCGGACGCATGGCGGTATTCGCCGACCCGACGGGCGCGGCGATCGGCATCTGGCAGCCGAAGACCTTCCAGGGAGCCGAACTGGCCAACGAGCCCGGAGCCTTCGCCTGGAACGAGCTGAACACCCGAGACGTCCCCGCGGCAAAGTCCTTCTACACCAAGGTGTTCGGGTGGGAACCGAACGACCTCGACATGGAAGGGATGAGCTACACCGAGTGGAAGATCGGTGACAAGTCACTGGGCGGAATGATGACCATGCCCGATATGGTCCCAGCCGAGGTTCCCGCACATTGGCTTGTCTATTTCGCCGTCGACGACACCGACGCCTCGGTGTCCAAGGCGACCGAACTTGGAGCAACTGCGCTGGTACCCCCGACCGATATCCCTCCCGGACGCTTTTCGGTTCTGTCCGACCCGGACGGTGCGGTGTTCGCTGTGATCAAGATGCAACCGATGACAACGGGCTGAACACACCAAGCGATCAACTGGAACGGTGGCTGCGGACGGAAGCTGCGTCGCTGATCTGCTCGTGCGCTGTCTCGAGCACGAGGGCGTCACATGCGTGTTCGGCATTCCGGGTGAAGAGAACATCCATTTCACTGATGCCCTGGCTCGCTCGTCGATCCGCTATGTCTTGGTCCGCCACGAGCAGGCCGCGTCGTTCATGGCGGAGATCTTCGGACGCTTGACCGGTCGGGCCGGTGTGTGTTCGGCGACGTTGGGGCCGGGTGCCATCAATCTCCTCCTGGGCACGGCCGATGCCACCACCAACAGCACACCGGTGGTCGCCTTCTCGGCGCAGGTCGGTTTGAACCGCATCTACAAAGAGTCCCACCAGAGTGTCGACCTGGTGTCGATGTTCTCTCCGGTGACCAAATGGGCGGACCTGGTCCTCAGCCCCGAGGCAGTCCCCGAGATGGTCCGCAAGGCCTTCAAGCTGGCCCAAAGCGAGCGGCCCGGCGCCGTGTATCTGGCCGTGCCCGAGGACATAGAGGCACAGCCCGTCTCCGCCGAGCTGGTTCCACTCGATATCAATGTTCCCCGGCCCAACGAGCCCTCGCCGTCCCAGATCGAGCGCGCCGCCGCTGTGCTCGACAGTTGTCGGCGGCCTATCGTGCTTGCCGGACACGGAGCGGCCCGCACCGATGCCGCTCCGGCGTTGCTTCGTTTTTCCGAGGAGCTGGGACTACCGGTCGCCACGACCTTCCACGCGAAGGGCGTGTTCCCCGACGATCACCCCCATGCGCTCGGTGCCGTGGGCTTCATGAGCCATGACTACGTCAACTTCGGTTTCGACGAGGCGGATGTGATCGTGAGTGTCGGATATGAACTCCAGGAATTCGACCCGGTGCGGATCAATCCAGATGGCAACAAGCGAATCCTCCATCTCAGTCGTTCACTCGCCGAGGTGGACGCCCACTATGACGTCGAGGTCGGCGTGCAGGCCGACATCGGCCGGACCCTCGATGCCCTGGCTGGTGCCACCTCTCGGCGGTTCCAGCCCGGAGCGAGCGGGGAGAGGATTCGGCAGCTCCTGGCCGACGAGCTGGCTCTCGGAGGAACCGACGACGGGTTCCCGCTCCGGCCACAGCGGATCGTCTTTGACACTCGCGCCGCACTTGATCGTTCGGACATCGTCCTCGCCGACACAGGGGCCCTGAAGATGTGGATGGCTCGGCTGTTCCCGACGTACCAGCCCAACACCTGCCTGATCTCCAATGGGCTGTCGACCATGGCTTTCGCCCTGCCCGGAGCCATCGGTGCCAAGTTGGCAATGCCCGAATGCCGGGTGCTGGCCGCCGTGGGCGATGGGGCCTTTCTCATGAATTCCCAGGAGCTCGAGACGGCCATGCGAGAACGGATCCCGCTGACGGTGCTGATCTGGCAGGACGAGGCCTATGGGTTGATCAAGTGGAAGATGGACCTGGAACTTGGCCACGACGTCGCTATCGCATTCTCGAACCCCGATTTCGTGGCGTACGCCGAAAGCTTCGGGGCCCGGGGGTATCAGGTGCAATCAGCGGGTGACCTCCTGCCCATGCTCACCGAGGCGCTCGCCGCCGACACCGTCTCGGTCATCGCCTGCCCGGTCGACTATGCGGAGAACCTCAAGCTCACCGACGCCTTGGGCGAATTGTCCGGCCCCTTCTAGACGTCGCGGCATCGAGGTCGACCCCGCCCGATCCATGTACGTTGCCATGGCGACATCGGCGGTTCAAAGGCCGGACGGGTCTTCGGCCCGCGAGTAGACGACCTCGAAGTCGTGCTCCCAGCTGCCATTTGCCGATCGCTTCTCCCATCGACCGCCGATCGAGCTGCCATCCGAATTGACCGTCGCCTCGAATCTCTGCGAGAACTCCGGATCTTCTCGCCACAGTCGCCACACCTTGGCGTCGAAGCTCATGGAGTAGACGCGCGACACGTGACGGCTGTCACCGTAGAGGACCGTGTAGCCCGGCGCGGCGGCGTCTCGACCGATCACCCACGTCGCCAGCGGCGGTCCGGAGGCGTCAGCGACCTGGCGTATGGCCAGGAACGCTCCACCTTCGATCGGCTCTATCTCGACACGGCCGTGTAGCACCTGATTCGGGTCAGAGAGGAACGACGCCCTTGACAGTGCCATGTCCCAGTTGCCGACCAAGAACCCGAGATCGGCCAGCGCAGGACTCTTGAGATCCGTCATCGTCACTCCTCCCGGAAATGGCCACCATGACAGCTAGGACGAAGACTCTGGTCGAAACTCATCGAATTCCTCCCAACCCCAAGCGGGGCGTATCCCGCCCCAGAGGGATTCCGTAACTCGCTCGGATTGGGATGGGTCGCCGGCGTCGTGATCGGAATTTCTTCCGCCCCCCTCCAGAGCCTGTTCAGAGCAGGAAAACCCCATGGTCCCGCCGCCGGGTCGGGAACGCCCCTCCGTACGGCCGAACCGCTCGGGGCCCGGTCCAGGCCCATTGACCGGGTCACACGCTGTGCCGACTCGCCGGTTCGGGCCGATTCAGATGCGGACAGGAGGGTGGATGCGGCTGCAACCGTTGCTGTCTTCATCGGCCGTCTCGTACTGTTTCGCAGAGCACGTAGGAGCACCGGGCGATGGAACACCACTTGGGAATAGCGAACCTGTTCGACCGACTCGCGTGCAGACGGTCTGTTGGGGCGGCCGCACTGACGGCGAGCCAATTGTGACGGCGGGCGGATACGGAAAGCCGCTCCGACACACCTATGACCAGATCGGCAGCGGCTATGCACGTCGTCGCCAGCCTGATCCCCGGCTCGCAGATCGTGTCCTCACTGCACTCGGAGATGCGCGATCGGTGCTCAATGTCGGGGCCGGGACCGGCTCCTACGAGCCCGATGACCGAGCTGTGATCGCAATCGACCCGGCGGTGACCATGCTCACCCAACGTCCCGGTGATGCCGGACCCGCGGTTCGTGGCGCAGCCGAGGCTCTTCCCTTCGGTCACGAATCGTTTGATGCCGTCATGGCCGTACTGACGGTCCATCATTGGTCGGATCGGCAAGCCGGCTACGCAGAGCTCCGTCGTGTGGCAGCACGCCGCGTAGTACTCACCTACGAGCCGGCGATCCACAACCAGCTCTGGATTGTGTCGGACTACGTGCCTGAGATCGCCAAACTCGACGAGCGGCGCCCTGGATTCTGCGTCGCCGAGGTCGCTGAAGGAATTGGCGCAACTGACATCATGACCGTCCCTGTGCCTTGGGACTGCACCGACGGGTTCATCATGGCCTATTGGGGACGGCCTGAGGCTTATCTCGACCCACGCGTGCGCCGATCCACTTCTGGTTTCTCAGTCATCGGCCAAGACGCAGTCAGGCAAGGCCTTCGACGACTTCAGGCCGACCTGGTTTCGGGCGCGTGGGACAAACGCTACGGGGACCTTCGACAGATGGACGAGCTGGATGCAGGTCTCCGACTGGTAGTCGCCGACAGCTGAGGCGGCAGCCGTCGAGCTCCTCACTGATGTGAGCCGGCCGGATCTGGATGTATGCAAAAGGGGCCATTGTCGGCAACGAACAATACCCCAAAGGCCAACTAGCTCCTGCAGAAAGCTTGACCTGGCGTGGCGACAATGATGACGCAGGTTGGCTCGAGTCCGCTACGACGAGAGGCCGTCAGCTGTGCTTTGATTTCTTGCGCCTACGTAGACGAGCTCTCAGCCCTTTGGGATGGTCACCCTGTCTCAGGCTTTGGAGATGTCGGTCTGCTTCCTGACGACTCATCCGATTCTCAGCGACCGCCTCGTCAAGTCCTTCACAGGCATGCCGAATCCGTATGTCACGAGCGGCGTCTTCGAATTGGGGCGTCCCCTGGGTTGCGCGCAAGCGTTGGGCCTCCGCCTCCGTCACCCGGCCCGAGCTGATCATCTTGTCCAGCTGCACGAGTATTCGGTCCTCCTGCATGACGGCGCACTCCTTCAGGCCGGCGACTCTGCTTCTATACCTCAGGGGGGTATAATAGAGGGATGACTCCTACCGCGCAATCCACCCCTGGCTATGCATCCGACAAAGGGGCGATACAGAAGCGGCTTCGTCGCATCGAAGGGCAGGTCCGTGGCCTGCAGCGAATGGTCGACGAGGATCGCTACTGCATCAATGTCCTCGAGCAGGTTTCCGCGGTGACCAAGGCCCTGCAGTCGGTAGCTCTCGAGCTACTCGACGATCACCTGGCCCACTGCGTGGTCGAAGCAGCCGAGTCTGGTGGTAATGGAGCACGAACCAAGATCAACGAGGCATCGGCTGCGATCGCCAGATTGGTGCGGTCTTGAAATTCCTTCACGCCATCGGTCACGCCTTGACCACAAGTGGCTCGATGACCTGGGAGATTCTCTGGGCCCTGATCCTGGGATTCTCCCTATCTGCGGTCGTTCAAGCTGTGGTCCGACGCAGCACGATCATTCGACGGCTGGGTGACGATCGGCCTAGGACCTTGGCTGTTGCAGCCGGGTTTGGGATCGCTTCTTCTTCATGCTCTTACGCCGCCGTAGCCCTGGCTCGCTCATTGTTCAGAAAAGGCGCCAGCTTCACCGCCACCATGGCCTTCGAGATCGCTTCGACCAACCTCGTGGTCGAACTCGGCATAATTCTGGCCGTCCTGATCGGTTGGCAGTTCACTGCCGCTGAGTTCGTCGGCGGTCCGATCATGATCGTGCTGGTCGCTGTCATCTTCCGACTGTTCCTACGCCAGCGACTCCTCGAGGAGGCGATGGCTCAGTCGAACAAGGGACTAGCCGGCTCGATGGAAGGTCATGCCGCCATGGATATGACCATCAACAAGGAGGGCAGCCTGGTCCACCGCCTTCGCTCCAGGCAGGCGCTCACCTCGATCTCCCATATCTTCGTGATGGAGTGGGCCGCGGTGATCAGAGACATCGTCCTCGGCCTCCTGATCGCCGGGGCGATCGCCGCCTGGGTACCTGACAGCTTCTGGCACCACCTGTTCGCCGTCGACCATCCGTTGCTGTCCAAGATCTGGGGTCCGCTCATCGGACCGATCATCAGCATTCTGAGTTTTGTTTGCTCGATCGGCAACGTACCGCTCGCAGGGGTGCTCTGGAATGAAGGGCTGAGCTTCGGCGGCGTGAGCGCCTTCATCTTTGCGGATCTGATCATCATTCCGATCTTGCTCATCTACCGGAAGTACTACGGCACTCGCATGATGCTGTTCATTCTGGGGAGCTTTTACGTGACGATGGTACTGGCTGGGTACGCAGTCCAGCTGATCTTCGGGGGTCTCGGCCTGATCCCGACCGAACGCAATGCCAAGGTTGGCGAGACCGCAATCCACTGGAACTACACCACGATTCTCAACATCATCGCTCTTCTGGTTGCCGCCGGATTGCTCTATCGGTTCTTCCGAACCGGCGGGCTTCCGATGCTGAAAATGATGGGGGGCTCACCTGACGCCGAACACGTCGAGAAACAACGCACCTGACGACGCAACAGGCCTGCGCCCATCGACGACCCCAACCGTGCGCTTCCCATTGGAACGGAACTGGATCCGATGGCAACCGATGGCCGCTGCTGCTCGTCACTGTCGATCTCTGCGCTCCGCTCGGACTCCGTCCGGGCGCTGCGCAGTCGGTTCGGGCGGATGAACCCGCAGACCCCAGCCAATCGCTCGGTTCAACGATCCCGAGGTCATGGCTGCTCCGTGGGGCTTGGCACCAAACTGTGAGTCAGCGACGACTGGGTTGCAGCCCGCGGATCACCTTGCCCGGTCGCTGCTCAGTCAGCACTCCGTCGATGGCGATTTCCTCACCGCTGACAAGCGTGGCCACATAACCCTCGGAACGCTGGATCAGGCGGCCGGCACCGCCAGGCAGGTCGTTGAGCTGCTCGGGGCGGAGCAGACTCAGCTGTTCGAAGTCGATGAGGTTGAGGTCCGCTTTCATCCCAGCTGCGATGACGCCCCGATCGTGCAGGCCGTAGAGCTGCGCCGGTGCACTCGTGAGTCGTCGCACCGCGAATTCGAGATCCAACTTGGGGCCTCGTGTCCGGTCGCGTGCCCAGTGGGTGAGCATGTAAGTCGTCATGCTGGCGTCGCAGACCAATCCGACGTGGGCACCACCGTCACCGAGGCCTTGAACGCTGGACGGTTCGAGCATCATGTCGCGCAGTCCGTCGTAGGAGCCTCCGCCGTAGTTCAGCAGCGGCAGGAGGAGGAACTCGTGACCGTCTCCCTCAAGCAGCAGGTCGTAGGCGACCTCCCAGGGGTCGCGGTTCGTTCGGCGGGCGAGGGCGCCAACGCTGTCGCCGGGAGCTGGCTCGTAGTCGAGCTGGTCTCCCAACGGGAAGAGCAGATCGAAGGCACGCCGTCCGATCTGGTCCATCGAGAACTCGCCACTGTGGTCGGGTTCCTCGGCAAGGATGCGTGCGCGCAAATCGGGTGATCGGAGGCGCGCCACACGCTCACCAAGAGGAAGATCAGCGATCGAACGGTACGATGGTCGATGGCGGAAGGGATTGAGCTTCGATTGGTGGCCCATGAGGACACCGAAGCAACGATTGCCAACCTGTGGACGCAGCTGGGCGCCCTGGGCGTTGGCCTGGTGTACTGCGTCAAACCACGGCCGCCAGTGGTCTGCCTCGCCTCGCTCCATGACCAAAAAGGTGATCGGGTGGTTCGTCTGGACAGCCTGGCGCAACAGCCACTCGAGCTCTGACTCCATCGCACCCGCCACGTCGCCGGCCATCTCGCCCCCGACGCCCGCTGGGACCACTTGGAACACCCCGCGACCGCTCTCGTCCATGCCACCGAGCAACGCCTCGAGCTCGACCTCGGCCGCGTAGGTTCCGGGGACCGGGTTCCCGCGAGCATCACGGTGTCCGGCCGTGCGGCCGGTGGAGAACCCGAGCGCACCGGCCTCGATTCCTTGACGCACAATCTGTTGCATGGATGCGATGTCGTCACTCGTGGCGTCGCCCAATGCGCGGTCGCCCATCACATAGGCTCGAACGGCGGCATGGGGAATGTGGGTGCCGATGTCTAACGACCTCGGGAACCTGTCGAGCGCGTTGAGGTATTCGGGAAACGACTCCCAGTCCCAACGGATCCCCTCAGACAAGGCAGTTCCGGGGATATCTTCGACGCCCTCCATGAGCTCGATGAGTGCTTGGTGCTTGTCCGGCCGCACGGGAGCGAACCCGACACCGCAATTGCCGGTGATCACCGTCGTCACTCCGTGCCAGCACGAGGGCGTGAGGTGTGGATCCCACGTTGCCTGGCCGTCGAAGTGTGTGTGAATGTCTACGAAGCCTGGCGTTATGAGAAGGCCGTCTGCGTCGATCCTGCGGCGTGCCGAGCCAGTTGCTCGGCCGACCTCCACGATGCGGTCCCCGTTCACCGCCACGTCCGCCGTCCGCGCCGGTTCGCCTGTACCGTCGAGGATCGTGCCCCCACTGATCACGAGATCGTGCACCTACGCTCCTTTCGGTCCGGCGTCGGGGGTGGGCCTGAGAGGGATCTATCGGGCTCAACACCCCGGGGCGCCGCTCGAGTACTCCGACGACACCGGGAGGCAGCCCTGGTCCCAAACCACAGCTTCGGTTCCGAGACCTTCGTTCGTAGGCGTCCTATTGTTCAGCTCGCCCGGCTGTCCAGTACGCATCGCGTGCCATGGCCTTGAGACTATCCGGAGGGTCCCTTCGGGGTGACTCCGAGGCGCGAACCCCGAGCCGTTGAGCGCGAAGCCCTTGTTCCTCACACGATCCTGTGTTTCCAGAACAGGGGGGAAGCGACGAAAACAACCTTCGAACGGCCCTGGATCTATGCGTACCGCCCTCGACCTGGTTGGCGTTGGAAAAGGGACCGGTTCGAGTCCGCTCAGGGCTGTTGGTGGATTGCAGCCCTTCAGCCAGATGAGCGATCGGGCTTCGAGGTCAGCGTCACGGGGACGTACTCGGGATCATCCTCCGTCCGCATGCTGAAGCGCCACTTGCAGCACACGTCGCCAGGGTCCTTGCGGGGAGGGATTGCGAGGATGTCGACCTTCATGTTCGGGTTGTACATCTTGGTCGTCTCGATCATCGACTTCGGACACGTCGAGTGGCAGTTCTTCTCGAGAATGTCCGGGCGCCCCATTGTCTCCCACTGATCGGCGGCAACGCAGCGGTTGAACGTCATGATGCCGACGTCGGACTCCGGCATCTCGAACGAGAGGTCGAAGGCTTTGCCTGGCATGGCGGTGGCGTCCACCTGCAAATCCTTCATCCAGTCTTCGACAGTGTTACCTGTAATACCCAAATGCTCCGCCTTGAGCTTCTTCACGGTTGGAAGAACCGATTCACCCCAGAGTGTCCACTGGATGTCGAACATTTGGTCGAGCCCGTAACGAACGACGATCTGAGCGGCCCACCCCTCGATGCACTGCAGCAGGTACTCATGACTCCCAAGCAGCCATGTGACGAGCTGCTCCTTGGAGAGGTCGAGCATGTTCGGAACCGGTGTGAACAGCCCGGTATAGATGACCCGGGTATGGACCCGGTCGTCTTCGCTGACCTGCTCGTTGGGATTCTCGTACACCGCGCCAGCCGGGAGGAACTCGCTCTTCATGCGCTCGAGCTCAGGGGTGATTTGGTCGTTCCAGGCGGTCCATTCGATCTCGGCCATCACCTCGGTGCCGTATCGCTTGGCCACCTCGGTGGCCCACCCGTCAACGCAGGTCTGTAGGTAGAGCTCACTCCATGGCAGGAACTTGGTCGCCAGGGCTTCCTTTGAGAAATCGGTGAAGCGCAGATCCGCCCGGTACGGCCCGCTGTAATCGGGGAGCTCGGCGCCAGAGTCGACGTCGAGTTGCTGGCGGATATCGAGATCTCCCCTCGGGTAGGTCACGCTGTCGTCCACCCGAGGGAACTTGGGGAAGTTGGTGAGGTCGACGCCAAGCATCAGGACGAAGTCGTCTGCGACCACCTCCTCCTCCAAGTGGGCTCCGGGCTTGCGGATCTCCAAGAACCCCTCCAGCTGCGAGTCGTTCGCCGGTTCTGACACCATGGTTCTCCCTGGGGACGGTCTATTGGTGCGGGATCAACATGTCGTCGTGATCGGAAGCTGAGCCCCAAGCATCTGACCCCTAGGGCATACCTCAGATGCCGACCGCGTCCAGAGGCAAAGCACTAGCCGATTGACTAGTGCTCAAGATAGCCGATTGGCTAGTGCGTGGCAAGGCCCTCAGCTACCGTCGGAGTATGAGTTCCAGTGGGCAGGTCACCCCCCAGCAATTGGGGTCCCCCAGATACAGCGCCGTTCAGATGCGGACCGTCATGGCTGCGCTCGATTTGTTCGCGGAGCAAGGTGTGAGCGGAACATCGCTGCAGATGATTGCCGACGCTCTGGGGGTGACGAAGGCGGCCATCTACCACCAGTTCAGGACCAAGGAAGCCATCGTGGTCGCAACCGTGGAGGTCGAGCTGGGGAAGCTCGAAGAAGCGCTGGACGTAGCCGAGGCCGGCGAGCGTGGCCCGGTTGCACGTGAAACCCTGCTGACCCAGGTGATCGACCTCGCCGTAGGGCGCCGTCGCATGGTGAGCGCACTCCAGCACGATCCCGTAGTTGTCCGACTTCTCGCGGACCATGAACCGTTCCAACGATTCATGCAACGCCTTTTCCGTGTATTGCTCGGCGGAGAGATCGACGCCACGGCGCGCGTGCGAGCTGCAATGATCGCATCTGCCATCGGTGGCGCAGTGACGCATCCTCTCGTAGCGGAACTCGATGACGCGACGCTCCGGACCGAGCTCCTCCACTTCACAGAGCAGTTCCTCAACATCAAGAACTGATTCGGGGCGCCGATACACATCGGCTCGCGAATCCAGGGGGCGCCGGACCGGACCGGGACCGTCGCTCGCGATCAGGCGGCTCCGTAGAAGACGGCGTCACCGAAGGAGAAGATCCCGCCGTCGGAGGCCACCAGCCAGTAGCCCTTGCCGTCGCCGGTAGTGGCCATGCCCACGATCGGCTTGTTGAGGGTCATGGCGCCGGTCGACCCGTAGAAGAGGGCGTCACCGAAGGAGAAGATGCCGCCGTCGGAGGCGACCAGCCAGTAGCCCTTGCCGTCGCCGGTAGTGGCCATGCCCACGATCGGCTTGTTGAGGGTCATGGCGCCGGTCGACCCGTAGAAGACGGCGTCACCGAAGGAGAAGATCCCGCCGTCGGAGGCCGACCAGCCAGTAGCCCTTGCCGTCGGCGGTGGTGGCCATGCCCACGATCGGCTTGTTGAGGGTCATGGCGCCGGTCGAGCCGTAGAAGACGGCGTCGCCGAAGGTGAAGATCCCGCCGTCGGAGGCGACCAGCCAGTAGCCCTTGCCGTCGGGGGTGGGGCCATGCCGACGATCGGCTTGTTGAGGGTCATGGCGCCGGTCGACCCGTAGAAGCGGGCGTCGCCGAAGGTGAAGATCCCGCCGTCGGAGGCGACCAGCCAGTAGCCCTGGCCGTCGGGGGTGGCGGCCATGCCCACGACCGGCTTGTTGAGGGCGGCCGGGGTGGAAGACATCGAGACGCTCACCATATGCCACGTCCCACCGAAGGAGACGATCCCGTCCCCGTTGACATCAGACGGAGTGTGGTCGAACGCAAACCGGTAAAGAGGCGCCCCTTGGAATGTGACGGCCGACCCGTTTGCATTCGACACGGTGGCAAGTCCGGTGACCCCAGCCGGCCCAGTGACCGGGGTCATCGACGACGCAACGGTAAGCGGCGGCCAGATGGTAGCGCAGGTTCCCGTGCACAGAACTGGTTGGCCGTTGTTCATCAGCGTGTACAGCGTGATGCCGTTGCCGTCGGCCAGAATCGTGCCGAATTGTGAGGTCATCTTGGCGGTGACCACGGGTGATCCTGCCTTCGGGGTGGCCGCGCCCGACGTCCTTACTGGGGTGGACAGCGCGCCCACGGTGACCGCAGTGAGCCCGCTGAGGACCCACACCATCGCGGATCGCCACCGATTCAACCGGGATCGGACTGGGGACCTCAACTTGACGGAGTTATCCGGATATATCCCTTGCAACCTCCGAGGAATCGGACTGCGGATCGGCGTGCACACTTCCGAGCGTCCGGACAGCAGACCAGTGCCACTCTGTATACGATCAAAGTCCACTCAGGGATTGGTGACGTTCTGACTTTGTAGTTGAAAGTGGCCCGAGGGCCGAGAGGCGGCCCATCGCGGCGCCCCTTGGGAGGTTGAATCGCCTCGATCACCATCGGCCTGTGCGCGGCCGACTCCGAAACAAGAGTCCGTCGCCGACGACACACCTGATGGCGAAGCCAATGCCGGTGCTGCGACCGACGGTTACCGGTATGAGGGGTTGGAGGCCGGCCGCCTTGCCGCAAGCCACCGCCACCGCGTCTGTGGGGAACCCGCTCGGAGTACCGGCGGCGGGCTCCGAGGCCAAAGCGTCGACGCTTGATCTTCCGAATCAGACAATCCCCTGGACCGGCTCGCCCGTAATCCCTACAGGTCCGGAGAAGGATGGCAATGAACAACCACCGAATGAACACGGCGTGCCAGGCCGATGGCGACAACGAGGTGTTCCGACGTCGCAGAAATGGCGGCAGGGGTTGGGGAATGGTCAGCTGATGGGACGTCTCGAATCCAAGGCTCTGGCTGCCTTGGGTGCCCTTGCTCTGGCTGCGGCAGCCTGCGGCAGCACGGGCCGTGCGTCCCACGCTTCCCACCACAAGGCTTCGCCGTGGACCACGACCACCTCGACCACTGCCCCGGTACACGTCGTTGCACCCCCGAGCACCCAGGCGCCTCCGCCCCCGACCACCCAGGCGCCTCCGCCACGGGCCGCCCGGCCGCCACCGGCCGCCCAGCCGCCACCGACCACCCAGCCGCCCCGACCACCAAGCCGCCACCGACGAACTCGGGCATACCCCAGGGCAACGGCGGGGAGTCGGATGCTGACAACAATGGCGGTCCGAGCGACGGTGACGGCAACATATCAGCCCTCGGCGACCTCATTCGAACCGAACGAAATCGGATTCCCGAAGTGAGCCATCGAATGCCAAACCCGTCGGTGTACTTCTGATGCGGTGGCCGGTGCCGCTGGGAACTAACGTGGGAAACGGTCCACAAACCGTTCAGGCCCGCGGATTCAATCGCTACACGTCGGCTACCGGACCCCCGCCCAGCCCGAGTGAAACGGCTTCATGAGGTAGGCCCGTCGACCGGGGGAAACAAATCGCAGTAGGGGCACTGGTTCACGGGACTCGTTCGAGACCGACCACGTCGCCCTGGGTAGATGAGTTACCTGTCTGACCTGCGTCAGCACCCGAGGTACCGCGTCGACAGAATGAGGGAGGACATCAGCGATCGGATTTACGCCTGGCAGCCTTGGCGCTCGCGAGTTCTGATGGCTACAGAGAAGCAGGATGTTCTGAATCACTTGAGGGACCAGACGCAGTGGTCCGCACCGTTGCCGACGAAAGGATTCGGATTCTCTCATGAGCAAGCTAATCGAGATGAACCATGTGTCGCTCGGCGGAAGATGGGTCCCCAGAATGGGCGTTCCCGTACTTGGACGAACAGCACCACAACTACGCTGGCGGAACCTGGATGGCGCAGAAGCGCTCCTGTTGGGAAGAAAGACCTATGAGGGCCTTGCGGCGGCCTACACCGCGATGCCGTCCAATCCATTCGTCGATCGGATGAACTCAATTGCTAAGTACGTGGCTCCACCACTCTCCATGAGCTCGATTGGAACGCCAGGGTGATCGACGGAGACGTTGCGATCTTCGTAGATGATCTGAAACGGCGATCACCGGCAATCTCCTCAAGTATGGGAACGGGCTTCTCGATGTGCCTCTCATGGAGAACGGGCTCATCGACGAGTTCATTTGCTCCTTACCCCAGTCGCCGTCGGCGTGGGTCAGCACCTGTTCGAATCGATCAAGGGCAGTCCCCGCTTGAATCTCGTCAATCTGCAGCGTTTCGAGAGCGGAGTGGTACTGCTTGTCTACACACCGTAGGCGCTGGTCCATTCCGCCCACGGGCCGCGCACAGATCGGCCCATACCGCAGAAAATTTCGTGGCCGGGCGTCTCCGAGTTCGCCTGATACACACGAGCCTCTTGCCTGGTGCTCCGAGCAAGGCCGTGGCCGGTTGTGAACTGCCCTGTCTCACAACGCCACATCCAACTTCATTTCTCCGAGCCGCTCGACGATACCGATCAGTCTTCGGGAAGTGCAGCGAAATCACGTTTGGTCTTTCTGTACCACCCCATACCTGAAATGGGCTTTCTCCACCTTCCCTTCATCTCCTTCAAGGCGCCTTCATGTGTTGAATCACCATTGGCGACCATCTCTTTCAGATGTCCGTCTTGCGCTTTTATCAGCTCATCAGCGGTATTTCCATGGAGTACAAAATCACATGGTCCACCCAACTGCGTACATGTCATGGATTTCATAAGCCACCATTCCTTTCATAGGGATCCTGCCGCCACGAGATGGGTCGAAACGGGCCGGAGATTCCGCGTATGGATCTACGGCGCGTCCATGCAGGTCATGCTTTGCATCGTCGCACGGCTCATCGCTCCGCTTGGCTACGGACGAGGTTGTTGCCCGAGGGTCCCGGAAATCCATCTGGCAACCTGCCTGTTTGCTGGTACCACGCCACTCGCACTTTAGTCAGTCCCGCTCGGCTGGTTGCAGGGCCGGCCGCCACATTTCGACGCAAGACGATGACCTCGGCAAAGAATGACGGCTTTATCGCCTGCGCTTCCTGTCCAGGACATAGGAGACGGACTAGCTGAAGCGAAACGAAGGCAACGTAGAGCGGGGACGTGCCGCTCCATCCTCGTCGCCCCGATCACGCATGCGAATGGCCGGGCCAATGGGTCCGGATGACGTTTCGGTACCCACAGGGCCCGGCACTGCCCGACGACGCGGACGTTGACCACCGGAGGCACCCGATGGGGACATGTCTCGGGCACGGAGGCCCGGTCGGCCCGACCGGCCATCCTCCTCACGGGCATAGCGCCGGAGCCAGGAGTGCCCGATCGTGGGATCGGGGCACGTTGGACCCACGGTCCAAGGCCGTGAAGGCCCTGCAAAGGGGGCCCTGCTATGACGGCTTCTCGAACACCGCGACCTGGTGCCGCTGTCGGAGGTGAAGGGTTCGTCCGGTCCCAGCCCGCCCAGCGGTCCCTGAGGCGGAAGCCGGTGAGCCTGCCCATCAGGTCGAGCTCAGACGGCCAGACGTAGCGATAGGGCGCCGAGTGACGCACCAGCCGTCCCGGCGCGGCGATCCAGTGATGGGACCACGCGATCTGCCCCACGAGGTCGTCGAAGGTCTCGATCCCGACGTGGCCGGGATCGAGGGTGAAGACCCGGGCCGTGTCTCCTGGCGGGACCCGGCGGAGCTGCGGGACGATCACCGAGACGACGAAGCACCCGCCCGGCGCCAGGTGAGCGGCGGCGTTGGCGAAGACCGCGAGCTGTTCGTCCTGGGTGGTGACATTCATGATTGTGTTCGCCACCAGGTACACGAGCCTGAAGGTCCTACCGATGCGTGTCGTCCTCATGTCGCCCATGGTCACCTGTACGTCATCGGAGCCAGGCTTGGCCCGGAGCTGCTCCAACATGTGGGGCGAAAGCTCGATCCCCTGCACGGTGGCCCCTCGGGCACTCAGCGGCAGCGCCACCCGTCCGGTACCGACTGCGAACTCGAGGCAGGGCCGCCTCGTGAAAGCTCAGCGAGGAGTTCTACGGTCGGGGCGAGGGCTGAATCCTCGAACTTCGCCGAGTAAGTCTCGTCGTAGGCCTCAGCGACTTCCCGGCCCCAGATGATCGATCCCACAGACGACAGTCGCGAACCGCACCGAGCATGGCCACCCCCCGGTTTTCGAAGCACCACGCCTCGTTGGCGGTTCCCTGACCAACCCCTTGCGACGCTCTCGGGATTGCCTCGGTCGATCAGCTGCACCAACCGAGGTTGCTTGGAATCGCCGTGTCGCAGTCGTTGTGGACCACCGTATTGCCCGTGCCCGTCTGGTCCCAGAAGATGTCTGGTTGGTTGCCCTCAAGCTTGTTGCCCTTGACAAGATTGTTACTGGCCGGGGAGGCGCCCGGACCCCCGCTGTGAATGACGACCCCGCCAGAGGCCAAGCTCGGGCCACCGGCCTTGTTGCCCGACACTTCGTTGTCGATGACCTTGGTCCCCAGGGCACCGACCAGGGCGATACCTATCCCTGAGGTGGGTGGCCCGTCGGTGGAGCTAGGACACGCCTGGTTGTTGGCCGTGACTGTGTTGTTCTCGATCGTGTGGAATCCGGCACCGGTAGACCCAGTCGCTCCATGGCCGCTGTTGAGGGCCAGGATGCCGACGAATTTGCCCCACGAGTTGTTGCCCTCGGCCAAGATTTTGGTGCTGTCACGAAGGAAGATCCCGAACCCATTGTGGTCAGCCGTATTGTCCTTGACGACGCTGTTGGCATTGGAGAGTCGCCCATGTAAAGACCCGCCTCACCGTTGAACGAGACTGAGTTGTGGGCGAAAAGGGAATTCGTCGAGACGAACCTGGCAATGCCATAGCCGCTGTTGTGGTCCGAGCGCACGTGCTCGACGTCGAGGCCCTCGGTATTGAATCCAATGATCCCCGAATCAGAGAATCCGGTGATCCGGAGATCCGAAATGTGGACGTCGTGGACCGGATTCGACGACACGGGGTTGCCCATCGAGTCGAGTTGCCCGGCGACGCACAGTCCCTCGACCGCACCCGAGCCGTTGCAGGGTTGGTGGAAGTAGTAGGAGGCTTGATGACCGTATCGTCTCCCTCGCCTCGGATGGTCAACGGCTTGGGGAGTATGTTCCCCGAGGAGTCAACTTGCCCAATGAGGACGCTGTCATAGAACGTGCCCGCCTTGAGCTGCAGCGTGTCACCTGGGTTCGCTGCGCCAACAGCGG
>CAVYNO010000032.1:0-155456 GCA_963769825.1 uncultured Acidimicrobiales bacterium
GTCGCCGCCATCGGCGGGACGCCGCAGGTGATGGCGCACGTCGCGGCCGGCGACTACGAGATGGTCGGCACGTTCAACGGCAACCCGCTCGCGATGGCCGCTGCCCGGGCGATGCTGTGCGAGGTCGCGACCGCCGAGGCCTACCGGCGGATCGACGCCCTGCGCGGAGCGGGCCGTGCCGGCATCGAGCGGGAGATCGCCGCGGCAGGCCTGCCCGCGCACGTGGTGTCGGCCGGCGCGAAGGGCTGCGTGGTGTTCTCCGCCCGGCCGGTCCGCGACTACCGCGGCTTCCTGGGCATCGACGACCGCTTCAGCCATGCGCACTGGCTGTTCCAGCACAACGGTGGCGTCTTCCTGCCGCCCTGGGGCAAGATCGAGCAATGGCTCATCTCGGTGCAGCACGATGAGCCGGACATCGACCGCCTGGTCGCGAACTTCGGCGTGTTCGCGCGCGCGCGATCGAGCGGCTGATGGGACAGCGCCTGAGATGTTTTCGCCGGAAAGTCTTGCGACGGCCGGGGCGGCGCAGGAGTACCTGTTATTGACGGACTGTTCAGTCAGAGGGGACGCCTGAGTCTCCCTGATGACCAGCCGACCGCCAGGGAAGGGGTGACTGGTGGCGCACCCGCGTGAGGGCTGGACGAGGACGGCGCCCCCGCGCCCGCTGATGTCGCGGCGCGGGTTCCTGCGCCGCAGCGGCCGGCCGGGCTGGCCGGCGCTGGGCGGCGGCTCGCTGCTCGAGGCGTGCGCACCCGCGCTGGCCGGCAGCGGCACGGTCCCGCTGCCCCGGCCCGGACAACCCGGTGACCTGGCCGCTCTTCCCGGACAACCAGCCGATCAGGAGCGGCCTGCCGCCGGAGACCGGCGCCACCCTGCAGATCTACAACTGGGTCGCTTACGTCAACCAGGCCTGCCTCAACAGCTTCGCCAAGAAGTACAACTGCAAGGTCCAGCTGACGACGTTCAACACCATGGACGAGGCGATGTCCAAGCTGCGCAGCGGCTCGTCCTTCGACGTGTTCATGGGCGTCACCGTCGACGTCCTCGGCCAGCTGATCGAGTCGAAGCTGATCCAGCCGCTGAACCACAGCTACATCCCCAACATCGCCCAGGCCTGGCCCGACTTCACCAACCCGTTCTACGACCGGGGCTGGCAGTACACGGTGCCGTACACGATCTACACCACGGGCATGGCGTGGCGTAAGGACCTGGTGCACGAGAACCCGTACGCCATGCGGAACCCGTGGGCGATGCCCTGGCAGCCCAAGTACAAGGGCAAGGTCGCGATCCTCGACGACTACCGCGAGGGCATCAGCCTCGGGCTGATGAAGAACGGGCATCTACGACCTGAACACCACCGACCAGCGCCAGATCGCGCTGTCCCGGCGGTCGCCTGCATGGAGCTGTCCGAGCCTGGTGAACGTGCGGATCGACAACAACGACTACACCGAGGTCCCGACCGGCGAGACCTGGATCCACCACGCCTGGTCGGGGGACATGGCGGCGGCGGCCTCCTACATGCCCAAGGGCGTGCCGGTCGGACGTGGTCGGCTACTGGTTCCCCACCGACGGCAGGGGCCCGGTGGCGAACGACACCAACACCGTGCTGCGCTGCGGCGACCAACCCGGTGCTCGCGCACCTGTTCCTCGAACTACCTGGAGACCTGCCGAACGTGCTGGAGAACATCAGCTTCAACGGCTACATGCAGCCGCTGAACGAGGTCACGCCGCAGCGGCTGGTGAAGGAGAAGATCCTGCCGCCGAGCCTGATATCCACGGTGGTCCTGCCGTCCTACTTCCGGCGCGGGGTCGGCGAGCTGCAGCTGCCGGTGGACGCGGACGCGCTCTGGCAGCAGGCCTGGCTCGTGGTGAGCAACGGAATCTGAGGGGCACCCGACGATGGCACGCAGTAGCGACAGCAGGCCGACCGGCCAGGAAGCCGAACAGCAGCAGCCACGGGCGCGGCTTCTGGATCGCCCTGGCCGCGCCCGGCATCATCTGGCTGGTCCTGCTGTTCATCGTGCCGTTCTACGCCGTGCTGGCCATCGCCATGGGCCAGCTCAACCGGCTGTTCGAGTCGCCGATCGCGGTCTGGAACCCGCTGCACTGGAGCTCGTCCAACGTCATCAACGTGTGGCACGACCTGGTGGGCGCCACCTCGTTCGCCGGGCCCATCGTCCTCCGGACGATCGTCTACGTGGCCATCGCCTCGCTGCTGATGCCTGGTCATCGCCTACCCGGCCGCCTACTTCGTGGCCAGGTTCGCCGGGCGGCGCAAGGGGCTGTTCCTGGTCCTGCTGATCGCGCCGTTCTGGATCAGCTACATGATGCGCATGCTGGCCTGGGTCGACCTGCTGCAGACCAACGGCTACGTGAACAAGGCCCTGTCGTTCCTGCACCTGACCTCGCAGCCGGTCAACTGGCTGGGCGGCAAGCCGGTCACGGTGATCCTCGGCCTGGTCTACGGCTACATCCCCTACCTGATCCTGGTGCTCTACGCCGGGCTGGACCGGATCGATCCGGCGCTGATCGAGGCGGGCCGGGACCTGGGCCTGGGCCGGGTGCGCACATTCGTGCGGGTCACGCTGCCGATGTCGCGGCAGCCGATCCTGACCGGGATGCTGATCACCGTGCTGCCGATGATCGGCGACTACTACACCAACCAGCTGCTGTCCGGCGCCGCGAAGCACGTCCATGATCGGCAACCTCATCGAGGGCCAGCTCGGCACGCCCGGCCTGCAGGGGCAGGGCGCGGTGCTGTCCATGCTGCTGCTGCTGGTCCTGCTCGTCCCGATGATCTACTACGTGGTGGCGACCAACCGCTCGTCCCGGGAGGCGATGTGACCGCGACCAGCGTCCGCCGCTGCCGCGAGCAAGGCGGCCGCGCAGCGCCCGGACCGGCCGGCAGGCGGCTGCTGCCCCGGCGCAACCCGTGGGGGCACCCCTGGTTCCTCGAGGGCTTCACCTGGCTCTACCTGATCTGGTCGCTGGTGCCGATCGCGCATCGCCGTGCTGTTCTCGTTCAACAACGGCAAGTCGCAGAGCGTCTGGCAGGGCTTCTCCTGGCGGTGGTACTTCACCGACCCGGTCAACTAGCGTGCTGCACAACCCGCAGTTGCACGCGGCGGTGCTGCAGACCCTGCGGCTGTCGGTCTACACCACGCTCATCGCGGTGCCGCTCGGCGTGGCGTTCGCGCTGGGCATCAACCGGTGGCGGGCGGCACCGTGCCGTCCACGTTCAACTTCGTGATGATCCTGTCCTTCGTCGTCCCGGAGCTGATCTTCGGCGTGGCGATGTTCTTCGTCTTCACCGTGCTGTTCACCACGGTGCACCTCGGCACCCTGGCGGAGATCGCTGGGCCTGGTCACCTGGAACGTGAGCTGGCCGGCCATCATCGTCCAGGCCCGGCTGGTCACGCTCGGGCAGACAGTACGAGGAGGCGGCGGCCGACCTCGGCGCCAACCAGTTCCAGACGATGCGGCGGGTCCTGCTGCCGCTGCTCGGCCCGGCCATCTTCGCCAGCGCGGTGCTGGTGTTCTCCGGCGTCATCGACGACTTCGTGATCGTGGACCTGCTGTCGTCCAACGCCGAGCAACACGCCGATATCGGTGATCATCTACTCGCACGCAGCACGGCGGCAACGGCGGCCCGGCGCTCAACGCGCTCGGCACGATCAGCGCTGGTGATGTCGTTCATCATCGCCATCCTCGGCTACATCGGCTACCGCTGGATGACCCGCGGCGAGCGGGGCAGCAGGCTGGAGGCGCTGACCTCGATCGCCGGGCAGCGAGGGCTGACCGGTTCGCGGGGCGCCGAGGCTGGCCCGGTTCGTTGCCTCGCCGGGGCAGGCCCTGGGCCGCCTGACGTGTCAGCCTCGGCCAGGGTGCGCCAGCCCCGGCCGGGGCTGGCGCCCATCGCTGGTTAGGCTGCCGGTAAACGGCTCACAGGGGATCGCTGCCGGTCAACGGCTTACAGGGGGACACGCGTATGGCGGATGACGCCGTCGAGGCGGAGGAACCGGGCGCCCGCATTGGCCGGAGCCGACGTGCCGCACCGGGTCGCCGTGTTCGCCGACGCCTACGACATGACGCCTGGGCAGCGCCGCGACCTGGCCCCGGTCGCCGAGACGATGATCCGGAGCTACCACCAGGGGTTCCGTGCCGCTGCCAGACCAGCCCGGCGTTCCGCCGCCTGTGGGACGAAGGCTACAAGGACCGCATGCCGCGCGCCGAAGCCTGGATCAAGAAGGCTGCCCCCTGATCGCCGCCCGCCTCACCACCGGCTCCTAGCTGGCTTCTGACTGGCTTCTGACTTGCGAGTCCCGGTGGGGCGCCGGGACCTTGGCTGGAGGTCTGGCCCAGTTCAGCGGTGCCGGTCTGACAGGTTCAGCGGGCGATGGCCCGGCCGGTTCAGCGCGCGCGGTCGCGGCGCAGCCGGTCGAGGACCTCGTCCGGGTTCTCGGTCGTGACCCGGATCATCGCCCGCATGGCGTCGGCCAGCGCGACCCGGGGAACGTCGAGCGTGACCGCGGCCGAGTCCACCCACTGAGTGAGCTCCCGGTACAGTTCCGGGCTCAGGTCCAGGGTGATCCGGACCGGCTTGGACCGGATCGCGGTCCGCCCGGCCGGGCGGTGATCGGGCTCGCTGCGCCTCGCTGCAGCGGCGGCCATCTGGGCCTTCCGCTGCTCTCGCTGAGAGCTCATGGGCGAACCGCGCACAGCGGCGAGCACAGCTCGATCAAATCCTGCGCCACGTTGCGCCATATCTGGCGGCCGTTCCCCGGGATCGGCATGCCGAAGCTCTGGGCGTAGACCTCGAGCCGCGGCACCGCGGTGCCGAGCACGTCATAGCCCAGATCCTGCAGGGCCTCCCTGGCGTCGGTGGTTGAGGTCGCGCGGGTGACGCACCGGTTCAGCAGCACGGCCGAACGGCGGCCGGTCCCGGACCGCCCCGATGTCGTTGATCTCCTCCCGCATCGGCGACGTGCGGTTGATCTCGATCGGGCTCGGCGCGCACGGTATCAGGATCAGGTCGGCGCAGCGCAGTGCCGACCTGGCGATGCCGACGTGGTCCTCGAGTTGCGGCGCGTCGATGATTACCACGTCGTCGGCCTTGGCGATCTCGGGCACGCGGCGGTGCAGTTCCCGGGAGGGAAGAGCCACGATCCGGAACGGGAACGCCGCCTGCGGGGCGGTTCCTGGGTACATGGCCGCGAGATCTGACCACTCCAAGGCGCTGCCTGAAGGGTCCGCGTCCACGAGCAGCACACTATTTCCGGCCTCCGCGAAAACGTGCGCTAGCCAGACCGCCGATGTTGTCTTGCCCGTGCCCGGCTTGAGGTTGGCAAGGGCGAGGCGGATCCCCGTCATCAAGGCAGTATTGCAGCGCGCGGCGCAGAACGGTGGTCGGAGAGAGGTATTCGTCCAGGCCAGAAGATCATTACGGAACAATTGCCGTATTGCAGTATCTACGGCAATACTGCATATGGACACACCGTAGCGACGACAGCACGCTCCCGTTCCACCGCCCACCTCCGCACTCACCCGACCGCCCCACGCGCCCCACGCGTCCCGAGCACAGCAGACACCCCGGGCGCCCCGCCCTCTCCCCGCTGCCTGGTTGGTGGTGCCGGCCGTGAACCTTCCTGGCGGTATCTACGCGAACGTATCGCTGCACCGGGGGTTCCCCACAGGATGTGAATATTTATCGTGTACTCCGTGTAATACCGCAGGCGAGGCCACTCTCAGCCTGTGAGCAGTTGTGTGGAGTAATCGCCGCCAGTGACCCTTCAAGATCAAGATCACCAACCTCGAAAGAACTCCCACCAGTAACACCCCTCACCTCAAGGCGGGGTGAGTATGGAGATCTTGGAGAGCTGTACGTGCCCCGGCACGTACAGCTCTCCAACTTGAGCGACGGCCCCCTCGCCCGAAGCCCACTCGCGCTGGTGAACCAGCCGCGCCCCGCCCGCGCAACCCGCCCCCAGATCCGAGTCAGCAAACAGAACGCGAAAGGGGAGTAACCCGATGGGTTACTTCCCCTTCGCGAACCGCTAAACTTAGCCTAGAGCAGGTCGTCGAAGTCACCCTCCCTGATCCCTTCGACGAACGTGGCCCATTCTTTACGCGTATAAGACAACATTGGGCCGTCAGGGTTCTTAGTGTCGCCTATGACGATCATGTCCGCGTTGGCTGCGACCCGGACGCAACCACCAGCATCACATCTGTGGGCTACACGCCAAGAAAGGCTACCGATCGTCGGTGGGACAAAAGGTGACACGGTTTCTCCTTTTTTCTCAGTAACCAGCCGCACATGATTCCAAATAAGTCATTCACCGTGTGCAGGCTCCGAATCTCGGTGATCAGGTCTGTTGAATCGTGAGGGTTAAGGGCGGCATCGCGCAAGTAATCAATCGCTTCGCGATAACGTGCGATCTCGGCCGAGCGCTCAAAGTAGCGACCGCCGGAGAGCCCTTCAACGTAGACGAGGGGCGACTGCGGGGAGTTGTCGGCAAAATCAAGGAGAACGAAGTTGCTGTCCGTGCTGGCAGGCACGCCGACGCTCAAACACGGACGACTTGTATAGTGGTCTTTCCCTCTGAGATACTTGAGATCAGCCTATCAAATTGTTCGCGCATGACCTTTGTCCCACCCACCTGCCGATGCAGGATAGCCTCGTCTATCAAAACCCTATAACGCGGGGGTGATTGTCTTTCCAGCAATTTCTGGCGCCGTACCCTAACCCTAACCCTTTCGTCGAGGATCACGGGAGTCCATCTGCCGTTCTATGCTCCTAATAGTAATGCGCGCATATTCGCTAGTTTGAAGCAAGGCTGGGATGTGGAGCATCGAAAATGCGGTAATACTAGTTGCTTCCTGTTCTAGTCCTAGATAAGGTGCAAAGAGCCAATCTTCATCCTTTGGCCACCAGGCAGGTTGCCGCGACTTGCGGGCGAGATCCATGAATTAACATCTATCTCGGCTTGGCCGAGAGCACGGCCGATGTTGGAGCATCGACCGTGCCAGTCACCGAACCAGCCCGAGATTTGGTGGGTCAGTGCAAAGATCATTGTTACTCTTCGAGGCGGATCGCACAAGGCCGCCCTGACTAGCAAAATGCGCTCTACCTGGCCCACCTGCAGGCAGCAGTGGGAGGAAGGAGCATGCTTGCAGCGCAGGGGGCAACGCAAAGTGCCCACTCCGTAGGGGTAGCCATCCTGGTGGTCGTCGTCACGCTCATGGTCTTCTGGCGGGCGGCGATCAAGATCGCGATTGTGATGCTGGCCATCGCGTTCATCACCATGGTCACTTTCGGCGCGATTGTGATCTGGCAGTCCATGGAACACGCGATCAGATAGTCACAGCCTGCCGATCGGCACGAGCGGCCCGCGCCAGAGCCAGCCGATCGGCAGCGCCCATGACCGGGATCGAATAACACAGTAAGGAAGGTGTCGGGGCGTGTGGGGCCTGGCTCGGGGTGGGGGCATTGGGGGAGCGCGCTGAGGGGCGGGGGTGAGGGAGCGCGCTGAGGGGGCGGGGGTGAGGGGGCTAGGTGGCGGCTAGGGGGGCTTCTTCGGGGAGGGGGGCGGTGGTGCCGCCGAGGACGCGGAGGGCTTCGGGAGCCAGGTAGACGTGCACGGGGGTGCCTTGGGCGAGGGCCGGGAGGTCGCCGTCGTTCTGGATCAGCGCCTGCAGCGGGACCCCGGGGCCGAGGCGCAGCATGACCTGAGTGGCCGCGCCGAGGAAGACGAGGCGCTCCACCATGCCGGGTACCCGGTTGGGGCCGCTACTGCCGTGCGGTTCGATTTTGACGCGTTCCGGCCGGATGGCCACGTGCGCGGGGCCCACGCAGTCCACTGCGCCGCTCTCGGCGGTCAGCCGGGTCTCGCCCAGGTGCACCTCGCAGCCGGCATCGCCGCGGCGGCCGGCCACCTCGACCTCCATCAGGTTGGACACCCCGAGGAAGTCGGCCACGTACGCGTCGGCAGGCTCTTCATACACCTCGCGCGGCGTGCCGATCTGCACGATCTGGCCGGCGTTCATGACGGCCAGCCGGTCGGACATGGTGAGCGCTTCCTCCTGGTCGTGGGTGACGTAGAGGAAGGTGATGCCGACCCGCTCCTGCAGGGCTTTCAGTTCTACTTTGAGCGACCGGCGCAGCTTGGCGTCCAGCGCCCCGAGCGGCCAAAGCGCTCGTTCAATGCGTGAGCGATGACCTCTTCGTCATGCGGGGTCGGATCGAGCGCGCCGTAGAGGATTGCTTCGAGTTGAAGGGCGGTGCTCATGCCCCCCAACTCGAAGTAGCGCAAGAACAGGTCACCGTGTGAGAGACCGGCACTTTGGCGGAATCGGTCGAGTACTTCATCCGAACTGTCAACCACCGAAGCCGCCCATCGGCACTCCATCGGGGTCACGTTCGGATCGCCTTGTTGAGGCGACGATGTCCCCTGCCTCGTCGCACCGTGGCTCCTCCGTCCGTAGCGACAAGGAACGAACCACGATGTACCCGGTGCTTTCGCTGGTCCCCTTGCAGGGGCCGAGCCCGCCTCGAGTCAGCACGGTGACCTGGTGCGCTGGGCGCGAATCGTCAAGAAGGTGCAAGGGGCGGTACGAGGGGAAGGGACTTGCCGCTCCCTAGTGACGGTTGGTTGCTTGATCCACGACTGTCGCGGCGAGGCGGCCCTCGGAGGACGCGCACTTGCCCGACCCGCGCAAAAGGACGGCTGAGCAATGCTCAAGTGACAGCGGGCTGGTCACCACGGGGCCACGCTTCCGATACGACCGCAGAATCGACGCCGGCCGTCTGCAAAGCCCTCGCTGTCGAAGGTCACTCCAGGCTACTCCTTCACGGGGAAGTCTGCACGACGCGGTCTTCGAAGTACTACCGCGCTTCGAAGTACCACCGACGGGAACCGGATTGATCCGCCCGATCCCAGCCCGGAGTTCGGACAGGGAGGTGCCCCACCAACTGAGTGGTCACGGTTGACGCTCCGATTTGGCACACGAACCTCGATGCGGCACAACACTGAGGCGAGCCGACTGACAACGAACTGGTGACGTTGTCTCCGTCCGGTGCAGCGTCGGGTCGGCACCGTCACCGAGAACGTAAGCTTGAGCATCAAGACGCCAAGGTCGTCCCTACGCGCAAAGGATTCGGATGATTGAGCCATGACCGTGGCCTTTGCCCTGTCGGACGGCGGGAACCTGGGTCCGATGCAGGCGGGATCGATCGTTGCTCTGATGCACGCCGGCATTACGCCCGATCTTCTCGTAGGTACCTCCGTCGGAGCGCTCAACGCGGCTTTCCTCGCCACTCGTCCTGGGGTCGCCGGGGCCAGAGCCTTGATGGAGGCATGGTCGGCTCTCAAGCGACCAGAAGCCGTGCGTCTCAATTTCTTCACCGCCCTGGCCGGGTTTCTCGGATTTAGGAACCACCTCATCTCCGATCAACAATTGCGGCAATTGATCCGGCGCTGGGTGGAGATCGATCAGATCGAACAGGCAACCGTACCGATCGCCATCACCACCACCGATGCGCTGACCGGAGACTGTGTTGTACTGACCTCCGGTGACATCCTGGATTCGCTGGCCGCAAGTTGCGCCATTCCCGGCCTGTTTCCTCCAGTGTCGATCAATGGGCGTTGGTTGGTGGACGGAAGCTTGTCGGCGAATCAGCCGGTCCTGCAGGCGCAGGCTCTTGGGGCCGATGTCATCTTCATCATCACGACCGCGGCAGCAGAGCGGCGGCGTCCTCCCCGTGGAGCGGTCGCCTTGGCCATGAACTCCGTGTCGCTCGTCACGTCCCGCGTCTCCCGCGATCAGATTGCACAAGCCACGAGTTCGGCCGAGAGAAGCGCAGGGAATGTGTTCCTCGTACCCTCATCCGAGCCGGTCGCCCCGACGCCATTCAACTTTCGTAGGAGTGCATCTCTCGCCCATGCGTCCTACGAGCGAACCGCACGCTGGCTTGACCACTCCAGATGCAATGCCGGCGCTTGCGCACGGCCAGAAGGACCCATAGATGGAGGCTGGCCGACGGTCGATGATCACGGCCCCGTCGATGGAGACTCCGCCGGCGAGTCGTCGGATCCCGTCGGTGAACGGGGGGGCTGAGTCAGTGGTCGATAGTTGGTTGGTCGGACACCGCCACAACTCACCGGCTCTGGGTGATGGGCTCCTCGTCCAAGGCCTTTCCCACCCTGTTGCTACCAATCCCCTACACCGTTGCGGACTCAACCACAATTGAGAAACTTCCAGTTGAGGGAGTGATTGTCTAGAGTGATACTGCAGGTTCTTCGTTTGGCAGATGGTGCAGCACGACCGCAGCTTCCTCCGCTCCTCGCCAATCCAAGTGGATGAGGTACAGATGCACCACGTCGTGGACAGGACCCACCTTCCCGACGGCCCTGAGAAAAACGCAAAATCGATAGATCTTTCGCCCGATGCAATCTGAGTGACAGAAGGCGGCAAGGAGGAACGCCGTGGTGAAACATCGTGCACGCGACCGGCGGTTTCGATGCATTGTGGCACTGGTCGTGGGTCTTGCCCTCGGTGTCGGGATCTCGATCGCTGGGCCGGCTGGAGCTGTCGGTCCTGGTTGGTCCATCGTTGCCACTCCTAACACCAGCTCGTCTCAGATCAACCAGTTCTTTTCCGTGGCATGCGTCACCAGTTCGAACTGCTGGTCGGTGGGCACGATCGCGTTGGGGGCCTTCGACTCGAAGACCTTGGCCGCCCATTGGAACGGCAGTGCCTGGTCCACCGTCGCCACCCCGAATCCGAGCCTTTCCACATTGAACGCCCTCAATGGCGTGACGTGCGCGAGCAGCTCGAATTGCTGGGCAACCGGGTTGGGCAACGGCACCAATACGACAGACCAGACACTTGCCGAACATTGGAACGGCAGTACCTGGTCTATCGTCGCTACCCCGAATCCGAGCCCTGTCAGCATCCTCGGAAGGGTCCAGTGCATCACCGATTCGGACTGCTGGACGGTCGGGCATGCCGGCGGTCAGAACCTGGCCGAACATTGGAACGGGATGGGCTGGTCCATCGTGACGACGCCCGACACCAGCCCTGCTCAGAACAACGAGCTAGGGAATGGTCTCCTGCGTCAGCACCTCGGACTGCTGGGCGGTGGGAGATGCCGCGAGCGGCAGCGGCGGGGCCACACAGACCCTGGCCGAACACTGGAACGGGATGGGCTGGTCCATCGTCGACGACGCCCGACACCGGCACTGCTCAGAACAACGAATTGGCCGGCGTGTCCTGCGTCAGCACCTCGGACTGCTGGGCGGTGGGAGATGCAGCGAGCGGCAGCGGCGGGGCCACACAGACCCTGGCCGAACACTGGAACGGGATGGGCTGGTCCATCGTCACGACGCCCGACACCGGCACTGCTCAGAACAACGAACTATCCGGCGTGTCCTGCGTCAGCACCTCGGACTGCTGGGCGGTGGGGCAAGGAGCCAACGGTGGTGGCGGGACCGGTCAGACCTTGGCCGTCCACTGGAACGGCGTGGGCTGGTCCCTTGTCATGACGCCCGACACCAGCCCTGCTCAGAACAACGACCTGATCGACGTGTTCTGTCTCAGCACCTCGGACTGCTGGGCGGCAGGATGCAGCGAGCGGCAGCGGCGGGACATCGCAGACGCTCGCCGAGCGCTGGACATCGGCCGGCTACTGGGAGGTGGCCTCCGACGGCGGCATCTTCTCCTTCGGGGACGCCGCCTTCTTCGGGTCCACGGGCGGCCAGACGCTCAACAAACCCGTCGTGGGCATGGCCGCCACGCCCGATGGCGGCGGCTACTGGGAGGTGGCCTCCGACGGCGGCATCTTCTCCTTCGGGGACGCCGCCTTCTTCGGGTCCACGGGCGGCCGACCGCTCAACAAACCCGTCGTGGGCATGGCCGCCACGCCCGATGGCGGCGGCTACTGGGAGGTGGCCTCCGACGGCGGCATCTTCTCCTTCGGGGACGCCGCCTTCTTCGGGTCCACGGGCGGCCAGACGCTCAACAAGCCCGTCGTGGGCATGGCCGCCACGCCCGATGGCGGCGGCTACTGGGAGGTGGCCTCCGACGGCGGCATCTTCTCCTTCGGGGACGCCGCCTTCTTCGGGTCCACGGGCGGCCAGACGCTCAACAAACCCGTCGTGGGCATGGCCGCCACGCCCGATGGCGGCGGCTACTGGGAGGTGGCCTCCGACGGCGGCATCTTCTCCTTCGGGGACGCCGCCTTCTTCGGGTCCACGGGCGGGCCAGACGCTCAACAAGCCCGTCGTGGGCATGGCCGCCACGCCCGATGGCGGCGGCTACTGGGAGGTGGCTTCCGACGGCGGCATCTTCTCCTTCGGGGACGCCGCCTTCTTCGGGTCCACGGGGGGCCAGACGCTCAACAAGCCCGTCGTGGGCATGGCCGCGACCTCATAGGTTCCGGTTCAGTCCACGCGCAGAGCGGGACCCGGTTGTCGGCACTCACCCGTGCCCTGCTTCAGCTCGGAATCGGCGAACCCGATTTGGGTCCCACGTAGTACAGCGACCCACCCGTGCCGAGGTCGCCGTAGGCATTCGCCGGCACGTGGATCCCATGTCGAGTGGCCCAGAGGTCAACGGCTGCGGTGCCGGAGAGGCTCTGGACGCCCCCGAGCCCGCCGGACCGGCCGCTTCTACCCACCCGGCCGAGCCGGTCTCGCCCGAACCCAGAGCCACCGAAGCCACCGAAGCCGCCGAAGCTCCCCAGGCCACCATTCACCAGCACGTATCGGATCTTGCCCTCGGCTGCCAGCTTCTGGAACGTCGCCAGGGTCGGGAAGGGCTGGGAACCGGTGAATCCGCCCATGGCCATGACCGGCTTGCCGGTGATCAGGATGAGAGGGGCCGCCGTGGTCGAGCCACCGACGGCGACGATCCAACTGGCGCCATCACGATGCGACTCGAGGAACCCCGTGAGGCCTGGGGATACGCCCGGCACGGGCGGGACGCCGCCGTTGGCCCTGGTCTGGGCCTCGGCCTCCCTTTCGAGGCGGGCCAGGACCTTGGTCAGGGTCGGGTTGTCGAACCGGCTCGGGAGGCCGGGTGCCGTGCCGGTCGCCGCCGGCCCACCGGTCGGGTTGCTGGGACTAGTGGGAATTTTGGACCGTGTAGAAGGAATAGGCCGTCGGACCAGCCAGGACCGCCACCATCGCGCACAATCCGCCGATCGCGGCTGCCGTCAGCGCCATCCGAGGAAGGCGCCGGGCGAAGACCAGGGCGATCAGGAGTACGACAGCCCCGCTCACCCCGACTCGACTCCACGACCCGGGGCAGTACGTGACCGTAGTCTGGCGCCCGTTCGAGGAGGTGAGCGGCCCACAACGCGCTGGCCACGACTCCGAGAGGAAGGAGCCAGGCGTAACGGAGCGAGGTGCGACCCAGCCGCCACATGACGATGACTCCGCCGCCTGCCAGTGCCGCCAACGCCGGAGCGATCTCCACGACGTAGTAGGTGTGGAACGTCCCTTGGACGAAGCTCAGCACGACGATGGCACAGACGGCCCACCCTCCCCAGAAGACGAAGCCGGCCCGCACCCTGTCGGGTCGAGGCGATCGCCGCCTGGCCCACAGCCCGGCCACGAGTCCCAACGTGGCCACCGGGATGAGCCAACTGATTTGAGAACCGAGGGCCGGGGCGAACATCCGTTGCCATCCCGGTTGGCTGCCGAAGTGGGTGAGGTTGGTAATTGCGTCCGAGAGCCTGTGACCGGCCGGGGTGGTAGGAGTGGCCACGCGGAACGGGCTCGACGTACCCAAGAGGCGCCCGAAACCGTTGTAGCCGAAGATGAGGCTGAGCTCGGAGTTGTCGCCGCTGCTATCGATGTACGGACGGCTGGTGGCCGGCCACAGCTCCACGATGGCCACCCACCAGGCGGATGCCACCAGCAGGGCGAGCAGTCCCCATACGAGCTGGATCAGGCGTCGGGCCAATTTCGGCGGTCCGAAGAAGAGGTAGACGAGGACAAAGGCCGGTAGGACGACGAAAGCCTCGAGCTCTTTGGTCAGAAAGGCCATCCCCAGCAGCGCCGAGCAGAGGACCAGTCGTGACGTGGCACCGGTCTCGAGTGCCGACCAGAGTGCCCACGCCGCCAACACCAAAAACAGGGTCATGACGGCATCCGGTTCGTTGGAGCGGAATACTGCCGTCACGACCGGCGTGACGGCCAGTGCGAAAGCGGCCAGAACGGCGGCGACGTCGCCCATCCATCGGCGCACCAGGTGGTAGAGCACCACTACGCAGGACGCTCCGGCCAGCGCGACCGGTGCCAGCATGCTGAGACTGGAGAAGCCGAAGACCCTGCCAGAGATGGCCATGAGCCAGAGCGAAGCCGGAGGCTTGTCGACGGTGATAGCGGAGGACGGGTCGAGTGATCCGAAGAACAAGGCCTTCCAGCTCTCCGTGCCGCTCTTCACCGCCGCGGCATAGAACGTGTTGGACATGGCGTTGCTATCGAGCTGGTGAAAGTAGAGCACGCCGGCCAGGACACCGAGCAGAACCATGGCCGGGTTCGACCACCAGGGACGACCCCCCCGGCGCAGCCAACCGACGGTGGCGCCGGGCTCCGATACCGGCGTGATCGAAGCAGTGGGATCGACGGGTGTGCCTAGGGCTGGTCCTGTTTGGGCGAGGGCGGCATCATCGCGCTCTTCGACCAACTCTCCGGGTGAGCCGTCCATAGATCTCCTCTGCAAGGCGGGGCGCCTCGTCGGGATTGGGAATGTGATCCGGGTCCCGGCCTGTTTCCCGGCCTCTGCGCTTGCGATAGTCGCAGCGACACTAAGTGACCGGCGACCAAGGGGGACGGCGGCCCGACGCACCGTTCTCACCGGGCGTGGAGGTTTCGAGCGCAGGGGAGCACGAAGGTCGCTCCGGGCGAGGAGATCGGCGCGGAGAATCCAGGCATGCGCACTGGGTTGCAAGCGCCTGGGCGTCGGGCGGACCGACCCCACCGGGCCCGGGCTCGATCTCCCCGAAGGCAGCTTCTGGCCCGACGCCATAGGGGCACCCGGATCCGGGTTTACATCGCTGGCCTCGACGTTCGGGCCGTGGGCGCACCCCAGGGCAGCATCGGGTTCCTCAGGTGGTTCACCTTGGTACGGACGCATCACCCGACGGATCGGGCAGTGCATTTCCAACTGACCCACTACCGGACCCGTCTCCGGTGGAGCAGGATAGAAGACGATGCTCGATCTCATCATCCGCGCCGGCACGGTGATCGACGGGACCGGGGGACGCCGCGGACCGCCGATGTAGCGGTGCGCGAGGGACGGGTGGTGGAGGTAGGCAAGGTCACCGAACCGGCCGGGCGCGTCGTCGACGCCGACGGTGCGATGGTGACCCCCGGTTTCGTGGACATCCACACCCACTACGACGGCCAGGTGACCTGGGACTCCCGCATCCAGCCGTCGTCGAGCCACGGCGTGACCACGGTCGTGATGGGGAACTGCGGCGTCGGCTTCGCCCCCGTCCGTCCGACCGACCGCGCCCAGTTGATCGAGTTGATGGAAGGTGTCGAGGACATTCCCGGCGCCGCGCTCCACGAGGGCCTGCCCTGGGACTGGGGCAGCATCCCCGAGTACCTGGACGCCGTCGAACGCCGCCCGCACGATATCGACGTCGCCGCCCAGGTCTGCCATGGGCCGCTGCGGCTGTTCGTCATGGGCCAGCGGGGTGCCGACCGTGAACCGGCGACGCCCGACGAGATCGTCGAGATGGGCCGCCTCGCCGCCGAAGGGGTCGCGCGCCGGCGCTCTGGGTTTCACGACCTCGCGCACGCTCAACCACCGGACCAGCCGGGGGGAGCCGACACCGACCTTGACCGCCGCCAGGGAGGAGCTTGTGGGCATCGCCCGCGCTCTGGGCGAAATCGGCGCCGGCGTGCTCCAGGTGGTCTCGGATTTCCCCGAGTTCGACACCGAGATGAAGACGCTGCTCGAGATGATGCGGGTATCGCAGCCGCCCGTTGTCGGTGTCGCTCTCGCAGGGGCGTACCGGCGTAGGCCACCGCCACATCCTCGCCGCCATTGCCGCCGCCAATAGCGAGGGCCTCCAGATGCGGGCCCAGGTGCCGGCCCGGGGCATCGGCGTGCTCATCGGTCTCCAAGGCTCGGTGAACCCGCTGCGAGGCTCGGAGACCTATCGGGCCCTGGAGGGGTTGGCCCTCCCCGAACTGGTGGCGACCCTGTCGGACGCAGCCCTGCGCACCAGGATCCTGAGGGAGTTGCCCCGGGGCGTTGGCATCCTCGACCGCGTTTTCGAACTCGCTGATCCGCCAGACTACGAGCCCGCTCCGGCAGACAGCATCGCCGCCCGGGCTGCACGCGCCGGCACCCCCGCCGAGGAACTGTTCTTCGAGCTCCTGCTCGGCGATGGTGGTAAGGCGCTGCTGTACTGGCCCGATTCTCAACTACTTCGACGGCAACCTCGACGCCGCCGCCGAACTGCTCGCCGATCCCAACGCCGTCCCTGGCCTGAGCGACGGCGGCGCCCACGTGGGCACGATCTGCGACGCCAGCTTCCCCACCACGTTGCTCTCCTACTGGGGCCGGGACCGCACCAAGGGCGTCCGATTCGCGCCTGAGTGGATCGTGTCCCGCCAGTGCCGGGCGACGGCCGAAGCAGTCGGGCTGCTGGACCGCGGGATCATGGCGCCGGGCTTCAAGGCCGACCTCAACGTCATCGACTTCGAACGCCTGGGGATGGCCAAGCCTCGGCTGGTGTTCGATCTCCCCGCCGGCGGGAAGCGCCTGCTGCAGACTTCGTTCGGCTACCTGCATACGTTCGTGAGCGGGGTCGAGGTGGCGACCGACGGTGAGTCGACCGGCGAGACGCCGGGCCGGCTCGTGCGGGGCCCACAATCGATGCCAACCCGATGAGCGTCCTGTCCGGATCGCTAACACGCGGGCGGCGAGTGTTGACAGGCCAGGTCGAGCCAATACCAGTCTTCGCCTCGGTCCTTGAGAGAAACGAGCGTCAACGATGAACGACTTTCCTCCCATCGCAGAGTATGCCTTCCTATCCGATTGTGAGGACAGCTGCCTCATCGCCCCCGACGGTTCGGTTGAATGGCTCTGCTTGCCTCGACCAGACTCACCGAGCGTGTTCGGTGCCCTGCTCGATCGTTCCGCAGGGTCGTTTCGGTTCGGGCCTTCAAACACCACGGTTCCGCACGACCGACGTTACGTGCCCGGCACGATGGTGGTGGAGACGACCTGGCACACCTCTACGGGATGGCTGGTTGTCGAGGACTTGTTGGTGATCCGCAAGGTGAGCGATCAGACTCGTCGCTCGGGCTACAGGCGGGCGCCTACCGACTCAATGGCCGCCGGGGTCCTACTCCGAAGAGCGAGCTGCATTTCCGGAAAGGTGGAGATCGACGTCACCTGCATCCCACTGTTCGACTATGGCGTCTCGACCGGGCAATGGCAGTACGACGGAGACACCTACGGATCGGTTAGCGCGCAAGCACCAGACAGCGTATTGAGGCTTTCACTAGTGAGCAGTCTCCGGCTAGGAATTGCGGGCGCCCGTGCCTTGGGGCGTACCAGCCTTGCCGAAGGCGATAAAAGCTTCATCGCTCTGTCCTGGGGGGGAGCTCCCCCGACCAGCCAGGAGGAAGCCGACAGAGACATTGCTTCCACTGTGGCGTACTGGCGTGACTGGCTTGCCACCGGAACGTTCCCCGATCACCCATGGAGGCCCTACATCGAGCGGAGCGCACTGACTTTGAAGGGGCTGAGCTATGCGCCCACCGGAGCCATCATGGCCGCTTCGACCACGTCCCTTCCCGAAACTCCAGGTGGCGCCCGGAACTGGGACTACCGCTACACATGGATCAGAGACACCGGATTCATGTTGCGAGCCCTCTATCGCCTGGGTTTCGACTGGGAAGCCATTCAGTACTTCGCATTCGTGCTCGATTCCATAAGCCAGGGACGGCTCGATCAACCATTCGAGCTGCAAATCATGTACGGCATCGACGGCGAAAAGGATCTCACCGAGACAACCCTGGATCACTTGTCGGGGTACGACGGAGCACGGCCGGTCCGGGTCGGCAATGGTGCGTGGAATCAGCACCAGAATGACGTGTGGGGGATGCTCTTGGATGGGGTTGACCAGCACATGAAGCTGGGTGCCGCTCAGATTGCTCCACCTGTGTGGGAGGGTCTCGCCGGACTGGTGGAGGACGCGTTGGCGCACAGTGGTGACGCCGATCAGGGCATCTGGGAGATCCGCGGCGATCCTCAACACTTCACCGCATCGGCTGTCCTCTGTTGGGTTGCTGCTGACCGAGGGGCCGATCTTGCGCGTCGGCGAGGAGACACCGAACGGGCTGTTCGCTGGCGTCAAGGAGCTGATGACCTCAAAGACAACATCCTGACCAAGGGTGTCGACGAACGCGGCAGGTTCAGGCAGGCGTACGAGAACGCCGAGTTGGACGCCTCGCTCCTCCTCATTCCAATCATGGGATTCTTGCCGCCCGACGACCAGCGCGTGAAGGCGACCGTCTTGGCCATCGCCGATGAGCTAACCGAGGACGGGCTGGTCCTTCGTTACAAGGTCGACAACACCGACACTGGCTTCGAGGGCAAAGAGGGGACCTTCACCATCTGCTCATGGTGGCTCGTCTCCGCGTTGGCCATGATCGGCGAAGTCGACCGGGCGCAGGCACTCTGCAAGAAGCTGCTCTCGTTCGCCGGGCCCCTGCACCTCTATGCCGAAGAGATCGATGCCGGCACCGGGGAGCACCTCGGAAACTTCCCCCAGGCATTCACCCACCTGGCCCTGATCGACGCGGTGTCCCAACTCATCGAGGCGCAGACAGAGACTCCGTAAGCCGAGAGTGGAGATCGATGCGGCAATGACGGATTGGCGTCGCCGGAGCGAAGGATCACCAGCACGGGGTGCGGATCAGCGGCCTTGTTCGCGTCAGATTGAGTCTGGGTATCCCGTTTGTTCCGATGAATCGATCTAGGACCTAGCTGGTGCCGGCCAACGTCTTGGCGCTGCTCGCTGCCTTCGCCTTCGCCCTCGGCAATGTTCTCCAGCAGAAGGGCACGCTCGAGACGCCGTCCGGCGGCGACGACCCTCGCTTTCTCATCCAGATCCTCCGGCGCCCGGTGTGGCTGGCCGGTGGCGGACTGCAAATGTGCGGCTGGGTACTCCAAGCTGTCGCCCTCGACACTGGCTCACTCATCGTCGTGCAGTCGCTGACGACGATGAGCCTGGTGATCGCCCTGCCGCTTGGTGCGCGGATCACCGGCCAGGAGGTCAGCCGTCAGGTCTGGCTCGGGGCGGTCGCAATGGTGGTGGGCATCGTCTTGTTCCTGTCCGCCGGTTCCCCGACAGGGGGGACGTCCACGCCACCGGCGTCAGCGTGGTGGTCAGCGGGCCTCACGGCGATCGTGCTGATCACTATCTTGGGCCGCACCGGACACCGTCGCCGGGGGGCGGCCAACGCCCTGCTGCTTGGTTCCGCGGCGGGCGTGGCCTTCGCCCTGCAAGCGTCGGTCACGAAGGTGTTCGTCACCGTTGTCGGTCAGGGCCTCGAAGCGGTCCTCAGGAGCTGGACAATCTATGTGCTCATCGCCTCGGCCCTGGTCGGCTTCGTCCTCCAGCAGTCAGCACTCAAGACCGGCGTCCTGGCCCCGGCCATGGCGTCAAGTAACGCCGTGACCTTGTTCGGCAGTGTGGCATTCGGGGCGTCCGTGTTTGGCGAGAGTCTTTCCTCGGGCGGAGCCCGGCTAGCCCCCGCTCTCGTCGGCCTGGGCGTGGCACTCGTCGGAATCATCCTGCTGGCCGGGGCCAAGCCACCCCAAGCATCCGAAGGAATGCCGAGATTCGATCAGATCCCCACGACCGACGCCCAGCAGGCAGAACGAGACCGTGGCGACGGAAACGTCCCACGCCCGTGACGATCGTCTTCGCCCTGCTGACAGCCCATGTGCGCCGTTGCCACGATTCTCGTACGAACCGCTCCGGCAACCATGGCGGCTCCGGCTACGAGAAGATCGATAGCCCGTTAGCGACGCTGCGCACCTTTTTGTCCCCGGCCATCGCCGCCACCGACAAACCGGAGTGACCTCGGTCAACGGCGCCGCCCGGGATGCTGTCAGGCTCTACCATCTCGTGCTCCTCGCCAAGGACCGGAACGGCATGACGTCCGAGGTCGACCCTGCTCAGCCCCACCGGCGGGGCGTCGACGGCCACACGGAAGTCCCGTAGTGGCGGGTCGTCCGTTCTGGGTCACGATCATCGCCTGCTCACCGGCCCGACGCCAGAGGCGTCGCTGCCCCCCGGCCGGCCCGGCCGCCGGCTATACCGACCAGGTCGCCCAGGTGCACCTCCCGGGCAAGGCGGCGCGTCGCCTGCTCGAGGTTGCCCTCCGGGACTAGGAGGCGCAGGCCCATCGGGTAGATGGCGAAGTCGAGCGGTGTGGCCAGCTCGAGGGCTTCGCCGTCTACACCGGCGAAGGCCCGTCCCGATCGCGAGCGGACCTCGAACCGCTTGATCTCGAAGTGGTAGGCGTGGCGACTCCGCCCCAGCCGGCCCGCCAGCATGGCGGTGACGACGGCGGCTGCTTCGGTTCCCGAGCCGGCGGCCACCGCGAACACCCCGAGCTGTCCGCTGTCGAGGCGAAGGCGTTGTGAGACATCGGGGGAGGGCCCGAGCACGTAGGGATTGTTCGAGACTTGGATGACGAACGATCCGTCGACCTCAGAGCCGTCCGGAGCCGTGAACTGCAGGTCGAACGGTTTGTCCGCCTGCCCCAGCAGGTCCGGCAGCAGGGTACTCGACGTGTCGAGCTTCGACTCCCGGTACCCTTCTTGCTGGACGATGGTGGCGTAGACCCCGAGCGACACGTTGTTGACGAAAAGGCGGCCGTTCACCGTTGCGAAGTCGACCCGCCGCTCCAGGCCGTCCCGGAAGGAGTACATGCTCTTCCGCGGGTCGTCGCGGTCGAGGCCGAGGTCGAGAGCGAAGTGGTTCCGGGTGCCGGCCGAGACGCACACGAACGGGAGGTCGTGCTCGATCGCGATAGACGCCACAAGCGCCTGAGAGCCGTCGCCGCCCGCCATGCCCAGGCAGTCGGCCCCCCGCTCGATGGCGTCCCGGGCGAGCTGCTCGAGGTCGAGGCCCCGGTCCAGGAGCACCGTCTCGACTCCCAGCGACTTCGCCAGATCGGCCAGCCCGAACTTCTCGACCTTGCCGCCGCCGGACCACGGGTTGCAGATGAGCACCGGGCACGACGGAGGCTGGCGTCGCCGGAACGGCACTGCCGCCGTGGTGCGAATGGTTCCGAGCACCGCAGCCCGTCCGGCCGACAAGGCGACGGCCAGTATGCACGCGGCGATGATCAACCGAACGAGCACTTGTTCTCCGTCGATGCCCGCCCACACGAGGGCGGCGGCCACCACGCCGATGCCGGCGATCAACCCGGCTGCCCCGACCGCCCGTCGGTGTCTCCGGCCAGTCAGGAACCACCACGCGCCGCCGACCGACATGGCGGCACCGACCAGTCCCAGGACGACGAAGCCGGCATTCCTGAGCAGGAAGGCTACGACCGCGGCGAGCAGGCCGCACATGGCGACGAGGGCAACGACCGCCATGAGCCGGGTCCGGCCGGACACCCCGGGGCCGGCCCGCCTGGCCGATCCGGCAGGTCGCACTGGGCCGCCCGAATGGAGTGGAGATGGCGTGTCCGTCATTGTCCGAACCCTCCCTTCGCAAATCGTCCTGGGGGTCTCATCATGGCTCGATGCCGCCGGCCATGACGGGCCGTTGGGTGGGCCGGAGCGCCGATGTCACGAGCGTGGAGTCGCCGGCAGGCCCACCGGACCGGCGGCGGCCCACCGGGGGCGACGACCGGTGCGAGGTATGTTGAGGCCAGGATCCCGGGTGACGCCGGAGGGGGAGGAGGCCGCCGATAGCCGTTAGCGGCGGGAAGGTCCGTGAGCACCCCTCCGCCCTCGCGGCCGGAATGTGCAACGCCGTCAACCTGCGCCCGAGTTGTCTACCGCCGGCCACGAAGATCAGGGTGATCCCGCTCACAGCGCCGCGAGCGCAAGGACATCGGCGGTCATTGTGACGTGGCGGCGGGGCGCAGAACCATCTCTCAGTCCCTCTTCTCGAGTGATGGGCGTCGGCTGCTGCCATCATGCGCCGACCGCGCGAAGGCCTCCACCGCCGCCTCGATGGTCGGATAGAAGTGGCCGGGATCGATCGTCCGGGTGAGCTCGTACCGTTGGATCTTCTCCCGGACAGGGTCCTTCAGCTCGGCGAACACCAAGGAGATCCCTCGTCGGTTGAGGTCCTCGTCCAGCTCCTCGAGCATGTCGGCTGCCGTCGTGTCGACATCTGTGATCGGCTCGGCCGCCACCACGATCCAGCGAGGCGGTGGGTCCTCGACGGCCAGCGCCCGGACCTGCTCACGAAAGGATCGGGCGTTGGCAAACAGCAGCGGCGCGTCGAAGCGAAGGATCTTCAGACCCTCGATCGTGCTTGCTCCGTGGTGCATGCGGGTGTCGTGGTACCCGGGAAGCAGATCGACCTGCCCGAGCGTCGTGCTGTACGGCCACCAGGCCCGCCGGAAGACGTTGAGGATCGACAGGAGGACGGCCAGGGCGATGCCGGGAAGCACGCCGAGGAGGGCGACGCCGAGGAAGGCTGCTATGGAGAGGGCGAACTCGGTCCGGCGGATCGACCAGAGTCGACGCATCCCGGCCACATCCGCCAGCGAAAGGGCGGCCGCGATCACCACCGCCGCCAGGGTGGGCTGAGGGAGGTTACGAAGCAGCCCCGGTACGGCGAGCAGCATCACGATGATGGCACCGGCGCCTACGAGCCCTGCCACCTGGGTCTTCGCCCCCGTCTGCTCGGCGACGGCGGTCCGGGACCCGCTGGTGCTCACGGCGAATCCCTGGAACAGCCCGGCCGCGATGTTGGCGCCGCCGATCCCGATCATCTCCTGGTTCGCCCGGACTTCGTCGCCGCTGCGTGCCGCAAAGGCCGAGGCGGTGGAGATGGTGTCGGTGAGAGCCACGAGGGCGATGCCGAACGCGCCGCCGACGAGGAGGGGGAGGTCCGAGAGCGAGATGCTCGGGATGGTGAAGGGCGGGAAACCCTTCGGCAGGGTTCCCACCAGCGAGACGCCGCGACTGTGGAGATCGAATGCCACGGCGGCCCCTATCGACAGGACCACGGCGGCCAGCACGCCGGGCACCTTCGGCAGCCACTGTTGGAGCACGAGGATCACCACCAGGCCGGACGAGCCGACCAGCAGGGCGACGACGACCGTCTCGCCGGACGTGACACCGTGAACGAATCCCCGGATATCCCCGATCAGGTTGTCGGAGCTGACCGAAAACCCGAAGAGCTTCGGGAGCTGACCCACGACGATGGTAAGCGCAAGCCCGGTCATGTATCCGATCTGGGTCGGCTTCGAGAGTAGATCGGCCACGAATCCCAGCCTGGCCAGCCCGGCCAGCACCATGATCACACCGACCAGGATGGCGAGCATCGAGGCCAGTGCGATGGCCCGTTCGGGACTGCCACCGGCTCCGACCAGGGGGATGATCGTGGCGGCGATCATCGGTCCGAGTGAGGAGTCGGGGCCGAGCACGAGGATCCGGGATGGTCCCAAGGCGGCGTAACCCGCCAGGCAGAGGATGGTGGTGTAGAGGCCGGTGATGGGCGGCAGTCCGGCCAGCTCGGCGTAGGCCATCCCCTGCGGGACGAGGAGGGCGGTGAGCACGAGGCCGGCGACGAGGTCCTTCGGCAGCCAACGGCGCTCGTACGTGCGGATCAACTCCAGACCGGGAACGCGTGTCGCCACCCATTCGAGGCTCACGCCGTCACCGGACTTGCCGGGCCCTCTCGACTTACCACCAGCGTACGATACGCAAGGTAGTGAGCCATTTCTTGCTAGCCAGACCGGTCGAGCGCCTCCACGTGTGGACGGCCCGCACCGCACTGCTGGTGGCCGGGATCGGCGTCGCCCTCTTCGCCAGTGCCGCGCTACTCGTGCATGGCGGCGCACCCGTTTGGGACACGCAGGCGTTTCGGGCTCTCAACGCCGTCAGCCCGGGACTCGCCGCCTGGCTGACACCGATCACCAAGCTGTTCCTGCCCGCCGGCATTGCCGTGGCGGCGGTGATTGCCGCGGTCTATAGCTCGGTTCGGACGCGGACCCTGTGGCCGATCGCCTTCGGTGCCGGCGCGGCGGCGATCGCCTGGGCTCTCGCAAACCTGGCCAAGCACGCCGCAAGCCGTCCCCGGCCGTACACGGTCGTCGCCGACGCCGTCCTCCGTCAGCAGCCGGCGCACGGCTCCAGCTTCCCCTCGAGCCACGCCGCCGTGGCGCTGGCCGTCACCGCCGCGCTGGTGGCGTTTCTCTCGCGTTGGGGGGCCATCGCGGCGATCACCTATGCCATCGTGCTCGGATGGTCTCGGATCTACCTCGGCGTGCACTACCCGCTCGACGTCCTCGCCGGCATCGGTATCGGGTGCGCAGTCGGCGGTCTCGTCGCGCTGCTGGAACGGGTGGTCCTGCTCCGCTCGTCTTCGCCTGTACCCCTGCCGCGTCTTCCCGCAGGTGACTAGCGTTCGAGCGGTTAGCCGCGATCAGAACGGGGTCGGTATGTAACGCAGCGGCAGATGCGAATCGACCTTGTCACTTGAGACCGTTCGCTTTGGCAAGCTGACGGCAGTCGGCTTGAGCGGCTCGTAGTCGACCTGGCCGAGGAGATGGCTGATGACGTTCAGCCGTCCCCGCTTCTTGTCGTCGGTGTGTGCGATGAACCACGGCGCCCAGGCGGTGTCGGTGGAGGCGAACATGGCGTCCCTCGCTCTGGAGTAGTCGTCCCACCGGCTGTAAGACTTCAAGTCCATGTCGGACAGCTTCCAGATCTTGCGGGGATCGTGGATGCGGCTCTCCAGCCGGCGGGTCTGCTCGTCGGCGCTAACCTCGAGCCAATACTTGAGCAGGACGATCCCCGAATCGACCATGGCCTTTTCGGCGTTCGGGACCTGGTCGATAAAGCGTCGCGACTCCTCGGGCGTGCAGAAGCCCATGACCGGTTCGACACCTGCCCGGTTGTACCAGCTGCGGTCGAAGATCACGACCTCCCCTGCTGCCGGCAGGTGGGGAATGTACCGCTGAATGTACATCTGAGAGCGCTCACGCTCGGTGGGGGTCGGGAGGGCCACGACGCGGAACACTCGCGGGCTGACGCGCTCGGTGATCCTCTTGATCGTGCCCCCTTTTCCGGCGGTGTCCCTGCCCTCGAACACGATGCAGATCTTCGCCCCGGTCGTCTTGACCCACTCCTGCATGGCTACCAGCTCGGCGTGGAGAGACCTCATGTGTCGTTCGTATTCCTTCGTCTTCATCTTCGTGGGCTCACCCTCCGAATATCCCTCCGCGTGTCCCTCCGGCCGATACCCGGGTGCCGGGTTCGTCCCTGCGCTGTGCTTCTTCTTGGCCATACCGGTCATCCCCCTCTACGTTGATCTCGGCTCCGGCTCCGGCGCCGTCTGCCCGAGTGCCCCTCGTCGACGTGCGATCCACTTACCCGCTTCCCAGCTGACCAGCACCGCCAGGGCCATCAGCAGGCCCAGTCCCCATTGACCGGCAGTCAACTGGGTGGTGCCAAGCAACCGCTGCAGGAAGTCCGCTTGGGTGACGAGAAATGCGCCGGCAACCTCGGCGAACGCGATGAGGTTCATCCTCGGGCTGTCGAAGGTGTCCATGGAGAAGACCGTGTCCGTCTCGCTGCGGGCCTCAAAGGCCGCGACCACCAGCATCAAGGAGAAGGCGACCAGGCCGATCGACTGGCCCTTGGCCGTGCTGTCCAAGAGGTTGGTGCCGACCACGATCATCCCGAGGTTCGCGCTGGCGACGAACAGCCCGACCAGCCCACAGGTGATCATGATTCCGGGGGTGAGAATCGATTCTCCCCGGGCGCGGGGCCGCCGCTGCATCAGGCCCGGGCTCTCCTCGTCGAATCCGAGGGCGACACCGAACGGGGCGTTGACGAGGAAATTGATCCACAGGATCTGGGAAGGCGTGAACGGTTCGCCACCCGCGATGTTGAACAATGTCGCGCCCAAAAATGTAAGGACGAACGCGACGAGCTCGAGCAGGACGAACCGGATGTACTTGTTCAGATTGTCGTACAACTTTCGTCCCTGTTCGACCGCGTAGACGATGGTGGAGAAGTTGTCGTCGGAGAGCACCATGCGGCCCGCATTCTTCGCCACCTCCGTACCGCTTCCCATGGCAACGCCGATGTCGGCCGCCTTGATGGCGGGCGCATCATTCACGCCGTCACCGGTCATGGCGACGACGTGGCCCTTCTTCTTGAGAGTCTCGGCGAGCAGCACCTTGTGCTCGGGAGCCACTCGCCCGACGACGCCGATCTCGTCGATCTTGTCGAGTCGCTCCAGCTCGGAAAGGGCGGCGAACTCGGCCCCGAGGATCGCGTCGCCCGGGATGTCGAGGTGCCGGGCGATGGCGGCCCCCGTGACCACGTCGTCACCCGTCACCATTCGAACCCTGATGTGTGCCGCCTTGGCGTTGGCCACGGCGGCCTTCGACTCCTCCCGGGGTGGGTCGACCATCCCGACCAGGCTGGTCATCTGCAGATCACGGACGTAGAAAAGAAGGTCCCCGTCCGGGTCGAACGAAGCAGCGTCCAGATCCCGAAACGCGCCCGCCATCACCCGGAGACCCGCCTCACCCATGCGCATCACGTGGCGATCGGCTGCTGTGCTGAGCGCTTCGTCCCACGCGATGCTTTCTCCGTTGGCGAGTGCGGTTGTCGCCAGCGCCATGACGGCCGGCGCCGCACCCTTGACGAAACAACGCACGACGTCGTTGCCGGACGCGTTCTTGGTCCGATGGAAGGTGGCCATCAACTTGTAGCCCGGGTCGAACGGTAGCGTGGCAAGGCGGGGCAATTCCTCACGGGTCGGATCGATCGACATGCCTGCCTTGTGGGCCAGGACAAGCAACGCCCCCTCCGTCGGATCGCCGACCACCCGACCGTCAACCAGGTTGGCGTCGTTGGCGATCACGTAGGGGAGGATCGCATCGTCAATCGTGTCCGTCTTCCCTGCGGGATGGTTGACTCTTCCTTCGAGGCTGTAGCCGGTCCCGCTGATCTCGTACCTGTCGGTCGCGTCAACGACCTCCACCGCCGTCATCTGGTTCATGGTGAGCGTGCCGGTCTTGTCCGAGTTGATCGCTGAGGTGAATCCGAGCGTCTCGACCGAGGGGAGGTCCTTGACGATCGCCTTCTGCTTGGCCAATTCGACGCTGCCGAGCGAGAGTACGACTTGAACAACCATCGGCAGCGCGAGTGGGATGGCGGCGATCGCCAGGGCCACGGCGGTGTCGAAGAGCGTGGTCCAGGACTGGCCCCGGCTGAGGCCCAGCGCGAACATCACCACCATCGTGAGGCCTGCCGCGCTCACGATCCACAGCGTCAGGGCGTTCATCTGCTTGGTGAGCGGCGTCTGCTCCTGGGCGGTGGCTGACAGCATGTGAGCGATCTTGCCCACCTGCGATTCGCTCCCCGCCCCGGTCACGATCACGACCCCGCTTCCGTGGGTGACGGGGGTGTGCATGAACGCCATGTTCGACTGTTCCCCCGGCCCCAGCTCGCCGGAGAGAGTCGTCGCCTCCTTCACAGCTGGGACGCTCTCCCCCGTTAGCGCCGACTCGTCGATCTGCAGTGAGCTCGCGCTGCAGATCCGCCCGTCCGCCGGAACTTCGTCACCCGCCGAGACGAGGATAATGTCACCGACGACGACGTCCTCGGCAGGAACAACCGCTTCCGTCCCGTCCCGACGGACTCGGGCTGTCGACTTCATCATCGACTGCAGTGCGTTCATAGCGCTCTCGGCCTTCCCGGCTTGACGCAATCCGACCAGAGCATTGAAGAGCGAGATCACGATCAGCACGATGGCGGTGCTCCATTGCTTGATCACCAGCGACACGATCGACGCGCCGACCAGGATCAGCTGCATGAAACTCGTGTACTGGCCCAGCAGGCGGTGGAGGAGCGTGGGTGGCGTCTCGACAGGCAACGAATTCGGACCATCTCGTTCGAGTCGGGCCGCCGCCTCCTGGCTGGTGAGCCCCATCTCGACATCGACGGCCAGACGGCCGGCGATTTCGTGGGCGTCGAGCGAATACCAGAGCTCGTCATTTGCGGCCAATGGGCCACCCATCTCGCCCGTTGTTGCCACCCACACTCCCTTCCATCCATCCTCGCCCATCCGGCCATGGCTCGAGAGCCGGGACGCCGTTCTCGCTTCTTGGTCCCCGGCCTGTCGCTCACACCAGGCTGGTCGGTCCCCCTTCAACACTTGGGAGGTCCGAGCGTCAACTCGCGACTAGCTTGCCGCAAGCAGCCCACCAGGAACGATACGCACGGACGAGCAATCCGTCGAACGCCTCAAGTTGCCGACTGTCGACGGTGACGTGCGCTCCTGTCCCGACCCGCCCGTCGGTGTCTCGGGCCGGTCAGGAACCACCACGCGCCGCCGACCCTGATGGCGGCACCGACCAGTCCGAGGACGACGGAGCCGGCGCTCCGGAACTGGAAGGCGATGACTGTGGCCACCCGGCCACACCTGGCGACGAGGGCAACGACCGGTGAGAGGCTGTAGAGGCCAGGATCCCGGGTGAGGCTGGAGGGGGAGGAGGGCCGCCGATGACCGTGAACGGCGGGGAGGTTCGGTGACGGTCCTCTTCGCGCTCGCGGCCGGATTGTGCAACGCCGTCAACGTGGTGACCCAGCACATCGCCAGTACCGCCGCGCCGTCGCGCCGGGTGCATGGGTGGCGGTTCGTCCTTTACCTGTTCCGGAGCCCGATGTGGCTTTTCGGCTGGGTTGCGCTGGTCGGCGCATTCGTCTTCCAAGCCCTCGCTCTACACCAGGGTCAGCTGTCGGTCGTGCAACCGCTCCTCGTAAGCGAGCTCATCTTCGCACTGGTCCTCCGCCGGATCTGGATCCACCAGTCGATCCGAGGGGTCACCTGGTCGGCCGCCGCCCTGACCGCGGTCGGGCTCACCCTCTTCCTGGTGGCCGCCGAGCCCCAGGGGGGTCATGACCGGCCGACCACCGCGGCCTGGGTCTCGGCCACTGTCGCCACCGGGGCGCTCGTGGCCATCATGGCTCTCGCCGGCATGTGGGGGACTCCGGCCCGCCGTGCCGCCCTGTTCGGATCGGCGACCGCCGCACTCTGGGCGCTGGTGGCGACCTTCATGAAGACGACCACGGACAGCTTCGCCCAGTACGGGCCAGCCGGAGCGTTCACTCACTGGCCGGTCTATGCCCTGGCCGCGAGCGGCCTGGCGGCCGAGGTCCTGAACCAGGTTACCCTGCATGTGGGTCCGCTCAGTATGTCGCAGCCGTTCCTCGTGATCGTGGACCCGCTTGTGAGCATCGTGTTGAGCGTGTGGGTCTTCGGCGAGCATTTCACGCCGAACCCGGGAGCTCTCGTTCTCGGTGTGTTGTCGTTCACGGGGATGTGTATCGGTGTGACCCTGTTGGCCCGCACGGCACCGCGAACGATGGAACCGGCGGACCCTGGCGTCCACGGCGCCGGTCGGTAGGGCAGAGGGTCACAACGGCGCCGAAAGACGCCTCGGGCGGTGTGCCACGTCCTCTGTGCTCTGGATCGGGCGGTCAAATGCCGAAGCCACCCCGGACAAAGGCCCTAGCGCAAGTTCACGATCCGGAGCACACTGGGATGGAATCGTCATGTACCAACGTGGCCTGAGCTGGAGGTGAACCAAATGGAGAAGCGAGGCACGGGGTGGGTCCTGTTTGCCGGAATCGTGCTGATTTGGGCGGGCATCATGAAGGTGTTCGACGCTATTTGGGCCTTCTCCTATCACGGGGTCCTGCCCTACAACCTTGAGGCTGCGATCTTCGGCCATAGTCTGAAGACCTACGGCTGGGTCGACCTGGGCGTGGCTGCGATCTTGGTCATCTGTGGCTTTCTTGTGGTGGCCGGTTCGAGCTTTGCCCGCTGGGTCGGCATTGTTGCTGCCGCCATCGCCGGAATCAGCGCCATCTGGTGGATCCCCTACTACCCGATCTGGGGGTTCGTGTATATCTTCGTGGCGGCCCTTGTGATCTACGCCCTTGCGGTCTATGGCGGTGAACCCGAAGTTGTTTGAGGAGGGACGCAGTGTTGCTCGCTGACGACTGTTAGCGCTTGTCGACCTGGTGGCGGGGCAACCGTGCTGTGGCATGGTTGCCCCGCCCATACCTGAAGCCCGGGTTGGATGGGAGTCGCCTCGTCAAAAGAGCGCCAAGGGTTCGAATCGACTCCCTGGTTCTTAGCGGTAAACGTCTGACTGGTGGCTCGATTCGAGAAGGGAGGCAAGCGATGGATCACCAGCAGGCGATTCGGGGCGGCCCGGCGTGCGGCTCGGCCGAGGATCCATACCTGATCCGGCCAGTCGGCAACTCTGGTTCGAACGGACTGAGCTGGCGCTGCCGACTCTGTCAGTATCAATGGTCTGACGCCGATCGATTCAGGCATCAGTTCGTGCTCGATCGCCTCCGATTTGAGCCGTTCCGAATCACTGAGCCTCCGGGATCGAAGACTCAATCACGATTGGTACCGTGAGGGACTGATGGCTGGGGAGGTTACGGCGAGCCAGGACCGCTGGCACCTCGTCCCGATTGTTGGATGGCTCCGATCGTACGATCGTCGCTGGCTCCGCGGTGACCTCATCGCGGGGATCGCCGTCGCGGCCCTGATTGTTCCGAAGAACCTCGGCTACGCTGGAATCGCGGGCATCCCGTTGCAGAATGGTCTCTACGCCGCGGCTGCTGGAGCGATCCTCTATGCAGTGTTCGGGACGAGTCGTCAGATCTCGACAGGGCCGAGCTCTGGATTGGCGGCCGTGGCCGCAAGCGCGGTTGTGGCGGCGAAGCTCACCGGAACCACGAACGTGGCGACGTTCGTGGCAACGATCACGCTTGCATCCGGTGTGCTCTTCCTGTTACTTGCCGTTTTGAAGATGGGATGGATCGCGCAGTTCCTGTCGCGAGCCGTCGTGACCGGGTTCCTATTTGGTGCGGCCATCGATGTGGTAATCGGGGAGCTCCCCAAGCTCACCGGGACTGACACCTCAGGCTCCAACCCCATTCAAGAGCTGCGGTCGTGGTTCGCTTCTCTCGGCGACGTCAGTTTGACAACCTTGCTTGTAGGGGCAGTATCACTTTTGGTCGTCTTCGGATTGCGCATGGTCGCGCCTCGCATCCCTGGTGCGCTGGTATTGGTCGTAGGGGGGCTCTTGGCCTCAAAGATCTTTGATCTCGGTGCCCACGGTGTCGCCCTGGTTGGCCATGTGCCCCGGGGGCTGCCGACCCCTGCTCTCCCAAGTTGGCAACTGATCACGAATCATGCGGGCACGATCGCATTGGCTGCAGTGGCGCTGGTGCTTATCGGGTTCTCGCAGACCGCCGGAGATTCCAGGTCCTTTGCCTCCAAGCACCACTATCACATCGACATCAATCAGGAATCGGTGGCTCAGGGGATGGCGAACGTCGGGGCCGGTCTGTTCCAGGGGATGCCGGTCTCCACGAGCTTGTCGGCGAGCTCCTTGAATGATCACTCGGGTGCTCGCACGGGTCTCGCCTCGCTCACCTCCGGGGTCGTCGTCCTTCTTACCCTTCTTGTGCTCGCCCCACTCTTTTCTTCATTGCCGAAGCCTGTACTGGCCGCATTGATCATCGAAGCGGTGGTAATGGGAATGATGGACGTGCCGGAGATGCGCCGCCTAGCCAGGGTGCAGCGCTTCGATTTCTGGATAGCAATCGCAGCCATCGTGGGTACGCTCATATTTGGTGTTCTTGCCGGGGTAATGATTGGGATCGGCCTCTCGCTTCTATGGCTTATCTCGGTCGCGACCCGTCCCCCAATGCCATTGCTCGGAAGACAGCCAGGCACACAGGTCTTCCGGGAGCTTGACGAGTATCCAGCTGACGAGCAGTTCCGAGGGGTCGTTGTCCTTCGGCTGGATGGCGGCTTGTTCTTTGCCACTTCCGACGCACTTGAAGACCGAGTCCGCGAAGTCGCCATGTCAACGCCTGATATCACGGGAATCGTGCTCGACTGCGAGGGAATCGACTTCATCGACTCCCAGGGGTCGGCGAAGATGCGCGAGGTCTTCGAACTCACAAAGCACGCTGGCGTGACACTGCACCTCGCCCGCGTAAAGCCGACCGTGTTCGAGCTGCTCAAGCGCGACGGGGTCATCGATTGCATCGGAGACGACAGGATCCACGGAAACGTCTTCCGAGCCGTGGAGGCGCAGGTCGATTCGCAACAGGCGACATGGAGTCTCGGGATCGTCGACGAGGAAACGCCGGAAGGCGAAGGGGGGCATAGCTATGGCACCGCCGGCAAGTAGGACCGAGGCTCCGTCATTGCGCCGGATGCTCATTCCATTGGCACTGGCACAATTCATCTGCAGCTTTGCCGGGTCGAACATGAACGTCATGATCAACGACATCAGCCACGACCTGAACACCACGGTCCAGGGCGTTCAGGTGGCAATCACGCTCTTCCTCCTCGTCATGGCTGCCCTTATGATTCCGGGGGGCAAGCTGACCGATCGTTGGGGCCGGAAGCGGTGCTTCACGCTGGGACTCTCCATCTATGCCGTCGGTGCCCTGCTGAGCGCAGTCTCTCCGAACCTTGGCGTCCTCATCCTGGGCAACTCGATTCTCGAGGGTGTTGGTACGGCGTTGTTGATCCCACCCGTATACATCCTCACCACCATGCTGTTCGGCGATCTCAAGTCGCGGGCTCAGGCCTTCGGTGTGATCAGTGGAATGGGTGGCGTCGGTGCTGCCATGGGCCCGTTGATTGGAGGGCTCATTACCACAGCCATCAGCTGGCGAGCAGCCTTTCTCTTTCAAGCCGTTGTGGTTGCGATCATCGTGGTCCTCAGCCGCCGCATCAAGGATCCGGTGCCGCCGGATCCCACCCGCCCATTCGACATCGTCGGTGCCATCCTGTCCGCAGTGGGCCTCATTGTCCTGGTGATGGGGATCCTGGCGGCCGACCAGAACGTCGCACTCACAGCGGTCCTTCTCGCTGTGGGGTCGGTCATCATCGGAGGGTTCTTTGTTTGGATCCGCACTCGTGAACGTGATGGAAAGGAAGCACTGCTCTCAACGAAGCTCTTCCAAAACCGCACGTCGAACCTTGGTCTCGTCACACAGAACGTGCAGTGGCTGATGCTCATGGGAACGTCGTTCGTCGTTTCCGCCTACCTCCAGGTGGTCAGGGGGTACAACGCAATTCAAACTGGGGTGATCTTCACCGCGGCCACTCTCGGCATTCTCGCGTCATCGCTCGCGGCCGGCCGTCTCGCCAAGCGATTCCAACAGCGGTCGCTCATTCTCACCGGATTCCTGACCACAATCGCGGGCATCGGCTTTCTCCTTGGGATCGTGAAACATTCGCCCAGTGCCTGGGCATTTGCCCCCGGGCTGTTGCTCATCGGATTGGGTCTTGGTGTGATGTTGACCCCGTCGGTGAACATCGTGCAATCCGCGTTTCCGGAGCAACGTCAGGGAGAGATCTCCGGCCTCTCTCGCAGCGTTTCCAATCTGGGTTCGTCACTCGGCACGGCGATCGCCGGCACAATTCTGGTTTCCGGGTTAACCACGCCCACCAAGTCTTACGCCCTCGCCATGATCGCGGTGGCGATCATTGGTTTCGTCGGTTTGGGGGCGACGGCGTTCATTCGAAACCAGAATCCCGCACAAGCGAGTCTTGAGAACGCATGACGAGTGCCAGTGATTACCATTCCGTCGACTACGTCGAGAGCCAAAGAAGATGCCATAGCTGACACAAGTTCAACAGGTCATCGAATCGTCGTCGGCGTCGACGGGTGGAGTTCATCGATGTCGGTGCTCGATTGGGCAATCCATCAGGCGGAACTGACGGGAGCATCCGTATTGGTCGTGAGGGTTGGCAACTGCCTGTCGCGGTGGGATGGAGCGCACCCATGGCACCTCCCTCTAGCTCGAATGCAGATGCAGAATTCACCATGGAATCCGTGCTAGAACCGATTCGTCAGGAGCACCCTCTCGGAAGCCGTGGCCACGGGGAGTTCGTTGGCATGCTGCTCGGGTCGGTGAGCGGATACTGCGTGTCGAATGCTACGTGTCCGGTTCTCGTTGTTCGTGAGGAACGATAGCGATGGAAGCCAGGTGGGCCGGCCAATCGAGACTTATGGCTTGGATCCCATCCCAGCCTGGCCCCGATCGGTACCGACCGGGGCCAGGCTGCTAGCAGCGTGAGCGGAATTCGCAGCGGTCGTGCAGTCCCAGAGTGGTGATCGGACGTATGTGGGACGAGCGTGGGATGGAGACGGCGATGGAGCCGTAAGGCTGCATTTGCCATGATCCACAACCTGGACACCGCGGCACTCGCGACGGCCGCGGCCTGCATCGTCATCTGGTCGGTCCTCTCGGCCCGCCTCGAACGGCTTTACATCAGTGCTCCGATCGCCCTTTTGGTAATGGGGTTGCTTGCTACCCACGGCCCGGTGGCCATCATCCACTTCAATCCACACTCATCGTCGGTGCGTTCGCTTGCCGAGGTCACCCTCGCGCTGGTGCTGTTCACCGATGCCTCACGGGTGAACGTCAACGAACTCCGGCGCGACATCGGCCTGCCCGTCAGACTTCTGGCTCTCGGCCTGCCGCTCACGATTGGAGTCGGCACTGCTACGGCATTTGCAATCATTCCAGGTGTTACCTGGTGGGTGGCCGCGACCATCGGTGCAATCGTCGCCCCAACAGACGCCGCACTGGGTGCTTCGATCATCGGCGATACGCGCATACCGAACCGGATCCGGCGTCTCCTGAATATCGAGAGTGGGCTCAACGACGGGATCGCTACCCCGTTCGTCAATCTCTTTCTGGCTGGTGCGGTCTCCAGCGAAACCACCCACTCGATGTCTGTGCTCACTGCCGCCGGTGACCTGCTGATCGGCGCTGGCATCGGCGGCGGCGTCGGACTGGTTGGCGGGTGGGTGATGACCCATGCCGCGGTGAGCAGATGGAGCGCACCGGGTTTTCGTCCCCTAGCTGCGCTGGGCTTGGCATTGTTCGCCTACAGCTCGGCGGTTGAGGCACACGGTAACGGCTTCATCGCCGCGTTCATTGGGGGGATGGCCTTCGGCGGCGTGGTGCGCTCCGATCTCGAATCCACGGTGGCATTTGCGGAGGAGGCTGGCGGATTGCTCTCTCTGGTGGTTTGGCTCATCTTCGGTGCGGCGATGGTTGTCCCCGGCTTCACGCGGGCGACCTGGCCGGACTACCTGTTCGCGTTCCTTGCCCTTACAGTCGTTCGGATGGTGCCCGTGGCCCTATCGCTGCTGGGCTCTGGGCTCGACCGATTCACCGTGGGATTCGTCGGATGGTTTGGACCACGAGGGCTGGCGTCGGTGGTGTTTGGTCTGATCGCCTATGACAGCCTCGCTCCACCCGAGGCCGCCCACGTCCTTTCAGTGGTCACGGTGACGGTCACTTTGAGCGTCCTCGCTCATGGGCTCTCCGCGTCGCCGTTGGCGTCACGGTATGGATCGTTCGCCAGCACCCTGATCGCACAAATGCCTGAGCATGCGAGTACACCCTCGATGCGCGCCCGGAGCAGCCTGGGCAGTCGTGTCGCACACAGTCCTTAGCTGATAGAGGCACGGTTCGCTCGGGCCAGACCATCGTGCATCTGGAGGACGTCAGTCGTTCGCTTCGATGTCCCGCCCGTGGACCATCGTTTGCCAGGCAACAGCGGGAGCGCCTTTCCAGCCCCCGAGTTTGACGGCCTCAGCAAACTGGGAACCGGCGATTGCGAGTCCAGAGACGCCAAGCAGTATTTCCACGATCCAAGCGCCTGTAAGCCACGCACCAGAGAGCCCAAAGATCAGTCCATAGGGGACCCAGGACAGAAGCCACAGCGTGATTCCAAGGCGCAGTTTCACGTTGAGTTGCTTTCGGGTCGCTCGCTAGCGGCCGGACCAAAGGGCCGCTGGAGCAGGCCCCTCGTCCACGCACCTGGCGTTTCACCGAGCACGTTCGGAACTCTATGTCGTCTACAACCGGTACCTTCTTCTTTTGCCCAACCGATCCGGGAGCTCTGGCTCGCGACCACAAGAACGAGGCCCTACGGAGCCGTTCTCACCTCGCTCCATCGAGGTCACTGCCCTCATAGGTCCGAACGAGAAGATCCGTGGCCACCTCGAGACGTGGCGGGAGTCCTTCGCCACCGCTCTGCTGGTGGCCGGCTCTACCGAGATGCTGCACACGATGGCCGAGTTCGTGCTCCAGACTTAGCCGCTCGGCTGCGCGGACGGCCCCCGGACCTCCCAGCCGTGTCGGCGCCGGCTGAGGCTCCAGTGCTCAGCGTGGATTACTCGCGCCCCGTGACCAGTTTCGTGCTCAGCTTGACGGCCTTCACCGCACTGGTCGCACCGGTCTGTAGGACGACGGCGATGATCAGCAGGATGACCGCCAGCACGCGGAATGTCGCAGAGCCCAGCAGGACGATCGCCAGCCGGCCGAGTAGATAGGGAGGCGAGCAGACGAGGGCGCCAATGGCCCCACCTACCGCCGAAGCGGCGACCTTGTCCCGTCTCGACCGGAACGGCCGGACGCCAACGAGACGACCGGGAACCGCCACGTAGGCCACCATCATCACCGCCACCACGGCACCCAACGCGAGGCCGAACCAACGAACACCCCATCGGTTCGTCACCATCGCGGCGAATCCGAGGGCGAGACCGATCAGGAATCCCCACGACAGGACCGTCCCGCTGTGCGATGTCGCTCTTGCAAATGCCGGCCGGATCTTGGGCGAGCCGGGCTCCGCGATGGCAAAGGCAAAGACTGCATTGAGGTAGAACGCTGCAGCCGTGATCGCGGCGATGGCCAGGATGATGGGGATCAGCCAGAAGCCGTAAATCGGATGGAATTCCTTTCCACGAAGCACATGAGCTTTGAGATCGAGCATGGCCGCCCAGATCCACATTGCCGGAAGGACTTGGATGAGCGTGAGCCTCCAGTTGATGACGAGGAGCTTGATGCCCTCGAAGAGCATGGCGAATGCCCCCACGACGAAGGCCAACGGGGCGAGCAGCCGGCTGCGACGGCTGAGCGACAGGACTGCGTCTTCGACCGTGCTCTCGTCGCCGTCCCGGATGGCCGTGATCAGCCGGGACAGCGCACCGGTTGCGGACGGGTTCAAGCCGGGTTCGGGTGGACCCCCGACGGGATCGTCGCCGGCAACTGGGGGACTGGTGATCGGGAGCTCGGGGATCGGACGACCATCGGCCGTCGGGTCACCAGTCTCGGAGGTCGCTGACGTAGAGGTCAGTCTACGCATGAGCACCACCTGGCGGACTCGTGTTCAGGGACAGTCCGAGACATTGCTCCGGTGTCCTGTCACCAGTAACCATCGTGGTCGATTTCGGGTGAAGTGCCGATGGGCTTGTGTGAGGATGTCAGCGTGGCTCCCAGGGTCCGTTATGCCCGCCGGGGTGATTTGCACATTGCGTACGCGGTGATCGGCGACGGTCCCATCGACGTTGTGCTCGTCCCGGGCTTCGTCTCGCATCTCAACCGGACGCTCGATCCTGAGCGCTGGGCGACCGTGGCCACGTGGATCGAACGAATGGCGCGCTTCGCCCGTGTGATCACGTTCGACAAGGTGGGCACGGGACTGAGCGACCGGTCCACCAACATTCCCGGCCTCGAGGATCGCATGGACGACGTGCGGGCCGTGATGGACGCGGCCGGGTCGAAGCGAGCCGCTCTCGTCGGCGTGTCTGAGGGCGGTCCGATGTCGATTCTGTTCGCCGCGACGTTCCCCGAACGCGTCCACTCGCTCACGCTGTACGGTGCGTGCGCCACGTTCCGCCTCACCGACGATCACCCCTGGGCTGCGTCCGCCGAGGAGGCGGCTGTCCGGCGCGATCTCGTCCACGAGTACTGGGGAACCGGCCTGTGTCTGGCGACTCTCTTGCCTCCTGGTGAAGTCACCGACGACAACATCGACGCATTCGGCGAGGCAGAGGTCGCCTGCGCGAGCCCAGGCGCGGTGGCGCGGCTGATGGAGATGAACGGGCTCATCGATGTGCGTTCGGTGTTACCGGCGATCGCGGTGCCGACGCTCGTGGTGCACGCAATGAACGACAACTCCGTCCCGTTTGCAAGCGGTGAATATCTGGCGCACCACGTTCCGGGCGCGCGGTTCCTCCCGATCGAATTCAATGGCCACCTCTCCGTTCTCCAAACCACGGGCGCGATCGTTGATTGGGTCGACGACTTCGAGGAATTTGTTACCGGGGTGCGACCGACCGGTTTCACGGATCGAGTGCTGGCAACCGTGTTGTATACCGATATCGTCGAATCAACCGCCCGTGCTTCGACACTCGGTGATGCCGAGTGGAAGCAACTTCTCGACCGCCACGACCGACTCGTCGGACGCGAGATCGACCGTCATCGGGGCATTTTGGTGCAATCCACTGGCGATGGAGTGCTCGCCCGTTTTGATGGCCCGGCTCGGGCCGTGTCGTGCAGCCTAGCGATCGCAGAGGCCGTACCCGAACTCGGACTTGAGGTTCGGGCCGGTCTCCACACCGGTGAGATCGAACTCCGCGGCGACAACATCGGAGGCATCTCTGCGCACATCGGCGCCCGGGTCGCCGCACTTGCCGGACCCCGCGAGGTACTCGTGTCGCGCACCGTCCGCGACCTGGTCGCTGGCTCTGGCCTCTCGTTTAGCGACCGGGGCGAGCACGAACTGAAAGGCGTTCCCGACCGCTGGCAGTTATACGCCGCATATCGCGGGCCAGTTGCCAAATCCTGAGTCCGAATGAAACAGGTGCGGCTGGCCGCTCTCCCGGGGACAGCGCCGTCTCATATGCGCGGCCAGCGGCTCGCGAATCGTGTGGCATAGGCAAAGTGCCGCCCAGGCACGGCTCCCGCTTCTTCCACATCGGGATCGGCCGACGTCACTCGGATCGGGCTCTACGTCGCTGGTCTGGATGTTTGTTTGGTGACGATAGACGGAACGTTGCTCCGCCACCTTGCACTCGAGTCCTCGGGGGAATGCCAGCCGACGGGGCTACCTCGTAGCTCTCCTTGTGGGTTCGCGTGTCATGGCGATGACTCGCGACACAACAAGTGTCGGTTTGGTTGGTCAGTAGTTAAGTGGCTACCGGCAAAACCTCACGGACCACGGACGCTAGTGCTCTCGACTTCCCATATTGTTGTTGACGCAACTACTCGTGGGAAACGCCAGGTGAGGGCGCCGGATGAGGGTGTCGGCACCACTGGCTCGCATCGACGCAGCCGTTCTCAGCTGTCAGGGCTGGTCGTCGATTCGAGCGGATCGAGGCTCCTCAGGGCTGGTCATCGATTCGAGCGGATCGAGATCTGCCTTGGGAGTGAAACCAATCTCGAGTGTGACCTCCGGTCGACGAATTTCCATTTGGGCAAGCCGCTCAAAGACCATTCTGTCGGCCTCCGTGAGCGGCGGTTGGGTCATGGACCGTGGCCAGAGCCGGTAGCGCTGTACAACGTTGATCTCTGCCGCAAGCAGAAATAGCTGGGCACCCAAGTAGATCCATGCGAGCAAGACGATGACAATGCCGAAGAACCCATAGGTATTCGTGCTGTGCTGGAGTTCGCGACCTACATACCAACTTCCGATGAGCTGCAAGGTTTGCCAGAACACGGTTGCAAGCGCAGCACCAAAGGCGATATCGCGCCAGTTGAGCGCGTCGGCCGTCAACACGTTGAATGCCACAAGGATGAGGCAGAAGTTCAACGCAAGGGATCCGACGAGCAACAGTCCAGTCGCTATCCACCCATGGGAAACCAGGGTCGCGAACCCGGTGAGCACCGTCAAACCAATCGTGGACAGTGCGAGCAACACCAGCACCAACAACGCTCGCAGGTAGCGCAGGTAGATATTGGGCCAGCGGACGTAGGGAATATTCCACACCACGTTCATCGCGCTCTGGGTCGCCAGCCCAAGACCGATTGCGCCATATACGAGGAGGAGGCTTCCGATGACGACTGCAGAGACGCTTCCGGTGAGCCCATGGATATGCGATTGCAACTGAGGACCGATGATCGGAAAGTTTCCGAGGGCACTGTTGATGAGGTCCTTCCGCAGCTTCTCGTTGTCACGCAAGGCGTAGCCGAGGATGGTCGTAAACAGGAGCAAGAGGGGAAATAGTGCGAAAAGGCCGTAGTACGCGATGAGCGCCGCTTTGCTACCTGCCTGGTCGTTGCCGAACTTTTGCACGACGGCGAACGGAAGCCCCAACGCACGATGGTCCTGCTGGAACCTATCGACTCTCCGTATGAAGGTCTCGACCTTGCCCGGGCGATTGGCTGCGCTTCCGTTCATCGCGTCATCGAGCAGACCCTCCTCCGATTGTATTGGTCGAGAAGTGCCGCTGGTCGGCGGATGCATGGAGTTACTCATAGCCCCAATGATGATTCGAAACGCCGGTCGCTGCGAGGCCAGAAATGCGACTCACTGATCCATTGGTCGGCCCGGAGGCGCAACCGACAGACGATCGTATCAATGGATGCTCGGTCGGACGAGGTCATACTTGGAGATCAAACGAGTTGTCCCGGTCCCTGTACACGCCGATCTAGTCTCGTTGGCGCGCTCGGCCTGCCGGTCTCCCTGGGTGAGAGGGCGCCGACGCCCGCGCTGCTCGGCAGTGAGAAGCACCCGGCCGAGGCGCCGACCCAGTTCTTTCGTCCCGAGCCGCCACTTTCAAGGATTTGTCGACGCGATGACCTGTTTCGTCGGGTTGGGTATTTGTCGACACCCCCGGTTTGAGTCAGTCAGCGGGCTTCCGACAGAACTGCACTGACCTCGGTCAACGGTGGCTATCAGTCCGGCGCTTTCCACGGTAGCGAGCTCAATTTCCACTTTGTTGTCGACCAATGACTAACGGGGTAACCCCTGGTCAGACATTCGGCTGATCTGTTCGGCACCGACAGACCGGAAGACGGGATCGGCCAATAGGGAAGTGGGCGAGGCTCTGGCCAATGGCGATCGGATGGGGATGTTCACAATGAACTGTGAGGGTTGGGCACGCTGCTGGAGGTCCAGGCAAGACCAATGCACATCTCGTCCGAGGACCCGTCGCCCCACGTCACGAAGTGCGAGGGAGCCTTGCGCAAGATGGGTAACTCCTGGGCGAGACGTGGGTCGTAGGTGCAGTTGACCTGGAGCTTGTCTCCGGCTGTTACAGGGATCGGGGTGGTGAGGTTGTACGCCTTTTGGTAGTCGAAGTTGTAGTTCGGGACGCTCAACACGGTCCTGGCCCGTGGCGTGCCTGGGTTGAGCACCATGGTGAAGCTTCGTCCGAGCAAGTGCATGTGGGCCTGGGTCCGGACGATGTAACCGCTCTTGCCGATGGACCACATGCACGAGGTCGTGTCGCCGACTGGCGGATCGGATGGGTCACGTCCACACACACTCTCGATCCCGTCCACGATCCCCGCCGAGTCCGGACCGAACCGCCGCGTCTGGTCGGCGAGCGACGAAGCCCGGTCGCACAAGGGGCTCGTGACGCCTGCCGGGCATGGCACATCGGGCGGGGCGAGCGCCAGGTCGAGATGCAGTGGCAGCAACGGCGTGGATTTCGGCACAGTGTCCAGCACGAGCGAGTTCTGCACTGGCTTGTGACCGACGAGCAGGTTGTAGTGAACCTGCATGATCACGAGGCTCCCGGCCGGCAAATCGATCCCGGTCCCCTTGGGCAGTGCATCCGCGCCGTGTCCTGGGGCCCAAACGCTTAGGAAGGGCGTGCCGGATATGCTGGCAAGCGACCTACCGGGCAATGTAGGTGCTCCGAAGCAGGTCCAACCCCTGTCACCGGCGTTGGCCCGTTGCGCGGCGGCCGCGAGGGACGGTGGCACCAGGGCCAGCACCGCATGGTGGTCCTCTGCGTTGCCCGGGTGGAACTGACTGGAGACGACGAATGAGTCCCGCGCCACGTGCGGATTGACGAGCGTGCAGTGATAGTCATCGGTGGTCCCAGCCGCCGCTTGGGGTGTGTACGACCTTGCTGCAAGGGTGATGGTTGTGAACGACGCCGCCGCCTGTGCCGTCGATCCTGAGATCGCTACGGCCACTGCGGCGACAGGGGGGCCGAGCAGACAGACCAGGAGCACGATGGCTCGTGCGCCCCGCGTGCGCCGAATACGGCGACGACGTGCCGGTACCGATCTGAGTGACCCCTCGTCGGCGCGCTTACGATCGGTGCGGTCGATCCATTTGGCCATGCTTCCCCATCCCCGCTCTCACCGCCCGTCGGCAGGTCCCGAAGTGCTTCGGGAACCCATCGCGGTTCGCCAAGAGGCTACCCACCCGAAGCTCGCTTAGCTGTGCCCGGGGCGCTCCGAGACCTTCGACTGCGGCGTGAACTCCGGGTCAGGTTCAAGGAATTGGTGGACGAGGGCCTCTAGTCCAACAGCGAAGAGAGACCATTCCTGGTCCTCGCCATTCGGACCCGTCGGACGGATCATCATCTCGATGTGGTTGCTCGCAAATTGACGAAGTGCGCATCCCTCGGCGAAGGCAATCGCCGCCGATGCTGAAATTGTCCATCGACCAAGGTGAGCGGATCCGAAGTCCAAGCACGTCGATCAGAGCGATGAAGTTCTCACTCCAGAACCTGGTAACCGATGAGTACCCGTCCGCAAGCGCTCCTTTGATCCGCATCTGTATGTCGGGCTTCGCCGTGGTTGTCGCCATGGCAACGACACTGATCCACAGCGGCCAGTTCATTGACTCATCGATGGCAGTGCTGCTGGCATTTCCTTCATTGCGGCATACCTCGCGGAGAGCCCGAGCGCGGGATTCTGGGGTGGTCATATCGAGTGTGCCCAGCATGGCGATGACTCGCTCTCCACTTCCCTGGGCTCGACGTGCCTCATCCCGCGCGATGGTGACCAACACGTCAGCCTGGAAGTCCGCCTGGTTCTCCCAAATGCGCTTGATCACCGAGGCATTGGTGATTCGGATACCTGTCTTCGCTTCCAACCGCTTGAAGACTCTCTTGAAGGTGAGATTGCTGGAACCAGGCTCAAGTCCTTCTGTAAGGAGGATCTCGCGTCCTTCTTCGACCAGCCTCGTGCGCAGCTCCTCTCGACCTCGCCTAGCTGCCTGCAATGTGGTCACCGCTCTGATCTCCGAACCCGAGACTGCTGGGAGCTACTTGCCTAAAGGACGCCATCGATCGAGCACACTAACTTCAAATTCTTTCTAAACCTCGTTCTCCGCGATAGAAGAGGAAAGAGGAGATGTCTTCACGAGCACGTAGTGCCGTCTTCATCAGCTGTGTCATGAGGGACTTCTAGTATCCAGGCAGGAGGGGAGTCATGCGAGCTTGCACATCTTTTCGTGCCAAATGGGCGCGCTCGACGGAGGGCTACGTAGAGTTAGTCGGGTCGGTCGCCGTGTCCGGAGTAAGGCGGCGGAACCTTTGCTCGACGGACACGGCGACTGACGCCTGGATGCGAGAATAACCGCAACTCAAGTTGCATGCAATCGAAGTTGCCCCCTACTGGGTCTCGCGTGCCTCTTTCGCGTATCGAGACGCCATTTGCCGCGAAAATCCCCACACTCGGGCTAGTTCGTTGATGGAGACGCCGTGATCCAGGGCGGACCGGAATGAGGCGATCCGAGATTCGCGTCGGGCTTTGTCAAGTAGAAAGAGGGCCTCGTTGAGGTCCTCGCGATCCTCCGTTATGTGAGCATCTTTCAGAGCAGCGGCATAGTCGGCTGCCGGTTCTGTGGTGGTCACAGCTTGCCGAAGCGCCTTCTCTCGCTTCTCAAGCAATAGACGCAGAGCTCTCATCGCCTCGATGACCTGCTCTGTGCATCGAATCGCTTCCCGATCGCTTTTCGACAGCATGTCCGACCTTATCCCTTGCTCCTGGTGGAGCAGCTTGCATAGTGTCCCACTGGTCCACGGGGCCAGATAGGACAGGGTACGTGTGCCAAGGGCGGGCGAGACAGAAGGTGGATTGCACGACGAACGGCAACCAGATCGCCGGTCAAGAGATTCGGCCCGTGTCTATTCAGTTCGGTCGGATGACAGCATTGCCGGACCTCAGAACTGGCGATCGGAGCCAGCGCGGGTGAGAACTGCCGACTAGTCACAGCTGCTAGTCCATTCCGCATGTACCAGCTGGCACTGCCGCAGTGAGACATCGTCCGGGGCACGTAGGACTGGTCGCTAGTGACTTCGTACCGGCCCGATGGCGGTGAGGACCGATCGGTGTGACTTCGTAGTTAGGAACCAGACGGCGGGATCCCGCTCCATGTGCCTGCCGTCTCGGTCTACCTGCCAAACGAACGTTGGTGCGAGGTCTCATCCCGCTCAGTGCGGAGCCAGAAGGCAGTTGCAACTAGGAGTTGCAGCGATTACCTTCGACCCAGGCGGGAACGCCCGCTGGTACAACGACAGGAGGGCGGACTCCCGTCGTTTGTACCAGCTGCGGGTGCTCACCGTTACGACGGAGCGGCGGAGAATCAGGTACGGCCTGTCCGAACTGTGGATCTTGGCCCAGAACGGTATGGCGAGCAAAGAACGGCGGGGACACTCTTCCGGTGTATCGAATTTCTCTGTTCCGTCACGCGTGCCAGTTTATGTGGCGCGTCGACGAGAGCAGTTGCGCCTCCTCTTGTTTGAGCCGTCGGTATCAAGAGAGCGATTGGGTCAACGGTCGGTCGGGCGACACTCGCATCGCGCAATCGTGCACTCACGCCTAGGGCGGACCCTCGCGGTTCGCGACATCGTTGAGGTTGGGTACCCAGTTCGGGTCGATCTCGAAGGACGCTTGGACGAGGGCCTTGAAGGCGATGGCGAATAGAGTCCACTCCTGGGCCGTACCCCCGGGCCGGTCGCCCGTACTATGCCATCCATGTCGGAGTTGTCGATCCGGTCGCGGAATCTGCATCCCCGACCCAACGAACCTGCGGCGATGGCGAACTGACGGGGTGTGAGCCGTTCGCGAAGGCAGAAGCGGGCCCGCTCGGTGCCCTCGTCCGCCACCTCACACTCGACACCTCGCGGGCCTAACCAGCCGACAGGGCTACCGGGTAGCTATCGTCGTGGCGGTTCGTGTGTCCCGCGATGACCCGCGACACAACAGCGGTAAGAGTCAGTCGTCAGTTCAGTTCAGTTCAGTGGGCTAACGACAAAACCTCTCCCACCTGGCCCCCGACAAGGAGGACAAGTCCCGCTTTCCACGCTAAAGGCTCGATTTCCACATTGTTGTGGACGCAACTACTGGCGAGTTAGCCCAGGTTGGAGCATCGGACGGGATTTTCGGCACCCACAGGCTCGGCCCGTCCTCAGCCGGGCGTCGGCTCGTACGCCGTGATGCCTCCGCCGGCGGTGGCCACGAAGAGATAGTTGCCGGCAAAGACCGGCTGTGAGAACACGGGCGTGTTTCCGGTGGTGATGGTACCGAGCATCTGACCGTTGGACGCGGCGAGTAGGTACACCGCGCTGGTCTCGCCTGACTGCCGGGGCATCGTCGGAACAGCCAGAACGCCCGCTCCGTCCAGGGTCGGGGTGCCCATCACCGCCGCTGGCAGGCCCGTCTGCCAGATGGCCGCGCCCGTCGCGGGATTCGTGTCCTGTACCGACCCGCCATAGGCGGTTCCATCGATCGTGGCGTTGCTGCCGGACAAGAACAACTGGCCGCTTGCCTGATCCCAGACGGCGGCAGCAATACAGATCCCGACGCCGCCCAAGTATTCGTCGATCGGATCTTGCCAGACCGGCCCGGCGGCTAGGTCGGAGGCGTTCAACGCGTAGTAGGTGCCGTTCTTGTTGCACGCGCCGACCATGGCGGTCGGGCCCGTCGAGGAGTTGGCCGTCCACTCCGTTGCCGAACCCCCAAAATCGCCGTCAGAAGCCTGCTGGTTCTGCGGAAGCGTCCAGTCGTCGTCGGCCTGCAGCGTGTTGGGATCGAGACGCACAATCGACTCGGAGTACCCCGGCGCCCCTCCCTGGGAATTCGGGTTGCCCGTCGTCACGTACACAGAGCCATCGCTCGCTACCAGGGCGCTGCTCCAGATGCTGCCGCCGAGGCCGTTCGGCGGCATCGTGTCGAAGGTGGCCAACAGCTGGCCAGACGCCTGGTCGTAGACCTTCTCGCCCCCCTGCACCAAAGGGTGGTCGCAGTTCGATGACACCCCGACGTAAATCTTCCCGTTGGCGACCGTGGGCGATGACCAGTTGAAATAGTCGTTCTGCTTCTTCGAGGGAATGGCGACCACGCTGCGCCAGACCAGGCGCCCGTTGCTTGCGTTCCAGGCGTACAGGAAGCCGTTCGGGGCGGTAACGTACACGGTGGTCTTTCCCGTAGCGGGGCTGGGAGCCACCGTGGCGGTGGATACGAACCCTTTCCCCGTGACGATGCCGCAGGTCTTCTGCGGCTGCTGCCTCGTGTAGTGGCTCCAGACGACGGCGCCCGTGGTCTCGTTTAAGCCGTAGAACGTCCCATTCTGGGATCCGACGTAGACCTGGCCGTCGTACACGGTCGGGCTTGAGTAGATGACGTTGCCCAGCGGCTTGCTCCCCGTCGGGATGTAGCTCCAGATAGCGCGCAGCGAGGACGCGTTGGAGGTGGTGATGGCCGTGGCCGACGCGTTGTCAGAGCTGTGCGTGGCCCCGAACAGGTAGGCAGGCCAATCCGATTCACTGGTCGAAGTTGGAATCTTTGGTTGTCTCGCGGCATTGGTGCCCGAGGCGGATGGAGCTCGGGACAGTGCGTACGGTGCAATAGATGAACCACCGTGCGGGGTTATGGCTCCGGCAGATGAAGCGCCGACCGCCACGATCAACGGGATCGAGAATACGAGCGCCGAAGCTCGAATCACTCGAACGTTCGGTACGATTCGCGCATGTACCACCCTGGCACGCATCAGCCGGGCGGCGTTCCTCTGCTTGCACGCAGCTCATGAAGGACCAGCGGACCCTTGTCTCTTGAAGTCGTACTTCGCCCATCCCGGTTCGTCCCCCCGACCACGGCGGAAGTATATGATCGCTTACGATCCATCGTCCTTCGAGCGTCAGCGACGCGCCGCGTTGACCGCAGCACGTGTTCAGACGCGCACGTTGTTCGGCGACTAGGTCTCATGTCGACGGTCGAGCCATAGTTGTGTCGACAGCCCACAGACGGTCGGCAACCGGTCCGTCAGTCAGTAGTCCGGGTGAGGTATTCGGCGCCCAGCGGGATTTTCGACACCTAGAGGAACTAACGCCCTCTTGCGACTAAGAGTCGCAAACGGTAGGGTCGCGTCAGCGGCGGAAACCCCCTTCACTGGCGGAAGCACCCTACTGCAGCGGCAGGAGTTGGCGGGCTCCTGTCGCCGTAGTAGTTCCCTCTTGGTGCGAAACCTCATCTGGTCCCCTGACCTGGGACGATGTGGTTCCAGACCGTTGGGGGTTTCTCGGAGGCTCCTGCGGGTGCTGAAAATGTCATCCGCACCGCCTGAGCAGGCGATTTTCGTCCGATGCCGCCAGCCGATCACGCAGTCTGGCCTGTCCCAGCGATTGTACTGCTGCGGAGAAAGGCCCTGGTGGTGAGCCTGGATGAGGTTTTGGCACCCACAGGCACGGTTGTCCTCGTCAGCGGCGACAAGGAACCTAGCGACCCTGCCCCCAAACACCGGGAGCAGGCCAGTTATCCAGTGTGGCTGATCGGCATCACTTATGGCATCCGAGTGAGCCACGGCACCCATGTTTGGCGGCACTCCTGGCTTTCATCTTCGGTCGTGAACGCACGACCGGAAAAGTAGGCGACCGGCGTCCAAATACCCATGTCCTCCCGGTCTCTCCGAAACTCCTCGAAGCCGAAGCTGCCGTCTGGTCTCCGAAATACTTCGACGCATCGGTCCCCTTCGGGGGTCTGATGGCTTGGTCAGCACCCTCCATGATTTGTCGAGACGTGAGGACACGCTCCAACGATATTCGGCCCAGGATCGACCGAACGACCGCTTCCTCGGAGTGCCCTTGACCGCCGGCCGGGAACAATACTGAATCCATGTCATCCGAGGGCCTTGAGCAGCCAGTTTGTAACCGTGAATGAGACCACAGAGCCGGTCGGTTTCTCGCTCTCGAGCCATCTCGGGATGTGGCGAAAGTCCTGTTAGGGATACACGGATGACACTCACAGGCCGCTCCCCTTCGAGACCAGCTATCCCGGCCTGAGGGATCAGCCTGCGTAGGCTCGGTTCACCACTACCTGACGTACTCTCACTGAGAAGGGCCACCCACGTTGACCTCTCCATCCTCACCACGCGATGCCGTCGCGGCTCTCAATGAGGTCCTGAGTGAAGTTATCGATTTCGTCCAGGAAATAAAGCAGGCCCACCGCAAGATCCCGGAGAACCATGAATTGCACGCGCAGCTCGACCGGTTGTTCGACGACCTGAAGAATTGGGCGCGTCTCCTGATCGAGGAAGACGAGGAACTCGGCACATCGCCGCTTTCGAGCATCCCGAGCGTTGCCGGCCGAACGCCACCGAACCTCTGGCCGGGACCCGTAGCGGATGAGGAGGTTCGCCGGACCATTGTCGATCACTTGGACCGACTTGCAGATCACGTTGCCATTGCTCTGGCGGAACAAGACAATGACGGATCACGGACTGTGCTAGCAAACATTCAGCAAGAATTGGCGAGCCATCTTCGGGCGCTGAGCGATCCCGGAGCTCATCTCGACCTCTGACTGCTCCTTACAACGATTCGACTGGTTGGAGCTCAAGTCCGCTTACCGGACCTGGCTGCGTTTCACCCTCGTATGGCATTCTCGGTACCACAACTTCAGGACCGGCCTCCGAAAATCTATCCTAGTGTAGTGCCCGACAGGTTGCTGACACGGCTGATGGGTGGACCGCCGATGGCGGTGTGGTGCGGTGATGGTTGTAGATGTGGAGCCAGTGGGCAAGTCGGCGGTTCCGCTGGCCTCTGAGGTCCAGGTCCGGGCGTAGGCCCATTCGGCCAGGAGGGTGCGATTGAACGTTCGCTTTGCCATTGGTCTGGGTCGATAGGGCCGGGTGAAGCTGTGGCGGGCGCTGCGAGCGCGTCGGCGAAGACGTGGGATCGATAGCAGCCGCCGTTGTCGGTGAGGACCGTTCGACCAGATCCCGTGCTCGGTGAAGAACTGTCGGCTCGTTGCCAGAACGCCGGCGCGGTTGACCCCTGTTCGTCGGCGAGGACCTCGGAGTACGCCAGCGGGATAGCCATCGATGGCGGTGTGCACGTAGGCGTACCGACCCGTGTCACGCCTGACCGGTTCGCTCGCCCCGGCCGTGGGCTCGCCATCCGCCACCCTTCGGGATCCGGCCCAGCTTCTTGATGTCGACGTGGACGAGCTCGCCGGGACGGGACATCTCGAAGCGGCGGATCGGCATCCGGGTCGTCCGGTCAGGTGATCGAGACGGTTGAGCTCGTGGCGGACCAGAACCGGTGCACCGTCGAGGCGTGCATGCCGCACGATGCCGGCGATCCGCGCCGGTCCGAGGCCTCGCTTGTGACGTAGAGCCGACGACGCGGCGCTCGACCGACGGCCTCGGTCTGGCGGGCGAGCGTGAGGTCGACATCGAGCGGTCCTCGAGACCGCGAGACCTTCTTCCTGGTAACGGCGCCACCAGACATAGGCCCGATCCGGGAGATGCCCATGCAGCGGCCGCATGGGCCACCGGCCAGCCGCCGCGATGCGTTGACAGAGACGCAGTCGACCGCGGGGTGAGAGGAGCGTTACGGTGCATTGAAGCCTCCGTTGGAGAGTGTGTTTGCTGTGGCAGCTACACACTCGCCTGGAGGCTTCACTATGGGTGGACTGTCAGCAAGGTCGTGGGCATACACCTAGCCTCGCCGGATGACTCCACTCGTGCCGGAATGGTCAGTTGTCTCCAGGCTCTAGATTCGGTATCGAGTGGCCGTTGGCCTTCAGGGTGACATCCACATTGCCACGGGTTGCGTTGGAGTATGGGCACACCTGGTGCGCAGCAGCCACGATCGAAATGGCGCGCTCGGGATCGCTTATTCCCGGAAGCGAGACATCGAGTCCTACCGCCACATTGAATCCGCGGTTCTCGGTGGTGATCAGGCTGACTTCTGAATCTATTGAAACGGCCCCCAGATCAACTCGCTCTCGACGCCCGACAACGCCGAGCGCTCCCTCAAAGCACGCGGCGTAGCCGACGGCGAAGAGCTGCTCGGGGTTCGTGCCTCCACCGTCGCCACCCATCTCCGTGGGGGTACGAAGGTGGACATCCAACGCCCCGTCGCTGGTCACACCATGACCTTGGTCCCGGCCGCCGACAACATGGGCCCGGGCCGTGTACAGCGATTTCGCCATCTCCGACTCCTCTCAAGCGTCCCATTGTTGCAACGCTATCGGGCCGCACGAACAATCTCACGTGCGCGAAAGAGGGAGAGTCGTGGCCGAGATGACAAAGGCTGGTCTGCGCGTCCGAACATGCCGGTTACCGCTGGGATACGAGTGCCCCACTCGTGCCGGTCGGGGGCGGTGCATATCCAGCGCTGTGGGGCACCTGGCTTCTTATCCCGAAAGCGCTAGGTCGACGGCCGTGACCAGAAGGCTCAGTGGTCCTGGGTTCGTCCTCGGGGACCCGGGCCTGCCCATGTTCTCCACCCAGCCACCGATGCCCCCAACGAGGAACGGCAGGTGGTCAACACACGACGACCTCAGCGGCGATGACGAGGTGGTCGGCATGACCGCGGGCACCTGACAGAAGACCCATCACTTCTGGATGATGATGAGCTGGCGCATGGCGTCAATACCGAAGCTCGAGCGGCAGGTGCTGGTGGACTCGCCGAAGTTGGGAACCTGGCCGTACGCGTGGCCATCGAAGTGGTAGATGACCCAGACTTGCAGTTGCGCAGCCGCCAGCAGGTTGCCGGCAACCCGGGCATGGAATGCGGCTGATCCGGTGCTGCTGGCGACGAACGACGACGAATCCGGCGTCTGGTGCTTGGGACGGGCCGCCGTCAGGGCGACCAGCGGGTCATGAGCACCAACCGTCCCGCAGACCGGGTTGGCTGAGTCGGGAGCAAAGGTCCGATAGAAGAGTGAGTAGACACCGTTAGGGATGAGTCCGGCCAACGTGATCCGGAAGTCGGTCGAAATGGTCCCCATCCTGGTCACCGTCTTCGCTGCGGACGTGGCGGTCGCCGAGTCGAACTGGCCCCAGGTCTGGTTGAGCGGGGTTCCTCCGAGGTTGAACAACGGGGCGGAAGGGGGAGTAAAGCTGGGGTCCACCGCAATGAGCGTGCCGTTCGAGCTCACAGTGAAGACGTCCAGAGCGTAGGGAAGGAGCCCCACGGATGGTGTCGGCTTGGCCCTCACGCTCGAGGCACCGGCAACTGGTGCCAGGGCGACGAGGACCAGGGCCGTTGCCAGCACGGTGCCAACCACGCGGTGCCGCGGCCATCCCGGCAGTCCGATGCCCCTGGTTGGGGATTCGAGATCCCTAGTGGCGATGGTCATTGTGTTCTCCTTTGCCCTAGGTGTTCTGCCCATGGACCTTGTTGACACGGAGAATCCGCAGATGAGGTGAGCCCCCAAGGCAGTGTGGAGCTGTTTACACACCCACATGCCAAGGAGGCTCGCGTGCACCGTAACGCTCCACTCACCCCTGAAGGTCGACTCCGCCTTTGTCGTCTGATCGAGGAAGAGGGCTGGACCGTGGCTGCGGCGGCCGAGTCATTCCGGATCTCCCGCCAGACGGCGCACAAGTGGTGGCGTCGCTACCAAGAGGCCGGCGAAGCTGGCCTGGTCGATCGCTCCAGTCGGCCTCGACGGTGCCCGACCAAGACCCCGGCGAAGGTGGAGCGACGCGTCGTCGAGCTGCGCCGACGACACCAGGTCGAGCGCGGCCCGCCTGGCTGAGCGGGCCGGTATCCCCGCATCGACACTGCATCAGATCTGGACTCGCCACGGAGTTCGCGGCTTTCGGATCTCGAGCGCGGACGGGACGGGTCGTCCGTCGGATCGAGACGTCGCCCAGGCGAGCTCGTCCATATCGACATCAAGAAGCAGGCCAAGATCCCAGGGCGGGGGCTGGAGGGTCAACGGCAGGGCCAGAGGAGCGCCAACCGGAACGGGAGCGGACGGCCCGAACTTGGCTACGCCTACATCCACTCGGCGGTTGACGCCTACTCTCGGCTGGCCTACTCGGAGGTTCACGCCGACGAGCAGGCCGTGACGGCCATCGGTTTTGGCGACGGGCCCGGGCTTTCTTCGCCTCCTACGGCATCACCGTTGAGCGGGTGCTGACCGACAACGGCTCGTGCTACGCTCGAAGCCTTCGGTGCCGAGCTGGTCGGCCAGCCGCCATCGTCCACACCCGGACCAAGGCCTATTGCCCGCAGACCAACGGGAAAGTGGAGCGATACAACCGGACCTTGCTCAACGAGTGGGCCTACGCCCGGCCCTACCGCTCAGAGGCCGCCCGAACCCGGGCCCTTGACACCTGGCTCCACATCTACAACCATCACCGGCACCACACGGCCATCGGGGGCCCGCCCATCAGCCGAGTCAACAACGTGGTTGGGCAGAACACCTAGGTCGCGCTCCAAAAATCACGACAAGAGCTTCGAGCCGGACAGATCGGCGCTGCTGTGGGCGATCGAACAATGCTTCATTCGGTGGCCGTGCGTACGGTTCCAACAGTTGTGCCCTTCCAAGGGGCGGGCCCCCTGAAAGAAGGGGAGTCTGTTGCTACGGACGACCTTCCAATACCAAATTGAACGGGGTCTCGCTCGCTCGACGGAAGGTGGAGAAGCCGGCCTCCTTCGCCACTTCCGCGAGCCTGTGTTCGCCCGCCTGGGCTCCCGAGCCGCGGCGCCGATCTCTTGGGACAGCGATGCGGGTGTGCAGACGAGCGTGGAAACTGAATAGAACACCCGGCCGATGGGATTGAGGTTGTCGGCGAGGTCATCGTTGGCAAACGGCTCAACCAGCAGCCAGTGGCCGTCATCTTTGAGTGACTGCCGAGCATGGCGTGCGGCGCCGACAGGATCACCCATATCGTGCAGACAGTCGAAATGACAGATCATGTCGTAGTCGGTCCCCGGGTACTCCTTGGCTGCGGCAACCTCGAAGCTCACCCGGTCCGAGACGCCGGCTTTCGCGGCCATCTCATTGGCGTGCCGGATCGATGGCTCGTGATAGTCGAACCCCCAGAAGCGGGAGTTGGGATACTCCGTGGCCATAATGAGCGTCGACGCGCCGTACCCGCAGCCGACGTCGGCCACTTTGCCTCCGGCGCGCAGTTTGGCCTCGGCGCCGTCGAGAGCGGGGATCCACGACTGCACGAGATTGGCGCCGTAGCCGGGGCGGAAGAAGCGCTCGGTTCCCTGAAAGAGATCGGGGTCATGCTCATGCCAACCGATCCCATCCCCGGTCCGGAAGGCCTCCACCGCCTTGGGCAGGATCCGGGTGGCCGCCAACAATCCCTGAAATCCGCCGATCACATACGCCGGGCTCGTCTCATCGACGAGGACGAGGACCTGCTCCTCGTTGAGTTCGTACCGGCCGTCGCCCACATAGTCGATGTATCCAGCCGCGGCGAGCCCGCTGGCCCACTCGCGCACGTAGCGCTCGGTGGTCCCGGTCCGCTCCGCGAGCTCGGTTGGCGTCATGGGGCCGTTCTCGGCCATCTCCTGGAAGAGGCCCAGCTTGTCCCCGATGTTGATCAAGGCCCCCGACAGGATGGAACCGAAGTCCCCCACCGCCTGATGCACATAGCCCATCAACTTGTCTTCGCTCACCGCCATGGCCCAGCCCTCCTCGTCAACCTCTGCCAGGACTCTCTTGTGATTAGTCGAACGAACTAGTCACCAAACTTAGGCTAGTATCTAATACATATGACTAAGAGTCAAGAAGAAGTCATGAGGCCCCTGCTGGCGTTCTCCGCAGTTCCGACGGTGCCCTGATGGCACGTGCATGGGAACAGCGACCGATCTCCGAAGCGCGCCAGCAGACGACCGTCGCCATGATGGACGCCGCTGAGGATCTCCTCTACGAAGTCGGCTATGCCGGAGTGACCACCCGGGCCGTGGCCGAAGCTGCGGGGGTGAACCATGGGCTCGTCCATTACTACTTCGGGTCGATGGAGGAGCTGCTCAGCCAAACCCTCGAGCGATTTGTTGACCAGCTGGCGGGGGCTCTTGAGGCTCTGTACGCAGATCCGGCTCTGAGCTTCGCGGAGAAGTGGCGTCTGGGCTCACAGTTCTGGGTGGAAGAGCCGACCTCGCGCTTTCCCAAGATCTTGCTCGAGCTGTTGGCGATGGGTTGGAACATGCCTGCATTGCGATCCCGACTGACCGAGGTCCACGCGCGTTTTCGCGCCATCTTCGAGCACCATTTCGGCCAGGCCGCCATTGACTACGGCCTCGACGAAAACCAATTCCCGCTCAAGGTGATCGTTGCCGCTGTGACCAGCTACCAGCTCGGACTCATCGTCGAGGGCTTGTCGGGCGTCGAAGAAGGCCACGCGGAGCTGGTCGATTGGATCCAACGATGGGTCGACACACTGGAAGCCGACCGGGCGGGTGCCTAACGTGCTGTTCCAGTGGTGTGACCCGTGAAGGTAGGGCACTGTATCGGCGGGAGCTGAGTCTTGTGCGGAGGGATCCTCGCACACGGTAGTGGATCTGATGCCTGCACGTTCCGACCGGGCGGGCGGTCATCCCGGTCAGATGCACCCGCCGTGAGTCGAGCTCGATGAAGAAGAGGACGTAGAGCCGCTTGAGCAGCACCGTGTCGACGGTGAAGAAGTCGCAGGCCAACATCGAGGTCGCCTGAGTGCCGAGGAACTCGCTCCAGGTCGGACCGGTCCGGGTAGGGGAGGGATCGATGCCGCGTCGTCGCAGGATTTCCCAGACGCTGGACGGAGCGACGACGATGCCCATCCTGGCGAGCTCGCCCTGGATTCGGCGATAGCCCCAGGTGGGGTTCTCCGTAGCGAGCTGCACGATGATGGCCACGGTGCCGACGGGGATGCTCGGACGACCTGAGCGGTGCGCGTAGGTCCAGCGCCTACGGACCAGGTCCCGGTACCAACGAAGCAGGGTCTCGGGCTGGACGAAGAACCGACTTCTGCGCCGACGATCGAGGAGCCGACTGAAACCGGCGAAGAGAGCTCGATCTGACGGTCGCAGGGCCGGGTGGGCCACCTGGCGACGGAGGACGGCCAACTCGTGACGAAGCACGATGACTTCCATGGCCAGTTGTTGCTCGGTTCGCCGGAAGAGCCGGACCAACTGGAGCACTCGGACGAAGGCGAGTTAGAGGAAGGACAGCGCCATAACAAAGCTTCGTTGTCCCGGGCCCGATCGACGAGAGTCCTTCTCAGGTCACCCGGATGACGATTTCGGCACCGACAGGGTCCTGGCAGCAGGAATGGATGACATTCTCGGCACCCACAGGTTGCAAACAAGACGGGCTCAACCGTTGCGAACAGCGCTCGCCAGCTGTTGACGTGCCAATGTTACGACAAAAGGCCAGATTCTCGATGCGAAGACGTTGCCACCGCCCAATGTGAAGTGGACTCCGTCGGACTCACGAACTTGCACACCGTCGAAGTACTCCTCGTAGTTCCCTCCGGGACAGACCATTGCGTTGAGGTCGAGGAGTGACGTATGAGGGGATGCGGCTGCCACCTGCCGGACGAGGCCGTTATAGATGGACAATCGCTTCCGCGAGTCCTCGGGCCATGGGTTCCCGTCTGGCTGTTCGCCGCTATCGAAACAGGGAGCGGTCATCAAGACGACCTGCGCTCCACCCGAGCCCGCCAGCCTGACCGCGTACTCGAGCTGGTTCCGGACGTAGGCGGCGTACGTCGGATCCTCGATACTGGTCCACTTTCCTTTGTACGTGCGATCCGCCACTTCCCACCGCCCAGCCAGAATCATCACGATGTCGGGCTTGTCCTTGACGATGTCGGTAAGCCAGATTCGAGGCCACAGGTCATTGGCGCATTCTGGGGCCATGGGGGCGTCTACCCCCTCTAGTCGGAACTCGGCGCCGTTGGTGACGCCACAGCCAAGGATGCCCGCATCCACAGCTTCGACTCCGTAGGACTTCTGATACTCGCCGAGGCCGAGGTCGAGGGTGAAGGCGAGTGAGTCGCCAACGATCAGCACTTTGACCGGGCCTCTGGCATCGATCGCCGATGGGACCTCGACCCTATTCGACACGCTCGCAGCCAAGGTGGGCGAGGTCGTCGCGGCAAACAGGGCAATCACCACTGCTATCGATGCGGCCGGCGTGGCAAGCCAGACTCTCCAGCCTGCCAGGAACGTCTTCTGTCGGACCGGTTGTTCGATGAGGTAGAAAGATGCCGTCGCGATGATCAGGGTCACAATGAACCGCAATGCGAACAACGAATACCCGGTGAGGCCGGTTCGAGCGGCATCGATGTAAATGAACAATGGAAAATGCCACAGGTACATGCCATACGAGATCCGGCCGACATAACGCAAGGGAGAGATGGAAAGGCACTGGGCAAGAGCAGAGTGCTGTGAGCAGACCACACTGAACAAGACGGCCGATGTTGCAAAGGCGGCCAAAAGAAAGCCACCGCGATAGGCGAACGGATCGTTGGACGACACGACTGTCCACAACAGAGCGCTACAGGCCACTCCGGCCAGGCCGACCGCCAACACAGCCCGCCGTCCGAACGCTGACCGGGCCGCCCAGGCTGGATCCCCGCCGATCCGGAGTCGCACCGGATCATCATCGGCAATCACGGTGCCGGCCCGACGGCGACGATCAGCCCACAGCGATAAGGAGACGGCCAGTGCCGACCCCACCAGGAGGGACTGGGCTCGGGTGTCGGTGCCGTAGTACAGGCGGTTGGTGTCGGTCGGGGAGTAGAGGAGTGCCATTTCGATTGAGGAGGCCAACGCGCCCACTACGCACACCGTCAGCAGGGCGACCTTGCTCTTCCACAGCTTGAACACCGCGAGGACGATCAAGGGCCAGACCAGGTAGAACTGTTCTTCCACGGCCAGCGACCACGTATGGGTCAGAGGCGAGGTGAGTCCGGTCTGGACGAAATAGTTGGAACCGATCGCGATGAAGTGCCAGTTAGCAAAGTAGAAGAGCGTTGAGATCCCATCCGCCCGAAGGTGTGTATAGGTGCCAGGCGGTACGAGAAAGGCAGCGTACAGAGCCACTCCCGCTAGCAGGAGCAACAGGGCCGGAAGTAGTCGACGAGCCCGTCGCGCCCAGAAGGCCCCGAGGCGGATCGTAGTCGTTCGTTGCCACTCGGTGATGAGGAGCGACGTAATGAGGAACCCGGAGAGTGCGAAGAACGTGTCGAGGGAGTAGAAGCCTCCAGAGGTAAGGAATACGCCACCGTGATAGCCCATGATGACGATGATGGCCACGCCACGAACCCCATCGAGGGCGGGGATGTAGGAATGGCTCGGTCCCTGATGAGGAGCGTCGGCATGTACCGACCAGTGTGGGACCTCGCTTCTCTTGTGGACTCGGTCGATCACGACGAGAGGAGTCCGGAGTAACCCTGGGGGTGAGCTGTCGCAATCAGGGTTCGGAGGCTGTTTTGACCACGAGCGCCATCCGTGCACACTCGGACACCACCGAGCGCTCTAGTCATCTCTGCAGGGTAGCTCCGCTTCGATGACCCTGGGCCGCGGCGGATGACCAGCTTTTCCCTGACGCCGGGTCCGTGGGCCAGCTACGGCCAGTTTGCTAACTCAGCCCGAGCCGCACCACCCGCTCTGGGATTGCGGGGAATACGGAGTCAATGCGTAGGAGAGCCGGGGAAGGTAAACCGGAGGTTCGCACCCGTTCTTATATCGTTAGCCCCCACTCCGCCGCGCCCTGCCCTCCCCGTTTCCGGTGGCGCCCCGCCCCGCCCGTCGTGCTTCGTGCTTCGCGGCGGGGGTTTTTAGCCCGTTTCGCTGCGCTTCTCCCTCTCCCCCCGGCACCCACATGCGGGGAGAGAGGGGCCCGGGGACCAAGGCGGCCCAAAACCGCCGCGCAGGAGCGGGGCGCCAGGCGGCGAAGCACGGAGCACGACGGGCCAGGCACAACGGCGCGGCCACCCGAACGGGGCGGTCATGGCGCGGGGCGCGGGAGGCGTTAACCTGACCCACAATCAGGCACTTCGGGGATGCCCGCGGTCGCCGGTAGCGGGACATCGATCTGTACGCCCGTTCTGCTCGTTCTCGTGCTGGCTTCCACACATCCGGGCAAACTATGGGCGTTCCTTGAACCCCGGTTAGCCGAGTCGACAGCGGCGGTCGGTACGCCGTTTCACGGCGACGCAGAGGTCACTTCCATAAGTTGCCAGCTTCCGGGCACTCCTTTGAGGGAATGCTCGCCTCGTGATTCGAACCCGAACCCGGAACCGGCGACCAGATCGCTGACGGTACGCGAGACGAGAATCTCACCGGCGTTGGCGTGGGCACACACCCTCGCCGCGATATGAACGGCAAGCCCGGCCAGGTCATCGTCGCGGAGCTCAACTTCACCGGTGTGGAGACCGCATCGGATGTCCAATCCGATCGTTGCAAGCTCATTACGAAGTGATCGGGCAGCTTCGATGGCTCGACCGGGACGATCAAACGACGCAAGGAGCCCGTCACCGGTCGACTTCACGACGCGGCCACCTCGCTCGATCTCGCGTCGAGCGAGGTGGTCATGATCATCGAGCAGCGAACGCCACGACCGATCACCTAGCGATGCGGCTCGGCTGGTTGACTCGACAATGTCGGTGAACAAGACAGTCAGCAACACACGTTCGGATCGCGCATCGCTCACGCTCCCAACGAAGAACTCCTCCATCGCGCTGAGCACCTGATCCTGATCACCGAACCACGGAAGATGGTCGACCCCGGCGACCTCCACGAACCGTGCGCCCGGGATATGCGCGGCCATCCAGCGGCCGTTGTCGATGGGAATCGTCTGGTCAGTCGTGCTGTGGATTACCAGTGTCGGCGCTTGTATGGACGAAAGGATCGAGGTCACGTCGATGTCACGGATCCAACGTAACGAGGCCAGAAGATTGCCAGGCGACGCGGAGTGTCGCTCATATCGGTTCAGCCATCGGACAAACGACTCGCCCGCATCGATCATCGACGCGCACGCCATCGAAAGTGTCAGCGTTTCGGGCGTACCCCACTTCGCCGCCCATCCCGCATTGAAATCATCCAAGTAATCGGCTGGGAACCCGAGTGGGTAGCGGTCACTCTGGGTCAGCGCGGCAAACGACCCGTACATCACTAGGTGAGAGACGCGCTCTGGATACGTGGCCGCAAACAGCGCGGCGGTCGCGGCGCCCTCCGACGCCCCCCCGAGCGCTGCCTTCTCGACGCCCGCTGCATCCATCACTGACAGAAGGTCGTCGACGCGCTCGTCGATCGCCGGTGTCCCGCTGTCGCGGTCAGACATTCCTTGCCCGCGTTTATCGAAATGCACGTATCGCCCGAGCCGAGCAAGGCGCCGCATAAATCGCACTTCCTGCGGGCATTCCCAAATGACATCGATGTTCGAGATCAACGGCGGAAGGCATACGTAATCGATCGGTCCGCCAGCACCCAGACACTGATACGCGATGAACACGTCACCGCTCTTCGCGTACACCGTCTCTGGCACCTCGACCACCGCCGCGATTCTCCCATGATCCGACAGGACGGCGCACAGAAATGCCCGAGCCGCGCTCGCTCCAGCTACCGAGCTCCCGGCGCCAGAAGCGACGAGCGGGCGCCCAGAACGCCGGAACAGGGCGAATGTGAGATGCTCGCTAACTCGCAGATGACGGGCTGAGACGCCGACAAACGGTGAGTTACGGCTCTTCGACAGCAGAGATGACGTACCTCATGACGCTCGCTGACTGTATTGGCGGCGAATCAGAGGCTGGTTGTCCCGCGCCCCGGAAGGCAAGCAGGTGATCCTCTGTATCCCAGCGCTCGAAGATGTTTATCCGGCTGGGGTCGAGCGGATCGGCCGCCTGCACGAAGTCAAGACACCCAGTCGCCTGACGGGCTTCGCCAACGACGTCCCCGTTTGCAGCAAGAAAAGTGTCGCGGTGGGCAGGATCAAGGATCAAGCTGCCGGCGATGATCAGCATGCGCTCGACTCTAGGCGGCTGATCCCGCGGTTCTGGTCCGTTCCGTAGTGCCCCCGATCACCAATGATGTTGTTGAGCTTCCGTGAGGGTCCACCGCCGAATGGCTGGTCCTTTGTAATTTCGGAAGCACCGGGGTCCTCGGCCTGACTTCAGATCATGTGGATGCAGCTCTGCATCGCACCCCGTCGGTCGGAGCTCCGGACCAACAGAGTCGAGGCGCGGCGCGCCCCGTTCCAGAGGGGGTGATGGGCCGGTCTGTTACGAGCAGATCGACCCGCACCGTCACTCCTTTCCGGGACGGCCGAGCCACCCCTCAACCCGCTAAAGGAAAGGAAGGGATGGCCATGACCATCGTAGAAGCTGCCGCGTGCTGTTACTGGCGGCATCGACACCCACGGTGAGGTCCACGTTGCCGCTGCTCTGGACGAGGTGGGCGGGCTCCTCGGCACCAAATCGTTCGCTGCCACACCCGACGGCTATTCGGCCCTGCTCTCGTGGCTGGCCGGCTTCGGGGCGGTCGGGAAGGTCGGTGTGGAAGGGACCGGTTCCTACGGGGCCGGACTGGCCCGGTTCCTCGCTCGAGCAGGAGTAGAGGTGATCGAGGTCGATCGGCACAACCGCCAGAACCGTCGCCGCCAAGGGAAGTCCGATCCGATCGACGCGGTCGAGGCTGCTCGTGCCGTCCTGTCGGGGAGCGTGCGGGGCAAGGCCAAGTCGAGAGACGGTGCCGTCGAGGCCATCCGGGTCCTGGTGGTGGCCAAGCGGTCGGCCCGCCAAGCCAGGGTCAAGGCCCTCACCCAGATGCGGCAGCTGACCTTCACGGCCCCTGACCAGCTCCAATCTCGGATCAAGGGCCTACCCACTCCTCAGTTCATCGCCGCCGCCAAGGGACTTCGACCGACACGGTCGGCTGATCCGGTCACGGCGGCGGCGAAGGTGGCGCTGTCGTCGTTGGCCCACCGCATCGGTGAGCTCGACGAAGAGATCGCCCAGCTCGACGCCAGGATCACCCCACTCCTCGAGGCCCACGCTCCCGAGCTGCTCAATATCTATGGCGTCGGCATCGACACCGCAGCCACCTTGCTCGTGACCGCCGGCGACAACCCGGAACGACTGCGGTCGGAGGCAGCCTGGGCCCACCTGTGCGGTGTCTCACCACTCCAGGCCTCCTCGGGCAAGGTCACCCGTCATCGCCTCAACCGAGGGGGAGATCGCCAGGCCAACCGGGCCTTCTGGACCATCGTCATCTCCCGACTGGCGTCGGATCCTGAGACCCAGGCCTACATGGAGCGCCGGGTGAAGGAGGGTCGCTCCAAGCGCGAGATCATCCGCATGCTGAAGCGCTATGTCGCCCGCGAGGTCTACCGCCACCTGCCTCGCGGCTGAATCCCCGGACCATGGACCTGGCTCACCTAACACCTGCCGTCGATCGAGACTGGCTTCTAACCGATCTGCCGGTCCATGGTCCGGGCCTACCGAGTTCTCTGAGACGCGTGACCTAATAAGAGCTTGCCCTCTGCATCGAGTGGCCCATCATTGGTCTGTCCGCTGTCTTCTTCTCCGAAAATCCCTCAGAAGGGCTTGACTTCATCCATAGGAGCTTCGGATATGTCCTGCCACCTGCCGGCACCTTGGGGGCGGGTGTCCTACCGCCCAGGCGGGCATCCGGTCGCTGCTGGGACACACCAAGGATTTTGGCAATTTCCGGGACGCTCACAGGTGTTCCTTCACACCGCGGATCCTTCGATAGCTTCCTCAGGAAGAGGGCAGAGGTTGTCACCGGTCGTCCACGGTGTCCCCGTCGACGAACCACCGATTCCCTCTCGAAATGGCTGCCCTCGGCCGGTTCGGCCGGACCCGCAGAAAGGGCTCCACCTTCTCCATAGTCGGTCCTGTCGCAGTCAGTTGGGAAGCTCCGAGGGGCACCGGCGCGCCCTGACGGCCCTCCGGGCTGGGTACAAAGCCTCTGAGGCTGTGGCTTTGGGCAGTGAGGGCCGGATACCGAGCGAGGCTGTCGGGGCGTACCCCGCTTCTCGACCGAGGACGGTACCCAGCACCCAGTTATGTCGACATGCAGCGGCCGATTTTGTCGACACCCCTCAGTGGGCTACCGACAAAACCCCACTGACCACCTCGGATAGCGCGTTCTCGAGCGGCACTTTCCACGCTAACGACTGAGATTTTCCACATTGTTTCTGGCGCAACTAATTGTCGGGAAGGACCTGCTCAACCGTGCCGGATGACATTTTCGGCACCCCGGGAAGGACCTGCTCAACCCTGCCGGATGACATCTTCGGCACCCACAGGGCGGCAAGGACACGGGTCGGTTTCGTCATTGAGCGCGACCCGCTCACGTAACACGGGATTCGTGCCCGGACTCAGGCTGGACGAGGTTGCCGGGATGAACGTGGTCGTCACACCGTCCGCCAAGATTCCCAGGTCAGCGAGACAGATGAGGTTCTTGGCACTCACAGGATCCGGAATACGGGCAATGCCATACCATTCTTTATGTGTACAGCGAGATTGCCCGCAACAAGCGCCGCACCATCGCGGTCATCGTTGCGTTCTTCGTGATCTGGCTGGCCATCGGAGTCGTCGCTGGGCTTCTCTTCAAGGCCCTTTACCATCCCAGGGCCTACAACGGGCAGGCACCTGCCTCGGCGACCAACTACGGCTGGTCTCCGGTCATCGTCGGTGTGGTGATCTGCGCCCTCCTGGCTCTTCTGGGAATCCTCTACTCCTTGACCTCCGGAGCCGCACTGGTGCTCCGGGTGTCCGGAGCCGTGCCCGCCGATCCGGCCCAGTACGCGCAAGTGCACAACCTGGTGGACTCCCTGGCTATTGGTGAAGGGATCCCCAAGCCCGCCGTCTACGTGATCGACGACCCCTCGCCCAATGCCTTTGCCACCGGGGTGAGCCCGGACAAGGCAGCCATCACCTTTACCACTGGGCTGCTCGCCATCATGAACCGTGAAGAGCTCGAGGGCGTGACCGGCCACGAGATGAGCCACATCAAGAACCACGACATCCGCCTCCTGCTTGTGGTGGGCACCATGATCGGCATCGCCGCCCTCCTGGCCAGTATCTTGTGGCGGAGCGCGTTCTTTGCCGGAGGTGGGCAAGACAGGGGCAACCAGCTCGGGCTGGTGCTTATCGGTGCCGGCGTGCTGCTGGCCGTCGTCGGCTTCATCTTCGGCCCACTCATCCGCCTGGCCCTCTCACGCCGTCGCGAGTCATTGGCTGACGTGAGCGGTGTGGAACTGACCCGCAACCCGGCGGGCTTGATCAGCGCCCTCAAGAAGCTGCAGCAGAACGACAAGCCGTTCAAGAAGATGAATCACGCCACGGCGGCTATGTGCATCGACGACCCGCTGCAGCACCACGAGCACTGGTATCACCGCCTCTACGACACCCACCCTCCCATCGCAGAGCGGATTGCCGAACTCGAGAGGATCGCCTCCGGACAGTCCGTCTGATCGGTCGGCTCGTTGACTTTCAGCCGGCTGGTGGAGGTCCTTCAGGTCCAGAGATCGGTGGCGGACCCTCTGAGCCGGTGGCAAGGGGAGGACCCGACGGCGTCGAGCTCCCCACGCCGGGGCCAGCACCGGGAAACGTAACTTGAGGTACGGCACGGTCCTCCTCGTCGGTGGCGAAGAACGCCACCGCCCTGAAGCCGAATGGCCCAGCGATCAGATTGCGCGGAAATGACTGCAGAGCGATGTTGTAGTCGCGGGCACTGGTGTTGTAATAGCGGCGGGCGTATTCGATCTTGTCCTCGGTGGCAGTCAGCGTCTCCTGCAACTGGAGGAAGCTTTCTACTGCTCGCAGCTGTGGGTAGTTCTCAGCGACCGCGAACAGAGAACGGAGTGCTCCGGACAGGGCGTCTTCTGCCGGTGCGATCTGGTTGGGATCGCCGGTCGCTCCCGCGGTGACAGCATTAGCCCGGGCCTGGGTAACTGCTTCAAAGGTTCCTTGCTCGTGAGCAGCGTAGCCCTGCACCGTCGACACTAGATTCGGGACGAGGTCGTGACGGCGCTTGAGCTCGACGTCGATTTCGGACCACGCCTCCTGGGTCCGGTTGCGCTTCTTGACGAGGCCGTTGTAGGCGCCCCACAGGCCGAGGGCCAAGAGCACGACGATGACAATAACGATGATCAGCACAACCATTGTGGAGCGGATCCTCTAGGAGCTGTCGTAGCGCGAACACTATCGGGTATGGCCCACAGAGGCCAGAGATCGGATGTCGTGGCGGGATCCTCCCGGTATCACCGGGAAAGCCAGTCTCCAATCGCACCATCAACGACTCTTCGACATCGTCCTCCGCCGCCTCCAGCGGACGACCCGTCCAGTGTTGACCCCCTTGGGGTGGCGGATCCGGATCATTCCGGTGGGCCCGAATGTGGAGATCCGCAGTATCGGACCACTGGGGACGGGCGGGGAGATCGACTGAAGCTGGACTGGGCGTGACCCGCCGGCGAGCTGGACGGCAACTCCTTCGGGTACGACGACCTCGATCGAGCCCCAGGTCTCCAGACCGAGATTTATGTCCTGGGCGTCCCAGCTTGCTTCTGTGAGATCGACCCGGGTCGCACCAATTCCGGTGCTGATGATGGTGTCGGCCGCGAGTTGCCAGCCCGGGCCCAACCTCAGGCGTCCGTCGGCTACTTGCAGGACGAGTGGTCTTGTCAGCCGCAGCCAGGCGGGTGTAGGCCGTACTAACGGTGGAAGCGCCAGCATCGCTACCTCTAAGTCGGCGCGGTCGGGAGCGGCGAAGACCTGCTCGAGCACTTCAGAGAAGTGCTCGTGCGAGATTATTCCGTCGCTGAACAGGTCATTGAGACGGGCCACTGACGCGGCCCGATCGTTTTCGTTGACTTCGTCCAGGGATATTGGTATCGCTCGGTCCGTGTACACCGACCCCATTTTGACCCAAAAGGCCTGCCGACACGAAAGGCCATTTGCTGTGGATGCCAGGAACCTGAACCACGTCAGGCGACCAGCCTGAGGGCTTCGGGTAGGTCCACTTGCGACGGACCAGCTCGCGATGCCAACGGAGCAGGGTGTCGGGCTGAACGAAGAACCGATGGAGCTTTAGTCTGGGGATCAGCCGGCTAAAGCGGGCGAGGAGTGCTCGATCGAGGGCCGAAGCGTGGGACGGGCCAGCTGCTCGGCCGGTACTGCGATCTGGTCCGCACCCGCCCCAATCCACACATTGTTTGTCACGCAACTAATTGTGGGAAGGACCTACTCAACCAGGCCGGATGACATTCTCGGCACCCACAGGCACGGACGAACCACAGGGGCCCCAACTGGAGTCTGATCGCCCTTGCCAACCTGCCATCTCGCGCCACGGGTGCAGCTTGGGGACCGCCCGGACTTGGTCGAGACTCTGGAATACTTGGAGCGCCGCATGAGGCGAGGGTGTGTGGTGACTGTCAATTCAGGCGCTGTCTCGATAGCGAGTCATATTGCCAAGCGACGACGACCGGGGGGAAGGTTTGGGGGAGATGCGGACGAGACTGCATTTCGGGAGAAGCCTGCAGCGGGTGGCCGTTTGTTTCGCCTTCGCACTGATTATCGTGGTGGTGGCTGTACTGCCTACCAAGGGGGCGTCAGCTTTCGCGAACAGTCCCGCGGTGCTCAGCGCCAAGGCGAGGTCGTCATCGACCCATTTCAAGGGCACCGGCTTCTTTCGTACCCACTTTGCGCACGGCCGTTGGTGGTTGGTCACCCCTGCTGGAAAGCCCTTCTACTCGTCGGGCGTCGACCACGTGTCAGCCAATCCCGACACAGACCAGCAAACTGGCCAATGCCCCTACTGCAATACGATCGCCGCTGAATATCCGAATGTGTCGGACTGGGCGGCGGCCACCGCGACTCGACTTCAGTCCTGGGGCTTCAACACCATCGGTTCGTTCTCCGACTACACGCGCTTTGCCGCGCAAATGCCATATACAGAACTCTTGTCTATGGCAAGCGGCAACGATTGGTTTGCATCCTCATTTGTGACAAATGCCGAAAGTGTGGCACGGACCCAAGTCGCACCGCTGGCGAACGATCCGAACCTGATCGGGTGGTACACCGATAGTGAACTCCACTGGGGTCCGGATTGGCGCTCCTCGAACGTCCTACTCGACGACTACCTCGCACTTCCGTCTGGCTCTCCCGGGCTGGCTGTCGCGGAGCACTACCGTCGCAACTCAAACGCTTTCGTTCATGCCCTGGCGATTCGGTACTTCTCGGTCACCACGGCTGCGATCCACCAATACGACCCCCACCATCTGATTCTCGGGGTGAAGGCACCGGCCCAGCTCATCCAGCCGGAGCTGTTGAAGGTTGCTCGCCACTACGTCGACGTATTCAGCATCGACGACTATGCGTTGACTCCAGGACTCGAGCAGACGATCCAGCAAACCTGGCCCCAGTACCTCAATCCCACTCCCAGCCTGTCCAACATCGAACAAATCGTGAAGAAGCCGCTCATGATCGGCGAATACGGATTTCGAGCAGCAGACAGTGGATTACCCAATACCTGGCCTCCCATCTTTCCCACTTTCGCCACCCAGGCGGACCGCGCCGCAGCCTACGAGACGTTCCTCGCCACTATGTACGCATCTCCGTGGGTGGTCGGAGATGCCTGGTTCGAGTATGTCGATGAGCCAGCCGGTGGACGCACCGGAGACGGGGAGAACAGCAACTGGGGTCTCGTTAATGTCAACGATGTGCCCTATCAGACAATGGTCAACGCGGCCGAGTTCATGCACGCACAGGCGCCCACCTCACCCTCATCTCCCTGAAGGTGGTTCAGTGAGCTTCGCGATTTGGCCTGTCGCTCCCCGTGGACCAGAAAAGTCACAATGGTGCGTTGCCATACGACCCGTTGAGGCTCAAACCCGTTGCGGCGCGATCTACGACGCAGAGAATTGCGATGATTGAAGGCACGCAGACCCTATTGTCTGAAGCCTCCAACTCCAGCGGTTACACCTTCAGCGCAGGAATCGGCATCACCGTCGCGAACCGAACCTTTGCGTGTTGGACCCAAGGATCGTCAGGCGGACCGTTGCCCCCCGATTGCTCGCATGCGGTAAAACCACTCCCCGCCAAATGGCACTGATCTCCGCTCACTCATGCCTACTACTTCGGCAACCAGCATCGACTTCCTCGGCTACCGGCGCGACTCGCGTAGTTTTGTCGACACCCCTTAGTCAGTCAGTCAGTGGGCTACCGACAAAACCTCACTGACCACCTCGGATGGCAGTTCTCAAGCGACACTTTCCACGCTAACGACCGAGATTTTCCACATTGTTTCCGGCACAACCAATTGTGGGAAGACCTATTCAGCGTGGTGGATGACATTTTCGCACCCACAGGGTCCGGCCATCAGGTTTTCGGCACCACGCGCTTGATTTGCTGAGACTGCGCCAATCCGTCGAGGAGTGCGCGCAATCCGAAGCTGAAGTCGTGTTCGGGATCAGGCTTGTCTGCGTACTCGCTGAACTTGAGCACGGTCGGATATTTACGTGCTGGCAGCAAATCGAGTAGCTCGTTCAGTCCCGAACTCGCCTCCCCACTCCACGCGGTGCTGCCCCGGAGAGCGGCAGCCGCGCTGAAGATCGCCGAGCAGACGACGAAGTGCATGACAGCGGCATACGTCTGCACGGCGAACTCGGGTTCACATCCGTCACAGTCCATAACGCTCCAGAACAACTCCCGAATACGCATGGCGTTCGGTCCGAGCAGTGGAGCATTGGAGCTGATGACGACCAACCCGCGATGGCCCACCAGCACCCGTCGCAAGTCATGGGCCAGCTGTGCGACTGCATCGCGCCAGTGGAGCGCCGGGTCCGGGGCATTGAGCTCTCCCAGAACCAGGTCGGCGACTTCCACCAACAGTTCTTCGCGGCTTGAGACGTAGCGGTAGAGCGAGGCAGGCCCAGTGCCCAGTTCGTCAGCCAGCCGTCGCATCGTTAGTTCTCGGAGGCCACCCTGGTCAACGATCCTGAGCGCCCCCTGACAGACTTGCTCGATGCTCAGGCCGCGGCCGCGGGCACGGAGTCGCTGTAGGTAACGATCTCGCCACCATCGGGCTGATCCGGGTGCCGTCGGAAACTGATTGACGTCCGCGAACATGAGTCGTACTCTAGCGAACTATGTTCGCACTGGGACCCATGAAATCGACGCGAGCTCTGTCGGTGGTGATCGTGACGCTGTGCACGGCGGCGCTGCTCTCGAACTGCGGGTCGAGCTCCCCTGGGAGTTCAACTGCAAGTTTGTCCACGCCGCAAGGCGTCACATGGATGCCGGGCTACGCCGCTCCCGGCACCCCAGCCAAGTACAACAAGGTGGGGGTGATCAAGGTCGGACCCAGCAACGCCAAGAACGTCTTGGTACTGGAGCCGGGGACCTCTGCTGGCAGCGCCTATTTCGTGCCCCTCGCCAATGGATCGTCTCGAAGACAAGTGGCTGGCAAGTCTGGTCCGTCGAGCGACGGGAGAACTTGCTCGAGGACCAATCGGAGCTGAACCTCTACAAGGAGCACAAGGCCACCAATGCGCAACTGTATGACTACTACCTTGGCTACCTGAAGAACTCGAGCATCACGCATCACTTCCAAATGATCCCGAATGCGACCGTCGAGTTCGCGACGCAGTGGGGGATGAATGTCGCAGTCGAGGACCTCCACGTCGTGATCCAGGCGGCCAAGAAACTCGGCGGCAAGGTGGTGCTCGGCGGCCATTCCCTGGGCGGATCGGTGGTCACGGCCTATGCCACGTGGGACTTCAATGGCCACGCCGGAGCCGACGATCTCGCAGGCTTGGTCTACATCGATGGCGGTAGCAGTCCCACCCCTGTGAGCGCTCAGGCCGCGACCCAGGATTTGCAGTCGCTCGCCGCCCCGAATGCCACCCCGTGGTTGGCCTTCGGCGGGATTGCCGCACCCTACGCCGGAATCTTCAGCGCCACAGGATCAGCTGGCGCGCTCTTAGACCCAAACGCGCCTTCGTTGGGTCAGACATCCGGACTCTTGCCGCCTGACATCGTTCCACCGGTTCCCGTCACCAATGTGGGCCAGTACGGCTACGCACTCAACGCGACGACCTCACCGCCAAGTCTCGCCGCGGCGCAGGCGCACCTCGGCCAAGGCGTCGCGGCTCAAGGCCCGGTTCACGGCTGGAATGGTTCAGGGGCACTCACCCCGATCACGCGTTTTGCGACCATGTTCTCGGGGTATCCAATGCAGAACGTTGACGGTACTGAGTGGTACTTTCCCCAGCGCTTGACCGATGACACTGGGGCGGTAGCCAACGGGAACGCCAATCCCGCCCAGAGTGTGCTCGACGTCAACGCCACCATGGGTCACAACCTCCCGAAGAGCCTCCTGATCTACGCTTTCGGTGCACACCTGGGTGGAGCGTCCGTGCCCGCATCCGCACAGCTCCTAGCTCAACAGTCGGGCATCCCCATGAGCAACCTCACGCTGGCGAACTACCAGAGCACGTACTCCCACAACGATCCGGCCGGCGCCTATCCCAACAATGCCTTCTTCAACTTACTCGTGCCGTTCCTGGGTAAGGTCCAGCGCTGAAGGGTAGACACCTTCAGGGGTGAGGGATCGGTGCCGTCAAGACCGGCCTCCACACTTGCGATGTTTGGTCGGTGGATCAGTCAGTTGGTGTGGGTAGAGAGAAGAGGGTGGTTCTCGGTTGGTTTCTCGGTTGGTTGGTTGGTTGGTGGTGGTTGGTAGTTGGTTGGTGTTGGTTGTGGTTGGTAGTTGGTTGTGGTAGTGGTCGTCAGTCAGTTCAGTGGGCTACCGACAAAACCCCACTGACCACCTCGGATGGCGAGCTCTCGAGCCGCACTTTCCACGCTAACGACCGAGATTTTCCACATTGTTTCTGGCGCAACAAATTGTGGGAAGGACCTACTCAACTATGCCGGATGACATTCTCGGCACCCACCGGTCGCCAATCAAAACTGAGCGGCCCGATCGTGGTTATGGTGCCCTTCACGTCGCTATGTTGGACGAGGATCGTCACCCCATGAGGAGGGTGTCGTGCCCGCTGACGACAAGACCGCAGAGGACGCCGTCGAGGATCGGGTAACGGACGAAGAGCCGGCCAAAGAAGGGGCACGCAGCCACTCCGAATACGCCGACAAAGACGCAAGGTCCACCACGGGTCCCGCCAGCGGCGGATCGACCGCTCCCTCCGGCGGCGGCATCTGGAAGAAGTTGCTCGACCGGACCCTCAGTGAGTATCCCTCCCCGGGACCCCGGACCTTCTACCTCGCCATGGTGATCCTGGCGTCGATCGTGCTCTGGTACCAGTACTACGTCCCGACAACCGTGGCCCCGCTTCTCCTCTCCTACTACCACCTGTCGTTCCACTTCTACGTGAACGTGATCGTCGTGTCCAACTTGGCCGGCGTGGTCGCCGCCCTGGTCGGCGGCATCACCGACCGCATCGGCCGCGCCAACGTGGTGATCTTCGGTCTCCTCATCGTGGGCCTCATCCAGTTCGCAGCCATCCCCAACACCTCTTCCACGGATCTCTTGGTCGCCGAGCTCGTTGCAATCGGTCTGTTCGAGGGCATCGTCCTTGTCGCCACGCCGGCCCTGGTCCGCGACTTCACCCCTCAGCTGGGCCGGGCTTCGGCCATGGGATTCTGGACACTCGGTCCGGTGGCGGGCGTGTTGGTCGCCAGCCTGGTGGGAAGCCACATACTCGGTGCGACGTCGACCGACTGGCAGCGAGCGTTCATTGTCTCCGGTGCCGCCGGATTGGTCGTGTTCGGGCTGGCACTGCTCTTCCTGCGCGAGTTGTCGCCCGGCATTCGAGATCAGCTCATGATCAGCTCACACGACCGAGACCTCATCGAGCTCCGGGCCGAGGGCCTCGACGTGAAGTCGGCTCTCCGCAATCCGTGGCGCCAGATGCTCCGATTCGACGTGATCTTGTCGGCCATCGCCGTCAGCGTGATGCTGCTGACCTTCTTCACCGCCTCGGGCTTTTTCACCATCTACTTGTCGACCGCCTTCCACCAGGGCAACTCGCACTTCAGCCTGCCCCAAGCCAACGGCATCGACACCTGGATATGGGCCGCGGACTGCATTGGCCTGATCGTGTTCGGTATCTTGTCCGACCTGGCGCGGGTACGAAAGCCGTTCATGATGGTAGGTGCGGTGGGCGGCATCGTGATGATGGTGGTGCTCATCGTGGCCACCGGGCACCCGGGCACCCGGTACTACACCCTGGTGTGGATCGCCTCACCGCTCTTCTTGTTTACCGCCATGGCGTACAGCACGTGGATGGCCAGCTTTACCGAGACTGTCGAAGCTCGGAACCCGGCCCTGGTGGCCACCGGCCTGGCTGTGTGGGGAGGCATCCTACGCCTGACGGTCGCGGTCAGCATCTTCGTTCTGCCCTTCGTGGTCACCTCAGCTGGGGACGTGGTGAACAACGCTGCATTCATCAACCAGAACGAAGCCAAGGCCTTGGCCATCGAGAACGGCTCGTACAAGGAGCAAGTGGCCATCGTCGTCGCACACCAGGCTCTGTTCGCCAAGCTTGCGACCTACGCCAGTCCGTCCGACATCCCGCCGGCACTGCTGAATAGGGCGGCTCGGGCTGCGGGTGGCGGCGCAACGGGATTGAAGAACCTGACGATCATCAACACCATCAAGCCGCAATTGACCTATTTGGAAAAGGTCGGGCCCGAACTCCTGGCCCTGCAATCGAAATCCAACAAGTCGGCCGCCGAGTGGCAGCACTGGTTCTGGGTGTGTTTTGGCGGCATCGCCGTGTTCCTTCCACTGATCTTCGTACTCAAGGGTCGCTGGAGTCCGAAGAAGGCCCGAGAGGACGAAGAAGCCCACAACAGGTTGGTCGAAGTGGAGTTGGCCCGGCTCCAAGGGCAGCAGGCCGCCGCCCGGCTGTAGGCCACCGTTGCCTTCGATCGCGCCGGGGGCGCCGGGCGTCGAGGCAGAGGCCGAAGGTGTCAAGGGAGCAGTACATGCCAGCTCTACAACGCAAAGAGTGACAATTGCGGACAGATGGCGGGGCTAGGGCCTCTCCTGTCTCCGCAAAGGCAGCGTTCGAGAATGGAGCGCTTGCAGTGTGTCCATGACCTTGTGGGGGCCGAAAGTCTGATCCGGCCCATGTGACCTGGACCTTCCCGCTCAGCCATCTTGATACCTATTGCGGATCGTCGAGGCGCTCCAAGCTCAAACGGTGGCCAAGTAGGCGTCCATTGGACAGTCCGTCTGGGCTGAACCCTTCTATCGGTCGCTAGGAGAGGTACTCATGTGGCCTGACATCTTGCCGACTCAGGTGTAGTGGATGGGATTTTCGGCACCAACAGGATCACGCCTTCTCGCCGACCGCCGGACGCGGCTCCAACCCCGCCGCAACATAGATCGCGTCGATGACACGCATGTTCGCAACCGCGTCGCTTGGTGGCGTCAACGTCGGTGCTCCTTCCTGCACGGCAGATCGGAACGCCTCCAGTTGGTAGTTGTAGGTGGGGCCACCCCGCACCCGTTCATGGTGCCGTCCTTGCGGCCCAGAGATCGTGAGCCGGTTGAACATCTGGGGAGTGGTCGGATTGAAGACCCGCATCGAGCCCTTCGAGCCGGTGACAACCACGCGGAGCCGTAGGAGCATGGACGACCACATGGAGGCGAGGATGCTGCCCGTGCGCCCGTCGGCAAACGAGAACTCGGCTTCCATGCGCCGGTCCACGCCCGGCGAACGCAACCGTGCCGAGGCCTGGACCACCGTCGGCTCGGCGCCGGCCAGGGTTCGGACCATGTGGACCGGATAGCACCCGGCGTCCATCAGCGCACCGCCGGCCAGCGGAAGCTGCCATCTAATGTCTTTGAACATGGGCAGCGGGAAGCAGAGCGCCGCATCGATCCGACGCACGTCTCCGAGCTCACCCCCAGCGATGACCTCGAGCATGCGGGCCGCCATGGGGTGGTACCGCCAATGGAACGCCTCCATCACTACGAGGCCGGAGGTGTCGGCGGCCGCGGCAACGCGCCTTGCCTCTTCAGCATTGGCGGTAAAGGGCTTTTCGCACAGCACATGCTTTCCTTGTGCCAGCGACCGCATCGTCCACAGCCCGTGCAAGCCGTTGGGGAGCGGGATGTAGATGGCGTCCACCTCGTCGTCGGACAGGAGTGCGTCGTAGGAGTCGTGCACCTTCGGGATGTTGTGCTTGGTGGCGAACGCCCGGGCCCGGCTCGGATCTCTCGCGGCAACGGCCGCGCACACGACACCATCGGTGGCCGCACACGGTTTGACCAGGGCTGTGGGTGCGATCCTGGCGGCGCCGAGGCAGCCGATTCGAAGCGGTTCCATCATTCTATGTTGACCCACCGCTGATCATCGTGACGGGTGCAGTTCCAATTGCAGGTCGCTGGACGACTCGAGGTGCGAGGCAAAATGGAGATCGTTGCCGTAGATGAAGCGATTTCGAAGCTCCAGAGCCCCGTGTACGAGCAGGTCATGGCGCTGATCGACGGTGACCTGATCTTCTTCGATCTCGGCAATCCTGACTTCGAATAGCCAGTTCTGCTTGGAGTGATTGCGGTCGCGACGTTCTGCGCTGACTCAGACCCACTAACTCGAGGATTCGAACGAAGGCAAGATACAGAAATGAGAGGGCCATGGCCCAGTCTTGTTCTCCCCAGCCCATTTGACGGAGTTCCTCAGCGTCGGCGTCGGGTTTTGTTTCTCTGAGGACGGCGCCTTCCGGCAGCTAGGCCATTCTGGAGGAGTCCCTGCAGGCCACGTTCGACCTCGTGAGCGAAGATGATCCCGGCAACCTCTTGCGCAATGGGACGAAGGGTCTGGAGGGACGTGGCCAGTTCGTCCGTTGAGCTCCCTCCGGCGAATTCGCTCGCGGTTTGTCCAGCGAACAGCATGATCAGATCGTCGACCGCTCGAGCAAGCCTTCGACGTAGTAGGTCGGTCGCCTGACTTGTCAGCTCGACGTCAATGCCGGCGTCTTGGAGTTGGAGGGCGAGGCCAAGCAGTGCCGGGCTGCGAATCAACCACGAACCGTCTGGTTGACGCTCGAGATAGCGGGACCGTTCGAGTCTGCTTCGCAACCCTGCGGGTCTCGTTCCGAGGACATCGGCGAGCTCGTCGTCGCCCATGACTTTCGGCCTGTCCTCGGACCAGGGTCCTCGCAACGTCTCGTCCAGGCCGAGCCAGTCGCCAACCGAGATGCCCGGGCTGGCCCGTCTGCCCAACAGGTGGCGGATGGCACTGAGGGTGAGGCCGCGATCCTGAAGTTCGGCTATGAGGCGGAGCCGTTCCAGATGGTGTTCGCGATAGACGGCGGATCGTCCGCTCCGGTCGGGCCTCGGCAACACGTCGGCGGATTGGTAGAAGCGGATAGTCCGCGCCGGAAGGCCGGAGAGAGTGGCCAACTCTGCCAGCCCGTATGCGGCGTCGTCGGGCACATCCACCGATTCATTTAACTACAATCTTGACACGCAGTGACAGTAATTACTGTCATCATATCTTGACAGTCATCACTGTCACGGTCATGATGGACAGATGTCCACGAGACTGCGACTTGAGTGGACCGGAGACCGGAACCAAAGCGGCGTCCGGCCCGGCTTTACTGCCCGAGTGGACACCTCGACTCGCTGGTCGGACGTTGATCCGATTCAATGTCAGCGGCTACCGGAGAACTCCCCTTGCGCTCCCGCGGTGTGGGAATCGTGAAGGCCAGTCTGTTCCATTCGCGCACGGTCAGGATTCATGGACACGACGTCAGCTATCGGATGGCTGGCGAAGGACCGACAATTCTGCTCGTCCACGGGATTGCCGGCAGTTCGACGACGTGGAAGGCAGTGATGCCTGCCTTGGCCGAGCACTACACAGTGATCGCCCCCGACCTGCTTGGCCACGGGCAGTCGGCTAAGCCCCGAGGCGACTACTCGCTGGGTGCCTATGCGAGCGGGATCCGAGACCTACTCACCGTGCTGGAAAAGGAGCGGGTCACGCTGGTCGGCCACTCCCTCGGCGGCGGAGTGGCCATGCAGTTCGCCTATCAATTTCCGGAGTGGGCTGAGCGATTGGTGCTGGTTGCCTCCGGTGGGCTCGGCAAAGAGGTCAGTCCGCTGCTCAAGGCGGTGACCCTGCCCGGTGCCGAGTACGTGCTGCCGCTGCTGCTCCACCCGCGGATCCGCGAGACAGCTGAGTGGCCGGGTGCCGTGGCCCGCCGAGTGGGCTGGCGACCCGGTGACACCTTGGCTGAGGTGTGGCGCAGCTACACCACCCTGACCGACCGGCATGGCCAGATGGCATTTGTGCACACCGTGCGCTCGGTGATCGACGTTGCCGGTCAGCGGGTAAGCGCGCATGACCGGCTGTACTTGGCTGAGGCAGTGCCGACCCTCATCGTGTGGGGTGATCATGACCGGATCATCCCCGTGTCCCACGCCTACCGTGCTGCGGAGGCCATCCCCGGCGCCCGCCTCGAGATCCTCGAAGGAGCCGGTCACTTCCTTCCATGGCGGAACGCCGACCGATTCCTAGCAGTCCTGGAGGATTTCCTGAAGTCGACCACACCCGCCCACGTGCCCGAAGAGCGCTGGCGAAAGCTACTGACGAATGCTCCGCCCGATGACGAGTTGGAGTAGGCCCCTGCAACTCTCGAGGGAATCAAGGTCAATGCGAAAGATCTGCTCGCTCCGCTGTTCAAGGTGTGCGTGGATGGCGAATCGATCTCGCCGAATGTTGTAGAGAGCAGAGGGTATGCGCTGGAGAGGCTGGGAGTCGAAGAAATCCCGATCGTGTGGGTGCCGAAAAGGTTATCCGAGTGCCCTACGCAGCCAGTCAGTACTTATGGATGAGACCACCGAGCTTGTTGATTCTTCGCAGCCGGTGTGCATCCGGAAACGTCGGCGTCGAGACCGGGGACCTCAACAGAGGTTGAGGGTGCCGAAAATGTCATCCTGCTGACCTGAACGGGACTTTCGTCGAAGCCCCATTCGGTCTGATTCACGAGAACCCACTCGCTGCCTGACCTACTCGGACAGGATGTTCGGCACCAATGTCCCGATCTGTTCCAGGTCTATGGGCTATGACGATCGGAGTACGAGCCCGGCCAAGCGGAAGATCCGGTGATCGCCTCCGACGGGGGCCTGGATGAGCTTGAGCTCGTTGGTAACAAATCCGAAAGACAGTCCGGTGGCCGGGTCCGCCCAACCGCCCGAGCCGCCGAAGCCATAATGCCCGAAGGCCGAGTCGTCCCGATACCGCTGCGCCCCGGCTCGGTGATAGCCCATGCGCCAGTTCATCCGCATACCGATGACCGCGTCGTGGGCCCTGGTCTGGACCTCGCTCAAGGTGCGAACCGTCTCCGGTGACAACAGCCGGACGCCCTCCACCTCGCCCTCGTTGGCTATGACCGCATAGAGCTTGGCCAGTCCATGGGCGGAGAGAAGGCCGTTCACCGACGGCATCTCTGTATTCAGAAGCGACGGCGACGGGCCGGTGAAGAGCTCGTCGAAATGTGGAACGTAGAGCGCCTCGAGAAAGCGGCGGGTGAACTCCACCTTGCGGAGCGTGGGCATGGATCGGGCACTTGCGCCGGCAAAGAAAGCCGGCGTCGAGCGCACAGGTGGGGTCCGGCCTAGGAGCGGCGCAACTCGCCGCAAGCCGTCGGGCGGCATCCCGATGCACAGACCGTTGCTTTCAAGAGGCTCGGCGAGCTCGGTGCGCACCAGGTCGGCCATGCCGAGCCCGGTGACCCTCCGGGCCAGCCCGGCCACGAGCCACCCGTAGGTAATTGCGTGGTAGCCCGGATGCCCTGGCCAAGGGTCGGGCGCCCGGGCAGCCAGCTTCTCCTCTAGGGCGAGATGATCAAGCAGGTCCTCCGAAGAGCCGGCGAGATCGGTCATCGAATGCAGGCCCGCCTGGTGACTCATCAGCTGCCGCACGGTGATGGACCCCTTACCGGCTGCGGCGAACTCCGGCCAGTAGCTGGCCACCGTGGCGTCGTAGTCGATCAACCCGCGATCCGCCAGACGATGGACGGCGGTCGAGGCCAGGCCCTTTGTAGTCGAAAAGGAAATGGCGACTGTGTCTCGCTTCCAAGGGCGCGACCGGCCGAGGTCGGCGAATCCGGCCCACACGTCCATCACGGGCTGGCCGTGCAATCGAACAGACAATGCTCCGCCGCCTCTGCTGCCGGCATTGAACAATCGGCCGAAATATGACGCCACGGGAGCGAATGCCGGATGTACGTATCCGTCTACGCCCCCCAGGGGAGGCTCGCTGTTGGTCACCCAGTGAGCTTGTCTGTTCGAGGTCGCCCTCGCCATACCACCGCTGACGGTCCGAGGTCTGCGAGTGATCGGGGGCACACGGTGGCCCAGTTTGGTCGCCATCGACCGATTCGCGAAAGTGCTGTTCAGGCGACCTGGATGACATTCTCGGCACCCACAGGTTCGAACATAGTCCCATAACCTCTTGGTGGCTAAGCGGCCGGAACCCAATAAGAGCAGGACATGACGCATCAGCTTCGCGCCGTTCGAATCCGACGATGCTGCTCAGCCGTGAGACGATCGCGATGGCCTGGAGCCGAGCAGTTGCTCAGGAAAGGCGCATCCGCTCTCGGGTGGCTCGAGCTGCCTTCTTTGCTTCGTACATGGCTTCGTCGGCCTGTCGCACGAGTACCATGGGGTCGGTCTCGGAGTCGCATTGAGTCAAGGCGATGCCCACGCTGGCCTCTAGGGCCAACGTCGAGCCGGCGGCCGTGATCCTGCGTTCGGCAACGCTCCGGCGAATTCGCTCGACCACCCCGTTGCTGTCACAGCTGTGCTGGTGACAGAGCACGACGAGGAATTCGTCTCCACCAAGGCGTCCAACAATGTCACATGGTTCGGTTGCGACCATGAGCGCCATTGCAGTGGCGAGAATGGCGGTGTCACCGACCTCGTGCCCGTAGTTGTCGTTGAGCGGTTTGAGCCCATCCAAGTCGACGAACAGTACGGCCACCGTTTCGCCGGCTTCTCGCCGGCGTCCGACGTCCTCGGTTAGGAAGTCGATTACCGCGGCTCGGTTGAGCAGACCTGTGGCCGCGTCATGTGTGGCTGCCTCGTGCAAGAGTTGTCGCTGGAGCTCGCGTTCGCGGATCCTTGTGGTGAGAAGGTCGACCGACCTTTGCAGCGCCTGTCCCGTTCGGCCAGGCAGCGGGGTCAGTAGGTCTGGATGAGAAAGATCTTCGGAGGCGAGCGCAACGGCCTTGACCTCAACCGCTTTGAGGGTAGCGGCCATTTCGTTGAACGCTGCTGTAGTGGTGGCGATCTCTCGAGGACCCGTTTCGGGGAGCTGTTCGGTTTTGAACTCGCCGCTGCGAATCCGGTGGGCCATGTTCGCCAGCCTCTTGAGCGGACGTGTGAGTATTCGGCTGGCCATCACGACGCCAGCAATGCAGATGAGGGCTAGAGCGCCGAGGAAGACAAGCTCTGCGATAAGGCGCTCCGTGGCCGAGCTAGCCTCGGCGAGAGCGGTGTCGTGGAGGTCATCGGACGCCGATGTGACGAGTGCGTTGAGGTCGCCTAGGTAGTGGAGTCCCGGCGCCAGAGAGGCGCTGGCAAAGGTGAGATTCCCGAGGAATGGGGGCGGCAAGTTGTTGAGGGAGACTGAAAGACCCTGTTGGATGGTGGCGGCAAAGCGTTGATCCGTTGGGTCTGATTGGAGATGAGCCCAAGCCCGGTTCGCCTTCGGGCTCAGATGGCCGGCGAACTGGCTGGTGGCAGTTTGATAGTCACCAGAGGCCTGGATCAATTCTTCCTTCGCATTCGACGGTCCAACCCCTTGAAGCACATAGGTGGCGGCCTCGATCTCATGGCCTCCGGCGAGGAAGGCCTGATAGGTCTGCCGTAACGGGCCGCGTCTACCTCGAAGGATCCGGGTGGCTGCCAGGCCGAGATGTCGGCTTGCAGGCGGTTGTAGTCCGCGTACCAGATGTTGTCGACATCGGCGGCCATCTTGTTGGTAAATGCATGCACGGTTGAAAAGGAAACAGTGTCGGATGCGACCCTGGGGACCAGGCCCTCGAGTTCGGTTACATCGGCTCGGAGGGTGGGCGTTGATGAGAATGTCGGATATGCGGCGATCTGCGACGTCACCTGTGTCAGTTGGACCCTGAAGGGAGTTGCTTGACGGAGCAAGGTGTCGAGCTCTGGCTCGCTGACGCCCACCTGTTCGGCGTAGGACACCGCGGTCAAGGGCACTTCCAACGAATTCATCTCGGCCCGGGCCGATGCGACGTTGCGAAGTTGCGCCGCATCTTGGGCGGCCAATTCCGCGTGTTGGCGGGTCCTCCACGCTCCGAGAGCCGACGATGTGATCAGGACCGCCGTTGACACCAGGGGCACAAGAACCACCAGAGCGAGAACGAGTCGCACACGGGGCCGCCACCGAGGATTCGCGTCAACCCCCCCGCCGCCATGCCCTGGGGTTCTCCCGAGCCTGTCTGGGGAGTCGCTGGAGTGCTGCGGCGCGGCGTGGCCGCCCCGCCGGCGAAGATTCGCCATGACGAGGTCATCGGCACGATGCCAATGATCCTTGATGGCTGACGCAACGGGGGTTGACAGCGCAGCCTGGATCCCGGGGATACACATGCACCAGAAGTTGCCCTTGCCGTCCTTGTACGGGCCCCACCGGACCACCGGCTCGCGGCAGTGGGCTGCATGACCGACGCCGACGAAGCGGGAAAGTGACTAGCTCCCGATGGAAACCTGTCTATCGACCCATCATCGCGTCGCCGTTCATCATCCAACTGTTCCAGTTGCCGACGTGTTGGCTCATCCACTCAACCATTTGGTCACACCACGCTGCGGAGCTGTTGGACAATGAGGGAGCTAGCGTCGTCATCATCCAATCTCGACAGGTCGCGCCCAGGGCGTTCGGTGTACCCCACATCATCGAGCCGTAGTGTCCGTCGCTCGCCAGTTGTTGATTCATCCAGCCGACCATGTCGGCGCAAGCGCTACTCGCCGATAGGTCGCCCACACGAGGACCCGACCACTGTCCGCAGATCTGTTCGATTGAAGACAGTTGGTCACTGCCTTGCACGTTCCCATTGGACGCGCTGTTTTCTGTGAAGATGATGAAACTAAGAAGCACCAAGAGAACGACAACAAGTCCGGCTCCTATCCAAAGGACCCAATGAACCGGCCTGTTCGTGGGCGGGTCTGGATGTGGTGCTGTTGTTGTCATTGGTTCCCAGTATCAAGAGCCCGAGTTACGACGCCTAGGGCCAAAGGTCACGGGATACCAGGCTGGTCGACCATAGGAATCAGAGATGTAGCGGACAGTGGTCGACACGTCCATGACTCCCTCCAACGCCTTTCGTTCAATCGCCACTGCTCGCGACAGTTGCCCCGCCCACAACGGCACAAGTGGGACGGCCCTAGGGCCCCTCCTTGACGCCTTTGGGACCTTCGCCTCTGGTCGGTCAAACTAGCGCCCGGTACCGTCTTTTCATGGAGGCTTCCAGCGACCTGATCGAACGAGACTGCTGGGAGTTGCTCGCACTTGCATCAGTCGGACGTCTGGCGTTGTCAGTCAATGCACTACCGGCAATCCTGCCTGTTCAGTACTACTTGGATGGACAGACGGTCGCTATCTGCCTAGGTGAGCACGAACTGCCAGTTACCTCCGTAGATGACACTGTGGTCGCTTTCGCCGCCGACACACTCGACGATTCCTCCAGATCAGGATGGACGGTTCAACTGCAGGGAGTGTTGAGAGTTCCTGTGTCGGATGGGGTGCCGAGGGACTGTGGCCAGCCAGCAGCCGGGCGAGTGGTGCATCTTGAATCGGCCACCGTAAGCGGCCACCGCTTCAATCTCTGCCCGTTCATTGCTGGTTTCTGATCGTCTCCAACGCCGAGTTGGAGTGTTCTCCCAGATCGAGGACCAAGGGACCGGCGGTTTCAAGGGGTCCGCGCAAGACCTTGGCGAGGCAACGAAGGTTGTCGAGACCAAGGGAGAGTGGGCATGTCGATATGCGTGACGCCTCAGATGACGGTGGAGCAGCGACGGCTGGTGTTTCGATTGCGGGGCAAGGGGTTGACCGTGAAGGAGGTCGCCCGCGCCGCTGACGTGCATTTCATGACCATCTATCGGGTACTCGAAGGCAGCTTCCGGCGTGACGGGGGTCGACCCGACACCTGGGCGCCAAGGCCCGGGCGCTTGACGCTGGCTGATCGGGAGGAGATCACTGTCGGCTTGGCTCAGGGCGAGCGATTCAGCGCCATTGCTCTCCGACTGGGTCGATCGGTCTCCACGGTGAGCCGTGAGGTGGCGGCCAACGGCGGCCGGGACGCCTATCGGGCCTGGGCAGGACACAAGCGGGCCCGAGAGCGTGCTCGACGACCGAAGATCTCCAAGTTCGAGTCCTGCCCGAAGTTGCGGGCCCAGGTCATGGAGTGGATCGGCGAGTGGTGGTCACCCGATGAGATCGCCCAGCGCTTGCGGGTTGAGTTCGCCGACGATCCGATGATGTGGGTGAGCCACGAGACGATCTACAAATCCATCTTTGTCCAGGGCCGGGGCGAGCTCCGCCGTGAGCTGGCTCGCTGCCTGCGCAGTGGGCGGGCGGTCCGGCGACCCCAAGGCCGGCTCGAAAAGCGAGGGCAGATCCCCAACAGGGTCATGATCAGCGAACGACCCGCCGAGGTCGAGGATCGGGCCGTGCCTGGCCACTGGGAAGGGGACCTGATCATCGGCGCTAACGGTCAGTCCGCCGTCGGGACCCTGGTCGAACGCTCCACCCGCTACGTCATGCTCCTGCAGTTCCCAGGCGGCCATACGGCCGACGCGGTCAACAAGGAGATGGCCAAGGCCATGGGCACCCTTCCGGCCGAGCTGGCTCGGAGCGTGACCTGGGACCAAGGCACCGAACTCAACCGACATGGCGCCTTCACCATTGCCACGGGTATCCAGGTCTACTTCTGCGACCCCCACAGCCCTTGGCAGAGGGGCTCCAATGAGAACACCAACGGACTCCTGCGCCAATACATGCCCAAGGGCACCGACCTCTCACTTCTCACCACGAGGGATCTGACCCGGATCGCCCGCAGCCTGAACAACCGTCCCCGCAAGACCCTCGGATACATGAAACCATCAGAGAAGCTCGCTGAGTTCCTTGCGCTCACTGCTTGAAACCGTCACCGGAAAGTTACAATGCGCGCTACCGGGCAATCGTCGGGAGCCGCCTGACGAGTCTTAGTCTTTTGGCAACCAAGAGAGGGGACAAGTATGGCTGAGAGCGTTTACAAGGTCATCGAACTCGTCGGAACTAGTGAGGAATCCTGGGAGAAGGCTGCTAGTGCGGCGGTAGCGCAGGCGGCAGGGTCACTTCGTGACCTTCGCATTGCCGAAGTGGTCAAACTCGATCTCCAGATCGAGGACGGGCAGGTCACGACCTACCGAGCCAAGGTGAAAGTGTCATTCAAGCTGCGGACGCGACCCTGATGGCCATATTAAGTGCCTCTGGTTGGCCCCGATCGCCTGATATGCCCTGCCCCGACCGGGTTAGGCCAGTCAACGCCTGAGCAAGCAACATTCCGGGGCACCCGTGCGGACCGTCGAAAGAATCCTGGGACCCTGTAACAATTCCTTGGAAGCAGTTACGCTTTGCGCATGCCAAGGCGAACCCTCGAAGAACTGTCCTGGGACGAGTGTTTCACACTGCTCAGTCAAGAGACCGTCGGTCGCCTCGTATATTTGGATGATCTGGGACCAGCAGCAGTTCCGGTCAACTATGCCGTCGCTGGTCATGACATCGTCTTCCGTTCTGAGGATGGATCCAAGATACGCGAATTGCGGGAAATCGATGCTGCCTTCGAGGTCGATCACATCGACGAAGCCAGTCGCTCCGGATGGAGCGTCCTCATTCGTGGCACCAGTAAAGAGGTCGAATTTGAGCGCCTTCCCGAACTGCTGCGGCAGATCGATGGCGGCGTGCCAACGCCCTGGAAGAAGGGCATCCACAAGATCTGGGTGGTCATCACACCAAAGACGGTTACCGGTCGGCGTTTGGCCGACTTCGCTTCCGAGGAATTCATTTAAACCGAGCCACCCTTGGTTCAGTTCCACCACTACCAAGCGTTCCTGATCGCCGGGAGGGTGTCACAGTCCGACACATCCGGGCGTGTGGAAAAGCGGGTGCACATCTAGCCTTGCGGCCGTGAAGGGCCATGGCGACGAAGATGTCACCGATAATCTCCTCCGATGGGACTGATCGGAACTGCGGATGCCGTTCAAGTCTGGACGCTGATCGTCGCAGCGTTGGCGGTTGCAGCCAGCCTCAGTGGCATCCTGTGGGTGCCAAAAACCTCATCCACGTTACGCAACTAGGCGATATTCATGGATCAGTCCTGTGGGTGCCGAGAATGTCATCCACGTCAGGCGACCAGCCGATATTCGTGGATGAGACCGCCGAGACGATCGGCACGACGCACCCGATGCGAATCAGCGGATCTCGTTGGCATCGAAGTCGCACTCGCACAAAGCGGCGAGGTCTGTCCAAGCGATCGATGCGGTCGATGGCGGTTGTAGTGCTGGACAAACTCGCTGAGGATCGTCTCGAGGTGGCGCCGGTTGAAGACGAGCATCCGATCGAGGCACTCCCGCCGGACCGTGCCCACGAAGCGCTCGGCGAATGCGTTGGCACGTGGAGCACGGACCGGGGTGCGGATGATTCGGATGGCCTCCGAACGGAAGATCTCGTCGAAGCCGGCGGTGAACTTGGCGTCGCGGTCTCGGATCAGGAATTTCGGCGGCTGAGTTCGCTGGGCGAACCCGAAGGCCAGATTCCTTGCCTGTTGGACCATCCAGGCTCCGGTCGGATTGGCGGTAACACCAGCGACGAAGACCTTCCTGGTGTCGAGTTCGATGAAGAAGAGGACGTAGAGCCGCCGCAGGAGCACGGTGTCGACGGTGAAGAAGTCACAGGCCAGCATGGTCGTGGCCTGGGTCTTTAGGAACTCCCCCCAGCTGGGTCCTCTTCTGCCTGGTGAAGGATCGAGACCGTGGCGCTGGAGGATATTCCAGACACTCGCAGGCGACAGCTCAATGCCCATGACCGAGAGCTCACCGTGGACCCTGCGATATCCCCAGGTCGGGTTCTCTCGGGCCAGTCGGACCACCAGCGCCACCGTGCCAGCCGGGATGCTCGGCCGCCCTGGGGGTTTCGGGTAGGTCCACCGTCGTCGGACCAGGTCGCGGTGCCAACGGAGCAGCGTGTCCGGTTGCACGAAGAACCGGTGCCGTTTCGCCCGAGGAAGCAGTCGGCTGAGAGCAGACAGGAGCGCTCGGCCCGGTGGTTGCATTGCCGGACGTGCGACCTGGCGGCGAAGAACCGAGACCTCGTGCCTAAGCACGACCACTTCGATCGCCAGTTCGGCGGGGTCAGACCTCTGGAGGCGGAGGAGTTGTAGAGAGCACACGAAGGCGAGGTACAGAAACGAGAGGGCCACAGACCAGTTTCGCGGGGCATCATCCGCAAGAGGAAGTTCCAGCTCCGCGTCACAGATGAGGTTCTTGGCACCCACAGGTTCCACGGTTGTCTTGAGTGCGGTGCTGAAGACGCGAGACAGCCCTCCGAGCCTGTGTCGGACTCGGAGGGCTGTCTTTTAGGACCTGTCGGAAGCGTTATTCGTCATCTGCGATGGAATGTTCCGTCGAGCTCACCTGAGGCACCCGGCGGTGCCGGCCACGCCGCTGGCAGAGACATCGGTGGAAAGATCGACGGCCGTGAAGTTATCCGGCCTTGTGTCGCAGCCGGGTATCGGCTTTGGAAATGTCCCGCTGATCTGACCACCTCCTCGCACCACGTATCTGAAGCATCGAAGCGGAGACGTTGAGCAATACAGCCCACTGGTTTGCGTGGTTGCGGTCACCGATTCGCCCCAGGGTACCGCTGTGCAATAGAGCCCGTGAATGCTTGGCACGCAGTGCAGAGAAGGCAGGAGGCTCGGACCAGTCCCGCTCACGGCTACCTGACCTCCCGGAGTGAACCCGTCACCAGCGAAGCCGGTGGCACTCCCGTTGCTGGTTGAGGTAGTCCAGACCTCCGGACCACAGTCTTCCGTGTAGTTGACGAAACCAGATGCTTGCTGAAACCCCATGGACAGACCAATATCCGAAAGAACTTCAAACTGTCCCGATGCCTCCACTCTGAGCGTACGACCACACTCTGAAGCAGGAATACCAGTGATCATTGCGGTCGCCTGCTCGTCTCCAGGGCTGGGACTACTGACGGGTGGCATCGTCCCACTCAGTCCCGTTGTGCTGTCGCTCCACGAGAAGGTGACCGGTGATTGGGGCATCACCCAGTCAGCGGTCGCCACAATATTGCGGCCCATCTGCACGGCGTTCGCATACGAGAAGTCGGACGTACTACCTTCGGCTGGCTGAGCCCAGATGTCGTTGGTCGCCGGCCCGCTCGCGGAAGCTGGCGTGGCGACGACGACCGATGTGCCTCCAACGACAGCGAGTGCGGACACCAACGCCGCAATCCCCATCCTGAAGAGCCTCTGGCCCCCGCCCTTCTTTTGAATCGTATTCATGATGCCCTCCTTTGGTCTCGGCACCCTGGCGGTGCCCGCCTGGCGCTACCTTGAAGGAGGGGGCTGCAATGTCGCTCCAACGAAGCTGCAATATCGCTCCAACGGGGCCTGCGATCCCACACGCTGGGACCATGACTCGACGGGAGAAACACACCAACCTTTTGAATAGATCCGCAGAGTCGCCCTGCGGGCCAGTCGTCCAAGTGTCATCGGCCAACAGCGGCTGTACCGGGACCAGCATGCCCACCCTGTTGGAAGGGTGTGTCTGCCGACCCCGGCGGGTGACCTGGGCTGCGCAACCGCCTTGCCGCTTTCGAAGGATCGGCTACTCTTCACGCACCTACAGAGTGGACGAGGTGGACGTCACTGTGCTCGAGTTCGGGGTCCTGGGTGAACTGCTGGTCCGCGGTGATGCTGGCCCGTTAGCGATACCGGGACCCCGTCGCCGAGCGTTGCTCATCCGACTTTTGATCTCGGCGAACCAAACGGTGCCGGCAGAGGTCCTAGCAGAGGATGTGTGGGACCAAGCCCCGCCGCCTGGTGCCGCCTCGACGTTGCAAAGCCACCTGTCCTTCCTGCGTAAGGTGCTCGGCTCGGACCGGCTCAGCCACGGCTCCGGTGGGTATGCCCTAGAGGTCGGAGAAGCCGAGCTCGATGCTTGGCTCTTTGAGGGCGAGTACCGACGCGGAATCAACGCCTTGGCCGCGGGCAACCTCGAGGACGCGGCCAGCAGCCTTGAATCGGGACTGGCGCGTTGGCGTGGCCAGGCCTTGGCCGATGTGAACTCGGCCGCCTGGTCCCTTCCTGAGATCGCCCGACTCGAAGAGACACGTCTCGCCGCGACAGAGACGTGGAACGAGGCGCTCCTTGGACTCGGGAGGCACCATGACGTCGTGGCCAACGCGGAGGCTGCCGTGGCCGAGCATCCCCTTCGGGAGGGTTCTTGGGCTCAGTTGATGCTCGCCCTCTACCGTTCGGGGCGACAAGCAGATGCCTTGCGGGCATATCAACGATTGCGGGAGTACCTGCGCGAGCTCGGCATCGAGCCCTCCACGGAGCTGGTTATTCTCGAAGAGGCGATCGTGCTGCAAAAGTCTGAACTCGACTTGGGCGCTCTGTCGATGAACGAGCCAGTGGGTTCCTCTTCGAACCGAACACCAAACCGCCCTGCTGACCGGATCCCTCTTCCGGCACGCCTCGTGCCCGATCCCGCGGCGCAGTTTGTGGGACGCCGAGGCGAGCAGCAGCTTCTAGAGACGGCATGGAAGCAGGCGGCGGAAGGTGAACCTCGGTTAGTCCTGATCGGTGGGGAGTCCGGCATCGGCAAGACCACCTTCGCGAGCGCTCTCGCGGCGAGCGTCTTCGAGCAAGGTGGGATCGTGCTTTACGGTCGATGTGACGAAGACCTGGGTATCCCGTATCAAGCGTGGGTCGAAGCGATCGATCACGTTGTTCGATGTGGACCTCAGGAGCTCTTCGAGAAACAGGTCCCGACACGTATGGCCGAACTCGCCCGCTTGGCACCCGAGCTGTCGGATCGAACCGGAGTGGCCGTTTCGGGCACTGTGGCCGATGAGTCCGAGAGGTACTTGCTATTCGGCGCCGTGGTGGACCTGCTGACCCGTTGCACGGTGTTGGCTCCAACGCTCCTCGTCCTCGACGACCTGCATTGGGCGGACCGGCCCAGCATCCAGCTGCTGCGCCACCTCCTTGCCACCGACATCCACCTGCGACTCCTTGTCGTCGGGGCCTACCGGGACTCAGAAATAGGGAGTGGGCATCCCTTGGCCGACGCTCTGGCGGTGTTCCACCGCGAGGCTCGCGTAGAGCGACTGTCCTTGATGGGGCTCGGCGACGAGGAACTCTTGACCCTCCTCGAGTCCTACGGCGCACACGCGCTCCCCGAAGGTGGAGTTCTGCTCCGCAATGCCTTGTTGGACGAGACGGGAGGGAATCCCTTCTTTGTCGGCGAGATTCTCCGGCATCTCGCTGAGACAGAGGCGGTCGTCCGCGTTGAAGGCGGGCGGTGGGAGGCAAGAATCGATCTCGTCGAGTCGGGTCTGCCCGTCAGCGTCCGAGAGGTCATCGGCCACCGGGTCCGAAGAATAGGACGCAGTGCCGCCCAGTGGCTTACCATGGCGGCCGTCATCGGACGAGATTTCGACATCGAGCTGCTGGCCAGTGTGATCCAGGTCGATCAAGAGGATCTGATCGGTGCGCTGGAGGCAGCGCTCGGGGCTGGACTGGTTGTCGAGAGCGACGTGCCTGGACGATTCAGCTTCGCCCATGCCCTGATCGAGCACGCCTTGTATAGCGATCTCTCGTCACTTCGACGGGCGCGGGCTCACAGGGCGGTCGCCGAAGCGATCGAAGACCAGTGCAACGGCGATGTCTCGGCCCGGATCGGTGAGTTGGCCTATCACTGGGCCCATGCCACTCAGCTCCAAGAACCATTCAAAGCCATCGGCTACGCCCGGCTGGCCGGCGACCGAGCCCTTCAACAGCTGGCGCCCGACGAAGCCGTCCGGTGGTATTCGGACGCACTCGAGATGCTCGAGCGCCAAAGTCCCGACGATCGTCTGCGGGCTTCCCTTCTGATCGGACTGGGGGACGCTCAGCGGCAGATCGGGGATCCGGCCCACCGCGAGACCCTGCTCGAGGCAGCCCGGCTCGCAGACGCGGCCGGTGACACAACAGACCTTGTGAGAGCAGCCCTGGCCAACAACCGCGGGTTTCACAGCAGTACCGGAACGAATGACGAGGAACGAGTCGAGATCCTTCGCACAGCTCTCGAACGATTAGGCGAGGTAGATACGCCTGAACGAGCACAGCTCTTGGCCATCCTCAGCACTGAAACGCTCCATCTTCTCTCGTTCGAAGAAAGGTTCGAACTCGCCAAGGCGGCCGTGGCCTGTGCCCGGCGGGCCGGAGATCCCGCGACTCTTGCCGACGTACTGGTACGGTCGCACGAAGCGTTTTCCATGCCCCGTACCCTCGAGCTGCGTACGGCATGGGCCAAAGAAGCGTGCGAGATCGTGGCAGACAATCGTGGATTTCTCCGCTGGCTCTGTCACGGCGTGCGGGCGATCACCGCTCTCGAGGGTGCGGATGCGATCAGAGTGACTGAATCACTCAAGATCTTCGAGGAGGAAGCAAATCAGATCGGCCAACCGCTCTGCCAGTGGGTCAGCCGTATTTACCAGGGCTGGCACGAGATTCTCCTGGGCGATCTGGATGCAGCGGAACAGTTCGCCAATGAAGCGCTCAATCTGGGCACCGGGTCGGCGCAGCCCGACGCCCTGCTGTTGTACGGATCTCAGCTCATCGATATCAGGTTTGCTCAAGATCGTCTAGGTGAACTCTTGCCGCTCATCGAGCAAATGGCCAACGATTACGAGGGCCCGACCATATTTCGTCCCCTGCGGTGTCTGGCCACTTCGGAATCTGGCGATCTCAAAGGCGCATCACAACTACTCGATCGGGACATGGAGTCCCAACTCGATGTCTATGAAGGACCTCCCTGGCTCACGGCTCAAGTAGCGTGGGGACTGGCGGCCGCTCGCTGTGGACACGTCGATGCCTCTCGAATTCTCTACGATCGCCTGATCCCCTGGCACAACCAAATTGCGACCATAAGCATCACCGCCTCCTTTGGGTGCGTTGCTAGAACCTTGGGTCTACTAGCCCACCTTATGGAAGAGTTCGACGCGTCAGAGGACTGGTTCCGCGAGGCCCTCGAGATCGACGAGTCCATGCGCTCACCGATGCACATTGCCTGGACGAAAGCCGTGTGGGCCAACATGCTCTCTCGGCGCGCCCGCAAAGGAGATCTCAATAGAGCTGCATCGTTGATCGTAGAAGCTCTCGAGGCGGCTCAGGCGGGTAAATTTCCTCGGGTGGAACGGGAAGCGTTAGCTGCCAAAGTATCGCTCGGACCATGACGTGCTGGGCGGATGACTCGCGCTGTGCGGAAGTTCGCCGCAGGCCGTTGCAGAGCGGGCTGGTGTTGTAGGACCGCTCGGCGGCGATCACCTCGCTACTCAACATGGCTTCATCCGTGCTCAGAGAGTTAAATCTGCATTTAGTTTCTCTTGAACAGACCCAGGTCAGATGCCCGGCGAACCTGTCGGTGCCAAGAATGTCATCCACGTCACGCGACCAGGCGATATTCATGGATCAGTCCGCCGATCCGGTCTATCCGCTTGAGTTGTGAAGGATCGACACTCTTGAGTACTCCCGGGGCTACGACCTTCGGCTGAGGCGCTAGCTGGCCGAGTGATCGATGAGGCCGGTGGGGGTTGTAGTGCTCGACGTACCCATGGACGACGGCTTCGAGGCGGCGTCGGCCGAAGATGAGCATCCGGTCCAGACATTCACGTCGGTCAGTGCCGACGAAGCGCTCAGCGAAGGCGTTGGCGCGGGGTGCCCGGGGCGGAGTCCGGGTGGTCCGGATGCCATCGGAGGCGAAGAACTCGTCGAAGTTGGCCGTGAACTTGGCGTCGCGATCGCGGATCAGGAACTTGACCGGTCGGGCACGACGGGTCAATTCATAGGACAGATTCCTGGCCTGCTGGATCACCCAGGCCCCCGTTGGGTGAGCGGTCACTCCGGTCACGTACACCCGGCGGGTGTCAAGCTCGATGAAGAACAGGACGTACAGCCTTCGCAGGAGCACGGTGTCGACAGTGAAGAAGTCGCAGGCCAGCATCGTCTCGGCGTGGACTCGCAAGAACTCACCCCACGTCGGTCCGGCTCTGTGCGGAGAGGGGTCGAGGCCATGACGCTGGAGGATGTTCCAGACGCTCGACGGTGCCCCAGGTCGATCCCCAGGACGGTGAGTTCCCCGTGGATCCGGCGATAGCCCCATGTCGGATTCTCCCTGGCGAGGCGAACGACCAGCTGCACGGTCCCTGTGGGGATCTTCGGGCGACCTGAGGGCTTCGGGTAGGTCCACTTGCGCCGAACCAGCTCGCGATGCCAACGGAACAGGATGTCGGGTTGCACAAAGAACCTGGTGGGCTTCACTCTCGGGATCAGCCGACTGAGCCCGGCAAGGAGCGCTCGATCCGAGGGTTGCAGCGCAGGACGGGCCACTTGCCGTCGGAGGACCGCCACCTCGTGCCGGAGCATGACGACCTCGATGGCCAGATCGGAGTCGTCAGACCGCTTCAAGAAGAGCATCTGGGTGGTCCGGAGGAAGGCGACATAGAGGAACGAGAGGGCCACGGACCATTCTCGCGGTCACGTCCGCTCTGGAGAAAGGCCCAGCTCACCATCCTGGATGAGGTTCTTGGCACCCACAGGCTCCGACGCGTCCGCTGACAGGTTGCTACAGGCACCTCGCATCAACTGACGCCTTGAGTACCGGAACAGTCTCGATCTGTACGCCCGGATGGCCCGAATCCTTGTTCAGACGGCTTTCGCCCCAATTGCGGTTGCAGTTTTGTCGACGCGACCCGCCCGATTATGTCGGAACCCCTCAGTCAGTGGGCTACCGACAAAACCCCACTGACCACCTCCGATGGCGAGTTCTCGAGCGGCACTTTCCACGCTAACGACCGAGATTTTCCACATTGTTTCTGGCGCAACTAATTGTAGGAAGGACCTGCTCAACCATGCCGGATGACATTCTTGGCACCCACAGGCGTCGGACTGGACTGAACCCGAGCACATTGGGGGGTAATCGGCCCTTTGCGATACGGGATCGATTGACCTATGGGGACGTATGGCCCCTTCATGGGTTGGCTCGTATCGAAGGAATCGCCCCATGCCGTGACCAGGGTGTTTGTGCTGGAGCGCTCCGTTCCCGTGAGTCGCCACATCCAGCTCAGGTTGAGATGGATGCAGGATCCGGCTTCGGTTGGGGAGTTGGTCGCCCGTGCGGCAACTCTCTCGTGAACCCGAGCGAGATGAGGGCGAGGAGGGCGGCGGCCAGGAGCCCGGCCTTGAGCGATCGGAGTTGTGCCGATTCGTAATCGTCGACCACGGCTGCCGTTGACGCCTCGTCAAGGCCCGCCTTCTTGGCCGCGCTTTGGATCTGGTTGGACGACACAAAGTTTGTGTTGGAGCCGGCAGCCACGCCGACTTGGGCTGACACTTCGGCGCTGATGCGGGGATCGTGCTCAACATTCGAAATAAAGGTGCTGGTCAGCCCAATTAGGACGATCGCTCCAATGAGCGCCACCCCGAGAGATGAGCCGAGCTGCTGGCCCGTGTACTGCAGCCCACCTGCCTCGCTCCGGCCCGACTCCTCGACCGATGACTGGACCACGTTGCCCAACTGGGAGATCATCAAGCCCATTCCGATGCCGAGCACACCCATCCCAATGGCGAATCCGGCGTTGGAGAGGGTGGGCTTGATTGTTGCGAGCAGAACGAGGGTACCGGCGAGAGTCACGATCAGACCGCTCTGAACGATCGCCCGCACCGAAAAACGGTTCGACAGTCGTGAGCCGATAGCCGCAGTCGCGAACATGGTGATCGAGATGGGCAGCATCTTGATCCCGGTCTCGAGGGCGCTCAGCCCGAGGACCAGTTGGAGATAGAGCGGAACGACGAAGAAGATCCCCATCAGCAGCAGGTTCTGGCTGAACATCCCGATCAGCCCCGACCGAACCGGCGGGATCCGGGCCAGCGAGAGATGGACCAGTGGGTCGCGGTTCGTATCCTCGCGGTGGCGCTGCCACGTCACGAATCCCCAGAGCAGGACGCAACCGGCGGCGATGACAAAAAGGGTGAGTGAGAACCCGAAGATGGTGATCGGCGAGTTCTTGGGCTTGACCCACCCCCACGTACTCGACTGGAGGACCCCGTAGACGAACACTCCGAGACCGGCGGCCGACAGCACCGATCCCACAATGTCGAGCTTCGGGGCAGGATCCGGTCGGCGGGCGTCTGCCACCTTCCGGGTCATGATCAGGATGAAGGCAGCAATGAAGACCTCCCCGACGAACACGACCCGCCACGTGAGCACCGTCGTCGCCCACCCGCCCACGATCGGACCGACCGCGATCCCCGCACCGGCAACGCCACCGATGATCGCGTAGGCGGCCTTGCGTCGGGTCCCTTCGAAGTTACCGGCAATCAACGCCGCGAGCGCAGGGAAGACGAGGGACGCGCCGATGCCCTCGAGCACCGACCATCCGAGGGCGAGAACGACGACCGACTGTGACGCCGCGGTCAGTGCTGAGCCGCAGGCGTAGATGATGAGTCCGATGACGAACGCCCGGCGGCGACCGATCATGTCGCCGATCTTGGCCCCGGTGAGGATGAGCATCGCCATGACCAGGCAGTAGAGGGTGATGACCGCCTGGATCGTGGTCACCGTGGTGTGGAAGTCGTGTACTAGCGCGCCGATCGACACGTTCATCACGGACTGGTCCAGCACCATGAGAAACTGCGCTGTGGCCAAGGCCACGAGTGCCAGCCATCCCTTGTTCAAGGTGGCCTGATCAAGGCTCGCTGCTTGGGTCTCGCCCTGCGACTTACCTCGGGTCGCTCCCTCCGATTCTCCAGCCGTTACGGTCACAGACCAAGGGTGCTGGTCAGACTCTTGAGAGTGCTACTGCTGCTCGTTATTCCGGAAGCGGCCTGACTAAGCGCCCCGGTGTCATTGTTGGCGATCCCCTCACTGCACTTCTGGGACGCATTGCTCAGATCGTTCAGCAGGGACGTCCATTCCTTCTGCGCAGTCGAGTTGGGAATGGGCGGCAGTGCCTTCGCCGTCGCCACGTCCGTAGCGAGCTTCGGGCAACTGGCGGTCACTGACGACGGGTTGTGAGAGGACACGGCCGCCGGCAGTGCAGTCCCCAGAGTGCCCACATCGGCACTTAGCGCCGTGACCACTGCCTTGTTGGTCGTGGCCCATTTCACTGTCCCGGTCACGCTGTTGGCGACCGTGGTCGACGTCGATCCCTGGCTCGTGGCCGTCGTCGAACTACTTGTGGAAGAACTTGAGCACCCGGTAATCACTACCGCGGAGATCATCACGGCAAGCACTGCGAAGCGTTTCATCTGGTTGGACCTTTCACGTGGGCCGGCGGGGCCCCCCGAGGCAGCTTGACGCCGTCCCGGGTCCCCCAGTCCGGATAGAAGAGGTGGAGCTGGTGTTCTCACACCACGTCAACGTCTGCCACGGGCGGCCTGGCGATGATGTAGGCGATCACGCCGATCACGGGGACAAAGACGATGAAGACAAACCAGAGCGCTTTGGCAACACCATGGTGGTCCCGGCGACGGAAATTGTCGATGAAGCACCAGATGACGATGAAGATCCAGAGGACCAGCAGCGCAAACATCAGCAAGCTCCAAAAGACGCTCAACAGCGGAAAGCTATAGGCAATCAACATGTTTTCCTCCAGGTTCAACTAGTCGGGCAGGTCGTCAGTCCCGTTATGGCTAGGTCCAACGGCCCTCAATTTGTGCGTTCTACGTGTCTGCCGAAATTGACAAGCGTCACCTCCTCGTCCTTTCTGCAGTTGGGGGCTAGACACCAAGCGTTGCTTGAACCGAGCCTTCGGCGATGGCGTCAACGAGGGCTTGATGGTCAAGTCCGTTCTGGTCCGCGTAAGAGACGGCAAAGTCGGCGATAGCCCGGTCGAAGGCGTCACCGGACCCTAGGTACGAAGCGATGGCCACGCGGTCACCGGATCGGGCATGGGCTCGAGCCAGTGCCCAGCCACACATTTTCGCGTAGACGAGAAGGCTCTCCTGAGGCATGTTGTCGACGTCAGCCGAGCAATTTCCAATCCCATAACTGGCGGAAGTAGTAGTCGTGAGGCTTACCGTCGATACCGGTCGGGACCCGATGCCACCCGAGAAAGATGTCGCTCGCTGCTTGCATGAAGCGCTGGCCTTCCACGACCCGTTGGCCATGGTTTTTGAACTCGCTCTTGCTGCAGAAACGCTCTAGCACAGAGGCTTCGGCCTCCTTGATCTGGAGGATGAGCGTGTCGTCGGTGTCGTCTCCCTCAAAGAGAGCGACCCAGGCCCGTGTGCCGACACTCCCGACTCCGACGACCTTCCGAGCCACGTCCACGAACTCGTAGGATTCGAGCAGGTGGCGACGGTCCCCGATCAGCGTCTCTCGATACGAGCGAATGCCTTCGTGGATCATGTCCTGGAGCTGCCCAGCGTCCGTTTCGCCAGAGAGTTCGCTCACCCGAACCAGCAACGGAGGATCATTTCGGAAGCGGAGCTCGCCGTCGACCACCTCGGTGAGCTTCTCTCGAGCCTTGAGCTGATCCTTCGATTCTGCCTTCGTGGTGGTTTTCTGAAATGCCGCAAGCACGTCGCTACTGACTTCGGAGCCCCACCTCTGGACGACGCCGGCCATGTCCAGGCGCGAATACCACACCTCCAGGTTGGACATTTTGTTGAACTCATGCATGGCTTCGCGATAGGCACGCATCGAATTCATGACCAGTTTCCGGCCCACCTTGGCCGAGAAGTTGCGGCTGCGGGCGGCGATTTCAAAGCTGGCGCCCAAGCGCTTGAGATCCCATTCGAAGGGTCCCGGTGAGGTCTCGTCGAAGTCGTTGACGTCGAAGAGCAGGTCCCGTTCGGGCGAGGCAAAGCCCCCGAAGTTGCACAGGTGGGCGTCGCCGCACAGTTGAACATCGAGGCTCGTGCGTGGCCCGGTGGATAGGTCGGCGGCCATGGGCAGCGCGGCGCCCCGGTAGTAGGTAAACGGTGTCGCCGCCATCCGCCCGTATCGGATCGGCACAAGCTCTGGAACACGAGTCGTCCCTGTTCAGCCAAGAGATCGAGCGGCTCTTGCTTTCGTCGGTTGGCCGACCATTCGGCATGGCGTTCCCGTGGCAGCTCCTCCCGGGCAGCCTTACCCTTTGCGGCTCGCTCCTTATGGGTCGAGTGCTCAACAGCTGTGGTCATCTCATGCCTCTTTTCAGTGCGCTAGATGGACGTATACACAGGTCGATTTGGTGTCGATCCCAGTTGCCGGCGTTAGCCGAGGGACGGATCGGCCAGGTAAGCCGACAGCCCGCATTCTTGCGATGACAAGCCCATCGTGCGCCGCGCGACGCACCGCTTGAAACACGGATGCTGGAAGCGCTACCTCCTCACGGGACGCACCGACGGGCACTCGGTTCCGCGCGATCACGTCAGGGCTCCTGAGCAGACAGCGTCGGGAGTGCTCCAACGGCCGATCGCGCTGGTCGGCCAGCTATCCTCGGACCGCTGTGGAATCGAAGACCGCTGGCGGGTCACAGCGAAGGAGTGACGGTAAGTCAGGATGATGCTTGCCTCTCCTCAATAGCGTCCTCGATGGCCAGAGCCAGTCCGAGGGCCTCGGCGATCGCAGTGGCTGCGGACACCGTCCTGGGCGTGCCGATGACTGGCGCAATAGCGATGAGGGTGCCTTGCGCGTCCTCCAGGGTCAGATCCGTGCCTGCGGCTGCGACGGCCGCCATGTTCAGCAGATACGAGGCCGGGGGTGCACCGACAGCCGCCATGGCAGCGAGGCGGACCATCATGAGCTCCCGGTCGTTCAGGCTGGTGCGGCTCACCGAGGCCTCGGTCATCTCGAGGACTGTGGCGAGAAGCGGTCGGTCTTCACTCATCTATCTCTGCCTTTCTTTTTGGGAGTTCCAAATTGAGGGAACTGCGCGGCTCCACAACTGCGGCGTAGCGCTCAGCCGCTCAGCGCACAGCGGCTTGATCAGCCGATCTCCTGCGCCGTTTCCTGAACCGCCTGGTCAATGTCCTTGGAGCTCACGTCGAGCTCCTTCGCCGCGTGCTTCTCAGCCTTGAGGTCGGCCTTCTCGATGGCGTCCCCGATGGTGCTCTGACCGACGATGACCAGGGCAGCCTGCCCAGCGTCGATGATGTCCCCGAACTCCTTCACGTCGGACCGGGACATGCCTTTCCACAGGTGACCGCTCACCCCGCCGACCGTCGCACCAACCGCTGCGCCGACGATGATGGAAGGCGGGAAGATGATGCCGACAAGCGCCCCAACCGCTGCTCCGCCCCAGGCTCCGTGACGGGTCGAGGTCTCGTCCTTGTCGACGTGGACCTTGCCGTCCGGGTCCTTGGTGACCACCGAAGCGTCGTAGGTGCCGACAGCTCCTGCGGCGTGCAGGTCCTTCACGACGTCGTAGTCGGCTCGGGCAGACGCTTCGCTCGGGTAGGTGCCGACGTAGACAAACACGGGGTCAGATTTGGCCATGATGCTTTCTCCATTCTTTCTGTGCATTCATTGGGGCTTCCGGCGCTACTTTGCTTCATCGACAATGGCGAACGCCCTGCCGGTCAACTCGAACTCACCTTGAGCGGTCGGTTCGTCACTCCGGCAGGTTCACACTTATGTAGGCGAATTGTCATCACCTGCGAGCCGGATTCACCTAGGGGAAAGCTGCCCGGTTCACAATGGTCAAGGTGCGGACACAGAATGGAGCACGCGCCCCGGCCGTCGGAGACCACCGCGGTGTCCGATCCGGCATTCCATCGCCTACCGAGGAGGTCGTAGCCGCGGCGGGCGTGACGTGCCTGGCCCGGCAACACCGGTGGAGTCTGGCGTCGCCCTGGAAGCCAGTCTGAGAGCAAGCGAAGGAGCGGCGCCTGCCTTGGCTTAGGGACTTTCGGCCATGGACCCAGGAACTCTCAACTGGCAAGCTAAGCGTTATGTCCCCTGCAAGGGAGGCCCTCGGTAGTGCGCGGGCGCCGAGCCGGTCACTCCGTCAGGTACTGCCGGAGACCCGCCACGACACCTCTGACCTGCAAGATTCCGCCGCGGACGGCGGGGGACACGAGGGTGTCGAGCAGCCGACCCTGGTGGGCACCAAGCTGCGGCCGCCGCCAGTGCGCAAACAGTCGATCCCGCGCGAGCGCCTTCAGGAATGTCTTCGAAGCGGATCGGACCGCAGGCTCACTCTCGTCGCCTGCCCGGCGGGCTTCGGGAAGACCACGCTTCTCTCGGCCTGGTACGAGGCCGAGGCCGCTCGGAGACTCGTTGCGTGGCTGACGCTGGACGAGGGCGACAATGACCCTGTGGTCCTGTGGTCGCATGCGATCGGGGCGCTACGGCGCGTGAACCCCGACGTCGCCAAGTCGACGTCATCGCATTCGCTCGTGGCACCGGTGATTGATCTGGTTCTGCCTCGCCTGGTCAACGAGCTGGACGGCCAAGGTGAGATCACCCTCATCCTGGACGACTTCCACCGGGTCTCCAGCGAACCGGCACGCGCCAGTGTGCGCTGGTTCATCGAACATGCGCCGCCTGGATTCCATGTCGTACTCGCCACCAGGACGGAACCAAGCCTGCCGGTGGCTAGTCTGCGCGCCCACGGCGAGCTACTCGAGCTACGAGCCGCCGATCTGCGATTCACCTACCAGGAAGCGGACGCATTCCTGAACGGCCGCCTCGGGCTCGACCTCACAGCCGAAGATGTCGAAGGCCTGGTGGAGAAGACGGAGGGATGGCCGGCGGGGCTCTATCTCGCGGCGCTCTCGCTGCAGCCCACCGCCGACCGCCACGCTTTCGTGCGCACATTTGGCGGATCGAACCGTCACGTTGTGGATTTCCTGGTGACGGAGGTACTCGAGGCCCATACGCCGCCGGCGCAGGCGCTGATGCTCCATACTTCGATTCTCGAACGGTTGACCGGCCCTCTGTGCGATGCCGTGATGGACCAAGAGGGCTCGGCGGAGATGCTCGATGAGCTGTCACGGAGCAACCTGTTCCTTGTCCCGCTCGACGACGAGGCCGGGTCGTACCGCTTTCACCACGTCTTTGCGCAGCTGCTCCGGGTGGAGCTCGAGCGGCGGGAGCCGGGCCTGGCCCCGGCGCTGCACCGCCGCGCCTACTCCTGGCATCGTGATCACGGGACGACCGACGAGGCGATCCGGCACGCCGTGGCGGCCGAGGCTTACGCCGAAGCAGTCGAGCTGATCGAAACCTTCTGGATCAGGTACGCCAACACGTGGAGGTACGACACCGTCCTGGCCTGGCTACGGCAGCTCCCCGACGAGGTACTGACCAGCGAGGTGCATCTGCTCCTGATTCAGGCGTGGGTGCTCTCACTGTCTGCGAGGCAGGAGGAGGCGGCACGGGCCATCGCAGCGGTCGAACGGCTGGGCGATCTGGACGCGGGACCGCTGCGCGATGGCTTCAGCTCCGCTGGGGCGAGCCTGACGATGCTACGGGCCGGCTTCCCTTGGGGAGATGTCGGCGCCCAGCTGGAAAATGCCCGACGGGCGGCCGAGCTTGAGGGCCCCGGGTCGCCTTGGCGGCCGTTGGCTTGCTGGGCGGTCGGCATGGGCCTGTACTTCGAGGGTGAGCGTGACGAGGCCGACGAGTGGTTCGCGGAATCGGCGGCGCTGGCGCCCGCGAGCGCCCAGTGGCTGTCTGGTACGTCGTCGCTGGCCTTTCGATCGCTGATCGCCGGTGAGCGGGGCCGTGTCGAGGAGCAGCGCATCCTGGCCGAGACCGCAGCCCAATTCGGGCGGGAGCATGGCACGGAGGAGGCCGTCGGGCCAGTTCCGCTGGCGCTCGGGGCATCGCTGGCGGCACGTGGCGGGCCCGAGGAGGCGCTGCCGCTGATCGAGCACGGAGTCGCGCTGGCCCGGACCTTTGGCCAGCCCATCCAGCTGGCCCATGCGCTGCTCGGCCAGGCGCCGGTGCTTCGGGCCGTGGGCGAGCACAAGGCGGCCACGGCCGCGATAGCCGATGCGAGATCGGTCCTCGAGCGATGCCCTGATCCGGGGATCCTGGCCGAGACGCTGTCTACCCTCGAGCGGCCAGCGCAGATCCGCCGCGTCCTATCCGAGGATCGCGAGCTGACACCGCGGGAGCTCGGGGTGCTCCAGCTCCTGCGCAGCGATCTGTCGGAGCGGGATATCGGTCGTGAACTGTATGTGTCGCACTACACGGTCCATAGCCACGTTCGGTCGATCTACCGCAAGCTCGCCGTGTCGTCGCGGGCCGACGCGCTCGAACGCAGCCGCGAACTGGGCCTCCTCTAGCGAGCATCCAGGGGCGAACGCAACGGACGCCCTCGGTCGGCAGCGCCGCCCACGTTTGTCTTCCATTGTCTGTGAACATTGGTCGGCGCCCGGCCGGGCGTGAGGACCGGGTGGTCTGGCCTGGCCGGCCAACAGACTCCCCTAGGTGAATCCGGCCGAAGGTGATGACGGGTCGCCTGCCGGAATGTAAGGCTGCGTCGAAATGGACGACAAATGGGTGCAACCCCGCAGTTATCGGCTTGTCCTTCGCGGGGAGCTGGGCGATTCGTTCGGAGTCCTGTTTGACGGCATGCAGTTGCAGCGGCTCGCGGGCACGACGGTGCTGACCGGCGACGTGACAGATCAGGCGCACCTTGTCGGGCTCATCGAGCGAGTCCAGGAACTCGGCGTCGAGCTCGTGTCCGTCAATCCAGACCACGGAACGGACGGGTGAAGGCCCGAAGCATGCCCGGCCCTGCCCGACTCGGGAGGATGGACGAGATCCGTGACCTCGCCCTCGCCGGTCGCACAACCAGAGGTCGCTGTCGATGAGCCAACTCACGAAGGGCCTGGTCGCGTTCCACTGGTTTCACCGCACCCCGCTCGAGGTGGGTCAGGGCGGCTTCCCGATCGTCGCCCACGGCGAGGACGAGATGGCGACTCGTCCAGGCGCCCTCGAGCGACGTCTGATGGCCAAGGCCGGGCCGATGAGCCAGATAGAGAGAGTGTTCGCGGCCGACGGCAAGAAACTGAACGTCAAGGCCGGCGCAGCCGTTGCGGCCCTCTTGTTCCTGCTGTGGTTCCTCATCGTCCAGACGAACGAACAGAAGTACTTCGTCCCCGTCGTCTTCGCCGTCCTCTTGGTGGCACAGAGTGACCCGGGCGGAAGCAATTGGGAGGCGGATGGTGGGCATGTCTCTCTTCGCCCTGCTTGGCGCGCTGGTGACGGCCTTCGGCTTCTACGTGGGAGATGAAGCCTGGGGTTTCGTGGTGCTTGCGGTCTTCGCCGTGACGCTGGCGTGCGGCTTGGCCGTCAAGCTCGGGGTCCACCGATTCGCAGCGGGGCTGCTGCTCAACGTCTGGTTCCTCGTCGTGCTCTCACTGGCCACTCATGACACAGGCCACCTCAAGATCAGCCCATGGGACCAGGCACTGGCCTGGCTGGCCGGGGCCGCGGCGTGGATCGCCCTGATGTTCGTCGTGTGGGTGGCGAGCAGGGGCAGATGGCGACCGGCACCGGTCATGGACCTCCCCGGGAGCCAATCCCCGGTGCAGTTGACCCGGCCGATCGTCCTCTTCGCGTTGATCCGGTCCCTGGCCCTGGCCGCCTCCACCGCCATCGCCTTCGGAGCAGGCTTAGCCAGCGCCGACTGGATGCCCATCGCCACCATCGTCGCGATGAAGCCCAGCCTCGAACAGTCCAAGCTCTTCGGCGAGCAGCGTCTGGTGGGTGCGGCCATGGGTGCCGCGGCGGCCATACCGATCCTGATCCTGGTCGGGAGCAAGCACGCGCTCGAGGTCATCATCATCCTCCTGGCTGGACTCGGAATAGCCATCAAGGGCGTGAACTACGCCTACTACGCCGGGGCGATTGCCTGTGCCGCTCTCATCGCTGCGGACCTGCCCCAGCCGACCGACTACGCCGCTGAGGGGCGGCGGGTCCTCTTCACCCTGATTGGTGTCGGCATCGGTGTCATCGTGATGTTCGTGGCTGATCGGCTCCAAAAGCACTCCGCCAAGACAGCGTGACCCTCGGACCCAGAGAGAAACGGGACCACCATGCCTGCCGACGAGACAGGAGTCACGCTGATTGGTGACCTCACCGAGCGGGGACGAAGACGGCTGGTCGTCTTCGCAGTATTGCGCACGGCAGCCACGGTCGCTCTGGTTCTAGCTCTCTACTTCCTGCTGCCTCTGGGCGGCGGCACCAACGTTGAGAAGATCACCAAGCTGACGCTTGGAGCACTGGTGCTCACGGCGATCATCATTTGGCAGGTCCGCCAGATCATCCGGTCCAACCACCCGGTCGGCCGGGCCGTCGAAGCGTTGGCGTTCAGTGTTCCGCTGTACATGCTGCTCTTCGCGACGGCGTACTTTGTGATGGCTCACTCGAATCCGGCCGCGTTTGGGGTGACCTCTCAGCCGCACGGACGCAATGTACTTCTCTTCCACCGTGTTCACCACTGTCGGCTTCGGTGACATCACGGCCAAGAGCGAAGCGGCACGCCTTGTGGTTACCGTGCAGATGTGGCTCGATTTGGTGTTCTTGGGTCTGGTGTTGCGCGTGGTCACCCAGGCCATCAAATACAGCCAGCAGCGCCGGTCCTCATGATCCCAACCATTTCTCTTGTTACTCATCGGATCAGCGCGGCGGCGCCCGGGTTGGGGTACGAAGTCGGCGCTGGAGCTCATGACTGGCCCGGGTCGAGCTAGCTCCATGAGTGACAGTCAGGAGGTGCTGAACGCGGGGCGAGCGCCAAACGTCGGCGAACCGCGGTGGCCAATGGCTCTGGCCGTGTTGGCTACCGGTCTCCTACGGGCGACGTTGCCCTCCGAACTTCGCAACGGTGATGCGCGATGGCTGTTTCCGGTCATCGTGGTGGCCCTACTGGTCGCTCTCATCATCGGCGATCCCGGTCGTATCGACCGGGATCTGCCCTGGTTGCGGGTGATGACCAACTGCCTGATCGCGGTGATCTCTCTAGCCAACGCCGACGCCGCTGTGCGGCTCGTCGTTTCCATCATCAATGTCTCCACCTTTACCAATGACGCCAAGATCCTCCTGGCCAGCGGTGGCGCTATTTGGCTGACCAACGTCATCGCCTTCGGGCTGTGGTATTGGGCCCTCGACCGCGGTGGCCCGGCGGCCCGGGCCAGCGGTGGCGACCGACCCCCAGCGCTGGTTTTTCCCGAGATGAAGAACGAGGAGTTCGTCGGGGCCGGCTGGAGGCCCAAGTTCGTGGACTACTTCCATTTCTCGTTCGCGACGGCGACGGCATTCAGCCCCACCGATGTTTCGGCGATCCGACCGTGGATGAAGCTGATGATGATGGCTGAGGAGGCAATTTCGCTGGTCGTCGCCTTACTCGTCGTGGCCCGAGCAGTGAACATTCTGAAGTGATGACGGCTTTGCTGAAGCCTTCGCCTTGCCGATTCCGGACCGAACCCGTGCTCCCTCATGTCCGAAGAACGCTATTTGTCGTTCAGGAAACGCCAAGCGCGGCCTGCCGCTCGGAGGGATGATTCTTGGCGGCAGCGACGGAGGTCAGACTAAAACGTCTGGGAGCCAGTCTTCACAGGGACGGGTTTAGGGGACGGCAAGATGGTCGAGGTTTGGGAATCGCCAGACGACATCGACGCGTTATCGACTTCTGGGGGTTCGTTGGAGTGTGAGCTCGTACTGGCGGAGACAGCTGTGAACCTGTCCCACGATCGAATCAGGAGTCAACATGAGTGACTTTGCATCGTTGCTATCGGACACCCAGGAAGGGGTCGAGACGGCGCAACGAGTGCTGTCCGAGGTTGAGCATGGACTGGAAGTGGTTGAGAAGGTAGAGGCGGTCGCCAAACGAACTCGACCGGTTCTCCGATCGGCGTCCGTCGTGATCCTGGGGTGCCTGGTTGGACTCCTCATAGTCCTCCTGATCAGCCGCCGACGACATGCAAGCGATATCGAGATCTCAGAGGGCGAGTCGTCCGAAGGGGTGCCTGATTCGGCGGAGGATGGCCGCGGCTCGTCAGCCTGAGCGGATACGCACGCGTCGTTCAAGGACTGGGACATATCCGGCAACTTGTTTGAATCCACCTTGGGAGTCCGGGGGTCTGAGATCCTCGGACGTTGAACTCAGCGGGCTCGCTCGCTATCCGGCTGCCGTCGTCCTTGGCGTTCTGGCTCACTAACGGCTTGCGACCCGTTGGGTTCACCCGGTGAGGAAGTGGCTCAAGAGAGGTTTGCACAGCCGGTAGTTGCATTGCCCTCCTCACCACGCCAACCAGGGCGAAGGAGGAACCGTGCAGGACGTGTTGATAAGCGTGGACCCGCATAAGGCCAGCAACACCCTGGCCGTGCTCGACCCAGTGACCAAGACCCCGATCGACGGAGGTCGGTTCGCCAACACCTCGAAGGGCTATCGAGCGCTGATGGCCTTCGCGGGACGGTGGGACGACCGTCGATGGGCGGTCGAAGGATGCCACGGGGCGGGGAGGTCGTTAGCCCAACGCCTGTTGGTCTCCGGGGAGGTGGTCCTCGACGTGCCAGCCAAGCTGGCCGCCCGAGTGAGGGTGTTCTCGACCGGCCATGGTCGAAAGACCGATCGGGATGACGCCATCTCCGTCGGCTTGGCGGCCCTCGACGGTGAGGGTGTCGCCCCAGTGGTCGAGGATGGCGCCGCCACGAGCCTGCGACTCCTGAGCGACCGCCGCGAGGAGCTGGTGGCGCTTCGCACCCAGGCCGTCTGCCGGCTGCACCGTCTCTTGGTGGAGCTCACCCCCGGGGGGATGAGCAGCGAGCTGAGTGCCAAGAAGGCAGCATCGGTCCTGGTCAGATTGCGTCCCGACGGCGAGGTGGCCCAAGTCCGGTTCCAGCTGGCCACCGAACATCTGGCCGACATCGAGGCCATCGACGCCAAGCTCAAGACGAGCAACACCCAGATCACCGCCCTCGTGAAGGCCACCAGCACGAGCCTGGTCGACCTCTACGGGGTCGGGCCGGTGATCGCCGGACGGATCATGGCCGAGGTGGAGAACGTCGCCCGATTCCCGACCAAGGATCACTTCGCGTCTTATAACGGAACCGCGCCGATTGACGCATCCTCGGGCGACCAGGTCCGTCACCGCCTGTCACGGGCAGGGAACCGGCGGCTCAACCACGCCCTGCACATGATGGCGGTGACCCAGCTGCGTCAGACGGAGACGCTTGGCCGGGCCTACTACGAGCGCAAGCGCCTCGAGGGCAAGACTCCGAAGGAGGCCCTGCGCTGTCTGAAGCGCCGGCTATCAGACATCGTCTACTACCAACTCGTTGCCGACAGCCGAGGCAGAATCGAGGGGTGCGGATCACCTACAACCGCCACGCCGACGCCGTCTACGTCCACCTCACCGAAGAGGAGCTCCCACCCGGTCCGACGGCAAGCATCAAAGCCCAGCCGCCCGAAGGCATCCAAGCGTTCGTCGTGCTCGACTGGAAGGTCGACCGTCTCGTCGGCATCGAAGTCCTCGACGCCAGCACCCGGCTCCCGCAAGACCTCCTCGACGGTGCGGAGATCATCGACTGACAGGCGCAGTTCCCTCGTCTCTTGACAGAGAGGAGCCGGTATGGAGTGGATCCGACGCCTTCGGACTCCGCGCCCGCCCGTGCGCCTCATGATTGAGGCCCGATCCCAGACCACCAAACCCGAGGAGAAATTGTCCCGGGTTTTGTCGATACGAGGTGGGCCATTTGGTCGGCAACCCCTCAGTCAGTCAGTCAGTTCAGTCAGTGGGCGAGGGGGGACTTGAACCCCCACATCCTTTCGGACACAGGAACCTGAATCCTGCGCGTCTGCCAATTCCGCCACTCGCCCGAGTGACTGCCTGAGGCTACCTGATCCTCCAAAATGGCCTGTTCGTAGAAGACGGCCCGATGGCCCCTGCCAGCGGGCTAGACCGAGCCAGAGGGGACGGGACGAACTCCCGGCCTACCCCTACCTGGGGGTTGACACCGGTAGGCTGACCGCAGCATGGGACTCCAGAAGTTCGAAGGGCGCCTGGAGCGCTTGTTTGACGGCGCCCTGTCGCGGGCCTTCCGGGGAGAGCTTCATCCTGTCGAGATCGGCCGTCGCCTGACGAGGGAGATGGACCTCCAGCGCCGGGTCGGAGTCCACGGCCTGATCTCGCCGAACGCCTTCGTCGTACACATCTCGAGCTATGACTTCGACCGGTTCGAGACCTTCCTCGATGCCTTGGTCCGAGAGCTCGAGGAGGCGGCCCGCGAGCACGCCCGGACCGAGGAGTACGTCTTCGTCGGTCCGGTCAGCGTCTCCATCCTGGAGGACGTGTCGGAGCGGCGGGGCCGGTTCATGATCGTCTCGGAGGTGCAAGAGGGCCCTTCGGGCCTGCCGGCGGCGTCGATCATCCTGGCCGACGGTGAGCGGGTGGTCCTCGGCCCCGAACCGATGACCATCGGACGCCTTCCCGAGAGCGCCGTCACCATCAACGACCCCAACGCCAGCCGCCGTCATGCCGAGCTGCGGCGGATAGGCAACGATGTGCTGCTGGTGGACCTGAACTCGACCAATGGCACCCGGGTCAACGGAGCCACCGTGCGCGAACGGACACTGGCTGATGGGGACGAGATCGTGATCGGCACCACTGTTTTGCGATTCGAGACCTCGTGACGGTCGACGTCTGAGCGGACATGCATCAGCTCCTGGTTTCGCTGCCTGGGCCCACCGACAACACTCCGGTCCTCCGTGCCCTTGAGTACGGCATCATCATTCTGCTCTGGCTCTTCTTCATGTGGGTCGTACGCGCCGTCTGGGTCGAGGTGCGTCCCCTCAAGCGACCCCGGCGTCGGCGAAGTGCGAACGAAGTTGCCAGTTCGAATGGCAAGGCGAAGCGGGGCAAGCAGCTGCGTTTGCACGTGATCAGGCCCGAGGATCAGTCCGGACGCACGTACGAGATCGGGGACGAAGTCACTGTGGGTCGGGCGGCCGGCTGCGGGGTCGCCATCGACTACGACACCTATTCCTCCAATCTGCATGCCAGGCTCTTCCGACTCGATGGTGAGCTATGGGCTGAGGACCTCGGGTCGACCAACGGAACCTGGGTGAACACCGTCCGCATCGGCGAACGTACCAAGCTCCGGAAGGGCGACCTGCTCCAGGTGGGCGGCACCGTGTTCGAGGTGGGGAAGTGACATGACCCTCCTCCGATCCGGGTCGGCGACCGACACCGGACTTGTCCGGTCCGTCAACCAGGACCTGGCCATGGAGACGTCCACGTTGTTCGCCGTGGCTGACGGCATGGGCGGGCACGCCGGCGGTGAGGTTGCCTCGCAGCTGGCCGTCGAGACCCTGGCCCTGGCCTTCAGCCGGCAGCCCACGGGCTCAGGGCTCTCCGAGGCGGTGTCCGAGGCCAACACCGCCGTCTGGCAGCACAGCCAGGCCAATCCCGAGCTGCGGGGCATGGGCACGACCATGACAGCGCTGTCCCTGGTCAACGAGGACGGGAGGGACACGTTGGCCCTGGTCAACGTGGGCGACTCGCGGTCCTACCGCTTCCACGACGGAAAGATCAGCCAGATCACGACCGATCACAGCCTGGCCGAGGAGATGGTCCGGACCGGCGATCTGACCTCCGACGAGGCCGCCACCCACCCCCATCGCCACATCCTGACCCGGGCGCTCGGTGTGGCCACCGACGTGGCAGTCGATCTCTGGCGGATCAACCCGGTGCGAGGCGACCGCTACCTGCTGTGCAGCGATGGACTGACCAACGAGCTGACCCCCGAGCAGATCGCCGAGGTGCTGGCCTCGGTGAGTGACCCGAAACGAGCCGCGGAGCTATTGGTGCAGGCCGCCCGGACTCACGGTGGAAGCGACAACATCACCGTGGTCGTGGTCGACGTGGTTGTCGGCGAGGACGAGCCCGGAACGGAGGCCCCAGCCGTAGCGGCCGTGAATGCCGACTTTGGCACGCCGGCGACGACCAACGGGGAGGCGCCGCCGGTGCAGGCGCCCGACCTCTACCCAGTTTCGGTCGCCGACCAGCGGCCTCCGAGCCGCCGTGAGCGACGCAAGGCCAAGCGGCGCGAGCGCCGCCTGGCTCGAGGGCGCCGGCTCATCACCGTCCGGACCTTCATATTCATCGTCGTGCTCGCCGCGCTCGTCGTCGGTGCCCTCGCGGCCATCAGGTGGTACGACACCAACTCCTACTACGTGGGCGTCGACAACAACGAGCTGATCATCTACCAGGGACGGATCGGTGGGTTCCTCTGGTACAACCCGGTTGCGGTCAAGAAGACCGGGGTGACCACCGCCGATGTGCCGGTCAACTACCTCCACTCCCTCCAATCGGGTGTCGAGGAGACCTCGGTCGCCAACGCCGAGAACTACGTGGCCAACTTGAGGGCGGCCAAGCAGCAACAGGGCGTGCCGGCGCCGGGCTCGCCGACCCCGACACCCGTGGCCCCGTCCACGACGAAGGGAACGTGATGGAGCGACGCATCCGGCGGCTCGGGATCTTCATGGTGCTGTGCTTTGCCGCCCTGTTCGTCCAGCTCAACAACATCCAGATCTTCAAGTCCAACGCCCTGGCCAACAACCCCCAGAACCCGCACGTGCTGGCGGTGGCCAGGAGCCAGACCCGGGGCAGCATCCTGTCGTCCGACGGGGTGACGCTGGCCTCCTCGGTGCTGGCGCCACCGGGAAGCGTCTACAAGTACCAGCGTGGCTACAACCCCTTCACGGCCTCGCTCTTCGCCCAGGTGGTCGGGTACGACTCGCCGCTGTACGGGAACTTCAACGGTGTCGAGGCCTCGTACAACAGCTACCTGACCCCGCACACGAGGCCGGCCCATACCCTGCGCGACCTGCTCGTCGACCGGACCGAGTTCGACAACGTCACGCTCACCATGGACTCGAGGCTGCAGGAGCAGGTGGCCACCGCCCTCGACCAGGGGGCTCCCGGGCAGCTCGGCGCGGCGGCGGTGGTGTTGAACCCGACCACCGGGGCCGTCGAGGCCATGTACTCGAACCCTTCGTTCGACCCCAATCCGCTGGTCTCGCAGAACCTGACCACCGAGCGGCTCGCCTGGTTCTCCTATCTGGCAGCGCACGGCAACCCGCTCCGGGCCGGCACCTACAACCAGATCTACCCCCCTGGTTCCAGTTTCAAGGTCGTGACCACTTCGGCCGTGCTCGAGCACCGCCCTGACCTGGCCCTCATGCACTATCCCTCGGTCACCAACATTCCGCTTCCGCAAAGCGGGGGCCAGAGTCTTCATAACTACGGTTTCGGTCTTTGTCCGAGTGGTGGTGGTGGTGGTGATTTGGAGCAGCTGCTGATCGAGTCCTGCGACGCCGATTTCGCCTCCATCGGGCAGCTGCTCGGGGCCCCGATCCTGGTTCCCCAGGCTGAGGCTACGGATTCAACCAGCGAGTTCCCCTCGACGTCCCGCCATCGACGGTGGCCGTGTCCAACTTCGGTACGGTCGCCGGATTTGCCGACGATCTGCCCGGCCTCATGAAGTCGGCCATCGGACAGGACAACGTGGCGGCCACCGCACTGCAGATGGCCATGGTGGCCGGCACCGTGGCCAATGGCGGGATCGAGATGACCCCTCATGTCATGTCCGAGATCCGTAGTTCGCAGGGCAACCTGGTGCGAACCTACCAACCTAAGCCGTGGATGCAGCCGATCTCGCAGCAGACTGCGGCGACACTCACCACCTTCATGAAGGGAGTGGTGACATCGGGCACGGCGGGCGGTGTCGGCTTTCCGGCCAGCTGGAACGTGGCGGCCAAGACAGGCACAGCGGAGGTCGGCATCAACCAACAGCTCACCACTGATTGGCTGATTGCCTTCGCTCCCACGGCCACCTCCAAGGTGGCGGTGGCCGTGGTGGTGCCGAATCAGGCTCCTCACCAGACCGGAGCCGGTATCGCCGGTCCGATCGTGAAGCAGATCATTGGTGACGTACTTGCGGACCAGAACGGCTGATGAGAGCCGAGAATCCAAACGAAGGCAGGCCTAGGCTTTGACCCACATGGAACCGACCCAGACGCCCCGAGTCTTCTCGGAGCGATACGAGCTCAACCACCTGATCGCGCGGGGTGGCATGGCCGAGGTCTACCGGGCGCGCGATCGGCTGCTCGACCGGCCGGTAGCCCTCAAGGTGCTCTTTCCCGAGCTGTCGGTGGACCGGTCCTTCGTGGAGCGGTTCCGCCGCGAGGCCCAGGCAGCCGCCAATCTCTCCCACCCCAACATCGTGCCGGTGTTCGACTGGGGCGAGGACACGGGCACCTACTTCATCGTGATGGAGTTCGTCGACGGCCGCCCTCTGTCGTCGATCCTCAAGACCTCCGGACCGCTGTCGGCGGAGCGCACGGCCGATGTGGGTGCCCACGTGGCTGCGGCGCTCGGCTACGCGCACAAGCACGGCGTGATCCACCGGGACGTGAAGCCGGGCAATGTGCTGATCACCGACGAGGGCCAGGTGAAGGTGACCGACTTCGGCATAGCCCGGGCCATCAACACCGAGGAGAGCCTGACGCAAACCGGGGCGGTCATGGGGACGGCGACCTACTTCTCCCCGGAGCAGGCCGAGGGCATCGGGGTCGACGCCCGGAGCGACATCTACTCCCTCGGGGTGGTGATGTTCGAGATGGCGACCGGCCGTCCTCCCTTCCTCGGGGACACGCCGGTGGCGGTGGCCTCCAAGCACGTGCGGGAGCACCCGCCGGCACCCCGAGAGCTCAATCCCGCCATCCCGCCGACCTTCGAGGCCATCATCCTCAAGTCGATGGCCAAGGACCCCGCCCACCGGTATGCCACGGCCGAGGAATTGCGGGCGGACCTCCTGCGATTCAACGAGGGGCGGACGGTGTCAGCGATGACCGATGCCACCGTCATGCTGGCCACCGGCGCCGCCGCCACCCAGGCTTTGGGCACCGTGGACGGGGATGTGACCCAAGCGGTGTTGGGCACCACCCCCGAGGAGGAAGTGCCCGAGGAGGAGGGTGGTTCCCACCGGACCCGGACCTACGCCATCATCCTGGCCATCCTCCTCATCGCGCTGTTGCTCGCCGGGTACTTCCTGGGTCGTAGCCTCGGCTACTTCGGCGGCACCTCTTCGTTCAACCTCCCCTCCGTCGTCGGGCAACCGGTAGCCCAGGCGACGTCCACGCTGAGGAACGACGGGTTGGTGGTCAACACGTCGAACCAGGTGTCCAACAACACCCCCGGTTCGGTCATCTCCACCGATCCCGCTCCCAACGCACTGGTCAAGAAGGGTGACACGGTCACGCTGAAGGTGGCGGTCATTGCTCCCATCCCTCAAGTCACCATTCCCTCCAGCATCATCAACACCACGTTGACCAACGCCCGATCGATCCTCCAGGGTGCGGGGTTCAGCTCGTCGGTGGTCTACCGGCCGAGCCCGACCGTTCCCAATGGCACGGTGATCAGTTCCGATCCGGCGGCCGGGACGAAGGCCCCCGAGGGCAGCTCGGTCACCCTCACCGTCTCGTCCGGACCCGCCAACGTGCTGGTGCCCTCGCTCATCGGCCTGACCCAGGGCAGTGCCGGGCAACAGCTGGGCAGCCTCGGCCTCAGCCTGGGCGGGCTGACGTCGGCACCGTCCAGCCAGTACGCCTCCGGTCTGGTGATCGCGTCGGATCCGCCGGCCGGTACCCCGGTGGCGCCGGGCAGCTCGGTGAGCATCGTCGTCTCCACCGGCCCTCCACCGACCACGACCACCACGTCCACCACGTCCACCACGGTTCCCAGCTCGTCATCGACGACCTCGACGACGGGGGGCCACTCCAGGTCGGGCAACGGCAACTCGCAGGGTTCGGGCTGAGTCCCGGCGCCGGGAACACCGCCGGGCCCAGGCGCCTAGGTCCCGTTGATGGAGGACAGGAAGTTCGAGAGCAGCGAGGGCCCCTCGGGCGTGAGCAGCGACTCGGGATGGAACTGCACGCCCTCCACGGCCAGAGTGCGGTGGCGAAGGCCCATGATCACCCCGTCGGACGTGGTGGCTGTCACCTCGAGCTCAGCCGGTACGGTTTCGGGGTCCACCACCAGCGAGTGATAGCGGGTCGCCACGAACGGGTCGGGTAGGCCGGCGAAGACCCCGGTCCCGCCGTGGTGGATGGCCGACGTCTTGCCGTGCATGAGCGTCGGGGCGGCGACGATCGCGCCGCCGTAGACCTCACCGATGGCCTGGTGCCCGAGGCAGACGCCGAGGATGGGAAGTTCGCCGGCCAGGGCTACGACCACCGCCTTGCTGATGCCGGCGCCCTCGGGTCGGCCCGGCCCCGGCGAGATGAGGATGGCATCCGGTGAGGCCGCCCTGATGCCGTCGATGTCGATGGCATCGTTGCGGTGGACGACAGGGTCGGCGCCGAGCTCGCCGAGCTCCTGCACCAGGTTGTAGACGAACGAGTCGTAGTTGTCGACGACCAGCACTCGGGTCCCCATGGACCCGAGATCGTACCGGCCGGCCGCACCGATGCCCGTCCGCCTCGAGTGCCGTCACCTGGCTATCCTGCGCCCATGGCAACGAAGGCCAAGTCGGGCCCGGGACGGGCACAGAAGAAGGGCCGTTCGTCCGGGGGTCGCACTACCGCGGCTGGCTCCTCGACCCAGAGCCGGCGCTACACCCCGCCCGTCGCCAAGAGCGTGAAGGCCAGTCCCCGCTGGATGGGCATCCTGATCGTCGCCATGTTCGCCGTCGGGGTGCTGGTGGTGATCCTCAACTACGCCGGGGTCCTCCCCGGTGGCGTCAACAACCTGTGGCTGATAGCGGCCATCGGCGCCATCTTCGTCGGGCTCATCCTGGCCACCCGGTACCACTAGGACGCGGCTGGCTGCCCCGGCGCGGCGCGCCCGACGGCCTGGAGCGGACCTCAGCCCAGACGTTCGATGATGGTGGCGTTCGCCATCCCTCCGCCCTCGCACATGGTGAGCAGGCCGTAGCGGCCGTCGGTGCGCTCGAGCTCGTTGACCAGTGTGGACATGAGCTTCGCCCCCGAGGCACCGAGTGGATGGCCGAGCGCGATGGCGCCGCCGTTCGCATTGACCTTGCTCAGGTCGGCGTCGAACTCCTTCTGCCAGGCAAGGACGACCGAGGCGAAGGCCTCGTTGATCTCGATGGCGTCCAAGTCGTCGAAGCTGAGCTTGGCTCGTTCGAGGACTGCCCTGGTGGCGGGGATGGGGCCGGTCAGCATGGTGATGGGGTCGCTGCCGGCGACGGCGAAGGCGTGGAAGCGGGCCCGGGGGGTGAGTCCGAGCGTCTTCGCCCTCTCCTCGCTCATGATGAGCACGGCGGCGGCACCGTCGGTGATCTGGCTGGAGTTGCCCGCCGTGACCCGGCCGTTCTCGGCGCGGAAGGCGGGCTTGAGGTTGGCCAGCACCTCGACGGTGGTGTCGGGGCGGATGCCCTCGTCGGTCGTCATGATCTCGTCGGTATCGGCCCGATCGTCGTCCTTGACCGCCACCGGGATCAACTCGCGCTCGAACCGGCCCTCGGCGGTGGCCTGGGCGGCCCGGTGATGCGACTGCGCGGAATATTCGTCGAGAGCGGTGCGGTCGATGTTCCACTGCTCGGCGATGAGCTCGGCGCCTTCACCCTGGCTCACCAGACCGCCGCGCTCGGCGTAGCGGGCCATCATCCGCGGCCCGAACGGATAGCCGAGCTCGCGAACGACCGACGCCCCCATCGGCGTGCGGCTCATGACCTCGACGCCCGCCCCGATGACCACGTCGTAGGCGCCGGCCATGACGCCCTGGGCGCCGAAGTGGATGGCCTGCTGGGAGGAGCCGCACTGGCGGTCGATGGTGGTTCCCGGTACCGACTCCGGCCAGCCGGCGGCCAGCACCGCATTGCGCCCGACGTTGAGGGATTGCTCGCTGACCTGCATCACGCAGCCCATGATCACGTCGTCGACGGTGGCCGGATCGAGGTCGTTGCGCTCGACCAGGGCCTTGAGGGGCTCGGAGGCGAGGTCCACGGCGTGCCAGTTGTGGAGCTTCCCGTTGCGCTTGCCACCTGGCGTGCGTACTGCGTCGACGATGACGGCCTCGGTCATGGGGGGTCTCCTTTGGCAGCTCCGGCGGCGTGGGCACCTGCCGGTCCACGGACCGGTTGGTTCCGGCGGTCGCACCGACTCTAATGGAAACGCCCCTCTCGACGAGCGGGGAGATCGGTGGGCATGCCGTGTCGGCGGGAGCCCTCCAGCCCCCGGGGCGGTTCGGGTGGCGTCCCGGGGCGAGCTGTCGGCGCAGCTCAGGCGGTTCGGCGGTGGTTGGGACCTCATCGGTGGGAGAGCCCGGCGCTACGTTCATGGCATGACGGGTCGGATCAGGGACATGGACCGGTGGCTCGGCGACGGGGGAATGGAGCTCATCGGCCTGGTGGGCGCGTCCTTCGACGATTACGGCGTCGACGGTGAGGACCTCGGCTGGGTGACCGGGGTGTTCGTGCCCGGTCCGAAGGCCTGTAACCCGCACGGCGTGGTCCAGGCCGGCGTGCACGGCCTCCTCCTCGATGCCGCCATGAATTTCGCCATCAATTCGGCCCTGGCCGATCGCGACCGCACCCGGGCGACCCTGGAGATGAAGGTCGAGACCATGCGCCCGGCCATGGCCGGAGAGCACTACCGCCTGCGGGGGGAGGTCGTCCGCATGGCCCGCCAGGTGGCCTACGCCGAGGCCACCGTCACCGACGACGAGGACCGGATGGTCAGCCGGTCGACCGGGACCTTCCTGCTCTACCGCCCGTCGGGAGATGAACCGCCCGGCGACTGACGAGGCCCGTCGGTGCCAAGTCGGCCCGATCAGTAGCGGTGAAACCACTCGCGCCGCCGGTGGATGACCGGCCGCCACCGCCCCGGACCGCGCCGGTCCAATCACGAGACCGGGAGACCGATGGACGCTTCCTCACCCGGCACGACCTGCCGGTTCTGTGGGGCCCACGCCGCGCAGCCCTTCGCGCTGTGTTACTGCTGCACCACCCTCATCCACCAGTTGCGGATGCCGCTGGTTCCGTTGGTGGCCGTGGCCGAGTTCCGGTTGGGCGACGTCCTGCACCGGCGGCTACGACGGTACAAGGACGCACCCGTAGCCGAGCTGCGATCGGCGTGCACGGCGCGCTTGGCGGCCATGCTCGATACGTGGCTGACCACTGGTCCGATCCCGGCCCGCCTACCCACCGAGGGCCAATGGGACCTGGTGGTGACGGTGCCGTCGTCGTACCGACCGAAGGGGGACCCGGTGGCGGCCGTGGTGGAGGCCACCCCGACCCTCGCCGCCCGTCACCGGCCGCTGTTGGCCCGCGGACCCGTGCCGACCGGGCACCTTCGTGCGGCCCGCGAAGGGTTCGTGCTCCGTCCGCACACGGACCTACGCCGGCTGCGCGGCCAGAGGGTGGTGGTGGTGGACGACAGCGTGGTCACCGGGGCCCGCGCCCAGAGCGCAGCCGTCGCCCTGCGCCTCGGGGGTGCCGACGTCGTCGGAGCGGTGGTCGTCGGGCGGCTGGTCCGGCCGTCCGCCCCTCGCCTCTGAGTGCCAGCTCGCCGGGCGCGGCCGACTGACTGGGAGCGGCGATGTCGAGCTGGACGAAGGGGTGGCGACCGTCAGTTGATCCGGAGCCGGGCGGCGGCCGGCGGCCGGCGGAAGCCCGGCAAGGCGCCACTGGCCCCGGAGCACCAACGGCCGATCCGCACTAGACAGGCGGGCATGCTCCTGCGCATCTTCACCGAGCCGCAGCAGGGGGCCTCGTACGGGGACCTGCTGGCCGTGGCCCAGGCCGCCGAACTCCTCGGCTTCGACGCTTTCTTCCGCAGCGATCATTTCCTGACCATGGGCGGCGACGGCCTACCGGGTCCGACCGACTCATGGGTCACCCTCGGCGCCATCGCCCGGGAGACGAGCCGGATCAGGCTCGGGACGCTGCTCAGCGCGGCTACGTTCCGACTTCCCGGTCCGCTGGCGGTGGCCGTGGCCCAGGTCGACGCCATGAGTGGCGGGCGGGTGGAGCTCGGGCTCGGGGCGGGGTGGTACGACGACGAGCACACCGCCTACGGGATCCCCTTCCCCTCGCTCGGGGAGCGCTTCGAACGGTTGGAGGAGCAGCTGGCGGTGATCACCGGCCTGTGGGGCACGCCCCTCTCGGACCGGTTCTCCTTCAAGGGGAAGCACTACGAGCTCTCCGACAGCCCCGGCCTGCCCAAGCCCGTGCAGTCGCCGGGGCCGCCGATCATCGTCGGCGGGGGCGGGGCCACACGGACGCCCCGACTGGCGGCCACGTTCGCCCATGAGTTCAACATGCCCTTCTCCTCGGCGTCCGACAGCGGCCGCCAGTTCGAACGGGTGCGGGCCGCCTGTGCGTCGGTCGGTCGGGACCCCGCGTCGATGGTCTTCTCGGTCGCCCAGGTGGTGTGCTGCGGCCGCGACGAGAAGGAGATCTCGGCGCGGGCCGCGTCCATCGGCCGAGAGGTGGCCGAGCTACGCCAACACGGGCTGTGCGGCAGTCCCGACGAGGTGGTCTCCAGGCTGGCCTCCTTCGCCGAGGTGGGCGCCGGTCGTGCCTACCTGCAGGTGCTGGACCTGCACGACCCCGATCATCTGTCCCTGCTCGGCGAAGAGGTGCTCCCGCACTGCGCAGCACTCTGACCGGGGCTCAGCCCACAGAGCGCTGTCCTGTCGGTCAGGGCTCGCCCGGCATCCCCGCTCGGGGGGCGGGCTCAGAGGCCCGGGCTCGACTGCATGATCCCTCCGTCGGCGAAGATCGTGGTGGCTGTCAGGTAGCTGGCTCCCTCTCCGGCCAGGAAGGCGACGACGCTGGCGATCTCCTCGGGCCGGGCCACCCTGCCGAGCGGGATGGCCGCGTCGAGCGTGGCGAGCGCCTTCGGATCGGCCACGGTGGCCTTATTGATCGGGGTGTCGACGGCACCGGGCCCGACCCCAACCACCAGGATGTTGTGCGGCGCGAGCTCGACTCCGGCCGTTCGGGTGAGCATCCGCATGCCACCCTTCGACAGGCAGTAGGGGGTGTTACCGGGCATGGGCCAGTCCTCGTGCACCGAGGTCATGTTGATGATCCGGCCCCCGTCACCCTGGGCGATCATCTGGTTGGCCGCCAGTTGGGTTCCGAAGAACGCGCTCTTGAGGTTGATGTTGATCACGCTCTCGAATTGCTGTTCGGTCGTATCCAGCACCGAGGTCCGGGTTTCGATGCCGGCGTTGTTGACGAAGATGTCCAGGCGACCGAAGTTCGAGACTGCCGAGTCCACCAGTCTCCGCAGGTCTTCGACTTTGCTCACGTCGGCCTTCACCCCGACAACCTGGTCGCCGAGGGCTTTCACGTCAGCCTCGACCTCGGCCTCGGCCTGCTCGTTCGAGATGTAGTCGATCACGATGTTGGCGCCGAGCCCGGCCAGTGCCAGGACCACCGCCCTGCCGATGCCGGTGTTGCCGCCGGTGACGACGGCCACCTTTCCCTGCAGACTCATGGCCCTCCTGTCGGGGCGGAGACGGTAGTCCGGTGTCGACGACGCGGCATCCGCCCACGAGCCGGTCGCGCCCGGAATGCTAGTGCGGCCCATCCAGGGCGCTTCCCGGCAGGAACGGCATCGGCGCTCCTCTGGATAGCATCGTCTGCCCGTGCCCCGAACCTCGACGACCGATGCCACCGCCTGGCTCCGGGGGCGGGACCCGGTGCTCGACGCGCTCATGGACCGCCACGGCACGCCGCCACGTCGGCCCACTGTCCGGGCCCCGGACCGGTTCGCCGCGCTGGCCGAGGCCATCGTCTACCAACAGCTGGCCGGCCGGGCAGCCGCCTCGATCCATGCCCGGTTCGTCGGGGTGGTGGGCGGCACGGTCACACCGGAGGCCGTGCTGGCCGTCGCCCCCCGAGACCTGAGCGCGTGCGGCTTGAGCTCGGCCAAGGCCGGCTCCATCCGGGACCTGGCCGAACGGGTGGTCGTCGGGGAGATCGTCCTGGACCGGATCGGCCGGCTCTCGGATGAGCAGGTGGTCGAGCATCTGATCAGGGTGCGCGGCATCGGGCCCTGGACGGCCCACATGTTCCTGCTCAGCACGCTCGGTCGGCCCGATGTGTGGCCGACCGGGGACTTCGGGGTACGGGCCGGCTTCGCCCGCGCCTGGGATCTCCCCGACATCCCGGGCCCGAAGGAGCTCCACGTGCTCGGGGAGCCGTTCCGTCCCTATCGCAGTTCGGTGGCCTGGTACTGCTGGCGAGAGATGGACCTCCGCTCGGCGGTCACCTGACCTCCGCCGGCTGCATCAGCTCACGGCTACTCCTCCGGCAGGCCGTCGGCGATCATCGTCGACACTTCCTGCACGGTCGGGAGGTCCAATGCACCCGGTCCCCGCACTTCCCCCGCCATCAGCCTCGGCCACCCGACCCAGACGTCACCGATCCGCACGGCGGAGGCGAACCCCCACGCCGCCCGGGTGAGGCAGAGCATGGCCTGGACCGGGACCTCCCCGCCCCACGGAACGCCCTCGAGCGTTGCCCGCACGATCTCGGCCTGGCGGCGCACGTCCTCCACCCACTGGGTGCAGTTGCGGCGACCAACGTGGAGCTCATTCGGTCCGAGATTGCCGATGGTGCCCGACCGCATGGTATGGACGAGGCCCTTGAAGTGCTTGGTGCCGATGACGAAGACACCGGCGGGGGACACGGCGATGAGATTGATGCTCTCCTTCGATCCGGGGATGCGGCGGTCGTTGAGCACGACGACTTCTTCGCCTTCGACCAGATGGAGCCGCACCCGTGACCGGCGGTCGCCCTCGGCTCGCTGGACCCACCGGCGGGCAGGGACGCTTTCGGGCATCGTCCCATGGTACGGGGAGACCCCTCTGAAATGGTGTTTCCTGCCTGGCGGCGGATGCCGGCCGCTCAGGCCGCGGCCACCGGGTTCGTTGCAGTTTCATGCCATTGGTTTGCTTTGCCTCCGCCGGGCGCGATGATGGCGGAACGGCCGGGGCGCTGGTTCCGGGCGGGGATGCTGCTCCAGCAGGGAACCCAGAAGGGGGAGATCCATGCTTGTTGCAAACGTGCTCGAGGGTAAGGGAACGCTCGTTGTCACGGTCGACACCACGGCGACCGTCGGTGAGGTGGTCTCCGATCTGAGCCGTCATCGGGTGGGTGCTCTCGTGGTGTCGTCCGACGGCAACCGGATCGACGGCATCGTGTCGGAACGGGACATCGTGCACCATCTGAGCACGCTGCACACGGATCTGATGGACGAGCCGGTGTCGTCCATCATGTCCACCACAGTGCGAGTATGCCGGCCCGCCGACGACGTCGAGTCGATCATGAACCTGATGACCGACCACCGGATCCGCCACGTACCCGTGGTCGAGAACGGGCGGCTGTGCGGGATCATCAGCATCGGCGACGTCGTGAAGAGCCGGATCCAGGAATTGGAGAAGGACCGCAACGAGCTCATGGAGTACATCACCGCCCGCTGATTCGCGGCACTGGCGTGGCGGGTCGCCGGGCGAACCGGTGGCCCGGCCGCCGTAGGCTGGCCGCCAGTGGGCGTTCTGGGCATCGTCATCGTCGACCATGGGTCATCGCGCCAGGAGGCGAACCGTCGCCACGAGTCCTTTGTGGAGGAGTGGCGTGGCCGCGGTGGGTACCGCATAGTCGAGGCCGCGCACATGGAGTTGGCCGCCCCGTCGGTGGCCGACGCCTTTGACGCCTGCGTTGCCGCCGGGGCCACGTCGGTCGTCATCGTGCCCTACTTCCTCTGGCCCGGTAGCCACTGGGACCGGGACATCCCGGTGCTGGCCGCCGAGGCGGCGGTGCACCACCCGGAGGTCGACTACCTGGTGACCGCGCCGCTGGGCCCCCACCCGCTGCTGGCCGCCATCGTCGAGCAGCGGATCGGGCACTGCCTCGCCCATGCCGCCGGCGAGGCGGGTGAGTGTGACGTCTGCGCGGGGACCGGGGGATGCCGCTTCCACTGAGGGGCCAGGCCCGGCCGGCCCGAATGGGAGCCGACGCGGCATCGGGCCCAGGTCGGAGCTATCCGCTACAGCGGTCCCCGAGCCACGGTTGGCTGCCGTCGAGTGAATAGAGGACGACCGCCAGCGTGTCCTGGTCGGCCTTCGAAGCCAGGTTGGGCGGGACGCCGATCAGGTCGGGGCGGCCCGCGGCCTGGGCGGCGCCGTTCCAGGTGGGCTGGCTGAACTGGAAGGCGCCCATGTAGAGCCCATCGGGAGAGACGGCGCCGTAGTTGCCGCCTGATTCGGCCTGGACCACGCACTGGAGGAAGGGGTTGAGCGCGGGGTCGTTGCCCCCACCGGCCGGGGGGGCCGGCGCCGGGCCGGCCGAGCTCCCGGGTGCGGGTGCCCCGGCCGGGTGGCCTGACGACGTTCGCCGGGCGGCGGCCACCGCCGATTCGGCCGCAGCTGCCTCTGTGGCCTGTTGGGCGGCGACGGCGGCGGCCAGCTGGCCGGTCACCTGGGCCTGTAGGGAGGCGAGATGTGTGGCGGTGCTGTCAGCCTGACCTAGCGCGGTCGACTGCCGGGACTGGTCGGCCTGGTCCTGGGCCTGCTGCTGGCGGAGGGACGACTGGGTGGTCTCCAAAGTGGCCTCGGCAGTGTGCAGCTGGTCGACGGTGGCGGTGATGTTCCCGACGGCGATGGAGGTGTACTCGCTGGCCGCTTGCACGGTCTCCTGGCTGCCACTGAACAGGCTGCCGGCGGGGGAGCTCCCGCCGGTGCCGTAGTTCATGTACGAGCTGATCGCCTGATGGCGGACGGCGTCGGTCTTGGCGCTGATCTGCTGCTGGTCTGCGGTGATCTGCGCATCCGTCTGGGCGATGGCCTGGCCGTCGGTCGCCACCCGTGCCGAGAGCACGGAGTACTGCTGCTGGTACGCGCCGACCTCGAGCTCCTGCTGGACGAGCTGTTCGGAGATAGTCGTCGCCTGAGCCTTGAGGTCGGCGATCGAGTCGGCTCCGGCTGCCCGGGCGTGCTCGACAAGGCCGAGGGATGAGAGGACGACGAGAGCCGAAAGGAGCACCACCGATGCGGTTCGGCGGCGGCGCGCATTCGGCGTTGGTCTCGCGGGCGGCGTCCACCGGGCGCAAAACACGATGGAAGAAGAACTTAGCCGTGGGAGCAGAACACTGACAACCCGCCCTGGTCAGGGCCTTTGCAACCCACGTTTGCCACCCGGGCCAGATGGGATCCTCGGCCTCCCCTGCCGCACCTGCCCCGTGGCTCAACGATCGGAGAACGGTGTGACCGGTCGCCCTTCCAGCACGCCGTCGACGAACAGATCGACCTTCTCGTTGTAGAACGCCACCAGGCCCGAGATGGGCAGCAGCTGTCGGGTGGGGAAGGCGTAGGACCAGGCCAGGTCGGGATAGGTCTCGCCACCGACCACCCCCGACCAGTAGTCGGTGGTGGTGCCCTTGTAGGGACAGCTCGTCACGGTGGGGCTCGGTTCGAGATGGGCGAAACGGACCTCGGTGCGGTTGAGGTAGTAGCGGGTCGGGAGCCCCGTCTCGAACACCAGGACCGGTGAGGACGACTCGGCCAGCGATGACCCCGCCGAGCTCGACCCGCACCGAGCGGGTCGAGCGGAGGGCGTCCACCCGGGTATAGGGATTGCGCGGGTGGACGAAGACCTCCTCGTCCTCCTCGAACCAGGCGTCGAACGCTTCCCAATCGAAACGGAACGTGTCGACCAATCGGCTCCTCGGCGAGTCACAAACACCAGGGCGACCGACGGTGGGGCTCCACCGTCTCCGTGATGGGCGAAGGAGTAGAGCCTCAGGGTGCCTTGCCGGCTGGTTTCGGTCCGGCTCGTCGGAGGCGAGGAGCTCCTCGCGTACATCCCGGCGGGAATGTAGTACTGCGGGTAGGCGGGCCACTCCCAGACGTACAGCGCGTCGGTGGTGTCGAGGACCGGCTCGCCGCCGTGCACGGCCCGGATGCGTCGCGGGACCGGTGCTATCTGGTCGACGTGGGCGATGGGTTTCGGGTAGTCACTCATCGGTGTCATCTGCCTCGTGGTGGAGTTCCGGTCAACTGGCGCGCTCCTGGCGGAAAGCGCGCCGGTAGGCCTGAGGTCCGGTGCACAGCACCCGCTGGAAATGCTTGCGGAGGTTGGTCGCCGTTCCGAACCCGCTGGCTCGGGCGACGAGCTCGATCGGTGTGTCATCGGTCTCGAGCATGCGCTGGGCCAGGGCCAAGCGGTGCCGCAGGAGCCACTGGTACGGCGTCGACCCGGTGCTGGCCCGGAACCGCCGGGCGAAGGTCCGGGGGCTCATGGCGGCGCGGGAGGCGAGATCCTCGATGGTGATCGGCTCGGCGAGATGCTCCTCCAGCCAGGTGAACGAGAGGGCGAACAGGTCCGCGTCGAGGCGGTCAGGCATCGGCGCCTCGATGTACTGCGCCTGGCCGCCGGAGCGGTGTGGAGGCACGACCATGTCACGGGCTACCTGGGTGGCCACCTCCGACCCGTAGTCGGAGCGAACGACGTGCAGGCAGAGGTCGATGCTCGCCGCACTCCCGGCGGAGGTGAGGATGTCCCCGTCGTCGACGTAGAGGACCTTGGGATCGACGGTCAGGGACGGGTGGCGGGCCGCCAGCTCGTCGCATTCGGCCCAGTGGGTGGTCACCCGCCGCCCCTCGAGCAGGCCGGCCTCGGCCAGAACGAAGGCGCCGGTGCACAGGGAGACGATCCGGGCTCCCCGGCTGTGGGCCCGCCGGAGGGCGCCGAGCACGTCGGGGTCCACCGAGTCGAACGTGGCGGTAGGGGGGACGATGACCGTGTTGGCGTGCGCCAAGGGACGGAGCCCGCCCGGCACGCCGATGGTGAACCCCGCATCGGTGCGTACCGGACCGGGCCCGGCGGAGCAGATCGAGAATTGGTACCAGGGGACGCCGAGCTCGGGCCGGTCCCGGCCGAACACCTCGCAGGCCACCCCGAACTCGAAGGGGGACAAACCGTCATAGGTGACCACGGTCACCGTCGGCCCAGGATTGGCAGCTTTACTCCCCATCGCACCAATACTGCCAGAAGGCGACCGGGGACGTCGAGCCCCCGTTCATGGTTTCCTCATACCAGTGGGCTAGAAGTTTGCCGGAACGTGCTGAATGGGACCGATGGAGGCGACGGTGCCGAGGCGGTGGTTGCTGGTGGCGGTGGCAGTGATGGCGGCGACTGGGGGGCTGGCCGCTTGCGGCTCGCCGGCACCGTCGGCGAGCAGCTCCTCCTCGACGTCCGGATCGACGGGGCCCGACGCCGCGGGCACGGTGTGGCTGTGCCGACCCGGCCAGGCCCACGATCCGTGTACCGCGGACTTGTCGACCACGGTCACCGCCGCCAACGGCGGCAAGACGACCGTGCACCCGAGGGCGGCCACCGATCCACCTGTCGACTGCTTCTATGTGTACCCGACGGTGAGCCGGCAACCTACGACCAATGCCGACCTGACCATCGACCCCGAGGAGACGGGGGTGGCGAGGGACCAGGCGTCCCCCTTCTCCCAGGCCTGTCGGGTGTACGCCCCGATGTACCGGCAACTGACCCTCTTGGCCATCGGGAGCGGCGGGAAGTTGCTCAGTCAGCAGGGCGCGGCCACTGCCTATCTCAGCCTCCTGTCGGCGTGGAAGGACTACCTCGCCCATGACAACCACGGCCGGGGTGTCGTCCTGATCGGACATTCGCAAGGGGCGTCGATGCTCATCGCGCTGATCCGCAGTCAGATCGACAAGGATCCCACCGAGCGCCGTCTACTCGTCTCGGCCCTCCTGATGGGCGGCAACGTCACGGTGCCCGTCGGGCAGACGGTCGGGGGTGACTTCGAGAACGTCCCCGCCTGCCAGTCGAACGGGCAGACCGGGTGTGTTGTCGCCTACTCGAGCTTCGAGACCCCACCGCCGGCCGACAGCTTCTTCGGCCGGATCGGAACGAGCATCGGGGCCAAACTGCAAAGTCCGGCAACGGGAGCCGGTGATCTCCAGGTGCTCTGCACCAATCCGGCGGCGCTCCCTGGAGGCACCGGATCGCTCGATCCGTACTTTCTCAATGTGTCAGTCGGGGCGAGTGGAGAGTCCGGCGCAGGCTCCGCTGCGCCCACGCCCTGGGTGGCCTATCCCGGTCGCTATACGGCCACCTGCATGAGCACCGGCGGCGCCACCTGGCTCCAGGTCGAACCCACGCCCGACCCCCCCGACGGTCGCCCGTCGGTGACGGAGGCGTTGGGCCCTCGGTGGGGTTTGCACCTGGTCGACGTCAATCTGGCCCTCGGGAATCTGGTCAGGATGGTGCAGGACCAATCGGCGGCCTACGGCCGGTCGGGCTGATCGACCGCTAGGGCCGATCCCGAACCGGCATGACCGGTGCATGGCGGCCGTCCGAGGACAGCGGTTGTTCGGGGATCGGGCCAGACCTAGTCTTCGCCTGTCCGGGAACGGCGAGTCAGACGCGACTGCACGCTGCAGGGCGCGGGTGCATTGGAGAGCGATGGACCGGCACGTGACGGAGCCACGGGGTGTTGCCGGCACCACCCCACGGTGTCCGGTCGACCGAGCGGTGGAGGACGGCCACGACTGCCGTTGAACCTTGCGCAACGCCGCCCCGGCATCGAGTGGTCGTCATCGGGGGCGGCTTCGGGGGACTTCCGGCGACCCGGCTGCTGGGTCGGGGCCCGGTCGACGTCACCTTGGTGGACCGGCGTAACCACCATCTCTTCCAACCGCTCCTCTACCAGGTGGCAACCGGTGTCCTCTCCCCCGGCCAGATCTCGCCGGCCCTTCGCCATGTCCTGCGCCGGTCCCGGAACGTGGTGGTGCAGCAGGCGGACGTGACCGGGATCGACCTCGACCAGCGCATCGTTCGTGCCGTCGCTCTCGGGCGGATCCCAGTCCAGTTTCCCTATGACAGCCTCATCGTGGCCGCGGGGGTCACCCAGTCGTACTTCGGGAATGACGAGTTCGCCTTCATCGCCCCCGGCATGAAGACCATCGACGACGCCCTCGAACTGCGCCGCCGGATCTTCGGCGCCTTCGAGGTGGCCGAGATGACGGGCGACCCGTCTGAGAAGGCCCACTGGCTCTCCTTTGTCATCGTGGGTGCCGGGCCGACGGGGGTCGAGCTGGCCGGCCAGGTCTGCGAGGTGGCCCGGCGGAGCCTGAAGGGCGAGTTCCGGACGTTCGACCCCGCCACTGCCCGGGTCGTCCTGGTCGACGGAGGTCGAGAGCCCCTGGCGACCTTCGGCGACAAGCTGTCGCAGAGGGCGGCCAAGGAGCTCGGTCGGCTCGGCGTCGAGTTCCGTATGGGCTCGCGGGTGACGGGCGTCGACGCCGGCGGGGTCGACATCACGGGCGACGATGGCTCGACGGGGAGGATCGAGGCGGGCACCGTGATCTGGGCCGCGGGAGTGGAAGCCTCGCCGTTGGCGCGCGGGCTGGCCGATGCAACCGGTGCCGAGCTCGATCGGGCCGGACGGGTCGCCGTCTTGCCCGATCTCACCCTTCCGAAGCACCCCGAGGTGTTTGTCGTCGGGGACATGTGCACGCTCAACGACCTGCCCGGCGTGGCCGAGGTGGCCATGCAAGGAGGCCTCCACGCCGCCAACTCCATCCTGCGCCGGTTGAAGGGCGAAGAAGGTAGGGACTTCCGGTATCGCGACCTGGGAAGCGTGGCCACCATCGGTCGATTTCGCGCCGTGGTGAGTCTTGGCCCCATCCGGCTCAGCGGCCTGCCCGGGTGGGTGATCTGGATGTTCGTGCACCTCGCCTTCCTGAGCGGTTTCGGCAACCGGACGATCACCATGCTCAGGTGGATGCGTTCGATGATCGGTCGGGGCCGAGCCGAGCGGAGCTTTTCGACCGCCCACACCGGCGGTGACCTGAGCCTGCCCGAGCAGGTCCGGAACCGGGTGCAGGGAGTCCTCTTCCCCATTGTCGATGCGACCGACCCGTCGGATGTCGGACCACCATCAGCGGCCGGCGCTGGCGGCGAGAGGACGACCCCGAAGGGCGGCCGTTCGTGATCGGATCGAGCGGACGACCCGTGCGCCGGCATCGAGGTGGTATTCCAGGCACGGGGCGTCCTTTGCATGGTGCGTCGGCCCCGGTGAGGGCGCCCGGTCGATCGAGTTGGAAAGATCGGCGTGACCGCCCAGCCTGGTGACGCCGGCCACGCGCCGGTCGACCCGAGGCTCCTTCGCTACACGCGGGCGACAAGGCACTTTCTCGCCTTGACGGTGGTGATCGGCGGGCTCGTCGCCTCGTTGCTGGTCGCCCAGGCCTGGCTGGTGGCGAGCAGCATCGCGGGGACCGTCGGGAGTCATCGGGGTCTCGCAGAGCTCCGTTCTCCCCTGGTGCTCCTGCTGCTCGTCATCGCCGGTCGCGCCCTGTTGCGGTGGTTGGCCGAGCTCACCGCCCACCGGACCTCTGCCTCGGCCAAATCGGACCTGCGGAACGCGCTAGTGCGCCGAATGGCCGAGCTCGGACCCCACGGAATCGACCGGGCCGGCCGGAGCGACCTGGTCGTCCTGGCCGGCTCGGGGATCGATGCGCTCGACGCCTACTTCGCCAAGTACCTTCCCCAGCAGCTACTCGCCCTCATCGTTCCGGTGACGGTGGTGGCGGTGGTCTTCTGGTCCGATTGGGTGTCGGCCACGATCCTGGCGGTCACCCTCCCCCTCATCCCCTTGTTCATGTGGTTGATCGGCTCGATGACCAAGACCCGTACCGAGCGGCGGGCCGTCCTCCTCCGGCATCTGTCCGGCCACTTCCTCGATGTGGTCGGTGGGCTTCCCACCCTCAAGGTGTTCGGCCGGGCCCGGGCCCAGGCCATCACGATCCGCACCATGTCCGACCGGTACCGATCGGCCACCATGGACACCCTGCGGCTCACCTTTCTCTCGGCGCTGGTCCTCGAGCTCCTGGCCACCATCTCGGTGGCGGTGGTGGCTGTGGCGGTCGGCCTCCGGCTGCTCGATGGTCACTTGGGCCTGCGGAGCGCCCTCTTCGTCCTCATCCTCGCGCCCGAGGCCTACTGGCCGCTCCGGTCCCTCGGGGGCACATACCACGCCAGTGCCGAGGGAATGCATGCCGCCATCGAGGTCTTCGAGGTACTGGAGCGCCCGGTCCTGCCCGTCGGGACGTTCCGCGGCATCCCCGACCCTTCCCGATCCACCATCAGGATCAGCGATCTGGCGGTCACCTACGACGAGGGAGCCTCCCCGGCGATATCCGGCCTGTCGTTCAGCATCGATCCGGGCGAGACGGTCGCCATCGCCGGTCCGAGCGGATGTGGCAAGTCGACTGCCCTCCAGGTCCTCCTGGGGTTGGTCACCCCGAGTCAGGGATCGGTGACCGTAGGCGGGGTCGCCCTCGCCGAGCTCGATCCGGAAGCATGGCGCTCGTGTTTGACCTGGATACCGCAGCGGCCGCACCTGTTCGCCCGGAGCATCGGCGACAACATTCGGCTCGGTCGGCCCGGCGCCACCGAGGCGCAGGTGACGCGGGCCGTCGCCCGGGCGGGGCTGACCGAGACGGTGGCGCGCCTGCCCGCAGGGTTCAGTACCCCGCTCGGCGACGGCGGGTCCGGCCTGTCCTTGGGTGAACGCCAGCGGGTGGCACTGGCCCGAGCCTTCCTCCGGGACGTGCCGCTGCTCCTCCTGGACGAGCCCACCGCCAACCTCGACGCCAAGACAGAGGAGAGTGTCCTCGACGCGGTCGCGGAGTTGGCGGCCGGGCGGACCACCATCCTGGTTGCCCACCGTCCCTGCCTGCTACCGCTGGCCGACCGCGTCGTCCATCTCTCGCTGCAGACGGCGGACGCATGACGATGCTCGGGACAGGGCGGGAAGGGAGAGACCCGGCACGAACCCCTGTTGAGGGTCCGGCCGGCCTCGGCCGTACCGTTCGCCTCGCCCGACCGGTGCGGGCCCGCCTAGTCATGGCGTCGTCGCTCGGAGCCGGTGCCGTCCTGGCCGATGTCGGTCTGATCGCCACCGCGGCGTGGCTCATCTCGGCGGCCTCGGAGCGGCCGAACGAGTCGCACCTCGCCCTCGCTATCGTCGGCGTGCAGTTCTTCGGACTGTCCCGTGGATTCCTCCGTTACGGCGAGCGGCTGGCCGGCCACGACGCCGCTCTCCGGCTCCTGGCCGCCGTCCGAGTCCGGTTCTTCGAGCGCCTGGAGCGTCTGGCACCGGCGGGGCTCCTCGCCTTCCGCCACGGAGACCTCCTCGCCAGAATGGTGGCGGACGTCGATGCGTTGCAGGACCTGGTGGTGCGGGTGATCCCTCCCTTTGCCGTCGCCATCGTCGTCGGGGCCGCCACCGTCGGGTTCCTGTGGTGGCTGCTGCCCGCCGCCGCCGTCATCCTGGCGGCGGCTTTGCTCCTGGCCGGGACCACTGTGCCGTGGCTCACCGGCGCGCTGGCCCGTCGACGCGAGTCGAAGCTGGCGAGTGACCGCGCCGACCTCAACTCGGCCTTGGTCGACCTCACGGACGGCGCAGCCGAGCTGCTGGTGTTCGGCGCCGCTGACGAGCAGCTCCGAACCATCGAGCGGATCGACTCCGAAATGACCGCCATCGGCGCGGCCTCGGCGAGCACCGCCGGCATCGGGGGCGCGCTGACCACATTGCTGGTGGGATTGGCCGGCTGGGGTTGTCTGGTGGTCGGGATCCCGGCCGTCGCGTCCGGTCGGCTACCGCCGACCGACCTGGCGGTGATCACGCTGGTGCCCCTGGTGACGTTCGAATTGGTGGCCGCGCTACCGGCTGCCACCCAGGCCCTCAACCAGGTGCGGGAGGCCGCCGCCCGAGTCTTCCGGGTGATGGATGCACCCGTGCCCGTGTCCGAACCGGCTCGGCCTGCGAGGGTTCCGGTCGGAGCCCACGAGCTGGCCGCTCGCGAGGTCGACGCCTCGCATCCCGGGGTGCCGCGGCCTGCCCTTTGTGGGGTGAACCTCTCGCTCGCCTCCGGGTGTCGGGTCGCAGTGGTCGGCCCGAGCGGTGCGGGGAAGACGACCTTGGCCGAGGTCCTCCTCCGCTTCCTCTCGGTCGACGGCGGGTCCGTGCGCCTGGACGGGGTATCGATCGACCAGCTGGCCGGCGACGAGCTGCGCGGCATCGTGGGGCTCGTGGGGCAGGATGCCCATCTCTTCGACACCACCATTGCGGCCAACCTCCGGGTCGGCCGTCAGTCAGCCACCGACGCCGAGCTGTTCGGGGTGCTCGGGCGGGTCGGTCTCACCCCATGGGTCGCGGGACTACCCAAGGGACTGGCCACCGAGGTCGGGAAGGGCGGCTTCCGGGTGTCGGGGGGCCAGCGACGGCGAATGGCGCTGGCCCGAGCCCTGCTCGCCGACTTTCCGGTGCTCATCGTCGACGAACCGACCGAGCACCTCGATCCCCTTGCGGCCGACGCAGTACTGAAGAACCTACTCGACGTCACCGTCGGACGGTCGCTCCTCCTCATCACCCACCGCCTGTCCGGGCTGGAGTCGGTCGACGAGATCGTGGTACTGGACGGAGGCCGGGTGGTCGAGCGGGGGTCCCATACCGCCCTGGTCGCTATGGGCGGCCGGTACGCCGACCTCTGGTGGTCCCAGACCGGCGGCCATCCGGCATCGGCCGGTGATCAAGATCGACCATGGCGCCACGAACGACCGACGGCAACCGCTGTCGGCGGCAGTCTCGATATGGGGAGCTCAATCCTATGACCCTCGACCTGTCCCGCTGGCAGTTCGCCACGACCACCATCTACCACTTCCTCTTCGTGCCGGTGACGATCGGGTTGGCCTTTCTCGTGGCGTTGCTCCAGACCACCTGGTACCGGAACGACAACCCGGTGTTCAAACGCCTGACCAAGTTCTTCGGGACGCTACTTCTCATCAACGTGGCTGTCGGCGTGGTGACCGGTCTGGTCCAGGAGTTCGAGTTCGGGATGAACTGGTCCAACTACTCGCGGTTCGTGGGCAACATCTTCGGTGGTCCCTTGGCCATGGAAGGGATCGTGGCCTTCTTCCTCGAGTCCACCTTCCTCGGGATCTGGATCTTCGGCTGGGACCGGCTGTCGAAGCGGCTGCACCTGACCTGCATCTGGCTGGTGGCCGCGGCGACAGTGCTGTCGGCCGCTTTCATCATGGCGGCCAACTCGTGGATGCAGCATCCGGTCGGCTATGTCATGAACGCCCAGCACCAACCGGTGCTCACCGACATCTGGGCGCTGTTCACCAATCCGGTCTTCCTGTGGGGCTTCCCGCACGTGGTCCTGGCCTCGCTGGTCACCGGGGCCATGGTGATGCTGGCCGTTTCCGCCTGGCACTTGCGGAGGCAGAGCATGGTGGACGCCTTCCGCCGGACGGCGATCATCTCGTTGGCGGTGCTCACCCCGGCCGTCTTCCTGAACATGTTCCTGGGCAGCGAGCTCGGCGTGATCGAGGGAAGGTACCAGCCGATGAAGATCGCCGCCGCGGAGGCGCTCTGGAACACGTGTCCCTCCCGTTGCTCGTTCTCCCTGTTCCAGATCGGCGGGGGCGGCAACGACCAGACGCCCACCCAGATCTTGGAGATCCCCGGCCTGCTCTCGATCCTGGCCACCAACCACATCAACGGTGAGGTCCAGGGGATGAACAACCTCCAGACGCAGTACGAGCACCAGTACGGGCCGGGCAACTACGTCCCCAACGTGTTCATCCAGTACTGGGGCATGCGGGTGATGGCCTATCTAGCCTCCCTGGTCCTGCTCTTCTCCCTTTGGGGGTTATGGCTGATCCGCCGGAAGACGCTCGAGCGATCGAAATGGTTCTTGCGCATCGCGCCATGGGCCGTCATCGCGCCGTTCCTGATCAACACCGCCGGCTGGCTGTTGACCGAGAGCGGCCGACAGCCTTGGATCGTCCAGGGACTGATGAAGACCTCGCAAGCGGTGTCACCGTCGATCTCCGCCGCCGACGTGTGGATCAGCTTGACCGTCTTCGTGCTCCTCTATGCGGCCCTCGGGGTGGCGGACTGCTACCTGATGGTCCACTACGGGCGCAAGAGCCTCGATGCCGGCGCCGACGGTGCAGGGGACGGTGGTGCAGGGGACGGTGGTGTAGGGGACGGTGGGAAAGACGATGCCGACGAGAGCCAGATCCCGGCGCTCGTCTACTAGGGAGCGAAGATGGTCCATCTGAACGAGATCTGGTACGTGATCGTCGCCCTCTTCTGGGTGGGGTTCTTCGTCCTCGAAGGGTTCGATTTCGGGGTCGGCATGCTGCACGACCTCATCGGGCGAAATGATCTCGACCGCCGGTTGGTGGTCAACTCCATCGGACCCCTCTGGGACGGCAACGAGGTGTGGCTCATCGTGGCCGGGGCGGCGATCTTCGCCGCCTTCCCATCGTGGTACGCCACCATGTTCTCCGCGTTCTACCTGGCCCTGCTGATCGTGCTGGTCGCGCTGATCATGCGCGGTGTCTCCTTCGAGTTCAATCGCAAGATCGACGATCGGCGATGGCGGGCCACCTGGCGGTGGTCCCTGACCGTCGGGAGCGCGTTGGTACCCCTTCTCCTCGGTACCGCCCTCGGCGACCTCCTTCACGGCCTGCCCATCGACCAGGCGCACAACTACACCGGCACGTTCTTCGACCTGCTCGTCCCCTTCGGGCTCTACACCGGCCTGACCCTGCTGGTCCTGTCGCTCCTCCTCGGTGCCACCTACCTGACCCTCAAGATGGACGGCGACCTGCGCCGGCGGGCGGCCCGGGTGTCGAGTGGGGTCGGCTGGTTGGCGGCAGTGATCACGTTCGGCTGGCTCACGTGGAGCCATGTCGGATTGGGACTGGGCTTCGTCCCCAACCCGATCGATGCCCTGGCGCTGGTGGCGGTGGCGGCGGCGGCGCTGTTCGCCGAAGCGGGCTCGGAGGGGTGGTCCTTCGCCTCGGCCGCCGTGGCCATCGGGAGCGTGGTGGGATCCATCTTCTTCGACCTCTTCCCCCGGGTGATGGTGTCCACCACCAATTCGGCCTACAACCTCACCGTGTCCAACAGCGCCAGCCCCTCGTACACGCTCAAGGTCATGACGGTGGTGTCCGTGGTGGTATTTCCCCTGGTACTGCTGTACCAAGGGTGGAGCTTGTACATCTTCCGCCGACGCCTGTCTGCGACACCCGACAGTCCCGCTCCAGCGACTGACGGTGACGGACAGCAGGCGCCGTCTCGGGATCTGGCCTAACCTGCGCCGGGGCGGGCGCCTACAGAGGGGCTCCCCTTGCGGTACATCCGTCCATCTACAAGGGGGTTACAAATGCGAAGGATATTGCTACTTGCAGCTGCGCTCGCCATTCCGGTGTCCGGGGTGTCGCTTGCTCTGAGCAGCGGCGCGGCGTCTGCTGCGAGCGGGCCGAAAGGCAAGACCGTGTGCACCAATGTTTCTGGGACCCTAAGCGGGACCATCACCATCAGCGGCTGCACCGACAGCAACGGAGCCAACACCGGTGGCGCTTCCCAGCCGATCAACGGCACGTCGATCGCGACCGGCGGAACCGTGCCCTGGGTCAGCGGTAAGACGACGACCTTCGGGACTCCGGGGACATCGTCCACCTCGGCGAAGAAGTGCCCCGGCTATTCAAAGACGGCGACCAAGAATCCGACGGCTATCAAGTTCTCGGGTACCGTGAACGCTGACACGGCCGGACTCAAGGTCCCCGGCAAGTACAGCGGTGAGGTGTGCCTTGCCACAGACGGGAATACCATCACCTCTCCGAAGCCGCTGAAGATCTCGTAGCCCTTCGGTCTACGAGGCTGGATCCCGGGCCACCCGGCCTGGCGCGCCAGATCCGCCAAACAGCTGTGCGAACGGGACCCCGCCTTCCGGGCGGGGTCCCGTTGCGTCCCGGGGGGCTCAGCCACCCCGAACGCCTGACCCGGCGGGGCTTGCCGGGCGCGAGTGGGGCGCGTCGTCCACGACCCAGAGGGTGCAGGAGCGGCGTCGAGCGCGGCCGACCCTTTGGGTACGCTGAGCACGCTGTTGGATCCGTCGGCGAAAGGGCTCGGCTGTGAATTCGTTCCCTCCGATAGCCGAGTACGGCTTCCTGTCCGACTGCGAGAACAACTGCCTGGTGGCTCCCGACGGATCGGTCGAGTGGTTGTGCCTGCCCCGTCCGGATTCACCGAGCATCTTCGGAGCCCTCCTCGACCGGACGGCGGGCACGTTTCGGCTGGGTCCGGCCAACGTCCACGTTCCTCACCAGCGGCGCTACATCCCCGGAACGATGGTCATGGAGACGACCTGGCATACGCCGACCGGTTGGTTGCTGGTCACCGATTTCATGGTCGTCCGGCCGGTCGACAGCTTGGAGCACCGCCGTCCGGATTACCGTCGGGCGCCTGGGATCGCGACAGGTTGCGGGACGCTGGCACGTGTTGCCACCTGCATCGGCGGCAGGGTCGAGGTGTTCGCCAACTGCGTACCGAACTTCGAGTACGGCGCCAAGTCGGGTCACTGGCGATACGAGGGAGAGGGGTACGGGACGGTCATCGCCGAGCCCCCGGCGGGTGATCCAATGCTGAAGGTGACGAGCGGGGTGCAACTGGGCATCATCGGTGGCCGATGCTACGGACGGACGTCCTTGTCTACGGGGGAGTCGACCTTCGTCACTCTGTCCTGGAAGGAACACCTGCCGGGGACCAAGGAGGAGGTTGACGAGGACCTGCTGGCGACCATCGCCTATTGGCGAGATTGGCTGAGCGTCGGCAGGTTCCCCGACCATCCCTGGCGTTCGTACTTGGAACGCAGTGCTCTCACCCTCAAGGGTCTGAGCTTTGCCCCTACCGGAGCCATCATGGCGGCTCCCACGACCTCTCTCCCCGAGACGATCGGTGGTGCCCGGAACTGGGACTACCGCTACACCTGGATCAGGGACTCGGCCTTCATGCTGCGCTCCCTCTATCGCCTCGGGTTCGGATGGGAGGCATTCGAGTATTTCGCCTTCGTCGCAGACGCCGTGGTGGCCAGTGGTGGCCCTCCGTTCAGCCTGCAGATCATGTACGGCATCGGCGGCGAGCGTGACCTGACAGAGCACACGCTCGACCACCTCTCCGGCTACCGGGGGTCTCGCCCGGTGCGGGTGGGGAACGGCGCCTGGGACCAACACCAGAACGACGTCTGGGGCATGCTCCTCGATGCCGTCGACACCCACATGCGCGAGGGGGTGGCCGAGATCACCCACGAAGTGTGGAACGCGCTCGCCGACCTGGTGGGCCAAGCCATCGCCAAGCAGGACGAACCTGATCAGGGAATTTGGGAGATACGAGGCGACCCTCAGCGCTTCACCGCCTCCAAGGCCTTGTGCTGGGTGGCGGCCGCACGTGGGGCCGATTTGGCTCACCAGCGTGGCGACATCGAGCATGCTCGGGAATGGCAGGAAGCCGCCGACCGGATCAAGGCGGACATTCTCGACCGAGGGGTTACCCAGCGGGGCGTGTTCCGTCAGCACTACGGAAACGAGGAGCTCGACGCCTCGCTCCTCCTGATCCCCATCCTCGGCTTCCTCCCGCCGGATGACGAGCGGGTGCGAGCTACGGTGCTGGCGATTGCCGATGAGCTGACAGAGGACGACCTGGTCCTTCGCTACAAGGTCGACACTACTGACACCGGCTTTGAGGGCAAGGAAGGGACCTTTACCATTTGCTCCTTCTGGCTTGTGACGGCTTTGGCCATGATCGGCGAGGTCGATCGATCCCGCGCTCTTTGCAAGAAGCTCCTGTCGTTCGCCGGTCCGCTCCAGCTGTACGGCGAGGAGATCGAGGCGTCGACCGGGGAGCACCTCGGCAACTTTCCCCAGGCGTTCACCCACCTGGCGCTCATCGACGCCGTCTCCAGACTGATCGAGGCTGAAGATGCCACGAACGGTCAATGACGGGCGGGTCGCTACGGCGCATGCTGTTCAGAACGTGTGACAACTATCAGGAGATGAGGGCATGACCACAGGAACGAACTTTCCATTGCTCGATGTCTTCTGGACCTTGCTGATGTTCGTCGGCCTCGTACTGTGGATCTGGCTGCTCATCTTCATCTTCGTTGACATCTTCCGAAGCCGAGAGCTGTCGGGTGCGGCGAAGGCGGCTTGGGTGGTTCTCTTGATAGTCGTCCCGGTGCTCGGCGTCCTTGCCTATATCATCGTGAGGGGGAGAAGCATGGAAGACCATCTCGCTGAGGACCTAGGCGGCGGCGGACCACATAGGATCGCGTAGATGGCGATGCGCGTTCTCGTACTGGGTGCAGGCTTCGGCGGTCTCGAGCTGACGACCCGGATCTCCGAGGAATTCGGATCGAGCGTCGACGTCGTGCTCATCGACAAGACCGAGGACTTCGTCTTCGGGTTCTCCAAGCTGGACGTCATGTTCGGGCGGGCCGGGCCCGAGCACGTCCGGCATCCCTATCGCGACTTTGTCAAGCCCGGAGTGCGGTTCGTGCACTCCACAATTCGAAGCATTGACCCACAAGACAGGTCCGTCGACACTGATGTCGGAACATTCGAGGCGGACGTGATCGTCGTCGCACTCGGGGCTGACCTGGACCCCGGGGCCACTCCAGGTCTCGTCGAAGGCGGTCACGACTTCTACACCGAGAGCGGGGCCTTCGCGCTCAAGGATGTCCTGGCGAGGTTCGATGGCGGCCGGGTCGTTGTGGCCGTGACGTCGACGCCGTTCAAGTGCCCACCGGCGCCCAGCGAGACCGCCCTCCTGATGCATGACTTCCTTGCCGAGCGGGGCCTGCGCGACCGATCGACCATCTCACTTGTGATGCCGCTGCCGGTGCCCATTCCGCCTTCGCCTGAGGCATCGAAGGCGCTGCTCGGCGCGTTCGAGGAGCGGGGCATCGGCTGGTTTCCCGAGACACTCGTGCGCGGCATCGACCCAGCGCGCCGGGTTGCGGTTTTGGATGACGGCGGTGAGCTGCCCTACGACCTGTTCCTCGGCGTCCCCGCGCACCGGGCACCCGAAGTGGTCGTTCGGGCCGGGATGACCGTGGATGGATGGATACCGGTGAACCCGGTCACTCTGGAGACCCGATTCCCAGGCGTCTACGCGGTCGGCGACGTCACCAGCGTCGGAACGCCGAAAGCCGGTGTGTTCGCCGAGGGACAGGCCGGTGTCGTCGCGGAGGGCATCAGCGCGCTGATCCGAGGAGCGGGCGAACAGCCGGGATACGACGGGCGAGGCGTCTGCTACCTCGAGTTCGGCGACAACCAGGTCGCCAAGGTCGACGTCACGTTCCTCGGCGGCCAGGCACCGCATGGGGCGCTCGAAGGACCGTCGCCCGACCTCGCGACGGAGAAGGCCGACTTCGGGGCCAGCCGGGTGCAGCGCTGGTTCGGCCGGACGTGGCCTTAGACGCTCGGGCAGGTGGGTCGGGCCGGGACCACAGGTTGGCTGGAGGGCCGCTCAGCCCTGGAGGCCATCCCAGGACCACTGAGGAATGGTCAAATCGGTAGGTACGTCGTCAGCAGACCAGGGGTAGCGGGCCATCGTCGTCGTCGTGGCCCAGTCGAAGTAGTCGTGGAGCACCTGTCGAAGCACACTGTCGCCGATGCCGACATCGTCCAGGGCTTGGTCGAAGCAGGCGATGGCCCGCTGGTCCATCTCCTCGTGCGGTCCGTTCCCGCTGTGCATCCGGACAACCGAGGTCTCGGTTCCATAGTTGCCTGAAAAGGTGGCAGGGCCGCCGAGCGCTTCCGTCCAGTACGCGGCGAGTCGCTCGGTGTGCTGGGGATGGAACCCATGGCTGAACGCGTGGCTGACCACCTCGTCGGCCATCACCCGGGCATGCCATGCCGATGCCAGGCGAAGGAGACCGGCCTGGCCACCTGCAGCCTCGCAAACGCTGGAACTGGTTCGGCTCGGCGACCGCCTAGGCACCCGCCGGCCTACAGCCCCCAGCCGACCAGCCCCAGACGGCGACGACCGCAGCCGGCACCGTCACCGGGCAGGGGGTCGACTGACCGGTGTTGCCCGCAGCGTAGACGGTCCAGGCTCCGCCTCTGGGCTGGCTGAACAGGTAGTAAGAGCCCGCATCCTGCGAAGCGACCTGAGCCCGGGTCGGATTCGAGGGATTGCTTGAAGGAGCCGGGACCAATCTGGCTGCGGCCCAGTACGTGTTGGATGCCTTGTCGAGCGCGTAGTACGTGAGCCCGGGCGCGAGACCGCTGTACTCGGAGGCCGGGATGTTGTTCAAGGCAGCCCCGGCTGTGACCAATTGCGATCGGATCTGATCGGTCACAGGAAGATTGACTGCCTGGGACGAACCAGTTGTTGTGGTGCTGGACCCGCCGCCGTGCTGGGTGGTTGTCGAGGTCGCCGCCGCCGATGTAGTCGTGGTCGACTGCCCTGAGCTCGACGGGCTGGAGCACCCGGCAAGGATGAGCCCGATTGCGGCCAAAGCTGCACCCGGCAACACCCTCTTCATGCAACGCCCTCCTGTCCAGGTCGACCGGGCAGCGACGCTTCCTGACCGATGGACCGGGTCACCGTCCATTCGACGATCCATGTCCATATCCCGATGGCCATGTCGGCCAAGAGTACGTCCAAGATCCTGCCAACTGCCGGATGGTCCAAGAACGAGCCGTAAGGCATCGGGCTGCTCGGCGCACGTGATACGCCGGCGGGTCGCAGGAGCCGCGAACGGGACAACCCGAGCACGAACAGCACGGCCATCCAGTTCGAGCCCACCGCGGCCGATGTCTGGCCGATCCTCGCGTCGAGGCAGGGCGTACTCCCGCCGCGACGCCTGGACCCTGAGCGTCTTTGGGGGAGAAATCTGGCCAGGGCGGGAGGTAACGTGGCAAGCGTCGGCTCGACCTGCTTCCGAGGCGTCGGTTCACCGACAGGGGTTCATGCTGCAAGACGTCAGCATGGCGAAAGGAGATCGTGATGCCCTACGCCCAGGGACGAACGTACTTCGATGCGGACAGCCACCTCATGGAGCTGCCCAACTGGCTCGAGGAGTTCGCCGACTCGACTACACGCGAGAAGCTCCGGCCGCTCCACCTCGGTGCGGCTGGTGCCCTCGCCGACAAGGCCATTGCCGATGCCGAGCGGCGTCGGGGGGATGCCGAGGCCGCCGCCGAGCTGGAGGACTCGCTCATGCAGGCCAAGGGATGGAACGCCTTGGGCGCATTCGATCCTGCCGAGCGGAGCCGGGCGCTCGACCTGCTCGGGTTCGAGCGCCAGCTCGTGTTCTCCACCTTCGCCTCGACGCAATTCCTGGGGAAGGATGCCGACCTTCTCTACGGCGGCACGGCCGCCCACAACCGTGCCGTGACCGCCTTCTGCGCCGGGGACCCACGTCTGCTACCCGTTGGCAACGTGCCATGGGCCGATCCTTCCCGAACCGCCGCCGCCGTCGAGGAGGCCATCGACGCCGGGTGCGCCGCCGTGCAGGTGCCATCGCATCCAGGTCGGGGAGTGTCACCCACTCACCCCGACTACGACGCGGTGTGGGCTCGCTTGCAGGAGGCCGGTGTCCCTTTCATGCTGCACATCGGCGGTGGCGGCCGGACCCTGCGGCCAGCGTTCCACGAGAACGATCGTCCGGTCAGGGACTTTCTGGGCGGTGGGGAGAACATCAGGGCGAAGGACTACATGACCATCCATCAGCCTCCCGAGCAGTTCCTATCGGCCTTGGTCCTCGATGGGATCCTCGATCGCTTCCCCGGATTGCGGGGCGGGTGCATCGAACAGGGAGCCATGTGGGTCGTCCCGTGGTTGCGGCGGCTCGACATCGCCCGGCGCACGTTCTCGAGGACCGAGCCGGTCCTCCGTGACCTTCCGCTGGCGGCCTCCGAGTACGTCCACCGCCAATTGTGGTTCACGCCGTTCCCCACTGAGCCCGTGGGATGGATGATCGAGGAGGCGGGCGATGACCTCTTCCTCTTCTCCTCCGACTATCCCCATCCTGAGGGTGGCCGCGACCCGTTGGCCCGCTTCGAAGAGAGTCTGGTAGCGGTTGCGGAGGATGCCCGGGAGCGCTTCTACAACGGCAACTTTGCCGACATGATGGGCCCGTCCCTCACAGCCTCGCGGTGAACGCCCTATCCGGGTGAGGTGGCGACTATGCGAGGCGGGCGTTCCGCACGGGCCAGGCTTGCCGCGCCTTGCTCGGTGAGCACTCTTGCTCAGGGCATCTAGAGGGAGCTCGTCCTTGGGCGTGCACCCGGGTACGCCCCCGATTCGAGTCCGCTCCGACCGGAGGGGTCGCAGTGCGGTTCCGCTGCGCCCCGAGCGACACCTAGCAGTGATAGACGGTCTCTGCATTCCCAGCAAACAGCTTCCCGCGGGATTCGCGGCCGAGACCGGCCGTCACCGCGCTGAACGTGGTGTAGAGCTCGTCGAAGGTTCCGTAGACGGCGTCCACCGGGAAGTTGCTGGCGAACATGCAGCGATCGACCCCAAAGGCCTCGATGGCGTACTCGAGCCACGGGGCGAAGGCATCGACGCGCATGGACCCGAACGGCATGGCCAGGCCGGACAGCTTGCATATGACGTTGTCGCCCAGTCCAGCCAGCGCGTCGATCCCCGACCGCCAGAGGGCGTGCTCCTCCTCGGAGTTCGAGCGGGGCCATCCGGTGTGCTCGACGACCACGACGAGGTCGCCGAAGCTGGTGAGCTGCTGCGCCGCCACCCGAAGCTGATCCGGATGGGTCATCAGCTCGAACAGCAGGGACCGCTCCTGCAGGGCGCGGAGCACCTCGGCGTCGGGGAGCGGCCCCCCGAAGGCGCCCATCGGGCGGACCCCACGGAAGCGTGAAGCAGTCATCTGCCGGTCGAGGAGCTCGATGGCCTCGGCGACCGATTCGGTCGGTGGGAGGCCGCCGATGATGGCGTCAGGGCCGCCGCTCGCGTCCGCATTCTCATCGAGCTCGATGGTTTCCTCGATCGAGTGACGACTGGTCGCGGCGGCGACGTTGACGAACTTCTCTACGTTCCACTGGGCTGTCTCCGCCCGGTAGGTGTCGACATCGAAGCGGCGATACATCTTCGACGCATCGCCGCCGCTGTCTGCGGGTGGACGCGCCAGATAGGGGTACCAGTCCGTGCGGGCCGGGTCCCAGAGGTGCACGTGCGCGTCGACGACGCGGGTGGGCTGGCCGCTCATCGGGTCTTCCCGTGCGGTGGGTTGCCGGCGCCGCCGAGGATCTCCTGGAGTGTGGCGTCCAGCCAATCGGGGACAGCCGGACCGCCGTACGTGATGCTGCCGATGGGTCGGGGGTGACTGCGAAGGCCCATCCAGCCCGCGCCGATCACCAGCTCGGCACCGGCGAGTGCAGGTGCCTCGGGGTGGCCGAGCAGGTGAGCGACGAGTTCGCCGGCCGGGCGGTCGGCGGTCCCACCTGGTGCCTCGATGCTCGCCGCGAAGGCGGTGATGCGCCCGTCCGTCGAACTCGCAGCAATTCGGGCGAACTGCGCCGAGGCCTGGGCTCGACTGCGACCACCTGCGGTGGTGGCGTCGGTGAGCGTCACCAGCTGGACCCGGCGTCCGGCGCTGGCGGCGTAGTCGGCGGCCGTCCGGGCCCATCCGGCGTCGGTATGGATGTCCTCGACGATCCCGCGGTGTTCGGCGAGGATCGGCTCCCAACCGTCGGTCGAAATGGACGTGGGCTGACTACCGGCGGAGGCGACGACGATGGCGTCGATCGGCCCGGCGGCTTCGACGACGGAGCGCAGCGCCTTGGCCGCGTTGCCGAAGCCATGGGCGACCTCGACGAGGTGGCAGGTCACCGATCGGGCCTCGAGCGCGGTGGTGAGAGACGCCGCCAGTCCCGGGCGGTCGGAGACGACTGCGCAGGACCGCACGTGATCCGCCGTGAGATCGGTGGAGGGCGGCTCGGCGAAGATGGGCCCGAACCGGGGGTTGCCGCCGCCGTCGCTTGCCTGCCTGGCCTCGGCCGAGGCGAAGGCGCGGGGAATGACGGACTCGAGCACCCGGGCGAGGGAGACCACCCCGTCACTGCGCACGACCTCGAGGAGACGGGGCTCGTCGATGACCGCGACCTCCGAGCCGCCGGCGAAGAGCACCCGGCCCGTGCACCACCCGAAACCGTCACCGACGAGGTATGCAGCGAGCGGTCCGAGGTCCTCGGGACCCGGCATCGACGCGAAGAGCGAGAGCCCGCCACCGCCTCCGGCCCTGCCCGCCTGACGAGCGCGCTCCGCGGCAGCGGCGACCATCCGGGTGGCCGCGATGGGCGAGATCGCGTTGACGGTCACGCCTGGTGGCGCCTGCCGGCCCAGCTGCCACGTGAGGGAAGCGACGGCCCGCTTGGCGCAGCTGTATGCGCCGGCGTCGGCGGCGCGCCACCCTGAGCCGGAGGTGACGCCGAGGATACGTCCGTACCCGGCGGCGGCCATGAGCGGCAACGCGGCACCGAGCACGTTGAGGTAGCCCTCGAGATGCACGGCGAGTACCGCGAGCCAGTCCTCCTCGGTTCCGTGGGCGAAATAGGTTTGCCTAGTGATGCCGGCTACGTTGATGACGGCGTCGAGCCCGCCGTGCTCATCGGCCAGCTCCTGGAACAGGTCCCGGACCGCCTCGCCGTCGGTCACCGAAGCCGACGAGGCCCGGGCCGAGCCGCCCGCCGCCATGATGCGGCCGGCCGTGGTCTCTTCCGGCTCCGGAAGCCGCTCGGAGCCGTCGAGGGTCACGAGGGGGTCGACGGTGACGACGAGCCACCCGCCGCGGCCGAGTTCCTCGGCGATCGCCGCTCCGATCCCACCCCCGCCGCCGGTCACGACGGCGACCCGCTGACGATCGCTCACGACGCCGTCGACCGGACCTCGAGCTCCAGGCCTTCGAACCTGCCGGCCACGAGCCACTGCTCGAGCAGCTCGCGGTAGCCGAACCAGTCGCCCATCCCGCGTCCGTAGTTGCCGTTGCGAGGGTTCATCGCTTCCGGGTGGCCCTCGTTGTTGATACGCGACGGCGTGCAGGCGGACATGACGGAACTGCCGTCGACGAACGAGTCGACGATCTTCTGTGTCCACCCTTCCTCGGCCTCGGCGCTCACGTCGAACACCTCCACGCCCTCCTGCTCCAACAGCCCGACAGTGCGGCCGATGAACTCGGCACCGAGCACAGCCAGCTGTGTGTAGTTGACGGTGACGACCGCTTGCTGCCCTGGCGCCGGCATGACGAACATGTTGGGAAAGCCACGGCTCATCATCCCGAACAGGCTGGCGGCGCCGTCGGACCACTTATCGGCCAGGGTGACGGCGCCGCGACCGACGATCTCGTGGCCGGCACGACGGAACAGCGGGGTGAGCTCGGCTTCGAAGCCGGTGCCGTAGATGATGCAGTCGACCTCGTACTGCTTCCCGCCGACGACCGGGCCTTCCTTGGTGATCCGCTCCATTCCGGCCGGGCAGTCGATCAGCGTGACGTTGGGGTTGTTGAACGCCAGCAGGTACTCGTCGTGGAAGCACGGCCGCTTGCAGAGGTAGCGGTAGTACGGCTTGAGGATCTCAGCCGTGGCCGTGTCGGCCACCAGCTCCTCGACGCGGCGTCGGTGCGTCTCCATGATCGAGTAGTCGAGCTCCTCGGCGCCACGCAGGTACTCGGCCACGGTCATGCCCTCTTCTCGCGGGGGGTGCTGGACGGCGGCCCAATGATGCGTCCACCCGTCATCGACCTGGTCCACCTCGACGGGCCGGCCCATGATGATCGCCTGGAAGTTGTCCATTCGGGCCCGCTGCCAGCCTGGTTCGAGTCCCTGGCCGAAGTCGGGATCGGTGGGCCGGTTGCCCCGCTCGCCGATGGCCGACGGCGTGCGCTGGAACACGAAGACATGCCTCGCGGACTCGGCCAGCGGCGGCAGGCACTGAATGCCGCTCGCCCCGGTGCCGATCAGGGCCACGACCTTGTCCGCCAAGCCGGTGAGGGGCTCGTGCGGTCCACCTCCCGTGTACTCGTAGTCCCATCGCGCCGTGTGGAACGAGCGCCCGGCGAAGTCCTCCATGCCCGGGATCACCGGCAGCTTCATCAGGTTGAGGATCCCGACGGCCAGCACGTACCAGCGGCACCTGACCTCGTCGCCCCGGTCGGTGCGGATCCGCCACCGGGCCGTGTCCTCGTCCCACGCGGCTCGGGTGACCCCGGTGTGGAACAGGGCGTTGGCCACGAGGTCGAATCGTTCGGCGATCGCCTCGAGATGGCCCAGGATCTCCTCCCCGAAGGCGTAGCGCCGGGTGGGGACGTAGTCGAGCTCCTCGAGCATCGGGAGGTAGCTGTACGACTCGACGTCGCACATCACACCTGGGTACCGATTCCAGTACCAGGTCCCTCCGATGCCGCCCGCCTGGTCGATGATGCGGATCCGCTCCAGGCCGGCCTTACGGAGACGGGCGCCGGCAAGGACCCCGGCGATCCCCCCGCCCACAATGACGACATCGACGTCGTCGGTGACCGGTTCGCGCTCGATGAACGGTGTGAACGGGTCATCCCGGTAGCGAGCGAAGTGCTCATCGGTCCGCAGGTCGCGGATGTCGGCGCGGCCAGGGACGAGCCGCTTGTCGCGCTCGGCGAGGTACTTGGCACGAACGGCCTCTGGGTCATAGCTCGCGGCTGTGCCACCCCCCGGTGTTGGCTGGATCCCAGGCATGCTGCAACGCTACTCAGCCCGAGGACGTTCGTGCCCTCGATCGGGCGCCGGCTGGAGGTCAACCCAAAGGCAAGAGCCCGACTCGGGCGACCCGGTGCCGATGGGGCGAGCGCCGAGGAGCCTCACAGCCATCTCGCGCCACTCGGGGTAGCCCCCTGTCAAGGTTGTGCCCTGGTGACCCAACACAAGAGTGCGAGCCGGACCACGAAGGAAGTTCGAGCGCCCCGGGACGGGCCGTCCACCGGCACACGGCGGCCGAGCAGGGTCCTATCGGGCCGTAGCTCGACACAGTGCACGTGTCGTGAGCAGAACATCACGGGAGGGACCCACTCCGGGATCGGTCTCCAAAGGGGGTGCTGGGACTTCAGCTCGCCTGAGAGCCGGGCTCCCGAGCGAGAAGGCGGGATCCCCACTCGGAGCCCGGCTCGAGGGATCCTAGAAACTGGGACTTGGAATCACCTGAGGAGCTAAGTCCCATACCGCAGCAACGACAGCGCCGTCCCCTATTGCCACCACCCGCACGATTTGACGGGCAACCCGCGCTGGGCTGCGTCAAGTACGCAAGTGGGGTTCGGGGCCACCGGAACGCAGTGATCTGCAGCGCCAGGGCGGATGTCACGGGGGCAGCTCAGTGCTCGGGGGCGATCCCGGCTGTGGCGGGAGCACCCGGGGCGCACTCCGTCACCATCAAGGGCCGAGGCTCCTCGGGCACTGTCATCTACACCGACGACTTCGTGGCCTCCAACTGAGGGGAATGTCACCCCAATTGGTGCCGTGAAGTAGCCGCCGCCGGTGCTGTGAACTGGCCACCAGTAGCAAAGCGGTGACCGGGAAGAATGGGAGTTTCCGGCCCACGCTACCTACGGTGTGATCCACGGGATCGAGCGGGAGCCCCGGATGGCGTATCGGGCGTCCGACTGTCCCACCTCGATGGCCTTTCTGACGAACCTCCTGTCGAAGCATATGTAGCTCAAGAACTGCCCTGGCCGTTGTCGCTGACAGGTCGCGGTGCCCAGCAGCCGTCGCCGCCGAACGACTCCAACAGGCTCAACCAACCGGCGGGGTAAATCTTGGCTGCCTCGGCATCGAGAGAGTCGTCGTACGGGTTGACCATGAGGCACGAGATGATCCGGTGCGCTCGCTTGGTGATGCCTACCTGCAGTTCGGTCACACCGGTGCAGGCTTGTCAGCCAAAGCGGATGGCGGATCATCGTCCGGTGGACAGATCGAGGACACGCCGCTCCAGCTTGGGGGTAGCTAGCCCTGGAGAGACCGAATGAGTGGGCCAGCGATGCAGCGTAAGAGCGACGGACGATGTGGCTTTGCCGAGTTAGCATCCTGCGGTGCGACGCTCCGCACCGACTCCCCCCAACGTCGTCCTCATCAACTGTGACGATCTGGGGTACGGCGATCTGGGGTGCTACGGCTCTACCCGCAATGCCACGCCGGCGATCGACCAGCTCGCTGACGAGGGTATTCGCTGTACCTCGTTCTACATGGCTTCCCCGGTCTGCTCGCCGTCGCGTGCGGCCCTCCTGACCGGCTGCTATCCAACGCGGATCAGCTTCGGATCGTTCGAGGGACTTCCCGTCCTTTTCCCTGGTCAGCCGCTTGGCTTGCCGCAGAGCGAGATCAGCCTCGCCCGTGTCCTCTCGGACGCCGGCTATCGCACCGAGATGATCGGGAAGTGGCACTGTGGTGACCAGCCCGGGTTCTTGCCACTCAACCACGGCTTCGACCATTACTTTGGCCTGCCGTACAGCAACGACATGGGCAGGCAGGTGAATACGCCTGATTTCCTTGGTCACCTGCCTCCGCTGCCCCTGCTCGCCGACAATCGCATCATCGAGCAACAGCCCGATCAGCGCTCGCTCACCGGACGTTACGTCGCAGAAGCTCTGTCCTTCTTGCGCAACGCGAATGCCGATCCCTTCTTTCTGTATCTGGCCCACATGTACGTGCACCTCCCGATCTACGTACAGCCCGAGTTCCTTGAGCGATCTCGCAACGGCCCCTACGGAGCAGCGATCGAGTCGATCGACTGGGCAACGTCCGTCTTGCTGGACGAGTTGCGAGCCCTCGATCTCGACGAACGGACCGTCGTGATCTTCACCAGCGACAACGGGTCGTTGGGAGACGTGCCGCCCCCATGGGGCTCGAGCGAGTGCCTCGGCGGGAGCAATCTTCCACTCCGGGGTTCGAAGGGCTCGACCTGGGAGGGCGGTATGCGAGTGCCGGCCATCATCCGGTGGGCCGGGACCTTAGACGGTGGCCGAATCTGTGACGAGCTGCTGACGTCGATGGATCTCTATCCGACCTTGGCCGCACTCTGCGGTGGAAGAGTCCCAACCGACCGGGTCATCGACGGGCGTGATGTTCTCGAGGTCTGGCGGGATCCGAGCGCGCGATCTCCCCACGAGTCGTTCGCGTACTACTTGGGAAACGACCTGGAGGCCGTACGCGATCGCCGCTACAAGCTGCACCTCGCGCGCAACGGAAGGGAGGTCGCTGAGCTCTACGATCTCGCGGCGGATCCGGGAGAGACGTTCGACCTCGTCGCGGTGAAACCCGAGGTCGTGAGGCGGCTGCACGCGACTGTGGAGGGGTACCGTCGCGAGCTGGGTGACGAACGCCTGGGGATCCTGGGTCGGGAGGTCCGGCCGATCGGCCGAGTCGAGCGGCCCTCGACGCTCACGACCTTCGATCCGGACCATCCGTACTTCATGTCCGAGTACGACCTTGCTGACAGAGGCTGACTCGGGGTCGCCTGAATCCTTCGGGGGACTGACTGAGGATCACGACACTCCGCTGTGCAGGGAGGACGGACGTCGTAAACATCACAACCCGGTGGGCTGACGGGACTCGGACCCGTGACCCCCTGCTTGCAAAACCCACTGAGCGGGATGAGAGCGAACGTCAATGGGCCATTTTGGCTTGTCAGCGCTACCTTCTGATCACCGACGGATGGTCCTGAACGTCGTCGGCAGCGCGATGGCCGCGCAATGAAGACGATTGGCAAACTCGACAGCTCCCGATCGGGTCCCGTGGACGTAGCCACCAACCGCCGGGGCAACGTCGGGCAATTCGCGGAGAGCCGTGGTTGCCGGCTCGCGCTTAGGCGTCGCGACGCACGAGGACCCAGCAGCCGACCCCCAAGGTCACCACGGTATACAGCACGAGCAAAGCGAAGCCCATCCACGGGCTGAATGCGGGCCCGACGCGATCGGGTACACCATGGGTGGAGAACATGACCAGGCCGATATTGGCCGGCAGGTAGCGGGCCACAGCGTTGCTGATCGACATGGGCAGTGCCTGGACGATGAGGGGCAGGACCAGCACGACCCCGACGAAGGCCGAGATCGCGCCGGCGGTGTGCCGGAAGATGGTGGCCAATCCCAGCGCCAGCAGCCCGAGCACGGCCAGATAGAGGCCAGCACCGATCACGGCCCGCAGGACGCCTGCTTGCCCCAACGATGCAGAACCACTCGAGACCGCGGCCTGGACGCCGTGGGGAACCTTCACCCCCAGTTGTTGGGCGCGCTGGGTGATCGCCGCCGACGACCCGACGGCGTTCTTTCCCGACAAGATGGCCTGGCCCATGGCGAAGGCAGTGAACGTGAAGATCTCACTCACCACCACGGCGACCACTCCGAACACCAGGATCTTGGCAGTGAGCACGACGGGGCGGCGGGGCACGGCTGACAACGTGGCGCGGATCGTGCCTGTGCCGTACTCGGCACTCATGACCAGCACACCCAGGACCCCGAAGATGAGCTGGCCTAGGAAGATGCCTATCAGACTCCGGCGGGTCGGATCCTCAATGATGTCGGAGGGACTCACCGTGCCGGTGCTGAGTGCGCACAAACCCATCACAGCTACCCCCGTGGCGACGAGCGTCCACAGGGTGGAGCGGACCGACCAGAACTTGGTCCACTCGGCCGCCATGGCCCTGCGCAGACCGACACGGCCTGGCGGCTGCTCGATCGCGAAGGGGGTCGGAGCTCCGAGCACCGCAGTCACGATCCACCTCGGAACTCGACGGCTTCGTCGGTCAACTCCATGAACGCGTCCTCCAGTGAGGCGACGGGTGTCAGTTCGTGCAACGCGACACTCACCGACGCGGCCAGGTCACCCACCTCCGGTGCTGACAGGCCGGTGACGGTCATCGACCCGTCGGGATCGGCGATGACGGTCCCGCCCGCATTGGTCACGGCGTCGGACAATTGATGGGGGGACGGCGTACGCACCTTGACCGACTGCCGAGAGCTGCCAGCCACGAAGTCAGCCACCGAGGTCTCGGCGATCAGCTTGCCCTTGCCGATGACCACCAGATGTTCGGCAGTGAGGGCCATCTCGGCCATGAGGTGGCTCGACACGAACACGGTGCGACCCTCGTTGGCCAGCTTCTTGCACAGGGTGCGCACCCAGCGGATCCCCTCGGGATCGAGGCCGTTCACGGGCTCATCGAACAGCAGCACTCCTGGGTCGCCGAGTAGGGCTGCGGCGATGCCCAGGCGCTGGCCCATGCCGAGCGAGAACTTGCCCGCCCGTTTGCCAGCCACCGAGGTAAGTCCCACGAGCTCCAGCACCTCGTCGACGCGCACCCGCGGGATGGCGTTGCTCCGGGCCAGGGTGAGGAGATGGGCCCGGGCAGAGCGACCGGGATGAATGGCCTTCGCTTCGAGGAGGCCGCCCACTTCCCGCAGTGGCCACGGCAGGTCGTGGTAGCGCCGGCCCAGCACGGTGACGGTGCCCGTTACGGGCGAGTCGAGGCCCATGATCATGCGCATCGTCGTCGACTTGCCCGACCCGTTGGGCCCGAGGAAGCCGGTCACGGTCCCCGGGCGCACGTCGAAAGACAGGTTGTCCACCGCCACCACGTTGCCGAACCGTTTGGAGAGCCCCCGGGCCTCGATCACCTCGTGATCCTTGCACGGCGCCCATGCCGGTGGGTATCGGGGAGAACCCTGACCCGGCATCAGGGATGCCTCCATGGTCTCAGCCGTCCGACTGTCCCGGCGCACCCGAATCTCCCGAAGCGGATCGGTAGGGGAGGAATCGGGGAGAATGGTGCTGCGCTGCTCGTGAGGGCCCTCAACGAGGCGTGGACCACAGCCCGTACCGAGATCGTTCGATCCCGACCTTTTGTTACCGGTACGACTGGGCGCGCGTGAGGTGGACATTGCCCGCTGACCACCAATGCGCGCTCGGGACGCCAACCAGGAGGTGCATCGCCCGCGTGGCAACAGCCGTGCTACAGGACAGAGGAACGCCCCGTCGGACTCGCCCAAGCGTCGGGGACTTCGGTGATCGTCGATGGGAAATGTCAAAGAATGCTGGGCACTGGTTTCAGCCCAGGCGGTAGAGCTTTTTCCCGTTTTCGGCGAGGATCTTGCGGCGCGACTCGGGCCGAAGCGTTGCCATGGTCTCGTGCACGTGGTCGAGTGGCTTGGGCCAGAGAGCGGTCGGGTGGGGAAAGTCGGTCTCGAACATGACATTGTCATCGCCGACCTTGTCGACCAGTTCTTGAAGATGCCCGCGGCCGGTCTCGAACCACATGGTGGCGTACCAGTTCGACTTGAAGTACTCCGACGGCGCCTTGCCAAGCTCGGCCGCCTGCGCGGGAGCGTTCTCGGGAAGTTCCCAGTCCATTGTCTCGAGGATGAAGGGCACCCAACCGATCCCGCTCTCTACGGAAACCATCTTGAGTTTCGGAAAGCGGTCGAATACTCCCGAAAAGATGGTGTTGATCACCACTCGGGCGTTGCCGATGAAGAGCATCGCTCCACCGATGGCGGGCTTGACGAACTCGTCCTGGGACGGCCAGAAGTACTGGCCAAAGAAATTCATTGCCGTGAGGCTCGCTCCGATGTGGAAGTGGATCGGGAGCTCAAGATCGGCGCAGACCTCCCACAGCGGGTCCCAGGCCACGTTGGCCAGGTCCGGGGAGCCGAGGTCCTGGGGGTCTGAGGTCATATTGATTCCCCGGAGACCCATTTCGGCGATCCGCTGTGCTTCGCGCACGCACCCCTCGATATCCCAGGCGGGAAGTATCGGCATGGGCAAGAGCCGGTTGTTCGTGCGGTTCTGTATCTCCGCCCGGGAGTCGTTGAAGATCTCCACGCACAGGCGGCGCAGCACGGGGTCCTTCACATCGGCCAGTGCATGACCCCCCAATCCCAAAGCGTTGGGATAAGTGACCTGGTGCTCGATTCCCATGTCATCGAGAATCTCGAGACGGGCGTCGACGTCCCATGCTGCCACATGGGCCCTTTCGAAATCCCACTCGAGCATCGATTCCTGGAACGGATGCTTCACGCCTGCCCTGTCAATGGTGCTGCCGCCGCCTGCCCTTCCAAGAGGTGTTCCTTCGATAACCCACGTGGGCTCTCCCTCGACCTCTTCAACGTGAAGAATCTCACTCTTGTAGGCAGCGGGGGCCCTCTTCGTCCATAGATCGTGGACATCGGTGAGATGCGAGTCAGCGTCGACAACGGCAAGTTGCTCAGGATCTGTCGAGGCGAGAGTCATAGGTTCATTGTCCAGCCTTCGAGACCATGGGACAGGAGCCCCACCCGTTGAGGTTGGTGCTGGCGCCAGCATAGGTCGCTGCCCATTGTGAAAAGCCACGCAGCCAAAATGAGTTCCGTGACCGGATTGTCGACCGGTGCATGGCGCCCTGTCGGAGAGTGTGCCGCTCCGATGTCCCTCATGACAATTGTGGAGGTGATGGGACTGTGTTCGAACGCTCTCTCGCTCGCTGACCTGCGGAAATACGGCGCGAGAAGCTGAGCTGGCGCGAATATCGGCGGCGAGGCACTCGCGGCAACGACCACTGCCGAAGTCATGGGACTGCGTTCGAACCCTCTGGCAACCCCCCTCGCGGTGATCAGCGAGGAAGTCGGGCCTCCGACCTGAGCTACGCCCACGAGTTCTTCGGCACCAGGTTGACGTGGTCGGACCCGCCTGGGTGTTGCTATGCGATACTCGGCCGGTGCCGGTGGGGTGTCAAGGCCGCGCTGTACTGGTTGTGGTCGTCGTGGCCATGTCGATGTTGGTGCCGCTCGCGTGTGGCGGCGTGGCGGGAGCTACGTCCGGCGGCCCCGGGGCTCCGCTGACGTTGACCGTGGACGACCTGGCGGCGCCAGTAGGCATCGGGCTAACCGACGTGTACTTCGGATGGCACGTCGGCGACAGTCGGCGTGACGCGATCCAGAGCGCGTACCGAATCGTGGTCTCGCGCCCCACTCTCGGCGGCCCGGGACGCGGCGCGGCACCGGTGGTCTGGGACAGCGGCAAGATCGTGTCCGCGGCGCAGGCGTTCGTGCCGTATGGGGGACGCGCCCTGGCGCCGGACACCACCTACCGGTGGACGGTTCAGACCTGGGACGGCTCGGGAGTTAGCGGGCCGCTGGCGCGCGCCAAGACATTCGACACTGGCTTGGACGACGGCGACTGGCACGCGGACTGGATCAAGCGACCCACTGTCGAGGAATTGGACACGCCAGAGACGTTCAACGTCCAGAACACCACCGGCATCTGGGCCAACAAGGACGAGTACAGCTACGTCCGGAAGGAGGCGAAGCTCGGCGGCTCTCCTATCGTCCGGGCCCGAGCGTACGTGTCAGCCGACCAGCAGTACGAGCTGTATGTGAACGGGTCGATGGCCGCTAAGGGCGAGGCGTACGCGTACCCGGACTCGCAGTACTACGAGACGACCGACATCACCCACCTCCTCAAGGCGGGAACGGCCAACGCCTTCGGGATCATCTACGACTGGCAGGGCCCCGGCAAAGGCCGACCGGAGGGTACGCCGGGCGTCATCGCCCGCATAACGGTGCTGCACGCCGACGGCACGGTCGACGTGATCACCACCGATGGCTCGTGGAAGGTCCTGCCGGGTGCGTGGCTGCCGGGCGTCCAGCGCGACGAGGAGGGCGACCCGGTCGACTATACCGAGAACATCAACGGCCCGGTCGAGCCGATTGGCTGGGACAAGGCCGGTTATCGGGCCGTGGGGTGGCAGCCGGCAATGGTGATCGGTCCTCATCCCACCTCACCCTGGACTCATCTGGTGTCCGTGCGGACCCGCATCGTCTACGAGCCGGTCCACGCCGTCTCGGTGTCCCGCCTTGCATCCGGCGCCGTCGTGGCCGACTTCGGGAAGGTTTACGCCGCGATCCCCTCGGTCAGCTTCAGCCACGGGCTGCCCGGCCGGCGGGTGACGATGCACGCCGGGTACCTCCTTGACCGGTCTGGTGCCGTCTCGACGACAATGGGAACCCAGCACACGAACATGAGCTACTCCTACGTCGAGCGGGGCGGCGGTCGCGAGACCTTCCGTCCCTTCGACTATCTCGGTTTCCGGTACCTCCAGATCGACGACCCGGGCGAGACTCTCACCACGAAGAACGTCGTCGTCCTCACCCGGCACGATGCTGTCCCCGACGAGAACGCCGGAACTTTCACATCTTCGGACAAGACGGTGGACGCGGTCTTCGACCTCGGCCGCCACTCGGCGTTGTTCACGATGCAGGAGCAGTTCGTCGACACCCCCACGCGGGAGAAGGGCCCGTGGCTCGGGGACGGAGCGAACGAGTCGGAGACGGCCATGGATGCCTTCGGCGAGACGAATCTGACGAGGAAGGACCTGCTCGAGTTCGCCCAATCGCAGGCTCGCTTCTGGCCGAACGGTGCCATCAACAAGATCTATCCGACCGCGCTCGGGGCACAGGAGATCCCCCAGGGTACGGCGTACTACCCCGAGTGGGTTTGGCAGTACTGGATCCACACCGGCGACAGGGCATTGCTGACAGCGCTCTATCCCGTCGTGGTCAAGGTGTCGGACTTCTTTTGGAGCAACATCGACTCCAACGGTCTTGTCGGGACCATCCCCGGTCCAGCTGACGTCCCTCAGTTCCCGACCGACACGCAGCTCAACTTGCTGGCGGACAACGTGTTCAACCGCGTCGCCGACATGGCGGACGCCCTCGGCCGTCCGGTGGCCGAGGTGGCGAAACAGCGCGAGCGAGCCTACGCGCTGGCGACCGCCATCAACGCCCACCTCCTGCTGCCGGCGGGTTACTACACCGACGGGCTGGACGCCATGGGCAGACCGGTTGCGCCAAACGACGACCTGTGCACGTGCTCAGGCGCGGTTTCGCCGCAAGTCGACAACGCCCTTGCCGTGCAGTTCGGGGTCGTTCCACCGTCCGACCTCACGACTGTGAGCAACTACATCCTCAGCACGACCTTCTCCCCGCCGGTCGTCAGTGCCGCCGATGTCCTCGACGCGCTGCGGATTGCCGGTCGGGACAGCGACATCCTGCATATCTTGACGGACGCGTCGGAGCCCGGTTGGGCCAACATCCTGGCCCAGGGCGGAACGTTCACTTGGGAGATGTGGCACCCCCAGGACCAGGATGTCCTTACCCCGCCCCTTGCCTCGCTCCTCGGCAACGGCGATAGCCGTTCACACGGCTTTGGCTCGAACGTGCTGGTCGCGATCCAGCAGACGATGCTCGGTGTCATTCCAACGGCCCCGGGATATGCCTCGTTCGACGTCACCGTGCCGCTGCATGCACTGAGCTACGCAGCGGGACGGGTGCCGACTCCCCATGGGGCCATTGAAGTGGCGTGGAGCCGACCGGCGGTCGCAACCCGGCCCTTCAAGGTCAACGTCACAGTGCCGGCCAACACGAAGGCGAGGGTCAGTATCCCAGCCGCCGCCCTGGACAACGTCCGCGAGTCGGGCATGGCACTCAGTCGGCGGGAAGGGGTCGCGTCAGCGTCCATCGACGGTGACTACGCCGTTGTGGAAGTCGGCGCTGGCTCCTATCACTTCACGAGCACCGACGTGCCGGTGGCTGCGATCGGCACTGGCAAAGGCTCCTTCAGTCGAGCCCACGCGGAAGTCCCCACGCGCTGAGCGCGACAACAACGCAGTGTGGGCCGGTGGCCCCGCGGGGCACGCTTGGTCCGGTGCTAGCTCCTCAAATCACGCCCACGCGCTTCACTGATGAGGACGAGACCCGATGACACCCAGCTGCCCAGGCGCAGAAGTGGTGCAGCAGCGCTCACGGAATGATCTGTTAGTAGTGGGCCAGCACGTCTGAAGCACAAGACCGACACGAAGACACTCAGCGTCGAACAGCGGACCTGCTAGCACTCGCCAAAGTGGGACCGACTCAGGGAGCTGCGGTGTTCCCTGCCAATGTCCAACCGACGAGTGCGTTGGCGTGTCCGTGACCCATCCCGTGCTCGGATTTGAGGTATCCGACGATCGCCATGTGCCTCTCGATTCCAGAGTCGGCAATGATCTTCTGCCACTCCGAAATCGAGCGGCCGTACTTCGTCTCGATTGATGGAAAGTAGGATGCAGGGCCTTGTTTGGGCCACGGTGGAGAGTGTTCCGTCACGACTGATACCTCGACCTTCTTGGATCACTGGTCTGGGGCTCAGTATTTCACCGGCGAGTAGCTGCCCAGCCCCGATCGCCGGGACTGGGTGCCACTTGTCTATCGCACGTCGCAGGAGTTTCAAGATGATCGTCCCGGTCTTGGAACCAACGCCGCGTCAAGGCACTACTCTCGATCATTGCGAACAACAGGGGGTTACCAGACAATGGCCATCTTTTCTGCCCGAGCCGTTCGAACTGGCTCCCTGATGCTGGCGCTGACTCTGGTCGGCTTGGCAACAGGGTCAGCCCTCTTCATGACGACCTCGGCCAGCGCTACCGCTCAAGACTTCATGCCGATGACCACCTTCAACGGCGTCGCCTGTGCTTCCGCAAGCCAATGCATCGGCGTCGGAAACGTGGCGTCGAGGGTGAACTCGGGAGCAGCGGCGTCTCTGAATCCGGTGTCGGGTGACCTCTCGACCGGGCAATCGCTCCAACTGATTAGATCGAGTGGGTTCCTCAACGGAGTGAGCTGCCCATCCGGTTCGGTCTGTCTGGCCGTGGGGGAAAATCCCAATGAAACCAGGGGCGTCGCCGTACCGCTCAACCCGGATACCGCAATGGTACGCAGTGGTCAAGAACTCCACACCATCTCGGGCATCTTCATGTCCGGCGTGGCATGTGCGTCAAGGAAACAGTGCCTCGCCGTGGGACACGACTCCAGCGGGTCGGGTGTCGTGGTGGCCCTCAGTCCGGCTACAGGAGCCATCTTGAGCGGCCAGAGGGTACAGACCATTCCGGGGACGGGTGGCGTCGGGCTCGAAGGAGTGGCCTGTCCCTTGGCGAACCTTTGCGTGGCTGTCGGGGAGAACTCTGGAAGGTCGGCCGGGGTTGCCGTACCGCTGAATCCGGCCACCGGAGCGATACGGCGTGGGCAGAGCGTCCAAAACGTCACCCACAAAGGCATCCTGGTCGACCTGGCCTGTCCGTCGACCACTGTGTGCCTGGCGGTGGGTTGGGGAGCCAGCCAACCGTCGGTGGCTGTACCGATCAACCCGAGAACGGGCGCGCTGTCAAAGGGCCAAAGCGATCGATCCATATCGGCGCGGGCGGCAATGTTGACGGCCGTGAGCTGTCCGTCCATTTCCTTGTGCCTGGCCGTGGGCAACGACACCGGTGATCCCTCCGTTGGGCAAGCGGTACCGATTGATCCGACGACCGCCACCATTGTCGCCGGCCAAAGCATTCAGACACTGGCGGGAACCGGTGCCCTCAACGCAGTGGTGTGCCACTCGACGGCCCAATGTGTGGCCGCAGGATCACGTTTTGAATCCGCCGGGGCGGTGACAGAAATCCTTGACCCCGCAACCGGTCGGCGCCCATGAGCCCATCACATCCACGACACCCAGCATCACACTTCACGGGCGGCCACTTCCGGCGGCCTCAACAGACGCTCGGCTGGATGGCACCGATCAAAGGCGTTCGCCGCTGCCGTTGCGGTGACCAGTCGAGGGAATCCCGGATATGGGAACGGCACCGCATCAGCTCTGAGTCCTCAGCTCCGCTAGCTGAGAAACATTCGTGCAATGACAGAAGGCGTTATCAGCTGGACTGAGCGTCTTCCCAGCCTCCGAAGCTGGAGTGCCGTCAACCACATTCTCAGCGGTCCCTCCGACCAGACCACAACGCTTACCGTCACCAAAAGACCCACGGCCACCAGGTAGGACTCGACGCATGGCCATGACCTCCTCCATCAAGGTGGAGCAGGTGGCGCTCCAGCCTCGGCTGGCACGCTTTTAGCATGATTTGCTCACTCGGGCCTCCGCACCAGCCGGTCTTGTTCACACGGCAGAGTCAACCTGGGG
>CAVYNO010000033.1:0-11618 GCA_963769825.1 uncultured Acidimicrobiales bacterium
GGGACCGCTCAGATGGTCTGGCTCACGCCCCGGGGGCCGGAAGCCATGAGGCGGCGATCGGGGCTAGGCCTCTGCCCTTCCCGAGTGGGTGTCGTCTATTGGTTCACACTGCGTAAAGACGGGACCGAGGCGACTGAGCGTCCCGAACGCCAGCGAGCGTCTCGTGCAATCGCTCGACGTCACTCCGCAGCGCATTACGTTCCTCCGTAACCTGCCTGAAAGACGCCAGCAGATCCTGGTAGTCACGCTGGGAAGTGTCGACTGACTGGTGCGGATACCCGTCCTCCATTGATTCTCCTCGGTCGCTAGATGTTCCACCCCGTAGGTTTCCGCCACCCGATGCCGAACCTAGTAGGCGCAGGTAAACGAACTGCGGCCTTTGGGTTACGAGTCGGTATTCCTTCGGTGACCACTCGGCATGCTCGTTGAAACGGGCCGTGGGCAATCACGATGCAACAAGTGGGGCCCCCGGCGCGGCACTTGGAGCACGATGATTCTGCAGGTCACGCCCTGCGGGTTTCGTCACTGTGAGCGGGCAACTTCATCGGTGGGTGACGACCAATCTGGGATCGGCCAGAATCGGAGGCTTCGGCCCTCTTCCGGGCCGAGTTAGGCCCACGCCGAAGCTGCCCCTCTTGTCACCCAAACGACACCTGGCTGTCACTTTCGTGAGTCGTGCAGGTCTGAAGTCGCGTGCCGGCACCTGCTGTGCGAAAACCCAGCCGGCCACGGTGGGGTCGGCGAAAGGATTGAGCCGCGGCACGGCGATCGGAAGAGTTGCTATCGGTGAAGACGCTTGCCATGTCACGCATCAGGGTGTAGGCAGTCCTCATCGGAAGTGGCATCCGATCCTCGAGGGGGAGTCTTCATGCGCAAGTTGGTCTTGATCAGTCTGGCCGTGGGCGTCATCATGGCAGCCGCCGGGTGCAAGTTGGTTGTGACACCCTCGGCCCCACAGGGATGGTTCTTCCTCAACGAGGGAGCCAATGGCAGCGGACAATACGTCAACGGTCCGGGCAACCCTCCGGCCGGTCGCGGCAGCGCTCTGTTGACCACCGATGGCGCTGGCCGTGAGTCGATCGCGACCACCAACTACTCCGGCGACCAACTCTCCGGGTTCAGCCAATTGAAGTACTCGACGTACCAGGCCTACTCGGGTTCGCCGAACGAAACCCTCACGATGCAATTCGACGTCGACTACGACTCCACCGACTCAAGCACCGCCTACCAAGGCCGGCTCGTGTACGTTCCGGCGGATGCTGGTGCGGTCACGCCTGGCCAGTGGCAGAGCTGGGACACAATGTCTGGCGCCGCCGCCTGGTACTCCTCGGGCAGCGGAAGCTCGTCGTTCCGACCGATCGTCGGCGGCGTCGCGGAAGCGAACCCTCCGTGCACCCAGTCAACACCGTGCACATGGTCAACACTTATGAGCGACTACCCGAACGCGCGGATCAATCCCTCCGTGAGCGGCACGCCGGGCCTGTTCCTCATCCGGGCCGGCGGTCCGATCACCAACGGGTTCGTGGGCGCGGTCGACAACGTGATCATCGGGATCGGCAGCAACGAGATCGACAACAATTTCGAGCCCGGTGACGGCAACACTGTGGTCAACTCATCGAACGCGGCAAGCCTCGGATTCGGCTTTGTGCAGGAGACGCCGACCGGCAGTGGAGCCTTCGTCAACGGGCCGAACGGCTCGGACGGCGCGGGCAGTGCGCAGCTCACGGTCGACGCAACCGGTGGCGAGGCTTTGGCGAATGACCTTTACGCTGGAACTCGACTCGATCACATCAACTTCCTGTCGTACAAGACCTACCAGCAGGCCGTCGGGACCAACGCCACGACGCTCCAGTTCGACGCCGACTTCGACGCCACCGACGGCAATACATCATTCCAGGGTCGCGCCGTGTTCGAGCCGAGCCTGTCGGGACAGGCTGCAATCACGGATCAGACGTGGCAGACCTGGAATCCGCTCACCGCTCCTTCTGGTTGGTGGCAGACCGGCACCCCAATCGTCGGCGGGGTCCCCGTAGCGAAGGCGTGTACTCAGGCCGCCCCGTGTTCGTTCGCCCAACTGCTCGCTGCCTACCCGAACGCCTCGATCCGGCCAATCACCGGGCAGAGCGGCGGGCAACCGATCGCCGGCGGGATCTGGCTCAAGGCCGGTGGCGGCTGGTCGCCCGGCTTCACGGGCAACGTCGACTCGCTCACCATCGCGGTCAACGTCGGTGGCGTCAACGGCACCTCGACGTACGACTTCGAGCCGTAGATGCCCGCGGCGCACTAGTCCCCTGGCTCATTATCGCCCCAGCCATACGGCACGCCATCGTGCCGCAAGCCTTGGGCCGGGCGGAGAGTTCTCGAGGGGCAGAATGCCGGTGTGCCGGTGCGACGGGCACGAAGGCGAACTGGTGCGTGCTGGGCGTCTATTTCCTGAATGGGATCCCGTGGGCCTCCATCGCCGGGATCAGTACCTTGAGGGTGGACGGTCCCATTCCATGCAGGGATTTCAACTCTGATCTGGAGACAGTCGCCAAGTCCTCCAGCTTGTAGAGGTTGGCGTTCACGAGCGCTCGTCGGGCAGGTGCCGAGAGACCGAGGTCGCGCCAGGCTCCATCCACCTTTTCGTATTCGGAAAGATCAGCTTCACCACTGGCAACCGGACCGTCAGACACGGCTCCAAGCTTATAGAGCATGAAAGCTCCAGGGATCATGGCTTCGTGTCCGCACCCAGCCCTCACGTCGACCCGGGTCGGGGTACGACTCGCAGACGTGCACTCTTCGGGGTCGTCGTCGGACAGGTCCGCCCGACGGCCGGTGCAGTCGGAAGGTCTCAACTCTCCACGGAACTAGATGAGCCGTAGGACGCAAACGGCCGGCGCGCTAACGCCGGACCGCTTGCTGTTCTCATTGGGATGGAGCCCACGGCAAAAGTAGCCAATCCACGAGATCCAACGGTGGATGCTTGAGGTCTGCACGAGCCTGCACGCGAAACGAGAGGGCCGAAGCCCTCCCATTCCGACACTCCATACCTCATTGGCGTCACGACCAACGGTGTAGTTGCCCCGCTCAGAACGACCACAACCGCGGATCGTGATGTGGAGCAAATCATGGCGGGTCAAAGGTGCAGGGATGGGGCGCGCCGGTTGCGTTTTGGTTGCACTCACAGAGCCTGAGCACACAACGAAAACCCGAAGGCCGATCCCACATCACTTGGTCCCACTCACCTGAAGGAATATCGCTCCGTCCCTCGCCGGTGCCCCCGCAGCTGAGGAGGGATCTCCGAGTGATCGATGCCACTTCGCCCGCCATCGAACGTACGGGCTAAACCCCGAGGGTTACTTGCTAGCCGAGGGCTCCGCTCTTCAGATCTTGGTAGTGGACACGCCAGATCAGTCGATACACCCGTGACCAACGCGGAATGGATCGGAGGCCGGGTATGAAGGGCAAGAAGACGAGCAGCACGGTGAGTCCCATCATGATGGCCCACACCTGCAGGTCGGCATTGGGGGACGAGTTCATGGGCGGCACCTGGTACCACAAGGTGTAGAGCCACAGCCAGGCCTGACCGGGGAAACTCCCCGTTTCGTTCATCATCCCCCACTGGTTCCCCTGGAGATGCTGTTGGCCTGCCAGGTTGGCCAGATAGGTCCCGTCGGCGATGTAGAGGAGCGGCTTGGTGTAGTCGGTGTCGTAGAACTGGCGTGAGCTGAGCAACGCACCATCGAGCGATCCGCTCCGGGCCATGGAGGTCAAGGCGCTCATCATGGGCGCCACCGGTCCGTAGCGACCAGCGGGGACGCGGAGGGCCCCGTGGGTAAAGCTGGCGTCGGTGACCGCCTTCTCGTAGGCCGCGGTCCACCGTGCCTGCTCCGACGATGGGGCTGACGTGTAGCGATTGAGGACAGCGGTGAGCGCTGGTCGGTTGGGGAGGGTCCTCAGTGGATCGATCACGAAGTCCTGGGCCGTGTTCACGGGATGGCGCACCCCGAACCACTTCTCGGGCGAGAAGAAGCCGATCGACTGGGAGCTAGCGGGCGTGGCGTTGTACGGGGGTCCATAGGTGGCGACGGCACTGGTGCCGTCGAGTTCGGTGATGGCCGTCTGGGCGAAGTCGACCGGGTCGTTGGCCGTCCAGCTCTTGAGGGTGACCGGATGTTCGTCGGGCGATGAGAAGATGATGGCCAACCCGGCGATCAAGACGCCGACGACCAACAGGGCGACGAGCGCCTCCTTCAAGATGTCATAGGGGACGTAGGCACCATGCCAGTCCTCGACGTCACGATCGGGATTGAAGCGACGCGGCGTGTGCGCACCCTTCATGGCGCTCACGGCTCACCCACGGACTCTGCAGGTGACGGGTTGGGGTCCGAACTGGGCGCCTCGCCGTCGATGACGAACGGCGGCACAATGCCCCGACGCCGCACCATGAGCACATGGAGTCCGGTGAGCGCGACGACGACCAGCGGGAGGAGCACGATGTGCCACATCAGCATCTGCCCGAAGTTCAAGACGTTGAAGATGGCGCCGGCCCCACTGGCGTTGATGCCGTCCTTGGCTTGGGTGGAGATCCATTGGGAGTCGAAGTTCTGCTGGGACAGATAGCCGGTGAAGGCGGCACCGACCGAGAGCACGAAGGTCACAACCCCGGTGATCCACGTCAGCCGTCGGTTGCCCCGCCAGGCCGCCATGAAGAACTTGCCCCACAGGTGGATCACCATGAAGAAGAAAAAGGCCTCGACACTCCAGAGGTGCAGTGAATTCACGAAGAGGCCGACCGAGGAGATGTGCCACCAGGTGGGCCCCATGATGGCCAGGACGCAGCCGGTGAGGATCACCCAGGCCAGACTGACCAGCGTCAAGATCCCGAACACGTAGATCCACGAAGCCATGTACGCGGGCTGCCTGTCGGGGAGGAGCCGTTCAGGTGGAAAGGCCGCCACCGCAGCCTTCCGGGCTCTCGCCGTCCACTGCCTCGAATCGGATTCGGCGTCGGTCGAAGGGCGTGCTGCGCCGGTCTCGATGCTCATCGGTTGCGCCTCTTGCCTCGACGGAACGGAATGAGAATCGCTCCGACGAACACCACCACCATGAGGGCGATGACGAGGGCGTTGGCCACCGAAAGCTGGATGAAGCCCCAGTGCAGATAGCGGCCCGGCCCGTTGAGATTGACCAGGGCCCTGATGGCCAGGACGTTCATCATCGAATCGCCCGGTGCTCGAGCCGAATCATCCCAGCCCGAAATCCATAATCGCTGTCGAGAGCAGAGTTCATGGCTGCACTTCGCAATCGAGCCCGGGGCCAATAGTGGCTATCTCTCCCGGGGTCTAGGGCAGCGAAAGTCCGAGCGAAGGCGGGATGCTCGGCTGCAAGCACAGTAGCAGGGGAACGGCCTGAATGAGTGGGGGGAGGCTCAAAGGCGCCCGAGAATCGTGACTAGGGCCTCGGGTTCCTCTCAGTGTCCATTGTTCGCTTCGAGCGCCGTCGAGCGGATAGCCGTAGTTGAGCAATACGAGAAATCCCCACTACGAGGACGATCAGTGCTCCAACAATCGCAGCGGAAAGAAGCGTCACTACCAAGGGAATGTGTCCACTAGCTCCGAAGAACTTGATCTGAACCTTTTGCGTGTTCTGAACCACAAATGCGATGAGGGCGACGCCAAGAACCGCTGCAATAGCTACGGCGGTCCATGCCGCGCTAATGCGGGTGTGGCGGACGCTGCTGACAGATACGGCTGGCTCTGTCTCGCCCAATGGCTGTTCGTTTTCAGGAACCGATTGTGGTGTCTCCACCGAGGGTCGTCCTCCTTCATCAACGGCAGAACCAATCGTCGTCGGCGAGAAATGGGCCGAAGCCGACCACTGCCAGAGCGATATTGACTACATCTTGTGTTCTGGTCACCTCGGCACTCGCGGCATTCGCTCGAAAACTTGACAACTCAGATGGGTGCATGTCAGCAAACTCATCTGCGTGACCAAGAGCTTCGCGGGCAGCACCCCACGCCAGTGTGGCGACGATGACTCGACCCACGGCCTCATCCGTATCCGACACCACATTAGAGGCGGAGGACATAACCGCACTCACAATCAGGCCCAGAACCAGAGTTGGCGACAGCTTCCGGGGTCTAGGGCAGCGAAGGTCCGAACGAAGGCCAGCCGTTCGGCTAAAACCAAGCCTAGCAGTCGCGTCGCTTAGATCGAAGGGGCCCGGGCCCTCTTGTGCGGCAGATGACCGGGCGAGGGGCGATCGATACGGGTGGATGGCGATGCCCCGTCAAGCGTTCTAGCCCTACTGGTCGGGCTGCCGGGATTTGAACCCGGGACTCTTGACCCCCAGTCTCGGAAGGTTAAGTGGTCTAACGCGGTCTAAATAAGTGTGGGCTGGTCGGGTGACGTTTCCCACTCCCCTACCTGTGGTCCCTTGTGGTCCTTTGGGGTGCTGCATTGCTTGGTCACGTTGACAAACACGTTGACAAGACTCTCCGCCTTGGACTCCTAGCCCAGTGCGGCCGATTGACCCTCTGTGAATAGCTGACGTCGCGGTTGTTGCCTGCCCCAATCCGACACCATGGGGATACCCCACACTCGGCGACTGCCGGGATGGGGTCACGGGTCACGGGGGCACGACCGCCAGGGCTATGGGAAACATTCGCTGCGTGAACCGTTACTTGCCCTCTCGGTGGGTCACGACCTGGCCATCAACCAGAACGGTGAAAGAAGCAGAGCGAAGTCCGCCGAACCAGCGCTGCCGCTCAGACCTGATTTCGATCAGATGTTCGCCAACTTCTTGATTCCATGTGCGCTTCGTTGACAGTTGGTAATGAGTCCCAAGCCTCCAGGGACCTTGTAAGAGAAAGGTCTGGTCTCCGACAGAGAGGTCGACTCTGCCGGTCCAACTGTTCCGCTGAAACAGCGCAGGTCTGCCGCCTACCTCGAAATGGATTTCCACGACGAGATTATTACCTGCATCAGATGATCTATGCACCGCCTTCCAAAGCCTTTTCTGGGAGGTGCCCCAGTACATTGATACTTCTCTGAGGGTCCACCGCTTTACTGCTGGTCCTTAATAGCTTCGGGAGCACTGGTTGGGTTCGGCCTGACTCGGAGTCCAGAGACGCCTTCGGGTGTCGTCGACCGAGACCTTCCAGATGCACATTGAAACCGGCACGTCCCGTCTCCGAGTTGGGGTGATTGGTCCGGGTTGCTACGAACAACCCAGACCGCCCGTCGCTCCGATCCGGAACGGCCGTGCCATCCCTCAAACACATAGAGAGAAGGGATGACCATGACCACTGTAGAAGCTGTACGCGGTGTGACCGGTGGCGTCGACACTCATCGAGACGTCCATGTGGCCGCCGCCCTCGATCCGCTCGGCGGGCTGCTCGGCTCAGAGTCGTTCAGCACCGACCCTGCCGGCTACAAGGCGTTGCTCAAGTGGCTGCGTTCGTTCGGCGACGTGACCAAGATCGGCGTGGAGGGCACCGGTTCCTATGGTGCTGGCCTGGCTCGGCATCTGCGCCGGGTGGGAGTCACCGTGATCGAGGTAGACCGGCCCAACCGTGACGAGCGACGGCGCAGTGGCAAGTCCGATCCTCTCGATGCCGTCGAAGCCGCTCGGGCGGCGCTCAGCGGTCGGGCAACCGGAAGCCCGAAGTCGAGAGACGGTGCGATCGAAGCGATCCGGGTCCTGGTGGTGGCCAAGCGCTCGGCCCGCCAGGCGAGGTCCAAGGCGCTGATCCAGATGCGCCATCTGGGCTTTTCGGCTCCCGAGGAGCTGCGATGCCGGCTCAAGGGGCTCAGCGTCACCGCACTGGTGGCCGAAGGAGTGAAGTTCCGTCCCACTCGTTCGACCGACACGGTGACCGCCGCCACCAAGGCGTCGTTGTCCTCGCTGGCGCATCGGATCGGTTGCCTCGACGATGAACTCAGCCGAGCTGGACGAGCGGATCGAAGCACTGCTGGTGGCCACGGTGCCCGAACTCCTCGATCGCTTCGGTGTCGGGCCTGACACCGCCGCCGCACTGGTGATGGCGGCTGGCGACAACCCCGAGCGCCTCCATTCAGAAGCAGCCTGGGCCCATCTCTGCGGCGTGTCGCCTATCCCGACGGGGTCAGGCCAAAAGAGTGGCAAGGTCCGCCACCACCAAGGCGGTGACCGCCAGGCGAACAGCGCGCTCTGGCGCATCGTCATGGTCCGCATCGCCCATGACCCCGACACCCGCGCCTACTTCGATCGCCGCGTCAAGGAAGGGACGGACCAAGCACGAGGTCATCCGCATCTTGAAGCGCTACGTCGCCCGTGAGGTCTACAAGTACCTGCCTCGCGGCTAAGTCCCCGGCTGTGGTGTCTGGCTCTCCCCAGTACTGTCGCCCGATCAGGGCTGACTTTCCAGCGACTCGCCGACCCACAGCCGGGTCGGTCCACCCTCTTCAAAACGCGTGGCCTCATAAGAGCCTGTCCTCGAGCATCGAGTGACTCATCAATGTTCTGCCCGCTGTTTTGACTCCCGAGCCCCAAAGAGAGGGGTTGACAAGTGATAGGAGCGTCGCCGGGACGGGGTGCCACCCTGCGGCACATCAGGGGCAGCGTTTGGAGCCGGTCAGATCTCTGGGAATCGTGGGAAACTGCGGATTCAAACCTTCCGCAGGTGTCCTTGCGTAAGGGTGAGATCGGAGGTCGGGCATGGCCGGGAGTCAGCAATCCGATTACGAGAGCATCGGTCTTCGGGCTGTCCGTCCGTACCTCATCGTCAGTAACGCCGATGCAGCGATCGACTTCTACTGTCGCGTCTTCGAGGCCTCGGAACTCGAGCGCCACACGACCCCAGCGGGCGGTGTCGCTCACGCAAAACTGCAGGTCGGCGAGACGATCCTTGAGATGGGCGAGCACCCAGATGCGGGCAACCGAGAGGTTCAGCGTCTGCCACGAGTGGGGCTACGGCTCTACGTCACCGATGTAGATGACACTTACGTCCGCGCATTGGCTGCTGGCGCGACCGGGGATGCTCCCTCCGGCCGCCTACAAGGTTCGCGTTCGGCGAGTGTCTACGATCCATTCGGCCTCACGTGGTGGCTAGTGGCAAGAATCCCGTAGTCGGGTGGGACACGCTGCCCTGTGGTGGGACTGACAAGGACGCAGATCGGAGCGAGAACCTGCGGCATCAAGATGCGATTGGCATCTGCAATTCGGTGACACTGCGCTCTGGGTTCTCGTCATCCCATTCGTGGTACAGCTCGCGGCTCCGCCCTGTGAGGTGATAGCCGCTGTCCTCGATCCAGCTGACGAGAGCTTCATAGACATCCGCGATGTGGTCCAACGACTCGCGATGGAAATACGAGGCGACGGTGATGCTCGGCAGGTCGACGACTTCAAATCCGTCGACTTCGACGACGATTTGATCCCCGATATCAAAACCCGCATGGAGGACGACGCTTCCGTCGTCAGAGGGATCCTCATACCATGAGATCATGATCCCCGGACGGGCGTTTGAGCTGCCTAGATGAACCAGCAGCTTCGGGACGAGCCGACCGAAGATCGGGCCTAAGTTCTCGTGGCCAAACCCAGAGGCCACGGCAGACGTCGCGACAACTCTGACAGGATCGGTCGGCTTGATTGCGACGTCGAGGCTGGACATTGCGATGCTCCCTTCAAGTGCTCGGAGATGTGCATCCACACGGCGTAAGCGGACTTGCTCTGCGTCGACGTCCCGTTCGATCTGGGCCTGGCGAAGCTGGAGCATTCCCCGGAGTTGCTCGACGGAGGGTTCGGCGTCGAGCACCTGAAGGATCTGATCCAGCGTGAAGCCGAGGTCTCGAAGGGCAATCAGGCGGTGGAGGCGACCCAACTGCCCTACCTCGTAGGAGCGATAGGCGGTCCGTGGATCGACGAAGTTGGGCTTGAGCAGGCCCATCTCGTCGTAATGGCGAAGCATCCGAGGCGAGACTTGCCCGATTCGTGCGAACTCACCGATGTTCAACATGACGAATCCAATTCCTAGACCCTCACACGGTGTCAGGGTCAAGTACCGCCCACGTCGCCTCCACCAGAACGACCCATATCCCATGGATCGATGTCGAGTTCCGAGGGACTATCCCAGTACATTGATACTTCTCTGAGGGTCCACCGCTTTACTGCTGGTCCTTAATAGCTTCGGGAGCACTGGTTGGGTTCGGCCTGACTTGGAGTCCAGAGACGCCTTCGGGTGTCGTCGACCGAGACCTTCCAGATGCACATTGAAACCGGCACGTCCCGTCTCCGAGTTGGGGTGATTGGTCCGGGTTGCTCGAACAACCCAGACCGCCCGTCGCTCCGATCCGGGACGGCCGTGCCATCCCTCAACACTTTGAGAGAAGGGATGACCATGACCATCGTAGAAGCTGCGCGCGGAATTACCGGTGGTGTCGATACCCATCGTGACGTTCACGTCGCCGCGGCGCTTGATCCCCTGGGTGGGGTGCTCGGATCAGAGAACTTCACCACCGATGCGGTCGGCTACCAGGCGCTGCTGAGATGGCTTGAAACCTTTGGGGACGTGACCAAGATCGGCGTGGAGGGCACCGGGTCCTATGGGTCCGGACTGGCCCGCCACCTGCGCCGAGCTGGAGTCGAGGTCATCGAAGTAGACCGACCGGATCGACAGAAGCGCCGGCGGACCGGCAAGTCGGATCCACTCGACGCCATCGAAGCAGCCCGGGCCGCACTGAGCGGCCGAGCCACCGGCAGCCCAAAGTCGAGGGACGGCGCAGTCGAGGCGATCCGAGTCCTCGTTGTCGCCAAGCGCTCGGCCCGTCAGGCCCGGGTCAAGGCGATCATCCAGATGCGCCACCTCGGCTTTACGGCTCCCGAACAGCTCCGTTGCCGCCTCAAGGGTCTGTCGGCGCCGGCACTGGTGGCCGAAGGGATCAAGCTTCGACCTACCCGTTCAGCCGATCCGGTGACCGCTGCCACCAAGGCGTCGTTGTCGTCACTGGCGCATCGGATCAGCTCGCTCGACGACGAGCTGGCCGAGCTCGACCAACGGATCGAGGCCCTCCTCGTCGCCACGGTGCCCGACCTGTTGGGCCTCTTCGGCGTCGGTCCCGACACCGCAGCGGCATTGGTGATGGCGGCCGGCGACAACCCCGAGCGCCTGCACTCAGAGGCGGCCTGGGCCCACCTGTGCGGCGTGTCGCCCATCCCGAAGGGGTCCGGCAAGACGAGCGGCCGGGTCAAGGCTCACGATGGCGGAGACCGCCAGGCCAACAGCGCGTTGTGGCGCATCGTCATGGTGCGCATCGCCCACCACCCCGAGACCCAGCTCTCCTTCGAGCGTCGCGTCAAAGAAGGAAAGACCAAGCATGAGGTCATCCGCATCTTGAAGCGCTACGTCGCCCGCGAGGTCTACCGTTTCCTACCTCGCGGATAGGTCCCCGAGCTGTCGGTCTGGCTATTCCCAGTTCTGTCGTCCTTCGGGTCTGACCATCCAGCGATTCGCCGACCCTCAGCCCGGGCCCCACGATCTTGAAAACGCGTGACCCAATAGGAGCTTGTCCTCGAACTCGAGTGACTCATCAATGTTCTGTCCGCTGTTTTCACTCCCGAGCCCCAAAAGAGGGGTTGACAAGTGATAGGAGCTTCG
>CAVYNO010000034.1:0-6804 GCA_963769825.1 uncultured Acidimicrobiales bacterium
AGATCGGGCCGGCCCCCAGGCGGAGCATGTCGGCCGAACCGGCCCCGTCGACGGCGATGACCTGGCCGGAGATGAACCGGGCCATCGGGCTGCAGAGGAACAACACCAGTAGGCGATGTCGGAGCCGTGACCCATGGCGACCAAGCGGGTTGGTCGGTTCGGCGGACATCGCCGCTGGCACCGCCGCGGCGAACGGCGCACGCCTTCGGTGCCGCAGCATGGAGCCCGGGGCGATGGCGTTGACCCGGACCCCGTAGGGGCCCCACTCCACCGCGCAGGTGCGGGTGAGCGAGTCGACTCCGGACTTGGCCGCGGCCACGTGGGCCTGGTACACCACGCCCCGCTGTCGAAGGGGGCGGTGATGTTGACGATGATCCGCCGTGGTCCCGCATCCAGGCATCGAACGCCGCCTTGGTCACGTTGTAGGTGCCGAGCAGGTCGATGTCGACGACCGCCTTGAACCCGTTGGGCGAGATGGCCGAGATCGGGGCGGGGAAGTTGCCGGCCGCGTTGTTGACCACGATGTCGAGCGCGCCCCGATCGGTCGACCACTCCGTCGACCACCGCCCGCACCGCCTCGGCGTCGCGGACGTCGCAGATGCCGAAGCGAGACGTCGATCCCCTCGGCGCACAGTTCGGCTGGGGCGGCTTCGAGGTTGTCCTGCTTGCGGCTGGCGATCGCGACGCGGGCGCCGTGGGCGCCGAGGACCCGGCAGATCTCCTTGCCGATGCCGGTGGCCCCGCCGGTCACCAGGGCGACCCGGCCGGCCAGCAGGTCGGGGGCGAAGCGGCTCGGCTCCACCGGCTACGTTCGACTCGTCCACGTCACCCCCGGGGTCCGGCCCCGGGCTCGTCGTCGCCCGCGGCACCGATCATCGCTGCACGATCACCGTACGCCACCGGACCCACCCGCCACCGGCCGGACCGGCGGTCGGCGGCGATGGAGTCAGTCGCCTCCGGCCGACCGGTCGGCGGCCACGGCGTCGTAGGTGTCGTAGTCGGCGCTGGTGTCGTCGGCGAACTCGAACTCGAGCAGGCCGGCCGCGCCCCACCGCTCGCGCAGGTAGCCGTCGTTGGCGTCGAGCAGGCCGAGGCGCGCGGACGTTCGGGACGAGCTTGGCGAAGAACCCGTTCTGGAAGTTCTGGAACGGGGACGACTCCAGTCGGCGGCGCCGCCTCCATGATGAAGGGCACCACCGCCCCCACCGGCACCCCCATCCGCTCCCACACCTCGGGGGTGGTCGAGCGGGCCCGGGCGTGCACCGTGTGCTCGAGGAGGAAGTCCTGGCGGTCCTTGAGCTCGGCGGCCGACAGGTGCTCGTAGTACTCGCCGAGCGAGAGGATCCCGAAGGCGACGTGGCGGGCCTCGTCGGCCATGACGTAGCGGAGGAGCTTGCTTCAGCAGGGGCTCCTCGGTCCGCCGGGCCATGTCGCCGAAGGCGGCCAGCGCCAGCGACTCGATGACGATCTGCATCCCGAGGTAGGCGATGTCCCACCGGCTGTCCTCGAGGAGGCCGATGATCTGGGCCTCGAGGTACGGGTTCATCGGGTAGGCCTCGCCCACCTTCTCGTCGATGTAGCGGGCGAACACCTCGGTGTGGCGGGCCTCGTCCATGGTCTGGGTGGCGGCGTAGTACTTGGCGTCGATCCACGGGACGGTGTCGACGATCTTGGCCGCCGTCATCATGGCCCCCTGCTCGCCGTGCATGAACTGGCTGAGCAGCGCGGTGAACATCTCGATGCCGAGCTGCACGCAGCTCGGCATCGCCCCACGAGGCGATGGGCGACCCGGGCATGCTGCGTGACCTCGCGCATCAGCCGGAGGTTGGGGGCTCGAGGTCGACGAGCGACTCGGGGTCGACATCGATGGACCAGTCGAGGTCGGTGACGCTCACCCACTGGGAGTGGGCGGCCTTGTCGTAGAGGGTGACCAGCTGCGGCCGGGTCGCGCTCGTACTGCCAGGTGTAGATGCTCGGGCAGTGGTCGTCGATCACCTTGCAGGTGGCATCGATCTCGGCCCGGTCGGGCAGTTGCGTGGTCATCGCGCTCCCTCCTCCGCCGTCCCGGTCCATCGCCCCGGGACGGCCGCCGGGTCCCACCGCTCCCCGGCCGAACCGATCCTACGGCCCGGTGGCCCGGTGCCGCTCACTCGCCCGCGGTGCGCCCCCGGCGGGCCAGCGAGTCGATGGTGACCGCGGCCAGCAGCACCAGGGCGGTGACCATGTACTGGTACGACGGCGGCCAGGCCGAGCAGGCCCATGCCGTTGTAGATGGTGGCGATGACCAGGCCGCCGAGCAGGGCGTAGACCATCTTGCCCCGGCCGCCGAACAGGCTGGCGCCGCCGATGACCGCCGAGGCCACGGCGTACAGCACGAGGGTGCCGCCGTCGATGTTGTTGGAGATCGACCCGAGCCGCGAGGCGTAGACGACGCCGGCGATCCCGGCCGTGCAGTCCGGTGAGGGTGAACGCCCACAGCTTGTTCCATCCGAGGCTGATGCCGGCCCGGCGGGCCGCCTCGGCGTTGTTGCCGATGGCGTAGAGGTAGCGGCCGAAGCGGGTGCGGCCCAGCAGGAACGTCCACAGCCGCCAGGACCCCGAGGACGATCGAGCACGACGTAGGGCACGCCCTGCACGGGGATGCAGCGCGCCCCGGTTGGTGTTGCACACCAGGACCAGCGCGACGCCGGCGGCGGCCATGACCACGATCTTGAGCACGGAGACGACCAGCGGTGGGGCGACCAGTCCGCTGGTCCGGCGGTGACGGTCCCGGCAGAACGATGACCCCGCCGACCAGCGCCACCGACGACGATCATGACGATCCAGCCGGCCGCCGTGCTCAGGTTGCCGTTGGCGATGTCGATGAGCACCGGATCGGTGATCCGGATGGTCCCGCCGGTGCCGTTGGCGTTGACCAGGTAGAGCAGCACGCCCTCCATGCCGAGCAGGCCGGCCAGGGTGACCACGAACGAGGGCAGCCGCAGCCGGATGACCAGCGTGCCCCAGACCGCGCCGATCGCGGCGGTGGCGGCGATGCCGCCGAGGATGGCGACCCACCACGGGAGCCCGTGGGTGGTCGAGCAGGATGGCCGTGACGGTGCCGCCGATGCCGGCCACGTAGCCGACCGACAGGTCGATCTCCCCGAGCACCAGCACCCAGATCTCGGCCATGCCCAGCAGGACGAACACCGAGCCCTGGACCAGGAGGTTGACCAGGTTCCCGGCGGACAGGAAGACCGAGTCCTGGACCTGGAAGATGATGACGAGGAGGATGAGGCCGCCGAGGACGGGGAGCACGCCGCTCTCGCCACTGCGGATCCGCTTGCCGACCACCCGGATGTACTCGCCCAGCGATCCGCTCAGTTCGGGGAGTGCGGGCTGGGTCACCGGAGTGTCGTCGTCCGGCTCGACCGATGCCGTGCCCGGGATGTCGGTCCGCAGCGGGCGGGCGCTCTCGGCCGTGCCCTGCTCCTCGTCGGTCGCCATGGATTCAGCCTTCCGTGTCGGTCGTGACGGGGCCTGCCGGTCCGTCGTCGTCGCTGCGACCGGTCGTGATGAGTTCGACGGCCCGCTGGCGGTCGTACTCGCCGATGGGTCCGCTGCTCACCAGGCGGCCGAGGTAGAGCACGGCCAGACGGTCGGCCACCTCGAAGACGTCGTTGAGGTTGTGGGAGATCACGATGACGGCGATGCCGCCGCGAGCCGAGGGTGTGGATCAGGTCCAGCACCTGGGCGGTCTGGGACACGCCGAGGGCGGCGGTCGGTTCGTCCATGATGACGAGTCGGGCGTCGCGCATGACGGCACGGGCCACCGCCACCGACTGGCGTTGGCCGCCCGAGAGCGAGCCGACCAGCTGGCGGACCGACTGGACGGTGGTCACCGAGAGGTCGGCCAGCGTCTGCTTGGCGGTGAGCTCCATGCGCGTCTCGTCGAGCAGCCGGTGGGTGAGGTCCTCGTGCCCGAGGAACATGTTCTGGACGATGTCCAGGTTGTCGCACAGGGCGAGGTCCTGGTACACGGTGGCGATCCCGAGGTTGTCGGCCTCCTTGGGCGTCCGGATCTCCACCGGCCGGCCCTCCCAGCTGATGGTGCCCGACGTCGGTGCCCAGATGCCGGCGATCGTCTTGATCAGCGTCGACTTGCCGGCCCCGTTGTCCCCGACCAGCGCGGTGATCTGGCCGGCGGGGACGTCGAGGTCGACGTCGTTGAGCGCATGCACGGGCCCGAAGTGCTTGGAGATGCCCCGCAGGCTCAGCAGGGGACCGGCGGACCCGTCGGGCCCGCCGGTGGCCCGGCCCTCCGTGACGACGCTCATCGTCGCGGAGGACCGGTCACGTTCGGCGTGCGCACCCGGTCAGTGGATCCCGTAGGTGGTGCAGTCGGCTGCGTAGGCACCGGTGCACAGCTGCGAGGCGGGGACGAATCCGTCGGCGACGACGGTGGACTGCACGTTGGTCGGGGTGACCCACTCGGGGACCAGCAGCGACGAGGGCACGTTCACGTTGGCCGTGGTGTCCTTGACCGAGCCGTTCACCAGGCCGGCCGGCGGCGTCTTGCCGGCCCGCAGGTACAGGGCCAGCGCGGCGGCCGCCTGGGCCTCGAGGTAGATGGGCTTGTAGGCCGTGCCGCACTGGTAGCCCGAGATCACGTTCTGGATACCGATCAAGCGTGGCGTCCTGTCCGGTCACCGGGAACTTCTTGGCCGGAATGTTCAGCGTCTTGAGGTACGAGATGATCGGCGCGGCGTTCTCGTCGTTCGGGACCAGCACCGCGTTCATCGTCGGGTGGGCGGTGTAGGCCTGCTGGAACTCGGTGAGCGCCGTCGGCGGGTCCCAGGTGCCGGCCGGGTTGGCCACCACCGAGTAGGTGCCCGCGGTGACGAGCGGCTTGAGCACGGCGTTGTAGCCCTGGGCGAACAGCGTGGCGTTGTTGTCCGTCGGTGAACCGACCATGACCGCCAACGTGGGCTTGGCCACCTTCCACGACGCGATGCAGGAGACCATGCCGTTACCGATGAGCGTGCCGACCTTGACGTTGTCGAAGCTCACGTAGTACTTGCGGCTGCCGCCCAGCACCAGTCGGTCGTAGTCGACGACCGGCACGCCGTGGGCGGTGGCGTACGACTCGATCGAGGTGCCGACACCGGCGTCGAGCGGGTCGACCACCAGCACGGTGGCCCCCGACGTGATGTCCGACTGGGCGTCGGTCAGCTGCGTGGAGTCGCTGCCCTGGGCGTTCTGGATGATGGTGTCCGACGTGCTCAGCCCGGCGGCCGCGAACGCCTGGGTGAGGTACGGGGCGTCGAACTCGGTGTAGCGGGCCGAGGACACGGTGTCCGGCAGGATGACGGCGACCTTGCCGTGGCCGGCCGAGGTGACGGACTTCAGATCGGTCATGGTCGTGAAGTTCTTGTTGAAGGTCGTGACCGACACCGTGGCGCCGCCCGAGGAGCCCCCGGAGGTCGTGGTGGTGGTGGACGACGAGCTGCTGCTCCCGCAGGCCGCGGCCAGTAAGCCGCCCGCCAGCAACAGGGGCACCAGGGCCCGGCTCTTGGTGATCCGCATGGTGTTCCCCCATTCCGACCGGCTGGACCGGCCTATCCGTGGCGGCATCCGGTCGGACACCGTCGCCCGACGTCAGGTGTCTCCCTGCGTCGGAAACGTCCGGCACCCGCCCGGTTCCGACGGCGGCACCAATCGCCGCCTCCGTCTGAACCGGTCCGCGTACCTGGTGGCGAGTATATGTTCACGATCCCGACACTTGCCGGGACCTGATGAGCGGAAATCGCAACCCGCTGCGCACCACGTGGTGCTGATCCCGCGGTACCGACCCGGACCCGTGCCACGGTGGCTCCCGTCGGTGGCAGGATGCGGACGGACCCGTCCGCACGAACCGACACCGAGGACGCCGCACGATGCTCGACCGACATGCTCCACCGAAATGCATGGCTGACATCCACGGACGACAGGGATGCCCGAGATGAGTGACCGACCCTCTCCTCGACCCCCGGACCACTCCGGCCGACGATCGTGATCCTCGACCGATTCGACCTCACGGGTCGTACGGCCATCGTGACCGGGGCCGGCCTCGGGATCGGCCGCGGCATCGCCATCGGCCTGGCCGAGGCCGGTGCCGACGTGGTGGTGGCGGCCCGTACCGGGTCGGACCTCGACGAGGTGGCCGGGCAGGTCCGGGGCCGCGGGCGCCGGGCACTGGTGGTCCCCACCGATGTGACCGTCGAGGCCGAGTGCGGGCGACTGCGTGGCCCGGGCGGTCGAGGAGTTCGGTCGGCTCGACATCCTGGTCAACAACGCCGGAGGGGCGATGCCCCGCGCCGCACTCGACACCAGCGAAGGATTCATGGCCCGGACCTTCGCCTTCAACGTCACCGCGCCCCTGACGCTGTCCAAGCTGGCCGCCCGCCGGATGGTGGACACCGTCGGCCACGGATCGATCGTCAACATCTCGTCGCGGTCGGCCTCGATGACCCAGCCGATGTTCGTCGCCTACGGCGCGGCCAAGGCCGCCCTCGACAGGATGACCCGGAACCTGGCGCCGGAGTTGGCGCCGAGGGTGCGGGTGAACGCCCTCGACGTGGGCGGGGTGGCCACCCGGTCGCTCGATGTCGTGCTGACCGACGACTCCCTGCGGGCACAGTTCCTGGCCGGAACCCCGATGGGGCGACCCGGTGAGCCCGAGGACATCGCCTGCGCGGTGCTCTACCTGGCGTCCGACGCCTCCTCCTGGGTGACCGGCAAGGTCTTCGAGATCGACGGCGGGACCGAGGCGCCGGCCATCGTGGT